>CALRVR020000013.1:0-127960 GCA_943371665.1 Synechococcus sp. UW140
ATGTAGAACGCCACCACCGCGTTGAGCAGCCCGACCACCAGGAACATCTGCGGGATGGTCAGGCCGATCTTGAGCAGCAGACCCGCCACCACCGCGCTGGCAATCATGAACAGTGCGTTGAGGATGTTGTTGGCGGCGATGATGCGCGCCCGGTGTGTGGCCTGGCTGCGCATCTGGATCAGTGCGTACATGGGCACGCTGTACAGACCGGCAAACAGGCTCAGCAGCGCCAGATCGACCAGCACGCGGGCGTGGGCCGGCTGGGACAGAAACGCGGCGATGCCCATGACCTCGGCCGGCGGGAGCCCGCGGGTGGCGAAGTACAGGTCGATGGCAAACACGCTCATGCCGATGGCGCCCAGCGGCACCAGGCCGATTTCCACGTGCCGGCGCGACAGCACCTCGCACAACAGCGACCCGGTGCCGATGCCGATCGAGAAAACCACCAGCAGCAGCGAGGCCACCTGCTCGTCACCGTGCAGCACATCGCGCGCAAAGGCGGGAAACAGGCTGAGGAAGACGGCGCCGAAGAACCACATCCAGCTGATGCCCAGCACCGAGCGGAAGACCACCGTGTTTCCGTGCGCCAGCTTCAGGTTGCGCCAGGTTTCGGTGAAGGGGTTCCAGTTGATCCGAAGGGTGGGGTCGGTGGCCGGTGTGGAAGGGACCTGGTGCGAAGCCAGCCGCCCCAGCAGGGCCAGCCCCACGCAGGTGAAGCCCACGTGGTGTGCACCGATCTCGGGCACCGCGATGATCAGGCCACCGGCCACGTTGCCCAGCAGGATGGCGACGAACGTGCCCATTTCGACCAGGCCATTGCCGCCGGTGAGCTCGCGCTCGCTCAGGTGCTGGGGCAGATAAGCGAACTTCACCGGGCCGAAAAGCGTCGAGTGAAGCCCCATGAGAAAGGTGCACAGCAACAACACCGGAATGTGCTGACCGAAAAAGCCCCAGGCCGCGAGCGCCATGATCGCGATTTCGAGTCGCTTCACAAAGACCATCAGCGATCGTTTGTCCAGCTTGTCCGCCAGCTGCCCGCTGGTGGCCGAGAACAGCAGAAAAGGCAGGATGAACAGCGCACCGATCACCAGCCCGGCCAGTTCGGCCGGCAGCCAGCTCACCTGGAGCTGGTAGGTGACCAGCACGGTGAAGGCGAACTTGAACAGGTTGTCGTTGGCCGCACCCAGGAACTGGGTCCAGAAGAACGGGGCGAAACGCCGCTGTCCAAGCAGTGCGAACTGGCTGTGGCCATCGCCGGCCGTTGAAGCATCCGCTGTGGGTGCCGCTGTCGTGGTGTTCATGCCCATTCCTCCTCGTCTGAAACGCACCCGGTTCGGGTGCCGTGCCGCATTCTGCCTGCCCCGGGGAAGCCGGGCGCGGTTTTCGATACGGGTTCGATTAGCATGCTTTGCCGTATCGAATTCCGATACCGAACCCACCGACGCCATGAGCACCACCCTCGACCTCGTGAACACCATCAAGCGCGAACTCAAGGCCGCGCACATGACCTACGCCGACCTGGCCAGGTCCATGGGCATGGCCGAGTCGAGCGTCAAGCGCATGCTGGCCAAGGGCGACATGTCGCTGTCCCGGATCGACGCCATCTGCCGCGCCATCAAGATCGATTTCGCCGAGCTGGCGCAGCGGGTGGCCGACGCGCAGCCCCTGGTGATCGAGCTGACGCCTGCGCAGGAACGCGCGGTGGTGGCCGACAAGAAACTGCTGCTGGTGGCCATCTGCGTGCTCAGCCAGTGGACCCTGGAGCAGATCACCGCGGCCTACCGCCTCAGCGAAGCCGAGTGCGTGAAATACCTGGCCCAGCTCGACCGCATCGGCATCATCGAGCTGCGCCCGCTCAACCGGTACCGGCTCAAGCTCGCCAAGACGTTTCGCTGGCGGCCGCACGGTCCGGTGATGAACTTCTTCCGCGACCACGCCTTGCTGGACTACTTCGCCGGCGGTTTCGATGGCGTGGGCGAGGGGCTGATGCTGGTGCACGGTTCGGTCAGCCGCACCCTGGCGCCGGCGTTCCTGGAGCGGCTGCAGCGCGTGGCCCAGGATTTCGCGCAACAGCACCAGACCGACCAGAAACTGGCCGACAAGGACCGGGAGGGCTACACCCTGGTGCTGGCCATGCGCAGCTGGGAGTTCGAGGCCTTCACCCACCTGCGCCGCTGACGCGCGCCGGCACACTGGCATGATCCGGGCTTTGAACCGACCACGATCCGCATGAGCGATACCCCCACCAGCGACCGGCCCGCCCGCGCCCGAGCGCCCGCACGCCCCAGTGCACCACGCCACCCGCTGCTGGTGCAACTGGCCGAGTGGCACCCCGCGGTGTTCGGCGAAGAACCGCGGCCCCTCAAGCGCGGCATCTACGAAGACCTGATGGCCGCCCACGCCGAGCTCCTCAAGGCCGACGAACTGAAGGCGGCACTGGCCCTGCACACCCGCAGCACGCGCTACCTCAACGCGTTGGCGTCGGGACAGCCGCGCCGGGACCTGGCCGGGCAGGCGGTGGAACCGGTGGCCCCCGACCAGCGGTACCACGCGCTGGTGGAAGTGCACCGGCGTCGCCAGCAGCGCAGTCCCGAAGACCTGCGGCCGCAACTGCAGCAGCGCATTGCGCGCGCCTTCGAGGCCTCGGGGCTGGGCCGCGAGGCCTACGCCACGCTGGTGCGCAGCCGCGACGAAACCATCAACGCCGTCACCGAGGCAGCGTTGGAGGAATGCACCGCGAGGAGCGCGCGCGAGGCCGCCTTGTTGAGGGCCTTCGAGGCCAGTGGCCTGGAACTGGGTGCGTTTGCCAGTGGCTACGGCTTGGACACCGAAGACGCACGCCGCATGATCGAGCGCGCTCGCCAGCGCCGCTGACGGACCGCCCGCTCAGGCCGGGCGGGTGAAGACCGTGAGCACGCCGGTGTAGCCGTAGAGCCGGTGGTGTGCAATCTCGCCGCCGGCAAAGAACCCCGCCAGCGGCACATCGCCCAAGGCGTGCCGAACGATCTGCAGTTCGGCGCTCGGTCCGCCGAAATGCGGACCACCCCGGCCGGCGCAACTCACGTAGATGGCGCCCGCAATGACCCGCGGCGAACGGGCTGCCGCATCCGGCTCTTCATCGCCCGCGCCCATCAGCACCTGCTCGGGTTCGAGTTCCTCACGCACTTCGGCGCACACCCGCACGAGATCGGCGCGCGCCGCCTGAACGTGGCGCTCGCAAAAGGCCAGCCGCGTACCGACCGGAGCGAGATCGGCGATGGCCACCCCGCGACGGGCCGGATCGAGTCCGATGAGGTGGCGCACGATCACCTCGGTGCCGAAGGCGCCGCGCAGGCGCGCCATGTCGCTCGGCCCGCGGACGTTTCCATCGGGGTCAGGGCGCGTCAGGCCCACGAGCGTGGCACGCAACCTCGGCATCGCGTGCTCGGGGTGGTCCAGCGAAATCTCCAGTTCGCGCAGCAGCACATCGAGCGCTGGTTCGCCGTCGAGCCGCAGCACCAGGTGGCCGTCCGATTCGGTGACCTCGTGCTCGGGCGCAATGGGCTGCGCACCCTGCGTGACCCGGGAAACCATGTCGACATCGCGCGAAAAGGCGACGCCGCTCAGGCCGCCATGAAACACCCCGCTGGCGGCGCCCTGCCCGGCCAGACGGCCCGCGCTGCCCAATGCGAACTGCACACAAGGGCCGCGGCTGCCGGCCAGACCACCGAACAGGTAACCACTGCCCGTGCGGTCGGCGATCTCGTGGATCAGGTCGGCGAGGTCGGGGGTGTTGCCATCGGCATGCACCAGCGCGGTGTGGGCCGCAAATCCGTCGGCGGCCTCGGCGCGAACGCTGGGCGACAGCGGGGCGACACCGCTGAACACCCGGTACTGGTCGGGGCTGAGGTCGCACAGCATCACCACCATGGCCGGCTCGTCGAAGTACTCCACGTTGCTGGCCGACACACCCACCCCCACCGTGCCGGCCCAGTCGGTGACCTCGGGCAGCTCGGCGCTCAGGCATTCCAGGATGGCCTGCGCCTCGTCGGCGTAGTGGTCGGTGATGTAGAGCAGTCCCAGCGAAGGCTGGTCGGCGCATTCAGGCAGGGCCATCTGCGCCCGCAGCTGGGCAATCACCATGGCAGCGGCCATGCGCCATTGCGGGTGGGTGGCGTGGGCGTTGGGGAAGCGCTTCATGGGCATCGGGTTGCGTTCATCCGGGCCGGGTTCATCACCGCGCGACGGCGGGCTTTCGAGTCGGGGCTTTCTTGCGCGCCGGCTTTGCCTTGGTCGCCGGGCCTTTGGGTGGGGTGTCGGCCGGCGCCATGGTCCGCGCGGCGGCGCGTCCCATGCCTGCGGCCGCGCCCATGCCACGCCCCACCGTCCCGGCGGCGGTTCGGGCGGCCTGGCCAGCCAGCCCGGTGGCGGTCTTCACGGCAGCGCCGGTGAGTCCGCTGGCCACCTGGCGCGTGGTGTCGAGTGCCGTCTGTTTCGCGGCATCCTTGAGGGCGTTGGCCGCGATCTGCTGGAACTGCTGCGACAGGGCGCCCCACCACTGCACCGGATCAACCACCCCGGCTCCGCCGGCATTCGGCATGCCGGACGCCGACGCGGCGCGCGCCGCCGGCTTGCGGGGCTTTCGAGCCGGCTTGGGCACCACCTTCGCGGGCTCGGGCACCGCATCGCCATAGGTGCGGGGCGGGATCTCGAGGCCGGCAAACTTGCCGGCTGCAGGCGGCGACGCCGCGAATCCCGCCATGGTGTCGGCGGCCTTGATCTTGAGGGCGTTGGCCACGTCGCCCATGCTGAAGTTCATCGTCTTCAGGGTGGACAGCGTCATGCGCTGCACCTCGAGCGCCTGGATGGTGGCACCCAGAGCCTTGGCGTTCTGGTCGAGCCAGAAATGCACCGCCTTGAGTTCCTCGATGCGTTTTTCAAGCTCTTCGACGTTGAAGGTGGGTGCCACCCAGTTGCTCAGGTTGGGCAATTGGGGAATGTTCTGCCCGATGCCTTGGGCAATGCCGCCGGCCGCCTGCGTGGCCAGGTTCTGCAGGAATTCGAAACCGGGGACGAACTTGCCGAAGCCACTGGCCGTTGCATCGCTCATTGGGGCACTCCTGAAGAACCGCTGGAATCAGCCGTCCACGCCATAGCGCGGGGCACGGCGCTCGCGCAAGGATGCCACACCTTCGCGCACATCGGGACCGGCAAAACCCATGAATTCCAGGGCCAGCGAGGTGTCGAAGGCCGGACCCGCCTGGCGCAACCAGTTGTTGAGGGAGTACTTGGTCCAGCGGATGGCGCTGGCGCTGCCGCTGGCCAGCCGGTCAGCCACCTCGTAGGCCTTGGGCAGCAACTGGTCGTCATCGACCACCAGCGACACGAGGCCGATGCGCTCGGCCTCCTCGCCGCTGATGGCGTCGCACAGCATCAGGTAGTACTTGGCCTTGGCCAGGCCGCAGAGCAGCGGCCAAACAATGGCCGCGTGATCGCCGGCGGCAACGCCCAGCCGCGTGTGCCCGTCCACGATCTTCGCGCTGCGCGCCGCCACCGAAATGTCGGCCAGCAGGCCGGCGACCAGCCCCGCCCCCACGGCCGGCCCGTGCATGGCGCTGACGATCGGCTTGTCGCAGTTGATGATGTTGTAGACGAGGTCGCGCGCCTCTTTCCAGACCCGGGTGCGCACCTCGAAATCGGTGGCCATGTCCTGCACCAGCGCCAGGTCGCCACCACCCGAAAAGCCCATGCCGCTGCCGCGCAGCACCGCCGCTCGCACGGTGTCGTCACGCCCGACGTCGCGCCAGATCTCGGACAGCTCCCAGTGCCCTTCGTGACCGGCGGTGGGCAGCTTGCCGTTGCCGCCCGGCCCGTCGGCACGCATGCGGATGTCCAGCACGCTCGGCGTGCCGTTCACGGCGGGGCCGCGGCGGGTGATTTCCAGCGTCTGGTAGCGGCTGTAGTCGACGGCATTCATGGTTTGTCTCCTCGGGTTGTCGGGTCCGTGAGGGATTGTGCTTGACCTGCGTCAACACCCCATCGGTGAACAGGGTCGAACATGGGGTTCAACAGGAGAGCCCGATGACCACGACCATTTCAGACACCTTTTCCCGTCAACTCAAGTCGATGCGCGGCGATCTGCTGTCCCGCGTCCGTGCCCAGCGCGGGGGTGCCGTGGGCCGGGCCGATGCGGCCGCCGAGGCGCGTGCCAGCGAAAGCGACGACCGGGCCAAAGCCGATGAGGAGCGCGACCTGCTCATCGGACTCGAGGAGCGCGAATCGGCCGAACTGGTGGCGATCGACGACGCCCTCGCCCGCATTGCCGATGGCACCTACGGCCTCTGCATTCAATGCGGTGTGTCCATTCCCACCGCCCGGCTGCATGCCTGGCCCACCGCCCGGCGTTGCGTGACGTGCCAGAGCCAGGCAGAACAACACCCCCACCAGGAGATTTGAGATGACCACCTTCCATGCCGTCGTCTGGATGGACCGGCGCGAGGCCCATGTGGTGATGTTCGACCGCGAACACATCGAGGCTTCGCGCATCCGCTCGCGCAGCCACCACCACGCCACGGGCGGGCACGTCGGCTCGCACCAGCAGATGCACGGCCGCGGCGACATCGCCTCGGGCCACCATTCCCCCGCCGGAGGCCATGACACGGCCGATGCCCTTTACCACGGCGAAGTGGCCGCCGCGCTGGCCGGTGTCCACGAAGTGCTGGTGTGCGGACCGGCCCAGGCGAAGACGGAGTTCAAGCGGTGGTGCGAAACACACGACAAGGCCTTGAATGCGGCCATCGTCGACGTGGCGGCCGCCGACCATCCGAGCGACGAACAACTGGTGGCCATGGCACGAAAGTACTTCCGCAAGCACGACCGCACCACCGCCGATCCGTCACGGCGCTGACTGCAGCACCGGGAAGGGGTCGGTATGCTCGGGGCATGGACACCACCCTTTCCACCCGCAGCCTGTTCCATTTCGCCTTCAACGTCACCGACCTGAACGAGGCGCGGCGCTTTTACGGCGGCGTGATGGGCTGCACCGAGGGGCGCAGCACCGACACCTGGGTCGACTTCGATTTCTTCAGCCACCAGATCTCGCTGCACCTGGGGGAGCCATTCAAGACGGCGCGCACCGGGCGCGTGGGCGACAAGCTCGTGCCCATGCCGCATTTCGGTCTGGTGCTCCTGTTGCCCGAATGGAAGGCGCTGGCCGAACGGCTGACGAAAGCCGGTGTGGATTTCGTGCTGCCGCCGCAACTGCGCTTCGAGGGCCAGCCAGGCGAGCAGTGGACGATGTTCTTCTGCGACCCGTTCGGCAACCCGATCGAGGTGAAGGGGTTCGCCTCGATCGAACAGGTGTACGCCAGCTGACCGGTCGGGTGCCCTCAGGCCTTGAGGGGGGCGATCTTCTGGTCGATGGCGCCGAACACGCTCTGGCCGTCCTTGCCCTTCATCTCGATGCGGATGGTGTCGCCGAACTTCATGAAGGCGGTCGACGGTTTGCCGTCCAGGATGGTTTCGATCGCGCGCTTTTCGGCGATGCAGCTGTAGCCCTTGGGCCACTCCTTGCGGCCGTCCACTTCGACCGACTTGTTGCTCACGGTTCCGCTGCCCACGATGGAGCCGGCGCGCACGTTGCGGGTCTTGGCGATGTGGGCGATCAACTGGCCGAAGTGGAAGGTCATTTCCGGGCCGGCTTCGCACATGCCGACCTTGCGGCCGTTCCAGGTGCTCTGCATCGTCAGGTGCACCCGCCCGCCCTGCCACGCATCGCCCAGCTCGTCGGGCGTCACCGCCACCGGGCTGAAGGCCGTGGCCGGTTTGCTCTGGAAGAACCCGAAGCCCTTGGCCAGTTCGGCCGGAATCAGGTTGCGCAGCGACACATCGTTGGCCAGCATGATCAGGCGCACGCCCTCCAGCGCCTGGTCGGGCGTGGCGGTCATGGGCACGTCGCCCGTGATCACCGCGATCTCGGCCTCGAAGTCGATGCCGAAGTCCTCGCTCGGGCACACCACATCGTCCATCGGTCCGATGAAGTCGTCGCTGCCGCCCTGGTACATGAGCGGGTCGGTGTAGAACTCGTGCGGGACTTCGCTGTTGCGCGCCGCGCGCACCAGTTCCACGTGGTTGATGTAGGCCGAGCCGTCGGCCCACTGGTAAGCCCGCGGCAACGGTGCCATGCACATGGCCGGGTCGAACGGGAAGGCGTGGCGCGCCTTGCCCTGGTTCAGCGTCACGCTCAGGTCCTGCAGTTGCGGCGCAATGAAGTTCCAGTCGTCCAGGGCCTGCTGCAGCTTGTTCGCGATGCCGGTCGCATAATGGGCCGTGCTCAGATCGCGCGAGACCACCACCAGTTGTCCGTCGCGTGAGCCGTCCTTGTAGGTGGCGAGTTTCATGCCGTTCTCCTGCTGCTTGTCCGGGTGAAGGGATGCCCCGGTTCATTCGAGGCCATAATTACGAATAGTGAAATCCATTCACCTATGCGTAAGACCGAGATTCTAGACCAATCCCCGGCCGACGACGGCGACGACACCGAACCCCAACGCGCCGGCATCCAGTCGGTGGAGGTGGGGTTCGAGTTGCTGAAGGCCATGGCCGAGGCCAGCGGCCCGCTGATGCTTCGCGACCTGGCCGCTGCCGCCGGCATGAGCGCGGCCAAGGCGCACCGCTACCTGGTGAGCTTTCAGCGCCTGGGACTGGTGATCCAGGACCCGCCGACCACCCGCTACGACCTCGGCCCGGCGGCCTTGCGCCTGGGCCTGGCCAGCCTCGCGCGCATCGACGCGGTGAAACTCGCCCGCGAACGGATCGACGCCCTGCTGGAGCAAACCGGCCACACGGTGGCCATCGCCGTCTGGGGCAACCAGGGCCCGACCATGGTGCACTGGGCCGAAGCGCCGCAAACCGTGCCGGTGACGCTGCGCCTGGGCGACGTGATGCCCTTGCTGAGTTCGGCCACCGGGCGCTGTTTCGCGGCCTTCATCGGCCACGAAGGCCGTGACGCACGGCGTGTTGCGCCAATGATCCGCGAGGAGTTGGCGCGCCTGAAAAGGCTGCCGCCCAGCCCCGCCCTGCCGCTGGACCTGCCCCGGACCCAGGCCGAGGTGGAGGCCATGCTCGGCGAGGTGCGCCGCCGCGGCATGGCGCGGGTGGTGCACAGCCTGCTGCCCGGGGTGGGTGGCTTTTGCGCGCCGGTGTTCGACGCCCAGGGACACCTGGCCCTGGGCATGGTGGTGCTGGGCTCGGTGGCCACGCTGGACACCGACTGGCAAGGCCCTCCCGCCAGGGCGTTGTTGCTCGCCACCCGTCAGTTGAGTGCCGACCTGGGGCACTCGGGCGGGCCGGCGCAGTCGCACCCGGCATGACGCAGCGCCGAACCGGACCCTCATTGCGCGCACTGGCGCAGTTGACCGCCGGCGTGCTGGCGGCCCATGCCGGGCTGATCGGGGCTGCCCAGGACGCAACCCTCACCAGCCCGGGCCCCACCGTGGCCCCGTCGCACCTTGCGGCAGGGAAGTCGACACCCGAACCCGTCCCGGCGACCCCGCCCACCGTGCTGGTCACCGGGGTGAAGATCGCACCCGCGGGGGCGGACCGGCAGGCCATGACAAGGGCGCCCAAGGCCCCACCAGGCCTCGCCCAGGCGCAGGCCGATGCGACCCCGGGCGCCGAGCCGGCACCTCCTGCAGGTGAGCTCGTGGCGCAGGCGACCCCGGCACGCACCGCGGGCACCCCAACGCCTGCCGCAGGGAAAACACCGGCCGCCGCGCCGCCAAGCCTGCCACCCGCCAGTGCGCGGCTGCAATACGAGGTGTTCGGCCAGGCCAAGGGGTTCGACTACCGCGCCGACGGCGTGCTGGACTGGCGCCTGGACGGTCAGGCCTACGAGGCGCGGCTCGAACTGTCGATGCCCTTGCTGGGCAAGCGCGTGCAGACCAGCCGCGGCAGCGTGGGCCCCGACGGCCTGCGGCCCGACCGGTTCGCCGACCAGCGCCGAAGCGAACGGGCCACCCACTTCGAACGCACGGCCAGCCGCATCCGGTTCAGCAACAACGCCCCGGAAGCCGAGCTCCTGCCCGGTGCCCAGGATCGGTTGAGCCTGTTTCTGCAATTGGGCGGCCTGGTTCGGGCACAGGCGCGCGCAGCCGGCGACGTGATCACCTTCCAGGTGGCCGGGGTGGGCGACGCCGAGGTGTGGCAGTTCGAGGTGGGCGAGCTGGAAACCCAGCGGCTGCCCGCCGGCGAGGTTCAGGCGCGGGCCTTCAAGCGAACGCCGCGCAAACCCCACGACAGCACGGTCGAGGTGTGGTTGGCGCCCGCCATGAACCACCTGCCGGTGCGGCTGCGCGTCACCCAGTCCAACGGCGACATGGCAGACCAACGGCTGTCGGCCCTCCCGTGAACGCCTGGCGGGGGAACCGGAACACCGGAAAACGCCACTACCTTGAAAAATATCCCTTCAGGTCCCACCTGTGATGCGAAACCGCTGCAGTTCTGCGCCGGTTTACCGATATAACGACGACAGGCCTCTCAATCCTTGAAGGAACAGCACCCCATGCACATGCTTTACGACTCGGATGCGTTCGCGGTGGTCCACATCCTGGCCAATGCCCCGGCCGAAGGCGAAGCGCCCGCCGCCGAAGGCCCGCAAATCCCGCGCCATGGCTTCGAGATCGTCGACAAGCGCTCCGGCAAGGAGGTCTACCTCGATGGCTCCTGGGCCGAGATGTTCCAGCTGCAGATCGTGGAATGGCAGCGCAACAGCCCCTCCCAGGAAGAGGTCGAAGACACGCTCGAAGGCTACGCCACGCTGGCGCAGAACCCGGTCATCATGCACTGAGCCCCACTCGGCGCCTCCCCCGAAAGCCCGGCCCCGCCGGGCTTTTTCATGCCCGAGCGAAGCGCCAGCGGTACACCGGCTCGGCCAGGATCAGGACCGCCACCAGCCGGCAGACCTGGAACGCCGTGACCACGGGCACACCGAGTTGCAGCACCTTGGCTGTGATCGCCATTTCGGCAATGCCCCCCGGCGCCGTGCCCAGCAACATCGTCACCGGATGCAGACCGGTGAGCCCGGCCATCAGCCAGCCGAAGCCGGCGCACAAGCCCATCATGGCGAACGTCGCCAGTGCCACCGACGCCAGCCAGCGGGGCGCGGTGCGGGCAAAGGCCGGCGTGAAACGCACCCCGAGGCTCACCCCGATGACGAGCTGGGCCGCATCGGTCAGGGCCGCCGGCAGCGCAGACAGCTGCACGCCCGCGAGCGTGGGCACCATGGTGGCGACCAGCGCCCCCATGAACCAGGGGTTGGCCCGGCCCAGTCGCTGCATGACCAGCGCGCCGGCCAGCGTGACGCCCGCCAACACGGCCAGCCCGAGCGGCTGCACGTCGCGCAGGGCAGGGGGCATCGAATCCAGCCCGCGCACGCCCACCGCCTGCAAGGCAAACGGGATCGTGACGGTGACCAGCAACACGCGCAGGCTGTGCGCCGCCGCCACCAGATCGGTGCGCGCCCCCTGGCGCTCGGCGATCAGCGTCATTTCGGACGCGCCACCGATGGCGCCCGCAAAGTAGGCGGTGCTGCGCCACTGGGCCGCCGGCAGCCGCAGGTGCGCGGCGTGCACCCGGTGCAGCCAGGTGGCAAACCCCAGCCCCAGCATCAACGCCCAGCCCACACCGAGCGCAATGGCCCACCAAAGGCCCGCCACCAGCGCGCCGACCTCTGGCGTGAAATACAGGCCCAGCGCGGTGCCGATGACCCACTGCCCCCCGTTGCGCAGCGGCGTCCAGCTCTCGGTGCGGGCCCCCAGCACCGACACCAGCGCGGTGGCCAGCAGCGGGCCGATCATCCAGGGAATGGGGGTGCCCAGCCACACGCACAGGCGCGCGGCGCCCAGGGCCAGCAACAGGGTCAGGGCCGTGCGCGCCCAGGACGCGGGCCCTTGCATCAGGGGAAAGGAACTCACTCGGACATCCCGTGCGGGGCGACCTGCCGCCGCACCATGGCCCGTAGTATCCGTGCATGCGCTTTCGATTCGCTGTCATCACCGCCCTGGCCTCGCTGTGGCTGCAGGCCTGCGCCACCCCGACACCGCCCTCGGCCAGGGACCTGCTGGCGGGCGTGACGCCCACGCCGCTGCTGCTGGTGGGCGAACAGCACGACGCGCCCGAGCACCAGCTTCTCCAGCGCGAACTGATTCAGGCACTGGCCGAACAAGGGCGGCTGGCGGCGGTCGTGATGGAAATGGCCGATGCCGGTCGCGACACGCAAGGCGTGCCGCGCAACGCCACCGAAGCCCAGGTTCGCGCCGCCCTCGGCTGGACCGACGAGACCGGCTGGCCCTGGCCCACCTACGGGCCGGTGGTGATGGCGGCGGTGCGCGCCGGCGCGCCCGTGTTCGGCGGCAACCTGCCGCGAGGTTCGATGCGCAGCGCGATGGCAGACGCGACGCTGGACGCCAGCGTGCCGGCCGACGTGCTGGCCCGGCAGCGCGAGGCAATTCGCGAGGGCCATTGCGACCTGCTGCCCGCATCGCAGCTCGCGCCCATGGCGCGCATCCAGCTGGCGCGCGACCGCTCGCTGGCCGCGGTGGCCGCTGCCCACATGCGCCCCGGCGCCA
Organism: Synechococcus sp. UW140; assembly: GCA_943371665.1. Lineage (GTDB taxonomy): Bacteria > Pseudomonadota > Gammaproteobacteria > Burkholderiales > Burkholderiaceae_C > Hydrogenophaga. Next base: position 12,603 of record CALRVR020000013.1, read on the forward strand.
CGGTGCTGCTGATTGCCGGCAACGGCCACGTGCGGCGCGACCTCGGCGTGCCGCTGCACCTGGGCAGCCGCACCGCGCACCGCGTGGTGGTGGCGCGCGCCGGCACCGCCGGCGCCGATGCCCTGGCCGACGCCTATTGGGACACGCCCGCCCTGCCCGCGAAGGACCACTGCGCCGAACTTCGCGAGCGCTTCAAGCGCTGAGTCCGGTCTTCAGGCCGGCAGGCGCCGGATCGCGTCGGCCAGCGTGGACACCATGGTCTCGATGTGCTCGCGTTCGACGATGTACGGCGGTGCGAACACCAGGTTGTCGCCGGCGTTGCGCACCAGCACCCCCCGGTGGAAGCAGTCCATGAACACGTCGAAGGCGCGCTTGCCGGGCATGCCGGGCTGGGGCGCCAGTTCGACCGCCGCGGCCAGGCCCAGGCTGCGGATGCCGATGACGTGGGGCAGCCCCTTGATGGCGCTGTGCATGGCGTCGCCCAGCACCTGGCCCATCTCGCCCGCGCGGGCGAACAGGTTTTCCTGCTGGAACAGCTCGAGCGTGGCGATGGCGGCCGCGCAGGCCACCGGGTGCCCGGAATAGGTGTAGCCGTGGAAGAACTCGATGGCGTGATCGGGCGAGCTGCCGTGCGCCCCCATCATGGCGTCGTAGATGCGGCGGCTGCACACCACGCCGCCCAGCGGGATGACGCCGTTGGTGACGCACTTGGCGAAGTTGAGCATGTCGGGCTGCACGCCGTACCACTCGGCGCCGAACGTGGTGCCCAATCGGCCGAAACCGGTGATGACCTCGTCGAAGATCAACAGGATGCCGTGCTTGTCGCAGATCTCGCGCAACCGCTTCAGGTAGCCCTTGGGCGGGATGTACCAGCCCGCACTGCCCGCCACCGGCTCGACGATCACCGCCGCCACGTTGCTCGGGTCGTGCAGCGGCAGGATGCGGTTCTCCAGCTCGAGCAGGAGGTCTTCCTCCCACACCGGCTCCTGGTGGTGGATGTATGCGTGCTTGACCGGGTCGTGGATGAAGCGCAGGTGGTCCACCCGGGGCAGCAGGCTGGTGCCGTAGACCTTGCGGTTGGCCGGAATGCCCCCCACCGACATGCCGCCGAAGCCCACGCCGTGGTAGCCGCGCTCGCGGCCGATGAACAGGTTGCGGTGCCCTTCGCCGCGCGCCCGGTGGTAGGCCAGCGCCACCTTCATCGAGGTGTCGGCCGCCTCGGAACCCGAGTTGCAGAACAGCACCTTGTCGAGGTCGCCGGGCGCCATGGCGGCGATCATCTCGGCGGCGCGGAACGCCTGATCGTTCGACGCATTGAACGCGGTGCTGTAGTCGAGCGTGTCGAGCTGCTTCTTGATGGCTTCGTTGATGGGTTTGCGGTTGTGCCCCGCGCCCACGCACCAGAGGCTGGAAATGCCGTCGATGACCTTTCGGCCGTCGTGGGTGGTGAAGTGCATGCCGTCGGCCGCCACGAACACGCGGGGGTCCTTGGCGAAACTGCGGTTGGGCGTGAAGGGCAACCACTGGTTGTCCATGCGGAAGTCGTTGTAGGCCATGGCGGCTGCTCCTGGGCAAGGCGGGAAGCAAGCATTCTGTCACCGGCGGGAGCAGGTGGGTGGCGCCACTGTTCAACCGGCCGCCGGGCCCACCCGCGGCGGGGCGCGCGCCGGGCTGCGACAATCGCCCGGCCATGGAAAACACCTACGTCCTGACCCTGTCCTGCCCCGACCGCCCGGGCATCGTGCACGCCGTGTCGGGTTTCCTGTTCGAGCGCGGCGGCAACATCGAAGAGGCGGCCCAGTACAACGACCACCACACCGGCCTGTTCTTCATGCGCGTGCAGTTCGCCTGCACACAGCTCACCCAGGCCGACCTGCGCGGACAGCTGGCCACGTTTGCCGAGCCCTTCGCCATGCGGTGGGGCCTGCATCCGCTGGCGCAGCCGATGCGCACGGTGATCTTCGTGAGCAAGGAAGGCCACTGCCTCAACGACCTGCTGTTCCGCTGGAAGAGCGGCCTGCTGCCGCTGGACATCCGCGCCATCGTGAGCAACCACCGCGACTTCTACCAGCTCGCGGCCAGCTACAACGTCCCGTTCCAGCACATCCCGGTGACGGCCGCCACCAAGGCGCAGGCCGAGGCGCGGCAGCTCGAAATCATCCGTGGCGAACAGGCCGAGCTCGTGGTGCTGGCGCGCTACATGCAGATCCTGTCGAACGACCTGTGCCGGGAGCTGGCCGGCCGGGCCATCAACATCCACCACAGCTTCCTGCCGAGCTTCAAGGGCGCCAAGCCGTACTACCAGGCGCACGACCGGGGGGTGAAGCTGATCGGCGCCACCGCCCATTACGTGACGGCCGACCTCGACGAGGGGCCGATCATCGAGCAGGACGTCGCCCGGGTCGACCACACCGACACGGTGGAGGACCTCACCGCCCTCGGCCGGGACACCGAAAGCCAGGTGCTGGCACGGGCCGTGAAGTGGCACGGCGAACACCGGGTGCTTTTGAACGGGCACAAGACCGTGGTGTTCAGATGAGCAGGACGCCCCCCGATGCGAACCGGCGGTTCGCCTCCCCCCACTGGGGGGCGCGCGGCCGCTTCGGGGCGGCCGTGCGCGGCGCGCTCTGGCTTGATCCTCTCCCTTGAGTCTCATCGCCATGTCAATCCGGATTCCGCCCATTCAGTGCCTGCTGACCTTCGAGGCGCTGGCGCGCCTGCGCAGCGTGACACAGACGGCGGACGAGCTGAACGTGACGCCGAGCGCGGTGAGCCACCGGATCCGCCAGCTCGAAGAAACGCTGGGCACCAAGCTGTTCGGGCGGGCCGATTTCTCGCTGACCACCGAAGGCATCGAGTACCTGGCGCACGTGCGCGAAGGCCTCACCTCACTGGCCCGGTTTCCATCGCAGAAGGCCGCACCCGGGCGTCGCAAGCTGCGGCTGGCGGTCACGCCCACGTTTGCCCGGTCCATCCTGCTGCCACGCCTGAAGCAGTTCAGCGACGCCTACCCCGAAATCGACCTGACCTTGCAGGTGAGCATCCCGCTGCTCGACGTGGTGGCCGAGGATGCCGACCTGATGGTGCGTTTCGGCACCGGGCGCTATGCCGACGTCGAACACCTGTGCCTGGCCAAGGACGAGGTCTCGCCCATGGCGTCGCCGGCCTTCGTGCGAGAGCATGGACCCTTCGAATCCCCGCAAGACCTCGAAGGCCTGCCGTTGTTGCGCAGCCCGCTCGAACCCTGGCGCACCTGGTTTGCCGCCCACGACCTGGACTGGCCGGAACCGGTGGAGGGCTCTCAGTTCAACGACATCGGCCTGATGTGCGACGCCGCCGCTGCCGGCATGGGCGTGGGGCTGCTGCGATACAAGCTGGCCGCACCGTGGCTGGACAGTGGCGCGCTGGTGCCGCTGTACACGCGCCGCGTCCCCAGCCCGCACGCCCACCACCTCTGCTGGCGCACCGGCACCATGGAGCGCTGGGAGTGCGCCGCCTTCGCCCGCTGGCTGCAGCAGGCGATGGGCTGACCCCGGCCTGCGCCGGTCAACGGGCGTTCACTCGATGGTCAGGCGCTGTCCGGCGATGGCCGCCTTCTTCGGCAGCGTCAGGCGCAGCACGCCGTTGTCGTAGCGGGCCTTGGCCTGCCCTTCGTCGATGTCCTGCGGGAGCTGGAACGCGCGCGTGACGGCGCCGAAGTAACGCTCGCTGCGCAGCACCCGCTCGCCCTCGCGCTGGGCGTCCTGCTGCTTGATCTCGGCGCGCAGCGTCACCACCGCGCCTTCGATCGTCACGTGGATGTCTTCCTTGGCCACCCCGGGCACCTCGGCGTCCACCGTGTAAGCCGCGGGCGTTTCTTTCACGTCCACCCGGATCTGGGTGGGCAGGGGATCGCCGTGCAGGGGTTTGACGTAAAAGCCCGGCGCGACATCCTTGAAGAAATCGTCGAACAAGCTGCTTCGGCTGATGAGTCCGTTCATGGTGAATTCCTCCATTGATGAGCGCCTGCTCCGGCGCGGCGCCCGTGCCACTGACATGGCGTTCGGGTGCGGCCATTTCAAGTCCCGCAGCCGTCCGCCGGCTGGACGGAAATCAAGCCGGCATGAAGGTTTTTTCAACCGACGGGCCGCTGCCGGCGCCTACACTGGGTCAACTGGAGAACACCGCCATGAATGCCCCGACCACTGCCACGCAGGCCGACCGGCTGCAACGCGCCGCCCGCCAGGCCGAGGTGGTCGCCGCGCTGGCGCCTCTGCTGCCCGGCCACGCTTTGCTGTGGCAGCCCGAAGACACCATTCCCTACGAGTGCGACGGCCTCACGGCCTACCGGGAGCGCCCGCTGGTGGTGGCCCTGCCGGAGAACGAGGCCCAGGTGGCGGCGGTGCTCAAGGCGTGCCACGCACTCGATGCCCCGGTGGTGGCGCGCGGCGCCGGCACCGGGCTGTCGGGGGGCGCCATGCCACACGCCATGGGGGTGGTGCTGTCGCTGGCCAAGTTCAACCGCATCCTGCAGATCGATGCACGGGCCCGCACCGCCACCGTGCAGGCCGGCGTGCGCAACCTGGCCATCAGCGAGGCGGCCGCTCCCTTCGGCCTGTACTACGCGCCCGACCCCAGCAGCCAGATCGCCTGCACGATCGGCGGCAACGTGGCCGAGAACTCCGGCGGCGTTCACTGTCTGAAGTATGGACTCACCATCCACAACGTCCTGCAGGTGCGCGGCTTCACCATCGAAGGCGAGCCGGTGGTGTTCGGCGGTCTGGCGCTCGATGCGCCCGGTCTCGACCTGCTGCCCCTGGTGGTCGGCAGCGAGGGCATGCTGGCGGTGACGACCGAGGTGACGGTCAAGCTGGTGCCCAAGCCGATGCTCGCGCGCTGCATCATGGCCAGCTTCGACGACGTGCGAAAGGCGGGCGACGCAGTGGCAGCGGTCATTGCGGCCGGCATCATCCCGGCCGGCCTCGAAATGATGGACAAACCCATGACCGCCGCGGTCGAGGATTTCGTTCACGCGGGCTACGACCTGCAGGCCGAGGCGATCCTGCTCTGCGAAAGCGACGGCACCCCCGAAGAGGTGGCCGAGGAGATCGGCCGCATGAGCGAGGTGCTTCGCCGTTGCGGCGCCACGGCGATTGCCGTCAGCCGCGACGAAGCCGAGCGGCTGCGCTTCTGGAGCGGGCGCAAGAACGCATTTCCGGCCAGCGGGCGCATCAGCCCCGACTACATGTGCATGGATTCGACCATTCCGCGCAAGCGGCTGGCCGACATCCTGCTGGCCATTCAGGCCATGGAACAGCGCTATGGCCTGCGGTGCGCCAACGTGTTCCATGCCGGTGACGGCAACCTGCACCCCCTGATCCTGTTCGACGCGAACGATCCCGACCAGCTGGCCCGGTGCGAACGCTTCGGCGCCGACATTCTGGAAACCAGTGTGGCGATGGGCGGTACCGTCACCGGCGAGCACGGCGTGGGCGTGGAAAAGCTCAACAGCATGTGCGTGCAGTTCAATGCAGAAGAAAACGCACAGATGTTCGCGGTGAAGGCCGCTTTTGATGCCAAAGGCTTACTCAACCCGGGTAAGGTGATCCCCACATTGCAACGGTGCGCCGAATACGGGCGCATGGTGGTGCGCGGGGGGCGCCTGCCGCACCCGGATCTGCCCCGCTTTTAGGGGGTATTTCGCACGGCGGGTACCCCGGGCAGTGGGGTACATTGCGTCAATGAGCGTCTCGCTGCCGCCAAGTCATGCGCAGCCGTCTCGCCGAGAGGGCGAAGCCGGTGCGTCCGACCGCGAGCGTGCGCTTCTGCTCGAGGTGCGAACACTCCGGGCGGAGAACGAATACCTGCGCCAGCGCTACGCCCAGCAGCTCAGCGGTCATTTCTCCAATGGCAGCCCGCCGGCACGCGGGCAGATCCAGTTCCACGCCGAACTGCCTTTGGCGCTGGAGTCGGCGCTTCAGACCCCCGCCGACGGACCGCAGCCGGCCCAGCTGGAGTACGAGGCCCTGTTCGCCGCGCTGGGCAGCGTGTTTCCGATCGGCATCTTCCGCACCGACGAAGCGGGCATGCTGACCCACGTCGACGGCCACCTGCAGCAGATCTTCGGCCTCGAGCGGGATGAGTTCCCCAACTTCGCATGGCTCAACCGGGTGCACCCGGAGGACCTGGAACGGGTGCAGGCGCACTGGGTGCGGGCTGTCTCGCGGGGTGAAGGGCTCAGTGTGGAGTTCCGGCTGCTCAAGCCGGAAAACCAGGTGGTGCATGTTCTGGTGCGCAACGCGCCGCTGCGCGATGCCGATGGCAAGCTGACCGGTCAGCTGGGCTTTGTGCAGGACATCACCGCGCTGCGCGTGCTCGAAGCCGAGTCGCGCATCCGCGAGGAACTCAACCGCCAGATCATCGCCAGCAGCCCCGACTGCACCAAAGTTCTCGACCTCGAAGGCCGTGTGGTGCAGATGACCGAGCAGGGCTGCCGCCTGGTCGAGGTGGACAATTTCGAGGACGTGCGCCTGAGCGACTGGGCCACCTGGTGGCCGGACGAGGGCGGCACGCTGGCGCGCGAGGCACTCGCCGCGGCCCGGGCAGGCCAGGGCACGCGATTCGTCGCGTTCGGCAAGACCTTCAAGGGCACCCCGAAGTGGTGGGACACGGCGATCACACCCATCTGCGATTCCCAGGGCAAGCCCGCCATGCTGCTGGCGGTGTCACGCGACATCACCGCACTGCACGAGCAGCAGGAAGAGATCCGGCGCTTCAACGTCGAACTCGAGCGGCGCGTCAAGGAACGCACCGACGAGTTGGCCGATGCCAAGGAACGGGTCAGCATGGCACTGGCCGAGGCGCAGTCGCTGTACAACCAGGCTCCCTGCGGCTACCACTCGCTCGACGCTTCCGGCACCGTGGTGCTGATCAACCGGACCGAGCTCGAATGGCTGGGCTACGAACGGCATGAGGTGGTGGGCAAGCTGCACCTGCGCGACCTGTTGCTGCCCGAGCAGCTCGATCTCGCGCTGGAACGGCTGCGCCACCTGGTCGATGGCGGCAAGCTTGATCCGGCCGAACTGGTGATTCGCCGGCGGGACGGCACCACCTTCAGCGCCCTGGTCAGCAGCACCGCCGTGCGGGACAGCAAGGGGCGTTTCCTGCGCACCAACAACACGTTGATCGACATCACCGCCCGCAAGGCGGCCGAAGAGGCGCTGGCCACCCAGGGACGCTTCCTGCAGACGCTGACCGACACCGTGCCTGTGCAGTTGGCGTTCTTCGACAGGGACCTGGTGTGCCGCTTCGCGAACGCCAGCTACGCGCGCTGGCGCGGCGGCAAACCCGAGGATGTGGTCGGACTCCGGCTGAGCGAAATCGCCCGGGCGAAAGACTACGAAACCGCTCAACCACGGCTCGCCGCAGCGCTGGCGGGCGAGGCACAGAGGTTCGAGGGCGAGCGGCAGTTCCCGGACGGCCTGAGCTACTACGCCAGCATCGAGTACACCCCCTTCATCGTCGACGGGGAGGTGCAGGGCCTGATCATCCAGATGATCGACATCACCGATCGCAAGGCGGCTGAGGACCAGGTCGGGCAAGCCAACCAGCAGCTCGGCCGGGCCCTGGACCAGGCCCGCCTGCTTTACAACGGCGCACCCTGCGGCTATCACTCGCTCGACATCAACGGTGTGTTCGTCTCGATCAACGACACCGAACTGGAATGGCTCGGGTACCGACGCGAGGAGGTGGTGGGCAAGCTCAACTTCCGCAGCGTCATACCGCCCCACCAGGTGGCCCTGCTCGAGGCGCGCATGGGCCGCATGCTCCAGGACGACGCCCTCGAGGGGGTCGAGTATGAAATGCTGCGCCGTGATGGAAGCCGCTTCCATGCACTGCTGTCCTCGTCGGCGGTGCGCGATGCACAAGGCCGTTTCCTGCGCAGCAACACCACGGTGGTGGACATCACGCGCCGCAAGGCGGCCGAGGGCGCCCTCCGTGACCAGCAGCGCTTCCTGCAGACCATCACGGACCACGTGCCCGGCCTCATCGCCTACCTCGATGCCGACTTGAGATTCCGCTTCGCCAATGCCGAGCATATGCGGGTCTACGGCATGGACCCGAAGCGCATCGTTGGCGAGCACATCGGCCAGTGCGTTCCGGCAGAGGTGTGGGCCGACATCGAACCCCGCATGGTCCTCGCGCTGCAGGGCAAGGTTCAGCACTTCGAGACGTGGCGACGCACGGTGGACGGCACGCCGATTTTCGTGAGCGCCAACTACCTGCCCGATTTCGATGGCGAGGGGCACGTGCGCGGTCTGTTCGTCCAGATCGTCGACATCACCGAGCGCAAGCGCATCGAGGAGCGGGTGAGCCACCTCAACGAAGAACTCGAGCTGCGCATCCAGGAGCGCTCGGCCGAACTGCTCGAGAGCGAGCAGCGATTCCGATTGATGGTGGACAACCTGCGCGACTACTGCATCTTCTTTCTGGATGCCAACGGGTTCATCACCGACTGGACCGACAGCGCCCAGCGCATGGACGGTCATTCACCCGTGCAGATGCTCGGCAGGCACTATGGTGTGCTGTTCGATCCGGCCAACCCTGAGGCGGGCCGGGGCGATGCCGAGCGCATGCTGCGCCTGGCCGCATCGCGCGGACAGCACGACGTGCAGAGCTGGCACACCCGCAAGGACGGCACGCGCTACTGGTCCCACTCCGTGCTGATTGCCCTGCGCGATCAGCAGGGCGATCTCCAGGGATTCGCCAAGATCAACCGCGACATGACGGACGCCAAGCAGCTCGACGACCTGATGCGAAACATCAACGACGAGCTCGAAAAGCGCGTGGTCGAGCGAACCGAGCAGCTGCTGGCGGCCAACCGCGACCTCGAATCCTTCTCCTATTCGGTGTCGCACGACCTGCGGTCACCGTTGCGCCATATCTCGAGTTTCGTGAGCCTGCTCGAAGAGCACCTGGGCATCCAGCGCGACGAAACCACCAGCCGGTATCTCTCCACCATCGGGAATTCCGCCCGCCACATGAGCCAGCTGATCGACGGCCTGCTGGCGTTCTCGCGGCTGGGACGCGCGGCCGTCAATGTGGCGCCGGTGGATTTCAACCACCTGGTTGGCGCCGTGGTGTCGCAACTGGCCCACGACACCGAAGGCCGCGTGGTGGACTGGCAGATCGCGCCCGATCTGCCAGTGGTCCATGGCGACGCGCTCCTGCTGCGCGAGGTCTGGGCGAACCTGCTCGGAAATGCCTTCAAATACACGCGCCCGCGCGAGCGGGCGGTGATCGAGGTCGGCTGGACGATCGACCCGATTCGGGGCTACACCTTCTTCGTACGTGACAACGGGGTGGGTTTCGACACAAAATATTCCCAAAAGCTTTTCGGGGTCTTCCAGCGCCTGCACCGCGCGTCCGAATTCGAGGGGACGGGCATCGGGCTGGCGCTGACAAGGCGCATCGTCGAGCGGCATGGTGGCGGCGTCTGGGCCGAAAGTCGGCTGGGCGAAGGCAGCGTGTTTCACTTCTCCTTGCCCATAGAAGGCCCCCGTCTCCCCGAACCCTCGGACTCGATGCCGGCTCCGCTTGAACCATGAACAAAAACGCCGACGCCATTCTTCTGGTCGAGGACAACCCCGACGACGCCGAACTGACGAAGCTCGCGCTGTCCCGCCACGGGCTGGAGGGGCGCGTGACGCACGTCTCGGACGGCATACAGGCCCTTGACTACCTGTATCGGCGCAACCAGTTCTCCAACCGCGCGGGCAGCCACCCGGTGCTGGTGCTGCTCGATCTGAAAATGCCCCTGCTCGACGGTATCGGCGTCCTCAAGGAAATCAAGACCTCCGACCAGTTGCACAACATTCCGGTGGTGGTGCTGACGTCTTCCACCGAACCGAGCGACCTGCTGCGGGCCTACGACGCGGGGACCAACGCCTACATCGCCAAGCCGACCGAGTTCTCGCAGTTCCTCAGCGCGATGAAGCACGTGTGCGAGTTCTGGGTGAACATCAACCAGACAGCCCCTCCCCTGGCCTCGGCCGGCGTGCGCAGCACGGGCTTTGGCGAGCTGCTCTGAGCCGGCTCAGCAAGGGTCGATGAACCGGTGGCCGGCGCCCTCGCGCGTCCGGGCACCCTGGAGCCCACGCAAAAGCCAGTCGCGGGTTTCGGCCGGGTCGATGACGGCATCGATTTCGAGCGTGGTGGCCATCGGAATGGCCGCGCCCCTGGTGACCTGCTCCGCGAGCAGCCGGTCGAACAGGGCCTGCCTTTGTGGCCCTTCCGGAACCGCCTCCAGTTCCTTGCGGTAGCCCAGCCGGACAGCGCCCTCCAGCCCCATGGCGCCGAATTCGGCCCCGGGCCATGCCACGGTGAAGCCCGGTGCGTGGAATCCGCCGGCGGTCATGCCCATGGCACCCAATCCGTATCCCTTGCGCAGCACCACGCTGAAGAACGGCACGCGCAAGGCGGCGGCGATCACGAAAAGCCGGCTTGCGTGCCGCACCTGGCCCAGCGCCTCCACCTCGGGGCCGACCATGAAGCCGGGGGTGTCCACCAGGCTGATCAAGGCCAGACCGTGTGCGTCGCACAGCTGCATGAAGCGCGCGGCCTTGTCGGCGGCGTCCGGATCGATGGCACCGCCCAGGTGCCCCGGGTTGTTCACCAGGAACCCCACAGGCCGACCGCCGAGCCGCGCCAGGGCGGTGTGAACGCCCTGGCCGAAGCCCTCGCGCAACCAGATCACCGTGCCCTCGTCGGCCAGGCCGGTCACGACAGCCCGGCTGTCGTAGGCGCGCGATCGGCTGGCGGGCAGCAGGGTGCGGAGGGCGTCGGCAGGCGGCGCACGGCCCGCTTCGGTCGCGCCCTGGAACAGGGCAAGGCACTGCCGTGCGACAGCCACCGCGTCTGCCTCGTGGTCCACCAGCACATCGATCACCCCATTGGCGTGCTGCACGCCAGACGGACCGATGTCCTCGGCTCGAAACCGCCCCAGGCCGCCACCCTCGACCATGGCCGGCCCGCCCATGCCGATGTTGCTCTGCCGCGTTGCGATGATCAGGTCGCAACAACCGAGCAGTGCGGCGTTGCCGGCGAAGCAGCGGCCGGCTGCGATGCCGATGGTGGGCACCCGCCCGGACAGCCGCGCCATGGCCGCAAAGGTCGGCACGTGCAGTCCAGCCACGACGGGCATGTCGGTGTCACCGGGGCGGCCACCGCCGCCTTCGGCGAACAGCACCAGCGGCAGGCGCTGGCTGAAAGCGATGTCCAGCAGACGGTCGGCCTTCTGGTGGTGGCGCATGCCCTGGGTGCCGGCCAGCACGGTGGCATCACAGGCCAGTACCACCGCTCGGGCCTTGTCGGGCCCGAAGAGGGCGCCATTGACCGTGCCGATGCCGGTGACGATGCCGTCGGCCGGGGTGCGGGCGATCAGGTCTTCTTCACTGCGCCGCGAGCGCTGGGCCGCCACAGCCAGGGCGCCGTATTCGATGAAGCTGCCGGGATCGCAGAGATCGGCCACGTTCTCCCGCGCGGTGCGCATGCCCTGCGCGTGTCTGCCCGCCACCGCCTCGGGCCTCGCGGCATCGGCCACGAAAGCCAGCCGCTCCCGAAGCTGGCGAAGCGCCTCGGGCACGGCCTCGGGCGGTTCGCCTGCGGCTGGCGCGGGTCCGGGGGCGCTGGCCGAGAGCCGGTCGGATTCGGGCGCGTCGACCGGGACCACTGGATCGATGGCCCAGAGCGGGTCTCCGACCTGAACCGCGGCACCCGGTTCGACAAGGCACGCCGCCAGGCGCCCCGCCCGCTCGGCACGCAACTCGTGCTCCATCTTCATGGATTCGACCACCAGCAGCGGTTGACCGGCGCGCACCGGGTCACCCGGCCGGACCAGCCATTCGACGACCAGGGCCTGCAGAGGCGATTGCAACGGAAAGGCGGGGTGTGGCGGCGGGTGGCCGCTCAGTAAATGTCGGAGTCGGCCCACTGCGAGGAGGGACCGAATTCCTCCTGCTTGGGTGCCACGTTGAGGTTGAGCACGAACACGACCTCGCCACCGAAACGCCCGACGCCCAGGCTCTTCATGAGCTGGAGCTCTTGTTCGGGTCGCTCCATGCGGAGAAAGCAGATGGCCTGCTTGGTGCCTTCGTGCATGGCGGTGAGGATGTCCAGGCGCGTGATGCGGCCAAACTCGCTGCACAACTGGTGCAGGGCGGATTTGAGACTGCTCACATCGCTGTGTTGCCTGAGTTCTGCCAGTGCGCTCACCTGTCGACTCCCCCGAATTGGTCTGTGCCTGTTTCGATCATTTGGCGGGAGTGTGCCTGAGGCACGCTACACGCCGGAGACGGTCCACGAAATCGTAGGCCACTCACTACAAAAAGTCACAAGTTTGTTACAAAAATGCTCCGCAATTCGTCCATGTGTGGACCAGTTCACGGATTCCCACCCCGTGCGGCGCCCCAGGATTCAACAGCCCGGCGCCCCGGGTCGCTATCCTTGGTGATCCATGCGTCAAACTGAACCGCCCGCCGACCCCACCGAACGCTCCGCCGGGCTCGCTTCCCGCGCACCCGGGGCGTTCGATCGCCTGGCGCGCTCTGCAGCGCATGCAGGATGTGTGCCTGCAGCGGCCTGGGTGGAGCGAAGCGACCAGGGCTGGAGGCTGCTGGGCAGCGAAGGCATCGAGCCGGCCGAAGAGGCCCTGGTGCTGGAGGTGTGCAGCACCTTCGGCGGGGCCAGGGAATGGATCGCCGACACCGAAGGCGCCTCCCGCTGGGCCCACCTTCCGCTGGGCAAGGGGGGCCGGGCCTTGCGCCACCTGCAATGGCGCCCGCTGCCCGGCACGGGTGGCTCGGCCATGCTGCTGATCGACCACCAACCCCGGCCTCCAGGCAAGGAACGGCCCGAGTTGGAGGCCGTTTGCGAGCAGGCCTGCGACCTCTGGCTGCTGATGCGGCGATCTCGCGAGCTCGAGGCGGCGCAGGACCTGTTGCAGCGCAAGCACCTGGGACAGATCGCGCTGATCGAACGCACCGCGGGCCTGGGCAGCTGGTCGATCGAGATCGAAGGGCAACGACTGGAGTGCTCGCCCGGCCTGCTCAACCTGCTGGGCATCGAAGGCCGCGAGCCCCCCGCCACACTCGAAGACATGCTCGAGCGCCACGCCCCCGAGTGGCGCCACGGCCTGAAACAGCGCATCGAGCGCTGTGCGCTGCGGGGCGAACCGTTCGACGAAGAAGTGCAGGTGCTTCTCGATGGCGTGGGCCCCAAATGGGTGCGCACCGTGGGCGACGCGGTCGGCGACGGGCACGGCAACACGGCACGGGTGCAGATCACGGTGCACGACATCTCGGCCACCAAGCAGGCGCAGCAGGAAACGCTGCGTCTGGCCATGCGGCTGACCACCACGCTGGCCAGCATCACCGAGGCCTTCGTCACGCTGGACCGGCAGTGCTGCTTCACCTACCTGAACCAGGAGAGCGAACGGCTGCTGCAGAAGACCACCGCCGAGCTGCTGGGCCTGGAGGTGTGGCATGACTTTCCACCCGCGCTGGCACAGCGCCTGAAAGAGCACCTCACGCAATCGGTGCAGACCAACCGGCGCGTGGAACTGGAAGACTGGGTTCCCTCACTGGGCAAGTGGCTGGAAATGCGGGCCTACCCGTTTGCCGAAGGCCTGGCGGTGTACTTCCGGGACGTGACCGAGCGGCGCCGATCCCAAGAGCAGCTCATGCTGCTCGAGACCAGCGTGGCGCGCCTCAACGACATCGTGCTGATCGCCGAAACGGGCATCGCGGGACGGGGATCGCCCCGGATCGTGTTCGTCAACGACGCCTTCGAGCAGCACACCGGCTATTCACGCGCCGACGTGCTCGGCCAGTCGCCTCAACTGCTGCTGGACCTGGACCCCACCGTCACCAAGCTGCAGGAAATCGCGCGTGGGCTTCGCGACACGCAGAAGGCGCGCACCGAGCTGATGGTGCGCCGCAAGAACGGGGCCCTCTTCTGGGTTGAACTCGAGGTCGTTTCGGTGCAAGGCACCACCGAGGAAGTGACGCACTGGGTGGCGGTGGGGCGGGACATCACGCAGCGCAAGACGGCCGAGGACATGATCCGCCACCTGGCCTTCTATGACGCCCTGACCGACCTGCCGAACCGGCAGTTGCTGCTGGACCGGCTTCAGCAGACGCTGGCCAGCTGCGCCCGCACCGGCCAGCACGGCGCGCTGCTGTTCATCGACCTCGACAACTTCAAGATCCTCAACGACACGCTGGGCCACCACATTGGCGACCAGTTGCTCAAGAAGGTGGCGCTGCGCCTGACCGCCAGCGTGCGCAAGACCGACATGGTGGCGCGGCTGGGCGGCGACGAGTTCGTGGTGATGGCCGACGACCTGAGCGAGAGCCCGGAGGCCGCCACCCGCAAGGCACGTGTGCTGGCCGAAAAGGTGCTGCACACGCTGCGCGAGCCCTTCGCCCTCACCGGGCACCAGCACTTCGCCACCCCCAGCGTGGGTGTGGCGATCTTCAACGGTGCCCAGGGTGACGTGGGCGAACTGCTCAAGCAGGCCGACCTGGCCATGTACCAGGCCAAATCGATGGGGCGCAACACCTTGTGCTTCTTCGACCCGACGATGCAGGCGGCCATGAGCGCCAACGCCCGCATCGGCTCCGACCTGCGGGACGGGCTGCGACGGGGCGAGTTCCAGCTGTACTACCAGCCACAGGTTGACCGGGCGGGCGTGATCACCGGCGTGGAGGCGCTGATGCGCTGGATGCACCCCGAGCGGGGGCTCGTCTATCCGGCCGACTTCATCCCCGTGGCCGAGGACTCGGGCCTGATCCTTCCGCTGGGGCACTGGGCCCTGGAGACCGCCTGCGCCCAGCTGGCCGCGTGGTCACGCCGACCCGAAACCGCCAACCTGAGCATCGCGGTCAACGTGAGCGTGCGCCAGTTCCGCCACCCCGACTTCGTCGATTCGGTGATGGCCTGCATCCGCAACAGCGGCATCAAGCCGCAACGGCTCAAGCTGGAACTCACCGAAAGCCTGCTGGCCGACCGCATGGAGATCACGATCGAGAAGATGGGCATGCTCAAGGCCCTGGGCGTGACGCTGTCGCTCGACGATTTCGGTGTCGGCTATTCGTCGCTGTCGGTGCTCAAGCGGCTGCCGCTCGACCAGCTCAAGATCGACAAGGGGTTTGTGGCCGACGTGCTCACCGACCCGAACGACGCGGCGATCTCGCGCGCCATCATCGCGCTGGCGCAGTCGCTGAGCCTGCAGGTGGTGGCCGAGGGCGTGGAGACGGTCGAGCAGCGCGACTTCCTGGCCTACCAGGGATGCGACCAGTTCCAGGGGCACCTGTTCTCGCGCCCGCTGCCCATCGACGCGCTGGACCGTTTGCTGACCACGCCCCTGGCGGGCATGGTGGTCATGCCCTGAGCGTGGTCGATCTGCTTCAGACGTTGAGCAGCAGGAACCGGCGCTCCCAGGGGCTCACCACGTCGAAGTACTCGCTGTACTCGGTGTGCTTGATCGCGCCGTAGGTCTGGATGAAGTGTTCACCGAACAGGTCGACCAGCGGTGCGCACTGCATGAGTTTTTCGACCGCATCGTCCAGGTGCCGTGGCAGCTGATGCGGCTGCTCGTAGGCGCTGCCGGTCAACGGCTCGCTGGGCGCGATGCCCTGCTTCATGCCCAGGTATCCGCAGGCCAGGCTGGCCGCCATGGCCAGATAGGGGTTCACGTCCACGCCCGCGAGCCGGTTCTCGACCCGCCGCGCCTGGGGGCCGGAATGCGGCACGCGCAGGCCGCAGGTGCGGTTGTCGTAGCCCCAGCTCAGGTTGATGGGGGCCGAGGTGAAGCGCGACAGCCGCCGGTAGGAGTTGACATAGGGCGCGAAGAAGGCGGTGGCCGCCGGCAGGTAGGTCTGCAACCCGCCGATGAAATGCAGGAACAGGTCGGACGCTTCGCCATCCGGGCGGCTGAAGATGTTCAGCCCGTCGGCGATGCCGACCACGCTCTGGTGGATGTGCATGGCGCTGCCGGGCTGGCCCTGCATGGGCTTGGCCATGAAGGTGGCGTACATCTGGTGGCGGATCGCCACTTCGCGGATGGTTCGCTTGAACAGGAACACCTGGTCGGCCAGCGGCAGCGGGTCGCCGTGGTCGAGGTTGATCTCCATCTGCGCCGTGCCCATCTCGTGGATCAGCGTGTCGAGCTGGATGCCCTCGGCCTCGCACCAGTCGTACATGACGTCGAAGATGTCGTCGTACTCGTTGATGGCGTCCATCGAGAAGCTCTGCATGCCGGCTTCGGTTCGCTTGGTGCGGCCCACCGGCGCCTTCAGGGGAATGTCCTCGTCGGGCTCGACCTGCACCAGGTAGAACTCCATCTCGGGCGCCACCACCGGCTTCCAGCCTTCGTCGGCGTACAGCTTGAGCACGCGCCGCAGCACATTGCGAGGCGACAGGTCGACCGCCTCGCCCTTGAAGCTGAAGCAGTCGTGGATGATCTGCGCAGTGGGCTCCTTGGCCCAGGGCACGGGGCGAAGGGTGGTCGGGTCGGGGCGCAGCAGCATGTCCGGGTCGGCCACCGAGGTGTAGTCCTTCTCGGGGTAGTCACCGGTGACCGTCATGGTCAGCACCGCCTCGGGCAGGCGCAGGCCGACCGCCGGGTCGTATTTGTGGCGCGGCACGATCTTGCCGCGCGCCTGCCCCGCCATGTCGGGGATCAGGCACTCCACTTCGGTGATGCGGTGTTCGTCCAGCCATTGCTGGATCTGCTGGGCGTCGGTGCTCGGTTGCTCGGACATGGCGGCGTTTGCGTGGTTCGGGATGGCCGCGACTGTACGCCGGCCGGCCCGCCACACAGCAGGCCGCTTCTCAGCCCGCGAACAGCGCCACGTTGCCGCCGGCGGCGGTGGTGTTGATGGTGAGGGTCTGCTCGGCGCAGAAGCGCACCAGGTAGTTAGGGCCGCCGGCCTTGGGCCCGGTGCCCGACAGGCCTTCGCCCCCGAACGGCTGCACGCCCACCACCGCGCCGATGGTGTTGCGGTTGACGTAGATGTTGCCCACCCGGGCCCGGGCAGCCAGGGCCTGCGCCCGGCTGTCGATGCGGGTCTGCAGCCCCATGGTGAGGCCGAAACCCAGGGCGTTGATCTGGTCGATCACCGCGGCGGGGTCGCCGGTCCAGCGCACCACCTGCAGCACCGGGCCGAAAATCTCTTCGGTGACCTCGGCCACCGAACCCACCTCGAACATCTGCGGCGCCAGGGCCCGTGCGGGCTGGCCAAGGCCCGGTGGCAGCAGCGAGCGGGCGCGGGCCCGCAGGGCCTGGGTGCGCTGCTGCACGCCGGCAAAGGCCTCGGCGTCGATCAGGGGACCGAGGTCGGTCGCGAGATCGGCGGGATCGCCCACCACCAGCTCGGTCGCGGCACCGCGCACCATGTCGATCACCGCGTCGGCCACGGCCTCGTGCACGCACAGCAGCCGCAGCGCGGAGCAGCGCTGGCCGGCGCTGCGGAAGGCACTCTGCACCACGGCATCGGCCACCTGCTCGGGCAGGGCGGTGCTGTCCACCAGCATGGCGTTGATGCCGCCGGTCTCGGCGATCAGGGGGACGATGGGGCCGTCCTTGGCGGCCAGCGCGCGCTGGATGGCCTTGGCCACCGGCGTGGAGCCGGTGAAGACCACGCCGGCCACGCCGGGCTGGGCCACCAGCGCAGCGCCCACGGTCTCGCCGGGGCCATGCAGCAGTTGCAGGGCATCGGCGGGCACGCCGGCGGCGTGCAGCAGGTCGACCGCCAGCCGGGCGATGGCCGGCGTCTGTTCGGCCGGCTTGGCCACCACGGTGTTGCCGGTGACCAGCGCCGCCGCCACCTGGCCGGTGAAGATGGCGAGCGGGAAATTCCAGGGCGAAATGCACACCCACGCCCCGCGGCCGGTGAGGCGCAGCGTGTTGGACTCCCCCGTGGGGCCCGGCAGCTCGACCGGCGCCTGCAGGCGCTCGGCCTCGGTGGCGTAGTAGCGCAGGAAATCCACCGCCTCGCGGACCTCGGCGATCGCGTCACCCCAGGTCTTGTGCGCCTCCTTCACCAGCAGCGCGCACAGTGCCGGCAGGCGCGCCTGCATGGCGTCGGCGGCGCGGCGCAGGCAGTCGGCGCGTTCGCCCACCGGCGTGTGGTCCCAGGCGGAAAAGGCCGCCACCGCACGGCGCACGGCCAGGGGCGCGTCTTCGGGACGGGCCTCGCCGATCGTGGGCACGACCGCCTCACGCGCCGCGGCCAGCAGGGGTGCGCGGTGGGCGGCCACCGCCAGGTCCAGCCCCCGGCTGTTGGGTCGCGCGGGTCCGTACAGGTGCTCTGGCCACACGAGCGCACCGCCCGGGTCCTCCCCGGCACATTGGTCCACCGGCGACGCCAGCAGTTCGTCGACAGGCACCTGTTCGTCGGCCAGCTGGTGCACGAACGACGAATTGGCGCCGTTCTCGAGCAGGCGCCGCACCAGGTAGGCCAGCAGGTCTCGGTGGGCGCCCACCGGGGCGTACACGCGGCAGCGCAGCGCGGGGTCTTTCAGCACCTCGCGGTAGATGCCTTCGCCCATGCCGTGCAGGCGCTGCAGTTCGAACGGTTTGCCCTCGCGCTGCGCCATCTGCACGATGGCGGCGATGGTGGCCGCGTTGTGGGTGGCGAACTGCGGGTGGATCACGTCGGCGGCGTCGAACAACGACCGGGCGCACGCCAGGTAGCTCACGTCGGTGCGGTGCTTGCGCGTGAACACCGGGTAGGCCGGCAGCCCCAGCTCCTGGGCGCGCTTGATTTCGGCGTCCCAGTAGGCCCCCTTCACCAGCCGGCACATCAGCCGCACCCGGTGGCGCCTGGCGATCGCCGCCACTTCGTTGATGAGTTCGACCGCCCGCGTCTGGTAGGCCTGCAGGGCCAGCCCGAGCCCCGACCACGCCGGGCATTGCTGCGCAACGCGCGAGACCAGGGCCTCGAACACATCGAGCGACAGCTCGAGGCGGTCCACCTCCTCGGCGTCGATGGTGAGGTTGACCCGGGCGGCCGCGGCCTTTTCGCACAGCCCCCAGACGCGCGGCACCAGCTCCAGCATCACGCGCTCGCGCTGGGTGTGTTCGTAGCGCGGGTGAAGGGCGCTCAGCTTGATCGACAGGCCATCGTTCAGGGTCGGGTCGGCCGACGCGTCGGCCCGCGCGGCGATCGCGTCGAGCGCGCCGTGGTAGCTCTGCAGGTAGCGCTGCGCGTCGGCCTCGGTGCGCGCGCCCTCGCCCAGCATGTCGAAGCTGTGGCACCGGTTGGGCTGGGCGCGGCGCGCGGCTTCGGCCGTGCGCAGCGCCTCGTCGATGGTCTGGCCCAGCACGAACTGGCGGCCCAGCAACTGCACCGCCCGCAGCGTGGCGGCCACGACGGTGCGCGCACCCAGGCGCGCCACCACACCGGGCGCCTCGCCCCCGTGCGGCAGGAAACGCTTGCTCCAGGCAATGGCGGTGGACGACAGCCGCGCCAGCGCCGCGTCGCCAGCGCCTTCGAAATCGGCACGGCCCAGCTGGTCGGCGGTGAGGGCGATCGCGGTCTCGGCGTCGGGCACGCGCAGCAAGGCCTCGGCCAGGCGCATCAGGGCCAGTCCCTCGGCACTGGAGATCGGGTATTCCTTCAACAGGCTCTCCATGGCCCAGAACGGCGGCGGGTTGTCCCGCACGGCCTGGACCCAGGGTCGGGCCATGGCCTGGACACGCGCCCACGCCGGCAGCGGATCCAGCCGATCCAGACGGTCCGCCAGCACCTGCGCCTCAGGCCGGTAGGGATCGGGCAGGCGATCGGCCTGCGGCAACAAGGGAGACGGTTCGGGGTGCAGCATCGCGGGCTCCATGCCATCAAGTTGGTGAATGCGCCAATGCTCTCGCCACTTGAACCGAACATTTCGCCAACTTTATTCCGATCTACAGATAATTGTTCAGAATGAGCACCGTGAACACCCCCCTTGACCGCATCGATCTCAGGATCCTTGGCCTGCTGCAGGACGATGGCCGCTTGACCAACCTGAAGCTCGCCGAACAGGTGGGGCTGTCGCCCACCGCCGTGCTGGCGCGCACGCAGCGACTGCAGCGCGAGGGCTACATCACCGGCTTCGGGGCGCGGCTGGACCCGCACAAGCTCGGGCGTGGCCTGCTGGTGTTCGTGGAGGTGCTGCTCGACCGCACCACGCCCAACGTGTTCGAGGCTTTCAAGGCCGCCGTGCAGGTGCGCGACGAAATCCTGGAATGCCACATGGTGGCGGGTGGCTTCGACTACCTGCTCAAGACCCGCATGGCGGACATGGCCGCCTACCGGGCTTTCGCCGGCAGCGTGCTGTGGCAACTGCCCGGGGTGCGCGAAACGCGCACCTACGCGGTGATGGAAGAGGTGAAAGACAGCGGGCGCCTCCCCATTCGGGGCTAGGCAGGGAACCCACCTGCGCCCAGAATGACGGCTTCCAACCGCCGCCTGGAGTTCATCGATGACGCGCTTGCACCGCCATGCCATGGCCATCCTGCTGGCGCTGCCACTCGCAGCCGCCGCACAGACCACCAAACCCGGCTTGTGGGAAATCACCCAGAAGATGGGCGGCAACCCCAAGATCGACGCCGGCATGGCCCAGATGCAGCAGCAGATGGCCGCGATGAGCCCCGAGCAGCGCAAGATGATGCAGGACATGATGGCGCGCCAGGGCATGTCGATGCCGGGTGCAGCGCCCGGCGGCGGCATGCGCATGCAGATCTGCATCACGCCCGAGATGGCCGCGCGCAACGATCCACCGCCCCCGGCCGAGGGCAATTGCAAGACCCAGGTGCAGAAACGCACGCCCACCGAAATGCAGATCGCCTTCCAGTGCACCGATCCGGTGTCCAGCGGCGACGGCACCTTCCGCTACAAGGGCGACAACAGCTACACGTCGGTGATGAACGTCACCACCCGGGTGGACGGCAAGGACGAACGCGTGAAGATCGAGGGCGAAGGCCGCTGGGTGGGCGCCAGCTGCGGCAACGTCAAGCCTCGGCCGTAGCCGCCTTGAGCGGGCGGTGCCCGAACACGGCCCGTCCGACCCGAACGAGGGTCGACCCCGCCGCCACGGCCGCTTCCAGATCGTCGCTCATGCCCATCGACAGGGTGTCCAGGGCGTGGCCGCGTGCGCGCAGGTCGTCGTAAGCCTCGCGCACCCTCAGAAACACCGCCTTCTGCGCCTCGAAATCGGGCATCGGTTCGGGGATGCCCATGACGCCGCGCAACCGCAAACCAGGCAACGCCGCCACCGCGTCGGCCAGCACCGGCAGGTCGGCCGGGGCCACGCCCGACTTGTTCGCCCCGCCATCGACATTGACCTGCAGGCACACGTTGAGCGGCGGCAGGCCGGACGGGCGCTGCTCGCTCAGGCGCTGGGCGATCTTGATCCGGTCGACCGACTGCACCCAGTCGAATTGTTCGGCCACCACCCGGGTTTTGTTGCTTTGCAACGGTCCGATGCAATGCCACTCGATGGCCTCGCGCGGCAGCGTGGCGGCCACCTGCGCGATCTTCTCGATGCCTTCTTGCACATAGTTTTCGCCGAAAGCCGTCTGGCCGGCGGCGTGGGCCTGACGGACGGCGTCGGGTCCGAAGGTCTTTGAAACCGCCAGCAAAGTAACCTCTGAACTGGCCCGCGAAGCCGCTTCGCAAGCCCGCCACAGCCGCTCCCGGACTTGCTGGAGATTGGTGGCAATGGTGGTCATAATCGTTTGAATCAGCCCAACAAAACACGGATCGACCCGGGATGGACATCACCCAACTGCTGGCTTTCAGCGTCAAGAACAAGGCCTCCGACCTGCACCTGTCCGCCGGGTTGCCACCCATGATACGGGTGCACGGAGACGTTCGCCGCATCAACGTCGACGCCCTCGACCACAAGGCTGTTCACGCCATGGTGTACGACATCATGAACGACAGCCAGCGCAAGCAGTACGAGGAGTTCATGGAATGCGACTTCTCGTTCGAGATCGAGGGCCTGGCGCGCTTCCGCGTCAACGCCTTCAACCAGAACCGCGGCGCCGGCGCGGTGTTCCGGACGATTCCCAGCAAGATCCTCACGCTCGAGCAGCTCAACGCGCCCAAGATCTTTGGCGACCTGGCGCTTCGCCCGCGCGGGCTGGTGCTGGTCACCGGCCCCACCGGTTCGGGCAAGTCGACCACACTGGCCGGCATGGTCAACCACCTGAACGAGACCGAGTACGGGCACATCCTGACGGTGGAAGACCCGGTCGAATTCGTTCACGAATCCAAGAAGTGCCTGGTGAACCAGCGCGAGGTGGGGCCGCACACGTTGAGCTTCTCGAATGCCCTGCGCTCGGCCCTGCGCGAAGACCCTGACGCGATCCTGGTGGGCGAGATGCGCGACCTTGAAACCATCCGCCTGGCCATGACGGCCGCCGAAACCGGCCACCTGGTGTTCGGCACGCTGCACACCTCCAGCGCCGCCAAGACCATCGACCGCATCATCGACGTCTTCCCGGCCGAAGAAAAGGACATGGTGCGCGCCATGCTGTCGGAATCGCTGGTCGCGGTGATCTCCCAGACGCTGTGCAAGCTCAAGGACGGCAGCGGGCGCGTCGCGGCGCACGAAATCATGCTGGGCACCAGCGCCATCCGGAACCTGATCCGCGAGGCCAAGGTCGCGCAGATGTATTCGGCCATCCAGACCGGCAACAGCGTGGGCATGCAGACGCTGGACCAGAACCTGTCGGATCTGGTGCGGCGCAACGTCATCAGTCCGGCCGAGGCGCGCAGCAAGGCCAAGATCCCCGAGAACTTCCCCGGATGAACATGACTGCCCCCACGCTCCGCCGCTGCGCGGGTCGCTGCCCCCCCTAGGGGGCTGGCCTTGCTTGGGGCGGCCCGGCGCGGCGGCCTCATGGCCCCCACGCTCCGCTGCTTTGATTGACCACAGGACGACGACATGGAACGCGATCAGGCCTCAAAATTCATCAACGACCTGCTTCGGCTGATGCTCAGCCGCGGGGGCAGCGACCTGTTCATCACCGCCGACTTTCCGCCCGCGATCAAGGTTGACGGCGCCGTCACCAAGGTGTCGCCGCAGCCGCTGACCGCCGGCCACACGCTGGCACTGGCTCGCGCCATCATGAACGACAAGCAGGCGGCCGAGTTCGAGCGCACCAAGGAGTGCAACTTCGCGATCTCGCCGCCGGCCATCGGGCGCTTCCGCTGCAATGCGTTCATCCAGCAGGGCAAGGTCGGCATGGTGATGCGGACCATCCCGGCGGTGCTGCCCACCATCGACAAGCTGGGCCTGCCCCAGGTGCTCAAGGACGTGGTCATGTCCAAGCGCGGGCTGTGCATCCTCGTGGGTGCCACCGGCTCGGGCAAGTCCACCTCGCTGGCGTCCATGGTCGACTGGCGCAACGAGAAATCGCACGGCCACATCATCACGGTCGAAGACCCGATCGAGTTCGTGCATCCGCACAAGAACTGCGTCGTCACGCAGCGCGAAGTCGGGCTGGACACCGACAGCTGGGAAATGGCACTGAAGAACACGCTCCGGCAGGCGCCCGACGTGATCCTGATGGGTGAGGTCCGCGACCGCGAAACCATGGAGCACGCCATCCAGTTTGCCGAGACGGGCCACCTGTGCCTGGCCACGCTGCACGCCAACAGCGCCAACCAGGCGCTCGACCGCATCATCAACTTCTTCCCCGAAGAGCGGCGGTCACAGCTGCTGATGGACCTCTCGCTGAACCTGCGGGCGCTCATTTCGCAGCGGCTGGTGCCTCGGCAGGACAACAAGGGCCGCTTTGCCGCGGTCGAGATCCTGCTCAATTCGCCGCTCATTTCCGACCTGATCTTCAAGGGCGAGGTCGCCGAGATCAAGGAAGTGATGAAGAAGAGCACCAACATCGGCATGCAGACCTTCGACCAGGCGCTGTTCGACGCCTTCGAGGCCAACCTCATCACCTACGAGGACGCCCTGCGAAACGCCGACTCCCTGAACGACCTGCGGCTGCAGATCAAGCTCAACAGCCAGCGCGCCAAGACGCTCGACCTGGCGGCTGGCACCGAGCACCTCACGATCGTTTGACCCCCCCGCGCCGCGCCTGCGGCGCGTCACCCCCCAGGGGGCGACACCAGAGGCCCTGCAAAGCAGGTTCCTCGGTGTCTCTGGGTACCATCTCTGGCTCGCAATGAGTCCATGAGGAGACCCGCTTGAACCCCAAAACCTACGAACCCACCCCCGCCCGCCGCGTCGCCTTTCTGGGCCTGGGTGTCATGGGCGGCCCCATGGCCGGCCACCTGGCCAAGGCCGGGCACCACGTGACCGTGTACAACCGGACCGCCGCCAAAGCCGAGGCCTGGGCCGGGCAGCACGGCGGTGCGTTCAAGGCCACGCCCCGCGAAGCCGCGGCGGGCGCCGACATCGTGTTTGCCTGCGTCGGCAACGACGACGACCTGCGTGCGGTCACCCTCGGGGCGGACGGTGCGTTCGCCGGCATGAAGCCCGGGGCCGTCTTTGTGGACCACACCACCGCGTCGGCCGACGTGGCGCGAGAGCTGTATGGCGCGGCCAAGGCCCTGGGCGTGTCCTTCGTCGATGCGCCGGTGTCGGGCGGTCAGGCGGGGGCCGAAAACGGCCTGCTGACCGTGATGTGCGGCGGCGATGCGGCGGCCTTCGACGCCGTGAAGCCGGTGGCCATGGCGTTTTCGCGCGCCTTCACGCTCATGGGCGCCAGTGGCGCGGGACAGCTCACCAAGATGGTCAACCAGATCTGCATCGCCGGGCTGGTGCAAGGCCTGTCGGAAGCCATCGCCTTCGGTCAGAAAGCCGGGCTCGACATGAACCTGGTGCTGGATGTGATCGGCAAGGGCGCCGCCCAGAGCTGGCAAATGGACAACCGCGGCAAGACCATGGTGGCCGACCAGTTCAACTTCGGTTTCGCGGTGGACTGGATGCGCAAGGACCTGGGCCTGGTGCTGGACGAGGCCAAGCGCAACGGCGCGCGACTGCCCGTGACCGCCCTGGTGGACCAGTTCTACGCCGACGTGCAGGCCATGGGGGGCCAGCGCTTCGACACGTCGAGTCTGATCAAGCGCCTGCGCTGACCCGTGCGAAGGCCCGGGTTGCCGGGCCGGCTGCTCACTGCCGCGGCGCGGCGGGCGCGGTGGCTGGCGGCGTCGTGCCCGCGGGCTGCGCTGCAGGCGCGGGCGCAAGGCGCATCAGCTCGTCTTCGCTGAGGATTTCGAGCACACGCACCACGCGCTGCACGCCGTCGGTGTTGCGGGCGATTTCGGTGGCGCGGTCGGCCTCTTTCTGCGTGACCCGCCCCATGAGGTAGACCACGTTGTGGGCCGTGGTGACCTTGATGGCCACGGCCGGCAGGTCGCGGGCGTCGACAAACCCCGCCTTGACCCGGCCGGTGATCAGGGAATCGGTGGTGCGCTGTGACAGCCCCGGGGAATTCATGACCTTGATCTCATTCACCGTGCTGCGCACGTTGTCCACGCTAGCCACGATGCGCTCGGCCTCGGCGCGCGTGGCTTCGCTGGCGGCCTCGCCGGTCAGCAGCACCTGCCGGTTGTAGCTGGTGACATAGACGTTGGCGCGCCCGCCGAGCTGGTCGGTCAGGCGGTTGCCGGCGCGCAGTTCAATGGCCTGGTCGTCGAGCTGGGCCCCGGAGCTGCGGCGGTCCACCGCGACCAGGGCCGAGCCGACGGCGCCGCCCAGCAGCAAAGGGGCGCAGGCCGAAAGGGTGGCGGACGCTGCGGCGCAGGCCAGCAGCAGGGCGCCAAGGCGGGTCGGTCGAAAGGGCTTCATGCGGGTTTCTCCGTTTCAATCGAAGGGGGGTCGGGCAGGCCGAGCAACTGGGCGTCAAGCCCGTCGGCCAGGCAATGGAGCACGAGCAGGTGCAGCTCGAGCACGCGGGAGGGTTGTTCGTGTGGCACGCAGACATGCACATCGGTGTCGCGCAGGAGGCTGGCCATGCGGCCACCGCGAGCGCCGGTCAGGGCCACCACGGTCATGTCGCGCTCGTGCGCGGCCTCGATGGCGGCCACCAGGTTGCCGGCCTGGCCATCCAGGCTCAAGACCAGCAGCACGTCGCCAGCCTGGCCCAGGGCGTGCACCTGGCGCGCAAACACCTGGCGGCCGTCGAAGTCGTTGGCAATGCCGGTGATGACGGCGGCATTGGCGGCCAGCGAGAAGGCCGCGAGGCCGGGGCGATCGCGCTCGTGGCGGCCCAGGATCTGCGCTGCAAACTGCTGCGCCAGAGCCGCGCCGACACCGTTGCCGCAGGTGAGCACCTTGCCGCCGCCGGTCAGGCCGGCCAGCAGCGCCGTCACCGCGGCCTCGACCAACGGCGCCAGCGCGGGCGCGCTCTGGTACTTCAGGTCGGCGCTGTCGATGAACTGCTGCTGTATTCGCTGCAAGAGCATGGGGCGATGATAGCGGGGGGTCTCGTATCAAAACGCGTCATCCGCATCGAAGGCCGCGCGCAGCCAGAGTGGCGCGGCATCGCCCTCAAAGAGAACGGCATCGAAACGGCAACGGGGTGTGGACCGCACCCGCGCCAGAAAGTGCCGCGCCGCCAGCACGATGCGCCGCCGCTTGGCCGAGCCGATGCTGGCGGCCGCGCCCCCGTGGCCACCCGCGCGCCGCGACCTCACCTCGACGAACACCAGCGTGCCGTCGGGCTCCCGCATAATCAAATCGATCTCGCCACCACCACGGCCCGGGGTGCGGAAGTTGCGCATGACCAATTGCAGGCCCGCCCGGCGCAACAGCGCCAGGGCCTCGTCTTCGGCTTGCTGGCCCGACCCGCGCGCCGTTTCATCACCCGGCCTGTCCGAGTCCCCCACGTGAACCTCCCGCCCGTCGATCTGCTGTCTGCCGCGCGCCATGCCGCGGGTGCCCAGGATTATCCGAAGGGCGCGCTGTACATGCTGGCCACCCCTATCGGGAACCGGGCCGACATGACCTTGCGCGGCCTGCATGTGCTCGACCTCGCCGACCTGGTGGCCTGCGAGGACACGCGCCACACCGCCACCCTGCTGCAGGCCTACGGACTTCACAAGCCGCTGTTGGCCGCCCACGAGCACAACGAGCGCGAAGCCGCCCAGACCGTGCTGGCGCGGCTGCGCGAGGGGCAGCGGGTGGTTTATGTGAGCGACGCCGGCACACCCGGCGTGAGCGACCCGGGCTCGCGCCTGGTGGCCGAGGTGCGGGCCGCCGGCCTGCGCTGCGTGCCGGTTCCCGGCGTGAGCAGCGTGACCGCCCTGCTGAGCGTGGGTGGCCAAGGTGGGGGCGACGGCTGCTTCCGGTTCGCGGGTTTCCTGCCAGCAAAGGGTGCCGAGCGCGACCGGGCACTGCAGACCGTCGCGGCCGATGCTCAGGCGTGCGTGCTGCTGGAGGCACCGCACCGCATCGAGGCGCTGGCGCGCGACCTGGGCGTGCACCTGGGCCCGCGGCCCGTGACGCTGGGGCGCGAGCTGACCAAGCAGTTCGAGGAGATCACCGTGCAGCCCGCCGACCGGCTGGCCGACTGGCTGGCGCAGGGCGATCAGCGAAAGCGCGGTGAATTCGTGTTGCTGGTGCACGCCAACACGGCGGTGGCCGAGGGGGAGGACACGCACGCCGCGGCGCTGAAGGTGCTTGACGCGCTGCTGACCGAATTGCCGGTGAAAACCGCCGTGAAACTGGCCGCGCAGATCACCGGTGCGCCGCGCAACGCGCTGTACGACGCCGCGCTGGCGCGAAAGCCGGCTGGCTGAGTCAGGGTGCCCGACGCCCGGTCGGGTCCTGAACCTCGCGCGCCTCGACGTCGACGACATCGCCGGGCCGGTTGGCCGACGTGGCATCGGCCGGGCGCCAGACGCCCTGCGAGTAGCGCCGGGAGTGTTCGCGCATGCGCGTGAACAACACCACCGGCGCCGGCTTGCGGCCGGTCACCAGCGACCACAACGACACGCCGAGCACCACCAGCAGCGACGCCAGCAACAGGCTCAGCAAGAAGACCGCGGCGGCCAGCCCGAGCGCGAGGCGCAGGACGGCACGGCCCAGGCGGCCCGGCAGATCGGCAAGGGCGTTCATGGGTGAAAGAGTGGATGCAGGCAAGGGAGTTCCAGTGCGGTGAACCATGGCGCGCCAGTTGGGGGCAGGCACCGTTCCTGCAAGGCCCGTCTGTCGGCTCGGCCGGGCCGGCTCCACCGGCTACCATTCCCGCCGTGCCCCAGGACCCCTCCATGAAAACACGCCTCACCCAATACTTCCTGCGCGGCTTGCTCACCTTCCTGCCGCTGGCACTCACCATCTACGCGCTGTACCTGTTCGTCGTGTGGACCGAGTCGCTCGCCATCCGCATGATCCGGCCCTTCATCGGCGACTTCTACCTGCCCGGACTGGGCATCCTGATCGTGGCCGCGCTGATTTTCGGCCTGGGGATTCTGGTGTCGCAGCCCGTCTTCGCCCGCCTTCTGTCGTGGGTCGAGCTGCCCTTCACCAACCTGCCGGTGGTCAAGAGCATTTATTCGTCACTGAAGAACTTCGCCGATTACTTTGCCCCGCACGAGCAGGACCAGCAGCAGGTGGTGCTGCTGCGCATGCCCGACAGCGAGCTGTCCATCGTGGGTCTGGTCACGAGGCAATCGTTCAAGGACCTGCCCGGCGCGCTCGGCGAGCTCGACCAGGTGGCCGTGTACCTGCCCATGGGCTACATGATCGGCGGCTACACGGTCTTCGTGCCGCGCGACTGGGTCACGCCGATCGACATGTCGGTCGAAGAGGCCATGCGCTCGTCGCTGATCGCGTGGATGGCGTCGCAGCGCAGGGAAAGCTGAAGGAGCAGGCACCATGAGCATCCGCCACCTCGACGCGCTGTTTTCCCCAGCCTCGGTGGCGGTGATCGGTGCCACACCCCGCGCCGGCAGCGTCGGCGCCACGGTCTGGCGCAACCTCCGCCAGGGCGGCTTCAAGGGCCCGCGGTACGCGGTCAATCCCAACCACCGCTACATCGACGGCGAGCGCTGCTGGCCCGACGTGGCCTCGCTACCCGAGGCCCCCGAGCTGGCGGTCATCTGCACGCCGCCGGCCACGGTGGCCGGGCTGGTCGAGGCACTGGGTGCGCGCGGCACGCGGGCGGCGGTGGTGATCACCGCGGGGCTGGACGCCGCCCAGAAACAGGCCATGCTGGACGCGGCGCGCCGCACCACACTGCGCATCCTCGGACCCAACGGCATCGGGCTGCTGTCGCCACACCACCAACTCAACGCCAGCTTTGCCCACGTGGGCGCCCGGCCCGGGTCGATCGCCTTCCTGTCGCAGTCGGGCGCGCTGGTCACGGCACTGCTGGACTGGGCCGCCGCGCGCGACATCGGGTTTTCGCAGTTCGTGTCGCTCGGTGAACGGGCCGACGTCGACTTTGGCGATCTGATCGACTACCTGGGCAGCGACGCGCGCACCCGCGCGATCCTGATCTACATGGAAAGCATCGACGCGCCGCGCAAGTTCCTGTCGGCGGCGCGGGCGGCCTCGCGCAACAAACCGGTGATCGTGGTCAAGGCCGGCCGTTCGCAGGCCGGTGCGAGGGCGGCCGCCTCGCACACCGGCGCGCTGGCGGCGTCCGACGCCGTGTTCGACGCCGCCATTGCCAGGGCCGGCCTGCTGCGGGTGAACACGCTGGACGACCTGTTCCTGGCCGCAGAGACCCTGGCCCACCGCGATGACCTGACCGGTGAACAGCTGATCGTGCTCACCAACGGGGGCGGCGCGGGCGTGATGGCGGCCGACGCCGCCGCAACCGAAGACGTGCCGCTGGCCGAACTCGACCAGCCGACCCGACAGGCGCTTGATGCCGTGCTGCCGGGCAATTGGTCGCGCAGCAACCCGGTGGACATCATTGGCGACGCACCGGCGCAGCGCTATGTGGACGCGCTGCGCGCGCTGCAGCAGGACACCCGGTCCACGGTGCTGTTCATCCAGGCGCCGACCGCCATCGTGCCCAGCGACGGCATCGCAGAGGCGCTGCTGCCCGAACTGACCGAGCGCCCGCGACGGCTGATGGGTTGCTGGCTGGGCGGGCCCGCGGTGGCCGGCGCGCGGGCCAGGTTCCGGGCCGCCGGCCTGGCCGACTACGACACCCCGGAAGCGGCGGTGCGCGCCTTCGGATTGCTGCAGACGCACCGGCGCCACCAGCTGGAATTGCTGCACACCCCGCCGCTGAACGCGCTGGCCACCGAGCCCGATCTGGGTGCCATGCGCGCCACCGTGCAGCGGGTGCTGGCCGAGCGGCGCGAATGGCTCACCGAAGCCGAGGCCAAGCAATTCCTGGCCGCCGCCGGCCTGCCCATGGTGCCCACCGAAGTGGTGCCGCCGGACGCCGGCGCGGCGGCAGACGCCGCCACGCGGATCGGCTTTCCCGCGGTGCTCAAGATCCTCTCGCGCGACATCACCCACAAATCCGACGTGGGCGGCGTGCGCCTGCAACTGGGCAGCGCAAAGGAAGTGCGTGAGGCCGCTGCGAGCATGCTCGAGCGCGTGCGCGTTGAACGACCCGACGCGCGATTGGACGGATTCACCGTGCAGCCCATGGTGCACTTGAAGCACGCCCACGAATGCATCGTCGGCGCCACCGTCGACCCGGTGTTCGGTCCGGTGGTGCTGTTCGGCGCCGGCGGCGTGGCCGTGGAGGTGCTGGCCGACCGCGCACTGGCCCTGCCGCCGCTGAACCGTTCGCTGGCACTGGCCCAGATTCACCGCACACGCATCGCCCGGCTGATGCGCGGCTACCGCGACGAGCCCGCAGCGAACATGGACGCCGCCGCCGACGTGCTGGTGGCGATTGCCCAGCTCATGGCCGATGTGCCGGAACTGGCCGAACTCGACATCAACCCGCTGCTCGTGCACCCGGGCGGCGCGCTGGCCCTCGATGCCCGGGTCCGCCTGAGCGCCTCGCGCCCGGGGGGCGAAGCCCATTTCGCCATCCGGCCCTACCCGCAACGGTGGGTCGAACGGCAGGACTGGCGAGGCGAGGCGATCACCTTGCGACCGATCCGTGCCGAAGACGGTGAACAGCACCGCGCCTTCCTGGAGCGGCTGGACCCGGAGGACATCCGCCTGCGCGTGTTCTACAGCCGGCGCCACATCGAACCCAGCGAACTGGCCCGGCTCACGCAGATCGACCACGAACGCGAGTTCGCCTTCATTGCCACGCGCGCACTTCCAGGCGGCGGTGAAGAAACCCTGGGCACCGTGCGCGCCGCCACCGACCCCGACAACGAGGCGGCCGAATTCGGCATCATCATCCGGTCGGACCTGAAGGGAACCGGCCTGGGCACCCGGCTTATGGACAAACTGATCCGGTGCCTGCGCGAACACGGCACACATCGGCTGGTGGGTTCGGTGCTGCGCGAAAACACCGGCATGCTGGAACTCGCGCAGCGCCTCGGCTTCCAACACGTTCCGTCCCGCGGGCCGTCCGAGGACCGCGAGGTGCGCCACATCGAACTCGACCTGAGGGCCTGACCCATGCGTTCCTTCACCCGACGCGGGCTGCTGATCGGCAGCGCCGCCAGCCTGGCCGCCCCCGCCTGGCTCACGCCCGCACTGGCACAACCCGCAGGGCGCACACCCACGCCCAGCCAGACCGAGGGTCCGTTCTACCCTGTGAGCATTCCCGCGGACAGCGACGCCGACCTGCTGCGCAACGGCCAGACCCGTTATGGCGCCGGCCAGCCGACCTGGGTGGAAGGCACGGTGGTCGATCTGGCCGGCGTGCCGGTGCAGGGTGCGGTGGTCGAGATCTGGCAATGCGACGCCGCCGGCCACTACCACCACCCGGGCGACGGCGGTCGCGCCGACCCGGCGTTCCAGGGCTTCGGCCGCGTGGTGGTCGACCGCGAAGGCCGTTACCGCTTCAGGACCATCCGACCGGTGCAGTACGGCGGCCGAACGCCGCACATCCACGTCAAGGTCCGCCTGGACCGGGTGGAACTGCTGACCACCCAGCTCTACGTGCAGGGCGATCCCGGCAATGAGCGCGATTTCCTCTGGCGTCGCCTGAGCGAACCCGCGCGAGCGGCCATCACCGTGCCATTCGTTTCTGCCAGCGACGGCATTCGAGCCACATTTCCCATCGTCGTGCAGGCCTGAGCCGTCCCGGCTAGGCTCGCACCCCATGGATTCGCTCACCCAGATCGCGCTCGGTTCGGCCGTGGCAGTGGCCACCATGGGCCGCCGCACCGCCGGGTGGAAGTCGGCTCTTTGGGGTGCGGTAGCCGGCACCCTGCCCGACCTCGATGCCTTCATCGACCACGGCGACGCGGTGCTCAACATGACGTTGCACCGCGCCGAATCGCACTCGCTGTTTCTCACCACCCTCTTCTCGCCGTTACTGGCGTGGCTGGTCTGCCGGCTGCATGGTGAAGGCGCGCTGTTCCGGCGCTGGTGGCTGGCGCTGTGGCTCGCCCTGTTCACGCACCCGCTGCTCGACACGATGACGGTGTACGGCACGCAGTTGCTGCAACCGTTCAGCAACCACCCCTTTGGTGTGGGCAGCGTTTTCATCATCGACCCGGCCTACACGCTGCCGCTGCTGTTCGGCGTCATCCTGGCACTGGTGTGGCCGCGGGTGGGTTTCAAGGCCAACGCCACCGGCCTGGTGCTCAGCAGCGCCTACCTCGTGTGGAGCGTGGCGGCCCAGCAGCACGTGGCGCAGATCGCGCGTGCCTCGCTGCAGCAGCAAGGCATTGCGGCCGAGCGGGTGCTGGTCACGCCATCACCCTTCAACACGGTACTCTGGCGGCTGGTGGCGGTCACGCCTGAGCGGTACTTCGAGGGGCACCACTCGCTGCTCGACGATGGCGTGCAGATTGTCTGGCGCGAATACGACCGCGGTGCCGCCGTGATCCAGCGCCACCGCGAGGTCGACGGCCTGGCGAGGATCGCGGCCTTCAGCCACGGCTTCTTCAGCGCACACGAGAGCGACGGGCGCCTGTTCGTGACCGACCTGCGAATGGGGCAGGAACCGACGTACACCTTCCGATTCGACCTGGGCACCGAAGCAGAGCGTGCCGCGGGTACGCGCGCAGCGCAGGGTGCGGGCGATCGGCCCGACGTGAAGGTGGCTTTGCCCTGGCTGTGGCGCCGCCTGCAGGGAGAGCCGTTGCCGCCGCCCGGGGTGGCGGCCCGCTGACGCCCGGCGAACGCGTTCAGCTCAACAGGATCGCTGCGGCCACGGTGGCCACGCCGAGCCCGATGTTGATGCCGACCCAGGTCCGGATCGAGGCCAGGGCGGCGGCGCCTGCGGTCCAGTCAGCGGCCTGCACGGCCCGCCCGAGGCGGCCATGCAGCGCGAACCGGATGTGCCCGAAGATCGCCACCATCAGCACGCCGGTGACGGTCATGACCCACCACCCCAGTGGCATGTTGAAGTCGACACCCGATTGCACCGTGGCCTTGGCGATCCGGCCGATCATCCAGACACCCGTGCCCAGCACGATCAAGGCCGCCACCAGCACGGCCTGAAAGAAGCGCGTGAGCGTGGCGTGCATGAGGGGGATCCGCTTGGCGGGCTCGAGGGCCTGGACGGCCGGGCGCAAGAAGAAGTGCGCAAACACCATGCCCCCCACCCAGACGATGATCGACAGGACATGGAGCAGCTTGAGCGTCGCGTAGAGCATGAAAAAGATCCTCAGTTGAAAGATGCGGGAGCGGAAACATCGGCAGTGACGCCGGCCTGGCGCCGTTGCAGCCGGTAAGGCGGCAAACCCTGCAACATGCGCCGGCCATAGGCCTGCCGCAGCAAGCGCGCGTCGTAGCAGACCACGGTGGCTTCGTCGGTCTCGGTGCGCAAGGCGCGGCCGGTCCATTGGAGCAGGCGCGCGCCGGTGGCCGGCACGACCAGTTCGCTGAACGGGTCGCGACCCTGACTCTTCAGCCAATCGGCGCGTGCCTGCCCCACCGGGTCGCTGGGCGATGCAAACGGCAGCTTGGTGATGAACACCCATTCGCAAAGTTCCCCGGGCAGGTCCAGTCCTTCGCCGAACGACTGAAGCCCGAACAACACCGACGGCTCACCGTCGGACACGCGCTGCGCGTGCCGGCGCAGCAGCACGCCGCGCGACGCCTCGCCCTGCACCAGCACGCGCTCGCGCAGGTTGGCGTGGTCACCGCGTTCGAGCCGGTCGGTGGCGACCTTCATCTGCGCGCGCGAGGTGAACAACACCAGCGCGCCACGGCGCACCTCGCGCAGGTCCACCAGCAACAGGTCGAGCATTTCGCGGGTGAAGGCTTCCACGTCCTTGGGGTCGCTGGTGGTCTGCACAACGACCAATCGGCCTTGCGCGGCGTGATCGAACGGGCTTTGCACGGCGCGCGTGGTCACGGCCGCGTCCCAGGCCAGGCCGGCTTCCCGAAGGAAATGGTCGAACCCGCCGCAGGTGACCAGCGAAGCCGATGTGACCACCGCGCCACGCACCTGCCGCCACAGGTGGTGGTGCAGCAGGCTGCCGGGTTGCAAGGGACAGGCGTGCGCCGACAGCGTGACCATGCCGTGCTGCACCCCGGCCTGCAGCCACTTGGCCAGCGGCGGCGCCCCAGGCTCGCTGCCTTGCATCCACAGGCTGGCGGTTTCGTGCAAGCTTTGCAGGCGCGGGGCAAAACGCCCGATGCGGGCGTAGTGCTCGGCGCTGCGCGCGGCCTCGCCCGGGTTGTCACGGGCGTTGGCGCGAAGCTGGGTGGCCATGGCTTCGGCCAGCTTGAGCAGGGACCCGGCCCGCGCCTGCAGCGCCATCAGGGGTTCCAGCCATTCGGCCGGCAGGGCACCGGCCTCGAAGCGGTGGGTGAGGGCGGGCGCTTCGGGCGCGAGCTCGCGCACCGAGGGGCCCACGGCTGCCATGCCGAGGCGGGCGAGGTCGGCCAGGGCGGCCTTTGCGCCCCGCGCGGTCTCGGCCAGATCGACCGTGAGCGGGTGTGAAATGGCGCGCGCCACCTCCTCGAAGGCCTTGGGCAGGCGATCGAGCCAGCCAGCGTGCACCAGGTCCATCTGCGCGGTGAACTGGCCCTGCGCCACGTCCGGCAGGTGGTGCGCCTCGTCGAGCACGAGGTAACAGTCCTGCGGCTTGGGCAGTGCGTGCATGCCCAGGGTGGACAGCAGCAGGTCGTGGTTGACGACGATGACCTGCGCATGGGCCAGCCGGTTGCGTGCCAGGTAATAGCTGCAGCCGTTGTAGCTGGGGCAGTGCCGGGCGGTGCAGGTGTGGCGTTCGGCGGCCACCGCCGACCACAGCGCGGGCTCTGGAGGTTCGGGCAGGCGATCGCGGTCACCGTCCCAGTCCCTCTGATCGAGGGCCATGGCCCAGCGCGCGTACTGCTGCGCGCGCTGCAACGGGTCGCCGGTGCGAACCGCACCGCCATCGGCTTCGAAAAGGTCCGCATCGGCTGCACCCGCCGCATCACCCCCGGCGAACTGATCGAGCTTGAGCCGGCACACATAGCGGCCCCGCCCTTTGGCCAGCGCAAAGGCAAACGGTTGGGGCAACTGCGCCGCCAGTGCCGGCAGGTCTTTGGTGATGAGCTGTTCCTGCAGCGCAATGGTGGCGGTGCTGATCAGGACGCGGCGGCTCTGTGCCAGTGCCAGCGGGATCACGGTGGCGGCATAGGCCGCCGACTTGCCGACGCCGGTGCCCGCCTGCACCACCGCGATGCCGCGGTCGGGCAGGCCCGCGTCCCCGGCCACCGAGTCGTCGCCCAGCCGCACGCCGGACAGGGTGGAGGCGATGAAGGCGGCCATGTCCCGCTGGCCGGCGCGGGGGCGAAAGCCGGGCGCCCGTTCCACCACGTGGTCGAACGCGGCCAGCGCCAGGGCTTCGCGGGCCAGTGCGCCATCGGCAGGGGTGTCGGGGGATGCGTCGTTCATCGGAGCGGCGATTGTCGCCGCTGGGCGGCACCCACCCATTGGTCATGGTGCAGTGCAACAATACGCGCATGGTCATGCGAAAACCCCGTCACCGAATGGTCGACCTCGCCTTGCAGGGTGGCGGCTCCCACGGCGCCTTCACCTGGGGCGTTCTCGACCGCCTGCTGGAGGATGAGTCGCTGGAGATCGCCGGCATCAGCGGCACCAGCGCGGGCGCCATGAACGCGGTGGCGCTGGCGGCCGGCCTGATGGAAGGTGGCCGCGACGGCGCACGGTCCGCGCTGCGGCGGTTCTGGACGCGCGTGGGGGAGCTCTCGCCTTTCGCCGCGGTGGCGTCGGCCCCGGCGGGCCCGTGGCTCGACCCGGCGAGCCCCTGGGTGGCGCCCTGGCTGGCGCCCACCAAGGCCTGGTCGCAATGGGTGAGCGCGCAAGTCTCGCCTTACCAGTTCAACCCGCTCAACCTCAACCCGCTGCGGCGCATCCTGCTCGACACGGTCGATTTCGAGCGCGTCTGCGGTTGCCACAAGACCCGCCTGTTCATTTCGGCCACGCAGGTCCGGACCGGTGAGTTGCGGATCTTCGACCAGCATGAACTCACCCCCGATGTGGTGATGGCATCGGCCTGCCTGCCGCTGCTGTTCCAGGCGGTGGAGATCGACGGCGAGGCCTACTGGGACGGCGGTTACGCGGGCAACCCGTCGCTGCTGCCGCTGGTCAACTACAGCCCGGCCGACGACCTGCTGATCGTGCAGATCAACCCGTCGGAGCGGGCCGACCTGCCGGTGCGCTCCGGCGACATCCTCGATCGCATCAACGAAGTGACCTTCAACGCCAGCCTGCTGCGCGAACTGAAGTCGCTCGGGCAGCTCAAGGCCACACTCGCGGCCGAGGGCTGGGCAGCGCGCCAGTTGCGCAGCCCCATCCTGCGCCGCATTGCCCGCCTGCGCATGCACCGGATCGATGGCGGCCACGAACTGGCCGCGCTGGGTGCGGGCTCCAAGACGCGCACCGACCCGGCGTTCCTGCAGCGACTTTTCGAGCAGGGCCGCGCGGCCGCCGACACCTGGTTCGGGCAGCACCGTGGCGCACTGGGCGTGCGCAGCACGCTCGACACGGAAGGCCTGCCGTCGGGTTGATCAGACCGGCTCGTCGAGGTCCGGCAGGGCAAATTCGAAGCGGGCGCCCTGCCCGGGCACGCCCTGGCCACGAATCCAGCCGCCGTGCCGCTCGACGACCCGGAGCACCGAGGCCAGGCCCACGCCCGTGCCCTCGAATTCGTGGTGCGCGTGGAGCCGTCGGAAAGGTTCGAACAGTTGCGCGGCATAGCGCATGTCGAATCCTGCACCGTTGTCGCTGACGGCAAACACGGCCATTCCCTCCTCGCCGGCCACCCGCTCGAAACGAACCTCGGCCACACGGGCCAGGCGCGAGTACTTCCATGCGTTGCCCAGCAGGTTCTGCACCACCACCAACATCAGCCCGGCGTCGGCCCGGACCTGCATGCCCGGCTCGATGTGCCAGCGAATCTCCCGCTGGGGCTCGGCCGCCGCAAGTTCTGCGGCCACCGCGCGCGCCATGCCGCTCAGGTCCACCGGCACCGGGCGTAACTCGGCCTGGTTCACGCGGGCCAGCGCCAGCATGGCATCGATGAGTTGGCCCATCCGGTTGGCCGACTGCCGGATGCGGTCGAGGTGGGAGAGCGCTTCTTCATCGAGCTGCCCGGCGTGGTCGTCGGCGATCAGGCTGGCATAGCCGTTGATGCTGCGCAACGGCGTGCGCAGGTCGTGCGACACGCTGTAGGCAAACGATTCGAGCTCGCGGTTGAGCTGGGACAACTCGCGCGTCCTTTCGGTCACGCGGTCTTCCAGCTCCTCGTTGAGCCGCCGCAAGGCCTCTTCGGCTTCGCGCTGCGCGGTGATGTCCTGCACCGTGCCGACGCTGCGCACCGGCTGGTCTTCATCGAATTCGGTGAACCCGGTCTCGCGCACGTGCTTGATGCGTCCATCGGTCATCAACAGCCGATGCACGAGGTCGTAGGGCGTGCGCAGCCGCACCGATTCGCCGTACACCCGCGTGACCTCGTCCCGGTCTTCCGGATGCACCGACTGGATGAATCCCTTGTAAGAGGGCTCGAAGCCGACCGGGTCGAGCTCGAAGATGCGGAAGATCTCGTCCGACCAGGTCAGGTGGCCGTTGCGCAGGTCAAGCTCCCAGCTTCCGATGCGGGCGATTCGCTGCGCCTCCTTCAGGCGTGCTTCGCTGCCCTTGAGCGCGGTTTCGGCCTGGCGTCGGGCGGTGATGTCCAGCAGCGTGAACTGCAGCAACGTCCGGCCATCCGCCTCGAAGCGCATGAGGTGCACCTCGGCATCCCAGCGCTGACCGTCGGGGCGCTGGTGCAGCCACGGGAACACCACCGGCCCCTCGGTCAGCGCCCGGTGAACCCAGACCTGCCCTGCCTGCTCCGAGCTCATGCCGTCGTACTGCACCGGGGCCGAGACGTCGATGGCCGATCGCCCCAGCACCTCGCCGCGATCGCGGCGTCCATAAGCCCGCGCAGCCACCTCGTTGCACTCGACGATCAGAAAGGTTTTGGGGTCCAGCACCACCATTGGCACCTGCGAGCTGTCGAACAGGCGATCGCGCAGCGCGCGGGCCGCCTGGGCTTGCGCGTCGCTGCGCGCCAGCCGCAACAGCAACACCGCCAGGCTCAGGCCACCGGCGAGCAGCACCAGGGTGAGCACCGTCGTGAGGCTGCGCGCGCGCTGCAGCGCCGGCCCCAAAGGCGCCAGCACGCCCTCATCGGCCAGCCCGACGGACACCACGAGGTCTCGTTCGGGCACCCGGTGCCAGCCGTAGGTGCGCGCCGTGCCATCCACCTGCCCGACGACGCGAAAGTTGCCGCCGGTGGCGGCGGGATCGGACAGAAACGGACGGTCGCTCGGCAGCGACTGGCCCATCGCTGCCGCGTTGTCCCGGCTGCGCGCCAGAAACTGGCCATCGAGATCGATCAGCGCCACGATGTCCTTGGGCGAGAGTTCGATCGACGTGAGCCGCCGGGCGAGGTGGTCGGTTGAAACGGCCAGCTGCAGGATGCCGTCGAAACGCCCGTCGCGCAGGATCGGGCGGGCCACGACCACCGTCCACACCCCCGTCAGGCGGGACTGCAGCGGTGCACCAATGTAGAGCCGATCGACCCCGTCGCTGAGCGCCCGGAACTGCGGCCGGTCTTCAATGGAAGGCGGCGAGGCATGGCCCAGGCTGTTGTACACCAACCGGCCCTCGCGGTCGGCCACCACCACGTGGGTGATGGCATCGCGCGGCATGCCGACCGGCATCAGGGCCGGAAGACCTTCGATCGAGGCCGGATCGCGCAGCCACTCGCGGCGCAGGTACTGCAGCTCCAGGTCGAACAGGGAAAACAGGCCTTCGACCTGACCGGCCATGGCGTCGGCCAGGTGGGCGCTGCGTTGCTCGGCCTCGGCCAGCACCTGCGACCTCAACAGGGCCTGCGCGCGCCCGGCCTGCCACCAGAGCAGCGCCGAGGCCAGCACGGTCAAGGCC
Source organism: Synechococcus sp. UW140 (assembly GCA_943371665.1). GTDB lineage: Bacteria > Pseudomonadota > Gammaproteobacteria > Burkholderiales > Burkholderiaceae_C > Hydrogenophaga. Next base: position 52,099 of record CALRVR020000013.1, read on the forward strand.
AGCACCAGTGCCACCAGCAGGCGCGGTCTCGCGTTCATCTGCCGGGGACCGGGTAGGAATGAAGACGCATGCCTACAGTATGTCGCGGCAAACGGCATCCGGGCCGGTGGGCAAACCCTTTCGTGTGGGCTTCATGCGCCAGGGCACTGGATTTCGTGCGGAATTGCCGCGCGCCCGCAGGCACGAGGGTCACGGTTGGCTTTCAGTGAATTCCGGCCTTCTGCAGCAGGCCATCGGCGATTTCCTCCTGACGCATCGCTGCGCCTGTGGCAGCATCACACATCCCAACTACGCCTGTTCGCCATGACCTTGCTGATGTTCATCGGGGGCCTGATCGGCCTCATCGTCGGTGCCGAACTGCTGGTTCGGGGCGCCTCGAAGCTGGCCCTGTCGTTCGGCATTTCGCCGCTGGTGGTCGGCTTGACCATCGTCGCCTTCGGCACCAGTTCGCCCGAGCTGGCGGTGAGTGTGGGTGCCGTGCTGGACGGCAGGACCGACATCGCCATCGGCAACGTGGTGGGCAGCAACATCTTCAACGTGCTGTTCATCCTGGGCATCAGCGCCATGATTGCGCCGCTGCTGGTCAACATCCAGTTGATCCGCCAGGAGGTGCCCATCATGATCGGCGCCAGCTTGCTGCTGCTGGCGCTGGGACTGGATGGGAGCCTGTCGATGCTCGATGGCGGCTTCCTGTTTGCATTGCTGGTGGCGTACACGGTGTTCCTCGTCGTGCAATCGCGGCGGGAAACCCAGACCGCCAAGGACGAATACGCCGACGAGATCAAGCCGGCCCTGGCGGGCGCCTGGGACAGCAAGCTGCCGGTGCAGCTGCTGCTGATCGGTGCCGGCCTCACCGCGCTGGTGATCGGATCCGATTACCTGGTGCAGGCCTCGGTGACTTTCGCCAAGGCCATGGGCGTGAGCGACCTCGTCATCGGACTGACCATCGTCGCCGCCGGGACCAGCATGCCGGAAGTGGCCACCAGCATCACCGCGGCCATCAAGGGTGAGCGGGACATCGCGGTGGGCAACGTGGTCGGGAGCAACACCTTCAACATCCTCGGTTGCCTGGGCCTGTCGGGGCTGGTGTCGGGCGACCTCGGCCTGGCCATGGCGCCCTCCCTGCTGGCCTTCGACATCTGGGTGATGCTGGCCGTGGCGCTGGCGTGCCTGCCGGTGTTCATGACCGGCCGAGAGATCGCCCGCTGGGAAGGCGCGGTGTTCCTGGGCTACTACGCCGCCTATGTGGCTTACCTGATCCTCGCCGCCCAGCAGCACGCGGCACTGGGCACGTTCTCGGCAGCCATGTTGAGCTTCGTGGTGCCGATCACCGTGGTCACGCTGGTGGTGGTGATGGTGCGGCACACGCCCAGGCGCTGAGCGCCATGGCCGGGGACCCGCGCCGCTCGGTGGCCCGGGCCATCCTGCTGGGCGGCGCGCTGCTGTTCGCCGGGCTGGCCCTCGTGTTCGGGTTCCTGTTCCTCGATCTGTACTGGCAGCACAGGCACGCTTTCGACGCCGAGGGTCGACTGTTCCTGGCCGAAGACGGTGTGGTGCGGCACGACCGGACCGCCTGGCTGGCCCTGCCGGCGCTGGTGTGCTTCGGCGTGGCGGTGTTGCTGGCCCGCGCCTGGTCCCGGCGGCGGAGCGGGCGCCGGCCCCGGGCTGGGTAGCATCGGGGCATGTCCCGCCGGCACCGCCTGTTCCCGTTCCTGCAATGGCCCCGGCTCGACGCGGGCCTGCTGCGCGGCGAAGCGCTGGCGGGCCTCGCGGTGGGCCTGATGGTGATCCCGCAAGGCGTGGCCTATGCCGCGCTGGCCGGCATGCCGCTGGTGGCAGGCATTTATGCGTCGTTGCTGCCCGCGCTGGTGGCGGTGCTGTTCTCGGCGTCGCCCCGGCTGGCGGTGGGACCCACGGCATTGACCTGTCTGCTGGTGAGCGCATCGCTCACCCCGTTGGCCACACCCGGCAGCGCCGAATGGGTGCAGCTGGCGGTGTGGCTGGCCTTGCTGTCGGGGTTGCTGCAGGTGGTGCTGGGGCTGGCCCGGTTCGGCTGGCTGCTCAATGTCGTGAACTCGCCCGTGCTCATGGCCTTCACCCAGGCGGCCGCGGTGCTGATCCTGGCGTCGCAGGTGCCCGCGCTCACGGGGTTCAAGAGCTGGCAGGCGGTCGGCGCGGGCGCAGGCTGGCACGCACCCGGACTGGCGTTCGGACTGGCCGCGCTGGCCCTGCTGCTGGCGGCCAGGCGATTGCGCCCGGGCTTTCCGTCGGTGCTGGTGCTGGTGCTGGGCAGCGCCGGCGTGAGCCGCGCCACCGGCTTCGAGGCAGGCGGGGGTGCGGTCATCGGCAGTCTGCCGCAAGGTCTGCCGGCGCTGTTCGTGCCGGCCTGGCCGGGCTGGGAAACGCTGGGCGCGCTGATGCTGCCCACGCTCATGATCACGCTGGTGAGCTTTCTGGAAACCGCCAGCAGCGCCAAGGTGGACAACGCGCGCCGAGGCGCCCGCTGGGACCAGGACCAGGACCTGATCGGCCAGGGCCTGGCCAAGCTCGCCGCCAGCTTCTCGGGGGCATTCCCCACCAGCTCGTCGTTCTCACGCTCGGCGCTCAACCTCTATGCCGGCGCACAGACCGGCTGGGCAACGGTGTTCTCGGTGCTGGTCGTGCTGCTGGCGCTGGTGCTGGCCATGCCGTTGTTGCACCATGTGCCGATGGCGGTGCTGGCCGCGATCGTGGTGGTGCCGGTCCTCGGCCTGCTGCAACCGGCCGCCTTCCGGCGGTTGTGGCGCATTTCCCGGGTCGAAGCCGCCATCGCAGCCGCCACCTTCGCCGTCACGCTGCTGGCCGCACCGCGGCTGTACTGGGGCGTGCTGGCCGGGGTGGTCATGGCGCTGTCGCACTTCCTGTATTTGCGGCTGCACCCGCGCATCATCGAGATCGGTCTGCACCCGGACGGCAGCCTGCGCGACCGCCATCTGTGGAACCTGCCCCCGCTGGCGCCCGACCTGTTCGCGCTGCGCATGGACGCCGCACTCGACTTCGCCACCGCCCCGGGGCTCGAACGCGCGGTGGCCGAGCACCTGCAGGCCCATCCGGGCACACGCCACGTGATGCTGATCGCCCACCCCATCAACTGGATCGACGCCACCGGCGTGGAAGCCTTCGGCCGGTTGCGCGAACAGCTCGACGACCGGCGCGTGCACCTTCACCTGGTGGGCATCAAGCTGCCGGTGGAGACACCACTCCGCCGCGCCGGCCACCTCGACGCCAGTGAGCGCCTGCACCTCTACCGCACCGAGGGTGAAGCGCTGGCGGCCATGGCACGGATCGGGCCTTCAGCGCCACCGGGTTCTGCGGCCATTTGAGCGCGCCGCGACGGGGCCACCCCGGTGTGGGTCTCAAGAAGCCCCATCGGACTGCCGAAAACCGGGCCACCGCGCCCAGCCGGGGCCGGCGATTTCGACAGGACCTTTTCGATGAACCTCAACCGCTTCAGCATCCGCACCCGCATCACCGCGGGTCTTGCGCTGATTCTTCTGCTGGCCGTGCTGGGCACGGTCCAGGCGCTCTGGAACAACAAGACCATCAAGCACGAAACCACCGAGGTGGCCGACTCGTGGATCCCCGCCATCGCCAACCTCGGCGTGATGAAGGACGCGCTGTCGGCCCACTACCTGCTGGTGAGTGATCACCTGGCCGGGCGAACCACCGGGGTGGACTCGGTGATGGCCCAGCTGGACGCGATCGAAGCCCGGCTGGCCAAGGCGACCGAGGTGTACGCCAACACCCTGCTGACCTACGAGCCAGGCTCGGAACAGGGCGCTGCCGAGAAGAAGCTGTACGAGGCCTATCAGCAGCACCGGGATGAGTGGTTCAAGACCGCCCGGGAAGGCATCGCCGGCGTCGATCCGACCCAGTCGCCCGAAGCGGTGGACCTGGCGCGCAGCATGTTTCTGGACAGCGGGCCCGCCGCGTTCCGGCGGGCGCTCGATAGCATGCAGGCCATCCTGCAGTTCAACCTGGACGGCACCGCGCAGGCCGCCCGAACCGCACGCGACCGCGTGGTCTCGGCCGAAAACATGCTGATCGCGGCCGTCGCGGTGGTGGTCCTGGCGGGCGTGGCGCTCGTGATCTGGGTGCCGAACAGCGTGACCCGGCCCGTGGAGGAAGCGGTGGCCATTGCCGAGGCGATTGCCGGCGGCGACCTAACGCGCCCGGTGCAGGTCAAGGGGCGCGACGAGCTTGCCCATTTGCTCAAGGCGCTCGGAAACATGCAGAACCAGCTGGCGCAACTGGTGTCGCGGGTGCGCGAAGGCTCGCAGAGCGTCGCCTCGGCCAGCGCAGAGATCGCCAGTGGCAACCAGGACCTGTCGGCCCGAACCGAGCGTCAGGCCAGCGCACTGCAACAGACGGCCGCGAGCATGGTGGAGCTGGGCGACACGGTCGCGGGCAACGCCCAGTCGTCGCGCGAGGCCAGCGAACTCGCACACAAGGCGAGTGGCGCCGCCCGCGAGGGCGGCCAGCTGGTCGTTCAGGTGGTTCACACCATGAAGGACATCCAGGCCAGCAGCCAGCGCATTGCCGAAATCATCGCCGTGATCGATGGCATCGCCTTCCAGACCAACATCCTGGCGCTGAACGCGGCGGTGGAAGCCGCCCGGGCCGGTGAACAGGGTCGGGGATTCGCTGTCGTGGCCGGCGAGGTGCGCAGCCTCGCCAGCCGCTCGGCCGAAGCGGCCAAGGAGATCCGGGCGCTGATCGCCGACAGCGTCGACCGCGTCGATGCCGGCACGGCCCTGGTGGACCGGGCAGGTCACACGATGGAAGGGGTGGTGCAGGCCATCGAACAGGTGAGCCACACCGTGGACCGGATCAACGCCTCGAGCCAGGAGCAGGCCAGCGGCGTGCAACAGGTCGGCTCGGCCGTGGCCCAGATCGACGAAGGCACCCAGCAGAACGCCGCGCTCGTGGAGGAAATGGCCGCGGCCGCGTCCAGCCTGAAAGGCCAGGCGGCCGAACTGGTGGCGGTGGTGTCGGCGTTCCGCCTCGCTGACAAGCCCTGAATCCGCCACCCGAACCCGGGCGGAAATCACGTTCCGCCCGGACAAAACGCGCCGCCTGAGGAAAACACCGCTGCCCAAGTCCCCCCGATTGCCCCTACATTTCCAGTCCTGCCCGAACCGGGCTGGTCGGAGGGACCGCTTGCAGGACGACACTTCGTCTTCGCCCGCTCGGCACGACCTGAGCGAACTCGCTGCACTGGCTGATCTGGTGCAGGGCGCGGTGCTTGGCTACGACTTCGACGCCCAAGGCCGTGGGGCACTGGTGTATGTGAGCCCGGGCTGCATCGACCTCTGGGGCCTGGCTCCGGACGTGATCCTTTCGAACGAAGCCGCGATCTGGCTGATGGCGCCACGCGAGCAGCGGCGCTTCCTTCGCAACACCTTCATCGACGCCAACCGCCGCCTCGAGCCCTGGGCCCACGAATGGCGCATTCACAACGCGCGCGGTGAAACGCGCTGGCTGCGCGGCATGGGCAAGCCGCGCGCGCTGCCCGGCGGTCATGTCCGCTGGACGGTGTTCGTCAACGATGTGACCGACAGCGTGCGCGCCCGTGCGCTCGACCTGGCCAGCGAAGACCGCTTCCGGCGCATCTTCGACAGCATCCCGAGCATTGCGGTGCAGGCCTACGGGCCCGACCTGATCGTGCGCTACTGGAACAAGGGCTCGGAGCAGCTCTACGGGTACACCGCCGCCGAGGCGCTGGGGCGCAGCATGCTCGAGCTGGTGGTGCCCCCGCCGCAACGCAGCGCCTTCGATCGCAACTTCCTGATGTCGAGCGGCGGCCACACCACGCTCAACACCGGCGTGCACTGGCTGCAGCGAAAAGACGGCAGTGCGGTGGAGGTGCAGGCCAACGAGATCATCACCGAGCATCCCGAGCGGGGTTTCGAGATCTTCTGCATCGATTTCGATCTGACCGAGCGGCGAAAGGCCGAGGACCAGCGCCTCGCGCTGGAGGCACAGCTTCGGGAATCGCAGAAGCTCGAGGCACTGGGCACGCTGGCCGGCGGCATTGCGCACGACTTCAACAACATCCTCGCGGCCATCCTGGGCAATGCCCGGCTCGCGCTGGAGGACGCCGAAGGCCAGCCGGCCGTGGCCGAAAGTGTGGGCGAGATCCTGAAGGCGGGCTCCCGCGCGAAGGACCTCGTGCAGCGTATCCTGGCCTTCAGCCGCCGCCAGACCCTGCAGCGCAAGGTGATGTCGCTGCAAACGGTGGTGGACGAATCGGTGCGGTTGCTGCGCGCCACCATTCCCAAGGGCGTCGAGTTGCGGGTCGAGATCGACCCCGGCACGCCCAACGTGCTGGCCGATCCGACGCAACTGCAGCAGGTGCTGCTCAATCTCTGCACCAACGGCTGGCAGGCCATGGTGGACCGGTCGAGCGGGCGGCTCACCATCCGGCTGCAACCCCACCACGGCCCACCATCGCCGGACACGACCGGCGTGGCCCTTGAAAACGGGGCGCGCGACGACTGGCCTGCCACCAACGTGCGGCTGACCGTCGCCGACAACGGCCTGGGCATGACCGAGGCCACCATGGCGCGCCTGTTCGAACCGTTCTTCACCACCAAGCCCCCCGGCGAGGGCACGGGGCTCGGCCTGGCCGTGGTGCACGGCATCCTGCGCGACCACCAAGCGGCGTTGCAGGTGCAGAGTCAGGCTGGGGCAGGCACGGTGTTCGACCTGTATTTCCGCGGCGTGACCTCGCGGCTGGCAGACAGCGAAGCCGGCGAAAGTCCTGCAGCGGACACCCGGTCCGACCGGCGCCCGTTGGACGCCACCATCCTCTATGTGGACGACGACGAGCTGATTGCCGATCTGATGCGGCGCCTGCTGCGACGCGCAGGCTACACCGCCCACGTGTTCAGCAGCCCGGTCGAAGCCCTGCAGGCCGTGCGCAGCGGTGGGCTCGACTACGACCTCGCCATCACCGACCAGTCGATGCCCGGCATGAGCGGCATCGACCTGGCGCGCGCGCTGAGGGCCCTGCATCCCGAGCGCGAGGTCGCCATCACCTCGGGCTACATCAGCGCCGAACTGAGGCAGCAGGCCCCCGCGGCAGGGGTGAGCGAACTGATCTACAAGCCCAACACCGGCGACGAACTGCTGGACGCCATCGACCGACTCGCCAGCCGGGTGCGCGGCCAGCGCGTGGCTGGCTGAGGCGGCGCTACCGGTCCGCTGTCAGGCTGGCCCGGACGGACGACCGTCGGGCACCGGTCCAGATAAGGAAAAACCCGAAGCCAGTCCACGCTGGACACGGCTATGGTCGGGGCATGCAAGGCGTTGGAAACCGACCTCACGCCCCGCAATCGGCCGGACGGCGGGTCTGGAAATCGACAACCGTCAGACCTGACTGACGCACTGGGATGTATCACCGGATTGACCCGCGACGCCCGGTTCCGTGACATCCTTCTGCTGCCGGGGCGCCGGGAGGGCACGAGCGGCACTGAACAAGTGACACAGGAGCGGGTGGAGACATCATGGCAGCCACACAGACACAGCCTTGGGCAGACCCCGCGGCGCTGGGACAACTCGTCTATCGCAGTGCGGCCGCTGCTCCCCTCGGACGGGCGCACATGGAGCACCTCCTCGATCAGGCCCGAACGCGCAACGCGGCCGAATCGCTCACCGGCCTGCTGGTGTACGACCAAGGGCGCTTCGTGCAGTGGCTGGAAGGTCCGGCGGCCAACGTCGAGCGGGTCTGGAACTCGATCCGGCGCGATCCGCGCCACGCCGAGATCGAACGCCTGCACACGCCCTGGCACCCCGAACGGCTGTTTCCCGACTGGCGAATGAAGTTCGCGGCGCTGTCGGACGGAACCGGCCCGAGCGAGGAGCTCACCATGACCGAAGCGGTCATGAAGGGTTTGCGCAACGCCACCCACACGGTGTCCGACTTCATGGACGGCGTGGCGTTCTGGCACGCGCTGCCGACCACGCGCCAGATGCTGGCCACGCTGGTCGACCCGGACGACCAGGGCTTTGAATCGCTGGTCGATCGGGTCAGCCACCTCAAGCCGAGCATGACCGCCCTGGGGCTGCACCTGCTGAGCCCGGTGGCCCAGGCGCTGGGGGACGCGTGGCGAGACGACCGTTGCGACGCCGGCACCCTGCTGGTGGCCCAGCTGCGGATGCAATCGCTCATGCGGCGCGTGGTCGCGTCATGGCCGCGGTCCGAGTCGCGGGCCAACCACCGCGCGCTGGTCACCGTGCTGCCGGGCGAAAACCACCTCACCGGCCTCACCTTCGCAAGCCTGGCGCTGGATGCGGCCGGCTGGTCGGTGGACTGCGGTTTTCCGCGCAGCACCCGCGAACTCGAGACCCTGCTTCGCGAGCAGCCCTACGACCTGCTGCACATCGCGCTGTCGGACGCCTTCGCGCGGGAAGACCGGCTGGCTGCACTGGCCGCCACGATCCGAGCCGCCCGGCGTGCCTCGAGCCAGCCCCAGTTGCAGGTGCTGGTCAGCGGCCGTGCATTTGCCATGCAGCCTGGCCTGGCGATCGTGGTCGGCGCCGACGGAGACGGCCTGGCACAGGGCAGCGACTCGCCCGACCTTGAAACCATGCTGGCCTGGGCGCGCATCCGCCGGGAGTCACCCGGCATGATGGTGGCGCAGTCGATGCTCAACGGCCTGGCCTTGTCCATTCAACGCAAGCATTTCGGCGTACCGGACGAGCCGAACTGAGAACCGATGCGCCCCATCGGGGGCGCCGCCAGGTTGCATTCGCGGTGTGTCGGTGGCAGACACGGGAGGCCATGCATGGGAGCAGCGGCAAACGAGCGTTCGGGCGCAGATGCGAGCACGCTCTGGCAGGAAGCACCGTGCGGCCTGATCTCGCTCGACACGGCGTTGCGCGTTCGCGCCATCAACGACACCCTGCTCGCCTGGTTGGGCTGTGAACGCAGCGAGTTCGACCGCCTGGCGCAAGGCGGATCGGGCGGTTTCGCCGACTTTCCCACCCTCGCCCGCCTGACCGACGCACAGGACCTGGAGCAGCTGCGCGAACACCTGCACCAGCTTCAGTCCACTGGTCGGGCCACGCCCGTCACGCTGCGGCTGTTTGGCAAGGACGGCGGGTTCTTTTCGGTCGAGCTGATCTCTCAGGCCGTTCGCGACGGCCGGGGACGTTTCGTCCAGTCGCGCACGGCGGCCATCGACGTGAGCGAACGCGACCAGGTGGAACACCAGCTGGTGGCGCGCCTGCGGCTGCTGCAGGCCATCACCGACCGGACGCCCTCCAGGCTGGCCTATTACGACAAGGACCTGGTGTGCCGCTTCTGCAATGCCGCCTATGCCGAAGGGTATGGCCTGCACAGCGACGACGTGATCGGTGTGGACCTGAGCCGCGTGCTGGCACCCGAGGTGCTGCCCGAGGTTCTGCCGCGGGTGGCGCGGGTCCTCAACGGAGAAGGCCTCACCCACGAAGCAGAGCGTGCAGGGGCCGACGGAAGCCCCCGCTACTTCGAAGTGCACTACCTGCCCGACCAGCAGGACGGGGAGGTGCGCGGGTTCTTCATCGAGCTGATCGACATCACCGAGCGCCGGCGCACGGAAGACTTCGTGTTCAACGCCAACCTCGACCTGGAAGAGCGGGTGGCCCAGCGCACCGCGGAGCTCTATGCGAGCGAGCAACGGCTGCGGCTGATGTCCGACGGGATCCGTGACCACGCCATCTTCTTCGTCGACGCCAACGGAGGCGTGAGCGAATGGACCGACAGCGCCCAGCGCCTGCACGGGTTCTCTCGTGGACAGATCCTCGGGCGTTCGCTGGACACGCTGTTCATGGCCGAGGCCGGCCAACGAAGCCCGCACCTCGACACACAGGACCTGCTCGACCGCTGCCTGCAGACCGGCCACGCGGAACAGGAAGGGTGGAGCCAGCGAAAGGACGGCACGCGCTTCTGGTCGCATTCCACGCTGACCGCACTGCGCAACGAGCGCAACGAGCTGCAGGGGCTTTCGGTGGTGGTGCGCGACCTGACCGAAAGCAAGCACCTGGCCGACGTGATGGCACAACTCAACCGCGAGCTCGAGCGGCGGGTGCAGCAACGCACCGCGCAGCTCGACGCGGCCAACCGCGATCTGGACGCCTTCTCCTACACCGTCGCACACGACCTGCGGGCGCCTTTGCGCCACATCTCGCAATACGTCGCGCTGATGCACGAGTCGCTGGATCCCGAGCGCGATGCGGCCCTCGTGCAATACGAGGAGGGCATCGCGCAGGCGGGGCGCCGCATGGGGCAGATGATCGAGGGCCTGCTGGAATACGCCCGGCTCGGGCGGGTCGCGATCGAATCGAACCCGGTGTCGCTCACGCCGCTGGTGCAGGGCATCGTCACCCGGCTGCGCGCCGAACAGGTCGGGCGCGTCATCGAATGGGTGATCGAACCCGACCTGCCCCAGGTGCGAGGCGACGCCATCCTGATCGCCGAGGTGTTCGGTCAGCTGCTCGACAACGCGGTGAAGTTCACGCGGCTGGTGCCGCAAGCGCGCATCTCCGTCGGTCAGCTGCCGCTGGCGGACGGCATGCACACCGTCTTCGTGCGCGACAACGGCGTCGGCTTCGACCTTGGCAAGGCCAAGACCCTGTTCCTGATGTTCCAGCGCCAGCACCACTCGATGGACTACGAAGGCATCGGCATGGGACTGGCACTCGCGCAGCGCATCGTGCAACGCCATGAAGGGCGCCTTTGGTGCCAGACCGCTCCTGGAGAGGGCTGCACCTTCTACCTCGCCCTGCCCGCCCACCCGGAGGGCGGCCAAGGGGCCTGATGCGGCGCCGCGAGGGCGGCGGGGTCAGGCCCGGCGCAATCGCAACTGGCCTGGCAGCGGCAGCGAGCGGCGCAGCACGTCTTCGGCCAGCCACAGCGCCGAGCGCCGGGCGCGCTCGGCCACCATGGGCAGCGGCATCTGCTGGTAATCGTCGTTGAAGACCTCGAAGCTGTGGTCGCCGTCGTAGCCCATGCGGTCCAGGGCCTGCACCAGTTCAACGATCTGCGCGGTGTGCACGCCCTCGCCCGGAAACACCCGGTAGGTGCGCGCAGTGGCCATGCGCTCTTCGAAGGTGCTGGCGTCCTGCCACAGGAAGTCGGAGAGTTGCACCAGAAAGATCTTCTGCGGATCGATCTCGGCCAACGCATCCAGCGGGGTGCGGGCCGCCAGCATGTGGAACGAGTCGAGGCAGATCCCGAGGTTCGGGCAATCGGCCCGGCTGACCACCTCCCAGGCGGTGGTGTATTCGTTGACGGTGCGGCCCCAGGACAGGCCTTCGTACGCGATCCGGATGCCCATGGGCAGCGCCAGCATGGCCAGCTTTCGGAGATCGCGGGCGAAGTGGTCCAGGTCTTGCGACGCATGGGCCGAGGTGGACGAGCAGACCAGCAGCACCTTGCAGCCCAGCGCGGCGCACATCTGCAGCATGGTCTTGGCGATGTCGACCTTGTAGTCGTGCAGGTGGCCCACCAGCCCTTCGAAATCGCGCAGCACCTGGAACCCGGTGCCACGCAGGCCGCTGTCGCGCACCTCCTGCACTGCCGCGCGCCAGCCCTGAGGGTGTCCGACGAGGTCGTTGGCCTTGAGCATGACCTGGCTGAAACCGGCTTCCCTCATGGCCTGCAACTTGGCCTGCAAGGGACCCGCCAGCGTGATCGTGTCCATGCCGAATCCGCTGACGGCCTGTTGCACGCTGCGGGCGTCGTTCATGACCCGTGCTCCGCGTGGTCGTCGTGGACCAGCTCGAACACCACGCTGCCCAGGTAGGCCTTGGTGATGGCACCGCGCTGTCCGGAGTGCGCGGCCTCGCTCTCCACGAACTCGACCCCCTTGGCGCGCAGCGCCGCCACGGCCTGGAGCACGTCGGTCACGCCCAGGCCGATGCGCTGCCAGGTCTCGCGGTGATCGTCGGCGTCCGGAGCGGGCTCGACCAGCTGGAGCATGAACGCCGTGTCGGCGCGCCGGCCCGGCACCCGCAGCAGGCGCCCGGCGGGCATGATGCCGAAGCGCTGCTCGTCGGGAATCACCTGCGCCCCCAGCAACGTCTCGTAAAAGGCAATCCAGTCGTTCATGCGGCCGTAGCCGATGTACTGCACCAGGCCGAAGAACCGCAGCCCCGGCAGGATCGGCGGCACGGCCGGCTTGGCGCCAAGGCCGGGCATCGGCACGAAGTCGACGTCGTAGATCGAGAAGTCTTCGTAGCGGTCGATGAGGTGAATGCGGCTGCCACCGACCCCGTGGATCGCCGGGATGTTGAGCTCCATGGCCTGCGGGTGCGTCGGCACCTCCCACCCGCCCCGCGACAGCACGAACTCGCGCGCCGCCCGCGCGTCGCGCACGCGCAGCCCGACCGCGGCGATCACCGGTTGGGACGACCCTTGCGCCGCCCCCTGGGCATCGTCCGGGTGGGCATTCACCACGATGTGAAGACCGCCCTGGCGGTAAAGCATCACCTCGCGCGAGCGGTGCCGCGCCACCGGGCGGAAACCCATCATCTCCAGCACCTGCCCGAGGGCCTGGGGCTTGAGCGTGGTGTATTCGATGAACTCCACGCCATCGAGGCCGATCGGGTTGTGCGCGTCGCTGTACGACGCCTGCAGCGCCTCGCGCCCGCAGGCTGGGTCCAGCAGCAGTTCACTCATGGCAGGGCCTCCAGACGACAGGAATCAGCCATCCAGCTGCGCAAGGTCGCGCAGCCGATCCGGCGTGGTGGTGGGGAAACCGAAGAACTCGAGGTAGGCGGGAATCTGCTCGAACAACATGTCGGACCCCACCTGCACGCGGCAACCCCGCGCCTGCGCGGCCGCGAGGAACGCGGTGGTGCGCTGGCGCATGACCACCTCGCCCACGAACGTCTCCGGCTGCAGCCGGTCGACATCCACGGGCAAGGGGTCACCGGGCTCCATGCCGAGCGGCGTGGCGTTGACGACCAGGTCGTGTCCCGCCGGGTCGCGCTCCCCGGTGACCACCCGCAGCGCCGGATGGTGCGTGCGCAACCGGTCGGCCAGCGCCTCGGCAGCGGGCGCCTGGATGTCGAACAACGCCAGCTCCGCCGCGCCGGCACCGGCCAGCGAAGCCGCGATGGCCGACCCCACGCCACCGCTGCCCACCACCAGCGCGCGGCTGCCACGCACCGTCAGGCCTTTGCGCTGCAGTCCGCGCACGAAGCCCTCACCGTCGAACATGTCGCCCACCAGCCGCCCATCGGCAGCGCGCCGCACCGCATTGCACGAGCCCGCCACCTGCGCGGTGGGCGACACGTCGTCCAGCAGCCCCATCACGCTGACCTTGTGCGGCATGGTGATGAGTGCGCCCCGCACGTTGTCCATCTCGAACAACGACTTCAGCAACCCCGCCAGCGAGGCGGGCCTGCAAGCCATGGGCACCACCACCGCGTTGATGCCCTCGGCGGCGAAGTAGGGGTTGTAGATCAGCGGCGCCTTGAAGCTGTGCGTGGGAAAACCCAGGTGCGCGATCAGCTCGGTGTGGCCGTCGATCCGGCCGACCATGGGCGGCAGGCGGGCGTTCATGTCCGGCTCGGCCTTACTTTCGCGCCTTGTCGAGTTCGGCCATGAGCGCGCTCACGGTGGCCTCACCCACGGTGGCCGAATGTTTGGCGATCACCGGCTTCATCTTGTCGCGCAGCTTGGCCACTTCGGCCGGCGGCAGCTCGGTCACCTGCATGCCGTTCTTTTTCAGGCCGTCCAGAATGCCGGCGGCGGCACTGCGCGACTGCTCACGCTGGAACTTGATCGATTCGTTCGCGGCGTCCTGCAGCAGCTTCTTTTCGTCGGCCGACAGGGTGTCCCAGAACTTCTTGCTGATCACCACCGATTGCGGGTTGTACTGGTGGCTGGTGAGGGCCAGGTGCTTCTGGACTTCGTACAGCTTGGCGCCATTGATCGTGGCCACCGGGTTCTCCTGGCCGTCCACCGCCTTCTGTTCCAGCGCGGCATACAGCTCGGGGAACGGCAGCGGGGTGGGGTTGGCGCCGAGGGCGTTCACCCAGTCGATGTTGATCGGGTTGGGAATCACGCGCAGCTTCAGGCCGGCGATGTCGTCCACCTTGGTGATCGGGCGCTTGCTGTTGGTGAGGTGTCGGAAGCCGAGTTCGTAGTAGCCCAGCCCGACCAGGCCCTTCTCTTCCAGCTTGGCGTGCAGCGACTTGCCGAAGGGGCCATCGACCACGGCGTCGGCTTCCTTCGGGTTGGCGAACAGGAAGGGGAAGTCGTAGATGGCGAATTCCTTCACCAGGCTGGCGAAGATGCCCGAGTTCATCGACGCCATCTCGATCGAGCCACCCTGCAGGGCCGACACGTTGGCCTGGTCGCTGCCGAGCGCGCCGCCGGGGAACACGGTGACCTTGATCTTGCCGCCCGACTTCGCGTCCACGATCTCGGCGAACTTGTCCATGCCCATGACGATGGGATGGCCCTTGGCGTTCTGGTTGACGAACTTGATGGTCTTCGTCTGCGCGTGGGCGGCCCCGAAGGTGGCCAGCGCCATGGCGGCAACCAGAACGGTGGGTATGAATCGGCGTTTCATGGGCTTGTCTCCAGAGAGGGATGTCGGGACGCCTTTGAATCAACCGGCTGCGGTGGCGTGCCCTGGGGCCGCAGCCGGTCGGGTTTCAACCGTAGAACCAGCGCGCGGGCACCAACACCAGGTCGGGCACGAACACGAAGAGGAACATCAGGCCGTACTGCGCCACCATGAAGGGCCAGACACCCCGGGTGACCTCGTCCATCCGCATGCGGCCCACACCGGCCACGGTGCTGAGCACCGTGCCCACCGGCGGGGTGATCAGGCCGATGGCGTTGTTCATCATGAACAGCACGCCGAAGTACACCGGGTCGATGCCGGCGGCCTTGACGATCGGCATGAACACCGGCGTGAGGATCAGGATGGTGGGCGTCATGTCCATCGCCGTGCCCACCAGCATGGTGATGAGCATGATGACCAGCAGCAGGAGCGTGGGGTTGTCCAGCAGCGGCTGCAGCAGCTCGATGAGCTCGCCCGGCAGGTTGGCCACGGTGATCATCCAGGCCGACACCATGGCCGCGGCCACCAGGAACATCACCACCGCCGTGGTCTGCGCGGCGTTGAGGAACAGCTCACCCAGGCGACCGAGGTGAAGCTCGCGGTAGATCACGGTGGACACGAACAGGGCATAGATTGCCGCCACCACGGCCGCTTCGGTCGGGGTGAACACGCCGAACTTGAGGCCGGCGATCACGATGGCCGGCAGGCCGAGGGCGAAGGTGGCGTCCTTGAGTGCTGACAGAACTTCCTTGCGGCTGGCTCGCGGCCGCGCCTCGACCTTGCCGCTGCGGGACAGCAGCCACCACGTGATGGCCAGCGCCACGCCCAGCAGCAGACCGGGCACGATGCCGGCGAGGAACAGCTTCGAGATGGACACGTTGGCGGTGACGCCGAAGATCACGAACCCGATGCTCGGCGGAATGATGGGCGCGATGATGGCCGCCGAGGCGATGAGGCCGCCCGAGCGCGCCCGGTCGTAGCCGGCCTTGTTCATCATCGGCAGCAGCAAGGCGGCCAGCGCGGCGGCGTCGGCCACCGCCGATCCCGACAGCGCCCCCATGATCACCGCGGCCATGATCGTGACGTAGCCGAGGCCACCCTTGACGTGGCCCACCAGCGCCATGGCGAGGTTGACGATGCGGCGCGACAGGCCGCCGGCGTTCATGATTTCGCCCGCCAGCATGAAGAACGGCACCGCCAGCAGCGGGAAACTGTTGGCGCCCTCGATGACGTTCTGCGCCAGGATCTGGGTGTCGAACATGCCGAGGTGCCACATGAGCGCAGCGCCCGTCACCAGCAGCGCGAAGGCAATCGGCACGCCCACCGCCATGGCGCCGAGCAGCGCCGCCAGAAAGATGGCGATCGTCATTTGGGCCCTCCCGGCGCGGCGTGGTCTTCGGATTCGGTGACGCCGATGAGTTCGGCGGGATCGAGCTGGCCGGTGAGGAGGCGCCAGAGGTCGTTCAGCAGGACCAGCGCCGCGAGTGCCGCAAACACCACCCCCGACGCGTACAGCCAGGCCACCGGCACCTGCATCGCCGCGCTGGTGCTGCCGGCGTTGATGAGGGTCTGCTTCCAGGCGCCGTCGAGCATGAGTGCGCACATGGCCAGCATGAGCACGTGGGCGACGATGAAGCACAGCTTCTGCCCCGCACGCGGCAGGCGCGCCACCACCATGTCGGTGCCCAGGTGGGCGCGCCGGTGCACACCGACCACCGCGCCCAGAAAGGTCATCCACACGAAGAGCCAGCGCGACAGTTCTTCAGAGACCGTGATGCCGGTGTTGAAGCCGTAGCGCAGCACCACGTTGCCGAACACCATCAGCACCATCAGGCCCAGGCAGGCCACCATCAGCCAGCCAAAGGCCCGGCAGAGGGATTCGATCAGTCGTTGGATCACAGGCGTTGTCTCCTGCGATCAATTTTGTACGAACTGGTTAGTTTTAAATTGCGGGTTTACCCGAAGTCCCGATCGGCGGTGGCCGGGCGTCAGCCCTTGCGCACGAAGCGAACGATCATCTCGACCACGTTGTCGCGCCGCTGGGCCACGTACGCGGGCGAGCGCAGGTCGAGCTTGAAGATGAGCCCGAAGGTGTGGCGGTTGGACACGTTGAAGAAGCTCAGCGCCGAGATCGAGGCGTGGATGTCCACCGGGTCGAGGCCCTTGCGGAACGCACCCGCCTTGACGCCGCGCTCGTAGAGCCGACGGATCGCCGCGATCGCGGGCACGTTGAGTTCCTGGATGCGCTGGCTCTGCGCCAGGAATTCGCCGCGGTTGATGTTTTCCGCCATCACCAGCCGGATGTAGCTCTCGTGGTGCAGGTGGTGGTCGAAGGTGAACGCCACCAGGCGGCGCAGCGCCTCTTCGGGCTCGAGGTCATCGAGGTGCAGTTCGCCTTCGACCTCGCGCACGCGCCGATACGCCTCTTCGAGCACGGCCAGGTAGAGCCCTTCCTTGCTGCCGAAGTAGTAATAGATCATGCGCTTGCTGGTCTGCGTCGCTGCGGCGATCTCGTCGATGCGCGCGCCTGCCAGACCCTTCTCGCCGAACTCGACCTCGGCCACCTGCAGGATGTTGGCCTGGGTGCGCTCGGGGTCGTTGGTGCGGCCGGTGGCGCGCGGCGCGCCCGCCTCCTTGCGGACCGTGCGACCGGCACGTCGATGTACTGGTTCGTTCATTTCGCCAGTATAGGAGCGCCGGCCCGGCGCGGTGGCGCCGCCGGGCCGTCAGGCCGTCAGCAGGGCCGCGTGGTGATCGATGTGGTCGGCCACGACGCTCTGGATGAAGAAGTAGCCGTGGTCGTAGCCGTCGTGACGGCGCAGGCGCAAGGGCTGGCCCGCCGCGGCGCAGGCCGCTTCCAGCCGCTCGGGCCGCAGCTGGTCGGCCAGAAAGGCATCGTCCATGCCTTGGTCGACCAGCAATGTCGGCGCGCGCGCGCCGCCTTCGATGAGCTTCACCGCGTCGTGCCGGGCCCAGGCTGCGCGGTCGTCGCCCAGGTAGCCCGCGAAGGCCTTGTGGCCCCAGGGCACCTCGGTGGGCGCGCAGATGGGCGCCAGCGCCGACACCGAGCGAAAGCGGCCCGGGTGGCGCAGCGCCAGCGTGAGCGCACCGTGCCCCCCCATCGAATGGCCCATCACCCCGACGCGGTCGGGCTGCACCGGGAAATGCGCCGCCAGCACAGTGGGAAGTTCGTCCATGAGCCAGCTTTCCATGCGCCAGTGGCGCGCAAAGGGCTCGCGCGTGGCGTCGAGGTAGAAGCCCGCGGCGGTGCCGAAGTCCCAATGCGCGTCGGCCTCGGCGACCCCGGTGCCACGGGGGCTGGTGTCGGGCGTGACCAGCACCAGGCCATGCCGCGCGGCATGTTGCTGGGCACCGGCCTTGATGGCAAAGGTCTGCTCGTTGCAGGTCAACCCGGCCAGGCAGTACAGCACCGGCCGCGGGCCGTGTGCGGCCTGCGGCGGCACGAACACCCCGAACCGCATCGGCAACCCGATCGCCGCGGCGTCGTGCTCGTGAAAGCCCTGCACACCGCCAAAACAGCGGTGAAGCTCCAGCGTTCGGACCGCGCCCATGTCAGAACACGACCACCGAACGGATCGACTCGCCGGCCTTCATCAGGTCGAAGCCCTGGTTGATGTCCTCGAGCTTGAGGGTGTGGGTGATCAGGTCGTCGATGTTGAGCTTGCCCTCCATGTACCAGTCGACGATCTTCGGCACATCGGTGCGGCCGCGCGCGCCGCCAAAGGCCGACCCTTCCCACTTGCGGCCGGTGACGAGCTGGAACGGGCGCGTGCTGATCTCGGCGCCCGCCTCGGCCACGCCGATGATGATGCTGCGGCCCCAGCCCTTGTGCGTGCACTCCAGCGCCTGGCGCATCACCTGGGTGTTGCCGATGCATTCGAACGAATAGTCGGCGCCGCCGTCGGTGAGCTGCACGATGGCGTCGACCACGTTCGGCACGGTCTTCGGGTTGATGAAATGCGTCATGCCGAACTTGCGGGCCATGGCTTCGCGCGCCGGGTTCAGGTCGATGCCGATGATCTTGTCGGCACCCACCATCTTCGCGCCCTGGATCACGTTCAGGCCGATGCCGCCCAGGCCGAACACCACCACATTGGCGCCCGCTTCCACCTTGGCGGTGTAGATCACGGCGCCCACGCCGGTGGTGACGCCGCAGCCGATGTAGCAGACCTTGTCGAAGGGCGCGTCGGGCCGGATCTTCGCCAGCGCGATCTCGGGCGCGACGATGTGGTTGCTGAAGGTGGACGTGCCCATGTAGTGCAGGATGGGCTTGCCCCCGAGCGAGAAGCGCGACGTGCCGTCTGGCATCAGACCCTTGCCCTGCGTGCCGCGGATGAGCTGGCACAGGTTGGTCTTGCGGCTCAGGCAGAACTTGCACTGGCGGCACTCGGGCGTGTAGAGCGGAATCACGTGGTCGCCGGGCTTGAGCGATGTCACGCCCGCGCCGACTTCGAGCACCACGCCGGCGCCTTCGTGCCCGAGCACGGCCGGAAACAGGCCTTCGGGGTCGGCCCCCGAGAGGGTGTAGTAGTCGGTGTGGCAGATGCCCGTGGCCTTGATCTCGACCAGCACCTCGCCGGCGCGCGGGCCCTCCAGGTCCAGTTCTTCAATGGTCAGCGGCTGGCCAGCCTTCCAGGCCACGGCGGCGCGGGTCTTCATGGGGGTTCCTCGGGTTGCGGGGTTTGTTGTGCGACGAAGTGACCCACCCTGCGATGGCCCCGAGGTTCGGGGCGGGTGAGCCACACCGCCCGCGGTTCTAACAGCTTGGTGACGTCTGCGTGAAGCGCTCCTGCAATGGCCCACCACCCCGCACGGGAGGTCACGCGCCGTGAATGGCCTTCACTTGCTGCACCCGCCCGATCGCCAGCGCCTGCGCCGTGCGCGCCACATGCGCCCCCTGAAACCGCGCACCGGCCAGTTCGTTCGCCGACACCGGCCGGCTGCCGTCACCCCCGGCCAGCGCGGTGGCACCGTAGGGCGTGCCTCCGGTGATTTCGTCCATGCGGGTCAGGCCATCGAACGAATAGGGCAGGCCCACGACCACCATGCCGTGGTGGAACAGCGTGGTGTGAAAGCTGGTGAGCGTGGTCTCCTGGCCACCGTGCTGGGTGCCGGTGACGGCGAAGACGCTGCCGACCTTGCCGATCAGCGCCCCGCGGGCCCAGAGACCGCCGGTGCGGTCCAGGAAGTTGCGCATCTGCGCGGCCATGTTGCCGAACCGGGTCGGGGTGCCGAACACGATGGCGTCGTAATCGGCCAGTTCTTCGGGCTGGGCCAGTGGCGCGGCCTGGTCGGTCTTGTAGTGGGCGGCCTGTGCCACCGAATCGGGCACGAGTTCGGGCACGCGGCGAACGTCGACCGAGACACCGGGCACCTGCGCGGCCCCTTCGGCCACCGCGTGCGCCATGGCTTCGACGTGGCCCCAGCTGGAGTAGTAGAGAACGAGAACGCGGGTCATGACAGGCCTTTCAAGGTGGTGGAGTGAATGGCCGGCGAGTCTAGGAAGGCGCCGCCGATCGAAACAGCACCGGTTCGTGAACAGTGCGTTCGCGCGGGGCTGCTATTTCCGCGAGCCTCACCGACCTACGCTGCAGGGCATCCACCACCCACGGGGCTTCCCTTGCTGCACTTCACCCTCCCCCTCGTTCTCGGCACCGGCGTTCTGCTTGGTGTCGGCAATCCGCTGGCCAAGCTGGCCAGCGCGGATGGCATCGATGCCTTCACCTTCACCTTCTGGCCGACGGCGGCGGCAGGCCTGCTGCTGACGCTGATGGCTGTGACCCAACGGGGAACGGCGCGCGTGGACTGGCGGCTGTGGCGCTTCGGCATGGTGGCGGGCGCCTTCGGCCATGCGCTGCCGATGGCGGCCGCCTACTGGCTGGCCGCGCGCGCCGGCGCCGGCTTTGCGTCGCTGTCGTTCACGCTGACACCGGTGCTCACGCTGGCCATCATGGCCCTGCTGGGCCGCGAGCGGCTGCGGCCGGTGCGGCTGGCCGCCGTCGGGCTCGGCATGACCGGCGGGCTGCTGCTGGTGGGCGGTCAGGTGCTGTCGCTGCGCATGGACCCGCTGTTCATCGCCGTGGCGCTGCTGGTGCCCACGCTGATCGCCGGCACCAACGTCTACCGCGGGTTGCACATGCCGCGCGAGGCACCGGACGAGTGGCTGTCGGCCGCCACGCTGGTGGGCTCGGCGCTGGTGCTCCTGCTGCTCTGGCCGTTGGTTCAGGTCGAGTCCCTCGGGCTGCCCGGACTGCAGGGCGTGTGCTGGATGATGATGCAGGCGTTTGCGCTGGTGGCCGGTTACCTCTGCTACTTCGCGCTGCAGCGGCGGGCCGAACCCGTGGCGTTCAGCCTGATCGGCGGCGTGATGATGCTGGTGAGCGTGGGCATCGGCACGGCGGTGTTCGACGAGCCGGTGAACGGGACGCTGTGGCCGGCGATCGGCCTGATCGGGTGGGCGCTCTGGCTGCTGCACGCGCACCCGGCGAAGCGGGCGGCGTGATGCGCGAAGCCACCGACCTCACCGTCTGGCGCGCAGGCGCCCGTGGACAACTGCGCACCGACTGGCTCGATGCCCGGCTGACGCTGAACTTCGGTCCCTGGAGCGCGCCGGGGCGGGACCGGTTCGGGCCGCTGCGCGTGCTCAACGACGACCGGGTGGACCCCGGGACCGGGTTCGGCATGCACGGCCACCGCGATCTCGACATCCTGATGGTGCCGTTGAGCACGCCCATCGAGCACCGCGACAGCGAGGGTCGCCACCAATGGGTGCGGCCGGGCGAGATCCAGTGGATGCGGGCCGGCCGCGGCGTGGCGCACAGCCAGATGAACGCGTCGAACGACCGCGTGGACCGCCACCTGCAGCTGTGGGTGGAGCCCGACCACAAGGGTTTGCGAACCGAGGTGTGGGTGCACCCCATCGGCCCGCGCGCGCCCGGGCGCTGGCAGGCCCTGTGCGGTGAAGAAGCCGGTCTGTTCCAGCCCGACGCACCGATCGGCCTCTGGCTGGGCTGGACAGAACCCGGCCAGGTGCTCTCGCTGGGCTCGGCCGAGGCGCGGCTGCTGCAGGTGGTGCATGGGCCCGTGTGGGTGGTGGCCGCCAACGGCCTGCGCACCACGCTGGACGAAGGCGACGCGCTGGTGTTTCACCAGCGGTCCTGTCCGCTGCTGGTTCGCGGTGCCGACGGCGCCACCGTGCTGCGGGTGGAAACGCCGGCCCTCGATCGGGCCACAGGGCGCTGGCTGGCGCAGCCCGCTCAGCCCTGGGCCGCGGGCAATTGAGCCTTGAGAAAATCCACCAGCGCGCGCACGCGCGCGGGCAGGTGTTCGCGGCTGGGAAACACCGCAAACAGGCGCCGCGGCTCGGTGCGCCAGGGCGCCAGCACCTCCACCAGCCGACCCTGGATCAGGGCGTCGTGCACCATCGCCCTCGGCACCAAGCCCACGCCCACCCCACGTTCCATGGCATCGATCAGCAGCAGGCTGTTGTTGGCGCGGAACGGCCCGCGCACGTCCACCGTGTGGGTGCCGTCGTTGCCCTCGAAGGTCCAGCGCAGGGCATCCTGCCCCAGCAGGTAGGCGAGGCACGGCATGCGCTGGAGATCGAGGGGGTGGTCGGGCTGGCCATGCCCGCGCCAGAACGCCGGTGACGCGCACACCACGCGGGGCAGGTCCATCAAGGGCACGGCCACCAGGCTCGAATCTTCCAGCCGGGCCTGGCCACGCAGGGCCAGGTCGACGCCCTCGCGCACCAGATCGACCACATGGTCGTCCAGCCGGACTTCGAGTTCGACGTGGGGATGCAGCGCGCGGAACGCGTGCAGGTGCCCAGCCAGAAAGGACAGCCCCAGCGACACCGGGCACGACACCACGATGCGCCCGCGCACGCCGGCCGTCTGGTCGCGCAGTTCGCCCAGCGTGGCCTCGGTGTCGTCCAGCACGCGGCGGCAGAACGCGTGGAACCGTGTGCCGGCGTCGGTGAGCTGCATCTGCCGCGTGGTGCGAGACAGCAGGCGCGTGCCGGTCCAGTCTTCGAGGTGCTGCACGTACTTGGTCACCACCGACCGCGAGCAGTCGAGGTCGCGCGCGGCGGCGGCAAAGCTGCCGGTTTCCACCACGCGGCAGAAACAGTGCATGGCAAGGTGGCGGTCCATGGAGGCTCCGGGATCGTGTCGTCGGCCCGATGCGCCGCGGGCCCTGTCTGGCGCATGGCCGCCGCGTCAGGCTGACCGTTCATTCTGCCCGGAGGGCATCCCCTTGTGTGCGCTGCCGCACCGACGGGCCCGGCTCATGGCCCCAGCATGTGGAATCGGCAGACTGGCGCGGGGTGCCCGCGTCGCCATGGAGCATCAACGACACGACATGATCCGGATCCAGCTTCAAGTGGCGCTGCGCTACGACATCGACCCCCAAGGGGCCGATTTCGTCTTCAACATTCACGCGGCCCACACACCTTGCCAGACCGTGTCGGCCGAGACCCTTCAGGTCAGCCAGGCCGTCGAGTGGCGGGTCCACACCGAGCCGGTGACCGGCAACCGGTGCCTGCGCCTGCGGGCCGGCCCCGGCCCGCTGAACCTCACCTACGACGCCACGGTGGACCTCACACACCACCGCCAGGCGCCCGACAGTCTGGCCGAAGTGCCTGTGGGTCGCCTGCCGCCCGAGGTGCTCGGCTACATCCACCCAAGCCGGTACTGCCAGTCGGACCGGCTGGTGAAGTTCGCGATCCGCGAGTTCGGCGGCCTGCCGCAGGGTTGCAGCCGGGTGCTGGCCATCCGGGACTGGGTGCAACAGCGCACCACCTTCCGGTCGAACACGTCCACTGGAACCACCTCCGCCGTCGACACGCTGATCGAACAGGTCGGGGTCTGCCGCGACTTCGCCCACCTCATGATCGCGCTGTGCCGCGCACTGAGCATCCCGGCCCGTTTCACGACCGGCACCGACTACGGCGCCGACCCGGCCCTCGGCCCGCCCGACTTTCACGCATACGTCGAGGTGTACCTCGGCGATCGCTGGTTCATCTTCGATCCCTCGGGCACGTCGATCCCGATGGGGCTGGTTCGGGTCGGCACCGGCCGCGACGCAGCGGATGTGGCGTTTGCCACCATCTTTGGCGGCGTGGTGGCCTACCCGCCCGCCATCAAGGGCGAAGCCATCGTCGATGCATCGATCGGGGCGGCGCTGCCCGAGCGCTGCATCGAAATGCTGTCGACCGATGCCTGCAGCCCCGACGGGTAGGCTCCGCCGCCCGTCCGTCCCGCCTGGATCGACCCCAAGGCCCGGTGCGGTACCCGATGATGGCCGGCCATTCGCCATGTGGTCACACGGCCGCCAGCGTCCGGCTTTGCACGGTCCCTGGGCGCAGCGAAAATCTCGTCAGTGCATCCTGCGCCTCGATCTCGACCTGTGCACGGCGGCCGCCATAGACCTCGGCCTTCAACCACGCCAGTTCTGCCTCCAGCGCCTCGTCGCCGGGCAGGGTGCGGAACCACACCCGGGCCGAGCCGTCCCAGCGGTAACCGCGCGCCTTGAGCGCGTCCTTGGTGTCGAACGGCGCCCCGGTCGCGCGCAGCAGGTGGGTGGGTCGGGCCGCGGCCTGGATCAGGCGGGCCAGTCCGGTGGTGTCCGGATCACCCAGCGGGCTGGCGAGCACCTGCAGCAGCGCGTGGCAATCCACAAGGGCGCGATGGGCGTCGTAGAACCAGCCGCGGTCCTGTGCCAGGGCACCCAGTCTGGCTGATTCCGCTCCCTGGGTCTTCCAATCGATGTCGGCAAACGAGCAGGCCCAGGGCTTGTTCGCAAACCCCGGGAACCGTGCCTCGACGAAGGGCCGGTCAAAGGCAGCGTTGTGCGCAACGACCAGGTCGGCGCTTTCGAAGACGGCCTGCACCTGGGCATCGTCCAGGTGCTGCCCTCGCACCATGTCGTCGGTGATGCCGGTGACCTGTCGCGCCACCTCCGGAATGGGCATGCCCGGGTCTTCGAAGCCTTCGAACGTGTCCACCACGCCGAAGGGCAGACCGGTGGCGGTGTCCACCGACACGCGAAGCATGGCCAGCTCGATGATCCGGTCGGTGGCGTGGAACAGGCCGGTGGTCTCGGTGTCGAGAATGAGCACCCGTGTCGTGGCAGCGGGCGCTGCGCCGTGACCGGCGGGCGTGGACGGTGCCCCGTAGTCCAGCCGCGGCACCAGGCGGCGCAGCACGCGGTAATCGGGGTGCTGCTCCAGCTGCTGGGCCATGTCCTCGGGCGGGGGCAGCGGCGCTGGCGCAGACACCGCGGTCGCGGGTGGGCGCTGCGGGGGCGGCTCGAAATCAAAACCGAGTTGGCTCATGGCGGTGGAAGCTCGAAGCGGCGAGACCTTGCTGCGCGGGCTTGCTCAAGCACTGGACCGGCAAGTCGAATCGAGCATATCCCATGGCCACCCCAGGAATATCTGCGCCTGCAACCGCGAAGGCGATTGCCGTGTGCGAAAGGAACGCCTCTGTGCGCCGTGCCTGGAATGCCTTCTGCGCGTTGGACAAAGGGGGTGCGCTCAGGCGACACGCTTTGCCACACCGCGCGGCGGGGCGCCACGCATCAGGCGGGTGACGCCAGTCAATACCCGCAAAGGCATCAGGGGAATGCGAAATGATTTTCTTTCGGTGGCCCTGCGTCCGCCCTGCCACCGGGTCTTTCAGGGCGTGCGCGGTCCGGTCAGCGCGCCCCCGGCGCCGTGCTCCATTCGGTTTCGCCCGGTACTGTGCAAGAATCTTCCGAAGGGGAGCACGCCAATCCATGCACACGGGACCCATCAGCAACCTCGACATTCCGCTGGAGCGCGATGTGTTCCTGCGGCAACTGGTGCGCGAACTGGCCGGGACGCTTGAATCGGTGGTGGGCCTGCCGGATGCATCCGGCTACATCAGCGTGGTGGGGCAACGCGTCGGCGAATGGATCGACGAAGAATACCGGAAGGCGCTGGGGGCAGAGCGCCTCAACCGCACCCAGGTGATCGATGTGCTGATCGACCTCAAGCGACGCATCCAGGGTGATTTCTTCCTCATCGAGGCAAACGAGGAGCGGATCGTGCTTGGCAACCGGGTCTGTCCGTTCGCAGACAAGGTGATCGGCCGACGGTCCATGTGCATGATGACCTCCAATGTCTTCGGCACCATCGCAGCCCAGAACCTGGGTCGCGCCAAGGTGGTGCTGCAGGACACGATCGCGCAGGGGTCTGCCGGCTGCCGGGTGGTCATTCACCTCAAGCCAGGGCCCGAGGCCGATGCCGAGGACGGACGGGAATACTTCCGCGCCTGACCTCCCCAGGCACACCGTCCCATGTGGGCCTCCCCGGCAATCAGCGAACAGATCCTCGAAGTCCACCCGGACGCGCTCCTGCTGCTTGATGGAACGGGGCATCTGGTCCATGCGAACCGCGCCGCCCTCAACCTGATGGGGTTGAAGCGGGACGCCATGGCGCGCGTTCACCTGAGCGAACTCTTCGCTGAAGAGCGAGCGCATTGCGAGGGGGTGCTCAGACAAGGCCGGCGAAGCACCACCCCGACACCGGCGAGCCTTCGGCTGCGGACGGCCGAGGGCGCTGACATGGCCTGCCGCTGCGAGATTGCCATGCTGCCGCCGATCGACACCGAATCGGCACCACATCTGTGGTGCCGGCTTGTGCCGGACAACGCCGGCAACAGCCGATTCCAGATCCTCAACCAGCAGATCGGCGCCCTGCAGCTTGAAGTCGATCGGAGGCTGAAGGCCGAGGCGGAGTCGCGCCGGCAAGGCGACTGGCTCAAGACCGTCCTGCTCAGCCTCGCCGAGGGCGTGATCGCCACCGGCCCGGACGGTGCGGTGCTGCTGATGAACACCGCCGCCACCGAATTGACCGGCTGCAAGCCCGAGGATGCAACGCAGCGACACATCCGCGATGTGGTCAAGCTGGACAGCGAGCAGGGACCGTTCGATCCATGGAGTGGGTCAGTTTCCGCCCCGGAAGGCATCGAAGGGTCGCGCGTTCGCGGCCAACGGCTTCTGCTGCATTCCTGCCACGGGGTGAGCAGGCATGTGCACGTGTCGAGAGCGCCCATCCAGGACGAGGCGGGAGCGGTGCTCGGGGCCGTGCTGGTGATCCGGTCCATTCAAGAAGAGGTGTTGGCCGAACAGGGGCGCCAGCGCCTTGAGCAACAGCTGCGCCAGGCCCAGAAGATGGATGCCTTGGGCACCCTGGCCGGAGGCATTGCACACGACTTCAACAACGTGGTGGCCGCGGTGATCGGCAACACCATGCTGGCGCAGTCAGAGCTCACGCCAGACCATCCGGCGCAGGAGGCTCTTCAGCAGGTGCAGCGCGCCGGCGAACGGGCCCGCGCCCTCGTTCGCCAGATCCTTGCGTTCGGCCGACGGCAACCGAGCAAGCTCGAGGCTCAACCCCTGCAGCCATTGGTGCATGAAGTGGTGGCCCTGCTGCGCAGCACGTTGCCTCCCCGCGTGTCGCTCGTGGTGGAGATGTGTGAATCACCGATCGAGGTGCGGGTGGATGCCGTGCAGTTCCATCAGGTGCTGATGAACCTGGTGACGAACGCCTGGCATGCCCTGCCCCAGACTGGGGGAGACATCCACGTGGCGCTGGACATCGAACCCTTCGGTGCCGAGGACTGCCCGCATGCGCGCCTGAGCGTGGCCGACAACGGATGCGGCATGGACGAGGCCACGCGCGAACGCATCTTCGAGCCATTCTTCACGACCAAGCCCTCTGGCATCGGCACCGGCCTGGGTTTGTCGGTGGTGCATGGCATCGTGGCCGATCACCTGGGGGCCATCGAGGTGCACAGCGCGCCCGGCAAAGGCACGACGTTCATCGTTCGCCTCCCGGCCCGGGTGTCTCCGCGATCTCCCGAAGACCCTGTCCCCGCAACCTCAGAAGCCGTGCACGCAGCGCCATTGGCCAAACACGATGGCGTCCACCTGATGTATGTCGACGATGACGAGATGATGCGCAGTCTGGTGCATCGGTGGTTGCATCGACGCGGCCACCAAGTCACTTGCCACGAGACGGGTGCGGGTGTGCTCGCGCAACTTGCCGACCCCGCAATCCCGTGCGATCTGGTCATCACCGACTTCAACATGCCCAAAACCAGCGGATTGGAACTCGCCCGTGATCTGAGGGCGCTGCGCCCGGGGCTGCCGGTGGTGATCACGTCGGGCAACCTGTCGGAGGAACTGCGGCAAGGCGCACAGGAGCTTGGCGACGTCGTGCTGCTCGAAAAGGCGGAGAGCTTTGACGGCCTGAGCGCGTTGCTTCAGAAGATCGTGGATGGCGGCATGCTCAACAGCCGGCGGCCGGAATGAACCCGGTTGGCGGGTCCCCGAGTGGTCAGGATGGATGACCATGACACCCCGGTTGACGGAGTCTTCCCGCTGAACCTGGCGTTTGCGCACCCCGTTCGCGCAGGAAGTCGACCAGGCGCCGGGTCGTGGCCGGCAGGTGGCGCATGGCAGGCGTTATCGCGTGCACCGCGTTGCGGCGATAGGCGTCGCTCCAGCGCACCTGGCCCAGCACGGGCACCAGGTCGCCTCGCTCGATCAGGTCGTGCGCCACGAAAGCCGGCACCAGCGCGATGCCCTCACCCTGCAGCGCCATCTGCGTCAGCAGCACACTGCTGTTGCACGCGAGGCGGCGTTGCAGCACCACCGTACCGGGCGTGGGTGAGGCGGGCCCCGCCGACCATGACAGGCGCTCGCCGAAACTGCGCTGCGCCAGAAACAGCACCTCGTGCTGCGCCAGCGCTTGCGGTGTGGCAGGCAGGCCGCGGCGGCCGAGGTACCGCTCGGCAGCAACGAGCAGGAAATCGAAATCGAACAGGTGCCGCGCGACCAACCCGTCGGGCGGCTGGTGGGTGATGCGGATCGCCAGATCGAAGGGCTCGCTAAACAGGTTGACATACCCGTCGGTCAGCGTGAGATCGAGCCCGATGTCGGGATGGGCTTGCCGAAAGCCGGCCAGGTGCGCCGACAACCAGGTCAACCCCAGGCTGCTCGGGGCCGTCACCCGCAACAAGCCACTGGGTGTCTGGCGGGCATTCAGCGACAGCGACTGGATCTCGCTGGCGGCGTCGCGCACCCGCAGACCCTGCTCGTAGACCTGGGCTCCGAGCGCCGTGGGCCTCAATGCCCGCGTGCTCCGGTGCAACAGGCTGGCGCCCAGGCGCTTCTCGAGCCGGCTGACGCTCCGACTGACGGCCGACACCGACACCCCCAGGGCGTTCGCCGCCGCGGTCAACGTGCCCGCCTCGACCACCTGGGTGAAGACGGTGATGTCCGGGAGAGCGTCGAGTGGGGCGTCCATGGCCGTGGTGGCCGATTTTGCATGGATGCCCGCATGGCGTGCCGACCACCAGTGAAGCCCCTGGTGAGAAAGACCCTCGTGAGCGGCTACAGGGGCCGGACCATGCCCGAGACCGTCACCCCACGGTGGGCATCCGCGCCAGCCCGCACGCGCAACAGGCACGGTTGACCCATGTCGTCGCCCTGCCGGATGACGAAGTGGTCCACGCGCCCCAACCCGCTGTCGCGAAGGTACCCGCCGAGCGCGGCCGCGGCGGCACCCGTGGCCGGGTCCTCCACCACCCCGCCGACGGCGAACGCGTTTCGCGAATGGAAGACGCCCTCGGTGTCCCTGTGAAGCAGCGCGACCGTGGCCCACTTCATTTCGCGCTGCAGATCGGCCAATGCGTCGAACGGGTAATGCATGGCGCGCAGACGTTCGCGCGAGCGAAGCGCGAGCTGCGCGTGGTCTGCGCCAGCGTGCACCACCGCGGGGGTCAGTTGTTGATCGAGATCGTCGTCGGTGAGGGCAAACAGGCCGAGCAACCGTTGCAGCGTCGCTTTGCCCATCGGCGCGGAACGCGTCGGGGGTGACTCGAAGCTCGCGTGCCAGTGCGCACCCTCTTGCCATGACGTCACCTGAACCTGCCCTGCCTGGGTGTCCAGGCGGTAGGTACCGGCACCGGTGCGATTGCCCAGACACGCAGTAGCGGCGATCGTGGCATGGCCACAGAACGGCACCTCGATGCGGGGTGAGAAGTAGCGCACCGCCCATCCCCCGGCACTCGGCCAGAGGAAGGCGGTTTCCGAGAACCCGACCTCGGCGGCGGTCTTCAGCATGTCGGCCGGCGCCGCGGGCTGCGACAGCAGCACGACACCGGCCGGGTTGCCGCCGTGGCCCGGGTGGGCGAACGCCGCGAGGCGATGAACGTCATCAATCATGAAGGCTCCTGGCAAAGAGCCTGCAGTGTGGGCGTTTCGCGGGCGCTGCAACAGACGCCCACCGGCAAGGCAGCCTTGCGCGCGGCGCAAGAAGCCGGGAGCAGCCTGAGCAGTCCCAGCCACCCAGGCCCGTGCACGGGGCACGGCCCGGGTGGCAGTGCCCTCAAAGGCAGTTGCCGCGCAGATCGGCCGCCAGCACCATGCGCGTGGAGGGTTCGACCACGAGCCCCACTTCGCACAGCGCCACCCGGTTCTGCCGCTCGTACTGGTGCACCACCACCGGCCCGTTGCCCGTGGTCACGGTTTGCGAACCCACCGGCACGCTGATCTGGTAGTTCGACCGGCTCTGTTCAAACAGGTAAAGATCCTTGCCGCCCACATCCACGCCCATCACGATGGTGCCGGCCGGCTGCCGCGACGTCTGAACGCTTTTGGCCTTGCCATAGTGCTTGATGGCTTCTTCGATCGGCTTGCCCACAAAGCCCTTGGCCTCGATGCCGGCGAACGACGCGTTGCGCAGGATGGCATGGCGCAGCGGGGCACCCGAACAGGCGGCCAGCGTGGCACACACCAGCAAGGCCATCCCCAGCGCAGGGCGGATGGGAACGCCTGTGCACGCCGACCCAGCACCGGGCTGGTGGCAGGTGATCGATGTTCGGGGCCTGCGCCCCGTGAGCAGCCCGTCGGGCAAGAAGAATCGGATCATGGAAACAACTCCCTGGTCTCCTCGGACATCGGTGCGGTGCGGGTTCAGCGCCCGGACCGGTGGTAGCGCACGGCCACGCGGGTGCCCTCGCCGGCAAACACGCCGACCCACGCCAGCACGGCGTCGCCCCGCTCGTTGACGGCGATCGTGGCTGCGCCCTGCAGCTCGGCCGATTCATGCAGGTTGGCTGCGCCCGCCCAGCCGGTGCCCGCCACATTGCGGTTGACGGCGATCTCGTACCCACCCGGGTCGCTGCGGTCGGTCCAGGCCAGCCACGCGCCCTGCTGGGCATCGATGCCGGGGACTGGTCCCGACGTGGCCCGCCGCGCCCGGATGGGTCGCACGGTCTGGGTCGCGGCCCAGGCACCAGCGGGGCCGGCCAGTGCAGCGCTGAAATCGCCCGATTCGCGCACCCAGGCAACCACCGCATCACCCGCCGCATTCATGGCGAGGCGCGGCGCCGCCAGGTGGCCCTGGGTCGTCAGGTCCACCGGTGACAGGCGGCTGTTGATGCCGCTCCAGCCGCCGGGACTGAAGCGCTTGGTGAACACCGTGGTCTCACGGCCCACGCCCACGAAGTCGTTCTGGCCCCAGGCCAGCAGGGCATTGCCGTTGGCGTCCATGGCCAGGTCGATGGCACCGATGGCCTGATCGACACCGGCGTCGGCCACGATGGTGCTCGCGCCGGTCCAACCCGCGCCGGGCGTGTAGCGGGTGCTCCAGAGATTGACCGCGGCGTTGGCCGACTGCCGCCACACCACCAAGGCCTCGCCATTCGGCGCCACGCGCAGCACGGCATCCCGGTCCTGGCCGCCGATGAAGGTGTTGCTTTCGAGGGCGGTTTCAGTGCCCCAACCACCCGAGGGCGTCCATCGATTGGCCCACACGCTGTAGCGGCCCACGCGCGCTTCATCCTGCGACCACACCACCACGGCATTGCCCTGTGCGTCCAACCCTGCTCCGAAGCCGCTGGTGGCGATGTCACCGCTCAAGTTCTCGATTCGCTGCGCCGTGCCCCAGCCCGTTGCCGGATCGAACAACCGGGCCCAGAGATCGGTGCCGTTGAAGTTGGTGTCCACGGGCGAAGAAGCCTGCACCCAGGTGACCACCGCGCGCCCCGACACCGGTTCCACGCTGACGCGGGCGGCGAGCACATCCGCCAGCTCGAGGTCTTCGAGGCGCTGCGGGCTGCCCCAGCCACTGGCGGGCGCATACCGACTGGTCCACAGGCTGGTCCGGGCCGCGGGGGGTGCATCGGCCTGGCGCCAGACCGCCAGGGCCACGCCGCTGCCGTCGATGCCGACCGACACATCGCTGGCGGCCGATCCCGAGAGGCGGAGCAGCTCGCCCCAACCCAGCGGGGCCACCGGCCCGGAAGGCGGTGACCCACCCCCTCCTGCGCCTCCCCCACCTCCACTGCCACCGCACCCCGCCAGCAACAGCATTGCAGCCGCGGCCGACGCCACGGCCCTTCCCCACCGAACACCACCCTGCCAACCCTTGCCCGACAACTCACCCACAGCGATCCCCTTGCCCGTGACATCGGCCCGCACACCACGTGAGGACCTGACCGCCGGGGATGCTAGGAATCGATCGGCCGGGACCGAATAGACCCGAGGTACAGGCCGAGGCGAAAACGCGACAAGGGGTGCCCACCCTGTACTTCAGGTCTATTGGTGGGCGTTGCGGTGCTTCCTAGCATCCACAGGCTTCATCGCAACCGGGAGTGTTCAACGTGTCTTCACGACTGTCTGTCCTTTGCACCGCCCTGGCAGCCTCCGCGCTGCTGGCAGGCTGTGAATCCATGCCCAACATGGGCAGCCTCACCAGCATGAACCTGGGCGGTGGAACCAACAACGCCACCACGGGCGCAGCAGCGGGAGACGCCGCCGCGAACGCCAGCAGCGAACTCGAGCGCTGTGCATCGCCGCTGGGCACGCTGTCGCTGGTGGAGAACCAGCAGGCCACCTGGTACGCGGTGCTGCGCGATCAGTACCGGCTGCCGCCGACATCGAACCTGCTGCGCCTCATGGTTCAGCAGTCCAACTGTTTCGTGGTGGTGGAGCGAAGTGCCGCCGGCATGCGCGCCATGGAACGGGAGCGCGAACTGGCCGAAACCGGCAACACCCGCAGCGGCAGCAACCTGGGGCGGGGCCAGATGGTGGCGTCCGACTACGCGCTGTCGCCCGAGATCATGTTCTCGAACAACAACGCCAGCGGCATGGGGGGCACCGTGGCCGCGCTGATTGGCGCGCAGAACCCGATGCTCGGCCGGGCAGCCGGCGGTTTGAGGACCAAGGAAGCCACCGCCATGCTGACGCTGGTGGACAACCGGTCTGGCGTGCAGGTGGCGGTCTCGGAGGGGAGTGCCTCGAAGACGGACTTCAACATCAGCGCGCTGGTTCGGGGCAGCAGCGCGGGGGCTTCAGGCGGCAGCTACACCAACACCGAGCAGGGCAAGGTGATTGCCGCCGCTTTCGCCGATGCCTACAACAACATGGTGCGCGCCGCGCGCCAGTACCGCCCCCAGCGCGTGCAGGGCCAGGGACTGGGTGGGGGCGGTCGGATGTCGGTGGACGGCGCCAACAAACCGAGCAGCGCCACCCGGCCGCCGCCACCGCAGTAAACCCCTCGATCAGAACGGCCAAGGCTGCACGAGGCCCTGCAGAGCGGCCTTGGCCACCGCGTGCTGGCGGTTCCTTGCATCGAGTTTCTGCACCGCGTTGTTCAGGTGGAAGTTCACGTTGCGCTCCGACAGCTTGAGGATCTGCGCGATCTCCCACGAGGTCTTGCCGTCGGCGGCCCAGCGCAGGCAGTCTTCCTCGCGGATGCTCAGCTTCACGCGCGGTTCGATGGTGGACAGACCAGCCACCCGCCGCACGGTCTCGTGGACATAGACCGACAGCATCTGCACCTGCGCCACTGAATGCCCGACGACTTCGCGGCGCGTGGACGCGGAGCCGTCCAGCGCGAAACTCAACACCCCCATTTCACCGTGCGGGCTGTGCACCGGGGCCGTCACGCCGTCGCGCAACCCCACCTCGCCGGCTTCACCCATGACCTGGCGCGCCACGCCCTTGGCGTCCCGATCCAGGTCGTGCCAGGCAAGGGGGGTCACGTGGCTCGCGCAATGCGCCATCACGGGATCGTGCTGTGCATAGCCCCGCTCGAAGTAATGCTCCACCCAGCCCGGCGGGTAGCCATTGATCATGAGCAGCCGGGCTTCCGCAAACTGGACTGGCACCCGCATGGCGAAGATGAAGCGATCGAACCCCAGCGCCTGGCACTGGACCTGGCACAGGGCCTGGATGTCGTCGAGCGACTGCGCCGACTGCAGCGCCTCGATCGTTCCTTCAAGTTCACGCGGTGTCACAGAGCCCATGGTCGACATCCTTCCGGAGCGAACGTTATCACCCCGGATTCGGGAAGCGATCGGTCGCCACAAGATCCCCGCACTCACCCCGGGTGAGATGGTGTGAAGCCCGCCATCAACGTGCGAACCACCTCGGATGCAGGGCGTTCTTCGGTGGCCTGTCGACGGGTTCCGGACCAAAGCGGAGAGAAATCATCGCGCCCCATCTGTTCGGCCCGCTTTCGAAGGGGCGCGATCGCGGCAGCGGCCAACGGAAATGGCGGTGCGTCGCCACAGACAGGCCCCAACTCGTTCATCAAGCGGTTGTGCAGACCCCGCGCCAGCCCGCCGGAGAACAGGTTGGTCAGCGCCGTGGGTGAGGATGGATCGAGCAGGCGCTTGCGGTGCAACGCGCTCGTGGTGGCCTCGGGGCACAGCAGGAATGCAGTGCCTGCCTGAACGCCATGCGCACCCGCCTGAAAACAGGCTTGCACCCCTTCGGCGTTCGCCAGCCCGCCGGCCGCAATCACCGGGATGTCAAGCGCCTCCACCACCCGGGGCAACAGATCCAGGAGGTTCGCCTGAAGACGGACGTCCTGGCTCAGGAAGTGACCCCGGTGTCCTCCGGCTTCCAGGCCCTGAATGATCACGCCATCGGCTCCATGGGCCTGCAACCACAGGGCCTCGTCCAACGTGGTGGCGGTGGAAAGCACCAGACTGCCCAAGCGCTTCACCCGGGCCAGAAGCTCGGGTCTGGGGAGACCGAAATGGAAACTCACCACAGGCGGTCGGAACCGCTCGAGGACTTCGGCCGCGGCGGAACCGAAGGGCTGGCGCGATGCGCCGCCACCTGACAACACGTCGGGGCTGACACCCACCTCGGCAAAATAGGGAGCAAGGCGGGCCAACCAAGCTTGCTGCTGCAGGGGATCGTCCTCGGGCGGCTGGTGCGCGAAAAAATTGACGTTGTAGGGGAGCTGACACCCGCTCACGGTCTGCAACTCGCGATCCAGTGCCTCAGGGTCAAGCATCGCAGCCGGAATGGACCCCAAAGCACCCGCTTGGCAGACCGCCACCGCCAGCCTGGCGTTCTGGGAGCCGGCCATCGGCGCCTGGATCAGGGGGAACCGGGTACCAAACAGATTCATGTGCTCTCCACGGGTGGACGCGCGCCAGGCGGGCTGACGCATCGCGGGGCGGCCGCCGACGGCGCTCATTCCGGCGATGTATCAGGATCGAAGTGAAAGACCTTCGAGACGATCTGCCAACGCCCCTCGATCTTCAACAGACTCAGGATGTCGGTGTAGCGCTTGCCGAAGAAGCGGCATTCGAGCGTCACCAACGAAGTGACCGGGCCAAAGTGCTGGATCGACAGGATGCGCTCTTCGCGACGATCACCCCGGCGCGAAGGCGGATCGCGCTGATCGACCACGGGAAAGTAGGTGTCCATCGTCATGAAAAGGGGCGTCTCGCCGGCGGCGGTGGCATACAGCGCGCGGGGGTGAAACACAGTGGCCAGCAAGCGCGTGTCGCAGTGGTAGAGACCATCGAGGTAGCTCTGGATGACCGCCTCGATGGATGGGTCTTCCTGGTTCACTGGGGTGCCTCCGAGGCCCTCGCCCGGCGGACCGTGACCGATTCACCCGCAACACCCCAGTTGTCGGTGTCGACCTCTTCGATGACCACAAAGGTGGTGGCCGGATCCTTGTTCAGCACATCGCGCAACATGTCGGTGGTCTGCCGGATCAGCACCGCCTTCTGGGCTGGTGTCACACCCTCGCGGGTGACCTGGATATGGACATAAGGCATGGAACCTCCTCAATGCGCGGCGTGCAGTTTCACCACCTCGGCCACTCGCATGCCGAACAGGTGGGCGGTGCGCAGATCACCAGGATGCATTTCGTCCACCGAAGCATCGAAGGGTGTGGCCGTCATGAGACCGGTGAACGAGGCAAGGTAGTTGACGTCGTCGCGCATGGACGCCTTGGCGTTGCTGGGCATCATTCCCGTGCCCACCCACAGCATGCCGTGCTGCTGCGCCATCGCCATCATGGTCTGCAGAGTCATCAGTTTGTCGCCACTGATGCCTGCGCTGTTGGTGAAGCCGGCGGCCAGTTTGTTTCGCCAGCCCTGCTTCATCCACACGGATGACGCCGCATCGATGAAGCGCTTGAACTGCCAGCTGACATTGGCAAAGTAGGTGGGCGACCCGAAGATGATGGCCTTGGCTGCCTCCAGTTGCTCCCAGGCGGCCGGGTCGACGTTTCCTTCGGCATCGATGGACACGATCGAGGCATCGGCGCCAGCAGCCACGGCCTCCGCCACACGCCGGGTATGGCCGTATCCGCTGTGGCAAACGACCACGATTTGATTGTTCATGGGTTTTCTCCTTGATGACTGGATGAACTCGCTGCAGAGGTCACTGACCTTTCTGCATGAATCGATGGTAGGAAGAATCCCCCGTTTCTTTGTCAACACGGATGCGGATTCATTCTTTACATCGCGATCGACAATCCAACGGACCGATGGTTGACCGGTCGCAAGATGCCATCCAGATCACGCGGCGCGCACGCACTGCCGGTGCTACGATGGAATGAAGTTCGGGTCTCGACCATGGGCCCGGCATCTGCACAGTCAAACCTTCCGTGGCCGATGACAAGACAGTTCGATGGCTTGCAGCTCAGCGGCATAGAGCTCTTCTGCCTGGTCGCGCAGCATCAAGGGTTCACTGCCGCGGCACAGGTCACGGGTTTGACCACTGCGGCAGTCAGCCGGTCCGTGAATCGGCTGGAGGAGCGACTGGGTGTCCGGCTTTTCACGCGCACGACACGGCGGGTGCGACTCACCGATGACGGCCAGCGTTTTTTCGATCAGTGCCGTGCTGCCCTGAATCAGCTGTCCGAAGCGGAACGCGAAATCACAGGTCAGCAGACACAACCTGCCGGGGTGGTGAGGTTGAGCCTTCCGACCTCCTACGGGCACCACCGTGTGCTGCCGGTCATTCCCGATTTCCTGAGGCTATACCCGCTGATCAACCTCGACCTGCAACTGTCCAACCGCAACATCAGCTTCGTCGAGGACGGTTTCGATCTGGCAATCCGCGGGCGGCAGCCACCCGATTCGGGACTGATTGCCCGAAAGCTCGAAGACGCACCGTTGGTGATCGTGGGCTCGCCTGCCTACCTTCGCGCGCGTGGCACACCGCAGGTGCCGCAAGACCTGGCCCATCACGAATGCATTCAGTTCGTGCTGCCCAGCAATGGCGCGCCTGTTCCCTGGTTGCTGAACGAGCAGGGACGCATCAAGGAGGTCACGACCCATGGCCGCCTTCAATGCTCGGAGGACATTCTTGCGCCCATCACGCTGGCCCGCGAAGGCGCCGGCCTGACGCAAACCTACCGTTATCTCGTCGAGGACTCGATCAAGGCGGGAGATCTGCTGCGTGTTCTGCCGCAGTGCGAGGGCGCTTCGCGGCCCTTTTCGTTGTTGTACCCGGGTACGCGGCACGTTCCGCTTCGCGTTCGGGTTCTGATCGATTTCCTGACCCGCAGATTTTCGCCGGCCAGAGCAAGCCGCGAGAAAGCCTGACCCCAGCGGGCCGGGCCTGAATCTTCAGCCACACCGATCGATGACACCAGGGCCCGGAAGCGAAGGGTTGAGCAGACACCGGTCCTGGTCGATCAAGGTGCGATGGAAGGTGTGTCGTGGTCAGTGGGTGGAGGTCGCGTCGTCGACTGAAACGCGCCTTCAAGGATCGACCTCAGCTGAACCCCCTTGATCGGCTTCTTGAGCACCACGGTGTCGCCATGTTCGCCCCGTTGAACGCCGTTGGTCTCCACATCTCCGCTCACAAGAATGGCCGGGACCGGGCGGCCCAGCGCCAGGCGGATGGCCTGAATGAGTTCCGTGCCATCCATGCGGGTCCCGAGGCGAAGATCGGTCACGATCAAGTCCGGCTCGAAGCCCTTCTCGAGGCACCGCAGCGCGTGTTCGGCATCGCGGGCGGCCTCGACTTCGAGTGTGGCGCAGAACCGCAACAGGGCCAGTTCCAGGGCGTCCCTCGACTCATCGTCGTCCTCGACCACGAGCACACGCCTTGCCGGAACGTTTCCGTCCGGGCAATGCGCCCGTGCCATCGGGGCGTCCGCGGATGGCTGCTCGACGACGGGCAGAGAAAAGCTGAACTCACTGCCCTGGCCCACCGTCGATTGCACGGCAAGATCCAGACCCAGCCGGTCGCTGATGCGCCTCGACGTGGCCAGGCCCAGACCCAGCCCCTGTTTTCGGTCGCGCGCCGAGTTGCCCACCTGGTAAAACTCTTCGAACACCCTCGGCAGTTCCTCTTGGGCAATCCCTGGCCCGGTGTCGAGAACCGACACCCTCACGCGCTGATCATCGGTGACCAGCCGAACACGCACCGCACCGGACCGCGTGTAGCGCACGGCGTTGTTGACCAGATTCGACAACACGCGCAGAACCATCTTCCTGTCCGAGCGCACCCAAAGCCGCGAAGCGTCTGACCGAAGCTCAAGGCCCTTGGCGCTTGCCTGGGGTTCGTTTGCGTTGAAGATCTCGTCGATCAGATCGTCCAGATCGAACGGCCGGATCTGCGGGGTGACGGCGCCGCTGTCGAGCTGAGACAGCTCCAGCATGGCATCCACCAGGTCACCGAGGCTGTCGATGCAGGTACCGATGCGCTGAGCCACCGGGGCCACTTCTTCCAGCGAGCGCGCCTGCGCGAGCGACATGGCGAGCAGGCTGGCGGCGTGCAGGGGCTGGCGCAGATCGTGATTGGCCGCAGCGAAGAGCCGTGCCTTGGAGGCATTCGCCTGCTCCGCGATTTCACGGGCCTCGACGGCCGCCTTGTTTTCGTGCTTGAGCGCGAGGATGAGCGAAGCGTTCTCCCGGCGCTGAGCGAGCATCTGTGCAAGGGCCCGCGCATGGCCACCGCTGCTGATCAGGGAGTAGATCGCGATCGCCACCCCCAGCGCCGCCAACGTCAGGTGTTCGGCGCCACCGATGTACAGATCCCTCAGGATCAGCGGCGCCAGCGTGAACACCACATACGCCACCAGCAAGGCATAGAAGCTCGCCAGGTGCATGGTGGCACCCATCGCTGTTGCGGCGACGACGACATGGAGAATGGTTTCCGCGGCCGCATTGCCCGGCTGAGGCACGAGCAGCGCGAACACGACCCAGCAGGCAGCGTGGGCCAGCGAGCTCAAGCAGGCCCAGATGAGCCATGCCTGGTAGTGGCCCGACGGCGGGCGACGCCGCCGAAAGTGCAGGCTGGCGGCAATTCGTGCGCAGGCGATGAGGAAGAACGCGGCGAACCAGCCATGAATCGCCGCGGCGGCCGGGCCTTCGGCAAAGTTCATCCACACAAAGAACGCGCCCAGCGTGGCCCCCGGCGCCACCACCAGGGTGATCTGCATCAGGTGCTCGACCTGATCGGCTTCCGCCTGCCGGATGAAGGCCGGGGTCACAACAAGCCCCGCTCGCGGGCCTTCAACAGCAGGTGCGTCCGGTTGTCGGCCTGCAGGCGCTCCAGCAGTGCGGCCACATGCAGCTTGACCGTTCGCTCGGTGATGCCCAACTGGCTCGCGATGCGCTTGTTGGGCAGCCCCTGTGACACCAGCGCCAGCACCTCGAGCTGGCGCGTGGAGGGAGCCAGGGATGAAGCCCCCCACCCGGCCTCTTCCGGGTCGGCACCGAAGTGGATGCCTCCGTCGGCGATGGTGCGCAACGCCAACACAATCTCTTCGATGGGCAGGGACTTGCCCAGAAAACCCGACGCGCCCGCGCGGCGTGCGCGGGCCTTCAGCACGGTGTCCTCCTGGCCGGAAATCAGCACCCGTGCCAGCCAAGGGTGGGACTCACCGATCCGGATCAGGGTTTCCAGTCCGTCGTCACCCCCCAGGCGGTAGTCGATGAGCGCAATGGACACATCGGAATGGCGCGAAATCAGATCGATGCCCTGCTCGACCGACGACGCCGTCACCGCCTCGATGCCCCGCGCCTGACTGGTCAATGCATGTGCGAATCCGAACGCAAACAGCGGATGGTCGTCGATCAGGAGAATCTTCATGAAGAATGAACGGCGCCGCCCGGCGAAGCGGCCCGGATGCATGCCTTCGAAATGGGGGCTGCCTTCCGGCGCACGGGCGGGTGGCCGGCGCCGATTCTCTAGGGCTGGCCGCCAGGCGCAACTGTCGAATCTGACAGTTGACAGAGCGGGTGACGAGCCGACGCCCACCGAATGGATCAGCCGCACCTGATGCTGTGCGCCAGCCCGACAACCGAAAGTCACACGGGACACCGCGCCGCGCAGAGAACCTCGCAGACCACGCTGCGGTGGTGTTGGGCTTTCCTTCGAGCGGAGAAGGCCGCTCATGGGAAGTTCGTCAGCAGCAAATCGCTTGAATTCGCTCCCGCTGCCCAACGCGAATCAGCGAGACCGACGGCCTGTTGGCCGCGCCCGTGCAATCAGGCGCCAATGCAGACCCGGTGGCTCCGCGCAACCCTGTCGAAATGGGTGCTGGCATGGCGCTTTAATGGCCCTCGCGACCTCTTGCCGGTCTCCACGGGAGAGCCCCTTCGCGGGCAGGTTCATGCGTTCACACGAGCGAACGATTCATCCTGGACGACCTGCCCGACCTTCATCGACTGGAGCCGCAACAGGCAGCGGTCGGTGGTGGCCCAGATCGGGGCGACCCTTCTTGCGTCATCGCCGCTCATGAACGCAGCTCATGCAGATGATTGGATTCAACTTGACACACACCATCTGGACCCTGGTGTTCAGTTGCTGCCTCTGGCAACTTGCCAGCAAGCCGGCCCAAGCGGGTTCGAACTGCCTGGACGATCGTCACGGCAACACGGTGTGTCCAACACCCGAAGCCCCGTGCGTGAAGGACCGCCACGGCCAGTGGTTTTGTGCCAGGCCGGGTGGAGGCGCGGTCCTCGATCGTTACGGAAGGGCTTCTTGTGGCGTCGGCCGATGCGTCGTCGACCTTCGTGGTGATTTGAAATGCTCGTCGGTGGCCCATGGACCGGCCTCGCTCGATCGATTTGGGGAGGCGGTCTGCTGGCAGGGGTGCGTTCGTGCAGACCCAGTCGAGTGTCAGCGCCTCGGCCAGTGATCAGTCGGCCTGCCCTGCACACCACGGATCGACCCTTCATCTTCAAGAATCGACATTCGTCTGCCCCCGACCACCATGTGGAAGCACCTGGCTGCCGACTTCTGTACCGCGTTGGCCTTGATGATCGCCTTGGTGGGTGGGCTATGCATGATGGGCGGCATCTGGTTAATCAGGGAGGATCAGGTCGACGCGGTGGGCCGTGGTGGGGTCGGCTACATGGGCATGGGCGGTGTCCTTTGGGTTGCCGCCCTGGCGCTCAGGTGGCTCGGCGCCAGATTGAGGGGCGCTTGAGGAAGGCCACACCCGCCACCGATGTGCCGTGTGCGTTGGAGAGCTTGTGCGGCACGGCTGCGTGCAAGCCGATGACCGCCAATGTGGTCAACAACTCACCGAGGAGATGAAGCTTGGCGCGGCTGGCGGGGATCGAACCCACGACCCTTGGCTTCGGAGGCCAATACTCTATCCACTGAGCTACAGCCGCGTGGCTGGAAAAGACCAATACTCGTTCTACTGCGCGGTTACCGAATGACGACAGCCTTCGGAGGCCAATACTCTATCCACTGAGCTACAGCCGCGCACACCACGGATTCTAGCCGCTTGCCCGGGATTGGCCGGGCGCGGCGGGGGCGCTGGCTATAATCGTTGGCTGCTCGCCGGTCCCCGGTGGGCCTTGCCAGCCGGCCTTCGCGGCCCCGTCTGTCACCCCCCTTGAGGACCCCATGAGCGATCACGCGCACGATTCCCACACCGGCCCCATCAAGACGCCCGCCCAGTTGCTGTGGACGTCGTTCTTTGCGTTCGTGGTGCCTGTCTTCGTCATCATCGGCCTGGTGTTTTTCGTCACCTCCGGCAAGAAACCGGCGGCCGGTGCCGTGGATGTGGAGCTCGCCACGGCCCAGCGAATCCAGAAGATCGGATCGGTGGAGATCCGCGACGCCAACCGCCCGCTGGCGGCTGGTGGCGAGGTGTACAAGGCCCAGTGCGCGGCCTGCCACGACGCTGGCCTGGCCGGTGCCCCGAAGTTCGGTGACGCCACGGCCTGGGCGGCGCGCATTGCCACCGGTTACGACGCACTGCTGACGTCGGCCCTGAAGGGCAAGGGCGCCATGGGTGCCCAGGGCGGCGGCGCCTACCGCGACGCCGAGATCGGCCGGGCGGTGGTGTACCTGGCCAACGCTTCGGGCGGCAAGTTCGAAGAACCCAAGGACGCGGCACCCGCAGCCGAAGCGCCCGCGGCCGCCCCGGCCGCTGCCACCGCAGCGCCTGTGGTGGCAGCCGCCCCCGCTGCCCCTGCACCCGCCGCAGCGCCTGCGCCAGCCGCCACACCCGTGGCCGCCGTGAACGGCGAGGCGCTGTACAAGCAGGCCTGCACGGTGTGCCACGCCGCTGGCGTGGCCGGTGCACCCAAGACGGGCGACAAGGCCGCCTGGGCGCCGCGCATCGCGCTGGGTGTGGACGCACTCACCGCCAGCGTGATCAAGGGCAAGGGCGCGATGCCGCCCAAGGGTGGCGCCATGGCAGCCTCCGACGCCGAGATCAAGGCCGCGGTGCAGTTCCTGGTGGATGGCGCCAAGTAATTCGCGCAGCCACCCCGACAGAAAAGCCGGTCACCGACCGGCTTTTTTCATGGCGTCGGGACTCCTCACGTAGCCGTGCAGCCGGGGCAGGTCGACCGACAGCACGTCGGTCGGCCGCCATTCGCCGGCCTCGACGCGATCGCCCGCCAGCGCCATGTCGGCGCTGTGGACCAGCCCGAAGCCGCGGTCGGTGAGCAGGTAAAGGCGCCCTGCTTCGTCCACCTGACTCGATTGCACGCGGGCGGGTGCGCCGGTGTGCGAATGGACGGTCCCGTCCGGCTCGAGGCGCCAGATGTGCGGCGTGCACTCCAGCTCGACGTAGACGCGCTGCGGGCCGTTTTGAAAGAACCACTGACCGCGTTCGTCGGCGGCGTAGTTGCGGTGGATGAAGGCGATGAGCTTGTCGTGCCGCAGCAGCGAGCCCTTCGGGTTCGGGAACGGCCCGGCGGCCTGGGTGCGGTCGTCGCGCATGTGCCACTGGCCGCGCGCGTCGAGCCCGAGCCACCCATGGCAGTGGGGAACATCGGGCCATTTGGCCAGCGCGGCCTTGACGATGTCGTCCATGGGCGGGGCCTAGGCAATGCGGGACATCAGCCAGTGTCCCACGGCCTCGGGCATGGTGCGCACATGCCCCGGCATGCCCCAGCGCCGCAGCGACGAGGCGAAGCCGACGTGGCCACCGTGGGTGGGCTGCCAGAGGGTGACGTGTGGCCCGACCTCGCCCGCGCGCGGCATGGATCGGGCCGGCACGAACGGATCGTTGTGGGCGTTGAGGGCCAGCGCGGGCACCTGGATGCGG
The DNA here is from genome assembly GCA_943371665.1 of Synechococcus sp. UW140. Lineage (GTDB taxonomy): Bacteria > Pseudomonadota > Gammaproteobacteria > Burkholderiales > Burkholderiaceae_C > Hydrogenophaga. The sequence continues at coordinate 95,554 of CALRVR020000013.1, forward strand.
TGCAGGTGGGGCTTGGCCGATGCGCGCGCCCAGTAGTCTTCGGCGTCGCGAAAACCGTGCACCGGCGCGGTGAAGATGTTGTCGAAGGTGAACAGGTCGCGCGCGGCGCGCAGGGCGTCGCCGTCGAACAGTCCGGGGTGCTGGCGCAGCTTGGCCAGCGCCTTGGGCTTCATGCTGCGCAGGAACATGCGCGTGTACACCTGCCGGTTGAAGCCCCGGCCGATGGCATGACCGCCCGCAGCCAGGTCCAGCGGCGAGCACACCGAGGCCACGGCGCGCACCGTGCGCGCGGCGTCGGCGCCCGCTTCGGCGGCCCAGCGCATGAGCGCGTTGCCGCCCAGCGAGATGCCCACCACCAGCAGCGGTCGCTGGGGGTCGGCGGCGGCGAACCGCTTGAGGATCCAGTCGATCTCGGGGAAGTCGCCCGAGTGGTAGGCGCGCGGGGCCAGGTTGAGTTCGCCGGAGCAACCGCGAAAGTGGGGCACGGCGTAGGCAAGCCCCTGTGACGCGGCGAAGTCGGCAAAGGCCACGGCGTACTGGCTGGACGAACTGCCCTCGAGCCCGTGAAAGAGCACCAGCAAGGGCGATTGCGGATGGGTGGGGTGCGTGGCGCGGTCGACGTCGATGAAGTCGCCGTCGGGGGTGGTCCATCGCTCACGGGCAAACCGGGGCGGCGGACCGAAGTGCCGCCGGGCGTAGAGGGCGGGCCAGATGGTCTGGGCGTGCCCGCCCGGCAGCCACCAGGGCGCGCGGTAGGCCGTCAGGGGAGCGGTGTGGTCGGGCCTCAATGCAGGATGGGTCTGGCGCTGGTGATCTCGGGCGGTTCGACGCGCGAACCGGGGCTCGCATGGTGCGCCACCATGCGCCAGCCTTGCGCCGTCTTGACGTAGACGTTGGTGGCCACGACGAAGGCGTGCTGCGGGCCGTCGTCGGTCATCACGGTGACGCGCTCGACCACGCTGTGCACGCTGCAGTGCCCCGTGTCGAGCCGGCGCACCTTCTCGGGCTGGGCGAGCACGGCGCCGCTGGCGAACATGGTCTCGAAGGTGGCGCGCACGGCGTCGTGGCCCACCAGGCGGGGGCCGCCGGGATGCACGCAGACGATCTCGTCCTCATCGGCCCAGCAGGCCATCAGGCGCTCGATGTCGGCGTGCTGCAAGGCCTCGTAGAAGGCGGCTTCGGTGTCGTCGGGCGAGCCGGGCGGGAGTTTCGGCTTGGGCATGGGCGGATTGTGCCGCCATGGCAAATCCCGGGGGTATAGTGCCCTGCCATTCGCTGTCACCGCCGGAGGCCTCATGCGTCACCTGTCCCGACTCCTGCTCGTGTGCACCGCCCTGCTGCTGGGCGGCTGCGGGTACAACGATTTCCAGCGCCTCGACGAGGAGAGCCGCTCGGCCTGGGCCGAGGTGCTCAACCAGTACCAGCGCCGGGCCGACCTGATCCCCAACATCGTCGCGACGGTTCAGGGCGAGGCGAATTTCGAGCAGGAGACGCTCAAGGCGGTGATCGAGGCGCGCTCACGCGCCACGGCCATCCAGGCCACGCCCGAGCTGCTCAACGACCCCGCCGCCCTGCAGAAGTTCCAGGCTGCTCAAGGCGAACTGGGGGGCGCACTGAGCCGCCTGCTGGTGGTGGTGGAGCAGTACCCCAACCTCAAGGCCAACCAGGGCTTTGCCGATCTGCGGGTGCAGCTGGAGGGGACCGAAAACCGCATCACCGTGGCCCGCAACCGCTACATCCAGGCGGTTCAGGCCTACAACGTGCTGGCGCGCAGTTTCCCCAGCAACCTCACCGCCATGGTGTTCGGCTACACGCCCAAGGCGAACTTCAGCGTGGCCAACGAAGCCGCCATCAGCGCCCCGCCCAAGGTGGAGTTCGGCACGCAGAAGCCCTGACGGGGCCAACCCGTGTTTGCTGGCACCTTCATCCGGGCCCTGGCTGTTGCGCTGCTCTGCGTGGCCGTGCTGGCGCCGGCATGGTCCCAGGACGTTCAGCCGGTGCCCGAACTGCGGGCCCGGGCGATGGACTTCACCGGCACGCTCGACGCCGCCGCGCTGCAGCGCATCGAAGCCCGGCTGGCCGCCCTGGAGCAGTCGCAGGGCACGCAGCTCGTGGTGGTGATGGTGGCCACCACCGCCCCCGAAGACATCGCCGACTACACGCAACGCCTGGGCGATGCGTGGAAGATCGGCCGCCGCGACGTGGGCGACGGCGTGCTGTTCGTGATCGCGAAGGACGATCGGCGCCTGCGCATCGCACCGGCGAAGACCCTCGAAGGCGCCCTGCCCGATTTGCTGGCCCGCCGCATCATCGACCAGGCCGTGACACCGGCCTTCCGGCAGGGCGACTACGCGGGCGGTATCGAGGCCGGCATCGCGCGCATCGAGTCGGTGGTCAAGGGCGAAGCGCTGCCCGAGCCTGAACCGTCACCGGCGAGAGCCGCGGGCGACTGGACCGATGGGCTCGTCTTTCTGCTGTTCGCGGTGCCGATGGTGGCGGGTTTCATGCGCAATGCGTTCGGTCGCAGCCTGGCCATTCCCCTCACGGGCGCAGCCTCGGGCTTTCTGGCGTGGGTGCTGACGTCGGTGGTCTGGGTATCGGCCGGTGCCGCATTGATCGGCATGCTGATCGCGGTGCTGGCGCGTTTTGCGCCCACCGGCCAGGCGGCACGCAGTGGCCGTGGCGGCTGGGGCCAGGGCACTGGCTGGGGCGGCGGGGGAAGCGGGCGCGGAGGCTGGGGCGGTGGCGGCGGTTTTCGCTCTGGCGGTGGCGGCAATTTCGGGGGCGGCGGCGCCTCGGGCGGCTGGTGAGGGCACGCATGAACCGATGGGTACGCCTGTTTCGACACCGCTGGATGGACCGCAGCGACAGCCTGCGCGCCGTGCCCGACGACATGGCCGCGCGGCTGGCGGCCCGAGTCCGGGCGAGCGAATCGCGCCACACCGGCGAGGTGCGGCTGCTGGTGGAAGCCGCGCTTCCCACGTCGTATGTGATGCGCATCGGAGCCCCCGAACCACTGGATTCGGTGGTGCGGGACCGGGCGCTGGCCTGGTTCGGGCGCCTGCGCCTGTGGGACACCGAGCTCAACAACGGCGTGCTGATCTACCTGCTGCTGGCCGAACACGCCATTGAATTCGTCGCCGACCGCGGGTTGGCGCAGCGCGTGCCACCGGCGGACTGGGAAGCCATGGTCGGTCGGTTGGGACAGCGGCTGCGCGACGGGCAGTTCGAAGACGGCCTGACCCAGGCGCTGGAAGAGGTGTCGGCGCTGCTGGTGGCGCACTTTCCCGCCGGGGGCCAGACGCCGGCCCACAACGAACAGCCCGACGAGGTGGTGCGGGTCTGAGTGCGCGGACGATCAGCCGCGGCCGCGGCTCATCGGGGTGCGGTTGTTCATGACCACCTGCAGCTCCTGCTGCAGGGCCTTGTTCATCTGGGCGAAGGTCTTGAGCTTGCGGGTGGTTTCGCGAAGGCGGTCGGCCAGGCGCTTGGAGATTGCCAGCAGCAGGCGCGAGCCGAGGCGGGGGTCGTCTCGCAGCAACCGCATGAGGGCGGTGCGCGACAGCACCGCGGCGGCCAGATCGGTGTTGGCGGTGCAGGTGGCCGAGCGGGGCGCACCGTCGAGCATGCCCATCTCGCCGATGAGGTGGCCCGGCCCCATGATGTTGACCACCATGCTCTCGGCCATGCCGGGGAGTTCGCTCTCGACGGCGATGTCGCCTTCGAGCAGCAGCAGCATGTAGTCGTTCTGACGGACTTCACCCTCGTGGATGATGACCGTGCCGGCCTTGATGAGCTTGGGTCGCATGTACCCAACGACCTTCATCGCGTCGGCAATGGTCAGATCGGCCAGCGCGGTGGGGGTGACGAGCAGCCGGGCGGCCACCTCTTCAGGGGCGAGTTCCGGGCTGTCGAAAAGCGATGACATGGGGCGCAGGTGTTGTCTCTGGGGTCATCATAGTGGTCGGCTATCGCACTGACCGGCGAGAGCGAAAAAAAAGACCGGCGGGTCGGCCGGTCTTTCGTGGCGCTGTGCCGGTCACTTCTTCTGCCGGTACTTGCGCAGCGCGGCGATCTGCGCCGCCATGACCGCGAGCTCCGACGTGGCCTTGGCCAGATCGACGTCGCTCTTGGCGTTCTTCAGGGCTTCCTCGGCCTGCTTGCGCGCTTCGGTGGCCTTGGCCTCGTCGAGGTCCTTGCCTCGGATGGCGGTGTCGGACAGCACGGTGATGGCGTGCGGTTGCACCTCGAGGATGCCGCCAGCCACGAAGACGAATTCCTCGCCGCCGTCGGCCTTCTCGATGCGCACGGCACCGGGCTTGATGCGGGTGATCAGGGGGATGTGGCCGGGCAGGATGCCGAGCTCACCCGCCTCGCCAGGCAGGGCAACGAATTTGGCCTGACCCGAGAAAATGGACTCCTCGGCGCTGACCACGTCGACTTGGATGGTGCTCATGGTGACTCCTGAGGGGTCGGGGGCGGTCAGCCCGCCGCCAGCTTCTTGGCCTTCTCGAAGGCTTCGTCGATGGTGCCGACCATGTAGAAGGCCTGCTCGGGCAGGTGGTCGCATTCACCGGCGGTGATCATCTTGAAGCCGCGGATGGTCTCGGACAGCGGCACGTACTTGCCGGGCGAGCCGGTGAACACCTCAGCCACGTGGAACGGCTGGCTCAGGAAACGCTGGATCTTGCGGGCACGGGCCACGGCCAGCTTGTCTTCCGGCGCCAGTTCGTCCATGCCCAGAATGGCGATGATGTCGCGCAGTTCCTTGTAGCGCTGCAGCGTGCCCTGCACCGAGCGGGCGGTGTTGTAGTGGTCTTCGCCAACCACCAGCGGGTCGAGCTGGCGGCTGGTGGAGTCCAGCGGGTCCACGGCGGGATAGATGCCCAGCGCGGCGATGTCACGGCTCAACACCACGGTGGAGTCCAGGTGGGCGAACGTGGTGGCGGGCGACGGGTCGGTCAGGTCGTCGGCGGGCACGTACACGGCCTGGATCGAGGTGATCGAGCCGACCTTGGTGGAGGTGATCCGCTCCTGCAGGCGGCCCATTTCCTCGGCCAGCGTCGGCTGGTAGCCCACGGCGGAAGGCATCCGGCCCAGCAGGGCGGACACTTCGGTACCGGCGAGCGTGTAGCGGTAGATGTTGTCCACGAAGAACAGCACGTCACGGCCTTCGTCGCGGAACGATTCGGCGATGGTCAGGCCGGTCAGGGCCACGCGCAGACGGTTGCCCGGGGGCTCGTTCATTTGGCCGTACACCATGGCCACTTTCGACTCGGCCAGGTTGTCGAGCTTCACGACGCCGGAGTCGGCCATCTCGTGATAGAAGTCGTTGCCCTCACGGGTGCGCTCACCCACGCCGGCAAACACGGACAGACCCGAGTGCGCCTTGGCGATGTTGTTGATGAGCTCCATCATGTTCACGGTCTTGCCCACACCGGCACCACCGAACAGACCCACCTTGCCGCCCTTGGCGAACGGGCACACCAGGTCGATCACCTTGATGCCGGTTTCGAGCAGCTCGGTCGACGGCGACAGTTCGTCGTAGGCCGGGGCCTTGCGGTGGATGGACGCGGTCAGCGTCTGGTCGACCGGGCCGCGCTCGTCGATGGGGTTGCCCAGCACGTCCATGATGCGGCCCAGCGTGGCCTTGCCCACGGGCACGGTGATGGGGGCGTTGGTGTTGCTCACCAGCATGCCGCGGCGCAGGCCGTCGGAAGAGCCCAGGGCGATGGTGCGCACCACGCCGTCACCCAGCTGTTGCTGGACTTCCAGCGTCAGGGCGGTGCCCTCCATCTTCAGCGCGTCGTACACGCGGGGCATGTGTTCACGCGGGAATTCCACGTCCACGACGGCGCCGATGCACTGGACGATCTTGCCTTGCACTTGAGACATGATGTTTACCTTCTGTTTTCTCTGGATTCGGAGGGGCGCGGGCCTGTTGCGTGTTTACACGGCAGCGGCGCCAGCGACGATCTCGGACAGCTCTTTGGTGATGCCGGCCTGACGGGTCTTGTTGTAGACGAGCTTGAGCTCGCTGATCACGTTGCCCGCGTTGTCGGTGGCGGCCTTCATGGCCACCATGCGCGCCGACTGTTCGGACGCCATGTTTTCAGCCACGGCCTGGTACACCTGGGCCTCGACGTAGCGCAGCAGCAGCTCATCGATGACGGCCGGCGCGTCGGGTTCGTAGATGTAGTCCCAGTCACGGCCACCCGCGCCATCCTGCAGGTTCTCGGCCGTCAGGGGCAGCAACTGCTGCACCACGGCTTCCTGCTTCATGGTGTTGATGAAGCGCGTGTAGACCATGTGCACGCTCTTGATGCGGCCTTCGGTGTACGCGTCGAGCAGCACCTTGACGGGGCCGATCAGCTTCTCGAGGTGGGGCGTGTCGCCCAGGCTCGTCACGCTGGACACCACCTTGGCGCCGATGCGGTTCATGAAGCCCAGGCCCTTGTTGCCGATGGCCACGACCTCGGCCGACGCACCCTGGGCCTGCAGGGCCTTGAGTTCGTTGGTGAAGGCACGCAACACGTTGGTGTTGAGGCCGCCACACAGACCCTTGTCGGTGGTGACAACGACAAAACCGGCGGTCGTGGCGTCGTTCGTCTCCATGAAGGGGTGCGTGTACTCCGGGTTGGCCCTGCTCAGGTTGCCCGTGATCTGACGCACCTTCTCGGCATAGGGCCGGGCCGCGCGCATGCGGTCCTGCGCCTTGCGCATCTTGGAGGCGGCGACCATCTCCATGGCCTTGGTGATCTTCTTGGTGTTCTCCACCGATTTGATCTTGCCGCGGATTTCCTTGCCTGCTGCCATCGCTGCTCCTGGTTGGTTCCTGGGGCGCTCAGTACGTGCCGGTCTTCTTGAACTCGGCGATGGCGGCCGACAGCTGGGCTTCGGCGTCCTTGTCCATGGCCTTGTCGTTCTGCAGCTTGGTCAGCAGCGCAGCGTGCTTGTCCTTGAGGTGGGCGTGCATGGCCGACTCGAACGACAGCACCTTCTTGACTTCGACGTCGTCCAGGAAGCCTTTGTTCACCGCGAACAGCGAAGCGGCCATCAGGCTGATGGGCTGCGGGCTGTACTGGGCCTGCTTGAGCAGTTCGGTCACGCGGGCACCGCGGTCGAGCTGCTTGCGGGTGGCTTCGTCGAGGTCGGAGGCAAACTGGGCGAAAGCGGCCAGTTCACGGTACTGCGCGAGGTCGGTGCGGATGCCACCAGACAGGCTCTTGATGAGCTTGGTCTGGGCGGCGCCACCCACGCGAGACACCGAGATACCCGCGTTGATGGCGGGGCGGATGCCGGCGTTGAACAGGTTGGTTTCCAGGAAGATCTGGCCGTCGGTGATCGAGATCACGTTGGTGGGCACGAAGGCCGACACGTCGCCCGCCTGGGTTTCGATGATGGGCAGTGCGGTCAGCGAGCCGGTCTTGCCCTTGACTTCACCCTTGGTGAAGGCCTCGACGTAGTCGGCGTTCACACGGGCAGCGCGCTCCAGCAGACGGCTGTGGAGGTAGAACACGTCGCCGGGGTAGGCTTCACGGCCCGGGGGACGGCGCAGCAGCAGCGACACCTGGCGGTAGGCCACGGCCTGCTTGGACAGGTCGTCGTACACGATGAGGGCATCCTGGCCGCGGTCGCGGAAGTACTCGCCCATGGTGCAGCCCGAGTAGGCCGACAGGTACTGCATGGCGGCGGATTCGGAGGCCGAGGCCGCCACGACGATGGTGTAGTCCATCGCGCCGGCCTGCTCCAGGGCACGCACCACGTTCTTGATCGACGACGCCTTCTGACCGATGGCGACGTAGATGCAGGTCATGTTCTGACCCTTCTGGTTGATGATCGCGTCGATCGCCACGGCGGTCTTGCCGGTCTGGCGGTCGCCGATGATCAGCTCGCGCTGGCCACGGCCGACGGGCACCATCGAGTCGATCGACTTCAGACCGGTCTGCACCGGCTGGTCCACCGACTGGCGCGCGATCACGCCGGGGGCAACCTTCTCGATCACGTCGGTCATGCGGGCGTTGACCGGGCCCTTGCCGTCGATGGGCTGGCCCAGGGCGTTGACCACGCGGCCGATCAGTTCGGGGCCGACCGGCACTTCCAGAATGCGGCCCGTGCACTTGACGGTGTCGCCTTCGGAGATGTGCTCGTATTCACCCAGAATCACGGCGCCGACGGAGTCGCGCTCGAGGTTCAGCGCCAGGCCGAAAGACGGCACGCCGTCCTTGTTGGCGGGAAACTCCAGCATCTCGCCCTGCATCACGTCGGACAGGCCGTGGACACGGACGATGCCGTCGGTGACCGACACCACGGTGCCCTGGTTGCGCACGTCGGCGCTGGCGGCCAGGCCCTCGATGCGCGACTTGATCAGTTCGGAAATTTCGGCGGGATTGAGTTGCATGACTCTTTCCTTCTTTCGTTAATGGGTATGCGGCGCGGGCGGGTCAGGGCCGTCAGGCCGTGAGGGCCACTTTCATCTGTTCCAGGCGGGACTTGACCGAGGTGTCGAGCACTTCGTCGCCGACCACCACGCGAATGCCACCGATCAGGTCGGGCTGAAGCTCGACCTTGAGGTTGAGCTTGCGGGCAAATCGCTTCTCGAGCACGGTCGACAGCTCGGCCAGCGCCGGCGCTTCGATCGGGAAGGCGCTGTGGACCGTGGCGTCGGAGGTGCCCTGCTGGGCATTCTTCAGCGTGCGGAACTGCTCGGCAATCTCGGGCAGCGCCGCCAGACGGCCATTGTCGATCACGGTGCGCAGGAAGTTCTGGCCGGCGGTCGGCAGCGGGCTCTTGAGCACCCCGGTGACGAGGTCGAAGACCTGCTGCGGCGTGACCTTCGGGCTGTCGGCGAACTGGCGCAGCTGCTCGTCGCCCGCCACGGCGGACAGCGCATCAAGCCAGGCTGCCGCGCCGGCGGCGTCCTGTCCGCACGCCTTGAACAGCGCTTCCGCGTAGGGGCGGGCAATGGTGGCGATTTCGGCCATGGTGGTGCTTCCGGTGGGGCCGCTCAGAGCTCGGTCTTCAGGCGGTTGAGCAGGTCGGCGTGAACGCCGGCGTTGACTTCCTTGCGCAGGATCTGCTCGGCACCCTTGACGGCCAGCACGGCCACCTGCTCACGCAGGGCCTCGCGGGCCTTGACGACCTGCTGGTCGGCCTCCTGGCGGGCAGCGGCCACGATCTTGGCGGCTTCGTCGTTGGCACGCGCCTTGGCCTCTTCGATGATGGTCTGGGCACGGCGCTCGGCATCGGCCAGGCGAGTGGCCGACTCATTGCGCGACTTGCTCAGCTCTTCTTCGACGCGCTTGTTCGCGACGGCCAGTTCGGACTTGGCCTTTTCGGAAGCGGCAAGGCCCTCGGAGATCTTCAGCGCGCGCTCGTCGAGCGCTTTGGCGATCGGCGGCCAGATGAACTTCATCGTGAACCAGATCAGGATCGCGAAGACGATCGCCTGCGCAAAGAGGGTTGCATTGATGTTCATCGCAACGCCTTTCTGTGTGTGGACAATGGGACAGGCACACCGGCTGCCCGGCGGACGGCTGGGAACGGCGACGGGTTGTTCACCCGTTCACCGGCAGCGCCCGCGCGGGGCCGACCAACCGATTTACAGCGTGAACGGGTTGGCGAAGGCGAACAGCAGGGCAATGGCCACGCCGATCAGGAAGGCCGCGTCGATCAGACCGGCCAGAATGAACATCTTGGTCTGCAGGTCGTTCATCAGCTCGGGTTGACGGGCCGACGACTCCAGGAACTTGCCGCCCATCAGCGCAATGCCGATGGAGGCGCCGATGGCGCCCAGACCGACGATGAGGCCGCAAGCCAGAGCAACGAGACCCAGAACGTTTTCCATGATGACTCCTGTGAGATGGAAGTTTGATGAGAAAGGAAAGAAACGAGAGAACCCGAGCGCGTCCTAGACGGCCGCGTCAGTGAGCGTCATGTGCCTGGCCCAGATAGATGAGCGCCAGCATCATGAAGATGAAAGCCTGCAAGGTGATGACCAGGATGTGGAACAGGGTCCACACCGTGCCGGCGATCAGGTGTCCGACGAAGAAGAGTCCACCGCCGAGCGAGAGGGTGGCGTAGGCACCCAGCAGCGCGATCAGCATGAACACCAGCTCACCCGCGAACATGTTGCCAAACAACCGCATGCCGTGCGAAACCGTCTTCGCCACGAACTCGATCATCTGCATGAGGAAGTTGACCACCCCCAGCAGCAGCGCCCACAGGGGGTTCTTGCTGGTGCCGAACGGCGCGGTCACGAGCTCGTGCGTCCAGCCGCCGAGCCCCTTGATCTTGATGTTGTAGAACAGGCAGAGCGCCAGCACCGAGAACGACAGGCCCAATGTGGTGGACAGGTCGGCGGTGGGCACGACGCGCAGGTAGTCCTTGAAGCCGAGGGCCGGGCCGACGACGTGCCAGGTGGCGGGCAGCAGATCGACCGGGATCATGTCCATGAAGTTCATGAGGAAGATCCACACGAACACGGCCAGGGCCATGGGGGCGATGAGTTTGCGGCTGGTGGCGTTGTGGATGACCGACTTGGCCTGGTTGTCCACCATCTCGACGAGCAGCTCGACCGCCGCCTGAAAGCGGCCGGGCACGCCGGCCGTGGACTTGCGCGCGGCCATCCAGAGCACCACGCACATGATCAGCCCCAGCACGCTGCTGACGATGACCGAATCCACATTGATGACGGAGAAGTCGACGATCGACTCCTGCTTCTTGTTCGTCATGTGGACCAGGTGGTGGCGGATGTACTCGCCAGGGGTCAGAGTGCCTTCAGCAGCCATTTGTGTGCACCGTTGCGTGGAGCGTCAACCGTTGATCAACCGTTTGCGACCGGCCTGCGGGTCTGGAGAAAAAACCCAAACCAGTAGACCTTCAAAACCAACACCAGCCCGACCAGCAGCGCGATCCAGTTCGGTTCGGGCAGGATCCACACCGCGGCAGCCAGCATGGCCACCGACAGCAGAACCTTGACGCCTTCCCAGAACAGGAAGCCGGCGAATGCGGCCTGCGCAAAGCCCGACAGAAGCCGGGACAAGGCGCTGGAGGTGAGTCCGTAGGCCATCAGGGCCGAAGGAATCGCCACCGCTGCCGCACCGTAGAGAACCGAGGCCGCCAGGGACGCCGACTGCGAGAGCAATCCGGCGGCCAGGGAGGCGATCAGACCCACGAGCCACTGCACACCCACCAGCCGCCAGGGCGAAAGCACCGGCTGGCTGGCGCGCCACTGCCGCGCCTCTTCGCGCGTCAGCGGCTTGAATTCGGGTTCCTGCGCCCCATCTTCGAGGTCGTCGTCTTTCAGCGGTGTCGGCTTGGCTTGACGCATGGTCGACATCGCGGTTGACGGTTGACGGACGGGTCCGGGTCGCAAAGCCATTGATTATACGTAGAAACCCGATGGCACCGTCAAGGTGCGGCTGGCGGCTGTGCGTTCGGACACAGGCCACGCACGGGCACCCTCTTTTTAGGCCCAGGCCGATAATTCCGCCATGACCTCACACTTCCTGCCCGATGCGCTGTGCCACCTGGATGGCACGTACAGCGCCCTGAAGGACGCCCGCGTGAGCGTGCTCGACCGCGGCTTCATCTTTGGCGACGGGGTGTATGAGGTGCTGCCGGCCTATGGCGGACGCATCTTCCGCTTTGGCGAGCACATGGACCGGCTCGACCGTTCGCTGGCCGAGTTGCGGATACCCAACCCCCACACGCGCGACGAATGGCTCGCGATCGCCCGCCGGCTGATCGCCGACCGGCAGTCCGCCGGCGTGGTCAACCAGTTGATCTACCTGCAGGTCACCCGCGGCGTGGCGCTGCGCGATCACGTGATGCCGGTCGGCCTCAAGCCCACCGTGTTCGTGATGGCCAGCGAGATGAAGCTCGCCACACCCGAGCAGCGCAGCCGTGGCGTGGCCTGTGTGACGGCCGAGGACTTCCGCTGGCGCAAGGCCCACATCAAGAGCACGAGCCTGCTGGGCTCGGTGTTCGCACGCCAGATCAGCGCCGATGCCGGGGCCGTGGAGACAGTGATGTTTCGCGACGGCCTGCTGAGCGAGGCCGCGGCCAGCAACGTGTGGATCGTCAAGAACGGCAAGGTGATGGGCACGCCGAAGGACCACCTGGTGCTCGAAGGCATCCGCTACGGGCTGATCGAATCGATCTGCCAGGACGCGGGCATCCCGTTCGAGCTGCGGCGCATCACGCGCGACGAGGTGTTCGCGGCCGATGAGGTGTTCCTGTCGTCGGCCACCAAGGAGGTGCTGCCGGTCACCCTGCTCGACGGCCGGGCGGTGGGCAACGGACAACCCGGTCCGGTGGTCGCAAAGCTGCACGCGGCCTACCAGCGCGCCATTGCCGAACAATCGATCTGAGGCCCGCCATGGACATGCCGCGCGAGATTCCGCCCGAGCAATCGCTCATCACCTACCCCACCCATTTCCCGATCAAGGTCATGGGCGCCAACGTCGATGGCTTTGCCGAAGCGATCACGCAGATCGCGCTCGCCTTCGACCCGGACTTCGACGCCCGCACGCTGGAACTGCGCCCCAGCAAGGCCGGCAACTACATGGGCCTGACCGTGACGCTGCGCGTCACCAGCCGCGAACAGCTCGACGAGGTGTACCGCACGCTCACCACCCACCCGATGGTCAAGGTGGTGCTTTGAAGCCCACCCGCCCCGCCACCCTGTGGACGGCCGCCCGGCAGCGGCACCCGGCATGAACGTGGTCGGGCTGGGTCGGGTCGACTACCGGCCCACCTACGAGGCCATGCAGGCCTTCACGGCCGCTCGCTTGCCCGACACCCCCGATGAGCTCTGGCTGTGCGAACACCCACCGGTGTTCACGCAGGGCCTGGCCGGCAAAGCGGACCACCTTGTGGCGCCGGGCGACATCGACGTGGTGGACACCAACCGCGGCGGGCAGGTCACCTTCCACGGCCCGGGTCAGGTGGTGGCCTATCCGCTCATCGACCTGCAGCGCGCGGGCTACTACGTGAAGGAGTACGTGTACCGGGTCGAAGAAGCGGTGATCCGCACGCTCGATGCGTTCGGGGTGACCGGCCACCGGGTGGCCGGTGCACCCGGCATTTACGTGCGGCTGGACGATCCGCACAGCCACGCGCGCCTGCCACAGGCGCCGGCGCGGCGCGAGCCCGGCAGCCCGGCGCCACAGCCGGATTTCTCGGGGCTGGGCAAGATCGCCGCCCTGGGCATCAAGGTCAGCCGCCATTGCACTTACCACGGCGTGGCGCTCAACGTGGCCATGGACCTTCAACCCTTCCAGCGCATCAACCCCTGCGGTTATGCCGGTCTTGCGACCGTCGACCTTTCTACAATCGGCGTCTCCGCCACTTGGGAAGAAGCCGCGGGCGTGCTGGGCCAGAAGCTCGTCACCACGCTGTCGGCCTGACCGCCATGAGCACCCCCTACGACCCCACCGCCAAGCAGAAGAGCCAGGCCAAGACCGCGCGCATCCCGATCAAGGTCGTGCCGGCCGAAACGCTGAAGAAGCCCGAGTGGATCCGCGTCAAGGCGGGCAGCCCGACGACGCGCTTCTACGAGATCAAGGACATCCTGCGCACGAACAAGCTCGTGACGGTGTGCGAGGAGGCCAGCTGCCCCAACATCGGCGAGTGCTTCGGCAAGGGCACGGCCACCTTCATGATCATGGGCGACAAGTGCACGCGGCGCTGCCCGTTCTGCGACGTCGGCCACGGCCGCCCCGACCCGCTCGACGCGGACGAACCGGTCAACCTGGCCCGGACCATCGCGCAGCTCAAGCTCAAGTACGTGGTGATCACCAGCGTCGACCGCGACGACCTGCGCGACGGCGGCGCCGGGCACTTCGTGGAGTGCATCCGCAAGACGCGCGAGCTCTCGCCCGACACGACCATCGAGGTGCTGGTGCCCGACTTCCGCGGCCGCGATGACCGCGCGCTGGAGATCCTCAAGGCCGCACCGCCGGACGTGATGAACCACAACCTCGAGACGGTGCCGCGCCTGTACAAAGAGGCACGGCCTGGCTCGGACTACGCCTTCAGCCTGAACCTGCTCAAGAAGTTCAAGGCACTGTTCCCCCAGGTGCCGACCAAGAGCGGTCTGATGGTGGGCCTGGGCGAGACCGATGAAGAAATCCTGCAGGTGATGCAGGACATGCGCGAGCACGGCATCGACATGCTCACCATCGGGCAATACCTTTCGCCCAGCGGCCACCACCTGCCGGTGCGCCGCTACGTGCACCCCGACACCTTCAAGATGTTCGAGGCGCGTGCCTACGAAATGGGCTTCACCCATGCCGCCGTGGGCGCCATGGTGCGCAGCAGCTACCACGCCGACCAGCAGGCGCACGGCGTGCTCGAAGCCATGGCCCGGTGACATGGGTGCAGCCGCGCACGACCACCTGAGCGTGCGGGCCTACGGCGCCTCGCCGGGCAGCCACGATCACGACCATTTCCAGATCCTGATCGGCCTGGACGGCGTGCTGGATCTCGAGGTGGCCGGTCGAGGCTGTCGCATTGCCGCCGGCGACGGTGCGGTGGTGCCCCCGGGCGAGCGGCACGATTTCGAATCGAAGGCGGGGGCGCGCTGCCTGGTGCTCGACAGCCGCGCGCCCGAATGGGCGGCCGCTGCCCCATCCGCCTCCCCGGCCGCCGCCGCGCTCGCGCGCTACCTGGCCGAAGCCTGCGCACAGCGCCTGCCGCGCGCACAGACCCTGGGCGCCAGCCTGCTGATCGAGGCGTGGCAGCCCGCTTCAACCTCCCCCAGGCGGCCGCAGCGGCCCATCGACTGGACGTCGCTGGCCGACTGGGCGCGCACCCGCTGGCCGCACGGGCATGTCGGGGTGGCCGATCTCGCCGGACAGGTGCACCTGAGCCCGGCGCAACTGGCGGCGCGCTGCCGCGCGGAACTCGGGCAAAGCACCCAGCGCTGGCTGCGCGGCATGCAACTGGATCAGGCGCGGGCCTTGCGCGCGCAGGGCATGTCGGTGGCCGACACGGCGCGCCACTGCGGCTACCTCTCGCCATCGGCTTTGACCGCGGCGCTCAAACGCCACGGTTCTCGAGGCAGCTGACCCGCGGCGCGCGACGATTCGCCCGCGTGGCGCGACGATGGCTCGGACGATGATCGGGGGATGAACACCGCCAACCTGTTCGCGCTGGCCGCGATCGTGCTCTGGGCCTCTCTGGCTGCGCTGGGCGTGGCACTGTCCCATGTCCCTCCGTTCCTGCTCACCGGGCTGGCCTTGCTGGTGGGCAGCCTGATCGCCCTGCCGCTGTCCCGCTTCGACTGGCGCCAATGGCGCGTGCCGGGCAGCACGCTGGCGCTGGGCGTCTATGGCCTGTTCGGCTTTCATTTCCTGCTGTTCATCGCGCTGCGCCACGCACCGCCGGTGCAGGCCAACCTGGTGAATTACCTCTGGCCGCTGGGGATCGTCGTCATGGCGCCGCTGTTCCTGCCAGGGGTGTCGCTGACGGCGCGCCACGTGGTGGCTGCCGTCCTCGGGTTCGCGGGCGCCGCGCTGGCCATTCTGGGTGGCGCGGGGGGTGCCGAAGCGACCTGGGCGTGGGGCTATCTGCCGGCACTCGCCTCGGCCTTCATCTGGGCCAGCTACTCGCTCCTGACCCAGCGGGTGGCCGCATTCCCCACCGCCGCCATCGGCACCTTTGCCGCGGTGTCCGGCGCCCTGTCGCTGGTCTGCCACGCGCTGCTCGAACCGGCGGTGTCGTTGACCACGCAGGACCTGTTGCTGATCGGCGCGCTCGGCCTGGGCCCGCTGGGCGGCGCCTTCTTCCTGTGGGACGCGGCGCTCAAGCGGGGCGATGCGCGCCAGATCGGTGTGCTGAGCTTTCTGACGCCGCTGCTGTCGACGCTGACCTTGTTGTGGCTGCGGGCCGAAACACCGAGCGTGTCGGTGCTGCTGGCGGCGGTGATGATCATCGGCGCGGCGGTGATGGCCACGCGCAAGCCGGGCTGAATCAGTCCGTCAGCAGCGACGCCGGGTCTTCGGCGCGCAGCACTTCCTGCGCCCAGCCCGCCAGCTTGCCGGTGTCGCTGCGCAGGATCTGCTGCTTGACGGCGAGGATGCGCGACGGGTGCATGGAGAAACTGCGCAACCCCATGCCGAGCAGCAGGCGCGTCAGGCCGACATCGCCGGCCATTTCGCCGCACACGCTCACGCCCTTGCCCATGGTGCGCGACTGCGCGATGGTGCTGGCCACCAACTGCAGCACGGCCGGGTGCACCGGGTCGTACAGGTGGGCCACCGCCTCGTCGGCGCGGTCGATGGCCAGCGTGTACTGGATCAGGTCGTTGGTGCCGATGGACAGGAAGTCGAAGTGCTTGAGGAACAGCGGAATGGTGAGCGCCGCGGCAGGCACCTCGATCATGGCCCCGAGGCGGACCGGCCCGTGGGGCACCGCTGCGGCCACCAGCTGGTCGCGTGCCCGGTCCACCAGGGCCAGCGCCTGGCGGATTTCGCTGGCGTGCGCCAGCATGGGGATGAGCAGGTTGACCGGTCCGTGCGCGGCGGCGCGCAGGATGGCGCGAAGCTGCGCGAGGAACATGGCGGGATCGGCCAGGCTCCAGCGGATGGCCCGAAGGCCCAGCGCGGGGTTGAGGTTGTCGTCGTTGCGCGTGCCGCGATCGAGCGGCTTGTCGGCGCCCACGTCCACGGTGCGGATCGTGACCGGCAGCCCCTGCATGCCTTCCACAGCCAGACGGTACGCGTGGTACTGCTCTTCTTCGTCGGGCAGCTGACCGTCGCGGCCCATGAAGAGGAATTCGCTGCGGAACAGGCCCACGCCCACCGCGCCCGCGGCCAGCGCGCCCGCGGCGTCGGCCGGTTGCTCGATGTTGGCCAGCAGTTCGATTTTCTGGCCATCGAGGGTCACGGCCGGCGTGTTCTTGAGCCGGGACAGGCGCTCGCGGTCCATCTCGCCCTGGCGCCGCTTGAATCCGTACTCGGCCAGCACGATGGGCGAAGGGTCCACCACGACCACGCCGGCGTCGCCGTCGATCACCACCCAGTCGTCCTGCCGGATCAGGTGGCTGGCCGAGCGCGCGCCGACCACGGCCGGAATGTCCAGGCTGCGCGCCACGATGGCGGTGTGGCTGGTCTTGCCGCCGACGTCGGTGACGAAGCCGGCGAACACGCTCTGCTTGAACTGCAGCATGTCGGCCGGCGACAGGTCGTGCGCGATCAGCACGAGGGCGTCCTGCTCGCCTTTGCCGGCGCTGGCGGCCACGGCGCTGATGGGGGACGCCTCACCGCGCATGACGCGCAGCAGGCGATCGACCACCTGCTCGAGGTCGGCCTTGCGCTCGCGCAGGTAGGGGTCTTCCATTTCGTCGAACTGGCGCGAGATCACCTCGAGCTGGGTGGTCAGCGCCCATTCGGCGTTGTAGTGCCGGTCGACCACCCAGTGCTTGACGCCACTGGTGAGCTGTTCATCCTGCAGCAGCATGAGGTGCACGTCGAGCAGGGCGGTGAGTTCGGGGTGCGCGTCGTTCGGCCCCTGCTCGGCCAGGCTTTTCTGCACCCGCACGATGTCTTCGGCCACCACCGTGCGCGCCCGGCGCAGCCGCTCGACCTCGGCCTCGGCCTGCTCCGGCTGCACCAGGTAGTGCGCCACATCCACCCGGCTCGAAGCGACGATCACGGCCCGCCCGATGGCCACACCCCGGGAGACGGCCAGGCCGTGAACGCTGAAAGTCATGCTGCCCAGCCCCGCCGCTTCATTCGCCTTCTCCGAACTTGTCGTCGATGAGCGCCACCAGGGCGTCCATGGCCACCTGCTCGTCCGGGCCGTTGGTCTCGATCTCGACCGAGGTGCCGATGCCCGCGGCCAGCATCATCACGCCCATGATGCTCTTGGCGTTGACGCGCCGGTCGCCGCGCGCCATCCAGACATCGCAGGCAAAACCGCCCGCGAGCTTGGTGAGCTTGGCCGAGGCGCGGGCATGCAGGCCCAGTTTATTGCTGATGGTCACGGTGGTCTTGATCATTCGAGCTTCGTCGAGCCTGGTTCTGGGGAGCGGTGACGGCCACCTGCATGACGCCTTGCGTGGCGCCGATCAGCGCGCGCGAAATGAGCGCGTCGAGCGATTCGTGGCGGTAGCTGACGGTGCGCAGCAGCATGGGCAGGTTGACGCCGCAGACCAGCTTGCTGCGCACGCCGTCGACCAGCCGCTGGGCCACGTTGCAGGGGGTGGCACCGAACACGTCGGTGACCACCAGCGTCTGCGGGTGCCCGGCCTGCGCCAGCAGCATGCGGGCTTGCGCCAGTGTTTCCTCGGGAGGCACGTTGGGTTGCACGTCCAGTGCGATCACCGCGTCCTGGGCATCGGGAAAGACGTGCAGCACGCATTGCCGCAGGGCCGAAGCCAGCGGCGCATGGGCAATCAGCAGGATGCCGTTCATGCGCGCAGTGTAGCGGCGCGATCGCGCTCGATGCGGCGCCACCCGCGCCAGAACAGGGCATAGCCCAGCACGCAGCACAGGCCGAACACACCGACCGCTCCGCGGAACCGGGTCGGCTCGTCCCAGCCGGTGGACGCCAGTGCATCGACGGCAAGCCCGATGCCCCACTGGACCACGAACACGCCCGCAAAGATGGCCAGGTTGAAGGCAGACAGTGCGCGCCCGGCGGCTTGCGCCGGCAGCGCCAGCGCCACCGCCGGCTGGGACAGCGCCACAAAGGTCGAGCTGACGCAGAACAGCGCCCACCAGAACCAGCCGGCGTGGCTGCCCAGCGCCACGATGGCCCCCAGGACGAGCAGGCTGAAGGGCAAACCCCAGCCGATCAGGGATTCGGGCCTCAACCCGCGGCGGGCCAGGTGCGGGTTGACCATGCCCCAGAGCCAGAAGGCGGTGAGCATGCTCAGGTTGATCGCGAACAGGCCGGCCGCCGATTCGGCCGGCGTGTAGCCGGCCACCTTGACCATCCAGGGTCCGGCCCAGAGCGTCTGCACCGCCACCATGCCCCCGTAGTTGATGAACCCGACCGGCAACATGGTGCGGAAGTACGGGTTGCGCCAGATCTGGCGATAGCCGACCTCGCCGCTGGGGGCCTCGTGCGCGGCGGGGGCGTCGCGCCGCCAGGCCGGGACCGACCACGCCACCACCGCCATCGCCAGGGCGATCAGCAGCGCCAGACCCCAGAACAGGCCGCGCCAGCCCAGCAGCGGCATGAGCCACTGAACCGGCAGCGTGGAGGCCACCATGCCCAGCGACCCGGTCATCAGCATCCACGAATTGGCGCGCAGCTGCGTGGTGGGCGTGAGCCAGCGCCGGTAGCCCGTGAGCGGGGCCATGAGGCAGGCGCTGAGCCCCATGCCGGTGAGCACGCGCGCGGCCAGCAAGGTGGCGAAATCACCGGCGAGGGCAAACGCCATGCAACCCAGCACCGCCACCGCCAGAAACGCCAGCATCACCCGCTTGGGTCCGTGGCGGTCGAGCCAGTTGCCCAGCGGCAACTGGGTGAGTGCAAAGCCGAAGAAGTAGCCACCGGCGAGCAACCCGAGATCGCCCGAGGTGAGCGAAAGCTCGGCGCTGAGGGTGGGCGACAAGGTGGCGGTGATCGCCCGCACCAGCGCCGACAGGAAATAGGTGACCGCGAACACCAGGAACACCAGCACCGCCACGCGGCGGGTCAGCACGTCGGAAGTCGGTGGCGGCAGGGACTCGGCGTGTGCGCTCATTGAACCTGCAGGCCCTCGAAGAAGGTCCTGGCCACCTCGTCGTCGATGGCCTTGCCGTAGATGGCGGCCTGGTGCAGGTGGGTGCCGCGCACCACATGCACGGCGCGCACTTCGATCGGCTCGCCACGGTGGTCGAGCCCCCGCGCGCTCAGGCCCTCGGCCCGGTCGGCACCGCTCACACGCACCGCCGGGTGCGGTTCCGGGCCGCCCGCGGCATCGGCGCGCACCGCGGCCCGCGTGGCCTGCTGCCAGCCGCGCAGGGCCGGCTCGACCCGGGCCGCCTCGCCCACATCGGCCCAGGCGACGGCAAAGGTCAGCCCACCGGCATCGCACGAGCGCATCTCGAGCGCGGTGGGCACGCCGGCCAACGGGACCTGCCGCGACGCGGCATCGGGCTTGCAGGGCATCAGGGCCTGCAGCGGGGCGCCGTCGGCGCGCACCGTTCGCCAGTTGAAGGTGGGGTTGCAGGCCATCAGCAGGCCCGCGGCCGCCAGGCCGATGGTTCGTGAAAGGAGCATGGGAGGGGCTGCGGTGGTGACACCGCGGTGGCGATCGACTCGCGCACAATCGACGGCATGAACGCTCTTGATGGTATCCGCATCCTCGACTGCTCGCGCGTGCTGGCCGGACCGTGGTGCACCCAGACCCTGGCCGACCTTGGCGCCGATGTGGTGAAGGTCGAGCGGCCCCGCAGCGGCTCGCACCCCGGCGGCGACGACACACGCGGCTGGGGCCCGCCGTTCCTGCGCGGGCGCGACGGCAACGACACCGCCGAAGCCGCGTACTACCTGGGCGCCAACCGCAACAAGCGCTCGATGACCTGCGACCTGTCGGTGCCGGCGGGCCAGGCGCTGATCCGCGAAATGGCGGCGCATGCCGACGTGTTCGTCGAGAACTACAAGGTCGGTGACATGGCGCGCTACGGCCTCGACTTCCACACGCTGCGTCAGATCAACCCCAGGCTGGTGTATTGCTCCATCACCGGTTTTGGCCAGACCGGGCCTTACAAGGACCGGGCGGGCTACGACTACGCGGTGCAGGGCATGGGCGGCCTGATGAGCGTGACCGGCGAGCGCGACGACCTGCCGGGTGGAGGCCCACAGAAGGTGGGCGTGGCGGTGGCCGACCTGTTCACCGGCCTGTATGCCACGGTGGCCATCCAGGCCGCCCTGCGCCACGCCGAGCGCACCGGCGAAGGCCAGCACGTCGACATGGCCCTGCTGGACACCCAGGTGGCCATGCTGGCCAACCTGGGCGCCAACTACCTCGTGCGCGGGCGCGAGGATGGCAAGGTTCCGGGGCGGGCGGGCAACGCCCATGCCAACATCGTGCCGTACCAGGTGTTCGAGGTGGCGCCCGACGCCGGCGGCCACGCGCAGCACATCATTCTGGCGGTGGGCAACGACGGTCAGTTCGCCAAGTTCTGCGAGGTGGCCGGTCGGCCGGAGTTGGCCAGTGACGAGCGTTTCGCGCGCAACCAGGGTCGCGTGCGGCACCGCGACGCGCTGGTGCCGGTGCTCGAAACCGTGATGAAGACGCGCACCAAGGCCGATTGGCTGGCGTCGCTGGAAGCGGCCAAGGTGCCGTGCGGCCCGATCAACGACCTGGCCGAGGTGTTTGCCGACCCGCACGTGCGGCAGCGGCAGATGGTGCACACCTGGGCGCATCCGCTCACCGACGCGGTGGATCTGGTCGCCAGTCCGATCAAGCTGAGCGCCACCCCGGTGCGCAATCACCGGCCGCCGCCGTTGCTGGGGCAGCACACCGACGAGGTGCTGGCCGAATGGCTCGGCGCAGACGCGGCACGGCTGGCGCAACTCCGCGAAGCGGGCGCGATCTGAACACCATGGCCTACCAACCCCTGCCCACTCCGACGTCGCTGAAAGCCACCGCCCAGGCGGCCGCCGACCGGGGCGAGCCGCTGGTGGTCATGACCACCTTGCGTGGCTGCGTGTATTGCGATCTGGTGCGCAACAGCTACCTGCAACCGATGATGCGGGAAGGGCTCGTGATCGCGGTGCAGCTGGATGTGCAGGACCGGGCCACCGCGGTGCAATCGTTCGACGGCGCGACCAGCACGCCGGCGGCGCTGGCCGAAGGGTGGAAGGCGCGCTTCACGCCCACGGTGATGTTCTTCGGGCCGGACGGCCGCGAACGCGCCGAGCGGCTGGTGGGCGTGGCCGTGCCCGAGCTCTACGGCCAGTACCTTGAACAACGGCTTGACCAGGCGCGCAAGGGCCTGAAGAAATAGCCAGCGCTCACTTGATGGCGCCAAACACCTTCTTGAGGATGGCGCTGCCCGTGCCCACCGGGTCCTGGCGGATCTTGCGCTCTTCGTCCCCGATGATGGTGTAGAGGCCATCCAGCGATTTCCCGGTGACGTAGCGCTCGATGTTGGCGTCTTCCTTCTTGACCAGCCCCAGGCCGGACGCGCGTTCGGCCACCCGGTTGTAGCTGCGGGCCAGCCCGACGTTCTGGGTGGTGCGGGTCACCACCGGCAGGAATTTCTCGCCCAGGGGTGCCCGGGTCTTGTCGGCAAAGAACCGCGTGACCGAGTCGTCGCCACCGGTGAGGATGTTCTTGGCGTCGGTGACGCTCATCGACTTGACCGCCCCGACCAGCAGGTCCTTGCCGAGCGGCACGGCCTGTTCGGCCGCCCGGTTCATGCCGGTGACCAGTTCATCCACCCGCTTGCCCTGCCCGGCGAAGCTGAGCAGTTTGGCGGCGTCTTCCAGATAACCGGGCAGCGGAATCCGAACTTTCGGATTGCCCAGGAATCCATCGGTTTTGCCCAGCAGCGCCACAGCGGCCAGCGCGCCTTTTTCCAATGCGGTCCGGATGCCGGTGGTGGCATCCCGGTCGGTGAGGTCGGCCAGAGAGAGCGCCCACGCCTGGCGCTGGGCGGCGACAATCAGCAGCCCGAGACCACTCAAGGTGGCGATGTGAATCTGGCGGCGCTGCATGGTTGGTTCCCTGTGATTGCTGTCCGGACACTGTAGAGGTCAAGTGCTGAAATGACAAACCCGACCCCGATTCTCATGCAACCCCGCCGCCGCCTCCTGCTCGGGGCCGGTGCCGCGCTGGGCGCCGGCGCGCTGCTGGGCCTGACCGGTTGCACCGGCCGCGACGCCGCACCCGAATCCCGGTTCGTGCTGCTGGATGGCAGCCAGATGACCACCGCCGATCTGCAGGGCAAGGTGACCCTGGTGAATTTCTGGGCCACCACCTGCGTGACCTGCGTGAAGGAAATGCCGGCCCTGGTGGCCACCCACCAGAAGTTTGCGCCCCGTGGCTACGAAACCGTGGCGGTGGCCATGAGCTACGACCCGCCCGCCTGGGTGCTCAATTTCGCCCAATCGAGGCAATTGCCCTTCAAGGTCGCGCTGGACAACACCGGCGAGATTGCCAAGGCCTGGGGCGATGTGAAGCTGACGCCCACGACCTACCTGGTCGACAAGCGCGGCCAGATCGTGAAACGGTACGTGGGCGAGCCCGAGATGGCGGCCCTGCACTCGCTCATTGAAAAGCTTCTGGCGGCCTGACGACCCTCGCCCCGAAACGACAAAGGGCCGGGTTGCCCCGGCCCTTTCGACACGAGGCCTTTCGCTCAGTCCTTGCGGAAGTCGTCGTGACAGGCCTTGCAACTGGCGCCAGCAGCGCCGAACGACGCCTTGATGGCATCCAGGTTGCCGGTCTTGGCCGCGGCGTTCAGCTTGGCCACTTCGGCCTGCATCTTCTCGCCGGCCGCCTTGAACTTGGCCTGTTCGGTCCAGATGACCGGCAGCGCTTTCGTGTCACCCTTGTCGGTGCCCGGACCAAACGCGTCCCAGGGGAGCTTGCTCATCGTTTCCACCACGGCCATGTTGTCGGCCGCCACCTTGGCGTCAAAGGGCACCCGGCCGCTGGCCATGGCGCCCACCCGGCTGAAGTGGGTGGCCATGACGGTGAAGGCCGCCTTGCGGTACTTGATGGCGTCTTCGGGCTTCTGGAACTGGGCCATGGCGGGTGCGGCGAGCGTGCCGGCGGCCAGGGCCAGCGCAAGTGGAGCGAGCAGTTTCACGGAATCTCCTGTGGGTTGGGTGGGACACCGGAATACACCTCCGGTGGGTGCTTGAATCGGCACGAGCGCCAAAGTTCCAGGGGAACCTGTAGGGTTTTCACCCGATCCATCCGCCACCCCTCACCACCTGACTTAGCTTTCGCCCATGCACACCATCCGGATCTGGGACCTGCCGACCCGCTTGTTTCATTGGCTGCTGGCCTTTTGTGTCGTGGGCCTGGTGGTCACCGGCAACGTGGGCGGCGCGTGGATGGAATGGCACCTCCGCCTGGGGTATGCCGTGGTGGCCCTCCTGGTGTTTCGCGTGTGCTGGGGTTTCATCGGCGGGCGCTGGTCCAGGTTCGCGAGCTTTATCTACAGCCCGGCTTCGCTGGTTCGCTACCTGCGCGGCCAGGCGCCGCTGGCCCACACCGCCGGGCATTCTCCGCTGGGTGCACTGGCCGTGTTCGCCATGCTGCTGGTGCTGGCAGCCCAGGTGGGGACCGGCCTGATGAGCGACGACGAGATCGCCACATTCGGCCCGTTGGTGCGCTTCGTCTCCGGCGACACGGTGGAAGCGGCCACCAGTTACCACAAGAACATCGGCAAGTTCCTGGTCATTGGCCTGGTGGTGATTCACCTGCTGGCCATTGCCTTTTACAAACTCGCTCGGCGCAAGCCCCTGACCCGGGCGATGGTGACCGGCAACAAGCAGCTGTCCGAGCCCATGCCGGCGGCGAACGACGGCTGGGCCCACCGGCTGCTGGCACTGGGCCTTCTGGTCCTGGCGGGCGCGGGTGTGGCGTGGATGGTTCGCGCAGGAACCACTTTCTAGGTGCAGCTGGCGTATATTGATCGTCCCCCGCCCTGATCCGGGCCCACCGGCCCTGGGCTCCGACGCCGCACCTGCTCCCGACGATGTCCGAAACATCCCACGCCGTCATCGAACTGCGGCTCGCCGAAGACCCCGCCGACCTGGAGGCGGCCCGCGAACTGTTCCTGGATTACCAGGCCTCGCTCGAGGTCGACCTGTGCTTCCAGGGCTTTCAGGCGGAAGTCGCCCAGCTTCCGGGCGACTACGCGCCCCCCGGGGGCGCCTTGCTGCTGGCCCTGGTCGATGGCGCACCGGCGGGTTGCTGTGCATTGCGTCCGCTGCTCAACACCGATCACCTCAACGCCTGCGAGATGAAGCGGCTGTTCGTGCGTCCGGCGTTCCGGGGGTTCGGCCTTGGCCGCCAGCTCGTCGACCGCATTCTGGTCCTGGGTCAGATGGCCGGCTACACCACCATGCTGCTCGACACCTTGTCCGACATGGAAGCCGCCCGCGCGCTGTACCAGGAATCCGGGTTCGTGGAGATTGCGCCCTACTACCACAACCCCATTCCCGGAGCGCACTACCTCAAGGTCGATCTCTGAAAGCGAAAAGGCCGCGCGAGCGCGGCCTTTTTCGTCTCAGCGAGCGGACTGGGCGTCAGAGTGCCTTGGCCTGGGCCAGCAGCGTGCCGGCGTCGCTCACCTCGAACTTGCCAGGCGCCTCGATGTTGAGTGACTTCACCACACCGTCTTTCACCAGCATCGAATAGCGGTTGCTGCGCAGGCCCATGCCGCGGCCGGTCAGGTCCAGCGTCAGGCCGGTGGCCTTGGTGTAATCCGCGCTGCCGTCGCCCAGCATGCGGACGATGCCCGACGACTTCTGGTCGCGGGCCCAGGCCCCCATCACGAAGGCGTCGTTGACGCTGATGCACCAGATCTCGTCCACGCCGGCGGCCTTGAAATCGCCCGCATGTTGCACGAAACCGGGCACGTGCTTGGCCGAACACGTGGGCGTGAAGGCACCGGGCAGGGCAAAGATCGCAATGGTCTTGCCTGCGGCGGCCTTGTGCACGTCGACCGGGTTGGGGCCGATGCTGCAGCCGTTGCCTTCGACTTCGCTGTACTCCATGAGCGTGCCCGCGGGCAGCTTGTCTCCGACCTTGATCATGGCTTCTCCTCGTTGGGTTGGGGGCTGAAAACAAAAAAGCGACCGAATTGTCGGTCGCTTTTCTGAAGGGCGTTGGCCAGGGTCTGAATCGGGCTCAGACCAGCGCGGCCTTTTGCACCAGGCGGCTGGCCACCCAGTTCTTGGTTTTCGAGAGCGGGCGGCTCTCGGTGATCTCGATCAGGTCACCGGTCTTGTACTCGCCGTTCTCGTCGTGGGCGTGGTACTTGCTCGACTTGATCACGATCTTGTCGTAGATCGGGTGCTTGACGCGGCGCTCGACCAAGACCGTCACGGTCTTGGCGCGTTTGTCGCTCACCACCTTGCCGATGAGGGTGCGCTTGAGGGCGGGTTTGCTGTCCGTCATGGTTCGCTCCTTCACTTGGCGGCTGCGCGTTGCTTCTCGGCCAGGATGGTCTTGGCGCGAGCGATGGCACGGCGGGTGTCGCCCAGCGTGGCGGTGTTGTTGAGTTGTTGCGTGGCCTTCTGCATGCGAAGACCGAAATGGGCCTTCTGCAGCGACTTGATCTCGGTCTCGAGGCCGGCCACGTCCTTCTGGCGCAGTTCAGCAGATTTCATGTGATGTCTCCTGAATCACTGACCCAGCATGCGCGCCACAAACGTGGTGCGCAGCGGAAGTTTGGCGGCCGCGAGGGCAAAGGCTTCGCGGGCGAGCTCTTCGGGCACGCCGACGATTTCGTACAGCACCTTGCCGGGCTGGATCTCGGCCACGTAGTACTCCACCGAACCCTTGCCGTTGCCCATGCGGACTTCGGCAGGCTTCTGGGAGATCGGCTTGTCCGGGAACACGCGGATCCAGATCCGGCCACCGCGCTTGACGTGGCGGGAAATGGCACGGCGGGCGGCTTCGATCTGGCGCGCCGTGAGGCGGCCGCGATCGGTGGACTTCAGACCGAAATCGCCGAAGGCCACGGTGGCGCCACTGGTGGCGACGCCGGTGTTACGGCCCTTCTGCTCTTTGCGGTACTTGCGACGAGCGGGTTGCAACATGTTTATTCTCCTTTGCCGTCCGCAGCTGCAGGTGCGGGTGCGTCTTTGCGAACGCGCTTAACGGCGGGTTTGGTGTCGGCTCCGGTGGCTTCGGCGGGCTTGTCGCTGCCGTCGGCCGGGGCTGCATTCGCGCCAGGGCGGCGCACCGCAGCGCGGGCAGGCGGGCCTGCCGGGCGCTCGCGGCGCGGGCCGCGCGGGCGGCGCTCTTCTTCGGCACGCGGCTCGGCCACCACAGGCGCGTCGTTGCGGCCCAGGGTGTCGCCCTTGTAGACCCAGACCTTGACGCCGATGACGCCGTAGGTGGTCTTGGCTTCGGAGGTGCCGTAGTCGATGTCGGCGCGCAGGGTGTGCAGCGGCACGCGGCCTTCGCGGTACCACTCGGTGCGGGCGATCTCGATGCCGTTCAGGCGGCCGGCGCTCATGATCTTGATGCCCTGGGCACCCAGGCGCATGGCGTTCTGCATTGCGCGCTTCATGGCGCGGCGGAACATGATGCGCTTTTCGAGCTGCTGGGTGATCGAGTCGGCGATCAGCTTGGCATCGATCTCGGGCTTGCGCACTTCTTCGATGTTCACGGCGACCGGCACGCCGAGCTTGGCGGCCAGGTCCTTCTTCAGCTTCTCGATGTCCTCGCCCTTCTTGCCGATCACCACGCCCGGACGTGCCGAGTAAATGGTGATGCGCGCGTTCTTGGCGGGGCGCTCGATCACGACGCGCGAAACGGCGGCGTTCTTGAGCTTGCCCTTCAGGTACTCACGCACCTTGATGTCTTCGGCCAGCATGCCCGCGAAGTCGCGGTTGCTGGCGTACCAGCGGCTGGCCCAGTTGCGAGAGACGGCCAGGCGGAAGCCGGTCGGGTTGATTTTCTGTCCCATGTTCCTGTGCCTCTCAGTTGCCAACCGTCACGTAGATGTGACACGTGGGTTTGCTGATGCGGTTGCCGCGGCCTTTGGCGCGGGCCTCGAAGCGCTTGAGCGTGGTGCCTTGTTCGACGTAGATCGTTTTGACACGAAGCTCGTCGATGTCGGCGCCATCGTTGTGCTCGGCGTTCGCAATCGCGGACTCGAGGGCTTTCTTGACGATGCCGGCGGCTTTCTTCTGCGTGAAGGCCAGGATGTTCAGGGCCTGGTCGACCTTCTTGCCACGAATCAGGTCGGCCACAAGGCGGCCTTTGTCCACCGACAGGCGCACGCCACGGACGACAGAGCGGGTTTCCGTACTCATGGTCTTTCCTTACTTCTTGGCTTTCTTGTCACCCGGGTGGCCCTTGAAGGTCCGCGTCAGGGAGAACTCGCCGAGCTTGTGACCGACCATCTGGTCGGTGATGTACACCGGCACGTGTTGCTTGCCGTTGTGCACGGCGATCGTCAGCCCGATGAACTCGGGCAGGATCATCGAGCGGCGCGACCAGGTCTTGACCGGCTTCTTGTCCTTGTTGGCCTGGGCCTTTTCGACCTTGGCCATCAGGTGGTGGTCCACGAAGGGACCTTTTTTGAGCGAACGAGTCATGTGGTCAACCCCTTACTTCTTGCGACGCGAGACGATCATCGACTGCGTGCGGCGGTTGTTGCGGGTGCGGTAGCCCTTGGTCAGGTTGCCCCACGGATCCACCGGAGCGCGGCCTTCGCCGGTCTTGCCTTCACCACCACCGTGCGGGTGGTCGATCGGGTTCATCGCGGTACCACGCACCGTCGGGCGGATGCCCATGTGGCGCTTCACACCGGCCTTGCCGATCTGGCGCAGGCTGTGCTCGGTGTTGGACACCTCGCCAATGGTGGCGCGGCAGTCGACGTGGATCTTGCGAACTTCGCCAGAGCGCATGCGCACCTGGGCGTAGATGCCTTCACGGGCCAGCAGCACGGCAGAGGCACCGGCAGAACGCGCGATCTGCGCACCCTTGCCGACCTGCAGCTCGATGCAGTGGATGGTCGAACCGACGGGGATGTTGCGGATCGGCAGCGTGTTGCCCACGCGGATGGGCGACTCGGCACCGGACAGCAGGGTGGCACCGACTTCAACACCGCGCGGGGCGATGATGTAGCGGCGCTCGCCATCGGCGTAGCACAGCAGCGCGATGTGCGCCGTGCGGTTGGGGTCGTACTCGATGCGCTCGACCTTGGCCGGGATGTTGTCCTTGTTGCGGCGGAAGTCGACCACGCGGTAGTGGTGCTTGGCACCGCCGCCCTTGTGGCGCGTCGTGATGTGGCCGTTGTTGTTGCGGCCCGACTTCTGGTGCTGCGGCTCCAGGAGGGGGGCAAAACCGCTGCCTTTGTGCAGGGTTTCGCGCGTGACCTTCACCATGCCGCGACGGCCTGGCGAGGTGGGTTTCATCTTGATGACTGCCATGATTACGCGGCCTCCCCACCGAAGTTGAGTTCCTGACCGGGCATCAGCGTCACGTAGGCCTTGCGCACGTGATCGCGGCGGCCGACGGTCTTGCCGAAGCGCTTGGTCTTGCCCTTCTGGTTCACGACCGACACACCCTTGACCTGGACCTTGAACATCAGCTCAACGGCGGCCTTGATCTCGGGCTTGGTGGCGTCGCGCAGCACCTTGAACAGCACGGCGTTGGATTTCTCGGCCGCCATGGTGGCCTTCTCGGACACGATCGGTGCCACGAGGACCTGCATCAGGCGACCTTCGTCGAATTGGGCGGTGCTCATGCGAACATCTCCTTGAGCTGGTCGATCGCCGCCTTGGTGACGATGACCTTCTTGTAGTGCACCAGCGACAGCGGGTCGGCGTAGCGCGGCTCGACCACCAGCACGTTGGGCAGGTTGCGCGAAGCCAGGTACAGGTTCTCGTCGACTTCCTCGGCGATCACCAGGACGGACGACTTGAGGTTCATGGCCTTGAAACGGTCGGCCAGTTGCTTGGTCTTGGGCGAATCGACCTTCATCGACTCCACCACCGACAGGCGGCCTTCACGGACCAGCTGCGAGAAGATGGACGCCATGCCGGCGCGGTACATCTTCTTGTTGATCTTCTGGGTGAAGTTCTCGTCGGGGCTGTTCGGGAAGATGCGACCACCCCCGCGCCACAGCGGCGAGGAGGTCATGCCGGCGCGGGCGCGGCCGGTGCCCTTCTGCTTGAACGGCTTCTTGGTCGAGTGCTTGACCATCTGACGGTCTTTTTGAGCACGCGTGCCTTGACGGGCGTTCGCCTGGTAGGCCACCACGAGTTGGTGGATCAGGGCTTCGTTGTAATCGCGACCGAAGACGGTCTCGGGCACGTCCAGCTTGGACGCAGCCTGACCCTGGTCATTGAGGAGTTCGACTTGCATCAGTTCGCTCCTTTGGCGGCCGCGGCCTTGACGGCGGGACGCACCGTGACGAAACCGCCCTTGGAGCCGGGCACGGCGCCACGGATGAGCAGCAGTTGACGCGCCTCGTCCACGCGAACGATGTCGAGGTTCTGGATGGTCTTGGTGTCGTCGCCCATGTGGCCGGTCATCTTCTTGCCCGGGAACACGCGACCCGGGTCCTGGGCCATCGAGATGGAGCCCGGGACGTTGTGCGAACGGCTGTTGCCGTGCGAGGCGCGTTGCGACGCGAAGTTGTGTCGCTTGATGGTGCCCGCGAAGCCCTTGCCGATCGAGGTGCCCTGCACGTCGACCTTCTGGCCGGCGGCGAACAGCGCATTGGCCGGCACCACAGCGCCAGGCTGGTACTGCGCGGCCACGTCGGCGGCGACGCGGAATTCCTGGATGATTTCACCCGCTTCGACACCCGCTTTGGCGAGGTGGCCGGCAACGGCCTTGGTGACGCGGGAGGCACGGCGCTTGCCGAAGGTGACCTGCAGCGCGTCGTAGCCGTCGTTGGCTTGGGTCTTGACCTGGGTGACGCGGTTGTTCGAGACGTCGACCACCGTGACAGGCACAGCGTCCCCGTCGTCGGTGAACAGGCGCATCATGCCCACCTTGCGGCCCAACAACCCGAGGGAGTTGCTCAGACTCATTGTTTTCTCCGTTCCCGACTGCAATTGGCCGGGGCTGATGGTGCGAAGCCGAAACTCCGCGCGAAGGGCCGGCACCCCTGAGGGGAACGCTCGGCGCCACTAAATCTCCGGCCACAAGCCGGAAAGCCCGCCAGTATAGCCGGCGGGCTGGTTCACTGCAAGTGCCACCGGGCAATCTGCCCGACGGCACCGTCAGATGATCGTCACTGCAGTTTGATTTCCACGTCCACGCCGGCGGGCAGGTCCAGCTTCATGAGGGCGTCGACCGTCTTGTCGGTGGGGTCGACGATGTCCATGAGGCGCTGGTGGGTGCGGATCTCGAACTGGTCGCGGCTGGTCTTGTTGACGTGCGGCGAACGCAGGATGTCGAAGCGCTTCATGCGGGTCGGCAGGGGCACGGGGCCCTTGACGATCGCGCCGGTGCGCTTGGCGGTGTCGACGATCTCGGCGGCCGAGGTGTCGATCAGTTTGTAGTCGAAGGCCTTGAGGCGGATGCGGATCTTCTGCTTGGTGCTCATGCGATCGCTCCTTACTCAATGATTTTGGCGACGACGCCGGCGCCGACGGTGCGGCCGCCTTCGCGGATGGCAAAGCGCAGGCCTTCTTCCATGGCGATGGGCGCGATCAGCTTGACGGTGATCGACACGTTGTCGCCGGGCATGACCATTTCCTTGTCCTTGGGCAGCTCGATGGAGCCCGTGACGTCGGTCGTGCGGAAGTAGAACTGCGGACGGTAGTTGTTGAAGAACGGCGTGTGACGGCCACCCTCGTCCTTGGACAGCACGTACACCTCACCGGTGAAGTGCGTGTGCGGCTTGATCGAGCCGGGCTTGCACAGCACCTGGCCGCGCTCGACTTCCTCGCGCTTGGTGCCGCGCAGCAGAATGCCCACGTTGTCGCCGGCCTGACCCTGGTCAAGCAGCTTGCGGAACATCTCCACGCCCGTGCAGGTCGTCTTCTGCGTGGCCTTGATGCCCACGATCTCGATTTCCTCGCCGACCTTGACCACACCGCGCTCGATGCGGCCGGTCACCACCGTGCCACGGCCCGAGATCGAGAACACGTCTTCCACCGGCATCAGGAAAGCACCGTCCACCGCGCGCTCGGGCGTGGGGATGTAGCTGTCCAGCGCATCGGCCAGGCGCATGATCGCCTGCTCGCCCAGGTCGCCCTTGTCGCCTTCCAGCGCCAGCTTGGCCGAACCCTTGATGATCGGCGTGTCGTCGCCAGGAAACTCGTACTTGGAGAGCAGCTCGCGAACTTCCATCTCCACCAGCTCGAGCAGCTCGGCGTCATCGACCATGTCGCACTTGTTCAGGAACACGATGATGTAGGGCACGCCCACCTGGCGCGCCAGCAGGATGTGCTCGCGCGTCTGCGGCATCGGGCCGTCAGCGGCCGAGCACACCAGGATCGCGCCGTCCATCTGCGCCGCACCCGTGATCATGTTCTTCACGTAGTCGGCGTGGCCCGGGCAGTCCACGTGCGCGTAGTGCCGGTTGGCCGTCTCGTATTCCACGTGCGCCGTGTTGATCGTGATGCCGCGCGCCTTCTCTTCCGGAGCCGCGTCGATCTGGTCGTACGCCTTGGCAGAGCCGCCAAACTTGGCCGCCAGCACCGTCGTGATCGCCGCCGTCAGCGTCGTCTTGCCGTGGTCCACGTGACCGATCGTGCCCACGTTCACGTGCGGCTTGGTCCGCTCGAATTTCTCTTTTGCCAT
>CALRVR020000014.1:0-123098 GCA_943371665.1 Synechococcus sp. UW140
ACCCAGCACGTGACCGATGCCGTCAAGCCGGCGCTGGCGGCGCTGGCCACCGCCCTGGCCGATGTGGCGTGGGACAAGGCGTCCATCGGCGCCGCCCTCAAGCAGGTGCTGGCCGCCCACGGGCTGAAAATGCCGCAGCTGGCCATGCCGGTGCGGGTGCTGGTCATGGGCACGGCCCAGACGCCGTCGCTCGACGCCGTGCTGGAACTGCATTCGCGTGAAGTCGTTCTCGACCGACTGCAGAAGGCCTGAATTTCTGGCATATAATGCGAGGCTTGCTGAAACGCACTGTGCGAACGATCGAAAGATCAGCGTGCAGTGCAGGTCAGTAAACCCTGTGGGGGTATAGCTCAGCTGGGAGAGCGCTTGCATGGCATGCAAGAGGTCAGCGGTTCGATCCCGCTTACCTCCACCACAGTTTCGAAGTCGCGCATGGTGGCGACGGCAGAAAAAACAGCTTCTGCCGCTGGTACAATGCGAGGCTTCCGTCCAGGTTACGACCCTATCGTCTAGAGGCCTAGGACATCACCCTTTCACGGTGAGTACCGGGGTTCGAATCCCCGTAGGGTCGCCAAACAAGCCGCAAGGCGAGTAGGCACAAGTCGTGGCACTTGGTTCGCAAGAACGAACGCCGCCTGCCAGGAGTGGTAGTTCAGTTGGTTAGAATACCGGCCTGTCACGCCGGGGGTCGCGGGTTCGAGCCCCGTCCACTCCGCCAGAAATTCCAAGCGGGGCAATCACTTAGCGGTGGTTGCCCCGCTTTGTTTTTTGCCGTTCATCCCATCGCCAGCCCGCGGCGGCGCATCATGTCGGCGCTCATGACCTGCAAGGCCTGGGGCGTCAGCGCGGCAGCTGCTGCCGGGTAGATCAGATGGTCTTCGTCGTGCAGGTGGCGGTCGTACAGTGCCGCGAATTCATTGAGCGTGGCGGTTTCCGACAGGCCGAAGCCCGACCAGCCCACGGATGGCGTTGCCGTCACCGATGCCAGCACCTGGCGCGCCGCAGCCCACGCAACAGCCATGTCGCGGTGGTCCTGTTGCAGCCGCGACACCACCGCATGCAGTGCTTCGTCGTCGCTGGCCAGCAGCGCCGGGAACACATGGCGTTCCTCGTCTTCGTGGTGCAGCGGCGCGGCCAGATCGAAGTAGCGCATCACGTCGCGCGCTGCGCTGGCCACACTGTCGTCCCAACCGCTGTCGGTCAAGTGTTGCTGCAGCATCGAGAGCAATTTCAGCATGCGTTCGACGCGTTCGTGACAGGCGCCCAGCATCTCGAACGGCGCTTCGAACCCGGCCGCGGGCGCGCGGTGCCCCGGCAGGGTGATGGACGACAGCGGGATCGAACTGGCCATGTCAGCCCAGCGCAACTGCCATGCCTTGCCGATCGAACGGGATGAAGGCGTCCAGGCGGCCTTGGCGGATCGCCTCGACCATGTCTTGCAATGGTTGCTCGGCATCGGCACTGTCCGGTGGACGGCCAGGCGTGCCGGCCAGCGCCGCCGCGAACACCATGCCCCAGGGCTGACCGAAGGTTTCAGCCTCCTGGGCCAGTTGTCGGAAAGAAGCCAGCTCCTCCGCGCCCTTGTCCACGCACATCAGGGGCACCAGCGCGCCGCCCTCACCACGCTCGAATTCAAGGCGCTGGATGTCGGTGGCGTCGTCAGGCAACTCCACGGCGGAAAACACGAACAGCAGGCGCTGCGGCATGGACTGGCTGCGCGCCGCGTTCAGCAGGTCATCGAAGGTCTGGATGTTCATGGATGCTCCGGTTGGGATGGTTGTTTGCCGGGCTCAGTGTGCTGCAGTAGTCGGCAACGATGGGGCGGGTGCGTGGAGGTCGATGGGCTGCAACGGTGCCCACGCTCATGAAACACAGGGCCTGCTCGCCGGCATGAAGCCCGAAGCGCCGCCGTAACGCGTGCGACCCCAGCGCCTTGCCACTGGTCAGCGCCGAACCGAATCCCATGGCCGTGGCCATGAGCAGCATGTTCTGCACCGCGCAACCGGCCGAGAGAACACGCTCGGCCCAACCCACCGTCAGGTCGCCAATCTGGCTGTCGACCACGATCAGCAGCAACAGGGGCGCACGGTGCGCCTTCTCGCGCGCCTGGTCCATTTGCTCCGCCGTTGCCCCGGTATCTCGTTCGATCAGCGCATCGGCGAACACGTCTGCCAACGAAGCGCGTTCGGTGCGCGGCACGATCACGAACCGCCAGGGCAGCAGCTGGCCGTGGTCGGGAGCCGCACTGGCGGCGTGCAGGATGGCCTGCAGCTGATCTGCGTCCGGCCCGGGCGCCAGCAGCCGTTTGGGCAGAACGGTCTGGCGCGCGTGGATCAGGTCGGCGGCCGTTCGGGCGCATTCGAGTGCCCCGCTGTCTGGCTCGATGCCCACCGGCAGCGGCAGACCCTGCAGCGCCGTGCTCATCCGCACACTCCCAGGTGGCCGCACTGCGTGCATTGGTCGCAGCCGTCCTTGCGGATCACCGCATGTGCGCCGCATTCGGTGCATTTGCGCCCCGGCATCACGCCTGGCGACAACGACACCTCGGCAGGGGTCTGCCGGCCTGCGGGCGAAACGCCGCCGCGTTGCGCAATCAGCGTCTGCACGGCGTAAGCCATGGCCGCGACCACCGAGTCGTGCCACATCGGCACGCGCGTGCCGTCGGCTTTCTCGTGCGTGCCCATGCGCACCGGACCACGGTCCCAGACCACCTTGCGCATGTCTCGCAGGGCACGATCGAGGAAGCCGCCACGCGCGGCCAGCGAAAGCAGGCGCATGCTGGACGTGACCCATTGTTGCGATTCGCCGCTTTGCCCCACGGGCATGAAGAACTCGATGGCGCGTTCGACCATGCCAGAACCGTCGGCGGCGGGCACGGGCAGAAACGAGACCACCAGGTACAGCGTCTGGTGTCCCTCTTGTGTCCAGTACTCGATCTTGTCGGCCACCGCTGGCAGTGCGCCTTTGGGTCGGCTTTCGATCACGGTGCGCATCGGGTCCACCGTGGTGGCGGCCGTCGTCGGCGGCGTGGGGCCTGTGTCTAGAACTGAACCCAGGATCGCATTGGGCCGGTAGGTGGCCAGGCCCTTGAGCTGCGCCCGCCACGCCTGGTGGTACAGGTCCTTGAAATCGTCGTACGGGGTGTCGGCCGGTACGTTCACCGTCTTGGAAATGGCAGTGTCCACGAAAGGCTGCACCGCTTGCATCATGGCCAGGTGGTCGGCCGCCGGCATCGACAGCGCGCTCACGAAGTACTCGGGCAGCTGCGCCACGTCGCCACCGAGCGCACGGTAAAGCCGCCATGCGTGGTCCTCCACCGCGTAGTCGGTGGTGCTGCCGTCGGCCTCGCGCTTCTTGCGCCGGTACATCCATGAAAACGGCGGTTCGATGCCGTTGGACGCGTTGTCGGCGAAGGCCAGGCTCACCGTGCCGGTGGGCGCGATGGACAGCAGGTGGCTGTTGCGGATGCCGTGTGTGCGGATGGCCGAGCGCAGCGCCTGGGGCAGGCGGCTGGCGAAGGTGCCCTCGGCCAGGTAGCCGTCGGCATCGAACCGGGGGAAGGCGCCTTTTTCCTGCGCAAGCGCCACCGAGGCCGTATAAGCCGCGTCGCGCATGCGCTCGGCAATCTGCGCCGCCAGGGCACGGCCTTCGGCGCGGTCGTAGCGAACGCACAGCATGGCCAAGGCATTGCCCATGCCGGTGAAGCCCACGCCGATGCGTCGCTTGGCCATGGCCTCGTCGCGTTGCTGCGGCAGGGGCCAGAAGGTCACGTCCAGAACGTTGTCGAGCGCGCGCACCTGCAAGGCCACCACCCGCTCGAAGGCTTCGAAATCGAAGCTGGGCAACCCGCCGAAGCCGAAGGGATGCCAGACGAAGCGCGGCAGGATCACCGGTCCGAGGTCGCAACAGCCGTAGGGCGGCAAGGGCTGCTCGCCGCAGGGATTCGTGGCCTCGATGGACTCGCAGTAGTTCAGGTTGTTGTCCTGCTGGATGCGGTCCAGAAACAGGATGCCAGGCTCGGCGAAGTCGTAGGCGGACCGCATGACCGTGTCCCACAGCTCGCGGGCGGGCATGCTGCGATACACCCACAGGCCGTCGGCGCGCTGGTGTGCGCCCTGTGCCAGCAGACCTGTGCCGGGCCGTGCGCGGTGCAGCAGGTCCCAGACTTGGTTGTGGGCCAGTGCGTGCATGAAGGCATCGCTCACGCCCACCGACACGTTGAAATTGTTCCAGCGTCCAGGCGTGCGTTTGGCGGTGATGAACTCGATCACGTCGGGGTGGTCGATGCGCAGCACGCCCATCTGCGCGCCGCGCCGCGCGCCCGCGCTCTCCACCGTGGCACACGATTGGTCGAACACGTTGATGTAGCTGCACGGACCCGACGCCAGCGATGCCGTGCCCTTGACCTCGGCGCCGCGTGGGCGGATGCGCGAGAAGTCGTAGCCGACGCCACCGCCGCGGCGCATGGTCTCGGCAGCTTCGCGCAGGGCTTCGTAGATGCCGGGGAAGCCGCCGTCGTCCACCCCCTGGATGCAGTCGCCCACGGGCTGCACGAAGCAGTTGATCAACGTGGCCTGGATGGAGGTGCCCGCCGCGCTCATGATGCGGCCCGCGCCGATGGCGCCAGCCTGCAGGTTGTTGAAAAAGCGCTGCTCCCACAGGCCACGGTCGGCCTCGGACTCCACCGATGCGAAGGCTCGCGCCACGCGGCGGTGGATGTCCTGCACACCGGACTCGCCAGTCTTGAGGTACTTCTCTTGCAGCACGTCGAGGCTGATGGGCTGCCCGCCGGCGGCGGTATCTGCATGCCTGGTTGCATCGCGTTTCATGGTCGGTCTTCCTGTGACGGGCGGACGGTGCCCTTCATTCGACGATCACCTGACCGTCGTGTTCCACATAGGGCGCATAGGGGCCGGTACCGCTGTGGGAGGCCAGCGATGCCGCGACGAAATCGCCTTGCTGTGCATCGAACACATGCACGTCGCCATCTTCGATCACGTAGTGCCAGCCGTGCAAGGTCAGCCGGCCGGCCTCGACCTCGCGCCGCACCATGGGATAACCCATGAGGCGCTCGAGCTGCAGCACCACGGCGCGTTGCTCGGTGCGGCGCATCGACTCGGCGCAGGGCTGCACGGGCAACAGGGCCTCGTCGATCAGCTTGAGCCAGGCGGTGAGCGCCACGGCCTCGGCGGGTGCGCCTTCGTAGGCGGCGCGGATGGCACCGCAGTGGCTGTGACCGCAGATCACGATGCGCTCCACGTGCAGGCTGAGCACGGCAAACTCGATCGCGGCCATCGTTCCATGGAGCCCGTGCGACTGATCATGTGGTGGGACGAGTGCCCCCACGTTGCGCACGATGAAGAGTTCGCCCGGGCCGGCGCCGGTGAGCAGGTAGGGCACGAGACGCGAGTCGGAGCAGCCGATGAACAGCGTCTTGGGGTGCTGCCCCTCGGCCACCAGGTCCTGAAAGCGCTGTTGGTGGAGCGGGAAATAATCGGAGCGGAAATGCCGCAGGCGCAACAGCAGCTCGTCCGCTTCCGAGCCTCCGGCGGCCGGTGGCGTCATTGCACCAGGGGCGTGTCGGCCCCCTCCAGTTCCACGCCTTCAACGTCTGCCTGACCCACCAGCAGCTGCATGTACTGGCGCAGCGCCGTGGCCTGCGACTGCAGGGCCAGCCGCGCACTGATCTGCGCCTGCAGCTCGGCGAATTCGGGCAGGCGCCCCGGCTCGCGCGCCAGCACGTCGACGATGTGCAGGCCGAAGCGGCTGTGCACCAGGCGTGGATGCAGGCCCATGGCCTGGATCGCGTCGTTTTGCAGGAACAGCGCCTTGGCCAGTTCGGGCGCACAGTCCTGCGGTATGATCCAGCCGAGGTCGCCACCCTGGGCGCTCGACGGGCAGTTGGAGAGTTCAGCCGCGAGCTGCGCGAAACGATCGATGGAGACGCCCAGGCGCGAGAGCTCCAGCAGCGCGGCTTCGGCGCGCTGGGCCAGCGCGTTCACCGGCACACCCGGCGTGACCGCGAACAGGATGTGCCGCACGTGCAGCGCCTGACCCACCACGAAGCGCGGCTTGTGGGCTTCGTAGTGGCGCCGGCACTCCTCGGGCCCCGGCTCGGGCGAGTGCACCTCGGCTTCGAGCAGGGCCTCGATGGCGCGGCGCGTCTCGCCGTCGGGCTCGGGCGCAGTCAGGCCGGTGAAGCGCGGCAACAGGCCGGCGCTCACCGCCTGCTGGCGCAACAGCTCGGTGCAGGCACGTTCGCGCAGGGTCTGCTCGTTCAGCACCTCGCCGGCTTCGTGCAGGGCGATGCCGTTGATGCTGGCGATCTCGACCGGGGCCGCAGCAGGCTCGGGACTTTTGCAAGCGCAGGCGCTGCTGCCGCAACCGGTGGAGAGCGGTGTGGAAAGGTCTGGGTTCATGGAGGCTCCCGTTGTTGGGGTGGATCAGCGGGGCTTGGAGGGGTGGGCCGGATTGGTCGGGTTGACCGGCACGCCCAGGCGGCGGCTGCGCACCACCTGATAAGGCCGCACCAGGTAGGCCACGCTGGCAAAGCCGCTCCACACATGCACCAGCCGCGAGAACGGGAACAGCAGGAATATCGTCATCCCCAGCACCAAGTGCACCTTGTACGGCCAATCCATGGCCACGAGCAGAGCGGCGTCAGGGCGGAAGGTGACGATGCGCTGTGCCCACTCGGCCAGCACCAGCATGGCGCTGCCGTCGGCGTGCGAATACGAGTAGGGCAGCGTGATCAGGCCCAGCACCAGTTGCACCCAGAGAATGATCAGGATGGCCAGGTCGGTGCGGTGGCTGGTGAGGCGGATGCGCGGATCGAAGATGCGCCGGTGCAGCAGCAGCGACAGGCCCACAAAGCAGATCACACCGGCGGTACCACCGGCATAGATGGCGAGGCGTTGCTTGACCGAGGCATCCATGAAGCCTTCGTAGAAGAAGTGCGGCGTCAGCAGCCCCACGAAGTGACCAAAGAACAGGAACAGGATGCCGAGGTGGAACAGGTTGCTGCCCCAGCGCAGCTGGCCCTTGCGCAGCAACTGTGACGAATCGCTTTTCCAGGTGTACTGGTCGCGGTCGAATCGGGCCAGGCTGCCCATGAGGAAGACCGCCAGGCAGATGTAGGGATAGACGCCGAAGAGGAAGTGGTGCAGTGAGGTCATGCCTGTGCTCCTGATGGGGATGAGGGGTGGCGGCCTGTTGCTGCCTTCACGATGCGGATCGGTTGCGGCTGGCCGGGCTTGGCCTGGCCTTCGGTGGAGCAGCCACCGAACACCGCCGGTTCGGCCCAGCTCTCGTCGATGCCGGGGTCGGCCGCCACCGGCACCGGTTCGGCCTTTTCACCTGCGATTTCGAGCACGGCAGCCAGCACGCTGGCGTAGGGGCTCTGCCGTTTCTGCAACGCGCTGAAGATCACCCGCACGATGTGCGCGCTTTCGCCGAGAAATTCGCGCGCCACCGCAGCCGGCTGGGTGGAGGCGAATTCGAGCAACACGCTCAGGTGGTCGGGCAACTCGGCCGGACCGAAGAACAGACCGGCCTTCTCATAGGTCTGGATCAGGTCGATCATGGCCGGACCCCGGTCGCGCGAATCGCCAAGCACGTGTTCGAACAGGTGCAGCGCGGTGCTGCGCCCGCGGTCGAACAGCTCGACGTAGTCGGCTTCGACATCCAGCGCCGGTTGCTGGCTCAAGTGCACCAACAGCGCGTCGAGCTCGGTCAGCCGCGTGGCCGGCAAGGCGGCCTCGGCGCGCAGCGCGTCGCGCAGTTCACTGGCGTGCTCGCGCAGTTCGGCGGTGGGGTAACGCAGCAGGTGGGCGAGCACACGCAGCGTGTGAACGGCGGACTTTGGTGGGGATGAGAAAAGTCCCATGTCAGACCCCCGCCTTGATCGGAATCGTGCGCTTCTTCTCGCTGCCGAAAAGACTCGTTTCCGTTTGCCCTTCAGAGCATCCATTGCCGAAAGTGAAGCCGCAGCCACCCTTGATGTTGAAGGTGTTTTCGGCGTATTCGCGGTGGGTGGTGGGAATCACGAAACGGTCCTCGTAGTTGGCGATCGCCATGGTCTGGTACATGTCCTCGACCTCGCGCACGCTGAGCTGCACCTGGTCGAGCACGTCCTGGTTGATCACGCCGTCCACGTGTTTGGCGCGCTGGTAGCTGCGCATGGCCAGCATGCGTTCGAGTGCGCGCACCACAGGCACGGTGTCACCGGCGGTCAGCAGGTTGGCGAGGTACTTCACCGGGATGCGCAGCTGGCTCACGTCCGGAATCTCGCCGTTGCCGCCCAGCTGTCCGGCGTTGGCCGCGGCGGTGATGGGCGAGAGCGGCGGCACGTACCAGACCATGGGCAGCGTGCGGTACTCGGGGTGCAGCGGCAGCGCCACTTTCCAGTCCACCGCCATCTTGTAGACCGGGCTGCGGCGCGCGGCCTCCAGCCAGTTGTCGGGGATACCGTCGGCTCGCGCCTGGGCGATCACCGCCGGGTCGTGCGGATCCAGGAACAGGTCGATCTGCGCCTTGTACAGGTCCATCTCGTTGGGCACGCTCGCCGCTTCCTGGATGCGGTCGGCGTCGTACAGCAGCACGCCCAGGTAGCGGATGCGGCCCACGCAGGTTTCGCTGCACACGGTGGGCTGGCCGGCTTCAATGCGCGGGTAGCAGAAGATGCACTTTTCGGCCTTGCCGCTCTTCCAGTTGTAGTAAATCTTCTTGTAGGGGCAGCCGCTCACGCACATGCGCCAGCCGCGGCACTTGTCCTGGTCGATCAGCACGATGCCGTCTTCCTCGCGCTTGTAGATCGAGCCCGAGGGGCAGGAGGCCACACACGCCGGGTTCAGGCAGTGCTCGCACAGGCGCGGCAGGTACATCATGAAGGTGTTCTCGAACTCCCCCACCATGGCCTTCTGCGCGGCCTCGAAGCCGTTGAAGTTGGCATCCTTGCTGCGCTTGGCGAACTCGCCGCCCAGGATTTCCTCCCAGTTCGGGCCCCACTCGATCTTCTCCATGCGCTTGCCGGTGATCAGGCTGCGCGGACGCGCGGTCGGCGTGTTCTTCATCTCGGGCGCCGACTGCAGGTGGTCGTAGTCGAAGGTGAAGGGTTCGTAGTAGTCGTCGATCTCCGGCAGGTGCGGGTTGGCGAAGATCTTCATCAGCAGCTGCCACTTGCCACCCTGTTTGGGCACGATGGAGCCGTCGGCGCGGCGCGTCCAGCCGCCTTGCCACTTCTCCTGGTTCTCCCAGTCTTTCGGGTAGCCGATGCCGGGCTTGCTTTCGACGTTGTTGAACCAGGCGTATTCCACCCCGGGGCGGTTGGTCCAGACGTTCTTGCAGGTGACCGAACAGGTGTGGCAACCGATGCACTTGTCCAGGTTGAGCACCATGCCGATTTGTGCGCGGATCTTCATGGGTTCTCTCCTTGGGATTGATAAGCTCGAATCAGGTGGTCGTCGGCCGGTGTGTCGAGCCAGTCCACCTTGTCCATCTTGCGCACCACGACGAACTCGTCGCGGTTGGTGCCGATCGTTCCGTAGTAGTTGAAGCCGTAGCTGAGCTGCGCGTAGCCGCCGATCATGTGGGTCGGCTTGAGCACGATCCGCGTGACCGAGTTGTGGATGCCACCACGCACACCGGTGATCTCCGAGCCCGGGGTGTTGATGATCTTTTCCTGCGAGTGGTACATCATCACCATGCCCGGGTTCACCCGCTGGCTCACCACCGCACGTGCGGCCACGGCGCCGTTGATGTTGAACAGCTCGACCCAGTCGTTGTCCTCGATGCCGGCGCTTTTCGCGTCGTCTTCGCTGAGCCAGACTACGGTGCCGCCCCGGTTGAGCGTGAGCATCATCAGGTTGTCGCTGTAGGTCGAGTGGATGCCCCACTTCTGGTGCGGCGTGATGAAGTTCAGCACGATCTCTGCGTTGCCGTTCGACTTGATGTTGTGCATGCCCGAAGTGGCCTTCAGATCCACCGGCGGACGGTAGCTGCCCAGACCTTCGCCGAAGGCAATCATCCAGGGGTGGTCCTGGTAGAACTGCTGGCGGCCGGTGAGGGTGCGCCATGGAATGAGTTCGTGCACGTTGGTGTAGCCGGCGTTGTAGCTCACCGTCTCGCTCTCGATGCCGCTCCAGGTCGGGCTGCTGATGATCTTGCGCGGCTGCGCCTGGATGTCGCGGAAACGGATCTTCTCGTCCTCGCGATGGATGGCCAGGTGCGTGTGGTCGATGCCGGTCTGTTTGCCCAGCGCTTCCCAGGCCTTCACCGCCACGTGGCCGTTGGTCTCGGGGGCCAGCTGCAGGATGACCTCGCAGGCGTCGATGTCGCTCACGATCTTCGGCATGCCTTTGGTCACGCCCTCGTCAAGCGTGGTGCCATTGAGCTGGCCGAGCTGCTCCACTTCGGTTCCGGTCTTCCAGCCGATGCCTTTGCCTCCATTGCCCAGCTTGTCGAGCAAGGGGCCGAGCGCCGTGAAACGTTTGAAGGTGTTGGGGTAGTCGCGTTCCACCACCGTGATCTGCGGCGCAGTCTTGCCGGGGATCAGTTCGCAGTGGCCCTTGCGCCATTCCTTCACGTCAAACGGCTGCGCAAGTTCGCCGGGGGTGTCGTGCATGATGGGCGTGAGCACCACCTCCTTCTCCACCCCGAGGTGGCCCACGCAGACCTCGCTGAAGGCCTGCGCAAAACCCTTGTAGATCTCCCAGTCGCTGCGGCTTTGCCATACCGGGTCCACCGCGGCCGACAGCGGGTGGATGAAGGGGTGCATGTC
The DNA here is from genome assembly GCA_943371665.1 of Synechococcus sp. UW140. GTDB lineage: Bacteria > Pseudomonadota > Gammaproteobacteria > Burkholderiales > Burkholderiaceae_C > Hydrogenophaga. The sequence continues at coordinate 10,778 of CALRVR020000014.1, forward strand.
GCTGGTGTTGAGGTCGTTCTTCTCGTACCAGCTGGCGGTGGGCAGCACCACGTCGGAATACATGCAGGTGGTGCTCATGCGGAAGTCGAGTGTGACCAGCAGGTCGAGCTTGCCTTGCGGCGCGTTCTTGTGCCACACCACCTCTTCGGGCTTGGCATCGTCGTGGCCCAGGTCTTTGCCCTGCACGCCGTTCTCGGTGCCCAGCAGGTGCTTGCAGAAATACTCGTGGCCCTTGCCGCTGGAGCCCAGCAGGTTGCTGCGCCACACGAACATGTTGCGCGGCCAGTTCTGCGGCGCGTCCGGGTCTTCACAGCTCATGGCCAGCGTGCCGTCTTTGAGCGCGCGCACCACGTAGTCCTTGGCGTCCAGCCCGGCGGCGGTGGCGTCCTTCACCACCTGCAGCGGGTTGGTCTTGAGCTGCGGGGCACTCGGCAGCCAGCCCATGCGCTCGGCGCGCACGTTGAAGTCGATCATGCTGCCGCCAAACGCGGCCTTGTCGGCCAGCGGGCTCACGATCTCTTCCATGCCGAGCTTCTCGTAGCGCCACTGGTCGGTGTGCGCGTAGAAGAAGCTGGTGCTGTTCATCTGGCGCGGCGGGCGCGACCAGTCGGTGGCAAAGGCCAGCGGCACCCAGCCGGTTTGGGGGCGCAGCTTCTCCTGGCCCACGTAGTGCGCCCAGCCGCCACCGCTCTGGCCGATGCAGCCGCACATCATGAGCAGGTTGATCACGCCGCGGTAGTTCATGTCGGCGTGGTACCAGTGGTTCATGGCCGCGCCGATGATCACCATCGACTTGCCATGCGTCTTGTCGGCGTTGTCGGCGAACTGCTGCGCGACCGTGACGACCTGGTCGCGCGGCACGCCGGTGATGCTCTCCTGCCAGGCCGGCGTGTAGGCAGCGTTGTCGTCGAAGTCCTTCGCGCCACTGCCCAGACCGCGGTCGATGCCGTACTGCGCCACTTGCAGGTCGAACACGGTGGCCACCAGCGCGTGGCGCTCTTCACCGGCCTTGCCCAGGCGCAGGCGCACGGCCGGCACGCGGGCGTGGTTGATGGCCCCGTTCTGCGCGTTGGCGGTGAAGTGCGGCGCGGCGGTGCCACCGAAGTAGGGGAAGGCCACGTCCACCACCTGGGTGTCCTGTTCGCCGTCCTCGATCACCGAGAGCTTGAGCTTCACGTCGGTGTCGCTGCGGGCCTCTTTCGCCTGCAGGTTCCACTTGCCCTCGTCGTTGCGGCCGGCCTCGCCCCAGCGGAAGCCGATCGAGCCGTTGGGCAACACCGCTTTGCCATCGGTGTCGAAGGCCACGGTTTTCCACTCGGGGTTGTTCTTCTGACCGAGCTGGCCGTTGAAGTCGCTGGCGCGCAGGTAGCGGTCGGGCACCAGGGTTTTCGTGCCGTCGGCCAGCGTGTGCTCTTTGAGCATCACCAGCAGCGGCAGGTCGGTATAACGGCGCGCGTAGTCGTCAAAATAGCTGCTGCGTGGCTTGCCGCCGTCAGGGAAATAGAAGTTCTTCAGCACCACATGGCCCATGGCCATGGCCAACGCCGCGTCGGTGCCTTGCTTGGGGTGCAACCAGAGGTCGGAGAGCTTGGCGACCTCGGAGTAATCGGGAGTGACGGCCACCGTTTTGGCGCCCTTGTAGCGCACCTCGGTGAAGAAGTGGGCGTCGGGTGTGCGCGTCTGCGGCACGTTGGAGCCCCAGGCGATGATGAACGAGCTGTTGTACCAGTCGGCCGACTCGGGCACGTCGGTCTGCTCGCCCCAGACCTGCGGGCTGGCTGGCGGCAGGTCGCAGTACCAGTCGTAGAAGCTCATGCACACGCCGCCGATGAGCGAGAGGTAACGCGAGCCGGCGGCATAGCTCACCATGCTCATGGCCGGGATGGGCGAGAAGCCGATGATGCGGTCGGGACCGTGCTGCTTGATGGTGTAGACGTTGGCCGCGGCGATCAGCTGGTTGACCTCGTCCCAGCTGCTGCGCACGAAGCCGCCCATGCCGCGCACCTGCTGGTAGTCGCGCCGGGCCTCGGGGTTCTCGACGATGCTGGCCCAGGCGTCCACCGGGGTTTTGGCCACGTTGAGCGCAGCGCGCCAGCGCTCCAGCAGCCGGCCGCGCACCATGGGGTACTTCACGCGGTTGGCGCTGTAGAGATACCAGCTGTAGGACGCTCCGCGCGCGCAGCCGCGCGGCTCGTGGTTGGGCATGTCCCAGCGCGTGCGCGGGTAGTCGGTCTGCTGGGTTTCCCAGGTGACGATGCCGCCCTTGACGTAGATCTTCCACGAGCACGAACCGGTGCAGTTCACGCCGTGGGTGCTGCGCACAATCTTGTCGTGCGCCCAGCGGTTGCGGTAGGCGTCTTCCCAGGTGCGGTCTTCACCGGTGGTCTGGCCGTGGTTGCCCGAGAAGTTTTCGCGCGGCAGCGAGAAGTGGGAGAGGCGGTCGAGGAAATGGCTCATAAGGTGCTCCGTGAGGAAGGGATGCGCGATCGTGTGGGTGCGGCGTTACGGGTTGTGGATTTCGGAACCCTTGCGCAGGTAGAACCACCAGTTCAGCACCAGGCAGACGGCGTAGAAGATGGCGAAGCCGTACATGGCGTACTGGGGTGTGCCGGCCTTGATCTGAGCGCCGATCACCACCGGCGCTATGAAGGCACCGTAGGCGGCCACGGCCGAGGTCCAGCCGAGCACGGGGCCGGCCTGCTGGCGGTCGAAGATGACGCCGATGGTGCGGAAGGTCGAGCCGTTGCCGATGCCGCTGGCAAAGAACAGCACGATGAACAGGCCGATGAAGGCGGGGAAGTACTGCTCGGGCGTTGCCGAACCGTAGGCCTGCATCATCACGTAGCCCACCGCGGCAGAGGCCAGCACCATCACCGCCGAAATGACCTGGGTGACGATGGAGCCACCGACCTTGTCGGAAATCCAGCCACCGATGGGGCGGACCGCGGCACCGACGAAGGGGCCGATCCAGGCGTAGGTGAGGGCCGAGGGGGCGTTGGGATTTTTCAGCGTGTGCGTCATCACACCGGCTGCATCGGCCACGTGCTGGAAGCCGAAGATCACCGTGATGGCCAGCGGCAGCACCATCGAAAAACCAATGAAGGAACCGAAGGTGACGATGTAGAGCGCGGTGAGCGACCAGGTGTGCCTGTTGCGGAAGATCGCGAACTGTTTGGCGACGTTTTCCTTCATGGCACCGAAGGCGGCCAGTCGCATCATGAGCAGCGCGAGGATGATGTCCAGCGGGATCGCGACCCACATGTTCAGGATGCCCAGCCCGGTGGGGGCCGGCAGGTACAGCCAGAGCATGAAGATGGCCGGGATGAAGGCCAGGGTGTAGAGATAGGTGACCTTGGCGAACGCGACCAGCGGACTGCCGGTGTCGGGCGAGACGGTCTTGAGGTTGTTCATGCCGAACCAGGCCAGGATCGACAAGGGCACCAGCGAGATGACCCAGGCGAAACCGGCGTTCTGGATCCAGGTGGGCGTGCCGGCGGCGATCTTGCCGAAGATCCAGCCGCTGTCCTTAACCAGCGTCATGGACTCACCACCGAAGGCACCCAGCAAGGGCAGCGTCATCACCAGCGGAATGACGATCTGCATGGTGGTCACACCGAAGTTGCCCAGACCCGCGTTGAGGCCCAGCGCCGTGCCCTGCAGGCGCTTGGGGAAGAAGGTGCTGATGTTGGACATCGAGCTGGCGAAGTTGCCGCCACCCACGCCGGACCACAACGCCAGCAGCTGGAACGCCCACAGCGGCCATTCGGGGTGCTGCAGCGCAAAGCCGGTGCCGATGGCCGGGGCCAGCAGCATGGCGGTGGTGAGGAAGATGGTGTTGCGCCCACCGGCCAGGCGCACCAGGAACGACGCCGGGATTCGCATGGTGGCGCCCGAGATGCCGGAGATGGCGGTAAGCGTGAACAGCTCGGCCTGGGTGAAGGGGAAGCCCAGGTTGAGCATCTGCACCGTGATGATTCCCCACATGCCCCAGACGGCGAAGCCGCACAGCAGGGCCGGCACGGAGATCCAGAGGTTGCGGTAGGCGATGCGCTTGCCGGTGGTGTTCCAGAAGGTCTCGTCCTCCGGGCGCCAATCGACGATGTCGGGTCCGACTTTGGTGTTGTTGTTCATGGTGGTGTGGACCGACGCGTGGCGTCAGTTCTGAAGGGAAAAAGGTTTGGCGTTCGCGCCCATGACCTCGGTCTTTCGCACCTCGGTCCAGTACATCCAGATCAGCGACACCCAGACCACGCCGTACATCAACATGAAGGCGCTCGAGCGGATGCCGGTGAGGTCCATCAACACACCGAACAGGATGGGCAGCACGAAGCCCCCCAGGCCACCGGCCAGGCCCACGATGCCGCTGATGGCGCCGATGTTCTTCGGGTAGTCGTCGCTGATGTACTTGAAGACGCTCGCCTTGCCGAAGGCCCAGGCGATGCCCAGGATGAACATCAGCGCGGTGAAGACGTAAACGTTGAGGCCGATGTGGAAGGTGCGCGGGCCGTTGACGGTGAGCACGGTGAAATCGGTCTGCGGGTACGACAGCAGGAACAGGCAGATCCAGCTGACCCACAGCACCCACCAGGTGACCTTGTGCGCGCCGAACTTGTCCGACATCACGCCACCCACCGCGCGCAGCACGCCACCGGGCAGCGAGAAGCAGGCCGCCAGCAGCGCGGCCACGCGGATGTCCAGACCGAACTCGCCGACGTAGTACTGCACCATCCACAGCGACAGCGCCACGTAGCCGCCGAAGACGATGCTGTAGTACTGGCAGTACTTGATGACCTTGGGGTCCTTGAGCGCCTTCAGCTGCTCCTTGAAGGACACATGGCTGGGCACCAGGTGCGCCGGGTTGCTGTGGCTGAACAGCCAGAACAGCACCAGCGTGGCAAGCATGATGGTGGCATACACCTGCGGCACCAGCGTCCAGCCGAACGCCACCAGCAGCACGGGCGCCACGAACTTGTTGACCGCCGCCCCCGAGTTGCCCGCGCCATACACACCCATGGCCATGCCCTGGCGGTGCTTGGGGAACCAGCGCGCCACGTACGGTGTGCCGACCGAGAACGAGCCCCCGGCCAGGCCGACGAACAGGCCGATGGTGAGGAAGTGCCAGTAGGCGGTGGCGTAGCTCATGAGCCAGATCGCCGGCACGGTGATCGCCATGAGGATGGCCATCACGATGCGGCCACCGTAGCGGTCGGTCCAGATGCCCAGCGGCACGCGCACCAGCGAGCCGGTGAGCACGGGCGTGGCCATGAGCAGGCCGAACTGGGTCGAATTGAGGTCGAGTGCCTTCTTGATCGGGATGCCGATGACGCCGAACATCATCCAGACCATGAAGCACACCGTGAAGGCCAGCGTGCTGACGATCAGCACGGACCAGGCTTTCCTGTCGTTGTTCAGTTCAGAGGCCATGTCGTCTTTCTCCACGCGGGGCATGGCAAGACTGTCGGCGCCTCGCGAGAAGCTGCCTATCCGTCGCCCGGGCGGGCGAGGCACGGCTAAAGAACGATGGTGATGGAGGCTGGCGAGTCCGGAAGAACTACCCGGACCGCTTTCCAGACTTCAGTTGACGCAGGTCAAGGCGTCAGCGCGATGGTGACAAGTACGCTGGCGTCTTCCACGGCGCTCAGGCTGTGCGGCACACCGCCGCGCAGGAAGAGCAATTGACCGGTCTGCAGTCGCTGTATGCCGGCCGGCGTCTTGAAGTCGATTGCACCTTCGAGGCACTGCACGGTGATCTCGCCTGGCACCTGATGCATGGGCATGACCCGGCCTGCTGGCAGCATCAAGCGCATCACCTCGAGCTGGGTCGACTTGAACAAGGCCACCGACTGGGTGCTCAGGGCATCGCCGCCGAGGTGATTCAGATTGGCGATGTCGCCTGATTCGAGGTGGGTCAGGGCCATGTCGGTCCCCTAGGTGATGTGGCGGGCCGCAAACACGGCGGCCTGCACGCGCGAGCTGAGGTGAAGCTTGCGCAGGATGTGCTGCACATGGATCTTGACCGTGGTCTCTGCAATGTCGAGCTGGCGGGCGATGTGCTTGTTGCTGTCGCCGCGTGCGATCAGGCGCAGGATCTCGAGCTCTCGCGTCGACAACGACGCCAGTTCGTCGCTGGCCGTGTGGGCAGCGGCATCGACTGCATGGTCCTGCGCCGGCGGTTGGGCGCGCAACGCCGACACCAGCTTGGTGGTCATCTCGGGGCTCACCACCGACTCGCCGTCCATCACCTTGACGATGCTGTCGCACAGGTGATCCGACTCGACAGTCTTCAGCAGGTAGCCATCGGCCCCGGCCTTGAGCGCCGCCACCAGGTCGGCCTCGTTCTCGCTCACGGTGAGCATGAGAACACGGGTGCCCGGCGCGGCCTCGCGCAGCGCGGGGATGGCGTCCACACCCAGCACGCCCGGCAGGTGGTTGTCGAGCAGGATCACGTCGGGTCGGCGGCGCGCCATGCAGCGCAGGGCTTCGCCCACGTCGCCGGCTTCGCAACAGACTTCCAGGCGCGCGTCCTGTGCCAGCAGCGCCATCAGACCGCGGCGGAACAGTGAGTGGTCGTCCACCACGAGCAGCTGGATGGGGTCGGTGGATGAGTGGGTCATGAAACGCCGAGCATGTGGGTTGGCAAGGCTGTAGGGCCAGCTGCCACAGGATGGGGCGGCAGCGTGAGGGTCACCGTCGTGCCGTTGCCGAGATCGGAACCTACGTCGACCGTTGCGCCGATCAGCGCTGCACGCTCGCGCATGATCTTCAGGCCCACGTGGGAATCGTCGGGGGTGTCCAGCACGTCGAAGCCGGTACCGTCGTCGCGCACGCGAAAGCGCCAACGCGCACCCTTGATCACGTCGAGCTGGACGTGGTGCGCCCCGGCATGCTTACGCACATTGGAGAGCGATTCCTGCAGCACATGCAGCACCTGAACCTGCACGTCGGGGGGCAGTGGCAGTCCGTGTCCCTCGATGTGCAGCCTGGCCGGCAGACCGGTCTGGTGCTGGAACTTTTGCAGCGTTTCCTGCAGCGCGCGCTCGATGTCGTCGGTGTTGGTGCGGGTGCGAAAGTGCACCAGCAGCTCGCGCACGTCGTTGATGCTCTCGCGCAGCCCTTCGTCGAGTTCGTCGAGCGTGCTCATCACACGCGCCTCCTGCCCCTTGCTTGCGGCGGTGCGCAGCAGCTGCAACTGGATATTGAGGAATGCCAGCGACTGCGCGATGGAGTCATGCAGTTCGCGCGCGATCAAGGCGCGCTCTTCACCCACGGCGGCTTCGCGCTCCAGCGCGGCCGCACGGAGACCTTCCAGCGCATTGGCGAGGTGGCTGGCCAACGCGTCGAGCAGCTCGGTTTCGCCCGTGTTCAGACTGGTCTGCGAGCGGTAGAACAGGTTGATTTCGCCGATGACGCGCTGTTGCAGGCGCACCGGAACGCTCACCAGGGTTTCGAAGCCGGCGCGCACGCAGTGGCGAACTTCTGCTTCATCGTGGCTGCGGATGGGAATCACCCGGGTGCGCGCATCGGGCTGGAGGTTGCCGCATGCGCACGCGCCCGCCAGCAGGCTGCGTTCTTCTTCGACCATCTCGTGCGGAAAACAGTCGGACGCCAGCATCAGGTATCTCTGGCTGGCTTCGTCGCTCCAGCGCACCGCCACCGCGTCGGCCTTCACCACGCTTCGCACGCGCTGTGCAAAACCGCGCGAGAGCTCATCGATGGTGCCTGCATGGGCCATGAAGGCACTCACCTCGTAGAGCGTGGCTAGCCGCGCGCGCTGTGCCTCGATGTGGCGTGTCTTGCTCTCCACCTGGCTCTCCAGACCGGCGTACATGGACTGCAGCGTGGACGCCATGCGGTTGAAGCCCGACGCCACCTGCCCGAACTCGTCGAGCGTGTCGACTTCCACGCGCGCCTTGAAGTCGCCCGACTCCAGTCGGCGCAGGCCCAGGCGCAGCTGCGCCAATGGGTTGATCACGTACATGTAGCCGGTGTAGAGCATCACCACCGCACCAGCAATGGCCAGTGCCATCATGAGCAGCTGGAACAGGTTGAGGACGGCGGTGAAGCCCGAGAGCTGGTGCTCGATCGCGAGCACGAGGTTGTCGATGGCATCGACGAAACTGTCGGCTGCTGCCAGGGCCTGCGCCGGGTCGGTGGGCGTGCCCTGGAGCCAGAGTGGGCGCTGTTGCTGCCACAACGATTCGACGGCAGCGAATTCGCGGCGCACGGCGTCATCCCAGGGAACGAACAGAGGGCGGCTGGCGTCACCCTGGCGCAGCAGGTCGAGGCTTTGATCGAACTGCTGCACCAGCGCCGGCACTTCCGCCAGCGCACCCTCTGACTGAGCAACGCTGGTGAGTCGCCATGTCTGCATGCGCATGCGGCCAGCTTCGTTCACCGCTGCGGCACCGCCTTCCAGCTGCCAGGTCACCCACAGCGTGAGGCCGATGGATGCAAGCGCAACCAGCAGCAACCCGGCGCCGATGCGCACCAGTTTGGTCGACAGCGACGCGGTGGACACCATGGTGGGAGGTTAGCGGCTTTCGCCGCCGGCAGATACCCGGGCGCGACGGACTGCGGTCTCGGGCGGGCGCGGCAGGCCGGGCACGAACTGCATCCGCTGGCTGCCGCCCGCAGGGGCGGGCGCGACGAGATCGGCCAGCGTCACGCCGTCGAGCACGGTCAGGTACCGGTCCATGGCCTCGCGAAGCGCGCCCTTGAGCCGGCAATGACCGTCGAGCCGGCAGCTGTTGTGATCTGCGTCGAAGCACTCCACCAGGGTGAAGTCGGTTTCGGTCTGTCGCACCACTTCGCCCACCACAATGCCGTGCGCCGGCTTGAGCAGGCGCAGGCCGCCGCCCCGCCCCCGCGTGGTCTCCAGCAGGCCCAGGCCGGACAAGGTCATCACGATCTTGGTCAGATGGCTGCGCGAGATGCCGTGGGCTTCCGCGATCTCACCCACGGTGGCGCGCTGCTCGCGCCGTTCACTGGCGGCGCAGTACATCAACACGCGCAGGCTGAAGTCGGTCCATTGGGTCAATCGCATCGCGCATCCTCCTGATGAACGATATCCGCATGGATGGTCTGAATATTCATATGACGTGCATTTTATGCACTAATATGTGCATTCATTATGAACATTCAAGGATCGTCGCCATGACCACCATCTTCGCCCCTGTGCACACCCAGGACCGCGCCAGCCAGCCCATCGGACGGATTGCGGTCGACCTGCCGGGCTCCACCGCCGTCTTCCGCCGCCTCAAGCTCGACTTCTGCTGTGGCGGCCAGATCGCCCTGCGGGAGGCCTGCGACAACAAGGGCCTGCCGCTGGACGCCGTGCTGGCCGAACTCGACCGGTTGGACCGCCCTGACAGCCCGGCCGTGCCGCAGGCACCCGCCGAGATGATCGACCACATCCTCACCCGCTACCACGCGGTGCATCGCGAGCAACTGCCCGAGTTGATCCGCATGGCGTGCCGTGTTGAAGCGGTGCACCGCGACAACCCCGATGTGCCCAGGGGCCTGGCTGCGCATCTGGAGACGATTGAGGTCGAGATGCTGGAGCACATGGCCAAGGAGGAGAACATCCTCTTTCCCATGCTCAAGGCGGGTGGGCGCGGCATGGCGGTGCACCCCATCGGCGTGATGCGGGAGGAACACACCAGCCACGGCGAACAACTCGAGCGCCTCATGGCACTGACGCACGACGCCATCCCGCCCGAGGGCGCGTGCAACACGTGGCGGGCGCTGTACGCCGGCATCGACCAGTTCGCCGACGACCTGGTGGCCCACATCCATCTCGAGAACAACCAGCTGTTTCCTCAGTTTGAACGGGCGCGGTCGAGTTGCTGCTGAACCGTTCGCCGATCATGCGTGCTGCATCTGCCACCTTGCCAGCCCCCCGCGGATGGCCCGTGTTCCGGCTGGGGTTCCGGCCGTTTTACCTGGGCGCTGCTGCCTATGGCGCGCTGGCCATCCCGCTGTGGATCGCACTCCTCTCGGGACGGGTCTCGGTGAGCCTGTCCATCTCTCCCGTGCTTTGGCACGCCCATGAAATGCTGTTCGGCTTCGCCGTGGCCGTGATCGTGGGGTTTCTGCTCACAGCGGGCAAGGCCTGGACCGGACTGGACACGCCGCGCGGTGGTGTGCTGGCCGGGCTTTTCGCGCTGTGGCTGGCCGCCCGGCTCTCAGCCGTGTCCGGCCCCTACGCGGTCTACGCGATGCTGGACCTGCTGCTGTTGCCGCTGGTGGCGGCGGTCTTCATGTCGGTGCTGCTGCGCGCGGGCGGCGGGCGCAACCTGCCTCTGGGCGTCATCCTCGTGTTGCTGGCATTGGCCAACGCGGCGTTCCACGGCGCCCTGAGCGGGCTCATCGACATCGAACCCGTGCGCGGCCTGCATGCAGGGCTGGCTCTGATCGTCATGATCGAGAGCGTGATCGCAGGCCGGGTGATCCCGGCGTTCACCCAGTCGGCCTTGCCAAGCGTGAGCTTGAAGTCGCCTCGGTGGCTGGAGCAGGCCACCCAGGGCACCACGGCGATTGCGCTGGGCCTGTGGGTGCTGGGCCCACCCGGCGTGCCCAGCGCCATTGCGCTGGGTGTAGCGGCATGTCTGCATGTCTTTCGTCAGTGGTGCTGGAGACCCGAGCGCACCCGCACGCGCCCTGTTCTGTGGGTGCTGCACCTGGCCTACGCCTGGCTGCCCATCGGCCTCGGGTTGCTCGCGCTGTTCCAGCTCGGCATGCTGGGCGTCTCTTCCGGCATCCACGCACTGGCGGTGGGCGCCACCGGTGGGCTCATCATCGGGATGATCACGCGCACGGCACGCGGCCACACCGGGAGGCCCTTGCAGGTGTCCAAGCTGGAGGTGGCAGCCTACGTGCTGGTGGCCTGCGCTGCCGTGTCACGGGTCGTGCTGCCTCTGCTGGCGCCAGGCCATCTTGTCGCCTGGCTTGTCGTCGCCGCTGCGGCATGGAGCATCGCGTTTGCCTTGTACCTCGTGGTTTTCACGCCTTGGCTGCTCACCACCCGTCTGGACGGCAAGGACGGCTGAACGGGTGGGTACGCTTGACGTCACAGGTGCGGCGCCGCACGGACCTTCCGCCCTCGCGGCATCAGCATCCAGCGATGTCGATGGTTTGAAGCCCGATGAAAGAGCACCGTGCACACCTTCAGGATCTACCGCTACGACCCGGATGTCGACGCCCGACCCCGCATGCAGACGCGGGAAGTCGAGGTCGACCCGGGCGACCGCATGCTGCTCGATGTGCTGATGCGCCTGAAAGCAGAGGACCCGAGCCTGTCCTTCCGGCGTTCGTGCCGCGAGGGTGTCTGCGGCTCGGACGCGATGAACATCAACGGCAGGAACGGGCTGGCCTGCGTCACCAACATGCAGGCGCTGGGCCGCGTGGTCACGCTCAAACCCTTGCCAGGCCTGCCCGTCATTCGCGACCTGATCGTCGACATGACCGATTTCTTCAAGCAGTACCATTCGATCAAGCCCTTTCTCATCAACCCGGCTCCGCCACCGGAGCGGGAGCATCTGCAGTCGATCGAGCAGCGTGAAGAGCTCAATGGCTTGTACGAATGCATCCTGTGCGCCTGCTGCTCATCGGCCTGTCCCAGCTTTTGGTGGAATCCGGACAAATATGTGGGTCCAGCCGGCCTGTTGCAGGCCTGCCGGTTTCTCGTCGACAGCCGCGACACGGCCACAGGCGAGCGCCTTGATGACCTGAATGACCCTTTTCGCCTTTTTCGCTGCCGCGACATCCTGAACTGCGTGGATGTGTGCCCAAAAGGGCTGCTGCCTGCGGCAGCCATCGGCAAGATCAAAGAAATGATGGTCCGGCGCAGCATCTGAAAACCGGATACCAGAACTCACTTTCTGCAACGATGCACCAGCAGGCAGTTGCCCCTGGGCGCACCACCTACTGCCGAATGGAAGGCACTGCGTGCTGCTGGCGTGGTGACTTCAGAGTAGAGGTCATTTTTTTGGAATGCTCTTCACGCAACCCGCGTCGTTTGTGCGTGGATCAGCGACTTTTTGGAACACGAATCCCGCTGTAACCCGCGCCAATGCTCACTTCATCCACCGGCCTGTCACGCCGGGGGTCGCGGGTTCGAGCCCCGTCCACTCCGCCAAAAATCCCGAACGGGGCAAACACTCAGTGGTGTTTGCCCCGTTTCTCTTTGGCAAGCCGAAACCTGGTTCGAGGGTCAGATGCGCCAGAACAGCGGCGCCAGTTCGCGACCCATCCTTCGCCAGGTCAGGCAGCACATCAGGCCCGTTGCGACGGGCCAGAGCAGCCAGAAGCCGTCCATCCCCAGCAGCCCGAACGCCGACGCCAGCATGACCAGCAGGCCGGCCAGGGCGGCGTTCATGCCCAGCGCGGTGATTCGCCACTCCAGCCTGACCACCAGGGGAAGTTGCCAGTGGGTGTCCATCAGCGCGTGACCTCGAGCAATGCGTTGAACGCCGTCCGGACGCCCCGCCGATGGCCAGTGAAAGTGGCCTTCAGCCTGCCCTGCGCGATGACCGCCGGGCCGATCGAGCGTGACTGCACAGCCTTGATCGGTTCCGAAGGGCAGTTTCCTTTCACCGTGCATCGCCCAGCGGACCCAGCATGCCCCGCACCGCCTGTTGGCCGATCTGCTCTCCGAGCTGCAGGCCTGCGGTGGTGGCAAAACGAAAGTGCAGGCCGGCGCGGACGCGCGAGTCGGCGTTCTCCCTGGCCGCCTCGCTGAAGCGCTTGAACGAGCGCGAGGGGGCCTCGGGCAGGGCGCTGGGTGAAGCCATGGTGAAGGTGATCTGGTCGCCACCGAAAGCGTGTGCCAGGGCAACGGCCGCGGCCGCACCGAGCGCGCTGTGCGTGGACGGGTGGTCCTGCACCGGCGGGGTCGTGAGCAGTGGCTCCCAGTTGGCTTCGGCTGTGGTGGCCGGGTTGTTGTCGGTGCCGGCCTGCCGGATGGCCGTGACCGGACGCCAGAAGTTGTGGTGCATCTTGGAGTCCCAGCCGGCGATGTAGGCGTCGGCCATCACCGCGTTGAGCAGTGCGAAGGTGCGGGCGCGCTGCCACAAGTCCTGAGGCTGCTTGCGAGCCACCGTACGGGCGATCCGGTTCCAGCCGCTGTCGGAGAATTCATACCAGTAGGCGGCGTACCGCGTCTGATCGGTGCTGCGCCGGGCGCTGGCGGCTTTGCTGCCGGTGGCCTTCACTTCGTTGAAGTCGGCGGCATACGCCGCGCTGCCCAGGGCCGGTGGTGCTGCCACACGGAACTGGCGCGGCGAACGCATGGTGAACGGCGTGACGGCGCGCCAGTGCGGTGCGGCGACGAAGTCGAATCCGGGCACGAACCGGTACTCGCCGGGACGGTTGCCTGGCTGGTACGGCTCGGTGGCCTGGCTGCCGTCGTTGGCGCGCCTGGCCAGTATCGAGGCTGCGGCAGCGGCGCCAAGTTTCTTGCCCTCGGTTGCTGAGGCACCCGGGCCGGCATCGTGCAGCGTGGTGTCCAACGTGGCACCCAGCATCGCCTTCTGCTGGGGGAACAGGGCGAGCAGCACGTCGTGAGCGGCCACGGCAGCGGCCACGGTGGCGTCGGCCCGGGTCTTGCCGATGGGCGCTTCGGGCTGGTAGGCGTAGGCGCGGTAGCGCGGCTGCGCGGCATTGACGGCGTCGTGCATGGCCAGGTGCACCATCGCCAGAATGCGCGACGCGGCCATCGGGTCCTGGTAGCCGGTGGCGGCCTTGATCACCTGGTGGGTCTGCTGGTTCCAGTCGATGACGACCTGGTCGCATCGGTCAGCGCACCAGGTCTGGCCTTCATCGGCAGCATGGGACGCTGCAGACAGCGTGGCCATGGCCAACGCCATGATCCAGTGCGGTGCGTGCTTGCGGGTGATGTGAAGCATGGTGTTTTCCTTGAAACGGTCGGGGATGGGTGAGGCGCCCATGGTCGTTTTGACACCGGGTTTGCAACAGTGCTGAAATCGCCCGGAAACGGTCCGTTCGTGCCAGTCGGGAGGACATCGAACCACCATGCCCAAGCCAACCACCCATGCCGGGGCCAGCCCCATCCACGTCTGCCTTGTCGCTTTGCCCGACGCGGTGGCTTCCACCCTGTTCGGCATCTTCGATGTGATGAATGCGTTCACCCTCATGCGCCTGTCGCCGGAGGGCAAGCGCCCACCGTTTAAGGTGGAGATCGTGGGCGAGTCCGCGGGCGCCCTGCAAGTGGCCAGTGGTGTGCCGATCACGGTGCAGCGCTCGATCGCCGACATTCAGAGCGCCGACATCGTCATCGTTCCGTCGATCCTGTTGAAGGGCGACGGCTGGCGAATGGACCGCTACCCTGCGCTGGTGACATGGCTGAAGCGAATGAACGCCGGTGGCGCGGTGATGTGTTCGGCGTGCTCGGGCATCTTCCTGCTCGCCGAGACCGGGCTCTTCGACGGCAAGGACGCCACGGTGCACTACGGCTACGCGCCAGGGTTCTCGGCGGCGTTTCCGGCGGTCTCGGTGCACCCGGAGAAGGTGCTCGTGATCTCGGGTCTGCGCGAGGACCTGGTCAGTTCGGGCGCGTCAACCACCTGGCATGACCTCGTTCTCTATCTGATTGCCCGCTATCTTGGCGCCACGGACGCGCAGGAGGTGGCGCGCATGTTTGCACTGCAATGGCACCAGGACGGGCTCACGCCCTTCATGGTCTTCGAGGGCAAGAGCGATCACGGCGACGCCGAGATCCAGTCGGCGCAGCAATGGCTGGCCAAGCACTTTTCTGCTGCCAACCCGGTGGACGAAATGATCCGGCGCTCGAAGCTGGCCGAGCGTACCTTCAAGCGCCGCTTCACCGCTGCAACCGGCATGGCGCCCATCGCCTATGTCCAGCGTTTGCGAATTGAAGACGCCAAGCGCCGGCTTGAGCGCACCGAGGCGTCGGTCGACGACATCAGCTGGCGCGTGGGCTACGAAGACCCGGCCTTTTTCCGGCGATTGTTCAAGCGCACCACGGGACTGGCCCCGGGTGCTTACCGCAAGCGCTTTCGCATTCCCGCTTTTGCCCGTTCATGACCGTGCGGACGATCGGGCATCGTTTGCGGAGCGGGCAAAGGTTTTGCCATTGGCCGTGTGGAGGGACCTTCGCCGCCTCCAGGTTCTGGCACCTCGATGCCTTGCGGCAGTTGCTCAGTGGTGCCAGCCCCGTTTGTCTTTGGGCGTATGCTGGTGAGGGGCGCCAACGCCACGAGCCAAGGGATGGTCCCGGGCCATCCGCGTCACCTGGTGTCCAGTCCAGGGGGCAGGGCTGGCCGAAGACCGGGATCGCCAACCCCCATTCGCACCAGTGCAGCGCGCGCGCCAGCGAGGTCGTTCACGACATTCAGGCGGGTGACCTGGTGGAACTCGTCGCGCCACACCCGCCATGTGCCGATGTAGACGGCCTTGTCCTGCCGCCGAACATCCAGCGTGACGGGCGCCGGCAAGCGCAGTTGGGCCGAGTTGACCACCGCCTGGCGTTTCCCGTAGAGGAGCGGCTCGTACTCCATGTACACCAAGGCATCCGTGATGTGGCGGTGGTCGCGCTTGACGACGAACGCGAACCATTCGTTGAGCAACGGGTTGATGTAATGGCCAGCGGCCTCACGGGTGCCAGAGGGCGAGTCGTTCAGGAACATCACCGCTCTCTGGTTCAGCTTTCCCTTCATGTCGGCGGGATCAAAGCCACCGACCCGCAGCTTCTGTTCGTCTGGCCCGAGGCGCGGGATCAGATCGATACGCCCGACCATCCACACTTCGTCATCGGCCGGTGTTCTTGAGCCACTGACCTCGGGATAGCGGGTCGGGATGAGGGAGCCGCACGCGCCCAGGGTGGTCAGTGCGACCGCCCCCATGGCCACCATTCCTTTGCGTCGAGACAGCAACATGCGCACTCCTCAGGGGCCGATCGATTGGCGCAACCGCTGGATCTGAAGTGCATAGCCCTTCAGCGCCGGGTCGCCCTCCACCGTGCGCAGCACCCGCTGCAACACCTCGCGCTCGCTGGGCGCGGAGGTGCTGTTAATCTGGAACTTGCCCGCCTCCAGCAAACCGGTGCGCTGCGGCGCGTAACGGTACGAGCCCATGAAGAACACACCCGGGCGCTCGATGCGGATGGCGGTGGCGTTGCGACCTCTCGTACCCCACTCGTACTCATGGGCAGCGCCGCCAAAGCCAGCCCAACCACTCTGACCGCCGAAGCGATCGATCTGGTAGGAACCGGGGTCGACGCCGATGTGGAAGAAGACACCATCCTCGACGCGGGCACGGTAGTGGTGATCGGTGCCGGGCCCATACGCCTTGATGGAGACCCATCCCAGGCGAGACGGTGCCTCGCGCATGTCGATATATCCGGCCACGATCGAAAGATTCTCTGCCTTCGGATCGACGTTTTCTCGTGGTGTGCCGCAACCCACAAGACCGGTGCTGATCGACACCAGACCCAGGCCCAGCCATTTGCGTCTGTTCATTGTTCCTCCTCCCCCTCGGGACATGTCTTTGCCTGCCTCGCTTCGCTGGCGTCACCCGGACGAGCGGGCATGGCCCACGGCCGGCGACTCTAGCGGATCACCACCGCACAAGGCAAAGGCACATGTTGTATGCGTACATCAGGTGCGCATCAATGGTCACCGTGGTGCACCTGCACGCCTCGCATCCACGCCATCAGATCGATGTGGCCCGAGCCCCCAGCCGTCTGCTCGCTGTCCTTGGCGTTGCCCTTCTTCAGCTGCGGCCGGTGCCGAGGCTGGTGTTTGTCCAGGCTGTGTTGCGACAACGTGTCCAGGATCGCGCAGTGCGGGCGGTCGTCTCCCGGGCAGGCCTGCACCAGCGCCGAGAGGCCGCTCATCATCTGCTCGATCTCCCGGCGCTTTTCCTCCAGGCTGGCCAGGTGCCGCTCGGCCACGGTCTTGACCTCGCGGCTGGAGCGTTTCGAATCGCTCCACAGGCCGATGAGCTCGGCGATCTGCGCAATCGAAAAACCCAGATGGCGCGAGCGTCCGATGAAGCGGAGCACCGACACCTCGCGTTCGCTGTAAAGACGGTACCCAGACTCGTTTCGGTCTGCCTCGGGCAGCAGTCCGATGAGTTCGTAGTGGCGGATCATCTTGGGCGAAACGCCGGCTGCGGTGGCGGCCTGGCCGATGTTCATGAGCGTGGACATGGTGATCTCCAGAAAATGCGCAACGGGGTGAAGCTTGAAGCCTCACCCCGTGGGAAGGTCAATGGTCGGCCCGGGCCTGGCCGACAGTCGGTCAGGGCGCGGGGGGGTAGCCCGAGTCGGTCAACGCCTCGACCAGCGCGGCGCGGTCTTCGCGGCTCTTGACCTGCACCTTGCGGCTGGCGACGTCGACCGACACCTCACAGGCGGGGTCGACGAGCTTGAGAGCGAGGTTGACGGTGGAGGCGCAGTGGCCGCAGGTCATGGCGGGAAGGTGAAATTCGTGCATGGAAGACTCCGAAAAGTTTGGGAGTCGACAGCCTGGGGCTTGCCACAGTGACAAACGCAAGCCTGCGCACCGCGCTGATCCGGTTTGACCTTGACAACGTGGCAGGCCAGACGATGGGCAGCTCCTTCCTCCCACGGAGCACTGCCATGTCCCCACACTGCCTCTTCCAACACCCCGGGTTCGGCCCCTTCCACATCAGCGAATGGAGCCTCTCGCCCGAGCACAGCCTGATGCTGCCGGTGCAGCCCGGGGACGTTCTTCAATCTGCCCAGGGCACCGTCTGGATCACCGTGGACGGCCATCCGCGGGACACCCTGCTCGCTCCTGGCGAGGTGCACACCGTGGGTGCGAGCGCCGTGCTGCGGCTGAGCGGCTTCGACGCGCCACGCGTGAAGGTGCTGAGTCGCCGCACCGTGCAGGCCCACCCCTGGCGCGATACCCGGGGTTGGCGCCACTGGCTGCCGATGGCACGGGCCTGGGCTCATCGCCGACTCGAATCTCCCGCTGCTTGACCTTGCCCCCGTGGCAAGGCCGAGCATTCGACCCACACCAATCTGGAGTCATTGCATGAACGCATCCACCACCCTCGTGGCGCACGAGTTTCCCATCGAGGGAATGACCTGTGCTTCCTGTGTCAGCCGGGTCGAGAGGGCCCTCAAGGCGGTGCCGGGCGTCGCCAGTGTCGACGTCAATCTGGCGACCGAGCGCGCCACGGTGAACGCCACCGGGGCGACACCCGGGGCCGCGCTGATCGCGGCCGTCGACAAAGCGGGCTACGGCGTCGCCGCAGAAACGTTCGAGTTCACCATCGAGGGCATGACCTGCGCATCGTGTGTGTCGCGCGTCGAGAAGGCCCTCCGATCGGTGGCTGGTGTGAAGGAGGCCGAGGTCAATCTCGCCACGGAGCGCGCCACCGTCAAGTCGGTCGGCGTGCTGGCAGGTGCCCTGGTGGCGGCGGTCGACAAGGCGGGATACCGGGCCGTGGTTCTCGACGAGAACCCCGGGCAGCGGACGGCGGTGTCCAAGGGCGAGCCGCTCTGGCCGGTGTTGCTCGCGGCCGCGCTGTCCCTGCCGCTGGTGATTCCCATGGTCGGCATGTTGTTGGGTGCCGACTGGATGATTGACGGTTGGTGGCAACTGGCGCTGGCCACGCCGGTGCAGTTCTGGCTGGGTGCTCGCTTCTACCGGGCCGGCTGGAGGGCCGTGCGGGCGGGCGCCGGCAACATGGACCTGCTGGTGGCGTTGGGCACCAGCGCAGGCTACGGCCTGAGCGTCTACCTGCTGTTCAAGCACGCGGAACACGGCACGCCGCACCTGTACTTCGAAGCATCCGCCGTGATCATCACGCTGGTGCTGCTGGGCAAGTGGCTGGAGTCGCGCGCCAAACGGCAGACCACCGCCGCCATCGCCGCACTGAATGCGCTCAAACCCGAGGTGGCGCGTGTTCGCACGCCCCACGGCGACCTCGACCTGCCGCTTGCCCGCGTGAAGTTGAACGACCTGGTGGTGATCCGTCCGGGTGAGCGCGTGCCGGTGGACGGCGTGGTGGTCGAGGGCGCCAGCCAGGTGGACGAATCGCTTATCACGGGCGAAAGCCTGCCCGTGGCCAAACACGTGGACGACAAGGTCACGGGCGGCGCCATCAACGCCGAGGGACTGCTGCTGGTTCGCACCACCGCGGTGGGCGCCGAGTCCACGCTATCTCGCATCGTGCGCATGGTGGAGTCGGCCCAGGCCCGCAAGGCGCCGATCCAGCGCATCGTGGACCGCGTGAGTGCGATCTTCGTCCCGGTGGTGCTGGTGCTGGCCGCGCTCACGCTGGTGGGCTGGGGTCTGGGCACGGGCGACTGGGAACAGGCCATCCTGAATGCGGTGGCGGTGCTGGTCATCGCCTGCCCCTGCGCGCTGGGCCTGGCCACGCCCACGGCCATCATGGCCGGCACCGGCGTGGCAGCGCGCCAAGGCATTCTGATCAAGGACGCAGAGGCGCTGGAACTCGCGCACCGCATCGGCACCGTGGCATTCGACAAGACCGGTACCCTGACCGAGGGCAAGCCGACGCTGGTGGCCGCGATCGCAGCGCCTGGTCATGACAGCGATCTGCTGTCCTGGAGCGCGGCCATCCAGGCGGGCAGTGAACACCCGCTTGCGCGCGCCGTGATGGATGCCGCCAGGCAAGCGGGCGTGCCTCTGCTGTCGGCCGCCAAGGTGAGCGCGGTGGCTGGCCGTGGCATGTCCGCCGAGGTGCAGGGTCGTGCCCTGCGCCTGGGCAGCCCGCGCTACATGCAGGAACTCGGCGTCGACACCTCGGCGCTGCGGCCACAGGCCACTGCCCTGCAAGACGACGGACGCACGGTGTCCTGGCTGTCGGACGTGACCGATCGCCCGGTACTGGTCGGCCTGCTGGCCTTCGGCGACGCCCCCAAAGCCAGCGCAAGGCATGCAATCGACCGGCTGCGCGCCATGAACGTGCGCTCGGTCATGGTGACCGGTGACAACCTGGGAAGTGCCACCGCGGTGACCAGCCAGCTCGGGGTGGACCACATCGAGGCCGAGGTGCTGCCCGCGGACAAGGCCGCCATCGTGAACCGCCTGAAGGAGGGCGGTCACACCGTGGCCATGGTGGGCGATGGCATCAACGACGCTCCCGCGCTGGCGTCGGCCGACGTGGGCATTGCCATGTCCACCGGCACCGATGTGGCCATGCACGCCGCGGGCATCACGCTGATGCGCGGTGACCCCGCGCTGGTGGCCGATGCGATCGACATCTCCCGCCGCACCTACCGCAAGATCCGCCAGAACCTGTTCTGGGCCTTTGCCTACAACGTGATCGGCATCCCGCTGGCCGCGGCCGGTCTGCTGAACCCGGTGGTGGCGGGTGCCGCCATGGCCCTCAGCAGCGTGAGCGTGGTGAGCAACGCGTTGCTGTTGCGGGGTTGGCACCGCTGAGGCGGGATCCGACCTGTCTGGCTGCCGACGGGATGTCGGTTCATTCGGCGAACACCCGATTCTTCTGGATCAGGTCCAGAAAGCCGAGCGATCTGCACAAGAACGCTGTGCGGCAGCAAGGGCGTTCGTTCGCCTCGAGTTGCAGCGCGCCGACGATGTGGTTCTTCAGGCCCAGCCGAGGATGGCGCTCTACCACCTCTGCGATCTGGTCGCGTTGAAGCACGTCGAGGCCCAACCCTGCCACATCACCACCGGAGCCTGCGCGAACCATCTGTGCTTCTTTGCCGTGTTCGTCGCCGATGGTCACGTTCAGGTGCAGGGTGATGGCGTTCGACGTCATGCTGGCGCGCGAGTCGTCCCAATGGTGCCTGCGGGCCAGCTCGTCGGCCGCCCGCGCGCCAACAATGGTGAAGCAGCTTTCTTCCTGGCCGCGCAGGCGCCACCGATCGGTGAGGCCGATGTCGTGGAGCATCAGCGCGACGAATACCGCTTCGTCGTCGAACGGCCGCTCGTCCGCGTCGAGCAGACGGGCCCAGAAGTAGGCGCGCAGACAGTGGTTGAACAGGTACGGAGGGCTGCAATCCCGAGCCATGGCAACCGCATGTCTGGCGATCATCGAATCGGGCGGCAGGATGGATGCCACCTCGCGAAGTCGCTGCCGGGTGCCGTTGCGAAGGCGTCGCTTCGTCGCATACCTGGCCTGAACGCCCTGTGCAATGAGCGTCAGTTTGTCGTGCCAGGCCAATCGGCCGCCCGTGCGCTCCATCCATTTCATTGAACCCAGTGTCGACATGACGTTCCTTTGGTGAATCAGATTGAAATGACAGTGCCCATGGATCGACGTGCAAGGTGCACGTCGGTGCACGCGTTGCGTACGTTGCAGGTGGCAACGGCTTGTGTCTGTTCGATCGGAATTCTGGTTACCATCGTCATTGGCAGCAATGTCAATAACACAACGATTCTTGCCAACCCCTGAAGCGCATGAAAAAGACCATCCAGCAGTCAACACGCAGGCGCGTCGTGATCCTCGTGTTCGAACGTGCCCAGATGCTGGATGTGGCGGGTCCGGGAGATGTCTTCGCACTCGCCCAGCAACTTGATCCCCTTCAGCGCTACGAGATCACTTGTGTGTCAGCGCGGGGTGGTCCGCTGCCCATGTCCAATGGACTGAGCCTGATGACGCGGCCGATCCGGGAAGTCCGCACCAGCTCGATCGACACCCTGGTGGTCGCCGGTGCCGAAAAGGAGGGGCTCAGGTCTGCCATCAGCGACGAAGAACTTGCCGCCTGGGTGCGAAAGGCGGCGGGGTCTGTCCGCCGACTGGTCTCCGTCTGTGTGGGCTCCTTTGCGCTCGCCCATTGGGGACTGCTGGACGGCCGGCGCGCCACCAGCCATTGGTCGGTGGTGGACCTCATGCAAAGCCTGTTCCCGAACGTGTCGGTGGACCGGTCTGCGCTGTTCGTTCAGGACGGCCATGTCTGGACAGCTGGCGGTGTGACCACGGGCATCGATATGTCCCTGGCACTGCTGGAGGCCGACAGCAGTCGGCTGCTGGCGGGTCAAGTCGCCGGCGCGCTGGTGATGGCCCAGCGAAGGATCGGCAATCAATCCCAGTACTCGGTGCAGCTGCGGGCCCAGACCGGACGCTACGCCGAGCTGGTCGACTGGATCGGTGCCAATCTGCACCGCCAGTTGGACATCGCAGTGCTTGCTGCGCGCGCCGGTGAGTCCGAGCGGAGCTTCTGCCGCCGTTTTGCGCTGGAAGCAGGCGAGCCTCCCGCGCGTTTCGTGGAGACGCTCAGGCTGAGGGCCGCGCGGCAGGCACTGGAGGGCGGCGCGGGTGCAAAGGCGGCTGCGCGCACGGCCGGCTTCGCCTCGGCCGAGCAGCTGTCCCGGGCTTTCAAGCGGCGGCTGGCGATGTCGCCTCTGGACTATCGACGTCAGCACCAGGGAGCGCAGGCGTGAGGCGCTGGCCGAACCGGCTTTGACCACCGCAGCTCTCTGGCAGGAAACGTCGCTCTTTTGTCATTGCTGCCACGGAGGGTCCCCGCCCACAATGCCCCACGCCCCCCAACCAAAGGCATCGACGATGGAACGATTGAAGGTCGGCTTTCTGCTTTTCCCCCACCTGACACAGCTCGACCTGACCGGGCCTGCCCAGGTCTTCGCCACCACACCGGCAACCCGAGTGCACCTCGTGTGGAAGGACCTTCGGCCAGTCGACAGTGACGCGGGTGTCTCGCTCCTTCCGACCGACACCTTTCGAGATTGCGGGCAAATGGACCTGATCTGCGTGCCCGGCGGACCGGGTCAGGCCCGCTGGATGCAGGACCGCGAAGTGCTGGATTGGCTGGCGACCCAGGGCGCCGGCGCGCAATGGGTGACCAGCGTGTGCTCGGGCTCGTTGCTGCTGGGCGCGGCGGGGCTGCTCAAGGGTTACCGCGCTGCCAGTCATTGGGCTTACCGGGACCATCTCTCCCGCTTTGGTGCCGTTCCGGATGCTTCCCGGGTGTGCCGGGACCGCAACCGGATCACAGGTGGCGGTGTGACCGCCGGCATCGACATGGCGTTGACGGTCGTGGCCGAGCTCTTCGGAGAATCCGAGGCCATGAAGGTGCAGCTTTTGCTGGAGTACGCGCCGCAGCCCCCGTTCGACTGCGGCCGCCCCGAGTTGGCCGGCGCAGAGATCACCAAAGCGGTGAAGTCACGGCTCGATGCGCTGCAGCAGAAATCAGAGGAGGCGATGGGATGACCGGGAGCACGGCCAGCGCATGGGCTGAAAGGCACGCCAGTCCTCCTCGCATCGTTCCATGGCAGGGTCGGCGTACCGGCCCGCGCCAGGGGCTCGCTGATTTTTTTTCGTGGCTCCGGCACCTGAATCATCTGGCCGTTGCGACGTTCATGGTGGGCTTCGCCTGTCCCGCCGCTGCAGCCGATCCGGCGTCTGCGGCGGGGGGCGATGGGTGTCGCAGCCAGGGCATGCCGCGCGTCGTCACCGAGGTTTACACCCAGATCCCCGGCGTCGATCCGAGGCACCACGCCCTGGACATTCACACACCGATCCGCAACGAAGCGTGCCCGCCGACGCCGGTGGTGGTCTACTTTCATGGTGGCGGGTATGTGATGGGCGACAAGGCCAACCAGCTGACCGACAAGGTTGCACTGTTTTCGGGTTCGGGGTGGACGTTCGTCAGCGCCAACTACCGGTTGTCACCAAAGCCGGACGGGGCCGAGGAAGCCCGGTCCACGTACCCGGACGCGCAGAACGACGCGGCGGCCGCCGTGGCCCACCTGGTCCGGCACGCGCTCCGGCTGAACATCGATCCGTCGAGGATCGTGCTGATGGGACATTCGGCGGGGGCACACCTGGCGGCCTTGGTGTCGACCGACAGACGCCATCTCGCCGCCGCCGGCATCGGCAATCAGCGCATCCGGTGCACGGTCGTGCTCGACACGGACGCCTACGACCTGCCCGAGCTGATCCGGCGCGGTGGTGACAGGCGCAACGTGTTCAGGAATGCGATCGGCTCTGGAATGGCGGAGCTTGAAGCCGCATCGCCCATGCGCCACGTGAGCGCAGGGGTTCCTCCTCATTTCATCGTGGCCCGAGGGTCTCAAGTCAGGCGAGACCAGGCCCAGGCCTACCACTCGGCGGTCCAGGCGTTTGCGCCCGAGGCGCAGTTGCTCACGGTCCGCGGTTACACGCATGCCGAGGTGAACTCGGCCATCGGCAAGCCGGGCGAAACCACCGTCACCGTTCCCTTGATGGCGTTTCTTCGCCGATGTGCCTCGTGAAGCCGACGGCATGCCCGGCTTGGCCGTCCCGATCGGACCGCTGTCCTGCCTTTGCGCCAGCGGACGCGATTCGCCGGGACAGGGCCGATCCACGTGCCGACAGAAACTGGCGCAGCAGTGTCGGGTAATCCGGCCCGACCGCCTGGGCCACCGATGACCGCTCGGCCAGGGCGGCACGCCATCGGCGCACTTTGGGCAGACCGTCGGTGAAGCCGAAATCGTCGATGGCCTCGAATGCATCGAAATAGCGGAAGACCGGGCCGAACGCCGCATCCACGACCGAGAACGCCGCACCTGCGAAGTAAGGCCCACTGTCCAGAACCCGCTCGACCTGCTCCAGACGTTGGCGAACATCCCGCGCCCTGGCCTGCAGCGCCACGTCATCGGGTGAGCCATAGAACGCACCGATCGATTGCAACAAGGAGGATCCGAACTCCACCCAGGACCGGTGCCTGGCCCGGTCCAGCGGATCCTTCGGGTGAAGGTGAGGCGCAGCCACTTCTTCGAGGTACTCGCAGATCACTGCCGACTCGAAAATGGCCTCGCTCCCCACCATCAGCACAGGCGTCTTTCCCAGGGGCGACACCTTCAGGAACCAGTCCGGCTTGTTCGCGAGGTCGATGTGCACTTGCCTGAAAGGCAGTCTTTTCTCCCGAAGCACGATGGCTGCCCGCTGCACGTAGGGGCAAAGCTGGTGCGACACCAGCACAAAGGATGGGCTCATGGGGTGGTCTCCGAGTTGGGGGGCGAAACGGCTGTGCGGCAGGTCAGGTGCCGGCGCGCCCCGGGACCAGCCAGTTGCTGCGCTTGACTGCGGCCACGCCATCACCCAGCAGCCACAGGGCCACCGATGCGGCGATCAGGAACACGGGGTACTCCCAACCGCCGCCGGGTGCGGTGTGAAGCCAGCCGTTGGGTACATGCACCCACGCGGCCACGACCATCACCGGCACCAGGGCGAGCGCGGTCTGGCGGGCATAGATGCCGAGCACCAATGCGATCCCGCCCACGAGCTCGGCGGCGAAGACCGGATAGGCCAGAAAGCCTGCAAAGCCGATGCTTTCGAAATACTGCGCAGTTCCCGCCAACGAGAACACCAGCAGTTTGAGCAAGGCGTGTGCGATCCACATGGTCCCCAGGCTGACGCGAAGAACCGCGATGCCCAGCGGCACGGACGACGAGTTGGTTGTGTTCAAGAGATGACTCCAGAAAAGTTGAGCAGGCCCTGACTTTAGGATTGCAAAATGGAATATGAAATAGGATGATCTGCAGAAAATGATTGCAAGAACGCAATACAGAATTTCCCCTGGCGACCTCGAAGTCACGCTGGCGCTGGTCCGGGGTGGGACCCTGGCGTCGGCCGGTGAGCGCCTTGGGGTGGATGCGTCCACTGTCTTCCGGTCCCTGCAGCGGATCGAACGTGGACTGGGGCGTCCCCTCTTCGCGAGGACGCGCTCGGGTTACCTGCCCACGGAGCTCGCCACCACGTTGGCCGAGCATGCCGAGCAGATGGAAGTCTCACTCGAGGCGGCCCGTTCCTCGGTGGAATCGTCGCCGTCACAAGTGTCCGGTGCGGTGCGAATCACCACCACCGACACCATCCTGCATGGCGTTCTGGCCCCCGCGTTGCTCAGTCTTCAGGCGGTTCATCCGCTGCTGAGTTTCGAGCTCCACACGGGCAATGAGCTTGCCAGTCTCACCCGACGCGATGCCGACATTGCCCTGCGCGCCACCAGCAAGCCGCCTCAGCACCTGATCGGCAAGGTCATCGGACCGATCCGGGTGGCCCTGTATGCGGCCAGGGGGAGCGACACGAAGAGCCTCTCGGACGTCGAGTCGGGACGGTGCGACTGGATTGCACCCGACGATGCATTGCCAGACCACCCTTCGGTGGTCTGGCGCAAACGCCGCTTCCCGAAAGTGGTGCCGCGGTATCGCGTCGCCAGCATCCAGTCGGTGCTCGAACTGACCGCGCGGGGTCTGGGTGTGGGCGTGGTGCCGATGTTTCTTGCCGAGGGCCGGGCCGATGTGGTGCCGCTGACGAAAGCGCTGGACGAGGCCCGGACGGACCTCTGGCTGCTGACCCACCATGAATCGCGGCATTTGCGCCGGGTGGGGACGGTCTACACCCACCTGTCTCAGCAGTTGCGCCTGGTGTGAACCTGCGTTCGGAACGGTGGTTCAGGTCGCCCGCTCCAGCCAGCGCACCTTCACCAGCCCCGTCGACAGCGCGGTACCGGTGACGATGACCAGCCCGCAGACCACCATCCAGGCGCTGATGGTTTCGCCGAGGAACAGCGCGCCGTAGCCGAGGGCGAACACGGGGATCAGGAAGGTCACGGTCAGTGCCTTCGACGGGCCGGCGCGCTCGATCAGGTGAAAGTACAGGATGTAGGCGATGGCCGTGCACAGCACCGCGAGCGCGGCGATGGCGAACCAGGCGGTGGCACTGGGCGATGCCGAGGGCCAGAGCCACCAGGTGGGCAACGCCAGCGCCATGCCGGCGCCGATCTGGCTGCCGGTGGCCGATGCCAGCGGTTGCACGCCGGTGAGGAAGCGCTTGGTGAAGCTGGCGGCGATGCCGTAGCACAGCGTGGCCAGCAGACAGGCGCCCATGGCCAGCAGCGACAGGGTGTGCCCGCCGGCGACGACCATGCCGCGGGCGTCCACCCCCGATTTGCCCAGCACCAGCAAGGTCACGCCCGCGAACCCGATGGCCAGACCGAGCACCCGCGATCCGCCCGGCCGGTCCTTGAGCCAGAGCCAGGCCACCACGGCACCGGTGAGCGGCACGGTGGCGTTGAGGATGGCCGACACCCCGGTGGGAATGTGCAGCACGGCAAACGAGAACAACAGGAACGGCAGCCCGGAGTTGAGCATGCCCACGCTCAGGATCGGACGCCAGTGCGCCGCGAAGTCCGATCGCACGGCGGGCTTGAGCAGCAGCGGCATCAGGCAGATGGCCGCGATGGCGACTCGCAGACCTGCGGTGGCCACCGGGCCGAACTCGGTGGCGCCCAGGCGCATGAACAGGAATGAAGCGCCCCAAAGAGCGGCAAGCACAATGAATTCGAGCAGAAGCAGGGGCGTCATGCGGAGATGGGTTGTTGGCCGGATTCGAGTTGGAGCAGGGCGGCTTTGCGGGGAAGCCCGCCTGCGTAGCCGGTGAGTTCGCCGCTGGCACCCAACACTCGGTGGCAGGGAACGATGATGCCGATCGGGTTGCGCCCGACCGCGGCGGCCACGGCGCGCACGGCGCGCGGTGCGTTGAGCCGCCGGGCCAGGTCGCCATAGGTCAGGGTTCGGCCCGGCCCGATGCCTTGCAACGCCTGCCACACCGATTGCTGGAAGGGCGTGCCGAGCGACAGGTCGAGAGGCAGCGAAAAGTCGGCTCGCCGCCGCGCGAAATAGTCGGCGAGTTGTTCCGCCGTTTCGCGCAGCACGGGATGGTCGCCCTGCACCCGCCATTGAGCCATCACCAGCGGGTCGGGCGCGTGCTTCTGGTCGCGGAACCAGACGCCGACCAGGGCCTGCTCGCTGGCGGCAAGGCGCATGCGGCCGAGCGGCGTGTCGATGTCGGTGCGGCAGAGGTGGGTGGGCAGTTTCATGGGTGTGTTCCAGGAGGGGTGTGCAGGCCGGACCAGGCGCGCAGCACGGCGTAGCTGCGCCATGGGCGCCAGCGCTGTGAGTGCCCGTCGCAGGCGCGCTCCCGCGCGCGCGGCGAGCCTTCGATGCCGAGCGCGTGGTGCAGGGCGACATCACCCGCGGGCCAGGCGTCGGGCCACCGCAGCGCACGCATCGCGATGTAATGCGCTGTCCAGGCGCCGATGCCCGGCAGGCCCTGCAGCGTGTCGATGGTGCGGGCAGGATCGGCGTGGGGGCTCAGGTCGAGGGCGCCGCCCGCCACCGTCCTGGCCAGCGCCTGAATGGCCGCCTGCCGTTGCCGCACGACGCCCAGCTGGCCCAACGCATCCGGGTTGGCCTCGGCCAGGGCCCAGGGGGTGGGAAACAGCCGGTTCAGGGTCGGGTCTGGCGTGGACACGGCTTCGCCAAAGCGGGTGACCAGTCGGCCTGCCAGCGTGCGTGCCGCGGCCACGGTCACCTGCTGGCCGAGCACCGCGCGCACCGCGAGTTCGAAGCCGTCGATGGCACCGGGCACGCGCAACCCGGTGCCACCAGGAAAGTCGGTGCGCAGCACGGCGTCGATCGCCAGTGGATCGGCGTCCAGATCGCACAGCGCGCGCACCCGCCAGATCAGGCCGGGCAGGGCCGGCAGCAGATCGTCGCTGGCGTGCAGCCAGACGCGGTGGCGCCCGGGTTCGAAATGCAGACCGAACCAGCCTGTGCGCTCCCCCCCGGTGCCCGGCAGACGCACCGTGCGCCAGTAGCGCAGTTGGTCGAGGTCGATCGCATCCACGCCCGGGAGCAGCCGATCCGCGAGAAAGCGAAGCAGGGCGTGCACGTCCAGCGGGGGGCGCCACCCAAGGGCGACCGCCTGACTCGACGCCGCGCCGCCGGCGCGCCGCAGCGCGGTCGGGCTCAGGCCGTAGTGATCCCGGAACGCGGCGTTGAAGCGCCGAAGGCTGGCAAAACCGCTGGCCTGCGCCACCGCCGTCACCGGCAGGGCGGTGTCGGCCAGCAATTGCTTGGCCGCCAGCAAACGCCGCGTGTGCAGCACCTGCAGCGGCGACACGCCCATCCGCGCCTCGAACACCCGCCTCAGATGACGGTCACTCACGCCCAGCCGGCTGGCCAGTCGCTGTACCGTCGGCCCGTCGTCGCCCAGCCACTGGGATGGATCGTCGAGCAGCCGGGAGGCGTGCTGCACCAGCAGGTCGCCCGCGTCCTGGGTGGACCAGCTGCGGGCCTGGGGGGCCAGTTCGGGGCGGCAGCGCAGGCAGGGCCTGAAGCCGGCGCGCTCGGCCTGGGCCGCGTGGTCGAAAAACCGGCAATTGGCGCGCCGCGGCGTGCGCACCGCACAGACCGGACGGCAATAAATGCCGGTGGAGGTCACGCCGGTGAAAAAGCGCCCGTCGAAGCGCGCGTCGCGCGTGCACAACGCCAGATAGCGCGCGTCGTCGTCGATGGTGGGGGCCGTGTCCATGGCTGTCATGGTAGGGCAGTGGGATCGGCGCGACTCGCCGTTTCCGGACATCATCATTTCCGGCCGTCGCAGCGGCGGCTTCCTACAATGGTTGCTTTGCCAACCCCCAAGGGAGTTCCTGCATGCAAGTGTCCGCCTCCATCTTCAAGGCCTACGACGTGCGCGGCGTCGTGCCGACCACCCTGGACGAGGGCGTGGCCGAGGCCCTGGGCCTGGCCTTCGGCACCGTGGCCTTGCGGCAGGGCGAGCGCACGGTGGCGGTGGGGCGCGACGGGCGCCTGAGCGGTCCGGCGCTGTCGGGCGCGCTGATCCGGGGGCTGGTGGCGGCCGGCATCGACGTCATCGACGTCGGCGTCGTGACCACCCCCATGCTGTACTTTGCGGCCAGCACCCTGTGCCGCAGCGGCATCCAGGTCACGGGCAGCCACAACCCGAAGGACTACAACGGTTTCAAGATGGTGATGGGTGGGCGCGCCATCTTCGGTGACGACATCCAGGCGCTTCGCCGGCTCATCGAATCCGACGGAGGTGTGCGCGCCGAAGGGGGGCGGATTCGCCATGTCAACGTCGACGCACCTTACCGTGATCGCATCGTCGGCGACGTGAAGCTCGCCCGACCAATGAAGATCGTGGTGGATTGCGGCAACGGTGTGGCAGGGGCTTCGGCACCGGCGCTGTTTCGCGCGCTGGGCTGCGAGGTCATCGAGCTGTTCAGCGAGGTGGACGGAAACTTTCCGAATCACCACCCCGATCCCAGCAAGCCCGAGAACCTTCGGGACGTGATCCGGACCCTGGCCGAATCCGATGCCGAACTGGGGCTGGCCTTTGACGGCGACGGTGACCGCCTGGGCATCGTCACCAAGGGCGGCAACAACATCTTCCCCGACCGCCAGATGATTTTGTTTGCCCAGGACGTGCTGTCGCGCGTGCCGGGTGGGGCCATCGTCTTCGACGTCAAGTGCTCGCAACGGCTTGGCCCGGCCATCGAGGCCGCGGGCGGCGTGCCCCACATCTACAAGACCGGGCATTCGCTCATCAAGGCCCGCATGAAGGAGCTCGACAGCCCGCTCGGCGGAGAGATGAGCGGGCACATCTTCTTCAAGGAGCGCTGGTTCGGCTTCGACGACGGCACCTACGCGGGCGCACGGCTGCTCGAGATCCTGAGCCGCCACGCCGATGCGAGCGCGGTGCTCGATGCGCTGCCCACCAGCCACAGCACCCCCGAGCTCAACGTGGCCTGCGCCGAGGGCGAGCCGCACGAGGTGGTGAAAAAGCTGGTGGCCCTGGCCCGGTTCGACGCGCCGGCCAAGGTCTCCACCATCGACGGGGTTCGCGTCGACTGGCCCGACGGCTTCGGCCTGATTCGCGCATCCAACACCACGCCGGTGCTGGTGCTGCGCTTCGAGGGTCACACGCCCGAGGCGCTCCACCGCATCGAGGGGGCCATGCTGCAGTTGCTCAAGCAGGCCAAGCCCGACGCCGTGGTCGGAGCCAGCGCGCATTGACGATGGCGGACGACCCGCTCGACCTCGTCACGGTGGTGCTCGTCACCTACCACAGCGCCCATTGCTTCGACGCACTCGATGCGCTGCTGAAGCACTGCCCGCATGTGGTGGTGTCCGACAACGGCAGCAACGACGGATCGGCCGGGCTGGCGCGCACGCGCTGGCCTCGCGCCACGGTGCTTGAACACGGGCGCAACCTGGGTTTCGGCGCGGCCAACAACCGCGCGCTGGCCCGGGTGGACACTCCGTTCGCTTTTCTGCTCAACCCCGACTGCGAGGTGTCGCCCGACGGACTTCGCGAGCTGGTGCGGGCCGCCACGGCGATGCCGGAGGCTGCCGTGGTCGCGCCGCAGTTGTGCGCCGGGCCCGACCGGCCGGAAGTGAACTACCGCTGGCCCAGCACCCTCTGGACGTCCAGGGGTCCCGGCGCCGACGGCCCGGCCTGTGTGGGTTTTGTCGTGGGTGCGGCGCTGCTGCTGCGGCTTGAACGCTTCGAGGGCATCGGCTACTTCGACGAGCGCTTCTTCCTGTATTACGAGGACGACGACCTCTGCCTGCGGCTGTTCCATCAACACCGCCCCCTGGTGGTGTGGCCGGCGGTGCGGGCGGTGCACCGCTCTCGCGGATCGGTCAAGGGCAACCGGCCCTGGCGCAGCGAGTACCTGCGCGGCTACCACCACGCCCAGTCCAAGCTGATCTACACCGCCAAACACCGTTCGAAGGCCCAGGCCCGCCGCCAGCGCTGGAGCGTGCTGGTGGGCACCACGCTGGCGCTTCCGCTGCGCGCCATTGCATGGTCGCCGCGGCTGCTGGCGCGCATGGCAGGACGCTGGATGGGACTGGCGCAGTGGAGGTTCGATGACTGATGCCGCCAGACCCACCCTGGGCATCGCCGTGCTCACGCTCAACGAGGCCCGGCGCATCGACGCCTGCCTTCGCAGTGCCGCCTTTGCCGACCAGTTGGTGGTGATCGACAGCGGCAGCACCGATGACACGCGGGAGCGGGCTGCACAGCTGGGTGCCGAGGTGCACCTGCACGCCGACTGGCAGGGTTTCGCGGTGCAGCGAACGCGGGCCCTTGCCCACCTGCGCACCGACTGGGTGTTCTACCTCGATGCCGACGAGGAGATCACGCCATCGCTGCGCGACGAGATCCTGCGCGCCATCTCGTTGAACGAGCCCGGGGTATGGCGCATCTGGTGGGACGAGGTGGCGTTCGGGCGCGCACTCACGCGCATGAAGCCGCGCGGCGGCATCCTGCGGCTGTTTCCGCGCGATGCCCTGGAGCGATTCGACGGCGTGGTGCACGAGGCACCGGTGCTGCGAAGGCCGTTGCCCGACCGGGACCTGAAGAGCCGGTTGTTGCACCATTCCCGGCCCACCGTCTACGGCAGTCTGCGCAAGCTGGCGCAGTACGTGCAATTGGGCGCGGTCAAGCGCAGTGCGCGGGGCAAGCGCGGCGGCGTGCTGACCGGGTTGGTGATGGGGCTTGTGGTGTTCGTGCGCGTCTACCTGTTCCAGCGCGGCTTCCTTTGCGGTGGCCCGGGTTTCCTCTACAGCCTGTTCATTGCCCTCGAAACCTTTTTTCGCCACGCGGCATTGCGCTACGACTCGCCCGACCCGGTTGCTGGCCTCGCACGGCGCTAGCCGTTGAAACGCATCGCCAGTTTGAGGCGCCAGTAGGCCAATGTGTCGCGCCAGTCGGTGCGCAGCTGCGGGTGCATCCGGTCGGGGTTTCGCAGGGCAGGCTGGATCAGGTGCTGGTCGAACAGGTCCATCACGCGTTCGGGGTTGTAGAGCGGCGTGTAGCGGTCCCACCGGCCCTGGCGGATCGCGTCGGGATCGAGCGAGCCGATGAGAGACACCAGGTCATCGGCGCCCTGGTAGAGCCAGCCCGCATCGCCCAGCACGTCGATGTGGTGGCGGTGCTTGCTGCGCGCGTAGGTGATCACCGGCTTGTTGCGGATCGAGAACTCGCCGCAGGCCAGGCCGAAGGATTCCCCTTGCAGCCTGGCGTGCAGCATGGCGTCGCAGCTGTTGATGAACCGGGTCTTTCGCGCCAGATCGCTCGTGCCGGGCAGGAACACGGCGCGGGGGTGGTCGGCGAAACGGGCGATGTTGAGAAAGACGAACCAAGTGTCTTCAAGCGTGGCCAGCACGCGCTTGACGGCTTCAATGGCGCAAGGAACATCGAAGCTCGACGCGCCCCCATGGCAGCCCAGCACGCGCGCGCCGCGCGGAATGCCGAGTTCGTCCCGAAGGTCGCCGTCCACCCGTGGCAGGGTGACGATGTGAGGCACCGCCGGAATGTGGCCCCGCGAGCAGCCCTGGCTCAGCCAGTCGGAGATGAAAGCGAACGAAGCGCCATGTGCCTGGCGTGGGTGGGTGGGAAACACCGCATGGACCATGGTGCGCACGGTGGCCGGCAACAGCCCGTCCCTTCGGCCGGCCTTGATGGCGTAAAGCAGGTCGGCACCCCGATCGCGCAACAGGCCATCGAGTTCGCTGTGGTGGCGATAGGTGAACACCTCGAAGCGGTCGCGGAACCGGGCAATGGCCTGGGGGTCGTTGCCCGGACTGTCCGCCGGGTGCACGATCACGCTGCGGTGGCCCAGCTGGTTCTCGGCGCCTTCTGCGTAGTCGAACAGCGCCACTTCGGTGCCGCGCAGCGAGAGCTGGTTGGAGTGGAACGCGATGGTGAGCGAGCTCATGTCGAGCGCCCTGCCATGCGCCGCCGGTGCAGTCCGGCCATCACCAGCGCGCTCATCAACACCAGGCAGTGACTTTCGGTGGACAGCCAGAACGAGCTGTGCGAGAGGCTCACCACCGACAGCGCGGCCACGAAGGCCAGCGCAAAGGCCCGGCGGCCGGGCTCGTGGCGCATGGCTTCGCGCACGATGGCGCCGGCAAACCAGAGGAACAGCGCCAGCCCGACGATGCCCTGCTCGTACAGGAAAAACAGGAACTGGTTGTGCGGGTGCGGGCACACCACGCTGCACCAGACCGGGTCGGTGAAGTGCTTCGCTGCCAGGACGGGGTAGGCCGCGGTGCCGTGGCCCAGCAGCGGTGCGTCGAGGGAGCCCTGCAGGGTGAATTCGGTCATCTCGATGCGCGCACCGGCGGAGGTGACCACGCCATTGGCAGCGTCGTGGGACACGGATTGTGCCTCTTGCCATGACGCGTGCATCCGTTGCTGGAGCACCGGCGAAGCCGTGAACGCGACTCCGATGAGGGCAGCCGCGCCGACCACCGTGCCAATCACCGCCCGGGTTGAGTGAGCGGTCGCCAGTGCGACGGTGAAGACGACCGTGGCGGCGGCCCAGGCGAGGTAGCCGGTTCTGCCCGCCGACAGAAACAGGATGGAGGCGCAAGCAAGGAACCAGACCAATGCGGCTGACCATCGCACGGCGGGCTTGGTGGCCGTGATGGCGACGAGGCCGGCCATCAGCGTGAACAGGGTCATCATGAGGCCCTGCGAGATGTAGTCCTTGAAGACCGTGTGATCGACACCGAGACCTTGGTTCTGCGTGCGTGTCCAGCCAAAGTCGAACCACACGTTGAGCCAGGTGACGGCCAGCGTGAAGGCCATGGCCAGGGCGAAGGCCTGCCAGCAGCGGCGCCTCACCGGGGCATCGTGCAGCAGCGCGATGAACACAGGCACCAGCAGAAACTTGAGGTACTTCTGGACGAAGCCGAGCACGCCTGAGGGACTGGCGGGGGACCATGCAGCGGCCAGGATGATCCAGCCGAACAGTGCCAGGGCGGGCAGCGCCAGCGGATTGCGAAGGGCCTCCTGGAGGCGCAGCCGCGAGTCGGCCCAGCCCAGGCCCACAGCCCAGAAGACCAAGGTGAGCAGAAGCGCCACGTTGGCCAGCGCCACCGACATCGGAAACGCGAAGAACACCAGCACGAGGCTGGCCTGGGCGGCTTGGCGGCTGAGGTTGCCGAGATTCATGGGTGTCGGGGAGTGTGCAGGGGTTGCCCGTAGGCCGACGTCAGCAGAGGCCAATCGTCTTCGTGCCAGTGGAACGAGGGTTCGCGCCCGGATTCCTTCCGCAGCGATCGCAGCAGGCGCGCCAGATTGTCGCGTTTCCAGTGATCGCCCGGACGCACGTCGCATTTGTCGAAGTCGATCACCCACGCCGCGCCCGCGGCGTCGAGCAGCAGGTTGTGGGCGTTGAGGTCGGCGTGGAAGACCTGGCGGTCGTGCAGTCGACGGATGGCCCTGCCCAGCGCTGCCCAGGCGGCGGGTTCCGGTCGCGATTCGCGCAGGCACTGCACGAGGTTGCGCGTCTGCGGAATCAGGCCGACGGCGATGTCGGCGCTGTAGGTCAGACCGCGGGGGCGGTGCAGTGCCGCCACCGGGACGGGCACGGGCAGGTCCCAGGATTGCATCAGCCGCAGCAAGGCGAATTCCTGCATGGCGCGGCTGCGCTGCACCGGTTCGCGCAGAAACCGGTCGTCGCTGATCCGGGCCACAAGGCCGCCACGCCGGTAATGCCGAAGCACCCGTGCGCCCTGTGCGTGGGGCACCAGCGCGGCCTGGCCGCGGCCGCTGCCGGTGGACAGACTCACGGCGCTGGCCGGGGGCATGAAGTCGCCAGCGCCGGGTTCGGGGCCGCGGAGCGGGTCGTGCCACACGGTGCAGCCGTCGGGGTGCGCGCGCACCCACACCACGCCCAGTCGCTCGGGCTTGACGGTGCCGATCGCCGTCTGCAGCGTGGGCCAGGTGCGATCGATGGCACCCCGATGGCGGTCCATGAGTGCCCTGGCGGCCACTGAGCGCGCAGCCCAGGCAGCAGGGTCGTTCAGGGCCTGATCGGCGGCATCGCGCAGCCCCTGTGCATCCGCCACGCGAACGGCGGCCCCCGCCAGCAGCGCCTCGTCGAACAAGGCCGGCGCATTGCGCGTGTGGGGACCGAACAGCACGGGTTGTCCCAGCGAGAGGGGTTCGAGCGGGTTGTGGCCACCCACTGGTGCAATGGTGCCGCCCACGAAGCAGACTGCCGCGTGCCGGTACCAGTGCATCAGCTCGCCCATGGCGTCCACCAGGAAGACACGGTCGTCGGTACCCGGCCATTCACCACGGCTGCGGCGGGCGTGCGTCCAGCCCCTTGCGCGCAGCGATTGCGCCACCGCGTCGAAGCGCTGCGGGTGCCGGGGCACCAGCACCAGCAGGGCATCGGGGTGGCGCACCGCAAGATCTGTCCAGGCGTCGAGCCAGGCCGCTTCATCGCCCTCGTGTGTGCTGCCCGCCACGACGAGCTGGCGGCCAGCCAGCGCGGGCGCCAGGGGCGCTGCCACGGGCGCGGGTGCGACGTCGAACTTGAGGTTGCCCGCCACCCGCACCTGGGTGGCGGGCACGCCCAGCGCCGCCAGCAGACGCGCCGTCTGCCCGTCGGCCGAGGCCACGTGAAGCGTGGGCCAGGCGTGCTGCATGACGCTGTTCCAGCGCTGGTAGCCGCGCGCGGACGATTCGGACAGGCGCGCATTGATCAGGGCCACCGGCAGGGCACGTTCTGCGCAGGCAAACAGCCACTGCGGCCACAGTTCCCGTTCGATCAGCACCAGTGCCTGCGGGCGCAGGCGGTCCAGAAAGCGGGCCACCGCACCCGGGGTGTCCATGGGGGCATAGCGGTGGGTGATGCGATCGCCCCAGGCGTCGTGCAAGGCTTTCGCACCGGTGGGGGTCTGGGTGGTCACCACCAATGCGTGCGCGGGCCATTCCTGCAGAAGTTTCTGGATGACCGGCCGCGCGGCCTGCACCTCGCCCACCGACGCCGCGTGCAGCCACAGGCAGCCGAAATGCGTGGGCTCGACCGGAATGATGCCGAGGCGTTCGCCCAGGCGCTCGCGGTAGGCGGGCTCACGCTGGCCGCGCCACCACAGCCAGCCCAGCATCGGCAGCATGAGCGTGCGGGTGAGGGCGCGCCAGGCCCGCAGCGAGGGGGTGGCGCGTGGCGGGTTCAACGCCAGTGGTCGGCCACCCACTGCGTGGGCAGCACGCGCCGATACCACTTGCCGCTCACACCGGCAATGGCGTCGGGCGGGTTGGGTTTGCCGTGAAAGGCGATGATGCGCGCACCCGGCGGGATGACCGGCGGCGCAAACCACCCCATGATGCCGCGGCGCATGCAGTGGCGCTTGAAGCTCACGCACCAGCCCTCGGGCCAGAAACTCACCTTGCCCTGGCGTCCCAGGTAGCCGGTGATGTATTCCTGCTCGTTGCGAACGTCGGCAATCGCTTGCGGGTAGCGCTGCTTCAGGTGTTCCAGGGCATCGGCATGTGCGCCGATGGTGTACAGGTAGCACGAGGTGTTGCCCGTGCCGTCCGCCTTGTCCCATTCCTTGATGACGGTGAATTCACCGGGCTGGTCGAAGAAGGGGTCGAGGCTGTCGACGATGACGATGTCGAGGTCGAGAAACAGGGTGCGGCCGGTGAGGTCGTACAGCGGGTCGGCAAAGCTCGTGAGCTTGAGCCAGCCGTGGCCGAAGCTCCATGGCTTGCGCTGGTCGAATTCGTCGAATCCCACCGCCGGGATCGGCTTGACCTCGATCGACGGGTCGATGCCGGCGGCGTCGTCGGTGAGGCAGACGAAGCGGAAGGGCCGGTGCAGGTGCCGCGACACCATGCTGTGGAGCTTGTTGACGTACTCGGGCCCGTACTTGCGGCCCCATTTGATGCACAGCACGTTGACGGCTGGCACGCCGTGGCTCGCTGGTGGGGAAGGTTCTGGCATCGCGGGAGTTTATCGGGTCCGGGAACAGCCAGGAACGCTCGAGCCTGCCACGGTTGGAGCGGGCCCGGGGCGCGGGCTGAGCGGGCGATGGACTCAGCGCGCCAGCAGGGCGTCGATCGGCTGAAGGTCGGCGGGTGTCAGTTCGCCGCTGGCCTGGCGCAGGCGAAGGCTGCCCAAGAGGACGTTGTAGCGGGCTTGGGCGAGGTCGCGCTTGGTCTGGAACAGCTGGCTCTGTGCATTGAGCACATCGATGTTGATGCGAACCCCCACCTGGTAGCCCAGCTGGTTGGCTTCGAGCGCGCTCTGGCTGGAGGCCTCGGCGGCTTCCAGTGCCTTCACCTGGCCCTGCCCTGACAGGACGCCCAGGAAGGCGCTGCGCGTGGACAGGTCCACCCCGCGCCGCGCCGATTGGAAGTCCGCGCGGGCCTTCTCTTCAAGGGCGAGCGTCTGCTTCACACGGTTCTGGATGGCATAACCCGCAAACAGCGGCATGTTGAACTGAACGCCCACGCTGGCGTTGTTGCTGCGCACGGTGCCGCTGATGCCCTGCACGGTGGAAGGCGCCCGGCTCACCTGGTACTGGCCCACCAGATCGACCGTGGGCTTGTGCCCGGCTTCGGCCCGCTGCGTTTCCAGTTCGGCAATCTCGAGGTTGCGGCGCGCCTGCAGGATGGTCGGGTGGTTTTCGCCCGCGCGGTTGAGCCACGCCTGCGGATCGGCCGGCTGCAGCGGCGGCAGGATCACCGGCGTCACGAGCGGGCGCGGCGAGACGCCGGTGCGGCCCACCAGCTGGTCGAGCGTCAGCTTCTTCACGCGCAGGTCGTTCTCGGCGGCAATCTCCTGGGCCACCACCAGGTCGAAGCCGGCCTGCGCCTCGCGGGCATCGGTCACGGTGGCGGTGCCCACCTCGAAGTTGCGCCGCGCCGCCGCCAGCTGCTCGGCCACGGCGGTCTTCTGCGCCCGCACGAAGGTCAGGGTGTCTTCGGCCGCCAGCACGTCGAAATAGGCCTGCGAGGTGCGGATGATCAGGTCTTGCTCGGCCTGGGTGAGCTGCGCCTGGGCGATGTCGGTCGAGAGCTTCGCCTGGTCGTTGGCGAGCTTGTTGGCCGGGCGGTACAGCGGTTGGCTGGCCGACAGGGTCACGTTCTGGCTGTTGCTGGTGCCGTCCAGCAGGTTGTTGTTGCTGTCCCGGCGCGCCCAGTTGGCGGCCGCGCCCAGGCCCACTTCGGGCAGCAATCCGGCACGGGCCTGCGCGGCTTGCGCCAGGTTGGCGTCGTATTGCGAGCGGGCCGCCAGGTAGGTCGCGTCGAAGCTGCGCGCGGCCTCGAACAGTTCGAGCAGGCTCTGGGCCTGTGCGGTCGATGCGCCACCCATGGCCAGGCAGGCGGCCAGCACGAGCGGGTGCAGGCGGCGGGCGGGTCGGGTCGGGGTGGGGTGCATGGCGATGTCCTTGACGGGTGGAAACGGTCGAAGCGTCGAATCAGTAGAGCGGTACCGAGGGATCGCGTTCCCGCGACCAGGCATCGATGCCGCCATGGATGTTGACCACGTGGGCAAATCCCCGGTTCATCAGGAAATGCGTGACCTGCGCACTGCGCATGCCGTGGTGACACAGGCAGGCGATCGGGCGCTCGGGATCGAGCTCGCTCAACCGCTCGGGCACTGAGCGCATCGGCATGGTCACCAGCTCGAAGCCCTCGGGCCTCACGCTGGCGGTCTGCAGTTCCCAGGGTTCACGCACGTCGAGCACCACCGGTGGCGCTTGGTCTTCGGCGGCGTGGAAGGCCAGCCATTGGTCAAGCTGGGCAGGGGTGATGGCTTGCATGGCGGCTTTGGGGCGGTGGGTCAGAAACGGAAGCGCGAAGGCTGCGGGAAGTTCCGCAGGCGCGGCGCCACCGTGTCCCAGGGCTGGGCGGTGTGGTAGTCGGTGTCGCTGCCGCGGGTGATCAGCGTGGCCCGCATCACGGGTTCTTCTCCCACGATGGCGATCAGGCGGCCACCTTTGGCCAGCAGGCCCAGGAGCGCCTCGGGCACCTCGGCCACGGAACCGTTCAGCACGATCGCGTCGTAAGGTGCCTGGCCACGGCAGGCGGCGAAATCGTCGGCGGCCGCATCGGCATCGCGCACATCCACGTTGGTGATGCCGGCCCGCTGCAGGTTGGCGCGGGCCTGCCGGGCCAGCGTGGGGTCGATCTCCAGCGACAGGACGCGCTGTGCCAGACTGCCCAGCAGGGCGGCCATGTAACCACTGCCGGTACCGACTTCCAGCACCTTGTCGGTCGGCTTCAGCGTGAGGTCCTGCGCCAGACGGGCCTGCACCTTGGGCGCCAGCATGCACTGCCCGTCCACCGCGGGGTGGGACATTGGCAGCTCGAGATCGGCAAAGGCCAACGCGCGGTGGGCCGCGGGCACGAAGTCCTCGCGGCGCACGCGGCCCAGCAGGTCGAGCACGCGCGCGTCCAGCACCTCCCAGGGGCGGATCTGCTGTTCGATCATGTTGAAGCGAGCCTGTTCGAGGTCGGTGGCGGTGTTCATCTCATTTCTCCGGTCGGGGTTCGGCACAACCTGCAAATTCTAGGAGGGGGTCTCTGTCGGGGCGGTGACGGCGGGTGGCAGGCCGGCCTTGCGGCGCAGCCATTGGGTGAAATCGTCGATGTAGCCGTACACCACCGGCACCACCACCAGCGTCAGCAGCGACGAGGTGATGACACCGCCGATGACGGCCTGGCCCATGGGCGCGCGCTGTTCGGAGCCTTCGGTGAGGGCGAACGCCAGCGGCACCATGCCGAACACCATGGCCAGCGTGGTCATGAGGATCGGGCGCAGCCGAACCTTGGCGGCCAGCAGCAGCGCCTCGTCGCGCGGCAGTGGTGGCCCGCCGGCGCGCCCCTCGCGGGCACGGATCGCGAAGTCCACCAGCAGGATCGCGTTCTTGGTGACCAGTCCCATCAGCAGCACGATGCCGATGACCGAGAACATGCTCATCGTCGAGCCGAACATGAGGAGTGCCAGCACCACGCCGATCAGCGTGAGCGGCAGGGACGTCATCAGCGCCAGCGGCTGAAGGAAGCTGTGGAACTGGCTGGCCAGGATCATGTAGATGAAGATGATCGCGAGCGCCAGCGCCGACAGCGCGTAGCCGAACGACTCCTGCATGTTCTTGGTCGAGCCACCGAACTCGTAGCGGTAGCCTGGGGGCAGCGCGATGGCGTCGAGCTCGCGGCGGATGTCGGCCGTGACCTCGCCCGCCGAGCGCCCGTAGACGTTGGCGTTGAACGACACCTCGCGGTTGAGGTTGCGCCGGTTGATCTGGTTGGGGCCGGTGGTCTCCACCAGCGTGGCGACCTGGCTCAGCGGCACGGTGCGCATGGTGCCGTCGCTCGCCGTGCCCACCACCAGCGGCAGTTGCCGCAGGTCGTCGGTGCGCTGGCGGTCCTGCGTGGGCAGCCGCACGATCACGTCGTAGGTTTCGCCGTTCTGGGCGCGCCAGTTGCCCACGGTGGTGCCGGCCACCAGCGTGCGCAGGGCGTTGCCCACGGCGTTGGTGGACAGGCCGAGGTCGGAGGCCAGGTCGCGGTTGAGCACCACGTCCACGGTCGGCTTGTCGGGCTTCACGCTGGCATCCAGGTCGACGAGGCCGACGATGGGCTGCAGCTTCTCGCGGATCTGTCGGCTCAGCCGTTCCAGTTCGCCCAGGTCATCGCCCTGCAGCGAGAACTCGATCTGCTTGTTGCCACCCACCGCGTCGAGCAGGCCCACGTGCGTGACGGTGATCCCGGGCACGCGCCGCAGGCGTTCGCGCAGCACCGCCGACATGGCGTCCACACTCAGCGTTCGCTCCTTGCGGTCGACCAGGCGCACATAAATGCTGGCGTACATCGAGCCCTGCGCGTTGCCGGTGTTGATGGTGGTCAGCGTGTAGCGCACCTCGGGGAACTCGCGCAACACGGCCTCGACTTCGCGCGCCTTGGCCTCGGTGGCCTGGACCGACGAGCCCACCGGGGTGTGGAAGCTCAGCGACGTTTCCGAGAAGTCGGCCTTGGGCACGAACTCGGTCCCCAGCAGCGGCAGCATGAAGATGCTGGCCACGAAGGTGACCACGGCCAGCGCCAGTGTGGCCAGCTTGTGTCTCAGCGACCAGCGCAGCGCGCCCTGGTAGCCATCGGCCAGGTCGTCCTGGAAGCGGTCGAACCAGTGGGTGACGCGGCCGATGGTGCGGTCGTACCACGAACGGCGCGAGCCGCTTGCACTGGCGTGGTGCTCAATGGAGGGGTCGTGCCACACCGACGACAGCATCGGGTCGAGCGTGAAGCTCACGAACATCGAGATCAGCACGGCCGCCACCATGGTGATGCCGAACTCGTGGAAGAACTTGCCGATGATGCCGCCCATGAAGCCGATGGGCAGGAACACCGCCACGATGGACAGCGTGGTGGCCAGCACCGCCATGCCGATCTCCTGCGTGCCCTCCATGGCCGCGCGGTAAGGCGTCTTGCCCATCTGCACGTGGCGCACGATGTTCTCCCGAACGACGATGGCGTCGTCGATCAGCAGGCCCACCGACAGCGTCAGCGCCATCAGCGTGATCATGTTGATGGTGAACCCGAGCAGGTTCATGAAGAAGAACGTGCCGATCACCGCGATGGGCAGCGTGAGGCCGGTGATGACCGTGGAGCGCCAGGAGTTGAGGAACAGGAAGACGATCAGGACGGTGAGGATGGCGCCTTCGATCAGGGTCTGCCGGACGTT
Source organism: Synechococcus sp. UW140 (assembly GCA_943371665.1). GTDB lineage: Bacteria > Pseudomonadota > Gammaproteobacteria > Burkholderiales > Burkholderiaceae_C > Hydrogenophaga. Next base: position 53,094 of record CALRVR020000014.1, read on the forward strand.
CTGCACCGACACCCTGATCGGGCGCGATCCATCGGCAATCGGCTCGAGCCTGACGCCGGGTGGCAACTCGGCCTGCACCGCCTTGATGGCTGCGTTGAGGCCGTCCACCACCTCGATGGTGTTCTCGTCCTGCGACTTCTGCACCTGCAGCAGCAGGGTTCGCGTTCCGTTGAACAGCGCGAGGCTTTCCACCTCCTCGGTGCTGTCGCTGACCCGTGCCACCTCACCCAGCTTCACGGGGGTGCCGTTGCGCCGCCCCACGATCACGTCTTCAAAATCGCGCGGATTGGCCAGGCGCGAAAGCACTTGCACCACCCGCTCGGCATCGCGGGTCTTGAGCGTGCCGACCGGCAGGTCCTGGTTCTCGCTGCGCACCGCGGCATTGACCTGTTCGGGTGTCACGCCCATGGCCTGCATGGCCACCGGATCGAGCTCGATGTTGATGGCGCGCCGCGTGGCGCCCACGAGGTTGACGGCACCCACCCCCTGGACGTTCTCAAGCCGCTTCTTCAGCACCTGCTCCGACCAGGTGGTGAGTTCGACCGCCGACGGCGCCTTGCCGTCCTTGTCTTCGGGGACCACCGCGACCGACCAGATGGCGCGGCTGGCGGGGTCGAAGCGCAGCACGCGCGGTTCTTCCACCTCGTCGCGCAGCAGCGGGCGCAGCACGCCGATGCGCTCGCGCACATCGTCGGCCGCCTTGCGGCCGTCGACCGTGAGCTGGAACTCGATGATCACCACCGAAGAGCCTTCGTAGCTGCGCGAGGTGAGGGTGTTCACGCCGGCAATGGCGTTGACGGCTTCTTCAACCTTCTTGGTGACTTCGCTTTCGACGATCTCGGGCGACGCGCCCGGGTAGGCGGTGGTGACGACCACCACGGGGAAATCGATGTTGGGGAACTGATCGACCTGCAGCCGCTGGTACGAGAACGCGCCCAGCACCACGAAGGCGAGCATCACCATCGTGGCAAAAACAGGGTTGCGCAGCGAAACCTGGGTGAACCACATGCTGTGTCGCTCGCTGGCTTCAGTTCGGTGCGCCGGCCAGGCTCACACGGGTGCCGTCGCGGATCAGCCCCGCAGTCTCGGCCAGCACCACGTCACCCTCGGCCAGCATCGGCACGGCCCGGTAAGGCACGCCATCCACCTGTCCACTGCCTGCATTGGCCAGCGGAACGTGGCGCACCGCGCCGTCGCGCAGCACCTGAACGTAGGGCTCGGGGCGGTCGTTGCGCACGGTCGACGCCGGCACGGCCAGCGCCTGCACGCTGCCGGCCACGATGTCGCCCCGGGCGAACAGGCCTTGTCGCATGCCGCTGGCGGCCGGCAGTCGCAGGTACACCAACACGCTGCGGCTGCCCGCCTGCACGCTGGGGTTGATGCGCACCACAGAGGCCTGCACCGGCGCGGTCAGGCCTTCAACCCGCAGCACCGCCGGTTGACCCACCTTCACCCTGGCGGCGTCGGCCGGGGTCAGCGCGGCCTCCATTTCGAAGGCCGAGAGATCGACCACCTCGATCACCCGCGCGTCCAAACCCACGCGCTCACCGTTCTGCACCGCCCGAACCGACACCAGCCCCGCGATCGGCGAGCGCAGCACCGTGTCCGACAAGCCCTTGCGCGCGATGTCGAGCGCCGCCGCGGCTGCGCGGTGGTTGGCTTCGGCGGCGGCCAGGTTGGCTTGCGAGTTCTCCAGCGCCGTGGCCGAGATGAAACCCTGCTGCACCAGCGCCTGGTTGTTGGTCTGATTGCGTTGCGCGATCCTCACCTGGGCCAGCGCCGATTCGGCCTGCTGTTCTGCCTGCCGGACCCGTGCCTGCGCCTCGGTGGCGTCGATGCGCGCCACCACCTCGCCAGCGGTCACGGCATCGCCTTCGCGCTTGGTCAGGCCTTGAATTTCACCGGCCACCCGCGCCTTGATGGCCGCGGTCTGCACCGCCTCGATCGATCCCGATACGGCGGCCGTTTCCTGCAGCGCCACCGAGCGCACGCGCTCCACGTCGCGGGCGGCCAGTTCGAACACCGGGGTGGACTGCAGGGTCTCTGCCGCCGTGCGCGCCTGTTCTGCCTGGGTGGTGCGCTTGTCGAGCGCCCGCCACAGCCCGAAGGCAAGCGCTGCGACGAGCAGCACAGGCAGGGTCCAGTACACGATGCGGCGGGTGCGTGAGGTCGTCATGGTGCGCGCTTGGGGGAAGGGCGTCGGGTGGGCTTGAGCATGCCGCCCAGGATCAGGTCGACCTGGGTGTCGATGAACCGCAGCGGCTCGATCTGCTGGGCCGGCGGGCAGCACGGCGCCATGGAATGCTTCCACATGAGCAGGAAAATCATCGGCGCGATCAGGCTGTAGACGGCGTGATCAAGGTCCAGGGGGCGGAATTCGCCGCGGTCCATGCCGCGCTGGAGGATGCGGCGGATCAGCGCATGGCCCGGGGCCATCACCGTCTGCTGGTAATGGGAAGCGATCTCGGGAAACGTGCCAGCCTCGCTCATCACCAGCTTGGTGATGCCCGAGGCGGGTGTCATGCCGATCCGCTCCCACCAGGAGTGCATGGCGTAGCGCACCAGTTCGGCCGTGTCGCCGGAGAAGGCCTCGAACTCGGCGTTCCACTCCACGAAGCGGCCGGCGAGGTTCTCGTGCACCACCGCCTTGAACAGGTCTTCCTTGCTGGGGAAGTACAGGAACAGCGTGCCCTTGGAGACGCCAGCCCTGGCCGCGACCTCCTCGACCCGTGTCGCGGCGAACCCCTTTTCCACGAACAGGGCCAGTGCGGACTCGATGAGCTCGCCGGGACGCGCTTCCTTGCGGCGCTCGCGCCGGCCGGCGGGCGCGGCGGCAGGGACGGCAGGAGGGCGGGGGGGCGACATGGATGGAAAATTAATGACCGATGGGTTAGTAATATACCCCACGGCTCTCCGAAGCTGGATGAACGGCGGGTAAAGCTTCCGTCAAAGCCGGGGTCATCCCAGCTTGATGCCCACCTGCGTGATCCGGTTCGAGGCCATCTCGCGGACGCTGATTTCGGCTTTCCCCAGCTGGGCCGCGTCCCCCACCACCGGCGGGCGGTGCAATTCGTTGCGCAGCCATTGCCCCACCGACTGGTTCGACTCCGCCGGGACGGGCAGGCCGTAGAAGCCGCAAAGGTCTTCCAGGGGGGTTTTGGCATCGAGCACGAAATCACCGAACACCAGGCGCGCCTGCTCGGTGTCGTCCATGTCGGGCAGCGCCACGCCGGTGCGCCGGGCCGTCCAGGCGATGGTGGAGCCCTGCAGCAGCAGCGAGCTGAGCACCACCACGAACGCCACGTTGATGAACGCCTGCGACCCCGGTACGCCCGCCATCACCGGGAAGACGGCCAGCACGATGGGCACCGCGCCCCGCAGGCCCACCCAGGAGATGAAGGCGATCTCGTCGCGGCCGAAGCGGAACGGCGCCAGGCAGAGCCAGACCGACAACGGGCGCGCCACCAGCATGAGCGCCAGCGACACCCCGATGGCGGGCAGCAGGGTGTCCAGCATTTCGCTTGGCGTCACCAGCAGGCCCAGAAGCAGGAACATGCCGGCCTGCGCCAGCCAGGCGTAGCCGTCCATGGCCGACAGCGATGAACGCACCAGGCGCCGCGCCCGGTTGCCGGCCACCACGCCCATCACGTACACCGCCAGGAATCCCGACCCGCCGATCCAGGTGGTGCCCGCGAACACGGCCAGACCGCCCGAGACGATCAGCAGGGCACGGATGCCACCGCCACCGTCGGCGCCCCGCCCCATGCGTTTGAGCAGTTCGGCCAGACCCCAACCGCTCCCCACGCCCAGCGCCGTGCCCCAGCCAAACTGCTGCAGCAGGGACCAGACCACGTCGCCCACGCCGATCGCCGCGGCGCCACCGGTGCCCACCGCCAGTGCGATGGCGATGAAGGTGAGGGTGAGGTAGACGGCCATCGGGTCGTTGATGCCGGATTCGATCTCCAGCGTGGCGGCCACGCGTTCGTTGAGCTGAACCCCGGACGATTTGAGCAGCGAGAACACGGCGGCGGCGTCGGTGGAGCCCACGATGGCGCCAACCAGCAGCGCCGCGGGCCAGTCGAGGTCCAGCAGCCAGTGGGCCACCGCGCCGGTGATGCCTGTGGTGAGCAGCACGCCGACGGTGGCCAGCAGGATGGAAGGCCGAAGCCCGGTGCGGAACGTGGAGAGTTCGGTGCGCAGTCCGCCGTCCAGCAGGATGACCGCGAGCGCCACGTTGCCGACCCAGAAACTGAGCCGGAAATCGTTGAACACGAACCCGCCCGGGCCGTCTTCGCCGGCCAGCATGCCCACCACCAGGAACACCAGCAGGAACGAGAAGCCGGCGCGGGCCGAGAACACGCCCGCCAGCACGCTGATGAAGACCAGCGCGGCGGCAGCGAGCAGTGGCAGGGTGAGGAAATCGAGCGAAAGGGTCACGCCCCGACGCTAACAGAATCCATGCCCGCGGCCGGCGCGCGGGGCATCCCCACGCCCGTGGCCGAGCCTCAGTTGAACGCAGCGATGCCGGTGATGGCGCGGCCCAGGATGAGGGCGTGGATGTCGTGCGTGCCTTCGTAGGTGTTGACCACCTCGAGGTTGACCAGGTGGCGCGCCACGCCGAACTCGTCACTGATGCCGTTGCCGCCCATCATGTCGCGCGCCATGCGTGCGATGTCCAGCGCCTTGCCGCAGCTGTTGCGCTTGAGGATCGAGGTGATCTCCACCGCGGCGGTGCCTTCGTCCTTCATGCGCCCCAGGCGCAGGCAGCCCTGCAGGCCCAGGCTGATCTCGGTCAGCATGTCGGCCAGCTTCTTCTGGATGAGCTGGTTGGCGGCCAGCGGGCGGCCGAACTGCTGCCGGTCCATCACGTACTGGCGGGCGCGGAAATAGCAGTCCTCGGCCGCGCCCAGGGCGCCCCAGGCAATGCCGTAGCGGGCGCTGTTGAGGCAGGTGAACGGGCCCTTGAGGCCGCGCACCTCGGGGAAGGCGTTCTCTTCGGGGCAGAACACGTTGTCCATCACGATCTCGCCGGTGATGGAGGCGCGCAGGCCCACCTTGCTGTGGATGGCCGGGGCGCTCAGGCCCTTCATGCCCTTGTCGAGGATGAAGCCGCGGATGGCGCCCTCGTCGTCCTTGGCCCAGACCACGAACACGTCGGCGATCGGGCTGTTGCTGATCCACATCTTGCTGCCGGACAGGCTGTAGCCACCGGCCACCTTCTTCGCGCGGGTGACCATGCTGCCGGGGTCGGAGCCGTGGTTGGGCTCGGTCAGGCCGAAGCAGCCGATCCATTCGCCGCGCGCCAGTTTGGGCAGGTACTTCTGCTTCTGGGCTTCGGTGCCGAACTCGTTGATCGGGACCATCACGAGCGAGCTCTGCACGCTCATCATCGAGCGGTAGCCGGAATCGACCCGCTCCACCTCGCGCGCCACCAGGCCGTAGCACACGTAGTTCAGCCCTGCGCCGCCATAGGCCTCGGGGATGGTCGGGCCCAACAGGCCCAGTTCACCCATTTCCCGGAAGATGGCCGGGTCGGTGATTTCCTTGCGGAAGGCCTCGGTCACGCGGGGCGCCAGGCGCTCCTGGCAGTAGGCGTGCGCCGCGTCGCGCACGGCCCGCTCGTCGTCGGTCAGCTGGGCGTCGAGGTGGAAGGGGTCTTCCCAGCTGAACGAGGCTTTGGCTTTGGTCGGGGCGAGCATGGTGTGTCTCCGTGTGGCGGTGTCGATCGGCGGATTGTCCGCCGATGTCCCATAGCTGTCTAATATTGATCGTGTATTCAACCATCTGAACGGTGAATCGATGGAGTTCCGCCACCTGCGCTGTTTTCTGGCCCTGGCCGAAGAGCTGCATTTCGGCCGCGCCGCGGCCAGGCTGTCCATGACGCAGCCACCGCTGTCGCTCAACATCCAGCAGCTCGAGGCCTCGGTCGGCGCACCGCTGTTCGTGCGCAACAGCCGCGGCGTGGCGCTCACGCCCGCCGGCGTGGCGTTCGTGCCGCGCGCCCGGGCTTTGCTCGACGGCGCGGCGGGCGCCGCTCGCGAAGCGCGCGAGGTCGCCCAGGGCCTGAGCGGCACCCTGCGCGTCGGGTTCGCCGGCACGGTGCTCTACCGAGGTCTGCCGCAGATCCTGCTGTCGTTCGGGCAGGGCCATGCCCGGCTGAAACTGGTGCTGCGCGAGTTGAGCTCGAGCGACCAGTTGATCGAGCTGCAGCACGGTCGGCTCGATGCCGGCTTCGTCCACACCACCCGCGTGCCGCCAGGCTGTTCGCAGGTGCTGGTGTCCAGCCAGCGCTTCGTCGCCTGCGTGCCGGCGGGCCACGCGCTGGCGGCCAAGCGCCGCGTGTCGCCTGCCGCGCTGGCGGGCGAACCTTACGTGGCGATCTCGCGCGCGGTCTCGCCCGATTACCACGACCGCCTGCTCGCGCTGTGTGCCGATCACGGCTTCGAGCCCGACGTGCGCTTCGAACTGCGACACTGGCTGAGCGTGGTTTCCCTGGTGGCGCAGGGGCTGGGCGTGTCGCTGGTGCCCGCGGCGCTGCAGCAGGCAGGCCTGCCGGGGGCAGCGTTCGTGCCGCTGCAGGGCGACACACCGCCCTACGAAACGCGTTGCCTGTGGCGCAGCGGCGCCGAGGGGGCGCCTCTGTCGGCATTCCTGGACGCCGTGCGGGGCTTCGCGCCGCCGACAGAATGACGGGATGAAAGAAAAGGCCGCCCGGGCCGACCCATGGGCATGTTGGAACACAAGGAGCGATTGATGAGCGAAAGGCAGGTGCTGGTGCTGGGTGGGGGCTGTTTCTGGTGCACCGAAGCGGTCTACAAGGAAGTGCAGGGCGTGACCGACGTCGAGTCGGGCTACAGCAACGGCCACGTGAAGCAGCCCACCTACGAACAGGTCTGCACCGGCACCACTGGCCACAACGAGGTGGTGCGGCTGGAGTACGACCCGGCGGTGATCAGCACGCGCGAAGTGCTCGAGATCTTCTTCGTGGTGCACGATCCGACCACGCTGAACCGGCAAGGCAACGATGTCGGCACGCAGTACCGCAGCGGCATCTACTTCACCACGCCCGAGCAGGAGGCCGAGGCTCGCGCCATCGTCGCCGAGCTCGACCGGGACAACGCCTTCGGGCGCCCGGTGGTGACCGAGATCACCGCGCTCGACAACTACTCGGCGGCCGAGCCCTACCACCAGGATTTCTTCGAGCGCAATCCGCACCAGGGCTACTGCATGGCCGTGGCCGCGCCCAAGGTGGCCAAGTTCCGCAAGACGTTCTCGCGGCTGGCGAAGTGACGCGCCTCAGCGCCCGGGACGCCACCGCGGCCAGAACACGATCACCGCCAGGCCGCCGAGGACCAGCGCACAGGCGCCGAGCTTCCAGCCCGGCATGGCCTCGCCCAGGCTCAGGGCCGAAGCGCTCATGCCGAACACCGGCACCAGCAGCGCCATGGGGGTGACCGTGGCGGCCGGGTGGCGGGCCAGCAGCCAGTTCCAGGCGCCGTAGCCGAACAAGGTGTTGCCCACCGCTTGCCAGCCCACGCTGGTCCACACCAGGGCGTCGGCATCGGCCAGCGCCTGCATGATGCGTGCCGGCCCCTCGAGCAGCAGTGAAATCGCCAGCAGCGGCGGCACCGCGAACACGCTGCTCCAGACCATGAAGTGCAGCATGTTCACCGGACCGAGCGACTTGACCACGAGGTTGGCGCTGGCCCAGAAAAAGGCCGCCGCGATCACGAGACCCAGACCGGCCACCGTCACCGTGGCGTCCAGGTTGGCCACGATCACACCCAGGCCGGCCACCGCCAGCGCCAGCCCGGCCACCTGGAAGCCGCGCACCCGTTCGCGCATCAGCCACAGGGACAGGCCGATGGTGAAGAACACCTGGACCTGCACCACCAGCGAGGCCAGCCCCGGAGAAATGCGGCCATCGATGGCCAGGAACAGCAGCCCGAACTGGCCGACACCCAGCAGCACGCCAAAGGCCGCCATCGAACGCCACGGCGCCGCCGGCCGAGGCACGAACAACAACCAGGGCAGGGCCGAGAGGGCAAACCGCAGGGTGGCGAACAGAAACGGCGGCAGGCCGTCGAGGCCCCAGCGGATGACGACGAAATTGGTGCCCCAGACGGCGACGACCGCCAGGGCAAGCAAGAGGTGTGAGGTGGGCAAGGGGGCGTTCGGCTTGGGGAGCGCGCCAGTGTAGTCACCCGGGGCGCGGTTGCCTGTCCAGCGCGAGCCACGCGCCAGGAGCCACGCTATCATCTTGCAACTCAATTGCGTTAACGAACATGCCCGCGACCCTGGACACCACCGCCATGCCGCCCGACCTGTTGCGCCGGCTGCAGGCCGCCGGTCTTCGCCGGACGCTGGCCACGCGGGCGGTGATCGGGGTGTTCCTCGCGCGCCCCGGCCAGGGCCTGACGCACGCGCAGGTGCTGGCCGCCTTGCAGTTGCGCGGGCACGCGCCCAACCGGGTCACGCTGTACCGCCTGCTGGAGCGGCTGGCGTCGGCCGGTGTGCTGAGTCGCCGGACCGACGACGAGCGGACCTGGCGATTCGCGCTCGTGACCGGCGCAGCGACGGAACGCCGAGCCGCAGTTGGTGCCCGATTCGAATGCCGAGCCTGCCACCGCGAGCGAGCGCTGTCCGACCCCGTGCCGTCCGGGGCGGCCGCGTCGCAGGCGTTGATGACGGCAGTGACCCGACTGGGCGGCCGCGTTGAAGCGGTCGAATGGACCGTGCGGGGTCTTTGTGCAGATTGCCTGGGGCAGGAGGGCGCGCCGTGATTGCCGCACGCGGGCTGGTGGCCCGCCATGGCACAGGCCCTCGTCTGGTGTTTCCCGATGTCGAGGTGCCGCAGGGAGGCCAGTTGCTGCTGCGCGGTCCGTCGGGGAGCGGCAAGTCCACCTGGCTCTCGTTGGCCGCGGGCCTCATGTCGCCCCTGGAAGGCGAACTGTCGGTGGCGGGCCAGCCGCTCTCGGGCCTGTCGGCCCGCGCGCGCGATGCCTGGCGCGGCGCCACCATCGGTTTCCTGCCGCAGCGGCTGCTCCTCAGCGCCGACCTGAGCGTCCACGACAACATGGCCCTGGTCTACGTGGCAGCGGGGTTGCCGGTGGACACGGCGGCCATTGCCGAGGCGTTGGGGGCCCTCGACGTGCACGCACTGGCGCACCGCAAGCCCGGGAGCCTGTCGGGCGGGCAGGCCCAGCGGGTGGCACTGGCCAGGGCCTTGCTGCGCCGCCCGCGCGTGCTGCTGGTGGACGAACCCACCGCCAGCCTCGACGACGCGGCCTGCGCGCTGGCGCTCGGTCATCTTCGGCACGGCGCCGCCGAACTGGGCGCGACGTTGGTCGTCGCCACCCACGATGCCCGAACCGTGACGGCCTTGCCGCAAGCCACCACCCTGCCACTCGACGCTGCCCCGGAGGCGGCATGGGCGTGACCGGTCTCGCCTGGCGCCTGCTGTGGGCCCGACCGCTCACTGCGTCGCTCAACCTGCTGCTGCTGACCCTCGGTCTGGCATCGATCGGGTTCCTGACCCTGGTGCGCGACCAGGTCGACCGCGCCTTCGAGCGAGACCTTGCCGGCATCGATGCCGTGGTGGGCGCCAAAGGGAGCCCGATGCAACTCATCCTTGCGGGCGTGTTTCACCTCGATGTGCCGCCCGGCAATGTGTCGCTGGCCGATCTGAATCGCCATGTGGTCGCACACCCCCAGGTGGCCCGGGTCATTCCGCTCAGCCTGGGGGACAACTGGCAAGGCCACCGCATCGTCGGCACCACCACCGACTACCTGACCCACTACAGCGCAGCGCTGGCCGATGGTGCGCTGTGGACCCGCCCGATGCAGGCCGTGCTGGGTGCCGATGTGGCCCGCCGCACCGCGGCCAAACCCGGGCAGGCGTTTGTGGGCGCGCATGGCCTGGGTGCCGGTGGCGCCGTGCACGGCGACACGCCCTACACGGTCACCGGCGTGCTGGCGCCGTGCCGCTGCGTGCTCGACCGACTCGTGCTGACCGCCACCGAGTCGGTCTGGCAGGTGCACGACGACATGCACGCCGACCCTGGAATGACCGAGTCCGATCGCGCCGATCTGAAGGCCGCGCTCGACGCCGATCGCGAGGTCACGCTGGCCCTGGTCCAGTACCGGACACCACTGGCCGCGGCCAGCTTCCCGCGCTTCGTCAACAGCGACACGCCGATGCAGGCGGCCGCGCCCGCGGTGGAGATCACCCGGCTGCTGGGGCTCATCGGCGTCGGCACCCAGGTGTTGCGCGCGCTGGCCGCCACGCTGCTGCTGGTGGCGGCGCTGTCGGTCTTCATCGCCCTTTGGGGCGCGGTGCGGGAGCGGCGAGCCGACCTGGCGCTGCTGCGCATGCTGGGCGCGCCGCCGCGGCGTGTCGCCGTCCTGCTGCTGACCGAGTCGCTGTGCCTCGCGGCCCTGGCCACCGTGCTGGCAATGGCGGCCGCGCAGGGACTGGTGGCGCTGGCTGCCTGGTGGTGGGCAGACGGATCCACCGCTGTCGTGCTGCAGGCCGGTGCGTGGACCCCCGCCCTGGCCTGGTTGCCGGTGCTGGCGGCCGCGGTGGCGGTGCTGGCGGCGGCGCTGCCGGCCCTGGGCGCCTACCGCGTCGATGTTCAAACCCTTTTCAACCCGAGGACCTCACCATGAAACGCACTCTCTCCATCTTCTCGTTCACCCTTGCGATGGCGACTTCGGCCGTGGCCCAGCACTCGGCCGAGGAAACCAAGGCCGACATCCAGCGCCACCGCGCCATGGCGGTCGCCCATGAGGCCGCCGCCCGTTGCCTCGAAGCCGGCAAGGGTGAAAAGGCCTGTTACGCGGAACTTGCCGTGGCTTGCAAGGGTCTGGCGATCGGAAAATACTGTGGCATGCGCCACGCCCACTGAACCGATCTGACCGGATCCGACCCGACATGGCACTCCCGCGCCGACCCGTCCTGGCCGCTCTGGCCGCCCTGGCTGTCCTCGCTGCCGGGCGCGCGCCGGCGCAGGTGCTCGGCTCACCCCTGGGTGCGCCGCCCGCCGGCGCGCCCGAAACGCCCGGGCTCCCTGGCGTGCCTCACGGTCAGGGCCCGGGCGTCCACAGCCCCCAGAGCCCCATTGCACCGCTGCCCCGCCGCGACGACGTGGTGGCGTGGTCGGTGCTGACCGACGTGAAGACCGCCGTGCGGGGCAAGCGGGTGGTGCCGGTGTACCCGCCCGAGGTTCGCGCGTTGAACCAGAAGCCGGTGAAACTGCACGGCTTCATGCTGCCGCTGGACCCGGGTGAGAACCAGCGCCATTTCCTGCTCACCTCGGTGCCGCTCACCTGTTCCTTCTGCACGCCGGGCGGCGCCGAGAGCATGGTCGAGGTGCGCACCCGCGAGCCGGTCCGTTACCGCATCGACGCGGTGGTCGTCGAAGGCCGTTTCCATGTGCTCGACAGCGACCCCTACGGCCTTTTTTACCGGCTGACCGAGGCGGTGGGCAGCCGCTGACGGTCGGCCCGGGCGATACCATCGCCGGGTGAACCTCGCTGCCCACCCCGTCTTCGTTTCCCTCACCCCCGTCTTCCTGCTCATCGGCCTGGGCTACCTGGCGGGGCGGCTGCAATGGATCCGCGAAGCCGCGGTGAAGGACCTGTCCAACCTGGTCTTTCTGCTGCTCATCCCGGCGCTGCTGTTCCGGACCATGAGCGCGGTGCGGTTCGAAACGCTCGACCTGCGCCCCTTGCTGGCCTACTTTCCGGCCGCGCTGCTGCTGCTGGCCGTGTCGATCGCCTGGCGCGGCGCCAACCGGCGCAGCGTGGTGGTGGGCTTGGCCAGCACCTTCTCCAACATGGTGATGATCGGCATCACGCTGGTCGAACTCGCGTACGGCAAGGCCGGGCTGGTGACGTTGCTCACGCTGGTCTCGGTGCACGCGCTGATCCTGCTCAGCATCGGGTCGGTGGTGCTCGAACTGGTGGTGGCGCGCGAGGCGCGCGGGCAGGGCGCCGCGGCGCCGCACCTGTGGGCCACGGTGGGCTCGGTGGCCAAGGGCACGCTCATCCACCCCATTCCGCTGCCCATCATCTGCGGCCTGCTGTTCGCGCAGACCGGCTGGACCCTGCCGGTGGTGGTCGACAAGCCGCTGCAACTCCTGGGCAGCGCATTCGGACCCATCGCGCTCGTGCTGGTGGGGGTGAGCCTGGCGTCCACGCCGCTGGCGGGCCACTGGCGCGCCGCGGTGCAGGTGGTGGTGGCCAAGAACCTCGTGCTGCCGGTGCTGGTGGGCCTGGCGGCCTGGGCCGTCGGCATCACCGGGCTGCCGCTCACGGTGATGGTGGTGGCCGCCGCGCTGCCGGTGGGTGCCAACGTGTTCCTGTTTGCCCAGCGCTACCAGACCGCGCAGGAACTCACCACCGCCAGCATGGGGCTGTCCACCGTGGCGGCGTTGTTCACGCTCAGCCTGACGATGGCGGTGATGGCCTGGCTCAACTGAGCAGGGCCACCGGGCGCCCTCACTGGCTGATCTTGCGGGCCTCTTCGATCTGGTATTCGAAGTAGCGCTGGATGCCGAACGTGAGGCTGCCCATGAATGCGACCGTGCCCACCAGCAGCGACAGCACCAGGGCGATCACCGTGAGCCAGTTGGTTCCGCTGGTGGTGGGTGCAGCACCCTCGGGGTTGAACCAGCGGTTCCATTTGGCCGGATCCGCCAGCGCATAGACGATGCCCGTCAGGCAGGCAGCGGCCACGCTCACGCCGAGCATCGGGATCAGCACCCACGACAGCTTGTCGTCCTGTCCGTAGGCCAGCACGCGTTCGATGCCGTACCAGCCCAGGGCGGTCGGCAGCGGATGCAGCCAGCCTACCCAGTCGCCCAGGCCACGCAGGTAAAAGCGGTGCAGCCCGAGCGATCCGCCCAGCAGCGCCAGCCAGACCGCCACGGTCTTGTTGCGGGTTCTTGCCACGGTCAGGCCTCCACCGGCGGCGTCTGGTCGGCGTCGCCCAGGGCGCGCTCCATCAGCACGATGTCGAGCCAGCGGCCGAACTTCCAGCCGCAGGCCTTGACCGTGCCCACGTGACCGAACCCGAGCGCCTGGTGCACACCGATCGACCCGGCGTTGGCCGAGTCACCGATCACGGCCATCACCTTGCGGATGCCCGACCGCTCCAGCACGGCCACCAGCTCGGCCAGCAGCAGTCGGCCCAGGCCTTTCCCCGCGGCTTCCGGGGCCAGGTAAATCGAGTCCTCGACCGAAAACCGGTAGGCCGGGCGGGGCTTGAACCAGTTGCCGTAGGCAAAGCCCAGCACCTGACCGGCCTCTTCCACCACCAGCCAGGGCAGGCCTTTGGACAGCACATCGGCGCGGCGCTGCGCCATGTCGGCTTCGGTGGGTGGGGTGGTCTCGAAGGTGCCGGTCCCGTGAAGGACGTGGTGACCGTAGATTCGGGTGATCGCGGCGACGTCTTCGTCGCGGCTGGGGCGGATGAGCGGCATGCGGAAGTGAAGGTCAGGGTTTGTGGCACCGGCTGGGTGCCGGGCTATAATCGCCGGCTTTGCAGCGTTTCGCTGGCCGGGTGGTCAGTCGTGTGTCTCAAGCGCTGCAGGAAATCGGATCGCCGATCCGGTGGACCGGATACCCGTCCGGCCATCCTGCTGGCTGGTTGCCCTTTCGGTGACCAGACGGCAAGCGGTCCGAACCACCCGAAGGATAAATCATGGTCGTCATTCGACTCTCGCGCGGCGGTGCCAAAGCCCGTCCGTTCTACAACATCGTCGTGGCCGACAAGCGTGCCCGCCGCGATGGCCGCTTCATCGAGCGCATCGGCTTCTACAACCCGCTGGCCAAAGGCGGCGAAGAGCCGCTGCGCATCGCCCAGGACCGCCTGACCTACTGGACCGGCGTCGGCGCCACCGCGTCGGACACCGTGGCCCGCCTGATCAAGCAGCAGGCCACCAAGGCCGCCTGATCGCCCCATGGCGGCCCTGGTCGCGTCGGTCCTGCCGGACGACGCCGTCGAAATGGGCCGCATCCTTGATGCCTGGGGCATCAAGGGCTGGGTCCGCATCCAGCCCCACAGCGCCGACACCGAGGCGCTGTTCACCAGCGATCACTGGTTCCTTCAGCCGCCCGAAGCTCGCTTCGCGCGCGGCTTTTCCGCTTTCTCGGGCTGCGTGGCCGTCGAGGTGGCCGAGGTCAAGTCCCATGCCGATGGCCTGGTCGCCCGCATCGAGGGCGTCGACGACCGCAGCGCCGCCGAAGCCCTCAAGGGATGCCGCATCAGCCTGCCCCGCAGCGCGTTCCCCGAGCCAGCCGATGGCGAGTACTACTGGGTCGACCTCATCGGCCTGAATGTCGTCAATCGCGAGGGTGAGCACCTGGGCGTGGTGCGCGACCTGGTCAGCACCGGTCCCACATCGGTGCTGGTGCTCGGGGCCACCGAGACGGTCGATGGCGAGCAGAAGGAGGTCGAGCGGATGATCCCCTTCGTGGACCGCTACATCGACACGGTCGATCAGGCCCGGCGGTGCATCACGGCCGACTGGCAGAAGGACTACTAGGGCCGCCATGCGGTTCGACGTCATCACGCTGTTTCCCGAACTCTTTGCGCCGTTTCTGGCGCACGGCATCAACCGGCGCGCCTTCGAATCAAGGCAGGTCGACATTCGGCTGTGGAACCCACGCGACTTTGCCGACGGCAACTACCGGCGGGTGGACGACCGGCCTTTCGGCGGCGGACCGGGCATGGTCATGATGGCCGAGCCGCTGTGGCGCTGCCTGCGGGCCATCCGCGCGGAGCGCAACGAACCCGTCGAGGGCGCCGCTCCGGTGGTCCTGTTCTCGCCGATCGGCGACCGGCTCGACCACCCCGGCGTCCAGCGCTGGGCGTCGGGTGGGGGCGCGGTGCTTTTGTGCGGTCGCTACGAGGGCATCGACCAGCGCTTCATCGACGCCTGTGTCGATGTGCAGATCAGCCTGGGCGACTTCGTGTTGTCCGGGGGTGAAATCCCTGCCATGGCGCTGCTCGATGCGGTGGCCCGCCTGCAGCCCGGCGTGCTGGGCGACCAGGGCAGCCACCAGCAGGACAGCTTCAACCCGGCGTTGAATGGTTTGCTGGACAGTCCCCACTACACCCGGCCCGAGGTGTGGCAGGGACCCGATGGCCCCATGCCCGTGCCCGAGGTGCTTCTGGGCGGGCACCATGAGCGCATCGAGCGACACCGGCGCGAACAAAGCCTGGGCCTGACGGCTGCCCGGCGTCCGGACCTGCTCGAGAGGGCACGCGCCGCGGGGGGGCTGGGCCCGGCCGACGAGGATTTCCTGCGCCGGCTCAAAGGGCTATAATGGTGGGCTTTTCGATCCTCTGGTCGGCCGCTGTGGCCGTGAAAACCGGCTGAATCCAGACTTTCAAGTCTGGCTGAAACCAGACCTTCCCGTCTGGGTGCCCACGGATCCGCAGCCTTTTGTGCAGCGCGGCCACGATCGTTGAACAGGAAACCATGAACCTCATCCAGACCCTTGAGCAGGAAGAGATTGCCCGCCTCGGCAAGACCATTCCTCCCTTCGCCCCTGGCGACACCGTGATCGTCAGCGTGAACGTGATCGAAGGCACCCGCAAGCGCGTGCAGGCCTACGAAGGCGTGGTGGTGGCCCGCCGCAACCGCGGCCTCAACTCGAGCTTCATCGTCCGCAAGATCTCCAGCGGCGAAGGCGTCGAGCGCACGTTCCCGCTGTACAGCCCCCTGATCGCCAAGATCGAGGTCAAGCGCCGTGGCGATGTCCGCCGCGCCAAGCTGTACTATCTGCGCGACCGCAGCGGCAAGTCGGCCCGCATCAAGGAAAAGCTGGGCGCCTGATCGCCCGGCCGATCGTCCCACCCGCAGAAAGCCGCTCCCCGGAGCGGCTTTTTTGTGCCTGTCAGGCCTCGCCCATGTCCTTGCGCCTCCCTCCGTTCGACCCCCGCACCGTGCCCGTGGTGGCCACCGGCGCGAGCGAAGGCCTTGCGCCGGCACCGATGCACCGCCTGACGCCCGATGGGCTCAGGGCGCAGTTTGCGGCCGCCCCGAGCTGGGCCCCGGAACTGGTTCGGGAGCGCCGGTTTGCCGACCGCGAGCCGGCCGACGCGGCCGTGCTGATTCCCCTGGTGGTTCGCGACGGGCTGAGCCTGCTGCTCACGCAACGCACCGCCCACCTGTCCACCCATTCCGGTCAGATCGCCTTTCCCGGCGGCAAGGTCGACCCGGAAGACGCCGATGCCACCGCCGCCGCCCTGCGCGAGGCCCGGGAAGAAATCGGTCTGGCCCCGGGCCATGTCGAGGTGTTGGGCACCTTGCCCGAATACATCACAGGCACGGCTTTCCATATCACCCCGGTGGTGGCCCTGGTGAACCCCGGGTTCGATCTGCGGCCGAACCCCGACGAAGTGGACGATGTGTTCGAGGTGCCCCTGGGCTTTCTCATGGACCCGCGCCACCACCGTCGCCACGCCCTGGCGTTCGAAGGCGTGGTCCGGGAGTGGTATTCGATGCCCTGGCACGATGGCCGCCAGGAGCGGTTCATCTGGGGCGCCACCGCCGGCATGCTGCGCAACCTCTACCGCTTCCTCTCTGCCTGACTTCGGCCTGACCTCGGCCTGCAGGCGGGTGCCCACTATCATCGAGGGATGGGTTTCCTCGCCATCCTCATCGCGCTGCTGATCGAGCAGGCGCGCCCCCTGTCTTTCGACAACCCGGTGCATGCCGGCCTTCGCGGCTGGGGCCGAACCGTGCGGCGCAACCTCGACGCCGGCGACCACTCGCACGGCTGGGTGGCCTGGCTGCTGGCCGTGGGCGTGCCCGCGGCCGTGGCGGCGCTGGTGTACCACGGGCTCTGGCGCTTCAGCGCGTTCCTGGCGTTTGGATGGACGGTGGCGGTGCTGTACCTGACGCTGGGGTTTCGCCAGTTCAGCCACCACTTCAGCCAGATCCGGCGCAGCCTGGAAGAGGGCAACGAACAGCAGGCGCGAGAACAGCTCGCTGCCTGGCTTCGCGTGGACGCCAGCACCCTGCCGCGGGCCGAACTGCTGCGCCAGGTCATCGAGCAATCGGTGCTGGCGGCCCACCGGCATGTGTTCGGCGTGTTCGTGTGCTTCATCGCCTTCTGGGTGATCGGGCTCGGCCCCGCCGGAGCGGTGGTCTACCGGCTGGCCGAGTACCTCTCGCGCAACTGGCGCGCCAGGCCCGATGGCACACCCAGCGGTCCCTTGCGCGACGCCGCCGCCACCGCCTGGCGCTGGATCGACCACGTGCCGGCGCGCGCCACGGCGCTGGGCTTTGCGGTGGTGGGCAACTTCGAAGAGGCAGTGGCCAGTTGGCGTGCCGATGCCGACCGCTTTGCGCCCGGCAGCGACGGCGTGGTGCTGGCGGCCACATCGGGCGCCATGAACGTCCGGCTGACCGCCGTGGACCCGGCCGCGCCTCCACCCGACGAGTCCGACCCTGGCGCCAGGCCCGAGCCGCAGCTGGCCCACCTGGGCAGCGCGGTGGGGCTCGTCTGGCGCGCGGTGGTGCTCTGGATGCTCCTGCTCGCGCTGCTCACGCTGGCGCGGGTCTGAACGTCCGCGCTCAGTAGGTCGCCTTGGCGGCCAGTTCGTCGAACAGCTCGGTGTAGAGCCGGTAACGCGTGTCGTCGATGGCCAGCGGGTCGGTGGCGGGGTCTGCACCCACGTGGGGACGCACGCCGCACCCGGGCTCGTGGCGGTGGGTGCAGTTGTAGAAGCGGCAGCCGCCCAGCGTGGCCCGAAGATCGGGCATCAGTCCCGCCAGATGCGCGGCATCCACGTGGTGCAGTCCGAAGGCCTGGAAGCCGGGGGAGTCGATCAGGGCGGTGGTGCGCGCGCCGTCCATCCAGTACCAGGTGGTGGTCGTGGTCGTGTGGCGGCCCGAGTTCAGCGCTTGCGACACTTCCCCGGTGACCGCGCCGGCCTGTGGCACGAGCCGGTTCACCAAGGTGCTTTTCCCCACCCCCGAAGGTCCCAGCACCAGGGTGCTGCGCCCTTGCAGCCGTTCCGTCAGCCCGGGCAGGCCGTGGTCGGTTCGCAGACCCAGCGGCATCACGCGGCAACCCATGCGCCGCAGTGGTTCCAGCCGCGCCCAGGCGCGCTCGAAGGCCTCGCCCAGGTCCTGCTTGTTCAGCACCACCAGGGCGTCGATCCCGGCCGCTTCGGCGGCAATGAGGGCGCGCGCCAGCTGCATGTCGGAGAACACCGGGTCGGCGGCCAGCAGCACCAGCACCTGGTCGAGGTTGGCCGCAAACGATTTGGTGCGAAGCTCGTCCTGGCGGTAGAGCAGGTTGCGCCGGTCTTCCACCCGTTCGACCAGACCTTCGTCGCCGCTGACCGACCAGATCACCTGGTCGCCCACCACCACGGTGCTCTTCTTGCCGCGCGGATGGCACAGCACACGCCGACCGTCCTCGCTCTCGACCAGGCAGTGGCGGCCGTGCGCCGCCACCACCCGACCGGTGAGGGTTTCGGCCATCAGCCGCCCTGCAGGGCGTTGACCGCGGCGGCGCAGTGGAAGTCGCTCACCGAAATGCCATTGACGTCGTGGGTGTTGAAGCGCACGCTGCACCGGTTGTAGCCGAAGGCCACGTCCGGGTGGTGATCTTCGCGGTGCGCGATCCAGGCCACGGCGTTCACGAAGGCCATGGTCTCGTGAAAGTTGGCGAAACGGAAGGTGCGTTCAATGGCCCCGTCGATCAGCTTCCAGCCATCCGGCGCCTGGCCGTTGAGTTGGGTGAGCTGGGTGACGAGTTCGGTGGCGGTCAGTGCGCGCCGGTTCTGGTGGATCGGGTTCATGGGGTGCTTGGTTCAGGCCGCTTGCAGTCGGGCCAGCCGTTCGCTGGCCGGCGGGTGTGAGTAGTAGAAACGGGCGTACCAGGGGTCGGGGGTCAAGGTGCTTGCATTGTCCTTGTAGAGCTTGAGCAAGGCGCTGGCGAGGTCCTCGCCACGTGTTTTCTCGCTGGCGAACGCGTCGGCCTCGAACTCGTGCTGGCGCGACACCTGCGCCATGAGCGGCGACAGGAAATAGGTGAACAATGGCACCACCAGCAGGAACAGGATCAAGGCCAGCGCGTCGTTCGAGTCGCCCATCGACGGCTCGGCCCCCAGGCCGGTGAAGAACCACGCCTGAGAGGCCGCCCACCCCAGGGCGGCAAAACCCAGCAGGCTCAGGCCGAACAGCATCACGATGCGCTTGAGGATGTGGCGGCGCCGGTAGTGGCCCAGTTCATGGGCCAGCACCGCATCGATCTCGTCGGCGTCCAGTTGCTGCAGCAGGGTGTCGAAGAACACCACCCGCTTGGCGGCGCCAAAGCCGGTGAAGTAGGCGTTGGCATGGGCGCTGCGTTTGCTGCCGTCCATGACGAACAGGCCCTGCGCTGAAAAGCCGCAGCGGGCCATGAGGTCGTTCACCCGGGCCTTGAGCGCTTCGTCCGCCAGGGGTTCGAACTTGTTGAACAGGGGCGCGATCAGCGTCGGGTAGAGCACCAGGGCGAGCAGGTTGAACACCATCCACACGCCCCAGGCCCACAGCCACCAGGTCGGGCCGGCGGTGCCCATCAGCCAGATCACCAGCGCCAGCACAGGCAGGCCCACCACCGCGCCCACCGCGGCGCCCTTCAGGCCGTCGGCCAGCCACAGTCCGAGGCTGGTCTTGTTGAAGCCGAACCGTTCCTCGAGCCGGAAAGTGGCGTACCAGGACAGTGGCAGTCCCACCAGGCCCCCGATGACCGCGAACGACCCCACCAGCGCCAGTTGCTGCCACATGCCGGGGCCCATCAGCCCGAGCAGGCCCTGGTTGAGCACGTCCAGCCCCCCGAGCAGTGTCCAGGCCACCAGAACCGCCGTGCCGAACGCGGTTTCGATCAGGCCGAAGCGGGTCTTGGCGATGGTGTAGTCGGCCGCCTTGCGGTGCGCTTCCAGCGGAATGGTGCTTTCGAAGGCCGCCGGCACGCGTTCGCGGTGTCGGGCCACGTGGCGGATCTGTCGGCTCGCGAGCACGGTGCGGGTGACCAGCCCCAGCAGGAGCAGGGCGCAGAAAAGGGCGGTGAAGGCGAGGGCGGCGGTGTCCATGGGGGCACCAGTCTATCGAAGCGGGGCCTCAGGGGATCGGAGCCTGTGGTCAAGGCCCCGATGCCGGATCGGCGAAAATCCGGCGATGAGCACGAACCCCGCCGCGCCGCTGGCCACCCCCGACACCCTGACCAAGAGCGACCTGAACCTGGTCTGGATCGATTGCGAGATGAGTGGACTCGACCCGGAGAAGGAGCGCCTGCTGGAGATCGCCGTCGTGATCACCGGCCCGCAGCTCACCCCCCGCGTGGAGGGCCCCGTGATCGTGGTGCACCAGAGCGACGCGGTGCTCGATGCCATGGACGCCTGGAACAAGGGCACGCACGGCCGCAGCGGCCTCATCGACAAGGTCAAGGCCAGCACCGTGAGCGAGCAGGACGCCGAGCAGCAGCTCCTTGACTTCATCGGCCGCTACGTGCCGAAGCAGAGCTCGCCGATGTGCGGCAACACCATCGGGCAGGACCGCCGCTTCCTGGTGAAGTACATGCCCCGGCTGGAAGCCTATTTCCACTACCGGAACATCGACGTGAGCACCCTCAAGGAACTGGCCAAGCGCTGGCGCCCGGAGGTGGTCGATGCGTTCAAGAAGCGCCAGATGCACACGGCGCTCGCCGACGTGCACGAGTCGATCGACGAGCTCGAGCACTACCGCACGCACTTTCTGCGCTGAGCCCGGGGCTGCCGGGACTGCCCGCCTGGCGCGTCGGAGAGGGCCGCCGGATACATGACAATACGGTGACGTTCACGCCGAATTCACATGAAGAAGAAACCCCGCCCCTTCGTCGAACGCCACATCGACTCATTGCAGCTGGCCACCGCGGTGGCCTTTCTTCTGCTCGTGGGCCTGTACGCCTCCCTGACCGGCGCCTCGGGCACCGGTCTTGACCAGACGGCGGTGTGGCTGCTGATCGTGTCGGCCGCCGTGGGCGCCTACATGGCGATGAACATCGGCGCCAACGACGTGGCCAACAACATGGGGCCGGCGGTGGGGTCTGGATCGATCACGCTGGGCTGGGCCATCCTGGTGGCGGCCGTGTTCGAAGCGCTGGGTGCGATCGTCGCCGGCGGTGACGTGGTCGGCACCATCAAGGGCGGCATCATCGATCCCGAGGCCATTGCCGACCCCACCCGCTTTGCCTGGGTGATGTTCTCGGCCCTGCTGGCGGGCGCGCTCTGGCTCAACCTCGCCACCGCGCTGGGGGCCCCGGTGTCCACCACGCATTCCATCATCGGTGCGGTCATGGGCGCGGGCATCGCCGCGGGCGGCTGGGACATGGTCAACTGGGGAACCATCGGCTCCATCGTGGCCAGCTGGGTCATCTCGCCGCTGTCGGGCGCGCTGATCGCGGCCGGGTTCCTGTACCTCATCAAGCGCAGCGTCACCTACCGGGCCGAGAAAACCGAGGCGGCGGCGCGCGTGGTGCCGGTGCTCATCGCGCTCATGGTCTGGGCCTACACCACCTACATGCTGCTCAAGGGCGTGAGCCAGCTGGTCAAGGTGTCTTTCGTGGTGGCGGTGCTGGCCGGGCTGGCCACGGCGGTGGTGGTGTGGGTGCTCATCCGTGCGCCCATTGCCCGGCAGGCCCTGCGCCAGGACAACTCCAAGGAAGGGGTGAACCACCTGTTCACCTGGCCCCTCATCTGTTCAGCGGCGCTGTTGAGCTTTGCGCACGGTGCCAACGACGTGGCCAATGCCATCGGCCCGCTGGCCGCCATTTACGAGGCGGTCAAGGCGGGTGCCATCGCCACCAAGGCGGGCACGCCGCTGTGGATCATGGTGCTGGGCGCCCTTGGCCTTTCGGTGGGGCTGGCGCTCTACGGGGCCAAGCTGATCCGCACCGTGGGCAAGGAAATCACCGAGCTCGACCAGATGCGTGCGTTTGCCATTGCCATGGCGGCCACCGTCACCGTCATCGTCGCCTCGCAACTCGGCATGCCGGTGTCCACCACCCACATCTCCATCGGTGCGGTGTTCGGTGTGGGCTTCCTGCGCGAGCTGCTCAAGGTGAACTACGCCAAGATGGAGGCGGTGGTGCGCGCCGGCCATCAGGGCGTGGACCGCGAGGAGGTCGAGTCCTACATGCAGCGATTCGAAGCCGCCGAAGTGCAGGAAAAGAAGCGCATGCTGGCCGACATGAAGGAGCGCGCCAAGGTGCGTGGCCTGGACGGCGCGGTGTTTGCCAAACCCGAGCGCAAGGCCTTCAAGAAAGCCTACAAGAAGGAAATCGTCAAACGATCGGTCGTCATGCGCATCATTGCGGCGTGGATCGTGACGGTGCCGGCCACGGCGCTGGTGGCCGCGCTGCTGTTTCACCTGGTGGCCGCCGTCCTCGGCTGACCGGCGGCAAGCCGGGATCAGGGTAATCACTGAAAGATGTGCGACAATCAAAGGCTTCGCTGAACCCGGCGAAGTTTTTTGTGCATTGGCCTCATACACCGGCCCCGCTGACCGCTCACCACATTGCTGTGTGACCGAACGTGGGCCACCGCTTCCGGGCGGACCGTTTGTGGTTGATGTTTTGTAACCACGAACGGATCCGACGCCCCGGGGCCACAATCCCCACCGCGCGGCTTCGATCATTTGCGCCCCACCTTTTTCGGGCGCAGGAACGAACATGAGCGACGCTTTTGAAGCGCGTGGCGAACTCTCGCCCGCAATGAACCCTGAACAACCCCAAACCCCGGTGGACGCCAGCGCGTTTGCCGCGCTGGGCCTGGCGCCCGAGCTCGTCTCGGCCGTGGCCGACCTGGGTTACAGCCAGCCCACCGCGGTGCAGGCCCGCGTGATTCCCCTGGCCAGTCCCGCCGCCAGCGGCGGTCGCTATGCCGACCTGATGGTCTCCAGCCAGACCGGCAGCGGCAAAACGGCGGCCTTCCTGCTGCCCGTGCTGCACACGCTGCTGGGCCAGCAGGCCGAGCGCGCTGCCGCCGAGCGCGCCGAGCGCGAGCGCGCCGCCGCCGAGGCCCTGGCCCGCGGTGAAACGCCGCCCAAGGCCCCCAAGCGCAAGGACCCGACCAACCCGCGCCATTTCAAGGCCGCCACCCCCGGCGCGCTGGTGCTGTGTCCCACGCGCGAACTGGCACAGCAGGTGGCGCACGACGCCATCGAGCTGGTTCGCCATTGCCGTGGTCTGCGCATCGCCAGCGTGGTGGGCGGCATGCCCTACCAGCTCCAGATTGCCAAGCTGCAGAACGCCGACCTGGTGGTGGCCACCCCGGGCCGCCTGCTCGACCTGCAGCGCTCCATGCAGCTCAAGCTCGACCAGGTTCAGTTCCTCGTCGTCGACGAGGCCGACCGCATGCTCGACCTCGGCTTCTCGGACGACCTGGCCGAAATCAACGCACTGACTGCACAGCGCCGCCAGACCATGATGTTCAGCGCCACCTTTGCGCCGCGCATCCAGCAACTCGCCATGCGCGTGATGCACGACAACGGCGCGCAGGTGCAGAAGGTGCAGATCGACAACCCGCAGGAAAAGCACGTCAACATCAAGCAGGTGCTGTTCTGGGCCGATCACGCCGAGCACAAGCGCAAGCTGCTCGACCATTGGCTGCGCGACGCCTCGATCGACCAGGCCATCGTGTTCGCCAGCACCCAGATCGAGTGCGACGGCCTCGCGACCGAGCTGCAGCAGGCCGGCTTTGCCGCCGTGGCACTGCACGGGGCCCTGAGCCAGGGTCTGCGCAACCGCCGCCTGATGGCGCTGCGCAACGGCCAGGTCCAGATCCTCGTGGCGACCGATGTGGCCGCCCGCGGCATCGACGTGCCCACCATCACCCACGTGTTCAACTTCGGCCTGCCCATGAAGGCCGAGGACTACACCCACCGCATCGGCCGCACCGGCCGTGCCGGGCGCAATGGCCTGGCCGTCACGTTCGCCGAGTTCCGCGACCGCCGCCGCATCGCCGATATCGAGGCCTACACCCAGCAGCGCTTTGCCGCCGAGGTGGTGCCTGGTCTCGAGCCCAAGCAGCGCGCACCGCAGCCCGAGGGCTTTGGCCGTGGCCGTGGTGGCGAGCGTTCCGGTGGCCGTGGCAACGACCGCTTCGGCGATCGCCGCGGTGCGCCGCCGCGCGGTCCCCGTTTCGAAGGCCGCGACAGCGCCCCGCGTTTCGAGGGTCGCGACGCTGCGCCCCGATTCGATCCGCGCGGCGGTGACCGCTTCGAGGCACCCCGTGCCGACCGCGCCCCGCGCCCCGAAGGCCGGTTCGATCCGCGCTTTGACAGCCGTCCTGCCCCGGCCCGCGGTTTCAACGACCGCGCCGCCGCACCGCGCAGCTTTGGCGACCGCCCCGCGCCGGCCCGTGGCCCGCGCCCGAGCGGCTTCGGCGACCGTCCGTTCAACGACCGCGCACGCCGCGCTCGCTGATCGGCCAGTGCCACCATGAACAACGGGCCTTCGGGCCCGTTTTTCATGGGTGGTGCCCGCGTGGGCCTCAGCGGGGACTGCCCGCCGCCAGCCAGGCGCGCCAGCCGCCGTGCGCCGTGATGTCGGTGGCGCCCTCGCGCCCGATCGCTTCGCAGATGAAGCCGGGCACCTCGCTGCCATCGGCCAGCCGCACCTTGCCGATGCCCAGCGGCGAGGGAATGCCCGCCACGAAGCTGCCGAAATGCTCGGCCGGCAATTCCCACACCTCCATCGCAATGGCGGCGCCGCCTTCGCTCACCTTCACCATGCCCGGCCGCATGGGCGGGCCACCGGCCAGCGCGTAGAAGCGGTAGTCGGGCGACGACTCGACCACGGCCACGCGGCGAGCGCCGCGCGAGGTGAGCTGGTGGTTCAGCGGCAGACCGTCGAGGTGGGCGCCGCACACCGCCACGCGAACGGTGCCGCTGGCGGCGGCCGTGGGCGCCGGGCAGGGCGGCGTGCCGGCAAGCAACGCCGCGGTGGCGCCCAGGTTCGTCTCGCCCAAGGTGCGGTGCAACCGGTCGGCCAGCGCCAGCAGGGTGTGGTCCTTGAAGGCCGGGGCCACCAGTGTCACGCCCCAGGGCAGACCACGCGCTTCGCCGCTGGCCTGAAAGCCCGCGGGCACCGCCACGGCGGACAGGTCGAGCAGGTTGACGAAGTTGGTGTAACGGCCAAGGTTGCTGTTCAGGCGGATCGGATCGGCCTGCATGTCGGCGATGCGGTAGATGGTGCCGGCGGTGGGGGTGAGCAGGCAGTCCACGCGCTGCCACACCGCGTCGCACACGCGCTTGAACGCCTTGAGGCGGTACTGCGCCGCGAAGGCGTCGGCGGCGGTCTTGTGGCGGCCCCCTTCGATGATCGTTCGCACCGGTTCGAACACCGCCTCGGGCCGGGCATCGATGAAGTCGCGGATCGCCACGTAGCGCTCGGCCACCCAGGGTCCCTCGTACAGCAGCCGGGCGGCTTCCAGAAAAGGCGTCAGGTCCACCTCGACCGGCACGCCGCCCAGCGCCTTCATGCGCTCGACAGTGTCGGCGAACAGCGCGGCGGCGGCGCTGTTGCCGAAGAAGTCGAGGTCGGCCGCGCGCGGCACGCCGAAGCGGAACGGACCCGCCGAAAAGTCCACACCGCCCGGGGCCATCGGCCGGCTGTAGGCATCGGCTTCGTCGAACGCGGCCGCCACCTCGAGCACCGCCCGGGCGTCGGCGGCGGTGAGCGCAAAGATGCTCACCGTGTCCACCGTGCGGCAGGCGGGCACCACGCCGCTGGCCGACAACAAACCGATCGTGGGTTTGAGGCCGATCAGGTGGTTGAACGACGCCGGCACACGGCCCGACCCTGCCGTGTCGGTGCCAAGCGAGAACGTGGCGCAGCCGCGGGCCACCGCGACCGCCGAGCCCGAACTCGACCCGCCCGAGATGAACTCGGGCTGGTGGGCGTTGCGGCACGCACCAAAGGGCGAACGCGTGCCGTTCAGGCCGGTGGCGAACTGGTCCAGGTTGGCCTTGGCAATCGGCACCGCGCCGGCCTCGATCAGCCGCGCCACCAGGAAGGCGTGTTGCGTCGGCCGGTAGGCGTATTCGGGACAGCCCGCGGTGGTCTGCACACCGGCCAGATCGATGTTGTCCTTGATGACGAAGGGCACGCCATACAGCGGCAGGCTGGCTGGGTCGGCCGCTTCAAGGCGCTGCAGATACGGCTCCAGTTCGGCCGCCGTCAGCCGGTGAATGAAGGCGTGGTGCGTGTCGGCGGCCGCGCGGCGCGCCGCCTCGGCGATCACGGCGCGCACACCGGTTCCGCTGCGGTAGGCCGCCTTCAGGCAGGACAGGTCGAAGCTCAGGGATTCAAGGTTCATGGCGTTGTCGTTTCTTCAGGGGGCTCGTCGATGAGCACCAGCACGTTCTGGCCGGCCTGAACCGGCGCGCCTTGTGCGCACATCAGTCGGTGCACCGTGGCGTCGGCCGGTGCCAGCAGGTTGAATTCCATCTTCATGGACTCGATCACGAGCAGCACGTCACCTGCCTTGACCACCTGCCCCTCGCTGACGGAGACCTTCCACACGTTGCCCGGCACGCTGGTGGTGAGCAGGCGGCCGCCCTCGGGCAGGTCGATTTCATCGGCCACGCCGGCGCTCGCCACCGCCTCGTCGCTGGTGTAGTCGATCTGGCCGGCCGCGGCCCAGCGCTCGCGCTCGGCCTCGAACGCGGCCTGCTGGCGCGCCTTGAACGCCGCGATGCCCGCGGCGTGGTCGGCCAGGAACCGCCGGTAGTCCTTCAGCGTGAACGTGCCGTCTTCAACGCGCAGCGCGTGCCCCCCGTGGGGAAAGGCCGCGCGGATCTCGCGCAAGCGCGCCTCGCTCACCGGCTCGAAGCGGATCTGGTCGAAGAAGCGCAGCAGCCAGGGTTGTTCGAACGGGGTGCCCGCCTCGCCGTGGCGCCAGCGGTTCCACATCTGCAGCGTGCGCCCCACGAACTGGTAGCCACCCGGACCCTCCATGCCGTACACGCACAGGTAGGCACCACCAATGCCCACCGCGTTCTCCGGTGTCCAGGTGCGCGCCGGGTTGTATTTCGTGGTCACCAGGCGGTGCCGCGGGTCCAGCGGCGTGGCCACTGGCGCGCCCAGGTACACGTCACCCAGTCCCAGCACGAGGTAGCGCGCATCGAACACGATGCGGTGGACGTCCTCGATCGTATCCAGCCCGTTGATGCGCCGGATGAACTCGATGTTGCTCGGGCACCAGGGCGCATCGGCCCGGACCGACTGCATGTACTTCTCGATCGCCAGCCGCGTCTGGGCGTCGTCCCACGACAGCGGCAGCACCACGGTGCGCGAGGGCACCGACATCTCGTCCACCGGCGGCAGCTCGTCGTCGGTGTCGGCAATGTGCCGGAGCAGTTGATTCCGCGGCAGCCGCGCCGGATCGAAATGCACCTGCAGCGACCGGATGCCCGGGGTGAGGTCTATCACGCCGTCCAGCGCCCTGGCCTTGAGGCGCTCCAGCAAGGCCTGCACGCGAAGCCGCAGCTCGAGGTCGAGCGTGAGCGGGCCGAACTCGATCAGCACATAACGGTCCCCGGCCTGCCGCACCACGCGGCGGGGCCGTTCGCCTTCGGCCGGGCGGTCGTCCAGGATCGGCGAATCGTCCTCCATCGATAGGCCGGCGGCCGCGACCCGGTGGAACCTGACCGTGTCGCCCGGGCGCAGTTGCCCCAGCTTCCACAGTTCGTCGTGCAGCACCACCGCCGGGCACACGAAGCCACCCAGGCTCGGTCCGTCGGGGCCGAGGATCACCGGCATGTCGCCGGTGAAGTCGATGGCGCCGATGGCGTAGGCGTTGTCGTGGATGTTCGAGGGGTGCAGGCCCGCTTCGCCGCCATCGGTGCGCGCCCAGGTCGGCTTGGGTCCGATGAGCCGCACACCGGTGCGGCTGCTGTTGTGGTGGACCCGCCAATCGGTGCCGAAGAACACCGCGATGTCCTCTGGCGTGAAGAAGTCGGGTGCGCCGTGCGGGCCGTACAGCACGTCGACGTCCCAGTGGTGGCCGAACGCCGGCACCTCGTCGGGTGATGCCTGGCGCCAGGGCGGATGGGCGACCGGGTTCGCCATGTGAAGCACGTCGCCGGCGCGCAGGCACCGGCCGGCATGCCCGCCGAACTGGCCCAGCGTGAACGTGCTGCGGCTGCCCAGGTACATCGGCATGTCGAGCCCGCCGGCCACCGCCAGGGCGAGGCGAACGCCGCGTTCGCATCGGCCCACCGACAGCGTGGCCCCCGCCGGCACGGCCACGGTCTGCCACATCGCCACCGGTTCACCGTTGAGGCGCACCGGCGCTGGCGCACCGCACACCGCGATGGTGGTGGCCAGGTGAAAGCGCAGTGTGGGCCCGGCCAGCGTGATCTCCAGCGCGGCGGCGTCGGGTGCGTTGCCCACCAGGGCATTGGCCACGCGGTGCGCGTGCATGTCCATCGGGCCGCTGGGCGGCACGCCCACGTCCCAATGGCCCAGGCGGCCCGGCCAGTCCTGCACGCTGGTCTGCACGCCCGGCTCGACCACATCGATGGTGGCCGGTGTGAACGCAAAGCCCGACAGGAAACGCGTCACCTGCTGGCCGGTCCGGAACACCGGGTCCTTCACCACCGCGCGCAGGTAAGCCAGGTTGGTCTCGATGCCGGCCAGCCGGGTCTGCGCCAGCGCGGCGTCGAGTTGCGCCAGCGCGGTGTCGCGGTCGGGTGCGGTCACGATGAGTTTGGCCAGCATCGGGTCGTACCAGGCGGGCACCTCGGTGCCCCGCTCGACCCAACCGTCCACGCGCACACCCGCCGGAAACGCCACCTCGGTCAGCAATCCAGCGCAGGGCTGGAAGTTCTTCGACGGGTCTTCGGCGTACAGGCGCACCTGGATCGATGCGCCGACGGGACGGGGTTGCAGCGCCCGCAGGGGCCCCTGCTCACCGGCCGCCAGCTTCACCATCCACTCGACCAGGTCCACGCCAGTCACCTGTTCGGTGACGCCGTGCTCCACCTGCAGGCGGGTGTTCACCTCCAGGAAATGAAATTCGCCTGTCGCCGCATCGAGCACGAACTCCACCGTGCCGGCCGATCGGTAGTTCACCGCCTCGGCCAGCCGCACCGCGGTGGCCAGCAACTCGGTGCGCTGCGCATCGCTCAGGCCGGGCGCCGGTGTTTCCTCGATCACCTTCTGGTTGCGCCGCTGCACCGAGCAGTCGCGCTCGCCCAGGGCGATCACCGTCCCCGCCCCGTCGCCGAACACCTGCACCTCGATGTGCCGGGCCTGCTCGACGTACTTCTCCAGAAACAGCCCGGCGTCCTTGAAGTTGGCGGCCGCCAGCCGCGCGACCGAGGCGTAGGCCTCTTCCAGCTCGGCGTCGGCGCGCACCAGCCGCATGCCGATGCCGCCGCCGCCGGCGGTGCTTTTGAGCATCACCGGGTAACCGATCCGGGCGGCCTCGGCCAGTGCCGCGGTGAGGTCGGTCAGCAGGCCGGAGCCCGGCAGCAAGGGCACGCTGCAGCGCTCGGCCAGTTCGCGCGCTGTGTGCTTGAGGCCGAAGGCGCGCATCTGCGCTGCGGTGGGACCGATGAACACCACGCCGGCGGCCTCGCAGGCCTCGGCGAACGCCGGGTTCTCGGACAGGAAACCGTAGCCCGGGTGGATGGCCTCGGCGCCACATTCGCGGGCGATCTCCAGGATGCGATCGGCCCGCAGGTAGCTGTCGGCTGCGGGCGCCGGGCCCAGCAACCACGCCTCATCGGCCTCCCGGACATGGCGCGCCTGGGCATCTGCTTCGGAATACACGGCCACGCTGTGCACGCCCATGCGCCGCAGGGTGCGGATGAGGCGGCAGGCGATCGCGCCGCGGTTGGCGATCAGGACCTTCTTGAACATGGCGTCTCCGGGGCAGGCCGTCCTGCGGATGGATGGCGCACCGGCGGGTCGTCCCGCCGGTGATTGCCGAAGTCGTTCAAGCCGGGTCCCACACCAGCAGCTGGATCGGCGTGGGGTTGTAGGCGTTGCACGGGTTGTTGAGCTGCGGGCAGTTGCTGATCAGCACCCACAGGTCCATCTCGGCGCGCATCTCGACGTACTTGCCAGGGCCCGACACGCCGTCCTCGAAGCTGAGTGCGCCCTCGGCGGTGACCGGCACGTTCATGAAGAAGTTGATGTTGGGCACCAGGTCCCGCTTGCCCAGACCGACATCGGCGTGCTGCAGCGCGATGAGGTAGTTGTCGCGGCAGCTGTGCATGTACTTCTTCTGCAGCGCGTAGCGGACCGTGTTGCTCTCGGCCGCGCAGGCGCCGCCGAGCGTGTCGTGACGGCCGCAGGTGTCCGCCACGATGGTCAGCATCGGCCGGCCTTCGTTGCTGCGGATGACCGAGCCGGTGGTGAGGTAAATGCCGCCTTGCTGCAGCATGGTGTCGGTGGCGCTGTAGTGCTCGGCGGGTTCGTGGCGGTTGTAGAACAGCACATCGGCCGCCTGGTTGCCCTCCAGATCGACGATGCGCAGGGTCTGGCCCTGCTTCACCTCGAACAGGATGGGTTCGCCCGCGGGGTGGCGCTGGTTCATCACGGCCTGCGCCGGGTCCAGCGCGCTTTCGTGGATGCGGATGTCGGTGGCGGTGGTCATGGCGATGGCCTCAGAGGTGGAGCAGGTCGGTGTTGTGCAGCGCGCGCGCGTTCTCGGGCCGGAACGCCCGGCAGAAGTCGTCGGCGGGCGCCGGTCCGCAGCGCCACGCCACCAGGCCGGTCTTCCTGGGCGCGTACACGGTGGCCGGGTCGAGCGGGTGCGGGGCGCTGCTGACGGCCAGGATCACGTCGGTGTCGAAGCGCAGTTCCACGTGGCTGCCGGCGCGCGCGTGGCCGGCGACGAAGCCGAACCGGCCCTGCGCGTCCACCCCCACCTTGCTGAACAGGTTCACCGGCGCGATCAGGTCGCGCTTGCCCAGACCGTGTTTGCCGATCTCGATCAGCAAGCCGTCCTTGCCCGAGCGGTGCATGGCGTTGCGCGCGTGCTCATAGCGCTTGTCGCCGTACTGCTGACGCATGCGCTCGTTGTCGAGCAGACCACCCAGCGGGTCGTGCCAGCCCACGCTGTCGGACGTGAAGCTGGCCAGGCTTCGGCCCATGTCGCTCATCAGCACGTGGCCGCGCGTGTAATGCGCAGTGTGCTGGGCCTTCAGGCTGTCGGGCATGTTGTAGCGCTCGAGCTTTTCCAGCGCGCTGTAGAGCACCAGGCTCAGGTTGGGGCCGTCTTCCAGCGCCACGAAACGGATCGCGGTGCCGCGCGGCATTCGCCAGCTCCAGTGGCTGCCGCCAGGCAGCACCTCGCTCCACATCAGCCGGGTGGTGTCCACACCCTTCAGTGCGTCGGCCGGGAATCGTTGCCAGAAAGCGGGAGCATCCACCGGCTGCGCGGCGGGCGGGTTGGGCAACACGGTGGTCAAGGGATCGGGAACGTCTTGGGGGGTCATGGGGGTCTCCTCAGGTGTCGGCGGCAGCACCCGACAGGCGCTGCAGTTGCTCAAGGTCGGTCTTCATGCCGCTGGTTTCGCGGATGCGTTCGAGGATCTCGCGCTTGAGCGCGAGAAATTCCGGGGCGTGCTTAAGGTCTTGGGTGCGCGCATCGCCGAACGGCACCTGGTAGACGGTGTCGATGCGGCCCGGTCTGGGCGCCATCAACACCACGCGCTGGCCCAGGTACAGCGC
The DNA here is from genome assembly GCA_943371665.1 of Synechococcus sp. UW140. GTDB lineage: Bacteria > Pseudomonadota > Gammaproteobacteria > Burkholderiales > Burkholderiaceae_C > Hydrogenophaga. The sequence goes on from CALRVR020000014.1 coordinate 84,828, forward strand.
TTCCTCCACGTCGTGCGTGACGAAGGCGATCGTGGCCTTCTCGAGCCGGTGAACGTGGCGGATCAGGTCGTGCATCACCTCGCGTGTCTGGGCGTCGAGGGCACCGAAGGGTTCGTCCATCAGCACGATGTCGGGTTGCCCCATCAGCGCGCGCGCAATCGCCACGCGCTGCTGCATGCCGCCCGAGAGCTGGTTGGGCCAGGCGTTGGCCACACCGGTCAGGCCCATCAGGCGCAGCAGGGCATCGGCACGGCCCGACGCGGCTTCCACGTCGCTGGACGTGCGGTCGCGCGTGTGGGCCTTTAGCTCGCGGCAGAAGCGGATGTTCTGCATCACCGTCATCCACGGGTAGAGGCTGTAGTGCTGGAACACCATCGCGCGGTCAATGCCCGGGCCGCTGACCTCGCGGCCGTCGATGAGCAACTGGCCGGCGCTCTGCACCTCGAGGCCGCCGATGGTGCGCAGCAGGGTGCTCTTGCCGCAGCCCGACGCACCCACGAAGGTGACGAACTCGTTGCGGCCGACCTCGAGGTCGATGTTCTGCAGGGCGTCCACGCTGGCGCCTTCAAAGCGCTTGAACAGGCCGCGCACGGTGATCTTGGGAGGGAGGCTCATCGCGTCAGCCCTTCAGGTAAAGCCAGGGGAACGCGCGGCGGTGCGCCCAGCGAAAGAGCTGGTCGGTCAGCAGGCCGATGAGGCCGATGACGATGATGCCGGCGAAGATGGTGTCGGTCTGCAGGAAGCGCTGCGCGCGCAGGATGGCGTAGCCCAGCCCCGAATTGGCGGCCACCAGTTCGGCCACCACGAGGTAGGTCCAGGCCCAGCCCATGGTGATGCGCAGTGTGTCCATCAGCGCGGGTTTGGCGCTCTGCAGGATGACCTTCTCGATCAGCTCCAGCCGGTTTGCGCCCATGGTCTGTGCCGCCTCGATCTGCGCGGCCGGCACGCGCCGCACGTCCTCGGCCACCATCAGCACCATCTGGAAGAAGGTGCCGATGAAGATGATCGCGATCTTGGACGCCTCGTCGATGCCCACCCACAGCATCACCAGCGGAATGAAGGCCACCGCGGGCATGTAGCGCACGAAATCGGTCAGTGGCTCCAGCAGGGCCTGCACCGATCGGAAGGTGCCGATCAGCAGGCCCAGCGGCAGCGCGATGACGGCCGACAGCAGGAAGCCCGCGACCACCCGGTAGGTGCTGATGCCGACGTCCTCCAGCAAACCGGTTTCGGTGGCCCAGGTCCAGGTCTTGAGCACCACGGCCTGCGGGCCGGGCAGGAACACCGGGTCGATGCCGCCGAGCGCGGACAGCAGGCCCCAGAGCACCAAAGGTGTGAACAACCCGATCAGGGCCAGCACCCAATAGGTGCGCCGGGAGATGGGCGCACGCACCGTGAACAGGCGCGATGGCCGGGCCTTTGGCGCGGTCGGTGGGGTGGCCGGGTCGGCCAGGGTGGCAGAGGGCGGAAGTCGGGACATGCGGCACTCCGGTCGGGGACATTCGGTGAGAGGCGTGCACCTGCCGCATGGCAGGCCAGCATCTCCCGGGCTTTTGTCCCTCCGTGGAGCCACACGATCGTGGCCGACCGCTCTCGGACCAGACGACCCCCCAACAAGGAGGCCCGGAACCCTAGCGGTCTTCAAGGCGAGCGGTGTGCAGGGCACAGCGCCTCTCGGCCAGTGTGCTTGCAAGTCCGATGCCAGCCCTGGAATTGGTCATCGCATTTCTCGATATCTGCTAGATCGTGAATAGACCCCTGAAGGCTTTCGGGATTTGGGCGGTGCGGTGCAGCAGGCGCCCACACTGCCTGCGCACGCACCCCGTGACGGCCGGCGCAACGATCGGTCGCAACCAGGACCCCAGGAGACAACATGATCCAGTTCACGCTCAATGGCAAGCCCGTGAGCACCAACGCGCCGGCCGACAAGCCGCTGCTTTGGGTGCTGCGCGAAGACCTGCAGCTCACCGGCACCAAGTTCGGTTGCGGCATCGCGCAGTGCGGTGCCTGCACCGTGCACGTCAACGGTGCGCCCATTCGTTCGTGCGTGACCCCGGTATCGGCCGCGGCCGGTGCCCGCGTGACCACCATCGAAGGGTTGGTCGAAACGCGCGAGGGCAAGGCCTTGCAGGCGGCCTGGATCGCCGAATCGGCGCCGCAATGCGGTTACTGCCAGTCGGGGCAGATGATGGCTGCCGCGGCCGTGATCAAGGACGCGCGCGCACCGCTGAGCCGCGAACAGGCGCTGGAGCGCATGAACGGCAACGTGTGCCGCTGCGGCACCTACAACCAGGTGGCCGCGGCCGTGGTGCGTGCCCAGAAGACGCTGGCGTGAGCAGGAGAACCGACATGGACACCACCCTGCAGCAAGACACCCCCCTCAACCCCGCGCTCTCGCGCCGCGGTTTCCTCATCGGCAGTGGCGCCGTCACCATCGGTCTGGGCTTCGGCGGCCTGGGGGCCGACGTGGCGCAGGCGCAGGCCACCAGCTTCTCGCCCATCGCCTGGGTGAGCATCGGCGTCGACAACATCACCACCATCTACTCGCCGGGCTCCGAGATGGGCCAGGGCACCATGACCGCCATTCCGATGGTGATCGCCGAGGACATGGAACTCGACTGGTCCAAGGTGCGCGTGGTGCAGGCGCCGCCGGACGGCCGCCGCTTCGGCAACCCGCGATTCGGTGGCGGCATGACCACCGGCGCCTCGCGCACCGTGCAGGGCTACTACGGCCCGCTTCGGCTGGCCGGCCTGCAGGCCAAGCTGGTCATGATCGACGCCGCCGCCAAGGCCTGGGGTGTGCCCGCCAGCGAGTTGCGCGCCGAGAACAGCACCGTGCTGCACGCCGCCAGCAACCGCCGCATCACCTACGGCGAACTCGCGCGCACTGCGGTGGCACCGGCCGAACTGCCCAAGGTCGACAACGCCATGCTCAAGCCCATGGCGCAGTTCAAGGTCATCGGCAAGGACCTGCAGCGCGTGGACCTGGAGGCCAAGACCAGTGGCAAGGCCGTCTACGGCATCGACGTGCGCCTGCCCGGCATGCTGTACGCCAGCCTGATGCCGGCGCCGGTGCAGGGCGAGAAAGCGGCCAAGGTGGACGACGCGGCCGCGAAGGCAGTGCCGGGTGTGAAGGCGGTGGTGGTCATCCCCACCGGCGTCGCGGTGGTGGCCGATTCGTTCTTCACCGCCCGCAAGGCGCGCGACCTGCTCAAGGTGGAGTGGACCACCGAGGCCAAGGGACGCAAGTACGACTCGGACGTGGTCATGAAGGAGTTCGTGGCCCGCGCAGAGAACCTGGCCGACGCCGGTGTCACCTGGCACCAGCACGGCGACGCGGCGGCGTCGCTCGCCGGGGCCGCCCGCACCTTCAAGGCCACCTACACCAGCGAGCACGTGGCCCAGTTCACCATGGAGCCGATGAACACCACCGCCCGGGTGGACGGCGACAGGATCGAGGTGTGGACCCCGTCCCAGACGGTGCCCTTCGTCATGGGCGGCCTCATCAACGGAGCCGGCTTCAAGCCCGAGAACATCAAGGTCAACATCACGCTGCTGGGTGGCGGCTACGGCCGCCGCGTCGAGGCCGAGTACGCGCTCGATGCGGCCTGGATCGCCAAGGCCGTGCCTGGCGTGCCGGTGCAGATGATCTGGACGCGCGAGGACGATTTCACCCGCGTCAAGCCGCGTCCCATGACCGCGCAGCACCTGATCGTGGGCGTCAACGCGCAGGGCCGCATCACGGGGTTGCAGCACCGGGTCACGGCCGAGCAGATCTATGGCCGTGTGCTGCCCGGTCCGTTCAAGGCCAGCGGCAACAAGGACGCGCCCGTGATGGAGGGCTCGGAGGGCGTGTACGACTTTGGCGGTCACCTGGTGCAGCAGTGCATCGAGGACCGCGGCATCGCCTGCAGCTTCTGGCGTGGGGTGGGTCCGGGTTACCTCAAGTACTCGATCGAGACCCTCATCGACGAGATCGCGGCCGCGTACCGGCGCGATCCGCTGGAGGTGCGGCTGGAGCTGCTGCAGAAATCGCCGCGCGGTCAGGCCGTGCTGCGCGAGGTGGCGGCCATGGCCGGCTGGGGTCAGGCGCGACCGGCAGGCCGTGCCCTGGGCATCGCCTTCTCCGACACCTGGAACAGCTTCATCGGCATGGTCACAGAGGTGTCGATCGTGCAGGGCCGTCCGGTGGTGCACAAGATCTGGGCCGCCGTCGATTGCGGGCATGCGCTCACGCCCCGCAACGTGCAGACCCAGATCGAGGGCAGCGCCATCTACGGGCTGTCTGCCGCCCTGGGTGAAAAGCTCACGTACAAAGGAGGAGAGGCGCAGGAAAAGAACCTGGGCGCCTACAACCTGCTGCGCGCGGCAGACACGCCGGTGGTGGATGTGAAGGTGATGCCCACCGACAACTACCCCGGCGGCATTGGCGAAGTCGGTTTGCCCCCGGTGGCTCCCGCCGTTGCCAACGCCATCGCGCGGCTCAACGGCAAGCGCATCCGCACGCTGCCCTTCCCGACCAACGTCAACGCCTGAGGCGCCCGGCGTTTGTCTCTGACGGCACCCTTCGGGGTGCCGTTTTTCGTTTCTGGCTGGAGGCAAGGCGCCCTGACCCCTCGCTGACATCGCGTGGTGGTGCGCCCACACCGGGGTTCACCCCGATGGGCGTCGGGCTTTCGCGTGCGCATGATCCGCCGCGCTCAGAGGCCACTGCCGTCTGTTCCGTCCATGCCGTTCGCTGCCACCCAACCCTTTGCCCCGTCACTGCCGACCTTCGAGCCCTCGGGCGTCGGTGTCCCCGTGCGCGTGCAGGATCCGGAGCAGGAGGTTCTGCACCGCACACTGGTTCGAACCCTCGCGGTGATGTCGGCCAGCTGCCTGCTGCTGCTGTTGGCGATCGCCTTCTTCACACCCGAAGCCTGGCGCGAAACCTGGGTGGTCGCCGCACTCGGGCTGGCCAGTGTTGTCTTGCAGGGTTTGTTGCGCCGCCAGCGGATGGGCGCCCGCAGCGCCGCCCATGCCCTGGTCACTGCCCTGGTGCTCAGCGCGGCACTGGCCGTGCTGTCGTATGGCTCGGTGCGCACCTCGGGAAGCCACCTGTTTCTGGCATCGGTGGTCGCCGCCGGTGTGTTCCTGGGCCAGCGGCAGATGTTGCTCGTGCTGGCCATCGACGTGCTGCTGCTGTCCGCCCTGACACTGGCCGAGCTGCAAGGGCTGTTGTTCGTCCCGGCCGACGGCATGCAGGTGGGGTTGCGCGCGTGGCTCACGCACAGCGCGATCCTCTCGGGCACCGGCGTGATGCTGATGTATGCCATGTCGATGCGGCGCGAGCTCACCAGCCGCGTGCAGCAGGAGCTGGAGCGGCGGCGCAGCGCCGACGCGCAGCGCGACCTCAGTCTGGCAAGGTTCGGCCGCATCTTCCAGGCGTCACCGGTGGCACTGGTGGCGCAGTCGATGCGCACCGGCACCATCCTCGACGTGAACCCGGCGTTCGTCGCCCTGTTGGGCTATCGGCGCGACGAGTTGCTGGGCCGCACCGATGTGTTTCTGTGGCAGAACCCGGCCGAGCGCCAGGCTCGGGTGGAGCAACTCCTCATGTGGCGGCGCGTCGAGCGCAGCTTCGCCACATTGCACCACGCCGACGGCCACGCCGTGCCGGTGCACCTGACCAGCGAACTGGAGCACCACCCGCAAGACCGCTTGCTGGTGACCTTGATCGAGCCCGTGACCACCGGCGTCTGAAGCCTGACTGAGGCGCCGGACGGGCCCCACGAACCGCGATTGGTTTACGCCGGCGGGGCCGTCCATTCCGGCGGCGGACAGCCCGGGCGGTGCAGCCGTGCGAAGCCCCACGCATCGCGCAGCCAGGGGTCCATGTGCGCCCAGAGGTGGGCCTCGAGCCCGGTGTGTCGTTCGTCGCTGCGCACCCACGCGATGAGGTCTGCCTCGCAGCCGCTGCGCGTCGGCGGGAACAGGTACAGGCAGCCCAGCGCCCGCGATTCGTCCGGTGCCATCACCGTGTAGGTGTACGAGCCACCGATCTGGAACTCCTTCTGGTGCCACGCCAGATCGATCAGGTCCTGTTCGAGGGTGAGGTCGTCGCGCGGCCAATCGCTGCCCGGGAAGACGCCGCGCAGCAGTTCGCGGCTGCTCATCACGGCGTCGTAGTCCTTGACCAGGTCGTGCACGGTGAGCATGCGCACGCGAATCCGCGCGGTTTCAAAGCCGGTGGGGATGTCGCGGCCCGGTACCGGCAGCCAGTGGGACTTCATGGGGATGTTCTGTGGTGGGGGTTGGCAGGGCTTCGACAGGCTCAGCCCGAACGGGGGGCTCAGCCCGAACGGAGGGAGGTTCAGTCTGCCCACTCCAGGACTTCCCAGGCACCACCCAGGGGTCCATCGGGGACGACGGTGGCGAGGTCCATCCCGAGCCGCTCCAGCCGCACCGGCCAGCGCCGGCCTTCCAGTTCGGGCACGCTGGCCCGTTCGATGTGCCATTCGCCGGTGCGGTCGTCGAGCGCGCCGAAGGCGATCACGAAGTCGAGCAGGGCGGTGGCCTGTTCCGGGTGGCGCTGCACCAGGTCGCTCAAGGTGTCTTCGGTGCGCAGGTCGGCGGGCCAGGCGGATGCCCGCGGCCGCAGGTGCATCAGGTAGTGGCCGCACAGCAGCAGGCGCTCGCTGCCGGGCCTGCCTTGTGCATCGCGCCGCGCCAGCGCGATGCGCCGGCCCAGCGAGCCGGGCAGGCGTTCCCACACCTCCAGGTAGCGACCGTGCACGCCGGTTTCGATCACGCGGTCCGGGGTCTGGAAGGTCATGTGGCCGGCATCGGGCGTGGGGCGAGGTGGCTGCAGGTCGATCTCGCGGTGCCAGGTGCAGACCTCGGGCTGCAGCGGTGCCGCGCGCGCCACTTCGGTGACGCCGCCAAAGCCCTGTTGCAGTGCCAGGCCTTCGGCGTTGCGGCGGTCGGCGCTGGGGGGCACGCGCAGGTCGCCGTGCCAGCGGCTGGTCTGGACCCAGCGCACCCAGGTGGTGGTGTCGCGGCCCTCGGGTGTTTCGAGCAGGGTGCGTGCCCACACGCCGTGATAGGCCGGCGGCACCGCAAGCACCGGAAGAGCCGGGGAGGCCTGCGTGGGCTGCACGGTGAGAGGAGGGTCGATCGTGGCGGCGTTCATGGTGTGACAGGCTGGGTGGTGGACAGGCCGCGCCAGAACGCGATGTCGTGGTTGGGCCAGAGGGTGGCGCCGGTCTCGCGCGCCAGCGTCTTGAGTTTGCGGATGCTGTCGACGGCCTGCGACTCGCGGCCCTGCCACAAGGTCCCCGGCGCGATCTCCTCGTCCAGGTTCTCCTGCAGGTCGGCGGCATCGCCGCACAGCAGCACGGGTCGTCCGTCGGGCTGTTCGATCCAGAGCGACATGTGTCCCGCGGTGTGGCCCGGTGAGGCGATGGCTTCAATGCCCGGCAACACGCTGTATTCGCCGTGGTGCAACGCGAACTGCAGCGGCAGGCCGGTGTCGTCGATCAGGTCGTCCTGAAACACGGCGCCGTCGTCGCCGCTGGTGGCTGCGCGCCATTCGTCCAGTTGCACGTGGATCTCGGCACCGCAGCCGCACCGGCGCAGGTCCTTCAGGCCGCCGGCGTGGTCGAAGTGCAGGTGGCCGATGAAGATCAGGTCGATGTCGGCCGGGGTGAGGCCCAGCCGCGCCAGGTGCTGTGGCAGGCGCTGGTTGTCGCGCATGTCGGGCGGTGGCATGCCCAGCGCGCCGTAGTGCCGGTCGCGCAGCAACGGGTCCGCCAACTTGGCGTGGTCGCAACCCACGTCGTACAGCACACGGCCGTTCTTCGTCTCGATCAGGTAGGCCAGGATCGGGGCGTCGATCATCTGCCCATGGCCGCGCTGCCAGGTCGAGATGGTCTTCTCGTACCGGTGCATGGCGGTCAGCAGCGGGGTGATGCGTTGAACCTGGGTCATGGCGCGTTCCTAGGCTCCCGTGTAGGCGTGCACCCAGGCCGACACGCGGTCCCTTGGGACATCCTGCGCCGCCAGTGCCGCGATCTCTTCAACGGCCTGGTCGGTGGTCACCACACGGCCGAACAGATCACCTTCGACCGCGATCATGGCCAGCGCTGCGGCCTGCAGGTCGGCCCGGCTGGCGGCGGTGGCATCGCCCACGGTGGTGCAGGCAAAACCGCGGTCGACCGCTTCGCGCAATGTCGAGTGCACACAGACCTCGGTGGTCACGCCGGCGATGAACAGCCGATCGATCCCGTGGTCGGCCAGCACCTGCGCCAGCCGCGTGCGGTGGAAGGCGCCGTAGCCGGGTTTGTCGATCACGCATTCGCCGGCCACCGGTTGAAGTTCGTCCACGAAGTCGTGTCCGTGCTCGCCGCGCACCAGCAAACGGCCCATGGGCCCGGCGCTGCCGATGGGTGCACCGGCGCTCGCGCTGCGCTGGAGCTTGACGGGCGGGCAATCGCTCAGGTCGGGCAGGTGCCCTTCGCGCGTGTGGACCACCAGCACGCCGGCGGTGCGGGCAGCGGCCAGCAGGCGCTGCGCCTGTGTCACCACGGCGCGCACCGGCGCAAGGTCGTTGCCGGCCCGATCGGCGTAGCCGCCCGGGCTGCAGAAATCGCGCTGCAGGTCGATCAGGAGCAATGCAGTCGACATCGCGGGTTCGCCTTCTTTCAGGGGCGGTTGAAGCCGGTCCGGATCGCCTCGGCCATGCGGCGCGAGACCTCCTCGGCCAGCAGGCGGCCTTTGGCCGCGTCCGCACCGCGCGCCGACGACAACACGCCCGAGGGCGGCACCCAGTCGGTGCGCGTGGGGTACATGTCGTAGGGCGGGAAGTCGGCCGGACCGTCGTCGGGCAGCAGGTCCATGCGCACCAGCGCCGGGTGGTGGTGCAGCATCATGCTGGTCTCGAGCACGGCCGCGTGCTCGAGCGCGAAGCCGGGAAAACCGTCCGGGAACACGTCGCCCAGGGTTTGCGGTGTCATGAAGTCCCAGTACTCGAGCCGCATCACCTGCAGCGTGGCCGTGGTCCCCAGGTCGCGCAAGCCGAGGTCGATGCCCTCGATCAGGAACCACTGGTTTTCGTAGTGCCCGTTGACGATCACCAGCTTGTCCACGCCGTGCCGCGCGAACTCGCGCACCGCATCGCGCACCTGGCCGATCAGGGTGGCGGCGTCCACGCTGGTGGTGCCGCAGAAGTGCTGTCCACCCCCGCACTTGGGTTGCGACTTGTAGCCGTAGCTCAGCGTGGGGGCGACCAGCCCGCCGACCTGCGCCGCGGTGTCGGCGGCCACCGCGCTGGCCAGCAGACCGTCGGTGCCCAGGGGCAGGTGCGGCCCGTGCTGTTCCAGCGCGCCCACCGGCAACAGCACCGGCGGTTGGTCCCGCTGGATTCGATCGCGGTAGTCCACCCATGACAGTTCACTCATCCAGACTGTGCTCACGCGCGTTTGCCTCCGGTTACAGGTCGCGGGCGGGGCGACAGGTCGATCGCCTCGGTCAAGGCAGCCAAAGCAATGAGCGCGCCACCCACACCCTCCATCGGGGTGAGGGACTCGCCACCCAGCCACCACGCGCTCGCCACCGCCACCACCAGCTCGGCCAGCAGGATCACGCCGGCCCGGCTGCTTTCGATGTGCGTCACGCCGTACTGCCACGTGGCGGTGGCCAGCATCAGCCAGATGAATCCGTACCCCAGCAGGGCCAGCCAGACGACCGCCCCGAGGTCGCGCACGGCCGCCATCGCGGGTCCGGACATGGCGAGCGATATCAATCCGCAGCCCACGAAGACCGCCAGCGTCTTGCTGGTCATGGGCACCTGCTGGGCGGCGCGCGAAATGACGTTGTTGGCCGCAAAGCCCAGGCCCGCCGTGAGCGCCAGCAGGTCCACCGCGCTGAAATGCAGCGAGAAGCCCGCCGGCCCGCCCAGAAAAAGCCAGAGCCCCACCAGCGCAACGACCACCGCGGCCCATCGCAGCGGCGGAATTCGCTCGCGCAGAAACAGCCAGCCCCCCAGCACGCCCCACACCGGTGCGAGGTAGAAGAGGAACATCACCCGCACCACGTCGCCCACCATCAGGGCGTGCACGAACGCGGTGTTTCCCCACCCGCCCACCAGCATCAGCAGCACCAGCAGGCCCCATTGCGGGCGCCACGCGGCGCGCTCTCGCCAGATCAGGCCGGCGGTCACCAGGCCGACGAGGCCATAAGAGAGCAGGGTCACCAGCGGCCCGGTGAGGCCCTGCGCGGTGAACCACTTGAGCGGCAGCCACGACAGGCCCCAGAGCGAGGCCGAGAACAGCAGCACCGCCGTGGCGGCGCGGCCGGTGGAAGGGGCAGCGGTCATGGGGGGATCTCAGGGCATGACCGAGCCGCCGTTCGGTCCCAGCACCTGACCGCAGTAAAAGCGCGACAGGTCGCTGGCCAGAAACAGCACCGTGTCGGCGATCTCGCCCGGGTCGGCCAGGCGGCGCTGCGGAATGTCGAGCTCCTTCTGGATCCACTCGGGGCTCATCTGTTCCAGCGAGACCATGGCCGTGGCCACTGGCCCGGGTGCCACTGCGTTGACACGGATGGCAGGGGCAAACTCCTGCGCCAGCGACTTGGTCAGGGCGATGACCCCCGCCTTGGCCGTGCAATAGGGTGCAAAGCCTGCGCGCCCGGTGATGCCGAGGTCGGAGGCGATGTTGACGATGACACCGCCGCCCAGCGCCACCATGCCCGGAAGCACCGAGCGGCACATCAGGAACACCGACCCGAGGTCCACGGCCATCATGCGCTGCCAGTCGGCGTCGGAGGTCTCGAGAAAGGGCTTTTCCTGCAGGATGCCGGCGTTGTTCACGAGCACATCGATCTGCCCCACCGCCAGCAAGGCCGCGTTGACCAGCCGCTGCACCTGCACCGGGTCGGACACGTCGGCCTCGATCGCGAGCGCTTTCCCGCCAGCCTGTTCGATCTGCTGCACCAGATCGGCGGCAGCGCGGTGCTGGTTCAGGTGATTCACCACGACCCGCGCCCCGGCCTGGGCCATTCGCAGCGCGGTGGCGCGACCGATGCCGGTGGCCGCGCCGGTGATCAGCGCGTTGCGGCCGTCGAGAACGATGGAGATGCTCATGCGGGGCGGCGGTCGGGGTTCAAGCCATGACCTCGCCGTGGCTCACCACGATGGCCTGGCCGGTGATGGGCGCGGCGTCGTCGCTCGCCAGAAACAGGAAGGTGGGCGCGAGGTCGTCGGGCGTCAGCATCACCGGCACGGCTTGCTGGGCGAGGATGTCGCGCTCGACCTCGGCTTCGGTGCGCCCCTGTGCCTTCGCCATGGCGGCCAGTGACCGCAGCGCCGCGTCGGTTCGAACCCAGCCCGGGCACACCGCGTTCACGCGAATGCCGCGCCCACCCAGTTCGAGCGCCAGCGAGCGCGTCAGGCCGATCACCGCGTGCTTGCTGGCGACATAGGCCGAGAAGTCCGCCACGCCCACGCGACCCCAGATGGACGACTGGTTGATGACACTCGAACCCCGCGACAGGCAGGGCAGCAGCGCGCGGGTGAGCCGCACCATCGAAACGACGTTGTTGTCGATCAGCCCGGACCAGCGCGCCATGGCGTCCGGTGCCGGATCGCCGATGGGCGTGGGGTGTTCGACGCCGGCGTTGTTGACCAGGGCATCCACCCGGCCCCATTGCGCCTGCACCTCGGTGGCCAGTGCCTGCACCGCAGTGTCGCTGCCCAGGTCGCAGGTGGTGGCGCGGGCGCCCGGCAGGGTCGCGGCCAGGGCATGCAGGCGGTCGGCATCGCGGTCGACAAGCCAGAGCCGCGAGCCCTGGTCGGCGAACGCCTGCGCCAGCGCCACCCCGATGCCGCCGCCAGCGCCGGTGATCAGGACCTGTCGATCGGCGAGCCCGTGGCGCGAGCGCATGGGCTCACACCGCGGTGAGGAAAGACACCCCCACCGCACCCAGAAAACCATCGGCGCGGCGCGGCGTGCCGGGCGGCAGCACCGCGCCGTAGTCGCTGGCCAGCACGCGCGCCACGCGGTGGCGGTGAAAGCTGCGCAGCAGTTCGCCCACGGTCACCACCTGCGCGCTGCCGTTCGGGTACAGATCGCGGTGCAGCGCCGGCAGCCGGTACCAGGGTGCGGTGGGGCGGTCGTGGTGGGCGTTGTGGAAGCCGAAGTTCAGCCACAGCAGGTTGAGCCACTTCGCGTCGACCGCGACCACGTCGCTGTAGGTGTTGGCCTGCTCGTAGGCCTTGTCGCGCACCTTGTCGTCGGGAATGGGCGCGTCGTCGAGGATGGGGTAGGCGTCGTAGGTGTGCTGAAAGCAATCGGCGAACCGAAGCAGCGTCACGAACACGAGATAGGCCAGCGCATACAGCGCCAGCGCCTTGAGCGACCACCAGGCCAGCAGGGCCCACCCGGCCAGGCGCACCACGGCCACACCCACCACGCGGGCGCGGGCGTCCTTCTTGCGGTCACCCATGAACGGCATGGCGATGACGAAGCCCCGCATGACGAACTCGACCGCGGGGATGTAGGCCCATTCCAGCGCCAGCACCAAACGGCGCACCAGCGGGTGTGCGCGCAGGAACGCCTGGGCGTCGAAGGTGATCACGTCGGCGCGTTCGACGTGGTGCCGCATGTGCTTCTTGCGCAGGTCGGCAAAGCGCGCAAAGCAGCTGCCGTTGATCCAGCTCATCAGCGTGCCCCAGCGCTCGTTGGCCTGGGGCGTCTTGAAGATGGCCTGGTGTGCGAACTCGTGGATGAAGTAGGCCGACCAGGTGAGCGTGACCACCACCAGCAACACGCCGGCGGCGTTCAGCCACCACGCCGGCTGGCCCAGCAGTGCAATGCCCGTTGGCCAGCCCGCCAGCACGAAGGCCAGCGCCAGCGTGTTGGGCCACACGCCGTCGGCATAGCGGAAAACCGATGTCATCTCGAACACCTCGATGGAAGGGAGGGGCGCCGGCGCGCGAGGCGCCGGCGCAGACCGTGCGCTTACTTGGCGAGCGCCTTGACGAAGCTGTCGTTGAACGTCGCCTCGGTGGCCGGGATCGTGGTGATCTGGCCCTTGGCCTTGAGCAGCTGGCCGATGATTTCGCCGCTGGCGAAATACGACGTGGTTTCCTTGCCCTTGACGAACGCCTTGGGCATTTCCGCCAGCGGGATGTTGTAGACGCCGGTGAGCTGCTCCTTCACCTCGGCCGCTGGAATGCCCATGAACTTGCCGATGATCTTGTGCGCCTCATCGGGCTTGCTCTTCATGAAGGCCATGCCGTCCAGGTAGGCCTTGATGATGCCTTCGATCTGCTTGGGCTTGGCCTGGATGACCTTGTCGTCGAACACCAGCACGTCGGCGATCAGGCCGGGCGCGTTCTTCGACGAGAACACCACCTTGAACTTCTTGCCGCCACCCTGGCTGAGGATCTGGGACAGGCTTGGTTCGTAGGTGACGCCGATGGGCAGCTGGCCCGACGCCATGGCCGCAGGCACCGCCTCGGGCGTCATGCTCACCGGGGTGATGTCCTTCTCGGACATGCCGGCGGTCTTGAGTGCGTAGGACAGCAGGAAGTCGCTGGGCGAGAGCGGGTTGTAGCCGATCTTCTTGCCCTTGAAGTCGGCGATCTTGCTCACCGTGCCGTCGGCCACGATGGCGTCGCCGCCGTTGGAATAGTCGATGGGCATCACGACCTTCTGCGCGCGGCCTGCGGCCACCTGGCCCACCACCTGGTCGTACGTCAGCATGCCGCCGTCGACCGCGCCCGACGCAATGGCCGCCGGGATCAGCGCCGGGTCGTTGAAGACCTGCAGCGACACCTTCAGGCCGTACTTCTTGTAGAGGTCGAGCGCATCGGCCACATAGAACGGTCCATAGCCGATCCACACCACGGTGGCCAGCTTCATGGGGGCGGGGGTCTGGGCGGTGGCGTGACCGGCACCCAGCGCGAGGGCGGCGGCCACAGCGGGCGCGATGACGAAGCGGCGGCGGGCTGCCGAATGCAGGGAACCCGGTTTGACGTGGCGGGGGGCGTTGGACATCTCAGGACTCCAGGTGGTTGACAGGGACGTGGCAGAAGACCGATCGGTGATCGTTCTCCCGGGCTTTTGTCCCTCCGTGGAGCCTGCGATAAGGCCGGCCCGCTCTCGGACCAGACATCGCCAGCATGCGCGACCGGAACCCTAGCGAACCTGAGTGCGAAGCATTGAAGGGGCGTATCCCCAACCGTTCTTCTTGGCTTCCACCGAGTGCAGATTCCGTGCCAGGGATTTGTGGCCGCCGCGGCGGGTCCGATGAACCAAAGCGGGGCTCAGTCGCGCGATCGGCGCCCGCCAACCGGCCCGCTGCGCCCGTTTGTGGTGCGGTCCGGTGCCGGCGCCTTGGGCAGGATGGGCACGAATGGCGCCCGAGCTTCGTCGGCCAGGCCGTTGGTGAGGGCCTGCAACAGCTCGATGAGCTGCTGGCGCTGGTCGGGCGTCAGCGGCGACAGGAGCCGCTGGTAGGCCCGCTCGGCCGGTTCCCGGGCGGCGGCGAACGCCTCCTCGCCCGCGCCGGTCAGGCTCACCGTCATCTGGCGCCGGCTCACGCTGGAGCGGACGCGGCGCACCAGCCCGCGCTCCTCGAGCCCCTTGAGGACCCGCATGACCGTGACCTTGTCGAAGGCCAGCGCGCGTGCCAGCCGCGTCTGGTCAAGGCCTGGCTCGGCCGCCAGCACCGTGAGAACGCCGTACTGTGCCGGTGTCAGGCCCAGCCCGGCGCACGCGTTTTCGAACACCGCCGCCGATATCTGGTGGGTGCGGCGAAGCAGAAAACCGGGTCGGTGGTACAGGTCGGGCAGGCTCATGGTGGGGGTGAGCGTAGCCTGAAATTCTACGCACCCCCTTGCCTGCGCCGCCAGGCGGCGGGTGGTTCGTTGAACGCGCGCTTGAAGGCGCGGTGAAACGCGGGTTCGCTTTCGTAGCCGGCGGCCTCGGCGATGCGGGCAATGGGTTCATCGGTCTCGCGCAGGCGCTGGGCCGCGTACCGCATGCGCTGCTGCGCCAGGTAGCGCATGGGAGGTTCGCCGACCAGTGCGGTGAACCGGTCGGCGAAGGCCGAGCGCGAAGCGCCCACCTCGCGGGCGAGTTCCTCGGTGCTCCAGGCGCGCTGCCGGTCGGCGTGCATCAGGGCCAGCGCGCGGCCGACCCTGGCGTCTTGAAGGCCGGCCAGCCAGCCGGTGCTGTCCTCGGCCTGGCGCGCCATGTACTGGCGCACCGCCTCGGCAAACAGCAACTCGGCCAGTCGGCTGAGCACCGAGGGGTTCAGGCCATGCGGCTCGCCGCCCGGCTGAGCGGCAAAGCGCAGCGAACTCTCCACCCACTGCGCCGATGCCGCGTCGCCGAGCGGCAGGTGCAGCACCTGCGGCAGCGCATTGATCAGCGGGTCGTTCACGTTGTCGTGACCCAGGTAGCCACAAAAAAACCGGGTGCCCGGACCTTGCCCCGGGTGCACCAGCCGCATCACGCCCTGGCCACCCGCGTGGTGGTCGAGCTGCTCAACCGGCAGGGGCACCACCGCGAGATCGGTGCCAAGCCGGTGCCGCTGGTTTCGCGGCAGGATGACCAGATCGCCTGCGCGCAGATCGATGGGCGCTTCTTCGCCCTCCACCTGCAGCGACATGGCGCCCTCGCAGACATAGTGATAGGCAATCACCTCGCGCGGCAGCGGGTTGAACTCCACGCAGTCCTCGGGGCCCACCTGCGACAGCACGCACCACGGGTGGCCGAACTCGGCTTCGACGAACACGCCGCCGCGAAGGCGCAGCGAGCGCAGCACGTCGTCAAGGGCATCGTTCATATCGATGGGGGAGCCATGGCGGATCGGCAAGAAATCGCGGCGCCTCGGGCATGGCCGGCGCAAGCGCGGCTGTCTAGATTAACGGCACCGGCTTCCCGGGGCAATGCGTGCCAGCGAAGCGGAGCCGGTCAACACGAACCACGGAGCCTTACATGATCACCGATGCACAGGGACACGCGCTTTCCGGCGCCACGCGCGAAGCCGCGCAGCACTTCGACCGGGCCGTCACGGCCTTCAACCTCTACCGGGGCGACCCGATGGCCGAGCTGGATGCCGCCACCACCGAAGCGCCGCGCTTTGCCATGGCCTGGCTGCTCAAGGCGCACCTGATGGCCGTGGCCACCGAGCCCGCAGCGGCGCAGGCAGCCCGCGCCCTCCTGACCGAGGTGGCTGCCATGCCCCTGAACGACCGGGAGCGCGCGCACGTGAAAGCCATCACCCACATCCTCGATGGCGAATGGTCGCTGGCCGCCCACCTGCTGGACCGCCATCACCTCGATCACCCGTTCGACATCGTGGCGCTGCAGGTGGGCCACCTGGTGGACTTCTTTCGCGCCAATGCGCGCAGCCTTCGTGACCGACTGGCGCGCACCTTGCCGCAATGGTCAGCCGGCATGCCGGGACACAGCTTCCTGCTGGGCATGCACGCTTTCGGGCTGGAAGAGTCGGGCCAGTACGCGCAGGCCGAGGACACCGCCCGCGCGGCCCTGCACGCCGAACCGCGCGATTGCTGGGCCCACCACGCCGTGGCCCATGTGATGGAGATGCAGGCGCGCCACGAGGATGGCGTTGGCTGGGCGGTCTCCCGGGAGCCGCACTGGGCGGGCAGCGACAACTTCTTTCAGGTGCACAACTGGTGGCACCGTGCGCTGTGCCACCTTGAGCTCGGGCAGGTGGACACCGTGTTCGCGCTGTACGACGGACCGATCCGCCAGGCCCGCAGCGCGGTCGCCGTCGACATGATCGACGCGTCGGCGATGCTGTGGCGCCTGCAGTTGAGCGGGCACGACGTGGGCGATCGTTGGGTCGAACTGGCCACTGCCTGGGACGCCCATGCCGACGGGGGCAGTTACGCCTTCAACGACTGGCATGCCGCCATGGCCTGGCTGGGTGCAGGCCGCGTGGCCGATGTCCAGCAGCTGGAACGCCGGCTGCGCCAGGCGGGTCAGGCCAGCGAAGCCAGCCGCTGGGCCTGCGAGACCGGGGCCGATCTGGTCGCCGGCTTTGCGGCGATCTGGCAAGGTCGGCATGGCGCGGCGATCGATCACCTGTGGCGCGCCCGCTCCATCGCCAACCGCTTCGGGGGCAGCCACGCGCAACGCGACGTGATCGACTGGACGCTCACCGAAGCCGCGCTGCGGGGCGGTCAGCGCGCCACGGCCGAAGCGCTGGTACACGAGCGCCTGGCCTTGCGACCGCACAGCGGGGTGAACCGCGATTTCCTGCGCCGCGCCCTGGCGCCGATGGTCAGGTGCGGCGATGCGACCGCGGTGACCGCCTGAACCTGGTCAGTCCTCGCCGCTGATCGTCACCAGCAACTGGATCACCTCGGCGCATTCTTCCTGGATGCGCTGGATGGGGTACAGATCGCCGGGCCCGGCGGAGGGTGGCGCCAGTTCGCGCAGCGTCTCGGCCTGGGACAGGATGGCCGACATGCGCTCGAACAACTCGGACGTCACCGCGTGCACGTCGATGGCCGGGGCAACCGACATGGCGATCGGTGCGGCGACCGCCACCGCCGCAGGGGTGGCTGCGGCCCGCTGAACCGGCAATGGCCGGTCGTCGAGTTCGATCAGCTCCATCGCCTCGCCGTTGAGGATCTGCTGCACGCGCAGACGGATCAGGTCGCGGTCGATGGGCTTGGTGAAGAAGTCGAGCACGCCCGCGGCGAACGCGCGCCGGCGGTGCTCGGCGTCGTCGTGCGAAGTGACCATGACCACCGGCGTGTCGGCCAGGGCGGGCGTGGCGCGCAGGCGCTCGATCACGGCATAACCGTCGATGTCGGGCAGTTCGGCGTCTATCACCAGCAGGTCGGGCCGGTGTTGTGCAAGCTTGTTCAGTGCGTCGTCGCCGCGCACCGCGAAATGCAGCTGGGCAAAGTCGAGCAGGGTGCGGGCCAGCAGGTGCACCATGCCGGGATCGTCGTCGACGATCAGCACCTTGTGGCGCTGCGGCGCCGGAGGGTGGGACATGGGGGACTCCTGCAAAGGTTCCGGCGACACCTTTGTCGCCGTTGGCAGGTTCATCGGAAACCCGGGCGATTTCTTTAGTTCTAGCAAGGCCGGACGCGCAGCCGTTCGTCGCCGATCTGTGCGAAAAGGCCGCTTTCGCCCGGGCTTTTCACAATTCAAACCGCCGCCCTCCCAGCGACATTGCAGTGTGGCCCCGAGAGGGCCGTCTATTTCGACTGCGACCATGAAACTCACCCTCAAACTGCCGCTGGCCTTTGCCTTCGGGCTGCTGCTGGTCACCGCTGCGGCCCTCTTCGGCATTCAGCAACTCAACCGATCGGTACAGATCTTCGACACCGACGTTCGCGAAAGCCATGAGCGGGCCGCGCAGGTGGGGCGCCTGCTCAGCCAGTTCAAGACGCAGGTTCAGGAATGGAAGAACACCCTGCTGCGGGGCAAGGACCCTGCCCAGCTTGAACGCTACTGGACGGCGTTCGGCAAGATCGAGCAGGAGATGGCGGCTGAATCCGCCGTGCTGCTCAAGCAACTTCCAGCGGGTCCGGCACACGACCTGGTGCGCCAGTTTGCCGAGGCGCATGCCACCATGGGTCGCAACTACCGATCGGCCTTCGAGCAGTTCAAGGCCTCGGGCATGGACGCTTCGGTCGGTGACAAGGCGGTGAGCGGCATGGACCGGGAACCCGCGCGGCTGCTGGATGCCGCGGTCAAGCAGATCGGCGATGACGCCGTGGCCATTGGTCAGCGGGCCCAGGCTCAGGCTCGGCGCGCGACCGTGCTCAGCGTGGCGCTCATGGCCGTGGTGTGTGTGGCCGGCGTGATCGGTGGCGCACTGTTCAGCCGGGCCATCACGCGCCGGCTGGACGCGGCGGTGGGGGTGGCCAGCCGGGTGGCCGCCGGTGACCTCACCACCGCGGTCTCCGATGGCGGCCGGGACGAGATCACCCAACTGCTGCAGACCCTGCGAACCATGCAGGGACAGCTATCGCGGGTGGTGGCCGAGGTGCGGCACAACGCCGAAAGCGTGGCCAGTGCCAGCGCCCAGATCGCGCTCGGCAATCAGGACCTGAGCCAGCGCACCGAGCAGCAGGCCAGCGCTCTGCAGCAGACGGCTGCATCCATGGAGCAATTGGGCTCGACCGTGCGGCTGAATGCCGACAACGCCCGGCAGGCCAATGAACTGGCCGTGAGTGCCCGCGACCTGGCCGCCAGCGGCGGCGAGGTGGTGGGCCGGGTGGTGACGACCATGCAGGGCATTCAGGACAGCAGCCGCAAGATTGCCGACATCATTGGCGTCATCGACGGCATTGCCTTCCAGACCAACATTCTGGCGCTGAACGCGGCGGTTGAAGCCGCCCGCGCAGGCGAGCAGGGCCGCGGCTTTGCGGTGGTGGCCGGCGAGGTCCGCAGCCTGGCCCAGCGCAGTGCCCAGGCCGCCAGGGAGATCAAGGACCTGATCGGTCGCAGTGTCACGCAGGTCGAGCAGGGGTCGACCCTGGTCGATCAGGCCGGGGGACGCATGGGTGACATCGTGGGCGCCATCCGCCGGGTCACCGACCTGATGGGCGAAATCAGTGCCGCGACCCAGGAACAGAGCGACGGCGTGAACCAGGTCGGCAATGCGGTCACCCAGATGGACCAGGCCACCCAACAGAACGCGGCGCTGGTCGAGGAAAGCGCGGCTGCCGCGTCGAGCCTCAAGACCCAGGCACACCGGCTGGTCGAGGCCGTCGCGGTTTTTCGCACAGGGGGGTGAGCGGGCGGGGCGTCCAGCCATCCGCCCAGCGTGCAGGGCTGGTTGAAACGGGATACCCTGAACCCCCGCGTTCAGGACACCCCCGGCATGAACCGAGACCCCAGCACCAGCAGCCTTCTCCCCGAGCTGGAACCCCAGCCTATCAGCGAGGACGTGCTGCGCGAGAAATACCTGAAGGGCGACGAGACCACTCGGGAGCAGCTGTTCCAGCGTGTGGCCAGGGCATTGGCCTCGGTCGAAGCACCTGATCGCCGGGTCGATGTCGAGTCGCGTTTCCTCGCCCATCTGCACCAGGGCGGCATCGGCGCCGGGCGCATCATGAGCGCGGCCGGCACCGACATCCAGGCCACGCTCATCAACTGCTTCGTGCAACCCGTGGGCGACTGCATCCAGGGGCGCGACGAGGGTGGTTTTCCCGGAATCTATGAAGCGCTGCGCGAGGCCGCCGAGACCATGCGGCGCGGCGGTGGCGTGGGCTACGACTTCTCGCGCATCCGCCCGCGCGGCGCGCGCGTCAAGGGCACGGCGTCGATTGCCTCGGGGCCCTGCAGCTACATCAATGTGTTTGACCAGTCGTGTGCCACGGTGGAAAGCGCCGGTGCCCGCCGTGGGGCCCAGATGGGCGTGCTGCGCATCGACCACCCCGACGTGCGCGAGTTCATCACTGCCAAACGAACGCCCGGCCGGTGGAACAACTTCAACGTCGCGGTGGCCGTGCCCGACGCCTTCATGGAGGCCGTGCGCGCCGACGCCAACTGGGACCTGGTGCACCCCGCCATGCCCGGTGCCGATCAACTGACCCGCGGTGCCCACCTGCGAAACGACGGCGCCTGGGTGTACGAGACCGTGAAAGCCCGCGACCTGTGGGACACCATCATGCGGTCGGCGTTCGACTTCGCCGAGCCGGGCATCCTGTTCATCGACGCCATCAGCCGCGACAACAACCTGCGCGACATCGAGACCATTCAGGCGACGAATCCCTGCGGAGAACAGCCCCTTCCGTCCTACGGCTGCTGCGATCTCGGGCCCATCATCCTCACGCGCTTCGTGCAGCACCCCTTCGATGCGGGCGGCCAAGCGCGCTTCGATTTCGATGCCTTCGAGCGCACCGTGGCCCTGCAGGTTCGCATGCTCGACAACGTGCTCGACCTCACCTTCTGGCCGTTGCCCGAGCAACGCGCCGAGGCACAGGCCAAGCGGCGCATCGGCGTGGGATTCACCGGGCTGGGCGATGCGCTCATTCTGCTGAAGCTGCGGTACGACAGCGATGAAGGCGTGCAGATGGCCGCAACCATTGCCGAGTGCATGCGCGATGCGGCCTACCGGGCTTCGGTGGCGCTGGCGCGGGAGAAGGGCGCCTTCCCGCGCCTGAACGTGGACCAGTACCTGGCGCCCGGCACGTTCGCCAGCCGCCTCCCCGCCGACATCCAGCGCGACATCCGTGCGCACGGCATCCGCAACAGCCACCTGTTGTCCATCGCGCCCACCGGCACGGTGAGCCTCGCCTTTGCCGACAACGCGTCCAACGGCATCGAGCCGGCGTTTTCGTGGACCTACACACGCAAGAAGCGCGAGGCCGACGGAAGCACCCGCGAATACGAGGTGTGCGACCACGCATGGCGGCTCTGGCGCGCGCTGGGTGGTGATGTGCAGCAACTCCCACCGTACTTCGTGTCGGCACTCGAGATGGACGTGGACGGCCACCTCGGCATGATGGCCGCGGTGCAGCCCTTCATCGACACGTCGATCTCCAAGACGGTCAACGTGCCCGCCGGTCACCCCTTCGACGACTTCAAGGACCTCTACCTCAAAGCGTGGCGCATGGGCCTGAAAGGCCTGGCCACCTACCGCCCGAACAGCATCCTGGGGTCGGTGCTGTCGGTGGGCAGCGCCGAGGCAGAGGCCGCGGATGCGGGCGGATCCGCACCCGCGACCGACCCCATGCGCAGCGTGATCGAGAGCCGGCCGCTGGGCGCGCTCGACGCCGTGGCCGAGAAGATCGAGTACTGGACCCAGGAAGGCCACCACACCACCTACATCGTGGTGTCGTTTCTGCCGGTGCCCGCACCCGATGGCGCCGGCACCCTGTCGCGCGCCATCGAGTTCTTCATGCCGGTAGGCCAGCGCGCCGAATCACAGCAATGGATCACGGCCAGCATGCGCCTGCTGTCGCTTGCCGCCCGCGGCGGTTTTCTGGACCGGGCGCTGCGCGACATGCGCAAGGTGGCCTGGGACCGCGGCCCGGTGCGGCTGGGCACGCGCACCCGGGACGACGGTGCCGTGATCCCGATGTGGCACGACTCCGAGGTGGCCGCCATCGCCTACGCGGTCCAGAACATTCTGGAGCGGCGCCGGGGCCTCGCGTCGCCATCGCCCGCCACCGACGCGGCCGTCACCGCCGATCCCGGGGGTGTGCCCGGCCAGATGGCGGGCCGGAAATGCCCCGATTGCGGTGCCCACGCCATGATCCGCAAGGACGGCTGCGACCACTGCACGGCGTGCGGGTTTGTGGGGGCTTGCGGCTGAGTGGAGCAGCGTGCGCTGAACCCAGCGGTCAGCGCTGCGCCGATCGCTCGTATTCGATGCTGTACTGGTAGCGATCGCCGGGATGAATGCTGTCCGACACTTCCAGCAGCCGGTCCTCCCGGTCGTGGTAGCAGCGCACGGTTCTCAAGGCGGGTGTGCCCGACTTCACCTTCAGCAGCCTCGCCTCTTCGGCATTGAGTGACACCGCAAAAATCACCTGCCGGATGCGCACCAGCTCGACGTCGTACATCTCTTCGACCAGCTCGTGCACCGTGGTCGTCATCGACTTGATGCGCGGCAGGATCCCCTTGAGGGTCGGGCTCAGGTAGACGCGGGACATGGCCACAGGCACTTCGCCTTCCGCCTCATGGCGGACACCGACCGCAAGGCTCCACTTCTCGCCGACCGGGCAGGGCACGTGGGCCGCGATGTCGGGCGTGATGACGACCTGGTCGAAGTGGATGAAGTTCAAGGTGGTGTTCGGCCGGTATTGCAGCATGTCCTCCAGCGTGTCCACCGACTGGACGTAGGGCGCCTTGGCCGCGCGAGCGATCACCTGCGTGCCGGTTTTGGCCCGTCGGCGGATGAGCCCCTTGTCGCTCAGGTGCTTGAGCGCTTCACGGATCGTGAAGCGGCTGGCACCGAAACGGTCGACCAGATCGAGTTCGGTGGGCAGGTTGGTCCCCACCGGGTATTCGCCCGCCTCGATGGACTGCATCAGCGATTGCGCAATGAGCATGTACCGCGGTGTGGCGGTGAGCTTTCCCTTGGGCGCCATCTTGTTGGACTGGGTCTCCGTCATGTCGTTTTCCTTCCCGGCGGTCCGATGTTACTCAGTCGCGGCACGAGCCCAGTCCCATGGCATGGGCTTGCCGGTCCAGTGCCTCACGGTGATCCGGCTGCGCGATGTCGATCATTTGCCGTGCGCGCGCCTTCAGGCCTGCGCCGCGCAGGTGCGCGACGCCGTGCTCGGTCACGATGTGGTCGACGTCGCTGCGTGCCAGGGTGATCGGGCCGTCGAGCTGCGCGACGATGCGCGACCTGCTGCCGGCCGATGCGGTGAGCGCGATGATGGAACGGCCACCTGCCGAGGCCCGCGCACCCCGCGCGAAGTCGGCCATTCCGCCCACCGCACCCACATACCGCCGGCCCACCGATTCGGCGTTGACCTGCCCCGTCAGATCGACCTCGAGGGCGCTGTTGATGGAGGTGAAGCGGTTCAGGCGCGCCATCACCTCGACCGCGTGCGTGTGGGCCGTCTCTCTCAGCTGCACACCGGGATTGCGCGAGACGAAGCGGTGCAGCGCCTGGCTGCCCATCACAAGCCCGGTGGTGGACACGCCGGCATCCAGGCCCTTGCGGGCGTTGGTGACCGAACCGCTCAAGACCAGCGACATGAGCGCGTCGCCGAGCACCCCGGAATGCACACCGAGGTCGGATTTTCCGGCGAGGCCCTGCGCGATCTTCTCGGGCAGCTGACCGATGCCCAGTTGAAGCGTGGCGCCGTCCTCGACGAGGTCGGCCACGAAGGCCGCCACCCGGTCTTCCTCGGGGCTCGCCGCCGATGCCAGGGTGCCCGACAGGTCGTGGTCGGATTCGATCCACAGGTGAAGGTCGTCGATGTGCACCCGGTGGGGACCGCAGGTGACCGGGACGTGGGGGTTGATCTCGGCCACAACCACGCGCGCCCGGCGCAGGGCGGCCACGAGGTAGTCCGCCGCCAGACCGAGGCTGCAGCAACCGGCTTCGTCCGGCGGGGGCAGCAGCAGCATGACCACATCGCAGGGCAGGTCGCCGGTCTGCATGAGCCCGGGCAGCGCCGAATAGGCGACCGGAAGGATTTCAAGCAGCCCCTGCTGGTGCAGGTCCCGGTTGATCCCCGCGCCACAGTACGACCTCAGGGCCACGTGTTGAACCGCCGACGCGTCGAGCCCGACCTGGCCGATGCCTGTGAAGACGCTCAGCCCCGGCACGCGCGCGGCCGCCTGCAGCAGGGCCTGTGAAAGCCAGCGCGGCTGTGCCTGGCCCTGGCCCCAGACCACGCCATCGCCTGGGCGCAGTAGCGCCTCCAGCCGGTTGGCCAGGTCTTGAATGTCGGGTGTGTGCATGCCCTGGCTCACCGGCCGTACAGGCCGTCCCGGGCCCAACCCGCGATCTCGGCGCGGGTTGAAAACGCGGCCCGCGGGTGCTGCTGGACATGCCGGACGAACCGTTCGAGTGCACCGATGCGCCCCGGTCGTCCCATGATCCGCAGGTGAATGCCCAGGGACATGACCTTTGGATGTTCCACCGACTCCCCGTGCAGCACGTCGAAGGTGTCGACCGCATAGTCGAGCCAATCGCGTGGCGTGTAGGCCGGGTTCATCCAGAGCTTCATGTCGTTGGTGTCGAGAGCGTAAGGCAACACCACGATGGAGCGGTCGCCCCGTCTCGTGGGCACCGTCTCGATTCGGGGGACGTCGTCGGCGTAGTCGTCCATGTGGTACTTGAAACCCAGCTCGGCCAGCAGGGAGCGGGTGTTGCCGGTGAACAGGTACCTCGACAGCCACCCCGCCGGCGCCATGCCGACGAGGTGCTCGATGGTGCCGGCGGCCGTCTGGATGAAGGCGTGCTCCGTGTCGAGGTCCATCTGGTGCTGGTGAATCCACCGGTTGCCATGGGCACAGACCTCGTGCCCGCCGGCCACCATCGCCCGCACCGGATCGCTGACAAGGCGCAGCGCTTCGGCCGCCGCCGCCCAGGTGCACCGCACCCCGTGCGCGGCCAGCAGCCGGGCGATGCGGGGAAATCCGGCCCGGATGCCATAGAGGTAGTTGCTCTCGTTGGGCAGGTTCCTGACGGGCTTTCGCAGCGCGATGCCGAACTCGTCGACCGGTTCGGCGCCCTTGTCGCCCGCCGCGATCGAGTATTCCGATCCTTCTTCGATGTTGACCACCAGAGACACCGCGAGCCGGGGCGGTGAAGGCAAGATACCCATGGGACACTCCTTGTACGGACAAAACAAGGATATCATGAGTTCAACGGGCTTTGGTGCGGACAAGGTTGCTGGGTCGTCCAGTGACCGTTCGAGGCCCGCAGTCTGGAGGCTTTCATGGCAGAAGCGAACAACGGGGTGGGCCTGCCCATGCCGGGCGGTGTGGTCCGGGTCGATCCGGGGGCGGATGCCCTGGCGCTGGTGCGCGACGGGCCGGTTCTGTGCATGGTGTTGAACGCGCCGGCGCGCAGGAATGCGGTCAACCTGGCGATGTGGCGCGCGCTGCATGAGGCGTTCGAACGCGTGGCGTCCGATGAGGCGGTGCAGGTGGTGGTGCTGGTGGGTGCCGGCGGGCGCGCGTTCTGCGCCGGTGCCGACATCTCGGAGTTTGGCGAGGTCTATGCCACCCCGGCCTCCACCCGCGCCTACAACGACCTGGTGCGAACCACCCAGATCGCGATCGAGCACTGCAGCCGACCCACGGTCGCCATGATCGAGGGGGCTTGCGTCGGCGCCGGCCTGGGCATCGCGCTGTCGTGCGACATCCGCCTGGCGTCGCCAGACGCCCACTTCGCCGTGCCGCCCGCGCGCCTGGGCATTGCCTACAGCCCCGAAGACACCCGGCGGCTCGCGTCGATCGTGGGCATGACGGCGGCGCGCGAGATGCTGCTGACCGCGCGCCGCATCGATGCCGGCGAGGCGCACCGCCTGGGCGTGGTTCATCACGTCGCGCCCACCGGACAGCTGCCCGGCTTCACCAGCGACTACCTGCGCGAACGTCTGCTCGGCTCGGCCCCGGGCGCACTGGCGGCCATCAAGGCGATCCTGCGTGGTGTGGCGCCTGCACCCTCGGTGGACCTGGACGCACTGCGGCCGGTCTTCGACCAGCGCTTCGAAAGCGCCGAATTCCGCGCCGCGCACGAGGCGTTCGGAGGCCGTCGGAACCAAGGGTAAACACTGAGTTTTTTCGATCGAAATGTATGGACAAAACAAACTGTGTTCATAGAATTGTCCGTACCAAATAGAGATTCAGACCATGATCGACACCGACCCAGTCACCCCCTCCACGCGACCTGGCTACTTCGCGGCCACCGGCCACGCGCAGATCGAGCGCGACTACCCGATGGGCAACGCCCTGGAGGCGCGCTACCGGTGCAAAAGCCGCGCCTACCTGCGGGACCTGCAGAACCAGCGTTTCCTCGAGCTGATGGCGTTTGCCTGGCGGGTGCCGTTCTACCGGCGCCGCTGGACCGAGGCTGGCGTGGTGCCGTCCGACATCCGGTCGATCGACGACCTGGTGAAACTGCCCACGTACTCCAAGCAGGACCTGATGGCCTCGGTTGAACGGTTCCCGCCTTTTGGCGACTTTCACGGACTGGACGCCCATGGAGAAGGGGTGCGGCCGCAGCTGATCCTGCAGACCACCAGCGGCACCACCGGCACCCCGCAGCCCCTCATGTACGGACCGCGCAGCCGGGAAATCCAGAACATCCTGTTGGCGCGCGCCTTTCGCCTGCAGGGCATGAACGAGTCGGACATCGTTCACTCGATGTATGGATTCGGCATGGTCAACGGCGGTCACTACATCCGTGAGGCGATCACCCACTGGGTGGGGGCTTCCGTGCTCAGCGCGGGCACCGGCCTCGAGACGCGATCCGTCCAGCAGGTCCGCCTCATGCGCGACTTCAGGGCGACCGCGCTGGTGGGATTCGCCGACTACGCCAAGAAGCTCGCCCAGGTCGCGGTCGAGAACGGCATCGTTCCTGGCAAGGACATCCGCTTGAAGATGATCAGCGGCCATGTGGGCGAGGAGGCCGACCGGTTGCGCGAGGCGTGGGGCGGGTGTGACGTGTTCGACTGGTACGGGGTCGGAGACACCGGAATCATTGCCGCCCAGACCAGGCCTTCAGGGCCGCTGATGGTGTTCGAGGACGCCCACCTGATCGAGATCGTGGGCGACGACGGACGCCCTTGTTCGCCAGGGGCAGAAGGCGACCTGGTGTGCACCTGCCTGTTCAAGGACGACATCTTTCCGATCATCCGGTTCAACACGCACGATGTCAGCCGCTTCGTCCCGGAGGCCGACGACGAGGGTTACCCGTTCCGGCGCATCGCCGGGTTTCTGGGTCGCAGCGACAACATGGTCAAGCTCAGGGGCGTCAACGTGTACCCGACGGGCATCGGCGCCATCCTCGAGCGCGAGGTGACCGGCTACGCGGGAGACTACCTGTGTGTGCTGCGCCGCGTCGATGGGCGGGACGAGATGACGTTGCGTGTCGAGTTGAAGGACACCGGTGTTTCCGTCGGCGCCGCCGAGGTCATCCGGGGCGTCATGAAAGCGGCGCTGGGCGTCGAGATCGACGTCGAGGTGTGCCCGGTCGGGGCGCTTGCCTCCCTGACCGGCATCGAGTCCCGCCAGAAGCCG
Source organism: Synechococcus sp. UW140 (assembly GCA_943371665.1). GTDB lineage: Bacteria > Pseudomonadota > Gammaproteobacteria > Burkholderiales > Burkholderiaceae_C > Hydrogenophaga. The sequence continues at coordinate 112,532 of CALRVR020000014.1, forward strand.
GTTCGCCTGCTGAAAGACATCCGCTGAGGAGGTGCGCATGAACACCGCTGTTCAAGGTCCCCTGGATGCGTTCGCGCGCGGCGCCGACCGCCCCGATCTTCGGGCGCAGCGGGTGGTTCGCAGCATCGAATCGGGCAACGCCACGACCCGCCACTTCATCGAGCACGGCGGGGAGCGCTTCGAGCGCGACGCCGCGGCCAGCGCGAAGCGCTGGAGCGCCGGTGGGCCGCTGGGCCCCATGGACGGTCTGTTGCTGGCGGTCAAGGACAACATCGACGTCGAGGGGTTCTCGACGACCGCAGGTTCCCGCCTCGGGGCCATGCAACCGAAGACACAGGACGCTCCCCTGGTGCAGCGCCTTCGGGCCGCCGGTGCGCTGATGATCGGCAAGGTCAACATGAACGAGGCCGCACTGGGTGTGGACGGTCGCAATGCGGTGCATGGCGACTGTGCCAACCCCCGCTGGGCCAGCCACAGCAGCGGTGGCTCCAGCAGTGGAAGCGCCGCCGCGGTGGCCGCAGGCACCGCGGACATCGCGCTCGGCACCGACACCATGGGATCGGTCCGGATACCGGCTGCCTTCTGTGGCCTGGTGGGCTACAAGCCCTCGGCCGGGCATCTGCCGAAAGAGGGCGTCGTGCCACTGTGTCACACGCTGGACGTGGTGGGTGTTCTGGCGCGCACGGTGCAGGATGTGCGCCGGCTTCTGTGGGTGACCCGACCCGCCCGGCAAAGCGAGCGCAGCCTGCCGCTGACGTCCATCCGCTTCGGCGTTCCGCTGGCGTTGACCGGCCTGCCGATGGATGACGCGGTGGAGCGGGCGTGGCTGGCGCTGCTGGAGCGTCTTCGCGATGCGGGCCTGCGACTCACCCCGCTGCCGGTCGCCCATTGGGAGCCGGGCGCCCTGCGCAGGGCAGCGTTGATGATGAGCGAAAGGGACGCGCACGAACACTGGTCACGCCACCCCCAGGCCTTCTCGAGCGAAGGGCTGACCCCCGAACTGCAGGACATGCTCCGCTACCCGGCGAGCGCCGGCGCCGAGCGCATGGCCAGGGCCGGGCACACGCTGAGCGACGCCGCGTCGGCGTGGACCCATGCGCTCAGCCAGGTGGACGTGGTCCTGATGCCGACCGCCCCGGTGGACTCGTTCGCGCGGCAGGGGGCTGTTCCAACGGCCTGCGCCGACCTGACCGTGCCCGCCAACGTGGCCGGTGTGCCCGCCGTCAGCCTGCCTCTGGGCGCTGCGCATCCGCGTGTCGGCGTTCAGCTCATGGCGTCCAGACACCGCGATGAATACCTTTTGATGGTGGCACAAAGCCTGCAGGTGCTGCTGCGCAACGAAGAGGTGCAGCCCGCATGAAAACCCCTCACCAGCTCACCGACCGCCTGGTCGCCCACGCCCAGGACACCCGCTTCGGGCGCATCCCGCCCGACACCCTGCGCCGTGCGCGCTGGGTGATGCTCGACACCCTGGTGACGGCCTTCGGCGGCACCCGGCACCCGGAGTTCGGGCGCTGCCTGGAGGTGCTGGGCACCGATTCGGACCGGACCGCCAGCGTGTGGGGCACGGCGCACCGCACGGCGCCGGACAAGGCGGCTTTCCTCAATGCGTTCCTCGTGCACAACTGCGAGTACGACCCGCTGCACGAGCGGGCCGTGGTGCATGTCCCCGCCACTGTCCTGCCGGCCTTGATCGCCCAGGCTCAGCGAGACCCGGACATCACCGGCGAGCGGCTGTTGTCGGCCTTCTGCGTCGCGGTGGATGTGGCGGTCACGGTGGGCCTGGCCCACGGCGCCCCGATGCGGTTCTTCCGTCCGGCCATGGCCGGCGCCCTGGGCGCGGCCGCCGGCCTGGCGCACCTGATGGCACTCGACGCCGACGGCGTCCGGCGGGCCATGAGCCTCACCGCGTCCCAGGTGTCGGGCACCCTGCAGGCCCACGCCGAGGGGACGTCTACCCTGGCATGGCAGATGGGGGTCAACGCGCGAGGCGCTGTGGTCGCCGCCCGGTTCGCCCAGGCCGGCATGTCGGCACCCCGGGAGTTCCTTGAAGGTGCTTCTGGATTTCTCGCCTCGTTCGACGGCGCGGCCCGAGCGGACGTCGACGGCAGCCAGTTGGGGCAACGGTGGGCGATGGACGAACTGAGCCACAAGCCCTACCCGAGCGGCCGGGCGACCCATGCCGCCATCGATGCGGTGCGGACGGCGCGCGCCGTGCAACCGATCGATCCCGCCGCTGTGTCCGGCATTCAGGTGCTGGTGCCGCCCCTGGTCTGGCACCTTGCGGCCCGTCCGGCGCTGCCCGACATGACCGCGAACTACGCCAGGTTGTGCCTGCCCTACGCGGTGTCGGTGGCGCTCCTGCGCGGGTCGGTCCGGCTCACCGATTTCCAGGGTGCCGCGTTCAACACACCCGAGATCCTGGCCCTCGCGCAAAAGGTGCGGCCCGTGCTCGATCCTGACCGCGACCACGGCGCGCTGGCCCCGGTCACGGTGCACATCGACCTGTCCGATGGCCGCCGAATCAGCCAGACCGTGCAAGCCATGCGCGGATCGCCGGCACATCCGTTCGGCAAGGACGACATGCAGGACAAGGCGGTGCAGTGCCTGGCCGGCCTGCCCGGCGATCCCCTGGCGATCCTTCAACGCCTCACCGATGCCATCCATGCGCTGGACGGGCGCCCGGCCGCCCCGGTCCTCGCGGCGGCACTCGCTCCCGACGGCGCGCCCTGACGATCACCCGCTTCACACCCACGCCTTCCCTTCATTCCACCCCGATCCACAGGAGACATTCATGAAAGCAACCCTTCTTGCGCTTGCCTTGACCCTCGGTGCCGGCGCCGCCAGCGCCTCCACCACCTGGAACATGGCGGCAGAGCAGCCCGACAACAACTACATGACCATCGTGGCGCGCGAGTTCGCGCAGGATGCCCAGAAGGGCACCAAGGGCGAGCTCGACATCAAGATCCACTCCAACGCGGTGCTGTTCAAGCGGCCGGAGGTCAAACGCGCCGTCCAGACCGGGCAGGTCCAGCTGGGCGATGTCGTGATCTCCATCCTCGCCAACGAAGACCCCGTGTTCGAGGTGGACACCATTCCCATGCTGGCGCGCAGCTTCCCGCAGGCGAAAAAGCTCTGGAGCGTCAGCCGCCAGTCGGTCGAGCAGAAGCTGCTGAAGCAAGGGGTCCGCGTGCTGTACGCGCTGCCCTGGCCACCGCAGAGCCTGGTCACCAAACAACCCGTGCAGTCCATGGACGACCTCAAATCGGTTCGGGTCCGCTCCTACAGCGCCACCCTGTCGCGGATGATCGAACTCATGGGCGCCTCACCCACCATCGTGAGCACGGGCGAGATTCCGCAGGCCTTCAGCACCGGGGTGATCTCTGCGTTGATCACATCGCCCATCACGGCGGCCGATTCCCAGGCCTGGGAGTACGCAAGGCACTACTACGACATCCAGGCGTTCATTCCGAAGAACTTCATGCTGATGAACGAGCGTGCGTTCCAGCGTCTGTCCCCGGCTTCGCAGAAGGCGGTGCTCGAAGCAGCCGCGAGGGCCGAGGAGAAGGGCTGGCGCATGGCCGAACAGTTGACGGACAAGCATGTGTCGCTGCTGCGCGAGAAGGGCATGACCGTGGCGATGCCACCGGCGTCCGTGGACAGTGCGCTGACGAAGATCGGCGCCACGATGGTGGATGAGTGGGTCAGGAAGGGCGGGAACGAGGCGCAGAGTCTCGTCGACGCCTACCGGAAGTGACCATGGACCGGGCACTCAAATCGGTGTCTGCCGCCCTGCTGTGCGTGGCCGGCCTGCAACTGGTGCTGCTCTCGGCATTGGTGCTTGCCCAGATCGCCATGCGTTTCATGGGACAAAGCCTGCCCGATGTCGATGAACTGGCGGGCTACCTGATGGCGGGATCGATCTTCCTGGCGCTGCCGTACTCGCTGCTCCACGGCGATCACATCCAGGTCACGCTCGTCACCGCGCGCCTGTCACCCGGCACCGCCCGCCGCGTTGCACTCATCGTCTGGGGTCTCACGGTGCTTCTCACGGCGTACATCGCGTGGAACGTGGCGGTTTTTCTGCTCGAGACCTGGCGCTTTGACGAACGTTCCACAGGAAAACTGTCGCTTCCCATGTGGTTGCCCCAGCTGCCGATGCTGCTGGGCTTCATGGGGCTTCTGATCGCAACATGGTGGCGCTTCGTGCTCCAGTGGCGCAGCGATGGCGTCGCCAGCGCGGCCAGCGAGTCGGTCTGACGCGAGTCGAACCCGATCAAGGAACAACCATGGATTCACTTCAAATCGCAATTGTGCTCATCGTGCTTCTCTGCACGTTCATGGCGGCCGGTTTTCTGGTGGCGTTGGCCCTGCTTTCGGTGGGCGTGATCGCCATGCTGGTGTTCGCGGACGCTCCAGCCGGCGCCATTCTCCCCACCACGATGTGGAGCGCGTCTTCTTCATGGACGCTCACGGCGCTTCCCTTGTTCATCTGGATGGGTGAGATCCTGTACCGGACCAAGCTGGCGGAGCACATGTTCAGTGGCCTGTCGCCCTGGTTGAACCGGATCCCGGGCAGGCTGCTGCATGTCAATGTGCTGGGCTGTGCCACGTTCGCCGCGGTCAGCGGATCGTCCTCTGCGACAACCGCCACGATCGGACGGATATCGCTGCCGGAACTGAGGTCCCGGGGGTACGACGAGAAGATGGCCATCGGTTCGCTGGCGGGTTCCGGCACGCTGGGCCTGATGATTCCGCCGTCGATCATCATGATCGTTTACGGTGCGTCGGCGCAGGTGTCCATCGCCAAGCTGTTCATGGCCGGGATTCTGCCGGGGCTTCTTCTGGTGGTTCTGTTCTCCGGGTACATCGGTCTGTGGTCCCGGTTCAACGCTCAGCGCATGCCCGCGAAGGAGCCCGGCGTCACCTTCGGGCAAAGGCTCTGGCAGTCCCGCCTGCTGATCCCGGTGGTGGCCTTGATCGTCTTCGTCATCGGATCGATCTACACCGGGGTGGCCACACCCACCGAATCGGCCAGCCTGGGCGTTCTCGGGGCGCTGTTGCTGGCGGCGGCAGGCCGATCGCTCAACACCCGAATGTTCATGGACAGCGTTCAAGGGGCCGTACGCACCACCTGCATGATCGCTTTCATCCTCTTCGGTGCCGCTTTCATGACGTCGGCCATGAGCTTCACCGGCATACCCGCGGCCCTGGCGGAAACCGTTCAAGGCATGGGGCTGGGGCGCATCGAACTGGTGCTGCTGCTGACGCTGTTCTTCATTGCCCTGGGGTGTTTTCTGGACGGGGTGTCGATCGTGGTCCTCACCAGTTCCATCCTGTTGCCCACCATCCAGGCCGCCGGCATCGACCTGATCTGGTTCGGCATCTTCCTGATCCTGGTGGTCGAAATGGCCCAGATCACGCCGCCGGTGGGGTTCAACCTGTTCGTGATCCAGGGCCTGGTCAAGAAGGACATCTGGTTCGTCACCCGGGCGTCGGCCCCCTTCTTCGTCTTGCTGGTGGTGGCGGTGTGCCTGCTGCTGGCGTTTCCGTCGATCGCCCTCTACCTGCCGGGTGCCATGACGTTCTGAGACGCGGAGTCGAACCAGTCGGCAATCCCGGTGCCGGTGCAGAACCGCACCATGGACGAGCCGGACAGCAGCTCGAGCATCGCCTCGAGTTCGTCCAGGCGGTGGGGCACGCCCATCAGGTGCGGGTGTAGCCCGATGGGCATCACCCGGGGCGTGCCGCGTTGTCGAACCTCGGCCTCGAACACTCGGAGTGTTCGCCGAACGCGGTCGAGCAGCGCGCCGTCCGACTGCTTCTCGATGGCGTACACCACCGAATCGTTGAGTTCGAGGTTGTACGGCATGGCGAGGAGGCGGCCTTTCGAGGTCTGCATCGGCACGGGCAGGTCATCGAGGCACCAGTCGCAGACATAGCGATAACCGGATTCGGCCAGCAGGTCGGGCATGTCGAGCGTTTCCTGCATGCCGGGGGACAGCCAACCCGCCGGTGGGCGGCCCGTGAATGCCGCCAGCCGGGCCGTCGTGTCGCGAATGGTCAGGGCCGGGGACCCGTCGGCCACGAGGCTCTGTTGCCTGAGCCCGTGCGCGATGAATTCCCAGCCTGCGTCCCGCATGGCGAGTGCGGCTTGCGGGTACACATCGATCACGCTGGCGTTGATGCTGGTGGACGCGGGAAGTCCCCGTTTCGAGAACGCATCCAGCATGCGGGGAAGTCCGCACCGAAGCCCGTACTCGACCCAGCTGAAGTTGGCCACGTCCGGGACAGCGCTTCGGCCATGGGGCGGCGTGAGGATCGTCCGTGGCATCGGTTGATCGAACGGCCAGTGCTCGACGTTGACCACCAGGTGGACCAGGATCAGGCCCCCGTCAAGTGGCGACAGTGGGCGGCCGCCACCGCCGAATTCATAGGAAACACGTGGGTTGCTCATGTGGTTTCGCCGTGCCGGCCTTGCGATGAACCTGGCTGGTAGTGGTTGACAAGGGTCTCGATCATGGCCCGCCCGTACGGTGCCAGTTGGTCCAGCTGCCTCACCAGCACGTAGCGCTCGCGAAGGCTCCAGTCGTCGGTCAGGGGAACCTGGGCGAGGTGCATGGGGATCAGGTTTCGCTGTGCGGTGCTTTCGGGGACCACGCCGATGCCCACGCCCGCCGAGATCATCCGGCACACGGCGTCGAAGCCGGAGAGTTGAATGCGGAGCTTCATCGGTTTTCCGAGGTTCTCTGCCACCTGGTTCAGAAACGTCTGCAGTGTGCTGCCCTGGTGCATGCCCACGGCGTCTTCGTCCAGTGTCTCGGCGAACGCGATGCGCTTGCGGCGCGCGAACCGGTGGTTGCGTGGCACCACGAGCACGAGGCGGTCCGTGCAGAAGTGGATCGCCTGAAGGCCGAAGGCGTCCACATCGCCTGAAACGATGCCCATATCGGCCCGCGCCTCCACGACGCCGCGCGCGATGTCCGCGTTGGGCCGCTCCTGGAGGTCGATGTTGACCCTCGGATTGGCCGCCAGGAAGCCGGGAAGAATGTCCGGGAGAAAGTCGCTCACCGCAGTGGTGTTGGCGTAGATCCTCAGGTGTCCGCGAAGGCCGGCGCCGTATTCGCGAAGATCGGAGCGCAGGCGGTCGCACTGCGTCAGCATCTCTCTGGCGTGGTGCTGAAAGGCAACTCCCGCCGGGGTCATCCGGACGCCCCTGGCCTCGCGGTAGAAGAGCGCCATGCCGGCCTGTTCCTCAAGGCGCTTGATGCGGGCGCTGGCGGCCCCCAGCGACAGGTGCTGAAGGTCTGCCGCGCGAGACAGCGCGCCCGTCTCGCAGGTTCGAAGAAAGAGGCGGAGATCGGCGAGATCGAAGTGCATGGGACATTCCTCGCGAGGCGAGCTTTCGGTTTCCCGGAAGGGTCGGTTCGACACATCCGCATTGTGCGCGAGGCCCGCAGAAGTGAACATCCCGCGCATGAACACGCAAGATGACTTTCCTTCCGATGGTGGTGCTGCGCACCGTGCCTGGGTGGGCCGCGAACGGCGGGACGAGGACGTGGTGTCCGCGTCTCTGTGGCGCGCCATGTCTGCCACGCTGGATCGACCAGCCAGCCCGCCGGCGGCAGCGGAACAACTCCCGCCGCTGTGGCATTGGGCCCTGTTTCAGGAATCGGTACCAACGGCCGGGCTCGCCACCGATGGCCACCCCACCAAGGGCGACTTCCTGCCCCCTGTGGAACTGCCCCGGCGCATGTGGGCGGGCGGCGAACTGACGTGGTCCACGCACAACCCGTTGCGCATCGGTGAACCGGCGCACCGGCGTTCCCGCATTGGCGCAGTCGAGTGCAAGCAGGGCCAGTCGGGAAGCCTGGTCTTCGTCCGTGTGGAGCACCGCGTCGAGAACGCGCGTGGCCATGTGCTGACGGAGATCCAGAACATCGTCTACCGGGACAAGCCGGGCGCCGGATCGACGGTTCCGACCGCATCGTCGTCACCGTTCGAGCCACAGGTGCAACGGACCGTGGTGCCCGATGAACTCCTGCTGTTCCGGTACTCCGCGCTGACGTTCAACGCCCACCGCATCCATTACGACCAGCCCTATGCGGTCCGTGAGGAGGGCTATCCAGGCCTGGTGGTGCACGGGCCGTTGATTGCCACGCTGCTGGCCGACCTGTTGACCCCCCAATGGCCGGGGTGTGCCCTCAACCGCTTCGAGTTCAGGGCGGTCAAGCCCAGCTTTGCGGGAGAGCCACTGACCCTTGCAGGGCGCGAACAGGCCGCGGGCGACATCGAGCTCCAGGCCCACGACGGCCAGGGCCGCGTCGCCATGAAGGCCCGAGCGTCCCTGTCCTGACTTTCGCCTGCGCATTCTTCAACCCAGACATTCCACACCCCATGACCCATTCCGATCAAAACCACCAGGACATCCGCGACGCGGTGCGCGACCTCTGCAAGGCGTTTCCCGACGAGTACCACCGGAAGGTCGATGAACAGCGGGCTTATCCGGTCGAGTTTGTCGATGCGCTCACCCGCGCGGGCTGGCTGGCCGCTTTGATCCCTCAGGCTTATGGCGGCTCGGGCCTGGGTCTGGCCGAGGCCTCGGTCATCATGGAAGAGATCAACCGCAGCGGTGGCAACTCGGGCGCATGCCATGGCCAGATGTACAACATGGGCACCTTGCTGCGGCACGGCTCGGAAGAGCAGAAGCGCACCTACCTGCCCCGGATCGCCACCGGGGAGCTGCGGCTTCAGTCGATGGCCGTCACCGAGCCCACCACGGGAACCGACACCACCAAGATCAAGACCACCGCCGTCCGGAAGGGCGATCGGTATGTCGTCAACGGGCAGAAAGTCTGGATCTCGCGTGTCCAGCATTCGGACCTGATGATCCTGCTGGCCCGCACGACCCCTCTGGCCGACGTGGCGCGAAAGTCCGAAGGCATGTCGATCTTCATCGTCGACCTGGCCAAAGCGATTGGAAACGGTCTGACGGTGCGACCGATCGCCAACATGGTGAACCACGAAACGAACGAACTGTTCTTCGAGAACCTGGAGATTCCCGTCGAGAACCTCATCGGTGAGGAAGGCAAGGGGTTCAAGTACATCCTCGACGGCCTGAATGCCGAGCGAATCCTGATCGCGGCGGAATGCCTGGGCGACAGCTACTGGTTCATCGACCGGATCAGCCGCTACGTGAAAGACCGTCAGGTGTTCGGGCGGCCCATCGGGCAGAACCAGGGCGTCCAGTTCCCCATCGCCGAGGCGTTCATTGAAACCGAGGCCGCCAACCTGATGCGCTGGAACGCCTGCGCCTTGTTCGACCAGGGCAAGGCCTGCGGTGCAGAAGCCAACATGGCCAAGTACCTGGCGGCCAAGGCTTCCTGGGAAGCGGCCAACGTGTGCCTGCAGTTCCACGGGGGTTTCGGGTTCGCGTGCGAATACGACGTGGAGCGCAAGTTCCGCGAAACCCGCCTGTACCAGGTGGCGCCCATCTCGACCAACCTGATCCTGGCCAACATCGCCGAGCACACGCTGGGGCTTCCACGATCCTTCTGAGAGACCCGTCATGCACTGCAGAAGCTATCTCTTTGTGCCCGGCAATCGCCCGGAGCGCTTTGAAAAGGCCGTTCGATCAGGGGCTGACGGTGTGGTGATCGACCTCGAGGACGCGGTTGGTGCATCCGACAAGAGCGTGGCGCGCGAGCATGCCGGGGCCTGGCTGGCGGGCGGTGGCCGTGCGGTCGTGCGCATCAACGCGGTCGACACGGCGTGGTTCGATGCCGATCTGGACATGTGCCGCCGCGCCGGTGCGCTGGCGGTCATGTTGCCCAAGGCGGACTCGGTGGAATTCGTGCGTTGTGCGGCAGCCCGGTCGGGGGCGATGGTGCTCCCCTTGATCGAGTCGGCTGCTGGCCTTGCCGCTGCCCGGGCCATCGCAGGCACCCAAGGCGTGCAGCGGCTGGTGTTCGGGTCGCTTGATCTGCAGCTCGACATGGGCATGGAGGCCTGCGAGGACGAGTTGCTGCCCTTTCGCTGTGAGCTCGTGCTCGCCTCGCGGCTTGCCGGAATCGCTGCACCGGTGGACGGTGTCACCGTGGACCTGCGAGACGCCACCCGCCTCCGACAGGACTGTGAGCGGTCCCGTCGCCTGGGCTTCGGTGCCAAGTTGTGCATTCACCCCTCGCAGGTCGAGATCGTGGGGCAGGCGTTTTCGCCTTCGGCCGAGCAACTGGAGAAGGCGAGGGCGGTTCTGCGCGCCGCCGGGTCGGCCAATGGACCAGGCAATGCCGTGTCATTGAACGGCGAGATGGTCGACCTTCCCGTGATCCTTCGCGCGAGGCGGATTCTGGAATCGGTGCAGTCGCCGCCCGCGCTCTCTTTCGTTCGTCAGAAACCCTGTTTCAGGAGCAAACCAACATGAAGGTTCTCGTCCCCGTCAAACGCGTGGTCGACTACAACGTGAAAGTCCGCGTGAAGAGCGACGGAAGCGGTGTGGACATTGCGAACGTGAAGATGTCCATGAACCCCTTCGACGAGATTGCGGTGGAGGAGGCGGTGCGCCTGA
>CALRVR020000015.1:0-98883 GCA_943371665.1 Synechococcus sp. UW140
GGGGCAACGCGCCGTCATTTCCACCAGCACGCATGTGCTGCAGCACCAGCTGGCCCACCACGACCTGCCGCGCCTGACCGGTGCCCTGGGCATGCCGGCGAGGGTGGCCGTGCTGAAGGGGCGCGACCGGTATGTGTGCCTGCAGCGCCTGCACACCGCGGTTCAACAAGGACCACGCCCGGGTGGCCTTGCCCTGCACGCACGCCTGCGCGAGTGGCTGGGCTGGGCCGAGCAGTCGTTGGCAGGCGATCTGGACGAGGTGGGCTTGCCTGCCGACGACGCGCCGTTGCGTGCGCTGGTCACCTCCACCAGCGAAAACTGCCTGCGCCAGGCTTGCCCGCGCCGGCACGAATGCCATGTCGATCGCGCGCTCCAACGGGCGGATCAGGCCGATGCGGTGGTGATCAACCACCATGTGTGGCGGGCCGACTTCTCCGCGCGGCAACGCGGAGGCCAGGGCCTGCTGCCGGCCGTTCAGGCCGTGGTGTTCGACGAGGCGCAGGCCCTTCACGAGCTGGCCAGGGACTTGATGACGGTGCGCAGCAGCGCCGTGGCACTGATCCGCTTCTGGTCCGATCTCGCTCAGCTATCGGAAGGCCCTGCGCGTGGTGCAGGCGCCTGGGTGGGCCTTGCGCTGCAGGGACGTCGCGCCACCGACGCATTGGGTGCCGGCCTTCGGTCGGCCGAGCCGCGTGAGGGTCTGCAGCCCTGGCCGTCGGTGCCAGCCGCGCTGCTTCGCGAACTGGCGGCCGCCTTGGCGCTGGCGCACCGCGCCGTGGCGGCTGCGTCGGGTGCCGACCCGCGTGCAGTGGCGCTGGGTGAACGTTGTGCGTTGCTCGCCACCGCCCTCCAGGGCATGCTGGATGGCACGGCGGGTGACCCGGCCTGGCTCGATTGGCAGGACGCCGCCCGGTGGACGTTGGTGCGACCCGGACCTGAAGCGGACGACCAGGCCGTGGCCACCCTGGCCACGGGCTCGGCACTGGGGGCGCGCAGCGCGGTGCACGTGTCGGCCACGCTCGGACAGGAACCCGGTTTGCGCTGGCACAGGGAGGCGATGGGTCTGGGTGAAGCATGCGCCGCCGTGGAGGTGTTTCAGGCGCATGAGGCGGTCGATCCGTCCGCCGTGGCCCTTCACGTGCCCGCCGACCTGCCCGAACCCGGCGACGCCGGTCACACCGAGGCCCTGGCACTTCGCGTGGCCGAATGGGCCACCATGCTGGGTGGTCAGGTGCTGGTTCTCACCACCACCCGCCGGGCAGCGGTGCGAATGGTCCGCGCCCTGCACGCGGCCCTGCCGCCGGACTGGCGGGTTGTTTCAGGCACCGAATCGCCGGCCCGCGATGTGTGGCAGGCGCTGCGGCAGCCCGGTGTGCGCCGGCCAACCGTGGTGGTGGCCAGTGGCGCGTTCTGGCGCGGCGTGGACGTGCCCGGCAACACCCTGCGGCTGGTGGTGGTCGACAAGCTTCCGTTTGCGCCCCCGGACGACCCCTGGCTGCAACGCCGCATCGACCGCACCCGGGCCGAAGGACGAAATCCGTTCGAGGATGTGCAACTGGTCGACGCGGCCATGGCGTTGCGGCAGGCGGCCGGGCGCCTCATCAGGGCGCCGGGCGACCGAGGGTTGCTGGTGGTGGGCGACATGCGCCTTCGCACACGCGCCTATGCGCCGAAGCTGCTGGAGGCTCTGCAGGGCTGGCGCTGGCTGGACGGCCCCGAAGAGACCGCCGCCTGGGTTCAGGCGCTGGCACTCACCAGAGTTTCCACCACGGACCATCCCGTGACTTGAGGCCCTTGGACAGCACCTCGCTGTTCGGGTAGCTGGCCTTGAGCACGCGGGTGGCGTCGTCGCGCAGCTGGGTGAGGCCGAGCGCATCGTACGACTGGATGAGGATGTAGAGGGCTTCTTCGAGGGCGGGCGCGTCGGCGTAGTCGGTCAGGGCCGACTGCGCCCGGCTGATGGCCGCGATATAGGCACCCCGGCTGTGGTAGTAGCGCGCCACGTGCACTTCGTACTGGGCGAGCGAATTCACGATGTAGGTCATGCGCAAACGCGCATCGGGCGTGTAGCGCGACTCGGGAAAGCGCGTCACCAGCTCGCGAAACGCCTCGAACGACTCCTTGGCGGCTTTCTGGTCGCGCTCGGACAGGTCCTGGGCGGCCAGGCGGCCGAACAGGCCCAGGTTGTCGTTGAAGTTGACCAGGCCCTTCAGGTAGAGGGCGTAATCGAGCGCAGGGCTGGCCGGATGCAGGCGCATGAACCGGTCGATCGTGGCCATCGCCTGCGCCGGTTCGTCGCTCTTGTAATAGGTGTAGGCCTTCTCGAGCTGCGCCTGCTGGGCCAGCGGGGTTCCCGCCGCGCGACCTTCGAGGCGCTCGAACAGGGTGATGGCGCGTTCGAAGTTGTTCACTTCGCGCTCGTCCACCGCTTCGCTGTAGAGGCGGTTGGGGCTCCAGTTGGCCGTCTCGTCGACGGTCGTGGTGCTGCAGCCCTGCAGCAACGCGGCCAGGGCGATGGCCGCAAGGGCCGGGGTCGATAATCGACGGCACAACTTCAAGGGCTCACCTCTGGAACAACCAACGTTTTCGGAAGCGGACAGTATATCGGCGGGGTTGGGCGCGGCCGACGGCGATGCGCCCGACGAGCAGGCCGAGCTGCGCCATTGCGAAGTGACGCCCGCACTGCACGGCTGGCGCATCGACCGGGCGCTGGCGCAACTGGTGCCCGAGTTCTCCCGCTCCTACCTTCAGCAGCTGCTCGCCGACGGAGCGGTTTCATGGCGCGGCCAGCCCTGGCAGAAGGCCTCGGCGAAGGTGGCGGTGGGAGACCCCATCGCCGTTTCGCTGCGCCCCACCGCCCAGGCCCGCGCCTTCGTGGCGCAGCCCATGGCGCTGGCGGTGGTGTTCGAAGACGCCCACCTGCTGGTCATCGACAAGCCGGCCGGCCTGGTGGTGCACCCGGCCGCCGGCCATTGGTCCGGTACGCTGCTCAACGGGCTGCTGGCCCACCACGAAGGAGCCGCCTCGCTGCCGCGTGCTGGCATCGTGCACCGGCTGGACAAGGACACCTCGGGCCTCATGATGGTGGCCAAGACGCGCCAGGCCATGGACGCGCTGGTGCAGGCCATTGCCGCCCGGGCGGTGAACCGGCAGTACCTTGCGCTGGCGCAGGGGGTGTGGCGCGGCGCCGGGCAGCGCACGCTCGAGGGGTTCATCGGCCGCGATCCGGCCAACCGCCTTCGCATGGCCCTGGTGGGCGAGGGCGCCGGCAAGCCCGCGCGCAGCGACTTTCTGCGCCTGGACGGGGACGACATGGCCACGCTGGTGGCCTGCAAGCTGCACACCGGCCGCACCCACCAGATCCGCGTGCACCTGGCCTCCATCGGCCTTCCCCTGGTGGGCGACGCGGTCTATGGCGGGCGCCCGGCGTGGGGGCTGACGCGCCAGGGATTGCACGCCATTCACCTCCGGTTCAACCATCCGGTGTCGGGGCAACCCCTGTCGTTCTGGCGCGAGCCCCCGCACGACATGGCGGCGGCGCTGGCGCAGGGGGGGCTTCGGTACAATGCGCCACCTGCCGGTCGCGGCCTGATCGAGTGAAGATCGGTCGCTCAGCGCAGCGCGCCGCCCGCCGGCCACCCCGAAGGGCTTTGCGCCCGATCCCACCCCCTCTGAACGGCCCGCGTGCCGTCCGATCGAGACCATGAACACCACGGATGCCCAGCGCGTCCTCGAGACGGCCCTGATCTGCGCCACCCAGCCCATGACGGTGCGCGAGCTGGCGGTGCTGTTCGACGGCGAGATTTCGGCCGACACGCTCAAGACCCTGCTGGGCAACATCCAGCAGGAATGGACCCACCGCGGGGTCGAACTCGTGCAGGTGGCCACCGGCTGGCGCTTCCAGAGCCGCCCGGACATGCGCCATTACCTCGACCGGCTCCACCCCGAGAAGCCGCCCCGCTATTCGCGGGCGACGCTCGAAACGCTGGCCATCATCGCCTACCGCCAGCCGGTCACCCGCGGCGACATGGAAGACATCCGCGGCGTCACCATCAATTCGCTCATCCTCAAACAGCTGGAGGACCGTGGCTGGATCGAGGTCATCGGCCACCGGGAAACGGTCGGTCGACCAGCGCTGTTCGCCACGACCCGCCAGTTTCTTGACGACCTCGGCCTGAAGTCGCTCGACCAGCTTCCACCGCTGGAGGCCAGCGGCGTGCAGGAGTCGTCCCTCGGCTCGCTCGATTTCGAGAACCTCGCCGCCCAGTTGCCCATCGAAGCCGGCGAAGAAGCGCCGGCGGACCTGCCGGCCAGCGAAACATCCCCGGCCGCGGCCGACACCCTCACCGAGGACAACCATGACCAAGGCGGCCCCACCCCGACCCCCGCGTGAGGCCCGCCCGCGCGCGCCCGACGCAGCCCCTCCCACCGATCCGGCCGAACCGGCCGAAGTGGCAGCTCCCGCGGACCTGGCCGACGCGCTGAGTTTCGACGAGGTCGTCAGCGGCGCCTTCGACGAGGTCCAGGCGGACGAATCGGCTGCCCTCGCGCCGGCCGCGCCCGCGCGCCGGGTGCTCCAACCCGAGGCCGACTCGCCCAAGCTGCACAAGGTGCTGGCCCAGGCCGGCATGGGATCGCGCCTCGAGATGGAGGCCTTGATCGAGCAGGGCCGCGTCTCGGTGAACGGCGAGCCCGCCCACGTGGGGCAGCGCATCCGCCAGGGCGACGTCATCAAGGTCAACGGCAAGCCGGTGCGCGTGCGCCTGCAGGCGCCGCCCCCCCGGGTGCTGGCCTACCACAAGCCCGCGGGTGAGGTGGTCACGCACGACGACCCTCAGAACCGCCCCACGGTGTTCAGGCGCCTGCCCAAGCTGTACCAGGGCAAGTGGCAGTCGGTGGGCCGGCTCGACATCAACACCGAAGGCCTGCTGCTGCTCACCAGCTCGGGGGAACTGGCCAACCAGCTCATGCACCCGCGTTTCGGGCTGCAGCGCGAGTACGCCGCCCGCGTGCTGGGCGCCCTGTCCAACGAAGAAAAGCAGCGGCTGCTCGACGGCGTGAACCTCGAAGACGGTCTGGCGCAGTTCCAGTCGATCGAGGATGGCGGTGGCGAGGGCGCGAACTGCTGGTACCGGGTCACCATTGCCGAGGGCCGCAACCGGGAGGTCCGGCGCATGTTCGAGGCGGTTGGGCACGCGGTCAGCCGCCTGATCCGCATCCGTTACGGGGCGGTGGTGCTGCCGCGCGGCCTGCGCCGTGGCGCCTGGGTCGAGCTCGACGAGCGAGACGTCCAGCGGCTGGGAGCGGCCACCGGGGTGGCGGTGGCCAGGCCGGCGCCGCAGGGCAGGGGCCGCGGGCCGGGCTCGCCCGGGCCAGCCCGCCGCGGGCAGGGTCCACGGCCCAAGACGCCTGCACCAGCGCCTTCGCGCGCGCGCCGCGAGGCCGCGCCGCGCGGCCAGCCCGACCCCCTGAAGACCAGCCAGGGCTACATCGGCCAGGACGCCATGCAACGCCAGCGCCGCCAGCCCGGCGGACCGGCTTCTCCCAAGGGTCGCACGGGGCGGCCACCACGGGGATGACGCTTCCGCCATGTAGAATCGTGGGCTTTGCGGTTGCTTGCGCAACGCCCCGTTTTCCCTCATAACTTCAGGATACCCATGGCCATCGAACGCACCCTCTCGATCATCAAACCCGACGCCGTCGCCAAGAACGTGATCGGCCAGATCTACGCCCGTTTCGAGGCCGCCGGTCTGAAGGTCATCGCCGCGCGCATGGCCCACCTGTCGCGCCGCGAAGCCGAGCAGTTCTACGCCGTGCACGCCGCGCGTCCGTTCTTCAAGGACCTGGTCGAGTTCATGATCAGCGGTCCGGTCATGATCCAGGTGCTCGAAGGCGAAGGCGCCATCCTGAAGAACCGCGACCTGATGGGCGCCACCGACCCCAAGAAGGCCGCGCCCGGCACCATCCGCGCCGACTTCGCCGACAGCATCGATGCCAACGCCGTGCACGGCTCCGACGCCCCCGAGACCGCTGCCGTGGAAGTGGCTTTCTTCTTCCCCGGCATGAACGTCTATTCGCGTTGATCATGTCATGACGGTCAACCTGCTCGACTTCGATCTCGAGGGGCTGGCCGCCTTCTGCGAACAGCTGGGCGAAAAGCGCTTTCGCGCCACCCAGCTGTTTCGCTGGATCCACCAGAAGGGTGAATCCGATTTCTCCCGCATGACCGACCTGGCGCGAAGCCTGCGCGACAAGCTGCCATCGGCGGCGCACGTCACCGGTCTGAGCATTCTCTCCCGACAGGACTCTGCCGACGGCACCATCAAGTGGCTGTTCGACGTGGGTGACGGCAACGCCGTTGAAACCGTCTACATCCCAGAAGACGACCGCGGCACGCTGTGCGTGTCGTCGCAAGCCGGGTGCGCCGTGGGCTGCCGCTTCTGCTCCACGGGGCATCAGGGCTTCTCCCGCAACCTCACCACCGGGGAAATCCTTGCCCAGCTGTGGCACGCCGAGTTCTTCTTGCGCCAGCACCTGGGGCGCCCAGGGGAACGCGTGATCACCAATGTGGTCATGATGGGCATGGGCGAGCCCTTGCAGAACATCCACGCGCTGATTCCGGCACTCAAGGTCATGCTCGACGACCATGGCTACGGGCTCTCGCGCCGCCGGGTCACGGTGTCCACCTCGGGTGTGGTGCCCATGATGGACCGGCTGGCGCAGGAATGCCCGGTGGCACTGGCGGTGTCGCTGCACGCGCCCAACGATGCGCTGCGCGATTCGCTGGTGCCGCTCAACCGCAAGTACCCGCTGGCCGAACTGCTCGACGCATGCCTGCGCTACCTGCCGCACGCGCCGCGCGACTTCATCACCTTCGAGTACTGCATGCTCGACGGGGTCAATGACCAGCCCGAGCACGCCCGCGAATTGCTGCGCCTGTTGCGCGAGCATGGCGGGCGCGGTGTGCCCTGCAAGGTCAACCTGATCCCGTTCAACCCGTTCCCCGATTCCGGTCTGCGCTGCTCGCCCCGTGCGGTGGTGCAGCGGTTCGGGCAGCTGCTCAACGAAGGCGGCATCGTCACCACCATCCGCAAGACCCGTGGCGACGACATCGACGCCGCCTGCGGGCAGCTGGCCGGCGACGTCCTCGACCGCACCGACGCCGCCCGGCGCATGGCGCAGATGCGCCAGACCGGCCAACCGATCCGTTTCGTGAAACCTCCCGAAAAAGAAAGGCAGGCATGACTGCGCACGCGATCCACCCGCTTCGTTCGCCGTTCCGTTCGGCGCTGTGGCTGCTGTCCATGGTGCTGGCGCTGGTGTTGCTGGGTGGATGCGCGTCCCAGACGCAGCGCCTGTCGGGCACGAACACGCCCGGGGTCGAACCCATCACCGCGTCCGACGAGCCACCCCAGGTGCGCCGCGCCCGCATCCGCTACGAACTGGCGGCCAACTACTTCGAGCAGGGCCAGACCACGGTCGCTCTGGACGAGATCAAGCTGGCGCTGGCGGCCGACCCGAGCTACGCGCCCGCCTACGTGCTCCGCGGCCTGATCTACATGCGGCTCAACGACGTGGGCCTTGCCGACGAGAGCTTCCGCCGGGCCCTGCAGATCAACCCGAAGGATCCCGAGGCCCAGCACGCATACGGGCTGTTTGCCTGCGAGCAGGGGCGCCATGTGCAGGCCGAGCAGCTGTTCCAGCAGGCCCTGGCCAGCCCGACCTACGCGGGCCGACCCCGCACCTTTCTGGTGATGGGCATCTGCCAGTTGCGCGCCGGCAAACTCCCGGAAGCCGAAGCCTCCCTGGCGCGCGCCTACGAGTTCGACGCAGGCAACCCGATCGCCGCCTACAACCTGGCCAGCCTGAAGCACCGCCGCGGCGACAGCCAGGCGGCGCAGTTCATCATTCGCCGCGTCAACAATTCCGACCTGGCCAACGCCGAGACGCTCTGGCTCGGCGTTCGCGTCGAGCGCCGCCTGGGCAACGAAGTGGCCGCCGCCCAACTGGGTCAGCAGCTGGGTCGCCGTTTCCCGGATTCGCCCCAATGGGCGTCGTACCAGCGGGGAGCGTTCAATGAGTGAGGTGGCTCCCGACATCGCCAGCACGGATGAGCTGCCCCCCAGGCCGGTGCGCCTGCGCGAGGCACGCGAGGCCGCCGGTCTGCACATCGCCGCGTTGGCCGCCGCGCTCAAGGTGCCGGTGCGCAAGCTCGAAGCCCTCGAGGCCGGGCGCTACGACGAACTGCCCGACATGACCTTTGCGCGCGCGCTGGCGTCCAGCGCCTGCCGCCAGCTCAAGATCGACCCGGCACCCGTGCTGGCGCAGCTGCCACAGAGCCAGCGTCCGGCGCTGGTCGTCGACGACCATGCACTGAATGCGCCCTTCAAGTCGGGCAGTGATGCGCCGCCGATGAGCCCGCTGAGCTGGCTGTCCCGGCCCGCATTGCTGGGCGCCATTGCGGTGCTGCTGGGCGCGCTGGTGATCGTGTTCCTGCCCAAGGCCGAGGCGCCTTCCCAGGGCACGGCACCCACCGCAGCCGACGCCGTTGCCCAGACCGCTGCGGCGCCGGTCACCGCTCCTGCGGCGCCGTTGTTCCAGCCCGGCGCCGAGCCGGCACCCGTGCCCGCTGCGACGTCGGCCGGCGCGGCAAGCGGCTCGACCGACCCGACCGCTGCGACCGCGCCGACGGCCACTGGCGGCACCTCGCCGGCCCCCGCGGCGCCCGCCGCGTCGACCGAATCGGTCGCTCCAGCGCCGGCCTCCCAACCGCCCGCCACGCCGGTGGCCGCGCCCGCTGCCGTGGCTCCCGCGCCGTCGGCACCCGTCGCCGCTGCAGCCTCGGCCTCGGCCGGTGCCGTGGTCAGCCTGGTGGCCAGCGAAGAGTCGTGGGCCGAGGTCGTCAACGGCACCGGTACCGTGGTGCTCCAGCGCCTCTTGCAGCCTGGCGAACGGGTCGAGTTTTCAGCCGCTCCGCCCTATGCCGTGGTGCTGGGCAACGCGGCTGTGGTCCAGGTCACGTTGCGGGGTCGCGCGTTCGATGCGGCCGCCATTGCCCGCAACAACGTGGCCCGTTTCGAAGCGCGTTGAGGTTTCAATCCATGAGCGTTGATCAGCCGATCCCCTTGCCCGAGGCCCCGCGCCGCCGCACCCGCCAGGGCGCCGTCCGCTGGGGCGACCACGCGGTCACGGTGGGTGGTGACGCGCCGGTGCGCGTGCAGTCCATGACCAACACCGACACCGCCGACGCGGTGGCCACCGCCATCCAGGTCAAGGAACTGGCCCAGGCGGGTTCCGAGCTGGTGCGCATCACCGTCAACAACGACGAGGCGGCCAAGGCCGTGCCCTACATCCGGGAGCAGCTCGATCGCATGGGCATCGTGGTGCCCCTGATCGGCGACTTCCACTACAACGGCCACCGGCTCCTCACCGACCACCCGGCCTGCGCCGAGGCGTTGTCCAAGTACCGCATCAACCCCGGCAACGTGGGGCGCGGCGACAAGGGCGACCGGCAGTTTGCGCAGATGGTCGAGATCGCCGCACGGCACGACAAGCACATTCGCATCGGCGTGAACTGGGGCAGCCTCGACCAGGACCTTCTGGCCCGGTTGATGGACGAAAACGCGGGCCGTGCCGAGCCCTGGGACGCCAAACAGGTCATGTACGAGGCCCTCATCACCTCGGCGGTCGAATCGGCGAAGAAGGCCGAGGCCATCGGCCTGCCGGGCGAGAACATCGTGCTGTCCTGCAAGGTGAGTGCCGTGCAGGACCTGATCGCCGTGTACCAGGCACTCGCACAGCGGTGCGACTACGCCCTGCACCTGGGCCTCACCGAGGCCGGAATGGGCACCAAGGGTGCGGTGGCGTCCACCGCCGCGCTGTCGGTGCTGCTGCAGCAGGGCATCGGCGACACCATCCGCATCTCGCTCACGCCACAGCCCGGCGAGGCACGCACGCAAGAGGTGGTCGTGGCGCTGGAGATCCTGCAGGCGTTGGGGTTGCGCAGCTTCGTGCCGAGCGTCACGGCCTGCCCCGGGTGCGGTCGCACCACCAGCACCACCTTCCAGGAACTTGCCAAGCAGATCGACGACTACCTGCGCGCGTCCATGCCGGTGTGGCGCGAGCGCTACCCCGGTGTCGAGGGCATGAAGGTGGCGGTCATGGGCTGCATCGTGAACGGGCCCGGCGAGAGCAAGCATGCCGACATCGGCATCAGCCTGCCCGGCACAGGCGAGGCGCCCGCCGCCCCGGTGTTCATCGATGGCCAGAAGGCCGTCACGTTGCGCGGGGAGGGCATCGCCCGCGAGTTCCAGGGCATCGTCGAAAACTACATTCAGAAGCGGTTCGGCGAAACCGCGTGACCCCAATGGCAGAAAAACTGGTTGCCGTCAAAGGCATGAACGACATTGCGCCGCCGCAGTCGGCGCATTGGGAGTGGCTCGAGGCCACGCTGCGCGACCTGATGACGCGCTACGGATACCGCAACATCCGCACCCCCATCGTCGAGCCCACGGCGCTGTTCGTGCGTGGTCTGGGCGAGGTCACCGACATCGTCGAGAAGGAGATGTATTCCTTCGAGGACAAGCTCAATGGCGAGCACCTGACCTTGCGCCCCGAGAACACCGCCGGGGTGGTGCGCGCGGCGCTCGAGAGTTCCATGCTGTACGACGGCCCCAAACGCCTGTACTACATGGGGCCGATGTTCCGCCATGAGCGGCCGCAGCGGGGCCGCTACCGGCAGTTTCACCAGTTCGGCGCCGAGGCGCTGGGTTTCGCCGGCCCCGACGTCGATGCGGAGCTGATCGTGCTGGCCTGCGACCTCTGGAAGGCGCTGGGCCTGACCGGCATCGAGCTTGAAATCAACAGCCTGGGCCAGCCGGCCGAGCGGCTGGCGCACCGTCAGGCGCTGATTGCCCACCTCGAATCGCACGCCGGCCTGCTCGACGAAGACGCCCGCCGACGCCTGCACAGCAACCCGCTGCGCATTCTCGACACCAAGAACCCGGCCATGCAGGACATGGTCAACGCGGCGCCCCGGCTGATGGACCACCTGGGGTCCGAGTCGCTCGCGCACTTCGAGCGCCTGAAGACGCTGCTCGATGCCCACGGGATCACCTACCGGATCAACCCGCGCCTGGTGCGCGGCATGGATTACTACAACCTGTCGGTGTTCGAGTTCGTGACCACCCAGCTGGGCTCTCAGGGCACCGTGTGCGCGGGCGGCCGCTACGACGGACTGTTCGAGCAGGTGGGCGGCAAGTCCACGCCCGCCGTGGGCTGGGCGCTGGGCATGGAGCGCATCCTGGAGTTGCTGAAAGAGCAGGGGCTGCTCCCGGACGCCCCGGTGCCCGACGCCTACGCGGTGGTGCCCGACGCCGCCGATCTGCCGCGCGTGATGCCGGTGCTGCGCGCCCTGCGCGAGGCGGGTGTGCGGGTGCAGATGCACGCCGCGGGTGCCGACGGCATGGGCAGCATGAAATCGCAGTTCAAGAAGGCCGATGGCAGCGGGGCCCGCTTCGCGCTCATCTTCGGGGGTGACGAACTCGCCCAGGGCCGCGTGGCGGTCAAATCGCTGCGCGGCGAGCGTGGCGAACAGCCCGCGGCCCAGGTCATGATGCCGTTGACCGACACCCAGGCCGTCGCGCAGCACCTGCAGGCGGCCTGACCCCTTCCTGCCCGTCCCTACAATCCAGCACTTTCGCGTCAGACAGCAATCCATGGCCAAACACCTCGACCTCGAAGAGCAGGAACAGCTCGACCAGATCAAACACTTCTGGGCCCGGTACGGCAACGCCATCAGCTGGGTGCTGATCGTGGTGTTCGGTTCGATCGCCGCTTACAACGGCTGGAACTGGTACCAGCGCAACCAGGGGGCGAAGGCCGCCGCCCTGTACGAAGAGCTTGACCGCGCGGTGGTGGCCAAGGACCTCGCGCGCGTCGAGCGCGTGCTGGGCGACCTGCGCAGCGGTTTTGCCGGCACCACGTTTGCCGCCCAGGGAGGGCTGCTCGCGGGCAAGGCCCTGTTCGAGGGCGGTCAGTCCGACAAGGCGCGCGAAGCGCTGCAGGCGGTGGTCGACGCCGCCGGCGATGAAGGTCTGCAGGCCGTTGCCCGGCTTCGGCTGGCCTCGGTCGAGCTGGAAGCCGGCCGGGCCGATGCGGCGCTGCAACTGCTGCAGGCCAAGGCCCCCGCGGCGTTCGAGCCGTTGATGGCCGACCGCCGGGGCGATGTGCTCATGGCCCAGGGCAAGACCGACGAGGCCCGCGCCCAGTATGAGGCGGCGTGGAAGGCCATGCCGCCGGGCGACCAGTTGCGCCGCCTGATCGCCATCAAGCTGGCTGCGCTGGGTGTGGCCGTGGAACCGGAGGCCCGCTCATGACCGGTCTGCGCCTTCCCCTTGCCGCGCTGGCGCTGGCCGCACTGGTCACCGGTTGCTCTTCGGGTCCCGAGGTACCGCGACCGGCCGAGCTCGGCGCCGCCACCGCCCTCATCGGTACGCGCCTGGTCTGGCAGGCCAGCGTTGGCGATGCCGGAGCCGGCATGGAGCCGGTGGTGGCCGGCGGGCGCGTGTTTGCGGCCAGCACCGAGGGCGTGGTGGCCGCCATTGACCAGGGCACCGGCCGCGACGTGTGGCGCCTCGACCTGCGCACTCGGCTCGCTGCCGGTGTGGGCAGCGACGGCCAGACCGCAGCGGTGGTCACCGCCGACAACCTGCTGCTCGCGCTGTCCGACGGCGCGCAGCGCTGGCGGGTTCGTCTCACGGCCCGTTCATACACCCCGCCACTGGTGGCGGGTGGCCGGGTGTTCGTGCTCACCGCCGACCGCACGGTCACCGCGTACGACGCCGCCAATGGCGCGCGGCTGTGGGCGCAGACCCGAACCGCCGACCCGCTGGTGCTGAGCCAGCCGGCGGCGCTGGCCGCCGTGGGCGACACCCTGGTGGCGGGCGTGTCCGGCCGCCTGGTGGGCTACAACCCCGACAACGGCGCCGTGCGCTGGGAGGTCCCGATTGCCAGCGCCCGGGGAACCAACGAAGTCGAGCGCCTGGTGGACATCGTGGGTCCGGTCAGCCGAGTGGGTGGCAGCGTCTGCGTGCGCGCCTATGCCGCTGCGGTGGGCTGCGTCGATGTGGCGCGCGGCCAACCGGTCTGGTCGCGGCCGGCCCGTGGCACCGTGGGCGTGCACGGCGATGACCGCCTGGTGCTGGGCAGCGAAGCCGACGGCACCCTGCTGGCGTGGCGCCGCGACAGCGGTGAACCGGCGTGGCGCAATGAACGCCTCAAGTACCGCCAGCTCGGCGCGCCGCTGGCCCTGGGCCGTGTGTTCGCGGTGGGCGATGGCACCGGTCTCGTGCACCTGCTCTCGCGCGAGGACGGCAGCGAAATGGCCCGCCTGACCACCGATGGCTCTGCCATCGTTGCACCGCCTGCGCTGGCGGGTGATGCCCTGGTGGTCATGACCTCGCGCGGCAACCTTTATGCGTGGCGCCCCCAGTGAGGGGCTGAAAGTTCTCCCTTCGTGAAACCCGTCATCGCCCTCGTCGGTCGTCCCAACGTCGGCAAATCCACGCTCTTCAACCGACTGACGGGCACCCGCGACGCCATCGTTGCCGACTTTGCAGGGCTCACCCGCGACCGCCATTACGGCAACGGCCGTGTCGGTCGCCGTGAATTCATCGTCATCGACACCGGCGGCTTCGAGCCCGACGCGGGCGAGGGCAGCATTTTTCGCGAGATGGCCCGCCAGACCCGGCAGGCCGTGGCCGAAAGTGACGCGGTGGTGTTCGTGGTCGACGCCCGTGGCGGCATGAGCGCCCAGGACCACGACATCGCCAACTACCTGCGGCGCCTCGGCAAACCCTGCCTGCTGGTGGCCAACAAGGCCGAAGGCATGACCCAGGGGGCCCAGTTTGTCGAGTTCTTCGAGCTGGGTCTCGGGGAGGTGCTGCCGGTGTCAGCGGCGCACGGGCAGGGCGTTCGGTCCATGATCGAGGCGGCGCTCGAGCGGATTCCGGGCCTGCCGCCCGAAGACGAAGAAGAGCCCGAGGCCGAGACCGGCGTCATCCGGCTGGCGGTGGCCGGTCGACCCAACGTGGGCAAATCCACGCTGATCAATGCCTGGCTGGGCGAAGAGCGCCTGGTGGCGTTCGACATGCCCGGCACCACGCGCGACGCCATCCGTGTGCCATTCGAGCGCAACGGCCAGAAGTTCGAGCTCATCGACACCGCCGGTCTGCGCCGCAAGGGCAAGGTGTTCGAAGCGATCGAGAAGTTCTCGGTCGTCAAGACCCTGCAGGCGATCGAAAGCGCGCACGTGGTCCTGCTGCTGCTCGACGCCACCCAGGGCGTCACCGACCAGGACGCCCACATTGCCGGCTACATCCTCGAGAGTGGCCGGGCCGTGGTGCTGGCCATCAACAAGTGGGACGCGGTCGATGCCTACCAGCGCGAACAGATCGAGCGCCAGATCGAGACGCGCCTGGTGTTCCTCAAGTTCGCCTCGATGCACCTGATTTCCGCGAAGAAACGGCAGGGTCTGGCGCCGGTGTGGAAGTCCATCGCCCAGGCGCATGCCTCGGCCATGCGCAAGATGCCCACGCCGGTGCTCACGCGGCTGCTGGCCGAGGCGGTGGCCTTCCAGGCGCCGCCGCGCAGTGGAGGCGGGCGGCCCAAGATGCGGTACGCCCACCAGGGCGGCATGAACCCCCCGGTGATCGTCATCCACGGGAACGCATTGGACCGGGTGCCCGACGCCTACACACGCTTCCTCGAAGGGCGCTTCCGCAAGGCGTTCGACCTCGTCGGCACGCCGATGCGGATCGAATACCGCACCGCCGACAACCCGTTCAAGGACACCTGATCCCCCCACGGCGCGGTCGGAAAGCCCGTGTGGTATGTTTCCGCTTTCCAAAACGTCGAACACGGAGCATATCGTGAGCAACAACAAAGGTCAGCTCTTGCAAGACCCCTTCCTCAACCAGCTGCGCCGGGAGCATGTGCCGGTGTCGATCTACCTGGTCAACGGCATCAAGCTGCAGGGGCAGATCGAGTCTTTTGACCAGTACGTGGTCCTGCTTCGCAACACCGTGACGCAGATGGTCTACAAGCACGCCATTTCCACCATCGTCCCGGGTCGTCCGATCCAGTTCGCGGTGTCCAACGCCGACGACCCCAACGCTTCCTGAGCGCCCGCTCTGACCCGTTCACGCCCCGAGCCTGTCTCTGCGACGGGCGGGGCGGGCAACGCAGGGCGCGTTGCCCCACCACTTTGACCGCCGCGTCCACCACCCCTTCCTCGTTGCCCGCTGTCATTCTTGTCGGCGTGGATTTCGGCTTGCCGCATTTCGATGGCGCCCTGCAGGAGCTCGGCCAGCTCGCCGAAACCGCCGGCTACCGGGTGGCCGAGCGCGTCACCTGCAAGCGCCGCGCACCCGACCCGGCGCTGTTCGTGGGCTCGGGCAAGGCCGACGAGATCAAGTTGCTGGCGCAATCCACCGGTGCCACCGAGGTGCTGTTCGATCAGGCCCTGAGCCCGGCGCAGCAACGCAACCTCGAACGGCACCTGGGACTGGCGGTCAACGACCGGACCCTGCTCATCCTCGAGATCTTTGCTCAGCGCGCCCGCAGCCACGAGGGCAAGCTCCAGGTCGAACTGGCAAGGTTGCAATACCTGTCCACGCGGCTGGTTCGCCGTTGGTCGCACCTGGAACGGCAAAGCGGCGGCATCGGCATGCGCGGCGGGCCTGGCGAGACGCAGATCGAGCTCGACCGGCGGATGATCTCCGAGGCGATCAAGCGCACCAAGGAGCGCCTCGAGAAAGTCAAGAAACAGCGCGCCACCCAGCGCCGCCAGCGCGAGCGCCGCGACGCGTTCACCATCTCGCTGGTGGGCTACACCAACGCCGGCAAGAGTTCACTGTTCAACGCCCTGGTGAAGGCCCGGACCTACGCGGCCGACCAGCTGTTCGCCACCCTGGACACCACCACCCGCCAGCTCTACCTGGGCGAGGCCGGGCGCACCGTGTCGCTGTCCGACACGGTGGGCTTCATCCGCGACCTGCCACATGGCCTCGTCGAGGCGTTTGCGGCCACTTTGCAGGAGGCGGCCGATGCCGATCTGCTGCTGCATGTGGTCGATGCGTCCAACCCGGAGCACCCCGAACAGATCGCGGCCGTGCAGCGGGTGCTCCACGAAATCGGGGCTGGCGATCAGCCGCAGTTGCTGGTGTTCAACAAAATCGACGCCATGGACCCCGCGCGGGCGCCCCGCCAGCGTCTGGACAGCGTCGAAGTCGACGGGCGATTGCTGCCCAGGCTGTTCGTCAGCGCACAGGATGGCACCGGTTTGCCCGACTTGCGGGCCTGGCTGGCCACCGAAGTGGCCCGCAAATCGGGGGGCACACCCCCGCAAGACCCCGGGCATGTGCTTGAAACCGGGAACCACCCGGCCTGATTCGGCACAATGTCGTGTCACCGACGCACACAGGAAGCTCCCACAGCATGGATGTGAATCCCTTGATCCCGCCTCTTTCGGCCAACCGCCACGCCGGCGCGCGACGTGGCTGGCGCCGTTTGCTCGGCATGTTCAACCTCAACGACCCCCGCTGGGGCCGCGACGACGGCAACCAGGAGGGGCGCGGCGAGGACGACAACCGCCAGGCGCAGCGTCCCCGTGGTCAGGGGCAGGGCCCCAACCAGGGTCCGCCCGACCTCGACGAGCTCTGGCGCGACTTCAACCGCAAGCTCGGGGGCCTGCTGGGCAACCGGCGGGGCGGCGGCGGCACCGGGGGCGGCCAGGGTGGCGGCTCCAACGGCGGTCCGTCCGGGTTCAGCCCCAACCCCAAGGCCGCCGGCGTGGGGGCGGGGCTGGTCGTCGGTGTGGCGCTGCTCATCTGGCTCGGCACCGGCTTCTTCATCGTGCAGGAAGGTCAGCAGGCCGTCGTCACGCAGTTCGGCAAGTACCACAGCACGGTGGGGGCCGGTTTCAACTGGCGCTTGCCGTACCCGGTGCAGCGCCATGAAACCGTGTTCGTCACGCAGCTTCGTTCGGTGGACGTCGGGCGCGACAACATCGTGCCGGCCACAGGCCTGCGCGAATCGTCCATGCTCACCCAGGACGAGAACATCGTCGACATCAAGTTCGTGGTGCAGTACCGACTGAGCGACGCGCGCGCCTTCCTGTTTGAAAGCCGCGACCCCGACCTGGCCGTGCTCAAGGCGGCAGAAACCGCCGTCCGCGAGGTGGTCGGCAAGATGCGCATGGACGCCGTGCTGGCCGAGGAACGCGACCAGATCGCGCCCCGCGTTCGCCAGCTGATGCAGACCATCCTGGACCGTTACAAGGTCGGTATCGAGGTGGTCGCGGTGAACCTGCAGCAAGGCGGTGTGCGTCCTCCCGAGCAGGTTCAGGCCGCTTTCGACGACGTGCTGCGCGCGGGACAGGAACGCGAGCGCGCCAAGAACGAAGCCGAGGCTTACCGAAACGACGTGGTGCCCCGCGCCCGCGGTGCGGCGTCGCGCCTGACCGAAGAAGCGCAGGGCTACAAAGCGCGGATCACGGCCCAGGCCGAGGGTGACGCGCAGCGCTTCCGCTCGGTGCTGACCGAGTACCAGAAGGCACCGCAGGTGACCCGCGAGCGCCTCTACACCGAAGCCATGCAGCAGATCTACAGCAACGTCACCAAGGTGATGATCGACACCCGCAACGGTGGCTCCAACCTGCTGTACCTGCCGCTCGACCGGCTCATGCAGGCCGCCGGCGCGCAAGCGCCTGCCCCCGGACCCGCCACCACTTTGCCCGGTGCGCCCGCTCCGGTGTCCACACCTGTCGAGCGCAACGCCGACTCGGCCCGCTCGCGTGAGCGCGAGAGCCGCTGAACGAGGCACGACCCATGAACAAGATCGGTTTCGTCATCACCTCCCTCGTCGTGGTCCTGGCCCTGGCCAGCTCCATGCTCTTCGTCGTCGACCAGCGCCAGTTCGGCGTCGTGTACCAGCTCGGTCAGATCAAGCAGGTCGTCACCGAGCCGGGCCTGAACTTCAAGCTGCCGCCGCCCTTCCAGAACGTGTCTTACATCGACAAGCGCCTGCTGACCCTCGAAAGCCAGGACAGCGAGCCGACCCTGACCGCCGAGAAGCAGCGCGTGGTCATCGACTGGTACGTGCGCTGGCGCATCAGCGATCCGCAGGCCTACATCCGCAACGTCGGCACCAACGAACGCGCGGGTGCGCTGCAGCTCAACCGTGTGGTCCGCAACTCGTTCCAGCAGGAAGTCAACAAGCGCACCCTGAGCGAACTGCTGTCCGGGCGCCGCGACGAACTGATGCGCGACGTGCAGACCCAGGTCACGGGTGCCATCCAGAGCGCCAACCAGCCCTGGGGCATGGAGGTGGTGGACGTGCGGATCAACCGCGTGGACTACGCCGAATCCATCGTGTCGTCGGTTTACCAGCGCATGGAGGCCGAGCGCAAGCGCGTGGCCAACGAACTGCGCTCCACCGGTTTTGCCGAGGGCGAGGCGATTCGCGCCGATGCAGATCGGCAGCGCGAGGTCATCGTGGCCGAGGCCTACCGGGATGCCCAGCGCATCAAGGGCCAGGGCGACGCCCAGGCCGCGGCCCTGTTCTCGGACGCCTTCGGCCGAGATCCCGCCTTTGCGCGCTTCTACCGCAGCCTCGAGGCCTACAAGGCCAGCTTTGCAGGCAAGGGCGACGTGATGGTGGTCGATCCCTCCAGCGACTTCTTTGGTTCGCTGCGCAGCAGCAACGTGCAGCCTGCGCGCTGAGGATGGGCCAGCGCGCACCGCGTGACGTGCTGCCGGGCCAGACCACTGCGGTGGTGTGTGGCGCACGTCCCGTGGGTCGCCGGGGTTTGCGTTGAGCGACGCGTGGTGGCTGGCGCTGGGCCTCGTTCTGGTGTTCGAGGGCCTGCTGCCCCTCCTGTCGCCCGGTGGGTGGCGGCGCGTTTTCAGCCAGATGCTGGCGCTGCGTGACGGTCAGATCCGCTTCTTCGGTCTGCTCATTGTGGCGGCCGGTGGGTTGATCGTCATGTTGTTCGGCTGATCCGCTCCGCCGGGCGGGTGCACCCCGCCCGGTAGAATCGCGTTTTTAACAGCGTCCCACAAACGCCATGTCCGCCTGGGTCCTCCCGGATCACATCGCCGATGTCCTGCCTTCCGAGGCCCGGCACATCGAAGAACTCCGCCGAAGCCTGCTTGATGCCGCGCGCTCGTATGGTTACGAGCTCGTGATGCCGCCGCTCATCGAGCATCTGGAATCGTTGCTCACGGGCACCGGCGAATCGCTCGACCTGCAGACCTTCAAGCTCGTGGACCAGCTCAGCGGTCGCACCCTGGGTCTGCGCGCCGACAGCACGCCTCAGGTGGCCCGCATCGATGCCCACCTGCTCAACCGCCAGGGAGTGGCCAGGCTCTGTTACTGCGGGCCGGTGGTGCACACCCGCGCCGACCGACCGGCGGCCAGCCGCGAGCCGCTTCAGTTCGGTGCCGAAATCTACGGCCACGCTGGCCTCGAGGCCGACCTCGAGGCGATCGAACTGGCCCAGGCCTGCCTGCGCAGCGCCGGCCTGAACCAGCTCCAGATCGATCTCGCCGATGTGCGGGTGATCGATGCCGTGCTGGACCCGCTCCAGCTGCCCCAGGCGCAGGTGTCCCGCATCCATGCGGCCCTCACCGCCAAGGACGTCGCCGAGCTCCGCACCCTCGCCCGCGACCTTCCCGAAGCGACCCGTCGCGACCTGCAGCTTCTGCCCACGTTGTATGGCGATGCCACGGTGCTGACGGACGCCCGTCGGGCCCTTTGCCCGTCGCCCGCCCTGCACGAAGCCCTGGACGCCCTTCAATGGCTGGCCAGGCACGTCGAAGGCATGGCGGTGTCGTTCGATCTGTCCGACCTGCGCGGATACGCCTATTACAGCGGCGTGCGCTTTGCGGTGTTTGCCCGCGACGCCCGAGGCCCGTCGGCGGACATCGCCCGTGGCGGCCGCTACGACGAAGTCGGCGCGGTGTTCGGCCGCAAGCGGCCGGCCGTGGGCTTCAGCCTCGACCTGAAGGAACTGGTGGCAGCCGTGGCCCCGCGCCCGCTGGGTGCCGCCATACGTGCCCCCTGGGGCACCGCCGCCGGCCTGCGCGAAGCCGTGGCCGCCCTGCGCGCGCAGGGTCACACCGTGGTGTGCGCGCTGCCCGGCCACGGGCACGAAGTCGATGAATTCCACTGCGACCGCGAGCTGGTGCCCGATGCCGGCCGAGCGGGCGCATGGACCGTGAGAACCCTCTGACTGGAAACCGAGATGAGCAACAAGGGCAGCGCCGCAACCCCCGGGCGCAACGTGGTGGTGGTCGGCACCCAGTGGGGTGACGAAGGCAAAGGCAAGCTGGTCGACTGGCTGACCGAAACCGCGCAGGGCGTGGTGCGGTTCCAGGGCGGTCACAACGCAGGCCACACGCTGGTGATCAACGGCGTCAAGACCGCCTTGCACCTCATCCCCAGCGGCATCATGCGCGCCGGCGTCAAGTGCTACATCGGCAACGGCGTGGTGCTCTCGGTGGGCAAGCTGTTCGAAGAAATCGCCGGTCTGGAGCGGGCCGGTGTCGAGGTGCGCTCGCGCCTTCGCGTGAGCGAGGCCTGCCCGCTGATCCTGCCCTTCCATGCCGCGCTCGACATCGCGCGCGAAGCCGCCAAGGTCAAGGCCGGCACCGAAAAGATCGGCACCACCGGCCGCGGCATCGGCCCCGCCTACGAAGACAAGATCGCGCGGCGTGCACTGCGCGTGCAGGACCTGAAGTACCCGGACCGTTTTGCGGCCAAGCTGCGCGAACTGCTGGCGCTGCACAACCATGTGCTCACCACCTGGCTCCACTCGGCCGACATGGCCTGGGACGACAAGATCGCGCCCTACATGAAGGACGGCGCCATCCAGTTCGAACCGGTGTATGCCGAGGCGATGCAGCAGGCCGAGCTGCTCAAGCCCATGATCGCCGACGTGTCGCGCGAACTCAACGAGGCCCACAAGGCGGGTGTCAACCTGCTGTTCGAAGGCGCCCAGGGGACCCTGCTCGACGTCGACCACGGCACCTATCCCTTCGTCACGTCGAGCAACTGCGTGGCCGGCAACGCCGCCGCGGGCGCCGGCGTGGGGCCCCAGTTGCTGCACTACGTGCTGGGCATCACCAAGGCCTACTGCACACGGGTCGGCGGTGGCCCGTTCCCGACCGAACTCGACTGGGAGAAGGAAGGCACGCCCGGCTGGCACATGTCCACCGTGGGCGCCGAAAAAGGCGTCACCACTGGCCGCAGCCGCCGCTGCGGCTGGTTCGACGCCGCGCTGCTCAAGCGCTCGGCCCAGGTCAACGGCCTGTCGGGTCTTTGCATCACCAAGCTCGACGTGCTCGACGGCCTGAAGGAGCTGCAGCTGTGCGTGGGCTACGAGCTCGACGGCGAACGCATCGACATCCTGCCCATGGGCGCCGAGGACATCGCGCGCTGCAAACCTGTGTACGAGACCATTCCCGGCTGGACCGATTCCTCGGTGGGCGTGACCCGCTACGAGGACCTGCCTGCCAATGCCCGGTACTACCTCAAGCGCATCGAGGAAACCACCGGTGTGCCGATCCACGTGATCTCGACCAGCCCGGACCGCGACCACACCATCTTGTTGCGCCACCCGTTCCACGGGTAAGTCCGGGTAGGGCGACCGCCTTTGTCAGACCAAACTTTTCCGATCCCCCACCCGGAGTCCGCATGCTCACCGAAGACGGCAAACACCTCTACGTTTCGTACGACGAGTACCACAACCTGATCGAAAAGCTCGCGCTCAAGATCCACCAGTCGGGCTGGGCGTTCGACACCATCCTGTGCCTGGCGCGCGGCGGCATGCGGCCCGGCGACATCCTCTCGCGCATCTTCGACAAGCCCCTGGCCATCATGTCCACCAGCTCGTACCGGGCCGAGGCGGGCACGGTGCAAGGCAAGCTCGACATAGCCCGCTACATCACCACCCCCAAGGGCGAGATAGCCGGCAAGGTGCTGCTGGTCGACGACCTCGCCGATTCGGGGCACACGCTCAAGGTCGTGATCGACCTGCTCAAGAACAACTACCCGCCGATCACCGAACTGCGCAGCGCGGTGATCTGGACCAAACAGTTGTCCACCTTCACGCCCGACTATTCGGTGGAGTTCCTGCCCACCAACCCCTGGATCCACCAGCCGTTCGAGGGCTACGACAGCATGCGCCCGGCGCAGTTGCTCGAGAAGTGGAAACTTTGAAGGTGAGGGGCCCCCACGCTCCGCCGCTTCGCGGGTCGCGAGGCCTTGCAGGCCGCGGCACCGCCAGAGGCAGTGCCTCTTCGCCCGTCCAGCCCTGCGCAGGCAGGCCTGGAGCCGCGGGGCTCAGCCCCGAGGGGGCTGATTCGCCTTGGGGCGGCCCGGCGGCGAATCGCCCGGCTTCAGCGCTCGGTCGCTGCGCCCTCTCTGCCTGAACCATGAGCAAGCTTTCCACCCACCTCATCCACCACCCCTACCAGCCGCCCGAGGGTTTCGAGGCGGTGGCGCCGGGGGTGCACAAGGCGTCGACGGTCATCTTTCCGAACGTCCAGGCCCTGCGGACCTACGACTGGAAGGACAAGAGCGGCTACACCTACGGCCTGCACGGCACGCCCACCACGTTCACCCTCGAAGAACGCATCGCGAGCCTCGAGGGAGGGCGCTTTTGCGTGCTGGCGCCGAGCGGGCTGTCGGCGGTGTCTCTGGTCGACATGGCGTTTCTGCGCAGCGGCGACGAACTGCTGATTCCGGACAATGCCTACGGGCCCGGCAAGCAGTTTGCCGCTGCAGAGCTGGCGGCCTGGGGCATCAGCCACCGTTTCTACGACGCCATGAACCCGGCCGACCTGGCGGAGAAGATCGGTCCCGCCACCCGGCTGGTCTGGCTCGAGGCGCCCGGGTCCATCACGCTCGAGTTCCCCGATGTGCCGGCCCTGGCCGAGGTCGTCCGGGCGGCCAATGCGGGCGGCGGCCGGGCCCGGCCCATCGTCACCGCGCTCGACAACACCTGGGGTGCCGGCATCGCCTTCAACGCGTTCGACCTGGGCGTGGATGTGTCCATGCAGGCGCTCACCAAGTACCCCAGCGGCGGCGCCGACGTGCTGATGGGCTCGGTCGTCACACGCGACGAAGCGCTGCACCGCGAGGTGCTGCTGTGCCACATGCGGTTGGGTCTGGGGGTGTCGGGCAACGACGCCGAGCTGGTGCTGCGGGGCCTGCAGACGATCGAGCTGCGCTACCACGCCCAGGACGCGGCCACCCGTTCGCTGGCGCAATGGCTGCAAGGCCAGCCCGGCGTCGCCCGGGTGTACCACCCCGCCTTGCCCGATTCGCCGGGGCACGCCGCCTGGAAGCGCGACGCGTCTTCAGCGGCCTGCCTGTTCAGTGCCGCCTTCGACCCGGCCATTTCCCAGGCGAACATCGACGCCTTCTGCGACGCACTGCGCCTTTTCAAGCTGGGCTGGAGCTGGGCCGGTCCCATCAGTCTGTGCGCTCCCTACAACATCCCTTCAATCCGCTCGCTGGGTTGGCCGCAAGGTGGGGGTCTGGTACGCTTTGCCGTCGGCCTGGAAGGCGTTGAAGACCTTCGGGCCGACCTGGCCCAGGCGCTGCCACGGCTGCACCCCTGATTCCCTCAACCCGCTGCAGGAACATCGCATTGGCCACACCCAACTACGGATACGAAAAGCGCCAGCGCGAGCTGGCCAAGAAGCAGAAGAAGGAAGAGAAGGCGCGCCAGAAGGCGGCGCGCAAGACCGGCGAGGGCGGTCAGCCCGGCGACGAACCGCAGGACGACACGCCGTCCGACGGGGCTGGCGCAGCAGGGGGCGACGGCGGGGCTGACTGAACCCCGGCCTGCCGATCCCTCAGGCGGTCGGGCCGCCCAGCAGCGCCCGTGCCACCTTGCGCATGGCGTCGGCAGAGCGGTTGTCCAGCGTGCACGGCACCGCCGCTGAATAGCGCTTGAAGTTCCGCTGGATCGACGCCGAGTAGGTCGGGTCGTAGTGGTGCACCAGCAGAT
The DNA here is from genome assembly GCA_943371665.1 of Synechococcus sp. UW140. Classification (GTDB taxonomy): domain Bacteria; phylum Pseudomonadota; class Gammaproteobacteria; order Burkholderiales; family Burkholderiaceae_C; genus Hydrogenophaga. The sequence goes on from CALRVR020000015.1 coordinate 24,080, forward strand.
CCAGCACCACCGCGGGTGTGTGTCCTGCCTGCACCTGTTCCACCCACCCGTTGACCACCTCGGCGCCCCGCAGTTCGCGCAAGGCCTGCAGGCGGTGGATGAACAGATCCGGGTCCTGAACGAAGAAGTCGTAGTCCTCCAGCAGAAGGGCCACACGCTCTTCATCGGCCAGCCGCAGGTCGATGCATTCGCTCTCGCGCATGGCGTCCATCAGGGCGTCGGGCACGCGCAGGTTGCCCACCTTCTTGCTTTCGCTTTCGACATACACCGGCCGCGCCGGGTCGAACCTGCGCAGGGCGTCCCAGATGAGCGAATCGAACCGCTTCTGGCTGGGTTGCGGCTGGCCGGGCAGGTGCCCGAGCACCGAGCTGCGGTGGCAGGCCAGCGCCTCGAGGTCGAGCACCTGTGCGCCCTCGGCCGCCAGGGCCTGCAGAAGGCGTGTCTTGCCACTGCCCGTGGGCCCGCAGATGACGCGGTAACTCAGCCGGCCTGCGACGCGCGGCAGGTCGTCCACCAGCGCCGCGCGCCAGGCCTTGTAGCCGCCTTCGATGAGCGTCACCTGGAAACCGATGGCGCCCAGAATGGTGGCCAGCGCGCCGCTGCGGTTGCCGCCGCGCCAGCAATACACCAGCGGCTTCCACCCCTTCGGTTTGTCGATCACCTCGCGCTCGATGTGGGCCGCGATGTTGCGCGCCGACAGGGCCGCGCCCCGCTTCTTGGCCTCGAACGCGCTGACCTGCTTGTACATCGTGCCGATGTCGATGCGCTGCTGGTTGTCCAGGGTGGGCCAGTTCAGCGCCCCCGGCACGTGGTCGAGCGCGTGCTCGTCCTCGGTGCGGGCGTCGATGATGGTGTCGAATTCGGCCAGGCGGTGCAGGGCATCGCTGGCGGGCAGGGGCGCAACAGGCATGGCGGGGATTATCCCGCCGCCACCAGCTTCCTCAGTTCGGGCCACACGGTGTCGCGCATGATGGGCTGGGCCTTTTCGTTGGGGTGGATGCGGTCGCCCTGGAACAGCGCGAGCGGATCGGCGATGTCGGCAACGCCCTTGAGGAAGAACGGCACCAGTGCGGCCTTGTGTTCGCGCGCCACACTGGCAAACAGGTCGCGGAATTCCTGGGCGTACTTCGCCCCATAGTTGGGCGGCATTTCCATGCCCAGCAGCAGCACCTTCGCGCCGCTGTCGCGGGCCGCACGGGCCATGACCGACAGGTTTTCCCGCGTCATCGCCAGCGGCAACCCGCGCAGGGCGTCGTTGCCGCCCAGTTCGATCACCACCACGGCGGGTTTGTGCTGCTGCAGCAGGGCCGGCAGGCGCGAGCGCCCGCCCGAGGTGGTGTCGCCGCTGATGCTCGCGTTGACCACCCGGGCGGACAGTTTCTCGGCCGCGAGCTTTTGCTCGGTCAGTGCCACCCATCCGCTGCCCCGCCGCAAGCCGTATTCGGCGCTGAGCGAATCGCCCACCACCAGCACCACCGGGGCCGCCTTGCCCTGGGCGTGCAACACCCCCGCATGCCCAAGGGCCAGCGTGGCCGCGAGGCACAGGCTAAAGTGTCGTCGGTTCGTGTTCTGGGAATGTTTCATGTCCGATGTGATGATTGGGGTCAGCCATGTGTTCAAGTCGGTCACCGATTCGACCGGGACGCTGACCATTCTGCGGGATATCGATTTCACCGTGGGCCGGGGCGACACGGTGGCGATCGTGGGAGCCTCGGGCTCGGGCAAGAGCACGTTGCTGTCGATCGTTGCGGGGTTGGATACCCCCACCCAGGGAACGGTTCACATCGATGGTATCGATCTGTTCGCCCTCGACGAAGACCAGCGCGCGGCCCTGCGCGCCCAGAAGGTCGGCTTCGTGTTCCAGAGCTTTCAGCTGCTGGCCAACCTCAGCGCGCTTGAGAACGTGATGCTGCCGCTGGAGCTGGCCGGCCGCCGCGACGCCCGGGTGGCCGCCACGGCCATGCTGCAGCGGGTGGGTCTGGGCGAGCGCCTGAACCACTACCCCAAGGTGCTGTCCGGCGGCGAGCAGCAGCGCGTGGCGCTGGCGCGCGCTTTCGTGGTGCGCCCGGCCGTGCTGCTGGCCGACGAACCCACCGGCAGCCTCGACTTCGCCACCGGCGAAAGCGTCATGGCGCTGATGTTCGAGCTCAACCGCGAACTGCAGACCACGCTGGTGCTGGTCACGCACGACCGCGGCATTGCCGACCGCTGTGCCCGCCGCATCACCATCAGCGCCGGCCAGGTGGCCGACATCAGCGCCACCGCGGCGGCCTGACCGGTCCCGGATAATCCGGGCATGTCCTCTTCGCCCAAAGCCCCGTCGTCCACCAAGGTCCTGTTCGGTTTCCATGCCGTGGGCGTGCGCCTGAAGACCGCGCCCGCGAGCATTGTCGAGATCTATGTCGAACCGACCCGCCGCGATGCCCGGATGCGGCAGTTCATCGACCGCGCGCGCGAAGCCGGCGTCCGGCTGATCGAGGCGGACGGGCTGCGCATTGCCAAGCTCGCCGGCAGCCACGGCCACCAGGGCGTGGCCGCGCGGGTGCTGCCCATCGAGCAGGCCCGCTCGCTCGACGACCTGCTCGACCAGCTGGATGCCGCCGGCGAGAACCCGCTGCTGCTGGTGCTCGACGGTGTGACCGATCCGCACAACCTGGGGGCCTGCCTGCGGGTGGCCGATGGCGCGGGGGCGCACGCCGTGATCGCGCCGAAAGACCACGCCGTGGGTCTGAACGCCACCGTGGCCAAGGTGGCCAGCGGTGCTGCGGAAACCGTCCCGTACTTCATGGTCACCAACCTGGCGCGGACGCTGAACGAGCTCAAGGAGCGCAACATCTGGGTCATCGGCACCAGCGACGACGCGCCCCAGACCCTGCACCAGGCCGACCTGAAGGGGCCGGTGGCCCTGGTGCTGGGGGCCGAAGGTCCGGGCATGCGGCAGCTCACGCGCAAGACCTGCGACGCGCTGGTGTCCATTCCCATGCGGGGGGCCGTCGAAAGCCTCAACGTGTCGGTGGCCAGCGGCATCTGCCTGTACGAGGCGCTGCGCCAGCGCGGCTGAGTCTCCCATGGGCGACGACCGTGTGGATGCGGTGGTGGTCGGTGCCGGCGTGGTGGGCCTGGCGGTGGCGCGCGCGCTCGCCCTTCAGGGGCGCGAGGTCATGGTGCTGGAGCGCGAAGGCGACATCGGCACCGGAACCAGCTCGCGCAACAGCGAGGTCATCCACGCGGGCATCTACTACCCCGCGGGTTCGAACAAGGCCCGGCTTTGCGTGCGCGGCAAGGCGCTGCTCTATGACTACCTGAACGAACGCGGGATCGCGCACCGGCGCTGCGGCAAGCTCATCGTGGCCAACACCCCCAGCCAGCTCGGCGCGCTGCCCGGCGTCGTGGCGCGCGCCGCGGCCAACGGGGTGAACGACCTCGCGCTGCTGGGCCGTGACGAGGCCCGCGCGATGGAGCCGGCGCTGGAATGCCTGGGTGCGGTGCATTCGCCGTCGACCGGCATCGTGGACAGCCATGCGCTCATGTTGAGCCTGCAGGGCGACCTGGAGCGCGCGGGGGGGCTGCTGGCGCTTCACAGCGGTGTGGCGGCGGTCGTGCCCGATGCCGGCGGCTGGCGCCTGACCAGCGAAGACGGGACCGAGCTCCTCGCCGATGTGGTGGTCAATTCGGCAGGTCTGCAGGCCTGCAGCCTGGCGCGGTCCATTGCCGGCCTGCCGCCCGACCGGGTACCCCGGGCCTGGTTTGCCAAGGGAAACTACTTCACGCTGTCGGGGCGCTCGCCGTTCGAGCGGCTGATCTATCCCGCCCCCGAGCCCGACAGGCACCTGGCCGGCCTCGGTGTGCACCTCACCATCGACCTGGGCGGGCAGGCCAAGTTCGGCCCCGATGTGCAGTGGGTGGACGACCCGAACGACCTGACGGTGGATCCCGCGCGGGGCGACAGCTTTTATGCCGAGGTGCGGCGCTACTGGCCTGGTCTGCCCGACGGCGCGCTGCTGCCTGGTTATGCCGGCATTCGGCCGAAGATCAGCGGGCCGGATTCGCCCGCGGCCGACTTTCTCATCCAGGGGCCGCGCGACCACGGATTGCCGGGCCTGGTGAACCTGTTCGGCATCGAGTCCCCCGGTCTGACCAGTTGCCTGGCCATCGCCGAGCACGTGGCCGCCTTGCTCAGCCCCTGATCTCAGCCCCTGATGGCCGAGATGGCCTTCGCCGACTCGAACACCAGCGAGGGTCCGCGGTAGATCAGGCCGGTGTAGATCTGAACCAGGTCCGCGCCCGCCTGCACCTTGCTCACGGCGTCCTCGGCGCTCATCACGCCCCCGACCCCGATGATGGGGAAATCGCTGCCCAGGGCGTCGCGCAGCGCACGGATGACGCGGTTGCTGGCCTGCAGCACCGGTGCGCCGGACAGGCCACCGGCTTCGTCGGCATGGGACAGGCCCTTGACGGCGTCGCGCGACAGCGTGGTGTTGGTGGCGATGACACCCAGTGCGCCCGTGGCCGCACCGTCGCTGCGCGCGCCATGGCGCTTGAGGGTGTCGGCGATCACGGCCAGCTGCGCATCGTCGAGGTCGGGTGCAATCTTGACGAACACCGGAATGAGACGGCCATGGCGCTGCGCCAGTTGTTCGCGCCGCTCCATCACCGCGCCCACCAGCGCCTCCAGCGCCGCGTCGCTCTGCAGGCTGCGCAGGTTCTGCGTGTTGGGGCTGGAGATGTTGACGGTGACGTAGTCGGCATGGGGGTACACGCCGTCGAGGCAGGTCAGGTAATCCTCGGTGGCGCGCTCGATGGGTGTGCTGGCGTTCTTGCCGATGTTGAGGCCCAGCCGCATCGGCAGGGCACCGCCTTTGTCCCGGAAGCGCGCGCGCGTCACGTTGGCGATGAAGGCATCGAGCCCCTCGTTGTTGAAACCCAGCCGGTTGATGAGCGCCTGCCGCTCGGGCAGCCGGAACATGCGGGGCTTGGGGTTGCCCGGCTGCCCTTTGGGCGTCACGGTGCCCACTTCGACAAACCCGAACCCCATGGCGGCCAGGCCGTCGATGCAGCGGGCGTTCTTGTCGAGACCGGCGGCCAGGCCGACCCGGTTGGGAAACTGCAGGCCCGCCAGCGTGAACGGGTCGTGGATCCGGGGCTGGCTGTACAGACAGGTCAGGGGCGAATGCTGCAGCCGGGCGATCGCGCCCAGCGTCAGCTCGTGCGCGGCCTCCGGGTCCATGCCGAAAAGGAAGGGGCGCGCCGCGCCGTATGGAAAGAGTGACATTGGATAATCCGCGTTTCGACCAACCCCGGATTCTCGCAAATGACCCAAGACGAACTGAAAGCCCTGGTCGGCCAGGCGGCCCTCCAATACGTGACGCCGGGGGAAATCGTCGGCGTGGGCACCGGTTCCACGGTCAACAAGTTCATCGAAGCGCTGGCGGGCATGAAGGACCGGGTGCCCGGCGCGGTGTCGAGCTCCGAGGCCTCCACCGCCCGCCTGCGCGCCATCGGCATACCTGTGCTCGAGGCCAACGAGGTCGGCGACATCGGCGTCTACATCGACGGTGCCGACGAGATCGACCCGCGGGGCCACATGGTCAAGGGCGGCGGCGCCGCGCTGACCCGCGAGAAGATCGTGGCCGCCCAGTCGCGCCGATTCGTCTGCATCGCCGACGAATCGAAGCTGGTTCAGGCGCTGGGGGCGTTTCCGCTGCCGGTGGAGGTGATTCCCATGGCCACTGCCCGCGTCGTGCGCCAGTTCGCGGCGCTCGGCGGTCAGGCCCGCGTCCGGTTGAAGGACGGTGCGCCGCTGGTGACCGACAACGGCCAGCACATCGTCGATGTGACCGGCCTGAAGATCACCGATCCGCTGTCGTTCGAGAGCGAGGTCAATCAATGGCCCGGCGTGGTGACCGTGGGCGTGTTTGCCCACCAGAAAGCCAGCGTCTGCCTGCTCGGAACCGCCTCGGGCGTGAGAACGCTGACGTTCTGAGGGGCGCTTGCGCAACAGGCCGGGCGGCCAGGGCTCAGAAGCGGATGCCGGCCGGGTTGCTGGGGGCCGGCACCACCGGCACTTCGGCAGGGGCCGCTGGCGTGCCCGCGGCTGAACCCGCCGCAGGGGCGGGTGCCGCGGCGACCGGCGCGACCGCGACCAGCGGTGTGGCCGCCGCGCGCCGGTAGCCCGACGGCAGCGCCGACTGGGCTGGGTAGCCCGCTGCGTTCAGGTACTGTGTCCACTCGGCGTCCGAGTAGCCGCGCAGTTTCTGCCCGCCAATCGTCAGGAACGGCAACGATGCCTCGCCCGCCAGCCGGCGCAGCGCCTCGATGTCGTCGGGGGTGGTCACGGTCTTCTCGGTGTACGGAATGCCTCGGGCGTTCAGCATGTTGCGCCCCGAATTGCAGGGGGCGCAGTCGTTCCCGGTGTAGAGCGTGACCGGGTAGCGGGAGGTCACCTGGCGCAGTTCGAACGGCAGTTGAACCCCTCCGCCGGCTGCCGCTGCACCTGGGGCCCGGGCGGCAGGGGCTTGGGCATTGGGGGGCGGCTGGTCCGAGAAGGTGACCTTGCCGTCGGGGCCGACGATGCGGTAGACGCCTTGGGCGGCCGCCGGCAGGGCGGCCAGCAGGGCGAGCGAGGCGATGAAAAGCGAGGGTCGGGCGTTCATGCGGTTCCTATCGGCAGCGTTCAACGGAAATCAGGCCATGCCCTGGTGGCGCAGCAGCGCCTCGATGGAGGGCTCGCGCCCCCGGAAGGCCTTGAAGGATTCCATCGCAGGCCGGCTCCCGCCGGCTTCCAGAATCGACCGACGGTAGCGCCGTCCCGTCTCGACGTCGAGGGTGCTGTGGCCGTTTTGCCGCGCCGCCTCTTCGAAGGCGGCGTAGGCGTCGGCGCTGAGCACCTCGGCCCACTTGTAGCTGTAGTAACCGGCCGAGTAACCGCCGGCAAAAATGTGGCTGAACGTGTGCGGCGTGCGGCTGTAGGCCGGTGGCTTCAGCACGGAGACTTCGTCTCGCACCCGGTCGAGCAGCGCCAGGATGGCGGCGGCATCGGCTGGCGGCTCGGGCTGGCTGTGCAGCAGCATGTCGAACAGGGCGAATTCGACCTGACGCAGGGTCTGAAGACCGCTCTGGAAGTTCTTGGCCGCCAGCATCTTGTCGAACAGCTCGCGTGGCAGGGCCGCGCCGGTGTCCACGTGGGCGGTCATGTGCTTGAGCACGTCCCATTCCCAGCAGAAGTTCTCCATGAACTGGCTCGGCAACTCCACCGCGTCCCATTCCACGCCGCTGATGCCCGACACATCCCGCTCATTGACCTGGGTGAGCAGGTGGTGCAGGCCATGACCGAACTCGTGGAAGAGGGTGATGACGTCGTCGTGGGTGAGCAGTGCCGGCTTGCCATCCACACCCTCCGCAAAGTTGCAGACCAGGTGCGCCACCGGCGTCTGCAGACGGCCGCCATCGGGCCGCAGCCAGCGCGCGCGCACGTCGTCCATCCAGGCACCGCCGCGCTTGCCGGTTCGCGCGCCAGGGTCGAGGTAGAACTGGCCCACCAGCTGGCCGTCGCGCTCGATGCGGTAGAACTCGACCCCGGGGTGCCACACAGGCGCCGCGTCCCGGCGAATGGCGACCTCGAACAGCGTTTCGACGATGTGGAACAGGCCCGCCAGCACTTTGGGTGCCGTGAAGTAGGGCTTGACCTCCTGCTCGCTGAAGGCGTAGCGGGCTTCCTTGAGCTTCTCGCCGATGTAGGGCCAGTCCCAGGCCTGGGGGTCGGTCAGGCCCAGCTGGCTGGCGGCGAACTCGCGCATGTCGGCAAGGTCCTTCTCGGCGAACGGGCGCGCCTTTCGGCCCAGATCGCGCAGGAAATCGACCACCTGTTCCGGCGAGCGGGCCATCTTGGGCACCAGCGACACGTCGGCGAAATGGCGGTGGCCGAGCAGCCGGGCTTCCTCGTGGCGCAGCGCCAGCAATTCGGCCATGACGGCCGAGTTGTCGAAACCCCGCTGGGGTTCGTCGGCCTGGTCGCTGGCCCGCGTCACGTAGGCGCGGTAAAGCCGTTCGCGCAGCGCGCTGGAGCGGGCGAACTGCATCACCGGCAGGTACACGGGCATTTTCAGCGTGAGCTTGTGGCCTTCCTTGCCGTCTGTCTTTGCTGCCGCGGCCGTGGCATCGCGCACGTCGGGCGGCACGCCGTCAAGCTCGGCACTGTCCACATAAATCGCGAACGAATCGGTGGCGTCGAGTGCGTTCTCGCTGAACTTCTGCGCCAGTTCGGCAGAGCGTTCCTGGATGTCTGCAAAGCGCGCCTTGTCGGCCCCTCGGAGCTCGGCACCGCCCAGCACGAAGCCCCGCAGGGCGTTCTTGTGCGCCTGCGCCTGCTCGGGCGTCAGCCGGGCCGGGTCCATGGCCTTGTAGCGCGCGTACAGGCGCTCGTCGGCACCCAGGCGGGTCCAGAACTCGGTCACCTTGGGCAGCGCGGCGTTGTAGGCCGCACGAAGCTCGGGCGTGTCGGCCACGCTGTTGAGGTGGCTCACGGCGCCCCAGGCGCGGGACAGCCGCTCGGTGGCCACGTCGAGGGTGCGCGACATCTGTGCCCAGTCGGCGGGGAAATCGGGCGCCGTGACCGCCCGCAGCGCGGTGTCGGCGTCGGCCAGCAGGGTGTCGATGGCGGGCTGCACCGCGTCAGGGGTGATCGCGTCGAATCGCGGCAGATCCGCAAAGTCGAGCAGCGCGTTGAGCTGGGCAGGGTCGGTTCGGACGTTCATGGCGGCTCAGATGGGTGACAGCTGGGGGAAGTTCAAGCCGGGGGGCGTGTCGCTCGGGCCGGAATCAGCCCGCGCTCTTCTTGATGCTCTTCTTCCGGACCTTGGCGCGCTTGACCTGCCCGCCCGGCGTGAGGCGCTGGTTGCCCAGCACGCGCACCACCTTGATCTCGGGCTTCTGGCCGGGCCGTTTGCCGAACTTCAGGACCTTGACGTCCTTGGGGCCGGGCATGCGCTCTTCGTCGGGCGCGCGCACCTTCTCGGGAATGGGGCGCCAGAGCACCAGCAGCTTGCCGATGTGCTGGATGGGGGCGGCGTCCAGCGCGTCGGCCAGCTCGGCCAGCATGGCCTCGCGGGCCACCCGGTCGTCGCTGAGCACGCGGATCTTGATGAGCCCGTGGGCCTTGAGGGCGGCGTCGGCCTCCTTCTTGACGGCGGGGGTGAGCCCGTCGTTGCCGATGTGGACCACAGGATCGAGGTGGTGGGCTTCGGCGCGATGGACCTTGCGCTGGGCGGGGGTGAGGGTGATGGCGGGCATGGGAGAATTATCGTTTACGCACCGGTGAGCACGCATGGGCATCAAGGTCCGAACCCAGAGCAAGAAGGTCAACAAGGCCTGGCTCAACGAACACGTCAACGATCCCTACGTCAAGCTGGCCCAGAAAGAGGGCTATCGGGCGCGCGCCGCCTACAAGCTCAAGGAGATCGACGACGCGCTGGGACTGGTGCGCCCGGGCATGGCCATCGTCGACCTGGGCAGCGCGCCTGGGGCCTGGAGCCAGTACCTGCGGCGGCGCCTGAGCCCGCAGGGGGCCGCCGCCGGTCGGCTCGACGGCACCATCGTGGCGCTGGACCTGTTGCCGATGGACCCCGTGGAGGACGTTCACTTCATTCAGGGGGACTTTCGTGAACCGGCGGTGCTGCAGCAACTCCAGGACGCGCTGGACGCCCGGGGCATGGACCGCCTCGACCTGGTGGTTTCCGACATGGCGCCCAACCTGTCGGGTATTGCCGACACCGATGCCGCCCGGATCGAGCTGCTGATCGAGCTGGCGGTCGATTTCGCCCGTTCCCACCTCAAGCCCGAGGGGGCGTTGGTGGTCAAGCTGTTCCACGGCGCCGCCTACGACCCCATGGTGGCCCTTTTCCGTCAGGTATTCCGGGTGGTCAAGCCGGTCAAGCCAAAGGCGAGTCGGGACAAATCGTCCGAAACCTTTCTGGTCGGCCTGGGTCTGAAAACGTGAAATCCGACCCGGCATTGAGAAATGCCTAACCCTCTCATTGACATTGCCTCGTCATCCATTGCCGGCGTTCGGGCTTGAAAGTCCTAGAATGGCTTGCATATGCGCATGCGCCGTCATTGCGCCCTCAGGAGCTCTCCTTGAACAATCAGTGGTTTTCGAAAATTGCCGTGTGGATGGTCATCGCCATGGTGCTGTTCACCGTCTTCAAGCAGTTTGACGGGCGCAGCACGGCGGGCGCAGGGTACATCGGCTATTCGGAGTTCCTCGACCAGGTCAAGACACGGCAGATCAAGAGTGCCACCATCCAGGAAAGCCCTGGCGGCACCGAAATCGTTGCCGTCACCCAGGATGACCGTCGCGTGCGCACCACGGCCACCTACCTCGACCGGGGCCTGGTGGGCGACCTGATCAACTACGACGTCAAGTTCGACGTGCGCCCCCGCGAGGAAGGCTCGCTGCTGATGACCCTGCTGGTGAGCTGGGGTCCCATGCTGCTGCTGATCGGCGTCTGGATCTATTTCATGCGCCAGATGCAGGGCGGTGGCAAGGGCGGCGCCTTCAGCTTCGGCAAGAGCAAGGCGCGCATGCTCGACGAGAACAACAACACCGTGACCTTCGCCGACGTCGCCGGCTGCGACGAGGCCAAGGAAGAGGTCAAGGAGGTCGTGGACTTCCTGAAAGATCCGCAGAAGTTCCAGAAGCTGGGTGGCCGCATCCCGCGCGGTCTGCTGCTGGTCGGCCCGCCGGGAACCGGCAAGACGCTGCTGGCCAAAGGCATTGCCGGCGAAGCCAAGGTGCCGTTCTTCAGCATCTCGGGCTCTGATTTCGTGGAAATGTTCGTCGGCGTGGGCGCGGCCCGCGTGCGCGACATGTTCGAAAACGCCAAGAAGAACGCGCCCTGCATCATCTTCATCGACGAGATCGACGCCGTGGGCCGCCAGCGTGGTGCCGGCCTGGGTGGCGGCAACGACGAGCGCGAGCAGACCCTCAACCAGATGCTGGTCGAGATGGACGGCTTCGAGACCAACCTCGGCGTGATCGTGGTGGCGGCGACCAACCGGCCCGACATCCTCGACGCCGCCCTGCTGCGCCCCGGCCGTTTCGACCGCCAGGTGTATGTCACGCTGCCCGACATCCGCGGCCGCGAGCAGATCCTCAACGTGCACATGCGCAAGATTCCGCTGGGCACCGACGTCAATGCGTCCGTGATTGCCCGTGGCACGCCCGGCATGAGCGGCGCCGACCTGGCCAACCTGTGCAATGAAGCCGCGCTGATGGCTGCGCGCCGCAACGCGCGCACCGTTGAAATGCAGGACTTCGAGAAGGCCAAGGACAAGATCCTCATGGGCCCCGAGCGCAAGAGCATGGTCATGCCCGAGGAAGAGCGCCGCAACACCGCCTACCACGAGGCCGGCCATGCGCTCATCGGCAAGCTGCTGCCCAAGTGCGATCCGGTGCACAAGGTCACCATCATCCCGCGCGGCCGTGCGCTGGGCGTGACCATGAGCCTGCCCGAGAAGGACCGCTACAGCTACGACAAGGAATTCATGCTGAACCAGATCAGCATGCTGTTCGGTGGCCGCATTGCCGAAGAAGTGTTCATGAACCAGATGACCACCGGCGCCAGCAACGACTTCGAGCGTGCCACGCAGATCGCTCGCGACATGGTCATGCGCTACGGCATGACCGACGCCCTCGGCCCCATGGTGTACGCCGAGAACGAAGGTGAAGTGTTCCTGGGTCGCTCGGTCACCAAGACCACCAACATGAGCGAACAGACCATGCAGAAGGTGGACGCCGAGGTGCGCCGCATCATCGACGAGCAGTACGCGCTGGCGCGCCGCCTGATCGAGGAGCACAGCGACAAGATGCACGCCATGGCCAAGGCCCTGCTCGAGTGGGAAACCATCGACGGCGAACAGCTCGACGACATCATGTCCGGCAAGCCGCCGCGCCCGCCCAAGGACTGGACGCCCCGCAACCCGGTGGGCGGTGGCGGCAGCGGTGGCACCCCCGCGGTCACGCCCGATCCGGCGCCCAACGCGGCCTGATCCCGACCGATCGAATCCAGCGACACCACGGGGCCCTCGGGCCCCGTTGTCATTGGCCCGAACACTTCCACCCCATGCGCTGGACCACCGCCCGTTTCGACATCGACCTGACAACGCCCAAGGTGATGGGCATCGTCAACGTGACCCCCGACTCGTTCTCGGATGGCGGGCGCCATGCCACCACCTCGGCCGCCGTCGGGCACGCCGAGCGCCTGATCGGGCAGGGCGCCGACATCCTCGACGTCGGCGGTGAATCGACCCGGCCCGGCAGTCCACCGGTGTCGCTGGACGAAGAGCTGGCCCGAGTGCTGCCGGTGGTGGCTGCCGTGGCCCGCCTGGGCGTGCCCGTGTCGGTGGACACCTACAAGCCCGAGGTGATGCGCGCCGTGCTCGACCACGGTGCCGACATCGTCAACGACATCTGGGCGCTGCGGCGGCCCGGCGCACTGGACGCGGTGGTGGCCCACCCACGCGCGGGTGTCTGCCTGATGCACATGCACCGCGATCCGCAGACCATGCAGGTGGCCCCGATGGACGGTGATGTGCTGCCCGCGGTGCGGGCCTTTCTGTGCGAACGCGCGCAGGCGCTGCTGGCGCTGGGGGTGGCGCGCGACCGCATCGTGTTCGATCCCGGCATCGGGTTCGGCAAGACGGTGGCGCAGAACTTCAGCCTGCTGGCGCGCCAGCACGAGTTGATGGCCGATGGTTTCCCGCTGCTCGCGGGCTGGTCGCGCAAATCCTCACTCGGGGCGGTCACCGGCATCGAGCGGCCCGCCGACCGGGTGGGCGCCAGTGTGGCCGCTGCGCTGCTGGCCGTCGAGCGTGGTGCGCGCATCGTGCGTGTGCACGACGTGAGGGAAACGGTCGAGGCCTTGAAGGTCTGGCAGGCCTCGCGCGGGGGCTGAGCGGGGCAGAACGATAATCGGGTCCACATCAGAAGAACCCGAGGAGAGAGCATCCCATGGCGCGCCAGTATTTCGGCACCGACGGCATTCGTGGCACCGTTGGCCAGGCCCCCATCACCCCCGATTTCGTGTTGCGCCTGGCGCATGCGGTGGGCCGCGTGCTCAAGCGCACCGAGCCGCACCCGACGGTGCTGATCGGCAAGGACACGCGCATTTCGGGCTACATGCTCGAGGCCGCGCTCGAATCGGGATTCAACTCGGCGGGCGTCGACGTGGTGCTGCTGGGTCCGGTGCCCACGCCGGCCGTGGCCTACCTCACCCGCGCCCAGCGCGCGAGCCTGGGCGTGGTGATTTCGGCCAGCCACAACCCGTTTGCCGACAACGGCATCAAGTTCTTCAGTTCGCAAGGCACCAAGCTGCCCGACCATTGGGAGCTGGAGGTGGAGGCCGCGCTGGCCGAGGACCCGGTGTGGGTGGCGGCGGCAGCGCTGGGCAAGTCGCGCCGGCTGGACGACGCGGCGGGTCGCTACATCGAGTTCTGCAAGAGCACCTGCTCGCACAGCCTCAGCCTCAAGGGCCTGAAGATCGTGGTGGATGGCGCGCACGGAGCGGCCTACCACATCGCTCCCTCGGTCTTTCATGAGCTGGGGGCCGAGGTGGTGAAGATCGGCTGCTCACCCGATGGACTCAACATCAACGCCGGGGTTGGCGCCACCCACCCCGAGGCCCTGCTCGCCGCGGTCCGGGAGCACGGCGCTGACTACGGCATTGCGCTGGACGGCGATGCCGACCGCCTTCAAATGGTCGACCGCCACGGCCGTCTGTACAACGGCGACGAATTGCTCTACCTGATCGTGGCCGACCGGATCGCGCGCGACGAAGACGTGCCCGGGGTGGTTGGCACGCTGATGACCAACATGGCGGTCGAGGTGGCGATCAAGGCCCGGGGCATCGAGTTCGTGCGCGCCAGGGTGGGCGACCGTTACGTGCTGGAAGAACTTGAAAAACGCGGCTGGATTCTGGGCGGCGAGGGGTCGGGTCACCTGCTGGTGCTGGACCGCCACACCACCGGCGACGGCCTCGTGTCGGCCCTTCAGGTGCTGCAGGCCTGTGTGGACAGCGGCAAGACCATGGCGCAGTTGCTGGCCGATGTCAGCCTGTTCCCGCAAACCCTGATCAACGTGCGCCTGCAGCCCGGGCAGGACTGGAAGACGAACGCCCGCCTGGCGTCCGAGACCCGGACCGTCGAGGCCGAGCTGGGCAGCACCGGGCGTGTGCTCATTCGCGCCAGCGGCACCGAACCTCTGGTGCGGGTGATGGTCGAGGCGCGCGATGCGCATCAAGCCAAGGCGTGTGCCGAGCGCCTGGCCGATGCGGTGAGGGCCGGCTGATGGCGACCGCTGTTCACGTGCGCCAGGCCGACTACGGTGATGCGCGCGACGCCGCCGCCATCGTGGCCCTGCTCGACGCCTACGCCACCGATCCCGCGGGGGGTGGCGAGCCGCTGAGCGCTTTTGCCAAAGCCCGTCTGGTGCCCGAACTGGCCCGGCGGCCCCAGGCCTTCAGCGTGCTGGCGTTCGATGGCGATCAGGCCGTGGGCCTGGTCAATTGCATCGAGGGTTTCTCAACCTTCAAGTGCCGGCCGTTGGTGAACGTGCACGATGTGGCGGTGCTGGCCAGCCACCGCGGGCGCCGTGTGGCCGAGGCCATGCTGACCGAGGTGGAGCGCATTGCCATCGGGCGGGGCGCCTGCAAGCTCACGCTGGAGGTGCTGTCGGGCAATGCGCCCGCGATGCGGCTGTACCAGCGCATCGGTTTTGCCGGCTACCAGCTCGACCCCGCCATGGGCACGGCGCAGTTCCTGCAGAAGTGGCTGCCGGGGCCTGCCGACACCGCCTGACCCGCTTCAGTAGAGCAGCCAGCGCCGACGCGCCTCGGTCCAGGCCGCTTCGTCGGCTTTGGCGGCCTGGTCCAGGGCTTCGGGCGCCGCGCCCAGGTCGTCCACCCATTCGCGCAACTGCGGACCACCGTTGATGAGGTCGATGGCCAGCCGGTCCCGCTCGTACTCATAGGGGAAATCGCGCCAGAGCGGGTAGTCGGGTTGCTGGAGGCGAATCGCCCGGAAGGCCAGGGCCTGAAGTCGCCATGGGGAAAACGCGCCATGGTCGTAATGGGCCGGGTCTTCAACATGGATCTGCACGCCGGCGCACAGCCGGCCCGCATGCTTGTGGAACGTGGGCTCGAACCAGCATTCGCGCAGCACGCAGCCGCGAAGCCACTGCGGCGCGATCGCCCGCATGTCGGCCAGCAATCGCGCCGTGTCGATGTCGGGCGCGCCGAACAGCTCGAGGGGGCGCGTGGTGCCACGGCCCTCGCTGAGGGTGGTGCCTTCAAGCATCACCGTGCCGGCATAGGCGCGCGCCATCGACAGGTTGGGCGCGTTCGGGCTGGGGTTGACCCAGCTGCGCTCGCCGATCGGCCAGCCGTGCCCGGGCGCCGCCTCGGGTTGCCAGCCGGTCATGGTGATCACACGGTAGTCCACATTCAGCCCCAGCGCGTGAATGAACCACTGGCCGAGCTCCCCCATCGTCATGCCATGCCGCATGGGCATGGGCCCGGCACCCACAAAGCTCTCCCAGCCCTCCCGCAGCGTGAAGCCCTCGACCGGCCGCCCGGCCGGGTTCGGCCGGTCCAGCACCCAGACCGACTTGCCGTGCCGCGCAGCCGCTTCGAGCACGTAGCGCAGCGTGGTGATGAAGGTGTAGATGCGACAACCCAGGTCCTGCAGATCCACCAGCAGCACATCGAAGCTGTCCATCATGGCGTCGGTGGGGCGGCGGACCTCGCCGTACAGGCTGAACACCGGAATGCCCAGACGCGGGTCGGTGAAGTCGGGCGACTCGACCATGTTGTCCTGCTTGTCGCCGCGCAGGCCGTGCTGCGGACCGAAGGCGGCGGTCAGGCGGATGTCGGGCAGCGCCGCCAGGGCATCGAGGCTGTGCGTCAGGTCGCGCGTGACCGAAGCAGGGTGGGCCAGCAAGGCCACCCGGCGCCCGGCCAGCGGCTTGCGAAGGGAGGCGTCGGTCAACAGGCGTTCAAGGCCGAATTGCATGGGGCTTGTGATCAGTCCGCGGGCAGGTGCAGGGTCCAGCCCGCGCGGTGGTGGAAATCGGGTTTGTCCCGCGGGTGGTGCAACGCCCGGTGCGCCACCTGGCCCTGCAGCCCTTCGATGACGGCGTACAGCCCGATGTCCCAGGGCGCCGGCGGCAGCGCGTGGCGGTCCAGCACGGCCACGAGGTCGATGCCCTCGGCGGTGCGCTGAAGGTCGATCAGGGGCGGGGGCGCGTGAATCGGGTCGGTGGTGCGCTCGCGTTCGTGGCTGAACGCGTAGTGCGCCCAGCGACCCGATGGCGAGAAGTTGAACTCGTGGTAGGCCGCCTGGCCGGCGGTGCCGATGAACGCCTCGAAGCAGGTGTGCTGCCACAGGCCATCGGCGGCACCACCGCCGTCGGCGGTGGGCCAGCGCACGGCGGTGGTGTCGCCGCGCACGCGGTAATGCAGGACCAGTTCGCGCGGCTCGAGCCGCGCGGTCACGGTCAGCAGCACCGGAATCAACGGCGAGGTGGGGTGGGGCGGCAGGGACAGCGGCGCGTTCACGGCCGCCATTGTGTCAGGCCGGCCGGGCGGCCTCTCGCGGGCTTCGCTGCCATCGGTTGGCGAGTGCCACCAGCGACAGCATCACCGGCACCTCGACCAGCACGCCGACCACCGTGGCCAGTGCCGCACCCGATTGCAGCCCGTACAGCGAGATGGCCACCGCCACCGCCAGTTCGAAGAAGTTCGAGGTGCCGATCAGGCAGGCGGGCGCAGCCACCTCATGCGGCAGTTTCAGCCAGCGCGCGCCAGCCCACGAGATGAAGAAGATGCCGTAGCTCTGAATCACCAGGGGCACCGCGATCAGGGCGATGGCCAGTGGCTGGGCCACGATCGTGGTTGCCTGAAACCCGAACAGCAGCACCACGGTGGCCACCAGACCGATGATCGACCACGGTTTGAGGCGGGCCACGAAGTGGCTCACGGCAGCGGCCCCGCCGTGGGCCATCAGCCGCTGCCGGGTGACCACGCCCGCCACCAACGGCAGCAGGACGTAGAGCACGGTGGACAACACCAGGGTTTCCCACGGCACCGTCAGGCCGGTCACGCCGAGCAGGAACGCCGCGATCGGTGCAAAGGCGAACACCATGATCACGTCGTTGATCGACACCTGGACCAGCGTGTAGTTGGGGTCGCCCCGCACCAGCTGGCTCCAGACGAACACCATGGCGGTGCAGGGCGCGACACCGAGCAGGATCATGCCGGCGATGTATTCGCGCGCCGTCTGCGGATCGACCCAGGGTGCAAACACATGCTGGAAGAAAAGCACGCCCAGCGCGGCCATGGTGAAGGGCTTGATCAGCCAGTTGACCACCAGCGTGAGGATCAGCCCCTGCGGCTGCTGACCGACGCGCCGGATGGCGCCGAAATCGATCTGGATCATCATGGGGTAGACCATGGCCCAGATCAGCACGGCGACCAGCCCGTTCACGTGGGCAAACTCGAAACCAGCCAGTGCCGAGAACACGCCGGGCAGCGCCAGACCCAGGCCCACGCCGGCCAGCATGCCCAGGCCGACCCAGACCGACAGGAAGCGCTCGAACAACCCCATGCCGTCAGGCCGCCGTGGTGGTTTCGCGCCCGATCTGTTCCACCTCATGCTGCAGCGCCAGGCGGCTCAGCTTGTCGATCGGCAGGCACAGGAACAACGAGATGCGCCGTTGCAGCACCATGAAGGCGTCCATGAAGGCGCGCATGCGTTCTTCATGCGCGCCGGTGGCTTCGGCCGGATCGGCCACGCCCCAGTGGGCCGAGATCGGCTGCCCCGGCCACACCGGACACACCTCGCCCGCGGCCTTGTCGCACACGGTGAACACGAAGTTCATCACAGGGGCGCCGGGCTGGGCAAACTCGGCCCAGTCCTTGCTGCGCAGGCTCTCGGTGCGGTAGTGGTTGCGTTGCAGCAGTTCGATCGCCAGGGGATGCACCGCGCCGGCCGGGTGGCTTCCGGCGCTGAAGCCGCGGAAACGGCCTGCCGACGTGGCGTTGATGATCGCCTCGGCCATGACGCTGCGCGCCGAGTTGTGGGTGCAGATGAAGAGCACGTTGTAGACCTTGCCTGCAGTCATGGGCTTCTCCTCAGGGGTTGACAGGTTCGATGGCGGAGGTGGTTTTCAGAGGCAGTCTCAGCGTGGCCAGCCAGCAGAGCGCCAGCATCAGCGCCGAACCGCCCAGCGTCCAGGCCAGGCCGCCCCACTGGTACAGCAGGCCGGACATCAGCGTTCCGAAGAACCGGCCCAGCGCGTTGGCCGCGTAGTAGAAGCCGACGTCCTCGGCGGCCTTCTCGCTGCCGGCGTAGGCCAGCACCAGGTACGAGTGCACCGACGAGTTGACCGCAAACGCAAAGCCGAACACCGCCAGTCCGCCCACCACCACCCATTGCAGGTGGGGCACGCCGGCCAGCACCGCCACGACCAGCGCCGCCGGCACCAGCGCCAGCACGGCAGACCAGGTTCGCGCGGCGGGCACCTCGAGGCTCAGGCCATCGGCACTGCGCGACACGATGTGGGGCGCCAGTGCCTGCACCACGCCGTAGCCGATGGTCCAGGCAGCGAGAAAACCGCCCACCATGGTGAAGGTCCAGCCCTGCGAATACAGGAACACCGGCACACCGACCACGAACCACACGTCGCGCGCGCCGAACAGCGCCACGCGGGCAGCGGCCAGCGCATTGATGCCGGGGTTCTTGGCGAACAGCTCCCTGGCCGACTTCGACGCCTTGCTCTTGCCCATGAGGGTGGGGAGTGACAGAAGCACGCCGGCCAGCACCACCGCCAGTGCAGCCGCCATGATCCAGAGGGCGTGGCGAAAGCTCAGCGCCTCCAGCAGCAGGCCACCGAGAAAAAAGCCCACGCCCTTCATGGCGTTCTTGCTGCCGGTGAACCAGGCCACCCACTGGAACAACTGGCTGTTGCTGCCACCACCCTCGCGGGCCTGGGCGCTGGTCACCTTGATCGCCGACTTGCTGGCGGTCTTGGTCAGGTCCTTCGCCACACCGCAGATCCCCTGGGCCACCACCACCCAGGCCACCGACGCGGCCGCCGTCCATTCGGGGTTCAGGAACGACAGCAGCGTGAAGCCGATGATCTGCGTGGTCAGGCCCACGGTGAGCATGCGCGTGATGCCGTAACGCGTGGCCAGCCAGCCGCCGATGAGGTTGGCCAGCACCCCCGCCGCCTCGTACAACAGAAACAGGAACGCCAGCGTGAAGGGCGAATAGCCGAGCCGGTAGAAATGCAGCAGCACCAGCATGCGCAACGCGCCATCGGTGAGCGTGAAGCCCCAATAAGCCGCGGTGACGATCGCGTAGTGGCGGACGGCGGCTTGCATGTCAGAGGCCGACGCGTTCGATGTGGCAGGCCAGGTCGACCATGCGGCAGGCGTAGCCCATCTCGTTGTCGTACCAGGCGTAGACCTTGAGCAGCGTGCCGTCGGTGACCATGGTGGAAGGCGCATCCACGATGCTGGAGCGGGTGTCGCGCGCGTAATCGGCGCTGACGAGCGGGCGCGTCTCGAACCCGAGGATGCCCTGCAGCGGCCCCGCTTTGGCCGCGGCTTCGAACAGTGCATTCACCTCGTCGGCCGTGGTCGCGCGCTGCAGCTCGAACACGCAATCGGTGAGCGAGGCGTTGAGCACCGGTGCACGCACCGCGTGCCCGTTGAGCTTGCCCTTGAGCTCCGGGTAGATCAGCGCGATGGCGGTGGCACTGCCGGTCGTGGTGGGGGCCAGGCTGGCCATGGCGCTGCGAGCGCGGCGAAGGTCCTTGTGGGGCGCATCCACCACCACATTGGTGTTGGTGGGGTCGTGAATGGTGGTGATCTGTCCGTGGCGGATGCCGATCGATTCGTGCACCACCTTCACCACCGGTGCCAGGCAGTTGGTGGTGCAACTGGCGGCCGTCACGATGCGGTGTCGGGCCGGGTCGTAGAGGTCGTGGTTCACCCCCACCACGATGTTGAGCACGTCGCCGACCTTGACCGGTGCCGCCACGATCACGCGCTTGGCCCCACGGTCCAGGTGCCCCTGGATGGTGTCGGGGGTCAGGAATTTTCCGGTGCATTCCAGCACCAGCTCCACGCCCAGGTCACCCCAGGGGATTTCGCCTGCTGTGGCGTGGCTGGTGAACTTCAGGCGCTTCTCGCCGATGCGCACCACGTCGTCGCCCTCGGCGGCGATGTCGGCGCGCCAGCGACCCTGAACCGTGTCGAACGCCAGCAGGTGGGCGGTGGCGGCCGCGCCACCTTTCAGTTCATTGAGTTGCACCACCTCCAGCCGGTGGTGGGCCCGTGGGTCGTCCTCTGGTCGCTCGGCAGCACCCATGGCGGCCCGCAGTGCCAGACGACCGATTCGACCCATGCCGTTGATGCCCACTCTCATCCGCTTGCTCCTGTTGTTCCTGTGGCTCGACGTTTCAATGAATGTTGAATTGTTCGGCGGGCTTGTGACGATTCCATGACAACGCCCCGGCGCTGGTTCAGCAGCGCTTGCGCGAGCGCGGCATCGCCACCTCGCAAGCCTGGCCCTCGCAGCAATGCTCGGTGAGGTAGGTCAGCAACTCATTCATGCGCTCGAAATGTGCGCGGTAGATGATGAATCGGCCCTGGGCTTCACTGCCGACCAGACCGGCATGCGCGAGTTCTTTGAGGTGAAAGCTCAGTGCCGAGGGGCTCAGGCCGAGCTGCTCGGCCAGGGCGCCCGCGGTCAGGCCCTGCTTTCCGGCCACCACCAGCGCGCGGAAGGCGCGCAGGCGTTGCACCTGGGCCAGCGCGCCCAAGGCGGCCAATGATTGGGCTTCGGTGTCGAGTGCCTGATCCATCGTTTCAATGATAGTTGAATCGATCGCAGGTGTTGCCAACCGGCTTCATGGCCTGTTGTTTGTCACCAAAGCTTCATGGGGTTGCCACGGTCGGGTCACGGCCGGTTCAGACCATCAAGGGCCATGGACAACACCTTGCTGCTCGAACATCCACTCCCGTCCGTGGCCCGTGATCCGTCGGTCCGGTGCACCGGCCTGTCGGTGCGTTGGGCCCGCCACCTGGACGAGGTGCGCGCGGCACAACGGCTGCGCCACACCGTGTTCGCGGGCGAAATGGGTGCGCGGCTGCGCTCTCCGATCGAGGGTCACGACGTGGACCTGTTCGACGACTTCTGCGAGCACCTGCTCGTCACCCCCGTTGACAGCGATGAGGTGGTCGGCACCTACCGCGTGCTGACGCCCGCCCAGGCCCGTCTCGTGGGCAGCACTTACACCGACACCGAATTCGACCTCACCCGGCTGCGCTCGGTGCGCGAGCGCATGGTCGAACTGGGGCGCAGCTGCGTGCACCCCGATCACCGCACCGGCGGGGTGATCCTGGCCCTGTGGAGCGCGCTGGGCGCCTTCATGACCGCGAACCGGCTCGACGTGATGATCGGGTGCGCGAGCGTGCCGATGCACCGCGACGGTCGGCTGGCGGCCAGCGTCTGGCGCCAGGTCAGGGACACCCACCTCGCCCCCGTCGACTGGCAGGTCCGGCCGCGCCTGCCGCTGCCGGTGGACCGGCTGGACGACACGCTCGACGCCGAGCCGCCAACGCTGGTCAGGGGATACCTCCGGCTGGGCGCCAAGGTGATGGGGCCGCCCGCGTGGGACCCCGACTTCAACACCGCCGACCTGCCCATGGTGATGCGCCTGGACGATCTGGCCCCGCGGTACCGCAAGCACCTGCTGGGGGCCTGATGCGATCGGCATTCGACGTCATGGGCGGCTGGGCGGCACGCACACGCCTGCCGGGCGGTGGCGGTTTGCCGGTTCAGTTTGCCGCCGACGACACCGTGGTTGACGGCCCGGAACGCGCCCGCTTCCGGGCCGTCTTCATTTCGGACCTGCACCTGGGCACCGCGGGCTGCCAGGCGGGCGAGCTGCTCGAGTTCCTGAAGCACCACCCGAGCGAAAGCCTCTACCTGGTGGGCGACATCATCGATGGCTGGCAACTGCGTCGCAAATGGTTCTGGCCACAGGCTCACAACGACGTGGTGCAGAAGCTCCTGCGCCGCTCGCGCAAGGGCTGCAAGGTGGTGTTCGTGCCCGGCAACCACGACGAGTTCGCGCGGCAGTTCGATGGGCACCATTTCGGCGGCATCGAGGTGGCCAACGAGGCGGTGCACGTGACCGCCGACGGCCAGCGCCTGTGGGTGGTGCACGGAGACCATTTCGATGGCGTGATCCAGTGTGCCAAATGGCTGGCCTATCTGGGCGACAACGCCTACGAATTCCTGTTGCGGCTCAACCGCCACGTCAACTCGCTTCGCGCGCGCCTCGGGCTGCCTTACTGGTCGCTGTCCCAGTACCTCAAGCACAAGGTGAAGAAGGCGCTCAATTACGTGATGGATTTCGAGCGCGCGGTCGCCGCCGAAGCCCGGTCGCGCGGGTATCACGGTGTGGTGTGCGGGCACATTCACCGGCCCGAGATGCGCAGCATCGACGGCACGCTGTATTGCAACGACGGCGACTGGGTGGAAAGCCTCTCGGCGCTGGTCGAACACATGGATGGCCGGCTCGAGCTGGTGCTCTGGAAGCCCGGCGCACTGCAACCGCTGGCCGCGAATGCCGAGGCCGCGGCGCGCGACCCGGTCGAGGCCTGAAACAGGAGGCCAGCCATGAAGATCCTTGTCGTCACCGATGCCTGGACGCCCCATGGCCACAACGTGGTGCAGTCGCTGGTGGAGCTGGTGCGCCAGCTGCAGGCCGACGGCCACGAAGCGCAGGTGATTCACCCCGGGCAGTTCCGCCACCTGGCTGGCCCCTCCTGGCTGGGCATGGACCTCGCCCTGCTGCCGCAACGCCGTCTGGAAGATCGGATCCGCGCGTTGACCCCGGACGCCATCCACATCGCCACCGAAGGCCCGTTGGGTTGGGCCGCCCGCCGGGTGTGCCGGCGGCTGGGTCTGGGCTACACCACCACCTGGTGGTCGCGTCTGCCGCAGCGCCTGCAGCGACACCTCAGGCTGCCCGAATCGCTGACCACCCGCTGGCTGCTGCGCCTGCATCGGGATGCCCGGCGCGTGCTGGTGCCCAGCCAGGCGCAGCTGGAACGCCTGCTGGCGGCGGGGGTTTCCCAGGCCCGGGCCTGGGTGCCCGGCGTGGACACCCGCCTGTTCGCCCCCCGGACAGAACCGGTGGGGCACGGCCCGCTGGGGCCCCTGGCCCATCCGGTGAGTCTGTATGTGGGGCAAGTGGCGCTGGATCAGCACATCGAGGACTTTCTGCGCCTGGACCTTCCGGGCAGCAAGCTGGTGTGCGGTTCCGGTGCGGACAAGGCGCGCCTGCGGCACCGGTACCCCAATGTGCACTGGCTCGGATTCCTGCCGCGCCCCGTGCTGGCCCAGGTGTACGCCGCCGCCGACGTGCTGGTGCACCCAGGCCGCGGTGACGAGCCTTCGCCGGTGGTGCTCGAGGCGCTGGCTTGCGGCACGCCGGTGGCCGGGTATCCGGTGCAAGGCATGGTGCAGATCATTGGCCAGACCCGTTCAGCCGCCCTGCAGGCCGACCTGCGGGATGCCTGGCACGAAGCCCTGCGCATCGCCCCTCACGAGGCCCGGCACCATGCCCTGCGATTCGCGTGGCCCCGTGCCAGCGAGCGTTTCGTGGCCGAGCTTCATGTGAACAGCAGCGGGCTGCGAACGGCGCCGGGCGGCAGCTTCCAGGGTTCCGCCCGCCAGACGAGGGCCGCATCGCGCCTGGCCACCTGATCGTGTGCAGCGCCGGCCGCGCCATTGAATAATGCAGGCATGACCGGCAATCCCAGCACCCCCAAGTTCTCCCTGCTCGACCGCGATCACAGCATCCTGGCGTTCAACGAGCGCGTGATGGATTGGGCGCGCCGGCCCGATGTGCCCGAGCTGGAGCGGCTGCGGTTCCTGAGCATCGTCTCCAGCAACCTCGACGAGTTCTTCGAGGTGCGCATGGCCCCCCAGCTGGCGGCGGCCAAGGTGCACGAAACGCGGGGGCTCTACACGGCGCAGTCGTTCGAGGCGCTGTCGGCCAAGGTGCACGAGCTGGTGGCCCGGCAGTACGCCATCTACAACGACGAACTGCTGCCGGCGCTGGAGAAGAAGGGCATCAAGATCGTGGCCCACAGCGAGCGCAACGCGCGCCAGCGCCGCCACGTGCGTGAGATCTTCGTCAACGAAGTGCAGCCCCTGTTGATGCCGGTGGGGTTGGACCCGGCCCACCCATTCCCCCAGGTGGCCAACAAATCGCTCAATTTCATCGTGCGGCTCACCGGCAAGGACGCTTTCGGCCGCGAGAACGAGATCGCCATCGTCAAGGTGCCGCGCATCCTGCCGCGCTTCTTCCGCCTGCCCGCGGTGAAGGGCTCGCGCCAGGTTCACTTCGTCTCCATCTCCAGCCTGATCCGCACCCACCTGGGCGATCTGTTTCCCGGGCGCCACGTCACCGAGTTTTCGCAGTTCCGCGTGACCCGCCATTCCGATCTGGCGGTGGACGAGGAAGAGGTGAAGAACCTGCGCACGGCCTTGCGCAAAGGGCTTCAGCAGCGCCACTATGGCCAGGCACTGCGGCTCGAGGTGTCGGCTGGGGCCTCTGATTTCCTGGCGAACTTCCTGCTGGAGCAATTCGCTCTGCCCGAGGCCAGCCTGTACCGGGTGCCCGGCCCGGTCAACCTGGTGCGGCTCAACCAGCTCATCGACAAGGTCGACGCACCCGAACTTCGTTTCGAGCCCTACCTGCCGGGCTGGCCGGCGCAACTCACGCCCGGTCAATCGTTCTTCGAGCGGTTGCAGCAGGGCGACGTGCTCATTCACCAGCCCTATGAAAGCTTCGACGCGGTGCTCTCGTTCCTGCGCGAGGCGGTCGAAGACCCGGATGTGCTGGCGATCCGGCAGACCATCTACCGCACCGGCGCCAAAAGCGAACTGATGGACCTGCTGCGCGAAGCGGTTCGCCGCGGCAAGGAAGTCACGGCCGTGGTCGAACTGAAGGCCCGGTTCGACGAAGAGGCCAACATCAACTACGCCGAGCGGCTGGAGTCGGTCGGGGCGCAGGTGGTGTACGGCGTGGTGGGGCTGAAAACCCACGCCAAGATGCTGCTGGTGACACGGCGCGAGCCCCAGGGTCTGCGCCGCTACGCGCACCTGTCCACCGGCAACTACAACCCGGCGACGGCGCGCGTGTACACCGACATCAGCTACCTCACCGCCGACGACGCGCTCACGGCCGACATCGACCAGATATTCCTGCACCTGGCCAGCCAGAACCGGCTGGGGCGCCTCAACAAGGCCCTGATGGCGCCGTTCCTGCTGCACAAGGCCCTGCTCGACAAACTGGCCGCAGCGGGTGAATCGGCCGCGCAGGGCAAGGATGTGCGCATCTCGCTCAAGATGAATGCGCTGACCGACGAGCAGCTGGCGCGCGCGCTGGCCGCCGCCTCCCAACAGGGCGCCAGAGTGGACCTGATCGTGCGGGGCGCCTGCGTGCTGCCGGCAGGGGTGCCCGGTTTCACCGACAACGTGCGGGTGCGCTCGGTGATCGGCCGCCTGCTGGAGCACTCACGGGTGTTCCATTTCCGGATCGGTGGTGAAGACGAGGTGTGGCTGGCCAGTGCCGACTGGATGAACCGCAACATGCTGCGCCGCGTGGAACTGGCCTGGCCCGTCACCGAGTCGGCGTTGCGTCAGCGCATCATCGACGAGTGCATCAACGCTTACCTGCACGACACCCGCGATGCCTGGCTGTTGCAGCCCGATGGCCATTACGTGCCGGCCGGGCAGGGCGCTGGAGGCCGCAGCCGCGCCGTGCAGTTCTCGGCCCAAACCAGTCTGATGAACCGGTATGGAAGCAAGGGATGACGACATGCCGGGTCGCGGGATGGACCTGATCCTCTGGCGCCACGCCGAGGCCCAGGACCACCCCGACCCGGAATACGGGATGCCCGGGGATGCGCGCGACATGGCCCGACGGCTGACCTCGCGCGGCGAAAAGCAGGCAGCCCGCGTGGGCGCCTGGCTTGACCGGCAGTTGCCCGAGACCGCGCGAATCTGGAGCAGCCCTGCCACGCGCTGCGAGCAGACCGCGCTGGCATTGGGCCGCCGTTTCAAGACCAGCGCGCTGCTGGCGCCGGAGGTCGATCCCGACGGCGTGCTTGAACTGGTGCAATGGCCCACTGGCAAGTCGCCGGTGGTGGTCGTGGGCCATCAGCCCACGCTCGGGCGCATCATCGCGCGCCTGCTGTCGCTCACCGAGGACGAGTGCTCGGTGAGGAAGGGCGCGCTGTGGTGGCTGCGGCACCGCGACCGCGCTGGCAACGGCCAGACGGTCGTGGTGAGCGTTCAGACGCCCGAGATGCTCTGAGTCGCTGCGCGCTCAGGCCTTGGCGGGCGCCTTGGCCGACTTTTTCGGTGCGGCCTGGGGCTTGGCCGCGGGTTTGGCAGGTGCTTTGGGGGCTGCGACCTTGGGGGCACTCACCGCCTTCGCGGGTGCCTTTTCCTTGGCCTTGGCTTGCGTCGCGGCGGGTTTCGCCGCCGGCTTGGCAGCGGGCTTGGCGGCTGGTTTTGCGGCTGGTTTGGCCTTCGGCGCGTTGGCCGGCCGGCCGGTTTTCAGCGCGGGCACGGCCGCCAGCGCCGACTTGTAGGCCGCATCGTTCAGCCCCTGCAACACCATCAGCCCCGCGCGCAGCAGCTCGCTTTTCTTGACGCTCACGCCCAGGCCGATCGCACGCGTCTTGAGTGTCTCGATGGCGGCAAACTCGGCTTTGGGGATGGTGAAGCTGTCGCGCACGAGCTTGGGCTTCTTCGGAGTGTTCTTTTCGGGTTGGGCGGCCATTCAGGGCTCCTGATGTCAAAGGGAGCAGCGAGTGTAAACGGTATAAACCGTTTATACCAAACGCCTTTGCCGTCTCAACGGATGTCGGCGCTGAACTTCCAGAGCGACTTCTGCCAGGCCAGCACTTCTTCACCCAGCAGCCAGGCCGACTGCGGAAAACGCCTGGCCCAGCCGGCGGGCGTCACCAGCCGGAAGGCCCCGGGCTTGAAGGTGAGCTTCATCTCCTGGTGCTCGGGCATCTGGCGGGCGTGGCACAGCAGGACGGCCAGCCGCAGGCAGATGAGCTGCTTGGCGAAGAGCTCGTCCTGCAGCGGTTCCTCGAGCTTGCGCAGCTTGCCCCGCTGACCCAGCACCAGTTGGCTCATGCGGTGCAGTTCGCGAAGCGAAAACCCCGGCGCGTCCACGTTGTCGAGGATGTAGGCGCCATGGTGGTGGCTGCGTTCGTGCGAGATGTGCGTGCCGATCTCGTGCAGGCGCGCGGCCCAGGCCAGTTTCTGGGAATAGCGTTCGTCCTGTTCGCCCGGTGCAGCCACCTGGGAAAAGAGGGTGTTGGCCACCTCGCCCACGCGCTGCGCCTGCGCGGCATCGGCCGAGAAGCGCTGGGCCAGCCAGTTCACGGTGCGCTCGCGCACGTCGCCAGCCTCGCTTTCGCGATCGATCAGGTCGTACAGGGCGCCGTGGCGCAGCGCACCCTGGGCCGGAAGCATCTGGTCGATGCCGAACAGGTCGAAGATGGCGCGCAGCACCGACAGACCGCCCGCCAGCACGGGCCGTCGATCGTCCTTCAGGCCCTCGAGCTTGAGGCTGTCCACATTGCCGGCGCGCACCAGACGGTCGGTGAGCCAGTCCAGCCCCGATCGGGTGACCAGGCCCATTGCCCAGCCGTTCTGGCTCAGCATGTCGGCAATGGCCCCCACGGTGCCCGAGGAGCCGTAGGCGATGTGCCACTGGGCGGGGGGGAACTTGTCCAGGGCTTCGTCGAGCACCGCCTTGGCCGCCACCTCGGCGGTTTTCAGGGCGGTGGCGTTGAACTGGCCGCGCGGGAAATACCGCGTGGACCAGGCCACGCTGCCCAGCCGGTACGAC
Organism: Synechococcus sp. UW140; assembly: GCA_943371665.1. Taxonomy (GTDB): domain Bacteria; phylum Pseudomonadota; class Gammaproteobacteria; order Burkholderiales; family Burkholderiaceae_C; genus Hydrogenophaga. The sequence goes on from CALRVR020000015.1 coordinate 52,092, forward strand.
TCGAGCACCTCGGCGGTGTAGCCCTGGCCCAGGATCATTTCGGTGGAGCGACCGCCGATGTCCACCACCAGGCGGCGCTCGTCGGAATGCGGCAACAGCCGCGAGACACCCTGGTAGATCAGCCGGGCCTCTTCGTGGCCCGACACCACCTCGATCGGAAACCCCAGCACCTCCTGGGCCCGGCGCAGGAAATCCTCCCGGTTGCGGGCTTCACGGAGCGTCTGGGTGGCCACGGCACGCACCTGCTGACGGCGAAAGCCGTGCAGCCGCTCGCCGAATCGGGCCAGGCATTCCCAGCCGCGCTGCATGGCGGACAGGCTCAGGTTCTTCTCGGCGTCCAGGCCGTTGCCCTGGCGCACCGTTTCCTTGAGGTACTCGACCCGTTCGATGTGTCCGGAATGGAAGCGGCCGATCTCGAGCCGGAAGCTGTTGGAGCCGAGGTCGATGGCGGCGAGGAGGGTACCGTTTTGCATGGAGAAATGGGGTCGGGCGCAGGCAGGCCGCCGGCCGGGAGGGCCGATTGTGACGCATGCCCCTGACGCCAACGGTGTCAAAAGCGGCTCAGAAGGCGTTTTTTGTGACGCCACCGTGTTGTCACGGAGATGTCACAGAGGCTGCCTAAAGTCCCGCCTGTCCCCTTTCTTCAACCGCGAGGACCCGCAATGATCACCAAGCGCAATTTCATGAAGTCCGTGGCAGCTGCCGCCCTGGCCACCCTGGCCCTTGGCTCCGCCCACGCCGCCGACATCACCGGCGCTGGCGCCACCTTCCCGTTCCCGATCTACGCCAAGTGGGCCGAGATGTACAAGGCCCAGACCGGCACCGGCCTGAACTACCAGTCGATCGGTTCGTCGGGCGGCATCCGCCAGATCCGCGCCAAGACCGTGGCCTTTGGCGCCACCGACGCACCGGTGAGCGGCGCCGACCTCGACAAGGATGGCATGGTCCAGTTCCCCGCCATCATCGGCGGCACCATTCCGGTGTTCAACCTGGACGGCTTTGCCCAGGGCGAAGTGCGCATCACCGGCCCCGTGCTGGCCGAAATGTTCATGGGCAAGATCACCAACTGGAACGACCCGAAAATCGCCGCCCTGAACCCGGGCAAGACCTTCCCCAGCCAGGCCGTCACCGTGGTGCACCGCGCCGACGGTTCGGGCACGACCTTCAACTTCACCGACTACCTCAGCGTCGTGAGCAAGGAATGGGCCGACACGGTGGGCAAGGGCGCTGCCGTCAAGTGGCCTGCCGCCTCCTCGGTGGGTGGTCGTGGCAACGAGGGCGTCGCCGCCAACGTGAGCCGCACCAAGGGCGCGATCGGTTACGTGGAATACGCCTACGCCAAGAAGAACAACATCCCGTACATGGCCATGCAGAACGCCGATGGCCAGTTCGTGCGCCCTGACGACAAGACCTTCGCCGCCGCCGCCGCCGGTGTGGACTGGTTCAGCGTGCCCGGCATGGGCGTGTCCATGGTGAACGCCAAGGGCCGCGACAGCTGGCCCATCAGCACGGCTTCGTTCATCCTCATGTACAAAGAGCCGGCCAACAAGGCCGAGTCGGCCGAGGTGCTCAAGTTCTTCGACTGGGCTTTCAAGAACGGTGGCGCCGCGGCCGTTGAACTGGACTACGTGCCGATGCCGGCCGCCGTGACCCAGCAGATCGCCAGCCGCGTCTGGTCGCAGATCAAGAACAAGTGATTCCGGGCTGAAAGCCCCGCTTCTTGAGGACCCATCGGCTGGCGCTGGCCGGCCGATGGGTTTTTGCAGTTCAATGTCTGTCACACAAGACCCGGAGGGGGTCCCATGAACACCACCACCACCCGCGCAGACAGCACCATGCCCAGCCAGAACACAAGCAACCGCTCCGGCGAACAGCGCAGCGACGCCGCCATGCGAGCCATCGCCAGCCGCCAGCGCGTCCAGGACGCCATCTTCCACCGCCTCACCCAGACGTTCTCGCTGCTGGTGCTGCTGGCGCTGGTCGGCATCATCGTCTCTCTCTTCATCAATGCCTGGCCCACCTTCAAGACCTTCGGGCTGAAGTTCCTCTGGTATGTCGAGTGGGACATCATCAACGAACAATTCGGTGCCACGATCGCCATCGTGGGCACCCTCATCAGCGCCAGCATCGCCATGTTGATAGCCGTGCCGCTGGCCTTCGGCATCGCGCTGTTCCTGACCGAAACCTGCCCGGTGTGGCTGCGCCGCCCCCTGGGCACCGCCATTGAACTGCTGGCGGCTGTGCCGTCCATCATTTACGGCATGTTCGGCCTGTTCGTGTTTGCGCCGATCTTTGCCGATTACTTCCAGGTGCCGGTGCAGCAGCTCATGGCCGGCATGCCGCTGGTGGGCTGGCTGTTCGGTGGCGCCACCAACGGCCTGGGCATCCTGGCGGCCGGCGTCATCCTCGCCTTCATGATCCTGCCGTTCATTGCCGCGGTGATGCGCGACGTGTTCGAGATCACGCCGCCGATCCTGCGGGAGTCGGCCTATGGTCTGGGTTGCACCACCTGGGAGGTGGTCGGCAAGGTGGTGTTGCCTTACACCCAGAAGGGCGTCATCGGCGGCATCATGCTCGGCCTGGGCCGCGCCCTGGGCGAAACCATGGCCGTCACCTTCGTGATCGGCAACGCCAACCGCCTGCCCGGCACGCTGTTCGCCCCCGGCACGTCGATCGCGTCGGTGCTGGCCAACGAATTCGGCGAGGCAGAGGGCCTGCACTTCAACACGCTGTTCGCCCTGGGCTTCCTGCTGTTCTGCATCACCTTCATCGTGCTGGCGCTGGCCAAGTGGCTGATCATCCGCACCGAGAAAGCCAAGGGCGCCTGAGCCCGCACCCCGAGCGAGACACACCATGGACATGAATCACGCGCTCTACGCCCGCCGCCGGCGCAACAACTTCGTCGGCCTCACCCTGTCGATGTCGGCCATGGCCCTGGGCCTGGTGGTGCTGCTGTGGATCCTCTGGGTCCTGTTCTCCAACGGCATTGCCGGCATCGACGCCAACCTGTTCACCGCCGACACGCCGGCCCCCGGCTCCGAAGGCGGTGGCCTTCGCAACGCCCTGCTGGGCAGCGCGATGATCGTCGGTCTGGCCGTTCTGGTGTCCACCCCCGTGGGCATTCTGGCGGGGGTTTACCTGGCCGAATACGGCGACACCAGCAAGACGGCCGAATTCACCCGTTTCGTCACCGACATCATGCTGTCGGCGCCGTCGATCGTGCTCGGCCTGTTCGTCTACGCCATTGCGGTGGCCACGGTGGGCAACTTCTCGGGATACGCGGGCAGCCTGGCGCTGTCGCTGATCGCCATTCCGGTGGTGGTGCGCACCACCGAGAACATGCTGCGCCTGGTGCCCGGCAGCCTGCGCGAGGCCGCGTTCGCCCTGGGTGCACCGCGCTGGAAGGTGGCGCTCATGGTCACGCTGCGGGCGGCCAAGAGCGGCGTCATCACGGGCCTGCTGCTGGCCGTGGCGCGCATCAGCGGCGAGACCGCGCCGCTGCTGTTCACCGCGCTCAACAACCAGTTCTTCAGCACCGACATGGGCGGCCCGATGGCCAACCTGCCGGTGGTGATCTTCCAGTTCGCCCTCAGCCCCTACGACAACTGGATCCGCCTGGCCTGGGCCGGCGCCCTGATCATCACCCTCACTGTGCTGGCGCTCAACATCCTGGCCCGCGTGTTCTTCCGCGAAAAGGTCAAGGCCTGAAGCCGATCACTTCGAATCCCTCCAAGGAAGTCTCATGTCCGAAACGACTTTTGCAATCAAGCCTGAGAACTTTGCCGCCAAGACCGCACAGGTGGGCGAGGTGCGCAACGCCATCGAAGTGCGCAACCTGAACTTCTTCTATGGCAAATTCCAGGGCCTGAAAGACGTCACCCTGGACATCCAGGAAAAGCGCGTCACCGCCTTCATCGGCCCGTCGGGCTGCGGCAAGTCCACGCTGTTGCGCACGCTCAACCGCATGTACAGCCTCTACCCCGGCCAGCGCGCCGAGGGGCAGATCAATTTCTACGGGCAGAACATCCTTGACGAAAAGCAGGACCTGAACCTGCTGCGCGCCCGCATCGGCATGGTGTTCCAGAAGCCCACGCCGTTCCCGATGTCGATCTACGACAACATCGCCTTCGGGGTTCGGCTCTACGAGAACCTCTCCAAGAGCGAGATGGACGACCGGGTGGAATGGGCACTGACCAAAGCGGCCCTCTGGAAGGAAGTGAAAGACAAGCTGAATCAGAACGGCCTGTCGCTGTCGGGCGGCCAGCAACAGCGTCTTTGCATCGCGCGCAGCGTGGCGGTCAAGCCGTCGGTGCTGCTGCTCGACGAACCCACCTCGGCGCTGGACCCGATCTCCACCGGCAAGGTGGAGGAACTGGTGCACGAACTCAAGAGCGACTACACCATCGCCATCGTCACCCACAACATGCAGCAGGCCGCGCGCTGCAGCGACTTCACCGCCTACATGTACCTGGGCGAGCTGATCGAATTCGGCGCCACCGAGCAGATCTTCTTCAAGCCGACCAAGACCGCGACCGAAGACTACATCACCGGTCGCTTCGGCTGACCTCACCCCGGGAGACACCAACATGAGCGACAAACACCTTTCCAGCCAGTTCGACGCCGAACTCAACTCCATCTCGACGCACGTCCTCGAGATGGGCGGGCTGGTCGAGTCGCAGCTGCACCAGGCTGTCTATGCACTGGTCAACATGAGCCTCGAGTCGGCCAATCAGGTGCTGGAGAACGAGAACCGCATCAACCAGATGGAGCTCTCGATCGACCACGAGATCATCTCCACGATCGGTCGGCGCCAGCCCACCGCGCGCGATCTGCGCTTCCTGATGGCCATTTCGCGCACGACGCAGAACCTCGAGCGCGCTGGCGACGAGGTGGCCCGCATCGCGCGCATGGTCAAGTCGATCATCGAAGCGGGCACGCCCCGCAACCTGCCGATCTCGGAACTCAGGCTGGCTGCCGACCTTGCGGCCACGCACCTGCGCAAGTCGCTGGATGCGTTTGCGCGGCTGGACACGGCCACTGCGGTGGCGATCATCAAGGCCGATGACGACATCGATCGCGAGTACAACGGCTTCCTGCGCAAACTGATCACCTACATGATGGAAGACGCCCGCACCATATCGCCCAGCCTGGACCTGCTGTTCCTGGCCAAGGCGATCGAGCGCGTGGGCGATCACGCCAAGAACATTGCCGAGCAGATCATCTTCATCGTCAAGGGCGAGGACGTGCGCCACTCGTCCAAGGACAAAGTCGAGTCGGTGGCCGGATGAGAAAACTACCCCGCGTCCTGGTGGTGGAGGACGAACCCTCCATTGCCGAACTGATCGCCGTCAACCTGCGCCACAACGGCTTCGCACCCACCGTCGTGTTCGACGGCGTGGCAGCGCAGCGCGAAGTGGATGCGGTGCTGCCCGATGTCATCCTGCTGGACTGGATGCTGCCCGGCGAAAGCGGTGCCGTGCTGGCGAGGCAGTGGCGCAAGAGCGAGCGCACCCGGACGGTGCCGATCCTCATGCTCACGGCGCGAAGCGACGAGACCGACAAGGTGCAGGGGCTGGATGCGGGTGCCGACGACTACATCACCAAGCCGTTCTCCACGCAGGAACTGCTGGCCCGCATCCGCGCCGTGCTGCGCCGGCGTGCCCCCGAGATCGTGAACGACTCGGTTCAGGTGGGCGAACTCGCGCTCGACGCTGCCACCTACCGGGTGAGCTTCCGGGGCCGTGAACTCAAGGTGGGTCCCACCGAGTTCAAACTTTTGCATTACCTCATGAAGCACGCCGAGCGCGTGCACACGCGTGGTACGCTGCTCGACAAGGTCTGGGGAGACCATGTCTTCATCGAGGAGCGAACCGTGGACGTGCACGTCAAGCGATTGAGGGAATCTCTGGGTGAGGCCTCGACCATGATCGAGACGGTCCGCGGTGCGGGCTATCGCCTCACCGCCATCAACGGCAACCTGCCGCGTCCGGCCCAGGACACGCCGATGTCGGCGACATGACCTGGCGCATCCTCGAGCCGTTGCTCCTGGTGGCGTTGGGGGCGGCGGTGGGTTGGGCCGCCGACGAGGCGGCCCTGGTGTTTCTGGGGGCGCTGTGTGGCGCGGCGATCTGGGTCACGCGCGATGCGCTGCGAGCACGCCGCGTGCTGCGCTGGTTCACCAAGGCCGACGTGTCCCGCATGCCGGGGTACGGCGGCTACTGGGGTGAACTGCTCGACCGGGCCCGCAAGTCCGTGCGCAAGCTCGAGAAGAAGGCGCAGAACAGCGACGCGCGGCTGGAGGACTTTCTGGCCGCCATCCAGGCGTCTCCCAACGGTGTCGTGCTGCTCGATGCATCAGGGCGCATCGAGTGGTCCAACCTCACCGCCGCCAACCAGCTGGGTTTCGACCCGCAGCGCGATCTGGGGCAGTACGTGCGCAACATGGTGCGCCACCCCGCGTTCAACGCCTACCTCAGCGCGGGCGACTTCAACCACGAGATCACCATCGACGGTGTGGGCCCCCGCCCGACGCAACCCACCCGGATTTCGCTGCAGATTCACCCGTATGGCAAGAAGCGAAAGCTCATGCTCACGCGCGACGTCACGGCGCTGCAACTGGCCGAAGCCATGCGGCGCGATTTCGTCGCCAACGTGTCGCACGAGATCCGCACGCCGCTGACGGTGCTCAGCGGTTTCGTCGAGACCATGCAGAGCCTCGACCTGAGCCCCGAAGAACGGCACCAGTACCTGGGGCTGATGAGCCAGCAGGCGCTGCGCATGCAGACCCTGGTGAGCGACCTGCTCACCCTGTCGCGGCTGGAGGGCAGCCCGGCGCCCGGACCGGGTGAATGGATATCGGCCCGCGAGCTGCTGGACCACGTCGTGCAGGAAGGGCGCGGCCTCACGCAGGCCATCGCCAGCGAGCCGCACCGCATCGAGCCCGAGCAGGTTGGCGAGCTGTGGGTGTCGGGGGCCAAGACGGAGCTCATCAGCGCGATGTCCAACCTCATGAGCAACGCGATCCGGTACACGCCGGGCGGTGGAGTCATCCAGCCCGGCTGGCGGCTTCGCGACGATGGATGGGCGGAGTTTCGCGTCACCGACACCGGGCCGGGGATTGCGGCCGAACACTTGCCGAGACTGACCGAACGGTTTTACCGCGTGGACCGGAGCCGCTCGCGCGAAACCGGTGGAACCGGCCTGGGCCTGGCCATCGTCAAGCACGTGGCCCAGCGCCACGGTGGCCGCATCGAGGTGCAGAGCACGCTTGGGTCCGGATCGACCTTCACCATCGCATTGCCGCCCACCCGGGTGCGCGAATCGGCACCCGACTGATGTTTCCGCATGCCTGGCTCAGCGCCCGACGCGCTGGTACAGCAGCAGACGCTCGCGGTTGTCGGTGAGCCGGCTCACGGTGGACTTGAACGCCCATTGCGTGAGTTCGACCCGATTGGCCAGCGTCAGTTGACCTTCGGGAGACACCACCAGGCTTTCACAGACCGGCTGCGTGGCGTTCGCCGCGTTCGTGGCGTCGGTGCTGCGCACAAGCCGCAGGCCGCCCTGGTGCTGGAGCGCGGCGATCTGGGCCTGGGTGAGGCTGTCCACCAGCACACAGCCATCGGTGGGGACCAGGCTGGCAATGCGGCGCGCAATCGGCCCGTAGCTGCGCCCGAAATCCAGCAGCGGCAGCCAGAGCGTCATGAGCAGGAGCCAACACAGGGTGCTGCCCGCCGCCGGGAGCACCAGGCTTTTCCAGATCGCCTCCCGGTGTCGACCCACGCGCCAGGCCACCAGCCACAGCCATGCCACGGTGGCGATGGCGGCGACCAGAAACAGCCCGAACGAAAACTCGGGCACGAACCCGGGCGCCAGCTTGGCCACGTTGGCGGCCGGTTTGGCCGGTACACCGGTCATCATGGCCACCCAGATGACCCAGATCACCAGCGCGCAGAAGCTGAAGAAGAGCAGCGTGAACCAGTCGATCAGGGCCGCCACGCTGCGCCGCAACGTGGGCAGGGCAAAGGCCGCCAGTGCGGCCAGCGCCGGCAACGACAGCAGCAACGCACGGTCGCGTTCGTCGGCCAGCAGCGTGTGCAGCACGACCACCAGCACCATCCAGAGTGGCAGGGCCACGTGGGGTTGCTGCCATTGACGGCGCCACCGCCAGAGCGTCCACAACGCCAGCGGCCACGCCGGCCAGGTGAACCACAGCAGCAGCCGCACCCAGCTGTCCAACGGCAGCCGGGCCATGGCAGCGGCGGCGTCGGGCCACTGAATCAAGCCGGTGGCGAACGAGGCAACCAACAGCCCGAGCCAGACCGTGGTGGCCAGCGCGAGCCCGAGCCAGTCGGCCGGGCCTTCGCCTCCATCCGACGGCCGGCTTCGCAGTGCCAGGGCCGCCAGGGCCAGCCAGCCCAAGCCCAACAACAAGGCCAGGGCAGCCGATCCGCTGAGCACCAGGCCGGCGACGCCCAGTGCCCACCAGAGCAGGGTGCGCCATCGGGCACCGGGTTGCGGTTGCACCAGCCGCGCCGCACCGAACAGCATGCTGGCGGTCCATGCCAGGCGGGCAACGTCGGGCGTGGTCTCGTGCGACAGCTGCGCAAGGCCCAGGCAGGCGACCAGCGCCAGCAGCGCCGCATCGGCCAGCGCGCGTGCGTAGTCGGTGGGTTGCGCTTCGCCGCCGAACGCAAAGGCCACCGGCAGCGCAGCCGGCTGGCGGGCCAGGTGGTAGGTGGCGTACCAGGTGCAGGCCAGCGTGAAGCCCAGCATGAGCGCAAAGGGCGTGCGCGCCGCGAGGTCGGCGGGCAGAAATGGGAGGAGGTGAATGAACCATGCCCCGATCCAGTAGGGCAGCGGCCCCGGGTCGATCACGCCGACCCCGAGCACCGCTGGGCGCCACCAGTCGGCGCTGCCCGCCGCCAGCTCGAGCATGGCGCCCAGTGCACCCACGTCGGCGTTCTTCCAGGGCTCGCGCCCGAGGAAGCCCGGCAGCACATAGGCCACACAGAACAGGATGAGGGCCACGCGCGGCAGGCGGCGCACGGCCGACTGGCTCACGATGGCGGGCGTCGGGCGGTTCACGGCAGGGGACTATACAAGCGACCCGTGAGGGCGGGCGCGAACATTCGCGGGCGAAAAAAAAGCAGCCGGCAGGCGGCTGCTTTTCTCGGGCCGAATTCCTCGGGCCGAAGACGCGCTTACTTGGCAGCGGTCTTGCCGTAGCGGTTGCGGAACTTCTCGACGCGGCCACCCATGTTGTCCACGCTCTTTTGCGTGCCGGTGTAGAACGGGTGCGATTCGCTGGAGGTGTCAAGCTTGTACAGCGGCAGCTCGCGGCCGTCGTCCATCTTGATGGTTTCCTTGGTGCTGGCGCAGGACCGGGTCACGAACTTGAAGTTGTTCGACAGGTCGAGGAAGCACACGTCGCGGTAGTTGGGGTGAATGCCGTCTTTCATGACGTTTCCTTGTTCAGTCGGTTGCGACAGCCGCGCCGGAACCATTCCGCCGTACTTGCCGCTGAGCCCGAAATTATAGCACCCCCCGCGCAGACCGATGGCTCCCCCCGCGCCGCCTTCGGCGTCACCCCCCAGGGGGCAATGCCAGTGGACCGGCAGAGCCGGATCCACGGCATTCCGGGTTCAGGTCACGCGCCCCGGAGCGGGGGATCCAATCCAGAAACACCGAGGAACCGGCTCTGCCGGGCCTCTGGTGTTGTCCCCCCTCGAAGCGACGGAGTCGCGCCACGGAGGGGGGAAGCCGCGTCAGCGGCGCAGGGGGGAGTCGTGGTCACCCGCCTCTGCGCATCATGTCGAAGAACTCCGAGTTGTTCTTCGTCGACTTCATGCTCTTGAGGACCATTTCCATGGCCTCGATCTCGTCCATGTTGTACATGAACTGGCGCAGGATGCGGGTCTTCTGCAGGATTTCGGGCTGGAGCAGCAGCTCTTCGCGGCGGGTGCCGCTGCGGTTGAGCTGGATGGACGGGAAGACGCGCTTTTCGTACAGGCGGCGGTCCAGGTGGATTTCGCAGTTGCCGGTGCCCTTGAATTCTTCAAAGATCACTTCGTCCATGCGCGAACCGGTGTCGACCAGTGCGGTGGCGATGATGGTGAGCGAGCCGCCTTCCTCAACCTTGCGGGCCGCGCCGAAGAAGCGCTTGGGGCGTTGCAGCGCGTTGGCGTCGACACCGCCGGTGAGCACCTTGCCGGAGGAGGGCAGAACGTTGTTGTAGGCGCGTGCCAGGCGGGTGATCGAGTCGAGCATGATCACCACGTCTTTCTTGAGCTCGACGAGGCGCTTGGCGCGCTCGATCACCATCTCGGCCACGTGCACGTGGCGGGCGGCGGGCTCGTCGAAGGTCGACGCAATGACCTCGCCGCGCACCGTGCGCTGCATCTCGGTCACTTCTTCGGGGCGCTCGTCCACCAGCAGGACCATCAGCTCGACGTCGGGGTGGTTGGCGGTGATGGCGTGGCAGATGTGCTGCATCATCACCGTCTTGCCGCTCTTGGGGGGCGCCACGATCAGGGCGCGCTGGCCGCGGCCGATGGGCGCGATGATGTCGATGACGCGACCGGTGATGTTCTCGTCGCTCTTGATGTCGCGTTCCAGGCGCATCTGTTCCTTGGGGAACAGGGGCGTCAGGTTCTCGAACATGATCTTGTGCTTGTTCTCCTCGGGAGGCAGGCCGTTGATCTTGTCGAGCTTGTTGAGGGCGAAATAGCGCTCGCCGTCCTTGGGGATGCGCACCTCGCCCTCGATCATGTCGCCGGTGTGCAGATTGAAGCGACGGATCTGGCTGGGCGAGATGTAGATGTCGTCGGTGCTGGCGGTGTAGCTGGTGTCGGGGGCCCGCAGGAATCCGAATCCGTCGGGGAGCACCTCGAGCACGCCGTCGGCCACGATCTGCTCGCCGGTCTTGGCGCGCTTCTTGATGATGGCGAACATCAGCTCTTGCTTGCGCATGCGGCCGGTGTTCTCGATCTCGAGCGCTTCGGCCTGCTTGAGCACTTCCGAGACGTGCAAGGCCTTGAGTTCGTTGAGGTGCATGGACGTCACTCCGGGCGGAGTCGTGTGGGGAGAACCGGGGGGGTGTGCGCGGTGGCCCGGGTGTCGGGCGTTGCGCTTGGGCAGCGAGCGCCTGGTTGGCTCGCGTGCCGGGATTATGACAGGAATCGTGGCCTGTGAACGGGTGTCCGGGGTGGCCGCTGGGTGGCCGCCTCGCGGCGTTCGGCCTGTGGCCCGGGGCACACCCGGGCCGGCGGGATCAGGTCAGTTGCTTGTCGATGAAGTCGGTGAGTTGCGCCTTGCTCAGTGCACCGACCTTGGTGGCGGCGAGCTGGCCGTCCTTGAACAGCATGAGCGTGGGAATGCCGCGGATGCCGAACTTGGCCGGCACGTCGCGGTTGTCGTCCACGTTGAGCTTGGCGATCTGCAGCTTGCCGTTGTAGCTGCCGGCCACCTCGTCCAGGATGGGCGCGATCATCTTGCAGGGGCCGCACCACTCGGCCCAGAAGTCGACGAGCACAGGGGCCTTGCTGTCCAGCACGTCGGCCTGGAAGCTCGCGTCGGAAACGTGTTTGATCAAGTCGCTGGCCATGGCAGTCCTCAGAATCGATGGGCGGGAGGTTACAGTTTCGGCGCATGCGGCGGGTGAAACGGCGAATTCGCTGCGCCTCACCGCCTCCTCACGCGGGCGGCCGCATTGTGACAGAAAGCCCCCAGACATGACGCCCGCGCCCCCGAGACCTCACGACCCGTCGGCCCTTGCGGACGCCCCGGTGCAGGTCCGCGCGATGCCCTTGCCGTGGACGCGCGCCTGGGCGGCGCCCCTGCTGGCCGTGGAATCGGCCATGCACGACCGGTCGGTGGCGCCTTCGCGCACCGTGGTGCTGCTGCCGTACACCGCCCTCGTGCCAGAGGCGCGGCGCGCCTGGATGGAGCGCCATCCCACGGGGCTGGCACCCCGCTTTGCCACCCCGCGCCAGTGGGCCGAGGCCCTTCAACCCTGGCGCAGCGGCCCGGACGACCTGACGCTGGACCCGGCGCGGGATGCGCTGGTGGCGTCGGGCTGGCTGGACCGTGTGCTGCGCGAGCGCATCGACCCCGGGCTTCGCCGCGAGCTGGTCGCCCGCCTCGTCGACGCCGCGCGCTCGCTGGCACCGCTGGCCGCGGCCACGCCGCCAGCCGACCGGATGGGTTGGGCCGAGGGGCTGCGCGCCGGGCTGCAGACGGTGGCCGTGGCCCGCTGGGAAGGCCTCGTGGCGCAACTGGCCCTCACCTGGGCGGGCGCGTCTGCCTATGCCACCGATGCCCTCTGGACGCCGCAGGCCCGTGCGGACGCCGACCTGCTGCTGGCCGTGGCAGGCCACGATGCACAGCCCCTGGTGGCGGCGCTGCTGTCGGCCTGGGCTGACCGCGCAGCCTGCGTGCCCGCACCGGTCGTGGGCGAGGTCGGTGGTGAGGCCGAGGCTTCCTGGCGCGCCATGGCGTGCACCGACTTCGAAGCCGAGGCTTCCGCCGCTGCGGCCTGTGTCATCGAGCACCTCAACGCCGGGCACTCACCGGTCGGGCTGATGGCCAACGACCGCTTGCTGACACGCCGCGTGAGCGCGCTGCTGCAGGGCGCCGGGGTGCGCCTGCGAGACGAATCGGGCTGGAAACTGTCCACCACCAACGCCGCCGCCAGCCTCATGGCGCTGCTGCGCGCTGCCGACGCGCGTGCCAGTGCCGATGATGTCCTCGACTGGCTCAAGCAGGCGCCGGCGTTTGACGCCCCGGCCGTGCAATTGCTCGAAAAAACGCTGCGGCGGCACGGTGCATCGCGATGGGCAGCGGTGCCCGAGCCCATGCGCCCTGAAGGAGTGGACGGCGTCTTGACCGCGCTGCGTGCGCCGCGTCCGCTGGTGCACTGGCTTCGCGATGTGGCGACGGCGCTCGAACGATCGGGTCAATGGGCGGTGCTGGCGGCCGATGCGGCCGGCGTTCAGACCCTGTCGCTGTTGCGCCTGGGTGAGGCCGCCCATGAATTCGACGGCCTGGGCGATTCGGCCGATCCCGCCGAAGCCGGGGAGCCTGCCGCCGGGGCCGATGCGCGGGAGGCCCCTGGCCGCCGCCGCTGGACATTGGCCCGGTTCGCCGCCTGGGTGCGCGAAGCGCTGGAAGGCGCAGCCTTCCAGCCCGAGGCAGCGGGTGTTCCCCAGGTGGTCGTGGTGCCTTTGCCGCAGCGGCTGGGCCGCGCGCTGGGCGCGGTGGTGGTGCCGGGCTGCGACGAGCGCTCTGCACCGGTGGGCCCCGAGCCCGCCGGGGACTGGACACCCGACCAGCGAAAGGTGCTCGGCCTGCCCGACCGAGATGCCCTGCGCGCCTCGGCCGATTCGGCGTGGCGAACCCTGCTCGACGGCACCCCGCTGGACCTGCTCTGGCGCACCCACGACGCGGCCGAGCCGTTGCTCCCCAGCCCGCGCGCGGTGGCGCTGGGCCTGCCGCTTCGGGTGCCTCCGCTGCGGATCGACCCCGTGCCACACCAGCCGACCGAGCGACCACTGCCCGCGGCGCCCGGCCTGCTGCCCGATCGGCTGTCGGCCAGCGCCTACGACGACCTGCGCACCTGCCCCTACCGCTTCTTTGCGCTGCGCCAGCTCAGGCTGTCCGAAGCCGATGAGCTCGACACCGAGCCCGATCAGCGCGACATGGGCATCTGGCTGCACGCGGTGCTGCGCGCCTTTCACGAGGCGCGGGGCGACCGGCGACCGGGCACCGAGGCCGACCGCGCCGCGCTCGATGCGTTGGCCGAGGCAGTGGCCGGCGAGATGGGTCTCGGGAGCGAACAGGCGGCGGGCTTTCTGCCCTATCGCGCGCAGTGGCCCGGCCTTCGCGACGGTTACCTGCGCTGGCTGGAGGGGCACGAGGCCTCCGGTGCCCGTTTCGTGGCCGCGGAGGCCGATCGCGAAACCTCGGTCGGTCGCTGGCGGCTGCACGGCCGGCTGGACCGCATCGACCACTGGTCCGTCGACGGCACTTCCCGCCCGCTGGTGATCGACTACAAGACCGAAAACCGCAGCAAGACCGAGGCGCGCACCAAACAGCCGCGCGATGACACGCAGATCGCCTTCTACGCCGCGCTGCTGGGTGACGACCAAGCCGGCGCGGCCTACCTGAGCCTGACCGACGGCCGATCCGAGCCGGACGAGGCCACCCGGTTGATGGGGCCCGACGACCTGCCGGCCGTGCGAGAGGCGCTGATGCGGGGGATCGAGCACGACATGGAGCGCCTGGCTGCGGGCGCCGGGCTGCCGGCGCTGGGTGAGGGCAAGGCATGCGAGCACTGCGCGGCGCGCGGCTTGTGCCGAAAGGACTTCTGGGCATGAACGCTCCACAGAAGGCCACTGCGGCCAACGCGCTGGCCTACCGCATCGATGGCAGGCAGGTCACGGCGGAAGCGTTTTACGAACGGGCCTGCGACCCGGCCCGCAGCGTGGCGGTCGAGGCCTGCGCGGGCGCCGGCAAGACCTGGATGCTGGTGTCGCGCATCCTGCGCGCGCTGCTGGCGGGTGCCGAGCCGCACGAGATCCTGGCCATCACCTTCACGCGCAAGGCCGCCGGTGAAATGCGCGAGCGACTGCAGAAGGTGCTGGCCGAATGGGCCACCCTGGACGACGCCCGCTTGACCGAGGCCCTGAGGCAGCGCGGCCTGAGCGAAGCCGAAGCGCGCCGCCTGCTGGTGCCAGCCAGGGGCCTGCAGGCGCGGTTGCAGGTGCACAGCCGCTCGGTGCAGCTGCGCACGTTCCACGGCTGGTTTGCCGCGCTGTTGCGGGCCGCGCCTTTGTCGCTTCTGCAGTCGCTGGGCCTGCCACCGGCGTACGAACTCCAGGAGGACGATGCCCCGATCATCGAGCGCACCTGGCCGGTCTTTTTTGCCGCACTGCAGAAGGACCCTGCAGCCCGCAACGACTTCTTTGACAGCGTGGCCAGCGTCGGTCGCCACCAGACACTGCAGGCGCTCAGGAACGCCGCCGTCAAGCGGGTGGAATTCGCCCTGGCCGACGAGGCCGGCGCCGTGGACCGCAGCGTGCAGCCCTTCACCGCCCTGTTCCCCGATCTCGCCATGCACGAGCGACCCGAACGGGCGCTGCTGGGGCCCGCCGCGCGCGAACGCTGGACCGACATCGCGCGCGCCCTCGGGACGGAGAAGAACGCCACGCCCCGCAAGGCCGCCAGCGCCGTCATCGAGGCGTTTGATCTGCCCGACGATTCCGACGAACCCAGCGTGGCCGCGCGGCGGCTGGCCCTGTTGCGAAAGGCCTTCTTCGTCAAGGACGAGGACCGCCTGACGAAGAACCTTCAGTCGTTTGCGGTCGCCCGCGACGCCGAAGCCGAGCTGCAGCGCCTGTGTGCGGCGGCCCGACAGCACCAGGCCTGGTTGCACCACCAGCGCCTGGCGCGCCTGGCGCGTGTGCTGCTCGCGTGCATGGCCGACCTCAAGCGCGAGCGCGGCTGGGTCGACATGAACGACGTCGAAGGCGCGGCCCGCCGGCTGCTTGCCGACGCCGAGATGTCGGGTTGGCTGCAGCAGCGGCTGGACGCGCGCGTGCGGCACCTGCTGATCGACGAGTTCCAGGACACCAATCCGCTGCAATGGCAGGCGCTGTATGGCTGGCTGTCGGCCTATGCCGGCGCCGGGGCGGGCGAGGCGCCCGGCGTGTTCATCGTGGGCGATCCCAAACAATCCATCTACCGCTTCCGCCGAGCCGAGCCGCAGGTGTTCCGCGCGGCCCAGGCCTTCGTGGTGCAGGGTCTGGGTGGCTCGCTGCTGGCCTGCGACCACACGCGCCGCTGTGCCGTGGGTGTGGTGGCGGCCGTCAACGCGGTGATGGGGCAGGCGGTGGCCGCGGGGGATTACGGTGAGACCGTGGGCGCAGCGTTCCGCGACCACACGACCGCCAGCGACGTGCCCGGCAGCCTGGAAGCCTTGCCCGAGGTGCTGCGCAGCGCACGAGAGCGACCTGACGCGGACCACCCTGGCAGCGACGGCAGCGATGCCTGGCGCGACACCCTCACCACGGCGCGCCACACGCCGGACGACGCCATGAGCGCGCTCGAGGCCCGCCAGGCGGCCGACTGGATCGCGCAGGAGATCCGGTCCGGGCGCGTGAAGCCCGACGATGTGATGGTGCTGGCCCGCAAACGCGAGCGCCTGGGCTGGATGCACGAAGCCCTGCAGGCGCGCGGCATTGCCAGCGACGAACCCGAGAAAACCGATCTGGCCGAGGCGCCGGCCGTGCAGGACGTGGTGGCGCTGCTCGATGCCCTGGTGTCGCCCACGCACGACCTGAGCCTGGCGCGCGCGCTGCGGTCGCCCATCGGTGGCTGGGGCGACGAAGACCTGGCGGCACTCGCACAAAAGGTGCGGTCCGCCACCGACCTATCCGGGTGGTGGCAGGTGCTGCAGTCGTGCGCCGCGCAGTCCGATGCGCCGCCCCTGTGGCGCGAAACGGCCGAACGGTGGCAGCGCTGGCAGACGGTGCTGCGCACGCTGCCGCCACACGACGCGCTGTCGCACATCGTGCGCGATGGCGACCTGATGCGCCGCTTTGCGCAGGCGGCGCCGGCCGGCCAGCGCGCGGCGGTGCTCGGGCAACTGAACGCGCTGCTGTCCCTGTCGCTGCAACTCGAAGGCGGGCGGTTCCTCACCGCCTACCGGCTGGTGCGGGCGGTTCGTGCCGGTGGTCTGACGCTGGCGCCCGTGGCCCGGCCTGGGGTCGTGAGGCTGCTCACCATCCACGGCGCCAAGGGGCTCGAAGCCCACACCGTGGTCCTGCTGGACACCCGGTCTGCCAGCCAGCGGCCCGACAGCATGGGCGTGCTGATCGACTGGCCCGGCACCGACCCGCACCCGCAGCGGTTCGTGTTCCTGGCCAGCGAAAAGGCAGCGCCGGCGTGCGCGCAACCGCTGCTGGACGCCGAGCGCCGCGCGCGCTCGCTCGAAGAACTCAATGCCCTCTACGTGGCCATGACGCGGGCCGCCAACCGCCTGGTGGTCTCGGCCTTCGAGCCGCACCGCGCTCCCGCGACCACGGCCTGGTGGGACCGACTGGCGCCGTTGGCCACAGCGCTCGATGCCCCGGCCACCCCACCGGCGACCAGCGGCGCCGCCGCCGATGCCTGGCCGCTGGGCGTGCCGCCCGCGCTCACCGCCCCGCCCGAGCCACTGCCGGTGGCCGCCGCGGCGGCCGACGAAGCCGCTGCGCGCTGGGGCCAGGCCCTGCACCGGCTGTTGCAGTGGTGCCCCACACCGGCCACCGGCTTCGACTGGGGCGACGCCCACCGGGTCTCGGTGCAGCGCGAACACGGCCTTTCGGCGGTGCAGGCCGCAGAGGCCCTGGCCGCGGCGCGTCGAATCGTCGGCGGACCGGCCGCCTGGGCGTGGGACGCCCGGGTGCTCGATCAATGGGGCAACGAGGTGGAGCTGCTGCACGAAGGCCGGGTGATGCGCATCGACCGCCTGGTGCGCGAGCGGGCCACGGGCGCCTGGTGGGTGCTCGACTTCAAGCGCCACGATGCCCCGCACACCGTGCGCGAGCACCGCGAGCAGATGAAAAGCTACCGGGCCGCCCTGCAGGCCATTCACCCCGGGAGCACCGTGCGCCTGGGCTTCATCACGGCGCAAGGGCGCTTCATCGACATGGACGCAACCGAATGACGACGATCGATGTGGCGGTGGTGGGTGGCGGGCCCGCCGGACTCATGGCGGCCGAGGTGCTGTCGCGCGCCGGCGTGGCCGTTCACCTGTTCGACGCCATGCCGTCGGTGGGCCGCAAGTTCCTGCTGGCGGGCAAGGGCGGGCTCAACCTGACCCACGCAGAGCCGTATGGCGCATTCGTGCCGCGCTATGGCGACCGCGCCCCGGCCCTGCGCCCCATGCTCGACGCCTTCGGTCCCTCTGCCTTGCGCGAATGGGCCCTGGGCCTCGGCATCGACACCTTCGTCGGCAGTTCGCGCCGCGTGTTTCCCACCGACATGAAGGCCGCGCCGCTGCTGCGCGCCTGGCTGCACCGGTTGCGCCACCCCGCGGCGCCGGGTGCGCCGGTGCAGTTCCACATGCGCCACTGCTGGCGTGGCTGGACGGCCGACGGGGCGCTGCGCTTCGACACCGCCCACCCGGGATCGGTGGAGGTCCGGCCGCGCGCCGTGGTGCTGGCCCTGGGCGGTGCGAGCTGGTCGCGGCTGGGGTCCGACGGCGCCTGGGTGCCCTGGCTGCGCGAGGCCGGTGTCGGGGTGGCCGACCTGGCACCCTCCAACTGCGGTTTCGATGTGGCCGGCTCCACCGTGCACGGCTTTGGCGAGGGCTGGAGCAGCCACTTTGCCGACCGCTGGGCCGGCCAACCGTTCAAGACCGTGGCCATCGCATTCGACGATGCCGCGGGGCAGCGCCACCACCTGCGGGGTGAATTCGTGGCCACGGCCACCGGCGTCGAAGGCAGCGTGGTGTACGCGGCCTCGGCCGCGCTGCGCGATCGCATCGCCATGGACGGGCAGGCCACGCTGTGGGTCGACCTGTTGCCCGACCACAGCCCCGACCGTGTGCAGGCCGAGGTGTCGCACCCGAGGGGCTCGCGCAGCCTGTCCAGCCACCTCAAGGGCCGGCTTGGCCTGGACGGCATCAAGCTCGCGCTGCTGCACGAGCACCTGGACAAGGCCGCCATGCACGATCCGCAGGCCCTGGCGCGCGCGATCAAGGCCCTGCCGCTGACGCTGCTGCGGCCACGCCCGATCGACGAAGCCATCAGCACCGCGGGGGGCGTGCGCTTCGAGACGCTGGACGACCACCTGATGGTGCGGCAGCGCCCCGGCCTGTTCGTGGCGGGGGAGATGCTCGACTGGGAAGCCCCCACCGGCGGCTACCTGCTCACGGCCGTGATGGCCAGTGGCGTGCGCGCAGGGGAGGGGGTGCTGCGGTACCTCGCTGAACCCACGCCGGCCCCGGCGCCTGGCTGAGGCCGGTCCTCGCCGTCAGGCGGATTCGGCGGCGGGGCGGGGGTGCGGCGGCGCCGAGGTGGCGTTTCGCCGGCGGAAGATCGACCTTCGGCGAACCCAGGCTTCGGCGTCGTCCACCAGCGCGTAGGCCACCGGCACCACCAGCAAGGACAGCACCGTGCTGGTGATGAGCCCGCCGATGACCGCAATGGCCATCGGCGCCCGAAAGCTCGGGTCGGCCCCGATGCCGAGGGCGATCGGCAGCATGCCGGCGCCCATGGCCAGGCTGGTCATGATGATCGGCCGGGCGCGTTTGTGGCAGGCATCGAGCAGGGCTTCGCGCCGTTCCATGCCGGTCCGGCGGGCCAGGATCACGTAGTCGATCAGCAGGATGGAGTTCTTGGTGGCAATGCCGATCAGCATGATCAGCCCGATCATGGCCGGCATCGACAGCGCCTTGCCGGTGAGCAGCAGCGCCACGAACGCCCCGGGGATCGACAGGAACAGGGCGGTGAGGATGGTGCCCGGCTGCAGGAAGTCCTTGAACAGCAGCACCAGCACCACGTAGATGCACAGCACGCCGGTGAGCATGGCCAGCCCGAAGCTGGCGAACAGCTCGGCCATCACCTCGGCATCGCCCAGGTTGGTCCGCTTGACCCCGGCCGGCAGGTTCTTCAAGGTCGGCAGCTCGTCGACGCGGGCCTGCACATCGCCCAGTGGCTGGTTGTTCAGCTCGATGGTGAAGTTGACGTTGCGCAGGCGGTTGAAGCGGTCGATCTGCGCCGGTCCGCTGTTCATCTCCACGGTGGCCACCTGTCCGAGCATCACGGGGCCGCGCGCACCGGGCACCATGAGGCGTTCGATCAGGGCCAGGTCGGCGCGCGCATCGGCCGGCAGCTTGACCACGATCGGCACCTGGCGCTGGCTGAGGTTCAGCTTGGCCAGGCTTTGGTCGTAGTCGCCGGCGGTGGCGATCCTCAGGGTGTCGGCAATGGCGGCGGACGTCACGCCGAGATCGGCCGCGCGGGCGAAATCGGGGCGAACCACCAGCTCGGGCCGGATCAGCGCGGCGCTGGAGGTGATGTTCCCCAGCCCCGGGATGGTCCGCAGCTCGACCTCGAGAGCCCGGGCCGCTTGCAGCAGGGACTGCGGATCGTCGCCCGACAGGCTCAGTTGCAGCAGGCTGCCGCCGGCGCCGGCCAGCCCGACCTGCACGCGGGTGCCCGCCACCGTGGACAGCATGTCCCGCAGCTCGGTGTCGATCTGCTGCAGGCTGATCGCGCGGTCGTTGCGGTGGGTGGTCTGGATGGTCAGCGTGGCGTTGCGCGGCTCAGCGTCGGCACCACCGCCCGCAAAAGGATCGGAGCCGGCGGAGCCGCCACCGATGGCGGTGTAGACCGATCGGACTTCCGGGTGGGACGCCACGATCTTGCGCGCGGCTTCGGCCACGGCCAGCGATTCATCGAACCGGGTTCCGGGTGGCAGTTCCAGCTTGACCTGGGTCTGTCCGGTGTCGTCCGGCGGAATGAAGCCGGTGGGCAGCAAGCCGGCCACGGCAATGCCGCCAACGAACAGCGCCAGCGAAGCCAGCACGGTGACCGCGCGGTGCTTCAGGCACCACGCCACCCAACCCATGTAGGCGCGCATCAGGCGGCCATCGGGCGCCTCGTGCGGGTCGACGGTTTGTCCATCGGCATTCACGGCCACCCAGGGCTTGAGGATGTAGGCCGCCATCATGGGCGTGAGCACCCGGGCCACCACCAGCGACGCGAACACCGCCAGCGCCGCGGTCCAGCCGAACTGCACGAAAAACTTGCCCGGAATGCCGCTCATGAACGCCGTGGGCAGAAAGACCGCGATCAACGCGAAGGTGGTCGCGATCACGGCCAGGCCGATTTCATCGGCGGCCTCCATGGCCGCCTGGTAGGGCGTCTTGCCCATGCGCAGGTGGCGCACGATGTTCTCGATCTCGACGATGGCGTCGTCCACCAGAATGCCCACCACCAACGACATGGCCAGCAGCGTCACGGTGTTGAGCGAGAAGCCGAGGTAGTGCATGCCGATGAAGGCCGGGATCACCGACAGCGGCAGCGCGGTGGCGGCAATGAAGGTGGCCCGCCAGTCGCGCAGGAACAGCCACACCACCAGCACCGCCAGAATGGCGCCTTCGTACAGCAGCCACATCGAGCCTTCGTAGCTGTCGCGAACCGGGTTCACGAAGTTGAAGGCCTCGGTGACCTTGAGGTCGGGGTGCTGGGCCTGCAGCGTGGCCAGCACGGCGCTCACGCCGTCGGCCACATCGATCTCGCCCGCGCCCTTGCTGCGGGTGATCTCGAACCCGACCACGGGCCGGCCGTCGAGCAACGCGGTGGATCGGCGCTCGGCCACGGTGTCGCTGACGGTGGCGATCTGGTCCAGCCGGATCCGGCGGCCGTCCGACAGCGACAGCTCCATCCGGCCCAGTTCTTCGGCCGACTGCACGGTGGCAATGGTGCGCAGCGATTGCTCGGCGCCACCGATCTCGGTGCGCCCGCCAGAGGCTTCCTGCTGGATGTCGCGCAACTGGCGCGACACATCGGCGGCCGTGGCGCCCAGGGCCATCAGCCGGGTCGGGTCGAGCTCGACCTGAACCTGCCGGGTCACGCCGCCCACCCGCGCCACCGCGCCCACGCCCGGCACCGTCAGCAATTGCCGCGTGACCGTGTTGTCCACGAACCAGGACAAGGCCTCCTCGTCCATGCGGTCTGAGGCCACGGCGTACACCAGGATGGGCGACCCCGAGAGCGACAGTTTGCTGACCACGGGGTCGCGCAGGTCGGCCGGCAGATCGCTGCGGATCTGGGCCACCGCATTGCGCACGTCGTCGAGCGCCTCCTGAATGGGTTTTTCCAGCCGGAACTCGGCGGTGACCGACACCATGCCGTCCTGGATGGTGGTGGTCTGGTTCTTCAGCCCCTGCAGGGTGGCGATGGTGTTCTCGATCTTGCGCGCCACCTCGGTTTCGAGCTGCGGCGGCGCAGCGCCCGGCAACGAGGCACTGACCGTGATGGTGGGGAGCTCGATGTCGGGGAAGCTCTGGATCTTCATGGCGTGGAAGGACATCAGCCCCGCCAGCGTCAGCATGACGAACAGCATCACCCCGGGAATCGGGTTGCGGATGGACCACGAGGAAACGTTGATGGCCATGTGCTCAGCTCCCCAGTTTCACCTGGTCGCCGTCGGACAGGAACGCCACGCTGCCGGCCACGACCCGCGCCTGCGGATTCAGGCCGCCGAGCACCTCGACCCGGTCGTCCTGGCGGCGGCCGGTGGTCACCTTGACCTGGGTCACCCGGTTGTCGTCTCCGATCGTGAAGACGTACGCAAAACCATCCCGCAACAGCACCGCCGACTGCGGCAGGCTGAGTGCGGCGCGGGAGCCGAGCAACAGTTCGCCGCGGGCGAACATGCCGGCCCTGGCGGGACTGCCGGGCGGCAGGTCGACATAGACCAGCGCATTGCGGGTCTGGGGATCGATGGTGGGCGCCACCGTGCGCACCTGTCCGGTCACCGGGCTGCCTTCGGCGCCGGGCACGGTGAGCCTGACGGGCATGCCCGGCTGCACGCGCGCCAGTTCGGTGGCGGTGACCTCGGCCCGCCACTCCAGCCGGTCGTTGCGGATCAGGCGGAACAGCTCCTGGCCCTGCTGCGCGAGCGAGCCCACGGTGGCCTGGCGGGCACTGATCACGCCGGCGTCGGGCGCGACCACGCGGGTGTGGGCCAATCGGAGCTGGTCGATCTGCACCCTGGCCTGGGCCGAATCGAGCCGGGCGCGCGCGGTCTGTTCCGCCGTCAGGTACTGCTGGACCTGCTGGGTGGACAACGCGCCGCTCTCGGCCAGGCCGCGGGCGCGTTGGGCGTCCAGGCTGGCTTCTTCCAGTTGGGCTCTGGCCTCGGCCGCGGCCGCGCGCGACTGTGCCAGCTCGGCCGCGATGGTGTCGCTGTCGATGCGCGCCAGCACCTGCCCTTTTCGAACCCGGTCGCCCACCTGGGCCTGCACCTCAGCGAGCCGGTAGCCCCCCACCTCGGGCCCGATGACCACCTCTTGCCAGGCGGTCACACTGCCATGGGCGGACAGGGTCGATGGCCAGTCGGCGCTTTCGGGCACCACCGCCTTGACCGTCAGGGCCGGGCGCGCCGCCGCGGGCGTGGCGCCGTTGCGGTCGGCCTGGGCCAGGCTGTGTTGCGCATACAGGCCCAGCGCGAGCAGCAGCGCGGCGCCAGCGGCGCCCGCCAGCAGTGCTGGCCGTCGCGCCAACAGGCGACTCATCAGAGGACGGCCAGGGCCGTCTTCAAGGGTGGGGTCGAATGAAGGTCCTTGCATGGTGCGTCTCGGGGAAGGGTGGTGTGTGGGGGGCTGCCAGTGGCGCCGGCATTGAAAGGGAATGCGCCTTCAGGGGCGTGTGGTCGGGGCGCCGTCAGCCCTGGCCGTGTGCGTGTCGTCCAGGGTCCAGCCGCCGCCCACGGCGCGGTACAGGTCGACCCAGGCCACCACCCGGTCGGCCTGGATGCCGACGAGGGTGGAGCGGGCCGCCAGTGCAGTGCGGCGCGCTTCTTCGAGCTCGAGCAGGCTGCCGGCGCCGGCTTCGGTCCGTCGGCGCTGGGCTTCCAGAAAGATCTCGTAGCCCTGCACGGCGCGCTCGGCATCGCTCTGGCGGCGCTCGGCGGCGTTCAGGTCGACCAACGCGGTCTCGACCTCGCGCACCGCGTCGCGTGCGCGCTGGGCGTAGCGGCTGCGGGCTTCTTCGTACCGGGCCCGCGCCGCGTCCACGGCGGCGCTTCGGCGCTGGCCGTCAAACAGCGGAATGCTGAGGGACGGTCCCACCGACCAGGTGGTGCCCTCGAACACCAACCCGCCGCCACCCGAGGCGCGGGTTCGGCCCACCGAGCCCGACAAGCTCAGGCGGGGCCAGCGATCGGCCTCGGCCACATCGACGTCCTTCAAGGCAGCGGCCGCCTGGCGCTCGATGCTGCGCAGGTCGGGCCGCTGGGCAATCCACCGCGCGGGCACGGCCTCGACCTCGAACCGCTTGGGCTGAGGCAGGCGCTGCGCATCCGCCGACAGCGCCTGCCGCAGGTCCGGCTCGGGCGTGCCGGTCAGGGCCACGAGGCTTTTCACGAAGGCCTCGCACTGCGCCTGTTGCGCCACGAGGCTGGCGGCCGAGCTGGCCGCGCTGGCGCGCAACAGCGCCCCGTTGGCGGGCGACTCGAAGCCGGCGCGCACCTTGCGGTCGGTGAGGTCGGCCGTGCGCAACAGGGATTCGGCGTCGGCCTGGAGCACCGCCACCTGCTGCTCGCAACGGCGCAGCGCGACATAGGTCTGCGCCGTTTCGGCGGCCACGCTGACACGGGCGTCGTGCCAGGCGGCCTGATCGGCCTGCAGTTGGGCCAGCGCCGCCGACCGGCCGGCTTGAGCGCCGCCGAACAGGTCAAGCTCCCACAGCATGTCGACGGACACGGAGCCCGTCGTGGCCAGTGCGCCTGCATTCGACCGGCCGCGCTGCACCGACGCACCGGCATCGGCCTGAGGGCGGGCTGAGGCGCCTGCGGATCGAAGCCCGGCCCGCGCCTGGGCGATGCGGGCGGCGGCCTCGTTGACCGAGCCGTTGTTGCGCTGCGCCGCGTCGATGAGGCGGGTCAGCGCAGGATCGTCGAACTGGGCCCACCAACTGGCCAACGAAGCGGGCTTGCCCCCGTGCGCCGGGGCGCTCTGCCCCGATGCCGGCAACGGCGCGTGCCATTGCGGCGGCAGGTCACCGGCGGATTCGGTGGGCGGGACCGGGGTGGCGCACGCCGTCAGCAGGCCCACGGTCAGCGCGGCGCCCAGCCATCGCATCGGCAGGTCGGGCCGAATGCGCTGGCCGCCGGCGGGACGGTGCAGGATGTCGAGATTCATCGGGAAGCCTTCGGGGTGGGGCGCGTGGCGGGGCGGCGCGTTGAGCGGGCACTGGCACCGGCACTGACATTGACACGGGTGTTCGAGCCCTTGCGCCGACGGCGTTCGGCGTCGACCAGGGCCAGGCCGTAGTCGACCAGTCGATCGACGATGCGGGTGATGGCATCGGGACGGTCGAGCACGCCGGGCGCCAGCATCTTCATGAACTCGCGCGACATGCAGTAGTCGTTGGCCATGGCCACCAGCGCGAACGCGAGCTGGTGGATGTCGTCGTCGATCGCCGTGGCGCCGGCGTGGCGGGCCAGCACATGGCACATGGCCATGTGGACGGGAACGATCGCGCTGCCCACGACCTCCCGGAAGATGTCCGAGGGCTCGATCATCTCGCGCAGGTAGATGCGCATCGTCTGCGCCTCGATCTGCTCGTCGTCGTGCATCTCGACAAAGGGGCGCAGCAGCATGCGCAGCGCCTGGTCGAGCGTCAGGTGGGCCGCATCGAACCCGGCAAACGTGGCCGACATCTCGCCCACCGGCCGCTCCAGCACCGCGCGGTACAGGCCCGCCTTGTCGCCAAAGTAATAGCGGATGGCCGAGAGGTTGACCGCCGCCGCATCGCAGATCTCGCGGGTGGAGGCGCCGGCGTATCCCTTGTTCGAAAAGATCCGGGTCGCGTGCATGACCAGCACTTCCCGCGCGGCCGCCCCCTTGCCGTGCGAGCCGGCGTCGGGCGGAAGGGGTGGGCGGGAGGGTTGGGCGGGCTTGGCAGACGGCATGGCGCGGACTGTAGCAAAAAATCAATCGTTTGATTGATATCTTTTTGTTTCAGAACCGTGCGAACTGAATCAGCGTTCCGCGGCAAGTCCCGAGGCGTGCCACATTTCTCACGCCCTGACCCAACAAATACCGCCCGCGCGGTATGTCCGTGATGACCCTGGCTTGGTGAGATCGCTTCCTGCGGGCGCCTGCTCTGGCCCTGCTTGATTCACACAAGAAGCCGAAGTCAGGGAGTCCTCAATGAAGTCACCGCGCACAAGCGCCGGGTGCGCCGCTGCGCGCGCCCTGTGCCTGGTCCTTGCCCTGTCGCAGGCCTGGTCGCCCGCCTGGGCCCAGATCGTGGCCGACCCCGCGGCCCCTGGATCTCAGCGCCCGACGGTGCTGACCGCGCCCAACGGCGTGCCGCTGATCAACATCACCACGCCGAGTGCAGCCGGTGTCTCGCGCAACACCCGCATTCAGAGCGACTACGCCTCGGTCGGCGAGCAAAGCGGCCTCAAGGCCGGCGACGGTGGCTTCGACGTCGAGGTCCAGGGCAGGACCACCCTCAACGGAGGGGCCATCACCAGCACGCAGGCCGCTGTGGAGGCGGACATCAACCGCTTCGAGAGCGCCGGCGGAACAGAGCTGGCCGACGTGCACAACAGCGCCAGCTACGAGGCCAGCGGCGCCAGCGTGAGCGCGGGCATCGGCAACGGCAAGCCCACCGGCAGCGCCGGCATCGGCTCGGACCAAGGCTCGGCCAGCTCCACCACGCGCGCTGCGATCTCGGGCATCGCGGGCCACACCGACGCCCGCACCGGCGACGCCGAAACCGGCCTCGCCCCCATCTTCGACAAGGACCGCGTCAAGGAAGAGGTCGGCGCCCAGGTCGCGATCACCGCCGCGTTTGGCAGCCAGGCCAGCAAAGCCATCGGGGACTACGCCGCTGGGCAAGAGCGGCAGGCGCGCAGCCTGCGTGCGCAGGCCGACGCCGAGACCGACCCCGACGTGCAGGCCCGCCTGCGCGCCGAGGCCGACCAGATCGACGCCGACTGGGGCCCCCAGGGCGTCAAGCGCCTGCTGGCGCACGCCGTCGTCGGCGGCCTCACCGGGGGTGCCGCGGGCGCAGCGGGTGCGGCCAGCGGCACCCTGGTTGCCCCCGCCGTGGCCGAGGCGCTCACCTCGGCCGGCATCGACCCACTGCTGGCCGATGCCCTCACCGCACTGGCCTCCACCGCAGCGGGTGCGGCCGTCGGGGGCACCGCCGGCGGTGCCGCCGCCTTCAACGAGGTCACCAACAACTACCTCAGCCACGACGAGCGCATCCGGCTGCAGCGCGCCGAGCGCGCCTGTATTGCCTCAGGCAACGCAGAGGCCTGCCAGATCGTGGTTCAGCTCCGCCTTAAAGACGAGCTGAGCGACCGCTTGCTTGCCGATGCAGTCGCGCGCTGCGAGGGCGCCGACTGCCACGAGGTGGCCACCTTTGTTCAGCAGGAGCTAACCCGCGTCGGCTGCACGGCTCCCCACACCTGCACCGACCAGGCACAGCTACAGCGCTACTGGCAAGTAGCCCAAACCAAGGCCCAGGGCCTGGAGGCGGTGTACCCCGAAGGCTGGCTGCTCGACATCAAGGCCGTCGCCGACATCGCCAAGGCGGGTATTCGCCTGGCGGTCAACCGCACCGCCGAAAAGAGCCTTGATGAGCTCAGGCGGCTCAGGCCGCAGCTTGGCGGCGATCAGGACCCGACTCCGTCCGGGTTGAAAGGCTTTGGTGATGGGCCCACCGGGGGAGGGACTGTTGGAGAGCTTAGCGGGGTTCGCACGGTGATACCTCCTTTGTCAGATTCAGCTACCTCCCGATCACTGATTAGGGAAAATGAAAGTGCCAGTATCTTGGCGAATAATGGGTACAAGGTTGAGCAAAACCCGCAAGTTCCAGGATCCAAGAATCCAGACTACCGAGTTAACGGCGAGATTTTTGACAACTACGCGCCGTCCACGAGCAACGTGCGAAATGTTTGGTCCGAGATGGAGAGAAAAGTCGCAAGAGGACAGGCGGATAACATAGTGGTCAATCTGGCTGATAGTTCAATTACTCCTCCTGTGCTGAGTCGGCAGTTAATGGACTATCCAATTCCTGGCCTTAAGCAGGTCATCGTTATTGACAAGGCGGGAAATCCACTTGTCATAAAAGTTGATGGAGAATAAGGTGTCAATCGATCTGGTCTGCTATTCATCACTTCCCACGGGTGTCGCGAAAGAAATTCTTGAGCTTATGGCTGCGCGACACCGAGGAATGTTTGCCAAAAGATTTCTTATATCTGATGTCCGGGATCTAACGCATCCAAATGACTACGCTACATCTGTAGGGGTGGAAATAGCATTTGAACACGGCTTGAAGGCCTGCTGTTCGTTTCTGGTGAGTCTGAACGACAAAAGTGCAGCGGACTTGATGTCAGCCGTGGAAGTAATCATTAAATGTGCGTTCGGTGATGCAAATGTGCTGCTCCTGTTCAACAACGAGGAGCGCAGATAGAGCGCAGATAGAGAAATCGGACACCATGATCGCCCTCCAGCCAGCGATCCTAGTGTACGACTGAGGCCAATATTGGCAAAGATGAACGCAATAGCTGTTCCAATCTGTGAAAGTCAAGCGTCCAGAACATACAAAACATCCTTTCTCAGAGACTGGATGATAAATCGCGCGACTTGATCGACCAAGATAGGAGTAGTACCTATTCAAGTCATTGGAGTTAATGGTCTGTAAGTCGGATATCGTCGAGTTGTATTGCTGCAAGAGAGAATAACGATGGGAGCACATTTCCCGCTTTGAACCGTGAACATTAAGCAATCCATTTCAGCTGTTCGCAGTGCCCGATATGCAGATGATGGTGATGAGTCGCTAAACCAAGCGGTGGCTGTAGCCTATGGAGTGTTGGCTCAGTGCAGAAGTCTGGAGATGCTTAGGGCCTGCCTTCCTTCACTCGGAGATCTAGATGTTCCGACCCGATTGACTTTCGCAATGCACGTTCACATCTTGATGATTGGAGGAGGTCAAATACAGGACCGAAAGGCCTTCGCTACATTTCTTGATCTCTTCTACGAGGAGTGGAGTGAATGGGCACAAGCCCTACGAGCGAAAGATGGTCAGGCAAGTTAGAGGGTGACGAAGAGCATTTAATTGGACCGTACTGAAGTCTTGGGTTGGTTACAAGTGACATGCGACAAATTTCTGGATATGAGCTCGAGATCATCCATGCATTGGCGAACTATTCGTTCCCATTGGATGGGATGGTTGATGACGTGCATCCTGAAGATAAGAACTACCATCATATTGAAATCGTTCATCCCGACGCGCCGTGGCAAGGAGAGGATATGAGATCATTGCCTACTGTATTGCGATGGACAGTGATGACGCACTGATTTCACTGCTGATACTCGGCAATAGGTTCGGCAGACCCTATGAATTGGAGATACAGCGGTTCGATGGATGCTCGATTCAGAAGCTGCCGCTTGCCCGGGAGTGTTTGCCTGCCGATGTCAATAGGATTTAACCCAGAGTGCTGCTATTTGCCGCAAGAGTTTTGGATGTTTTGCATGCCTAAGGAGGGCGGCTCGCCAGACAGCAGAACGTGTTGTTTGCACATTGACCCAAGTTTGGCAATGGCATTTAATGGCATTCGGATTTTATCGGATGGCTTGGCTGTCGAATGAATTTGTGGGCGTTGGAGCGATCTGTTCGGTGAAGTCATTGAGGCAAATTGTGCTTACGCTGAAAGAAGTTTGGCATAAGGATCACGGCGAGAGTGTCCGGCTTGGAATTGCCAAGCCTGGGCTCAGCAAATGGTGGCTCAGGTTTTCTCGGATGATCACTCATCGCATCTGATTGAACTTGTTGACACAGGCAGTCTGGCGCAGTTATTCATAATCAGATCGTTGAATGATCGTTTCGCATCAGGTCCCAGAGATCGCATTTTAATGAGACTGCAATCAATGGCGTTCGCGCTCAGTACCGTGTCATTCGGCTACCTGATGGCCAACTGAATGTAAGCACCATATATCCATTGAGGTGATCCATGCGAGCAATGACTAGGGATGAAAGAGAGCTTGCCCGGAGAATACTGAATGAGTCTGGCAAGGGTAAGACTGATTCACTCCAGGACCAGATGGTTAGGCAACTTGCGCCAGAGGACTTTACGTCTTATCACATCATCTTCGTTTACGCGGACAAACCTGTACCCGAAGGCGGCTTTTTTGTGATCAAAGATTGGCGTGCAAAGGATAAGGATGGTGCGGCGTTGGAGCTTCTGGCTTTGGGCGGGAGCGACGGCAGACTCTATGAGATTGAGATTTCGCGCTTGGATCAGTCACCAATCGTAGAATTACCGACAGCTTCAATGTGGACTTGATCTTGATTTCAAGATCAAGTGTCGGTGCGGCTGCGCCGCCATCAGAGGCCTCCTGGACGGCGGCAGCACGCCAGAAGAGTTTGCACGCTTCCTCGACCTCGAGACCAACGCCCAGACCATCATCGGGCGCCGCCTCGACCAGGTCGTCTGCCACACCAAAGCCTGCGAAGACCGGGCCCTGCTGCTCTACGGCGTGGGCAGTGGCCTGGCCAAGCTCACACCGCCCGGCATGGTGGTTGGCTCGGGCGTGGCGGCCTACGAACTCACCACCGCCCTGCTGCAGGCGGGCTTGCTGGAGACCGCCACCGCCGCCGTGCAGGGCGTGGCCGACCTGCCCGCCGACCTCCACCGCCGCCTCAACAGCGAAGACCCCAAGGTCCGCGGCGAAGCATTCGTCGAGGCCATCACCCAGGTCGCCGACGCCAAGTCGCTCGCCACCAGGATGGTGCGGGGGGTGGGAGGGAATGGGGGGCGGAATGTTCTGGGCGCTTCGCCTGGAGCAAACGGCGACTCCCATGTGCCCTTAGACCTCACTGGGCATCGCTCTGCGCACATACTGAGCCGGCATCGCTCAGGTGCTGGGCTTCCAAGCAAAACAGAGTTTCCTTCAAACTGGAGCGATGTAAAAATCCTTGATGTTGTATCTGACATCGCTACGGATCCGAGCTCGACCGTGGGCGTAGGTAAATGGGATTCCCCATACGTAGTCGGTACTCGTGACGGAGTAACTGTTCGCGTTGATTTCTACCCGCCCAACCATCCCATCCATGCAGGGAAGATTTCCACTGCCTACCCGATCAATGTCCCACCGAATCCTTAGCGATGAGAAACACAGAATACGAGTCTTTTGAAGGCCGCCTAAGGTGCATCCTCGAGCGATATGGTGAAAAGCTCTCGGTTGAAGCCTGCCAGAACGTCGAGCATTACATGGTAGTGGCAGAGATCGAGATGGCGTGTGAATCCTTGACCCTGTTCCTACTACATGAGGAGATACCGATAACGCCTGAATCCAAAGACGAGTTGCTACAGCTATGCACTGCTTTAGGGCTTGCAAAAGAATCAATATTTCGTGCTGATTTCTGGCAGTTGGCGCAGAGCTTACCAACAGTCCAAGAGTAGTTCTGCTAAGGAGGGTCTGCAAAACCCCACCGGCGTACGCCAGAAATGAGACAGTAGCGGCATGAAACATATGAACCTTGGCCAAACGGGATTCGAGCTGTCGAAAAATAGTCCGAGGTGAAATGCGACGAATATCTGAATATGAATTGAACATCATCAGTGCCCTGGCCAACCATTCATTCGCAGTGGAGGGTATGGTTAATGATGTACATCCTGAAGACAGGAACTACCATCACATTGAACTTGTGTATCCCGATGGGCCATGGCAAGGGGGAGGGTATGGCATCCTTGCCGACTGTATCGCGACGGATTTTGATGGCTCACTCATTTCACTGCTGATTCTTGGTAGCAGGTCCGGTAGACCCTACGAGTTGGAGATACAGCGTTTCGATGGGTGCTCGATTCAGAAGCTACCGCTTGCCGAGGAGTGGGTTCCTGCCCACGGCAACAAGATTTGATCCAGAGCCTGCAGATTAGTGCAAGAGGATTGGATGAAATGCATGCTGGGGAGAGTGGTTCGCCAGATCTGACCCTGTATCCGATTCAGTACCGCTCGAAAGCAAAGAATCCCGGCGCCGATGACATCGCCGTTGCTGGCTGCAACCAGCAATGGAGGACAAACTCGGTGGTGATGGACTTCGCCGGTGCCTGACGCCTGACGGACGCTATGGCATGGAGTTCGCAGGTGGGGTCGCGAACCAGGTCGTCCGCAGGCTGCTGCGATGGTGGAATGAGGTGACGAGCCTTGACCCCGGCACTGGTTTCACGGTTAGGGCTGCTTGGTTCCCCACCTGACCCGGTTGGCCGCTTCACCATGCGGGAAGGCCCGTCACTTGCCATTGTAGGCCACGGGGGGTGAACGTGCCGGGGTGGCCCTGCCACGGGCAGCTCGCCCGTCGGACGGGCCTCACCCCCCGCATAGAATCGGGCGCATGTCTTATGTCGTTCTGGCCCGCAAGTACCGTCCGCGCAATTTCCGCGAAATGGTGGGCCAGGGCCACGTGGTTCAGGCGCTGTCGAACGCGCTGGGCAGCCAGCGCCTGCACCACGCCTACCTGTTCACCGGCACGCGGGGGGTGGGCAAGACCACGGTGTCGCGCATCCTGGCCAAGTCGCTCAACTGCGTGGGGGCCGACGGGCAGGGCGGCATCACCGCCGAACCGTGTGGCGTATGCCAGGCCTGCACCGACATCGACGCTGGCCGCTTCGTCGACTACACCGAGCTCGACGCCGCGTCCAACCGCGGGGTGGACGAGGTGCAGTCGCTGCTGGAGCAGGCGGTCTACAAGCCGGTGCAGGGGCGCTTCAAGGTCTTCATGATCGACGAGGTCCACATGCTGACCAACACCGCTTTCAACGCGATGTTGAAGACGCTGGAGGAACCCCCCGAATACCTGAAGTTCGTGCTGGCCACGACCGACCCGCAGAAGGTGCCGGTGACCGTGCTGTCGCGCTGCCTGCAGTTCAACCTGCGCCCAATGGCGCCCGAAACCGTGGCCGAACACCTGCAGCAGGTGCTGCAGGCCGAGGGCGTGGCGGCCGAACCCGCGGCGCTGCGCCTGCTGGCGCGGGCGGCACGCGGGTCCATGCGGGACGCGCTGTCCCTGACCGACCAGGCGATCGCTTTTGGTGGCGGCCAGTTGATGGAGGCGCCCGTGCGCCAGATGCTGGGCGCGGTGGACCGGGGCCATGTGTTGCGGCTGATCGAGGCGCTGGCCCTGGGCGATGGCGCATCGGTGGTGCAGACGGTGGACACGTTGCGGCTCAATGGCCTCAACGCCGCGTCCACGCTCGAGGAAATGACCGGGGTGCTGCAGCGCATGGCCGTTCACCAGAGCGCGCCGGACGCGCTGGGCGCCAGCACCGACCCCGACGAAACCACCATCGCCCGGCTGGCACAGGCCATGCCCGCCGACGAGACCCAGCTGCTCTACAGCCTGTGCCTGCACGGCCGAGCCGAGCTGGGCCTGGCGCCCGACGAGTACGCCGGCCTGACGATGGTGCTGCTGCGCCTGCTGGCCTTCAAGCCCGCGGGCACAGCGGAAAAAAAAAGCCTGAAAACGGCTGAAGCGGCTGCGCCGGGCAATCCGGTGGCCGCCGTGAAGCCGGTTCCGGAGCGATCCGGTCCCGCACCCGCGCCGGCCATGGCGCCCGTCGCGGTGGTGCCGTCGCCGGTGCCTGGGCCTGCCGCTGCGCAGGCAGCATCCCCCGCACCAGCACCAGCACCCGCACCCCGAACGACAACTGTTGCGCCGTCACCCGCGGCCTCGAGCGCCGAGCCGCCGGTCGACGACGCACCCTGGCCCGAGCCCGACGACGATTCGCCGCCCTGGGACACGCTGCCCCCTGCGCCACCCGCACCGGCTGCCGCGCCTGCAAGGCCGGCGCCACGCGTGGTGCAGGTGCCCGTGCGCGACCCCGGTGCGCCAGGGCGGCTGGACCAGCCGCGCCCCAGTGCGCCGCTGCAACCCACGCCCGAGGGCGGGTTCTGGGCCGAGGTGGTGCAACGCCTGATCGACGCCGGGGCGGTGAGCGCCCTGGTGCGAGAACTGGCACTGCAATCGCAACTGGTGTCGCGCGATGGTCCGGTCTGGCGCCTGCGCATCGAGCGCGAATCGCTCAACCAGGGCAGCAACCGCGAACGGCTGGTGGCTGCACTGGCCACCATCGGGCATTCGGTTGAACTCGCGATCGAAGCCGGGCCGGTGACCGACTCACCCGCGCGGCGCAACGCGGCCGAGGCCGAGCGCCGGCAGCGCGAAGCCGAGCAACAGGTGCTGGCCGATCCCTTCGTGCAAACCATGATGCGAGACTTCGGCGGCACAATCGTGCCAGGCACGCTCAAGCCACTGAACACCCCCTGAAAACCAAGGATCGACCCCATGTTCAACAAAGGACAACTCGCCGGCCTCATGAAGCAGGCCCAGGCCATGCAGGACAACCTCAAGAAGGCGCAGGACGAACTCGCCTTCATCGAGGTCACCGGTGAATCCGGCGCCGGCCTGGTCAAGGTGGTCATGACCTGCAAGCACGACGTCAAGCGCGTGACGATCGATCCCAGCCTGCTGGCCGACGACAAGGACATGCTCGAAGACCTGGTGGCGGCCGCGTTCAATGCCGCGGTTCGCAAGGCCGAGGAGACCAGCAACGAGAAGATGTCCAAGCTCACCGCCGGCATGCCGGGCCTGCCCCCGGGCATGAAGTTCCCCTTCTGATCCGGCGCCTGCCTTGGCCGACAACCGTTCGCTCGAGCGCCTGATCGATGCCCTGCGGCGCCTGCCGGGCGTGGGGGTCAAGTCGGCCCAGCGCATGGCGTTTCACCTGCTGCAGCACGACCGCGAGGGCGCCCAGCGCCTGTCGGTCGCGCTGAGCGAGGCAGTGGGCCAGGTGCGCCATTGCGCGCGCTGCCACACCTTCACCGAAGACGATGTCTGCGCCACCTGCCGCGATCCGCGGCGCGACCGCAGCCTGCTGTGCATCGTGGAAACGCCGGCCGACCAGGCCGCCATGGAGCGCACCGGTGCCTACAAGGGCCTGTACTTCGTGCTCATGGGCAAGCTCAGCCCGCTCGATGGGGTGGGCCCGCGCGAGATCGGGCTCGAGCGGCTGTTCGACCGGGTGGACGAGGTCGATCCCGACACGCCGTTGCGTGAGGTCATTCTGGCCACCAATTTCACCGCCGAAGGCGAGACCACCGCGCACGTGATTGCGCAGGCCCTGAAAGACCGTGGCATGCAGGTCACGCGGCTGGCGCGGGGGGTGCCGGTGGGCAGCGAGCTCGAGTACGTCGACCTGGGCACCATCGCCCACGCGCTGGTCGATCGACGCTGACACCGCGCTGCCCGTCTGCGTTTTCGCCAGACGGGAACCGCGCTCGGTGGAAACCCGCTCGGGACTCGTCCGGATGGCGCGTTGTGCGCCAGCCCCTAATCTCGGGTCATTGCGACATCGATTCGGGGAAGGACGCATCGGCCATGTTGAACCGCCGCCAGTGGAGTGTTGCCTGCGCGGGCCTGTGGCTCGGCGGGGGCGCTGCGCCGCTGCAGGCGCAGGCCCTTCCGGCGCGGCCCGCGCCGTACCCGCCACGGCTGGTCAGCACGCGCATCGTGATCGCGGTCGAGCACCGGGTGAGCCTGTCGAACCTCCCGCTCACCGTGGCCGATCAGCTCAACTATTTCCGCGAAGAAGGCCTGGACGTCGAGCTGCGCGATTTCGCGGATTCGGCGCAGGCGCTGGCGGCCGTGCACGGCCGCGCGGCCCACGTGTTGTGTGGCCCGTTTGCCCAGTTGCTCAGCGCCCCGGCGCGCAGCCAGGCCTGGCAGAGCTTTGTGGTGCAGGCACGCGCACCCCAGGTGGTTCTGGGCGTGTCGGCCCGAGCCACGCCAGGCTACCGCGGCGCGCGCGACCTGCGCGGAAAGCGGGTCGGCATCCGCGCCAACGACCCGGTCTGCCTGCAGGTGCTGCAGGCCATGCTCAGGCGCGACGGCGTGCGCGAGGACGAACTGCAGATCCTGCCGCAGGCCACGCCCCTGGCCGCCTTGCAGGCGTTCCGGTTCGGCCAGCTCGATGCCCTGTGCCACAGCGATCCGCTGGTCACGCAGCTTGAACAGCTGGGAGAGATGCGTGTGGTGGCCGACACCCGCAGCCTGGGGGGGACCACCCAGGTGTTCGGCGGCCCGGTGCCGGTGGGCTGCCTCAGCGCACCGGGCGATTTCATAGAACAGTTCCCGCGGCTCACCCAGGCCCTGACCGATGCCATGGTGCACGCGCTGAAATGGCTGCAGACCGCGGGCCCATCGGACCTGATCAAGACCGTGCCCGAGGCGCATTTTCAGGACGACCGCGCGCTGTACCTCTCGGCAGTGGAACGGGCACGGGACGCATGGACCGCCGATGGGGTGATGCCGCGCAACGGCCCCGAAACCGCGGCGCGCGCCGGTTCGGCGCAGACCGTGCCCCCCGATGAGCTGGCCAGCGCCTGGACGAACGATTTCGCGAGCAAGGCGAAGGCGCGCTTTCGCGCCTGACCGGCCGGACACGCCGGGCAGACGGGGCAGACCTCGCAGTACCCCGGTCAGGGCTTGCGGGTCTTGCTGCTGGTGGTCGCCACGCGGGTCTTGGCGTCGGGCTTCTTGGCCCTGGCGGTGGCCTTGGCCTTGCGCTGGGTGCCGCCTTTGGCCACGGCTGGCTTGGCCTTCTGCGGCAGCAGCAACGTCAGGCGCTGCCCGGCCTTGAGCGGGCTGGTGACCGAAAGCCTGTTCCACTCGGCCACGTTCACGGGACTCAGGCCGTGTCGCCGCGCCAGTTTGGTGAGGTTGTCGCCCTTGCGGGCCTTCACCACCACGCGCCGCGTGTTGGCTTCGGGCTGCAGGCTCAGGGTGCCGTTGTCGGCCACGTGGGCCGGCACGTCGCGGTCGAGCCGGTCGGTGCGCGGCACCACCAAGCTGGAGCCGGCGCGCACCTGCATGCGGGGCGGAATGTTGTTGACAGCGCGAAGCTCGGCCTCGTTCATGCCCACGCGCTTCGCCGCCTCGGCGGTGGTCATGGTGGCGGGCACCACCCAGGCGGTCCAGCTGGCCAGTGGCCCCTGGTGGCTCGGCAGGTTGCGCTGGAAGATGACCGCGTTGTCCCAGGGCAGCAGCACGTTCGGGGTGGCGTTGGACATGACCACCGGCAATTTGAGCGAGGGATTCAGCGCCCGGAAATCGTCTTCGCTGACCTCGGCCAGCCGGGCAATGACCGCCACGTCCATGTCACGGTCGAGCGTCACCGTGTCGAAGAACGGGTGGTTGCCGATGTCGGGCAACGTGGCCTGGTAACGGGCCGGGTTGGCCACGATGTTGACCACCGCCTGCAGTTTGGGCACGTAGTGGCGCGTTTCGGCCGGCATGCTCAGGTCGAGGTAGCCGGTGGGCTGGCCGGTGCGCTGGTTGCGCGTGACGGCCCGGTTGACGTTGCCTTGTCCCCAGTTGTAGGCCGCCAGCGCCAGGTGCCAGTCGCCGAACCGGGTGTGCAGCTGTTCCAGGTAATCCAGCGCGGCGCGGGTCGAGGCCAGCACGTCGCGGCGGTCGTCGCGAAAGGCGTTCTGCTTGAGGTCGAATGATGCGCCGGTGGCTGGCATGAACTGCCACATGCCGGCCGCCCGCGCGCTGGACACGGCCTGCGGGTTGAACGCGCTTTCGATGAAGGGCAGCAGGGCCAGCTCCATGGGGAGACCGCGGCGCTCGATCTCCTCGACGATGTGGAACAGGTAGCGGCGCGACCGCTCGGTCATGCGCTGGATATAGTCCGGCCGCGCCAGGTACCACTGCTCGTGCTGGCGCACCAGGTCGTCGTCCAGCGGCTTGAGGGCCAGCCCGCGGCGGATGCGTTCCCAAAGATCGGCGGGGGCGGCCAGCGTGGCCACGGAGGGCGCGTCCAGGGGGGCGCTGGCGATCTCGCTCAAGGGCACATCGGCCGGCAGGCGCTGGGCCGGACCACGGACCGTGGGTGCGGGCGGGGGCAGCTGGCGCGGCTGCGGGGTGGTCTCGGCACTGGCAACGGGGGGCCCGGACGGGGGCACCGTGCTGGCGCAACCGACCAGCAGCACCAGGGTGGCGGCCAGCAGGGACAGGCGGGTCATCAAGGAGCGCGTCGAGTTCAGGGGAACAGTCAAGGCGGGCATCATCGGAAAACGTTCGTCCACGCGCGCAAGGTGGCGAACACCGTCACGGGATCGGCGGCGCTGCCGGGGGCGTGGCGTTGCGCCGCCCGGATCACCGGGGTGTGCGCCGTGCGCAGGAAGGGGTTGATGCGGCGCTCGAGTTCGATGGAACTCGGCAGCGTGGGTTCACCGCGCTCGCGCTGCGCTTCGCACCGGGCGCGGTAGGCGGTCAGGTCGGCGTTGTCGGGGTCCACCGCGCAGGCAAACCGGAGGTTGGACAGGGTGTACTCGTGCGTGCAGCACACGCGGGTGTCGCCGGGTAGGGCGGCGAGCCGGCCGAGCGACGCGTGCATCTGCGCGGGCGTGCCTTCGAACAGTCGGCCGCAGCCACCCGAGAACAGCGTGTCGCCGCAGAACAGCAGGGGCCGGCCGTCGACCTGCGGGCAGTGGAAGGCGATGTGGCCGGCGGTGTGACCGGGCACGTCGATCACGGCAAATTGCAGCCCGAGCGCCTCGACGCGGTCACCGCCCTGGACGCGCTCCACCGGTTCGGGCAGTTTCTCGAAGGCGGGCCCGATGACGCGCGCCCCGGTGGCCTGGCGCAGGGCATCGACGCCGCCGGTGTGGTCGGCGTGGTGGTGCGTGAGCAGGATGGTGTCGAGCGTGAGCGACGAAGCGGCCAGCGCGGCCAGCACGCCGTCGGGCTCTCCCGGGTCCACCACCAGCGCACGCCGGCCGTCGTGCAACAACCAGATGTAGTTGTCGGTGAAGGCCGGAATCGGGTGCAGTTGCATGGGGCTGGGCGTGGGGCGTGTAGAGTGCGGGCCTTGCCCGCGGCACCCCCGAGTGTCGCAGACATCGCGCCTACCGCTGCCATTGCCTGCATGACCGAAAACCACCAGAGCCTGACCGAATGGTTCGAGACCCCGCCAGGGCAATACCTGCTGGCTTGGGAACAGGACCAGTTCGACCTGGCCGTGGCCGACCTGTTCGGCTTCAACGCGGTGCAGCTTGGCCTGCCGCAGCTGCAGACGCTGCGCGCCAACCGCATGCCCAACCGGTGGCTGGCCCTTCACGAAGAGGCCCAGGCACCGCCGGTCAAGGCGGCCTTCATCACCGATGCCGCGGCGCTGCCGTTTCCGGCCGCCAGTCTCGATCTGGTCGTGTTGCCGCACACCCTGGAGTTCAGCGCCGATCCGCACCACGTGCTGCGCGAGGTGGAGCGCGTGCTGGTGCCCGAGGGGCGCGTGGTGGTGAGCGGCTTCAACCCGGCCAGCCTCTGGGGCTTGCGCCAGGGCCGTGCGCACATGATGGAGCGCGTGCATTTCAACGCGTTCGGGGCGTCGCGCCTGTACCTGCCCGAATCGGGTGCGTTCATCGGCCCGTGGCGCCTGCGGGACTGGTTGCGGTTGCTCAGCTTTGAAATCGAAACCGAGCGCTATGGGTGCTACCGCCCGGCGGTGCGCAGCGACAAATGGCTGCAGCGCCACACCTGGATGGACCGCGCCGGTGCACGCTGGTGGCCGATTTTCGGTGCGGTCTACTTCGCGGTGGGCGTCAAGCGGGTGCGGGGGGTTCGCCTGCTGGGGCCGGCATGGAAGCCCCGGCGAGCAGCGGCCACGGCGCCGGTGTCGGTGGCCAACCGGCGTTGATTCAACATTGACAGGAGTGACTGGTTTGGACCATGTGGTGATTTACACGGACGGCGCCTGCAAGGGCAACCCGGGCCCGGGCGGATGGGGTGCCTTCATGCGCACCGACGGACACGAGAAAGAGCTGTTTGGCGGCGAGCGCAACACGACCAACAACCGCATGGAGCTGGTGGCCGTGATCGAGGCCCTGCAGGCCCTCAAACGCCCCTGCAAGGTGTCGCTCTATGTGGACAGCGAATACGTCCGCAAGGGCATCACCGAGTGGATCCATGGCTGGAAGAAGAAGGGCTGGGTGACGGCGGCCAAACAGCCGGTCAAGAACGCGGAACTCTGGCGCCGGCTCGACGATCTGGTCCACGGCGGGCCGCACCAGATCGAGTGGCACTGGGTCAAGGGCCATTCGGGCGACCCGGGCAACGAGCGCGCGGACGCCCTGGCCAACCGGGGCGTGCCGGCCTGACCCAACAACCCGGCGTGGCGCTCGGAGAGCGGGCCGCGTTTACCCGCGCTTCACAAGACGCCGCCACAATGCGGCGAAACGTAAGCACGGCAACCATTCAACGGTTGTCCCAACGCATTCAGGAATGCCGATGGCCAAACCTTCAATGACGGTCGGGATCGCGGTGCTGGGTCTGGCCTTGGCCGCCGGCGCGGCCTGGTGGTGGCAAAAGGGCTCCCAAGGCCGGTCAACGGCGGGCGAAGCCCCCGCCGGCACGGCAGCGCCGCAGGGCCGTCCGGCCGGCGGTCCCGGCGCGGGCGGCGGGGGTGGTGGTCCCACCAGCGTCGAAGTCGCCCGTGTGAAAACCGCTCGCCTGCAGGACGACGCCCAGGCGGTGGGCACCCTGCGCTCGCGCCAGAGCGTCATGCTCAAGCCCGAGACCGCAGGCCGCGTGGTCCGTATCGCGTTCGGCGATGGCGCCCAGGTGCGCCGCGGGCAGCTGCTGGTCCAACTCGACGACACGCTGCAGCGGGCCGAGCTCAGCCAGGCCGAGGCCCAGCTGTCGATCGCCCGGGCCAACCTCAAGCGCAACGAAGAGTTGCTGGCCCAGAACTTCGTGGCTGCCCGCGTGGTGGACGAGAGCCGGGCGGCGCTGCAAGTGGCCGAAGCGCAGGTGGCGCTGGCCCAGGCCCGCCTTCAGCGCATGCGCATCACCGCGCCTTTCGACGGCACGGTGGGTCTGCGCACCATCAACCTCGGCCAGTACGTCAACGACGGCGACGACCTGGTCAACCTCGAGGACACGTCCCAGCTGACGGTGGATTTCCGGCTGCCCGAGCGCTACCAGGGTCAGATCGCCGCTGGCCAGACCGTGCAGGTGCAGCTCGATGCCTTGCCGGGGCGGCGCTTCGAGGCGCGCGTGCTGGCGGTGGACCCGCTGCTCGACGCCAACGGCCGCTCGATTGCGGTGCGCGCCACCATGCCAAGGTCGCCTGGCGCCGATCTCCGGCCCGGCATGTTCGCGCGGGTGCTGATCGTGTTTGCGGTCGACGAAGGCGCCCTGGTGGTGCCTGAAGAAGCGGTGTTTCCCCAGGCCGGGCGCCAGTTCGTGGTGCTGGTTGAAGAACAGGGTCAGGGCGATGCCCGCCGCATGGTGTCGCGCCGTGTCGAGGTGGAACTGGGCGTGCGCCGTGGCGCCGACGTGCAGGTGGTCAAGGGCCTGGCGGCGAGCGACACGGTGGTGATCGCGGGCCAGCAGCGGTTGCAGCGCGACGGCACGCCGGTGCGGGTGGTCAACCTGGCCGCTGCCGAACCCACCGCGGCGGCCGCGCCGGCCGCGGCCAAGCCAACCGGGCAATGACGCCGCCGCGCCACGGAGACGAACATGCAACTGCCTGAACTGTCCATCCGGCGCCCCGTGTTTGCCACGGTGCTCTCCCTGCTCATCGTGCTGGTGGGCCTGGTGGCCTTCAACGGCCTGTCGGTGCGCGAATACCCCCGCATCGACGAGCCCACCGTCACCGTCACCACGCGCTTTGGCGGTGCGTCCAGCGAGGTCATCGAGTCGCAGGTCACCAAGATCCTCGAAGACTCGCTGGCCGGCATCGAGGGGGTGGACGTCATCACCTCGATCAGCCGCCAGGAGCAAAGCCAGATCACCGTGCGCTTCAACCTCGAGCGCGATCCCGACGCCGCCGCCGCCGACGTTCGCGACAAGGTGAGCCGCGTGCGCCAGCGCCTGCCGCAGGACGTGGACGAGCCCACCATCGCCAAGGTCGAGGCCGATGCCACCCCCGTGATCTGGCTGGCGCTCAACTCGGACACCCTCTCGCCGCTGGAACTCAGCGACATCGCCAACCGGCTCGTCAAGCCGCGCCTGCAGACGGCCCCGGGCGCGGCCGACGTGCGCATCTGGGGCGAGCGCCGTTACTCGATGCGCGTCTGGCTCGATCCGGACCGCCTGGCCGCCTACGCCCTGACCGTGCAGGACGTGGAGGACGCGCTGCGCCGCTCCAACCTCGAGGTGCCTGCGGGCCGCATCGAGAGCTCGCAGCGCGAGTTCAACGTCACCGCCGCCACCGACGTGCAGACGCCCGAGCAGTTCCGAGCCATCGGCATCCGC
Source organism: Synechococcus sp. UW140 (assembly GCA_943371665.1). Lineage (GTDB taxonomy): Bacteria > Pseudomonadota > Gammaproteobacteria > Burkholderiales > Burkholderiaceae_C > Hydrogenophaga. The sequence goes on from CALRVR020000015.1 coordinate 94,145, forward strand.
ACGTTGAACGGGCAAACGGTGCGCATCGGCGACGTGGCGCGCGTGGAGCAGGCGCCGCAGGACGAGCGCGTGTCGGTGCGCTACAACGGGCGCGACGCGATCTCGCTCGGGGTGATCCGGCAGGCCACCGCCAACCCGCTGGAGCTGTCGGCCGCGGTGCAGACCATGCTGCCGCGAATCATCGAGGAGCTGCCCAAGGGTGTGTCGATCGAGGTGGCCAACGACAACTCGATCTTCATCGATCGGTCGATCAAGGCGGTCTACACCACCATCGCCGAAGCCGCCGTGCTGGTGGCGCTGGTGATCTTCGTTTTCCTGCGCACCCTGCGCGCCTCGATCATCCCGCTGGTCACCATCCCGGTCAGCCTGATCGGCACCTTCGCGCTGATGGCGCTGTTCGGCTTCTCGATCAACACCCTCACGCTGCTCGCGCTGGTGCTGGCCATCGGCCTCGTGGTGGACGACGCCATCGTGATGCTGGAGAACATCTACCGGCACATCGAGGAAGGCATGAAGCCCTTCGAGGCCGCGATCAAGGGGGCGCGCGAGATCGGTTTTGCGATCGTCGCCATGACGCTCACGCTGGCGGCGGTGTACGCACCGCTGGCGTTCACGCCGGGCCGCACCGGGCGCCTGTTTGCCGAGTTCGCGCTGGCGCTGGCGGGTGCCGTGGTGGTGTCGGGCTTCGTGGCGCTCACGCTGTCGCCCATGATGTGTTCCAAGCTGCTGCGCCACGTGAACAACCCCGGCCGCTTCGACCGCTTCATGGAGCGCGTGCTGGTGCGCCTGAACGACGGCTACGACCGCCTGCTGGGCTGGTCGCTCAATGTGCGCTGGCTGGTGGTGGGCATCATGGTGGCGAGTGCCGCCGGCAGCTGGTGGCTGCTGCAGACCACGCGGTCCGAGCTTGCTCCACTGGAAGACCGCGGCGTGGTGCTGGCCAACATCAACGGCCCCGACGGAGCCACGCTGGCCTACACCCGTCGCTACGCCGAAGCCATCGAGAGGATGGCGCAAGAGCAACCCGAGTTCGACCGCATCTTCACCATCGTCGGCAACCCGTCGGTGGCGCAGGGCAGTGTGGTCATGCGCGGCAAACCCTGGGAAGAGCGCGACCGCACCACCATCGAGATCGCGCGCACCATCGCGCCCAAGATGGCGGCCTTGCCGGGCATCAGCGCCTTCCCGATCACACCGCCGTCGCTGGGCCAGGGCTTCCGCGAGCGGCCGCTCAACTTCGTGATCGTCACCAGCGACAGCTACGAAAACCTCTCTGGCGTGGTGCGCCGCTTCCAGGAGCGCATGGCCCAGAACCCGGGCATCGTGCAGGTGGACACCGACCTGCGCCTGAACAAACCCGAGATCCGAATGGACGTGGACCGGGAGCGCGCGGCCGACATGGGCGTGAGCGTGGACGCCATTGCGCGAACGGTGGAAACCATGCTGGGCGGGCGCATCGTGACCCGCTACAAGCGCGACGGCGAGCAGTACGACGTGGTGGTGCAGACCGTGTCGGCGAACCGCAGCACGCCCGAAGACATCGACCGCCTGTTCGTGCGCGGTCGGGGCGACGCCATGATTCCGCTGGCCTCGCTCGTGACCACGCGCGAGGTGGTGGTGCCGCGCGAGCTCAACCACTTCGGCCAGCGCCGCAGTGCCACCATCACCGGCAACATCGCGCCCGACTACTCGCTGGGCGAGGCGCTGGACTTCATGAACCAGCTTTCAGCCGAGCTGCTGCCGCAGGGCTACGCGAGCGACCTGAACGGCCAGAGCCGCGAGTTCCGCAATGCCTCGGGTTCGCTGGCGCTGGTGTTCGTGCTCTCATTGCTGTTCATCTACCTGGTGCTGGCGGCCCAGTTCGAGAGCTTCGTCGACCCGCTGATCATCATGCTGTCGGTGCCGCTGTCGATGCTGGGCGCGTTGCTGGCGCTCAAGCTGTCGGGAGGCACGCTGAACGTGTTCAGCCAGATCGGGCTCATCACGCTGGTGGGCCTGATCACCAAGCACGGCATCCTGATCGTCGAGTTTTCCAACCAGTTGCGCGAGCAGGGGATGGACAAGCTGGAGGCGGTGAAGAAGGCAGCGGGGCTGCGCCTGCGCCCGATCCTGATGACGACGGGTGCCATGGTGCTGGGCGCGATTCCGTTGGCCCTGGCCACCGGTGCCGGTGCCGAAAGCCGTCAGCAGATCGGCTGGGTGATCGTGGGTGGCATGAGCGTGGGCACGCTGCTCACGATCTTCGTGGTGCCGACGATGTACACGCTGCTGTCGCGCATGAAGGCCCACCAGCCTGCCCACCCGGTGATGCACGAGGCCGATCCATCGGCCGAGGTGATTCCGGCGAAGTGAGATTCGGGGGCATTTCGGAGGGATACCTCGCGCAAGCACCCGAGTGCGGTGTGCGCCACTCCGCGGCTGTCCCCCGGACCAGGCTTGCAGCCCGGTCCTCCTCCTTTATGCCGCTGCGTGACCCACACCGCACCCGCGCGCTCGAAGTGGTGTCCGAACGCATCCGGACCGACTGCCAACGAGGGCTGCGGTGATCGGGGTGTCCGGAGCAGCGACATAAAGGAGGAGGGGCGGCAAAGCCGCCCCGGGGGACAGTCGCGGAGCCGGATGCCCCGGTCGCCGAAGACCGGTCTGGCCGGCGAAAGACATTGAGGAAGACCCGGCGAAAGACCCGGAGAAAACTCAGACCACCCCGTCGAACAACATCACCTCGACGGTGTCGCCCACCGCCACGTTGCCCTGCTCGTGGCGCAGCACGATCAGTCCGTTGGCCTGCACCATCGAGCTCAGCACCCCCGAACCCTGGTTGCCCGTGGTGCGCGCCACCAGCGAACCGTCGGCCTCCCGGACCACCGTGCCTCGCTGGTATTCGGTGCGGCCCGGCTTCTTGCGCATGGCCTCGCCGCTTTTGGCCTGCAGCAGCACTGGCGGCGTTGCCTCGGCGCCCATCAGCCGCTGCAGGGCAGGGCGCACGAACGCCAGGAACGTCACCATCACCGCGACCGGATTGCCCGGAAGACCGAAAAGAACCGCAGAGCGGCCGTTCTGCTGGATCCGGCCCACGGCCATCGGGCGACCTGGTCGCATCGCGATTCGCCAGAAGGCCACATCGCCCAGCTGCTTCATCATGGCCTTGGTGTGATCGGCTTCGCCCATGCTCACGCCGCCGCTGGTGATGATCGCGTCGGCGCGGGCGGTGGCGTCGCGGAAAGCGGCCTCCAGCCGCGCTGGCTCGTCGGGCACCACGCCCATGTCGATCACCTCGACCCCCAGCCGCGTGAGCAGGCCGAACACGGTGTAGCGGTTGCTGTCGTACACCGCGCCCTCGCGCGGTGCCTCGCCCAGGCTCAGGATCTCGTCGCCGGTCGAGAAGTACGCCACGCGAATGCGGCGCACCACGGTCACCGTGGGCAGCCCCAGGCTGGCCAGCAGGCCCAGCGCCGCGGGCCCCAGCACCTGACCGCGCCGCAGTGCGGGCTGGCCGGCCATCAGGTCTTCGCCTAGCAGGCGGCGGTTGTCGCCGGGTTTCACCACACCGGGCGGCAGGGTCACAGATTCGCCGTCGGTCTTGACGAACTCGATCGGGACCACCGTGTCCAGCCCCGGCGGCATGATCGCGCCGGTCATGATCTTGAGGCACTCGCCGGGTCCCACCTGGCCGGGCCAGGCCTTGCCCGCAAAGGCGGTACCGACCACCTTCAGCGTCAGCGGGGAGGCGCCCAGCGCGGCGCCATCGAAGGCAAAGCCATCCATGGCCGAGTTGTCGTGCGGCGGCACGCTGATCGGCGAGACCACGTCGTCGGCCAGCACCCGACCGAGTGCGTCGAAGATGCCCACCGACGCGTGCTCGGTCACCGGAACGACCAGCTTCGCCAGGAACTGGTTCACTTGGTCGGCGGACAACGCCTGCGGGTCGTAGCCCTGCAGCTCGGCCGCGATCTGTTCAATGGTCTTCATGGGCCGCTTTTTTCGAGTGCGTGCAACTCGGCGAGCGTGTTGGTGTTGAGAAAGGCGCGCGGATCGTCACCGGGCTGGTTGAAGGGCACGAGCACGGTGCGGTGCTGATCGGTCCAGCGGTCGATCTTGCGGCCGCCGGCCTGGGTGAAAGCCACCAGGCTTTCCAGCAGGTCGATGCGAATCAGGCAGAACACCGGCTGCGGGCGGAGCTGGCCGTCTTCCTCGGGCGCACTGGGCATGGCGATTTCGGTGGCTTCGTCGTCGAACGCTGTGGCCAGCCGTTGGGCCAGGTCGAGCGGAAAGCGCGGCACGTCGCACGGCACGGTGAGCAGGTAGGGCGTTTCGGCGCGCTCCAGACCGGTCAGGAAGCCCGCAAGCGGGCCGGCGAAGTCGCTCAGGGAGTCGGGCCAGACCGGCACGCCGAAGGCCTCGTAGGCCGCCAGGTTGCGGTTGGCGTTGACCATCAGGTCGCCCATCAGCCCGCCCTCCTGCAACTGCAACCGCATCAGCGTGTGCAGCGCCAGCGGCGTGCCATTGAAGTTCTGCAGGCCTTTGTCGGCGCCGCCCATGCGGGAGCCGCGGCCCCCGGCCAGCACCAGGCCGGTGATTTCATTCGTGTGGATCAAGGAAAGCTCCGGTCACCCGCCGATGTAGGACATCTCGACGCGGCGTTTGCCCTGGGTGGTGTCTGGCGCGAGCGAGGCGCGCAGTTCGGAATAGCGGTCGTCGCGGCGCTGCCAGATCGAGCCGATGGCGCTGGCCAGGTCGGC
>CALRVR020000016.1:0-92265 GCA_943371665.1 Synechococcus sp. UW140
GCGGCCGGCTGCAGCGGCAGGTCGGGGCGCCGGGCCTCGCTCAGAGGCCGCGCCCGCGCCGGACCCGGCGGGCGCACCGGCGGTCGGCGGGGCGCGCGGGGATCGGCAGGCGGCTTCGGCGCCGCGGGCTTGAGCTTGAGGGTGCGCTGGGGAATGTCGGAAGCCATGACGGGAATCATCTCAGCGTTTGGCCCCCTCCCGCGAGATCGATGTCGCGATACACCCCCGGGAATCAATACCAAAGTGTTCATAAGATGCCTCCCACAAGAAATCAGGGGGAAGGTCCATTTTCAAAAGCACCTGGGCGGGGGAGCTGGCGTGCGTGTTGGGGCTGGCCGCGATGTCGGCCCAGGCGCTGGCTCAGCCCAATGCCGACGCCTTGCTTCAGCGCCAGGAAGAGCAACTGCGGCAATGGCGCCAGCGGCAGGAGGCGACGCCAGACGTTCGCCTGTCGGCGCCCGCCGCCACCTTGCCGCAACGGCTGCCCGATCAGGAATCGCCTTGTGTGCGGGTGCGGCAAGTCCTCGTCGACGCGGCGGGCCTGCCGTTCGACGAGGTGGTGCTGCAAGGCCCCGACCGAGACGACCCCCCCGCTGGCCGCTGCCTGGGCGCACAAGGCATCGCATTGCTCGTGGCGCGGGCACAAGACGCGTTCGTTGACCATCCGCGCTTTGTCGGGTGACATCAGCCTGCGCAGCACGCAAGGCGACATCCAGATCGGCAAGCCCGGTGGCGAGCGCACCTGGATCCACGCCGGCGGGCACCTGGCCCTTCATGCCCAGCAAGATCTCGACCTGCGACACACGCTTGCCTACGCCGGGGCAAGCCTTGCTGCCACCAGCGCAACCGCCGACATCGAGAGCAGCGGCAGCGCGATCGTCGCCCAGGATCTGCTCAGCCTCAACGCCGCCGGATCGCAGCGCCATGCCGACGCCCGCATCAACGGCGGCGCGGTGGTGCTGCAGACCCGGCAAGGCGGCATCGCCCTTGACCACGCACGGCTGGCCTTCGACGGCAACCTCCGAAGGAGATGAAGCGATCGTTGACTTCTTCTATCTGGATCAACGTCGCTGTCCTCCCATCGTCTGGCTCGGCGAAGACGGCCAATGGCACGGCTCATGAGAAAGCCCGTGCCGACGCCCGCCTCATTCTGGAAGGCGTGATCGACAGCGTGAGCCAGTCGCGCACCTTCGAGAGCAACTCGGTGGTGTGGATGAAGCAGACCGGCGAAGGCAGCGTGCAGGAGCCCCTCAAGCTGCCCAACTTCAACGGCCCCGCCGCCCCCGTCTTCAACGGCTCGGTGCTGGCCGATATCCCGGCCAGCGACTTCACCTCCCCACTCGCCAGCCTGAGCCCACGCCGTGCTGCATGAGCACGACTACACGCCCTACAAGAAGCTCGCCATCTGGTTCGGCAACGAGGGCATCGGCATCAGCAAGACGGCGATCGAGCGCAGTTCGCTGTGCATCAGCATTCCCATGCATGGGATCATCGAAAGCCTGAACCTCGGCACGTCGCCGGGCATCGTGCTGCACGAGGTCGCCAGGCAACGCCGTGCCCACCAAGCCAGACTCAACGCCATGCTGGCAGCGAAGACGGCGGACAGGACACAAGAAGCGCCGTGAGGCGCCTGGCGCAAGAAGGGCTCAGTCCAGCATGCCCGACCGCAACGACTGCAGGTCCAGCACCCGCAAACCGCCGTACTCGATGCGGATCCACCCCTTGTCCTGCAGCGTGCGCAGCGCCTCGTTGACGCGCTGTCGCGACAGGCCCACCAGATAGGCCAGTTCCTGCTGCGTGATGCGCAGGATGCCGCCCACGTTGGGCGACAGCAAGGGGTGGAACAGCGCGGCGAGGTTTCGCGCCACGCGCAGATCGGGGCTGGTCAGGCGGTCGATCTCGCGGGCGGCGATGAACTGGCCCAGCCGCTCGTTGAGCTGGTGCATCACGAAGCGGTTGAACGCGATCGAATGGTCCAGCAGCCAGTCGAAGGTCTCGATTGGCAGGCCGGCCACCAGGCTGGAGCGCAGCGCCTGGATGTTGTAGCGGTAGTGCTCGTGCTTGAGCACGGTGCCCTCGCCGAACCAGCCGCCCGGCGCCACCCCGGTGAAGGTGATGGCGGTACCGCTCGAATCGTCGTTGCTCATCTTGAGCAGCCCATCCACCAGACCGAACCAGTAGGTGACCGGCCGTCCGAAGCGGCACACGAAATCCCCGGCCTCGGCCTCACCCACGCGCAACGACTCCAGCGCGCGTTCGCGGGCCTCTCCCTCGAGGGCGGGGAGCCAGGGAATGCCCGCGAGTTCGGCCTCGGTCGGGTGGCGCGCGCGGTCCCGGATGCCGCTGCGGTGGGGTTGGAACATGCGGGAAAGTCCTAGGAGGATTGACCCCAGATTGTCGTCGGACCGACAACATAACGTCAAACACAGGCCTACCATGCAACGCATGCAACGAGGCCGCCCGACGACGTTCGGACAGGGCGGCCCGCACAGGAGACAAGGCATGCAGACCACCTTCCCCCGGCTCTTGCTGGAGCACGCGAAGCGCCGACCCGACGCGGCCGCCATGCGCGAGAAGGAATACGGCATCTGGCAGACCACGACCTGGGCCGAGATGGCCGACCTGGTCGAGGCGATGGCCTGTGCCCTTCACCTGGCCGGGCTGCAGCGCGGCGAACACATGGTCGTGATCGGTGCCAACCGGCCCCGGCTGTACGCCGCCATGCTCGCGGCCCAGTCGGTGGGTGCCATTCCGGTGCCGCTCTACCAGGATGCGGTGGGCGCCGAATGCGTGTTCCCGATCAACAACGCCGAGGTGCGCTTCTGCGTGGTCGAGGACCAGGAGCAGGTCGACAAGATGCTGGAGATCCGCGAGCAGTGCCCGCAGCTCTCGCACATCTGGTACGACGATCCGCGCGGGCTGCGCAACTACGACCAACCCGGCCTGCAGAGCGTGGACGGGCTGATCGCCGCCGGCAAGGCACACGCCAAGGAGCACCCCGGACTGTTCCAGGCCCAGGTCGACCAGGGTCGGCCCGACGACGTGGCCGCCATGTTTTTCACCAGTGGCACCACCGGCAACCCCAAGGGCGTGGTGCACACCCACCTCACGCTGATCGACCGCGCGTCCGTCGGCACCAAGTTCGACAAACTCACCCCGCAGGACGAGGTGCTGGCCTACCTGCCCCCGGCGTGGATCGGCCAGAACATCTTTTCGTACGCGCAATGGCTGGTGGCCGGCTACGTGGTCAACTGCCCCGAAAGCAGCGGCACCGTCACCATCGACCTCAAGGAAGTCGGGCCCACCTACTACTTCGCCCCGCCGCGCGTGTTCGAGGGCCTGCTCACCAGCGTCATGATCCGCATGGAAGACGCCGGAGCGCTCAAGCGCAAGCTGTTCCACTCGTTCATGGACCTGGCCCGCCGCATCGGCCCGGACCTGATGGATGGCAAGTCGGTCGGCTTCGTCGACCGCCTGAAGTACCGGCTGGGCGACTGGCTGGTCTACGGTCCGCTGCGCAACAACCTGGGCATGAGCCGGGTGCGCGTCGCCTACACCGCAGGCGAGGCGATCGGCCCGGACCTGTTCAGCTTCTACCGCTCCATCGGCATCAACCTCAAGCAGCTCTACGGCTCCACCGAGACCGCGGTGTTCGTCTGCCTGCAGCCCGACCACGAGGCCCGCGCCGACACGGTGGGCGTGCCCTGCGAGGGAGTGGAAATCAAGCTGAGCGCAACCGGCGAAATCCTGGTGCGCTCGCCCGGTCTGCTCAAGGGCTACTACAAGAACCCGCAGGCCACCGCCGAGGTGCTCGATGCCGAAGGCTGGTACCACACCAGCGACGCCGGCTTCATCGACGCCTCGGGGCACCTGAAGATCATCGACCGCGTCAAGGACGTCGGCCGCATCATGGGCGGGCCGAACGACGGCGCCATGTTTGCGCCCAAGTACGTCGAGAACAAGCTCAAGTTCTTCTCCTTCATCAAGGAGGCGGTGGCCTTCGGTGACAAGCGCGAGCGGGTCTGCGTGATGCTCAACATCGACTTCGACGCGGTGGGCAACTGGGCCGAGCGTCGCAACCTGTCCTACGCCGGCTACACCGACCTGGCGCAGAAGCCCGAGGTCTACGCGCTGATCCAGGAATGCGTGGAAAAGGTCAACGCCGACCTCAGCCGCGACGAACTGCTGGCCGGCAGCCAGATCAGCCGCTTCCTGGTGCTGCACAAGGAGCTCGACGCCGATGACGGCGAACTCACCCGCACGAACAAGGTGCGCCGTGGCTTCATCGGCGACAAGTACGGTGTGCTGGTGGAGGCGCTCTACGCCGGCAAGACCGAGCAGTACATCGAGACCCAGGTGAAGTTCGAGGACGGCCGCACGGGCTCGGTGAGCGCCACGCTGCAGATCCGCGACGCCAGGACCTACACGCCCGTGAAGGCCGCCGCATGAGCGCCGTCGCCACCCCTCGGGCCGATTCGACTGCCGCCGGGGCCGAATCGACCACCGCTCGCGCCGAGCCCACCCCCGTTCGGGCTGAGCCTGTCGAAGCCCCTCCCAGCCCGCTCCGCACGGAAGCCCCCATGAACCAGAAAAAGATCGGCGAGGTCATCCTCGACGTGCACAACATCAGCCTGCGCTTCGGCGGGGTCAAGGCGCTGACCGACATCAGCTTCAATGTGCGCGAGCACGAGATCCGCGCCATCATCGGGCCCAACGGCGCGGGCAAGAGCTCGATGCTCAACTGCATCAACGGCGTGTACCAACCGCAGGAAGGCTCGATCAACTTCCGCGGCAAGACGTTCAAGCACATGAACAGCCGCGAGGTGGCCGAAATGGGCATCGCGCGCACCTTCCAGAACCTGGCGCTGTTCAAGGGCATGAGCGTCATCGACAACATCATGACCGGGCGCAACCTGCGGGTGCGCAGCAACCTGTTTGCGCAGGCGTTCCGCAACCCGTTCGGCATCGGCGGCGCGCAGAAGGAAGAAGAACAGCACCGGGAGTTCGTCGAACGCATCATCGACTTCCTGGAAATCCAGGCCTACCGCAAAACGCCGGTGGGCACCCTGCCCTACGGCCTGCAGAAGCGCGTCGACCTGGGGCGGGCGCTGGCCATGGAGCCGCAGATGCTGCTGCTCGACGAGCCCATGGCCGGCATGAACCTCGAGGAGAAGCAGGACATGAGCCGCTTCATCCTCGACGTGAACGACGAGTTCGGCACCACCATCGTCCTGATCGAACACGACATGGGCGTGGTGATGGACATCTCCGACCGCGTGGTGGTGCTCGACTACGGCAAGAAGATCGGCGACGGCACCCCCGAAGAGGTGCGAAACAACGAAGAAGTCATCAGTGCCTACCTTGGCACTTCGCATTGAGGCATCACCATGGCGTTTTTTCTTGAAGCTCTCCTTGGTGGCCTGATGGCCGGCATGCTGTATTCGCTCGTGGCGCTGGGCTTCGTGCTCATCTTCAAGGCCTCGGGCGTGTTCAACTTCGCGCAGGGCGCGATGGTGCTGTTCGCGGCACTGGCCATGGCGCGGTTCTCCGAATGGATTCCGGGCTGGCTGGGCATCGAGAGCAAGCTGCTCGGCAACATCATCGCCTTCACGCTCGCCGGCGCATTGATGTTCTGCGTGGCCTGGCTGATCGAGCGCTTCGTGCTGCGCCACCTGGTGAACCAGGAGGGCGTGACGCTGCTGATGGCCACGCTGGGCATCACCTACTTCCTCGACGGTCTGGGTCAGACCATCTTCGGTTCCGACATCTACCAGATCGATGTCGGCATGCCGAAGGACCCGGTGTTCCTGCTCGAGGGGGTGTTCGAGGGCGGCATCCTCGTGAACCTGGAAGACGTGTACGCCGCGTGCATCGCCGCGCTGCTGGTGCTGTGCCTGTCGCTCTTCTTCCAGAAAACGGGCACCGGCCGCGCCCTGCGTGCGGTGGCCGACGACCACCAGGCGGCGCAGTCGATCGGCATCCCGCTGAACCGCATCTGGGTGATCGTCTGGTTCGTGGCCGGCATCACGGCGTTGGTGGCCGGGATCATCTGGGGCTCCAAGCTCGGGGTCCAGTTCTCGCTCACCACCGTGGCGTTGCGCGCCCTGCCCGTGATCATCCTGGGCGGTCTCACCTCGGTGCCCGGCGCCATCATCGGCGGCCTGATCATCGGCGTGGGTGAGAAGCTCTCCGAGGTCTACCTCGGCCCCTTCGTGGGCGGCGGCATCGAGATCTGGTTCGCCTACGTGCTGGCGCTGGTGTTCCTGCTGTTCCGGCCGCAGGGCCTGTTCGGCGAAAAAATCATCGATCGAGTCTGACCCTCCAGCGCAAACGGAATCACCATGTTCTACAGAGAAAACGGTCAGTTCAAGACCTCGTACCGCACCGACCAGCAGATCTTCCCGATCGCCCAGGACCGCTGGGCCGTGCTGGCCATCGTGGCATTCGCCTTCATCGGCGTGCCGCTGCTGGCCGATGAATACCTGTTCCGCGCCATCCTGATCCCGTTCCTGATCCTGGCGCTGGCGGCCATCGGGGTGAACATCCTGGTGGGCTACTGCGGCCAGATCAGCCTGGGGTCGGGTGCCTTCATGGCGGTCGGCGCCTACATGGCCTACAACACCTTCGTGCGCATCGAGGGCATGCCGCTGGTGCCGGCGCTGCTGATTGGCGGGTTCTTCGCCACGCTGGTGGGCATCTTCTTCGGCATTCCGAGCCTGCGGGTCAAAGGCCTGTACCTGGCGGTGGCCACGCTGGCGGCGCAGTTCTTCTGCGACTGGGCGTTCCTGCGCATCGGCTGGTTCACCAACAACACCGCGTCGGGCTCGGTGTCGGTGTCCAACCTTCAGATGTTCGGCTGGAAGATCGACACGCCGGTCGAGAAGTACCTGTTCTGCCTGGGATTCGTGGTGGTGTTCGCGCTGCTCGCCAAGAACCTGGTGCGCTCGGCCATCGGCCGCGAGTGGATGGCCATCCGCGACATGGACGTGGCGGCGGCGGTGATCGGCATTCGCCCGATGTACGCCAAGCTGAGCGCGTTTGCGGTCAGCAGCTTCATCATCGGCGTGGCCGGCGGCCTGTGGGGCTTCGTGCACCTGGGCTCGTGGGAACCGGCCGCGTTCTCGATCGACCGCAGCTTCCAGCTGCTGTTCATGGTGATCATCGGCGGCATGGGGTCGATCATGGGCAGCTTCTTCGGCGCTGCCTTCATCGTGGTGCTGCCCATCTTCCTGAACCAGTTTTTGCCGGTGCTCGGCGGCCTGGTGGGCGTGACGATTTCCACCGCCGCGATCTCGCACACCGAATTCATGATCTTCGGCGCCCTCATCGTGTGGTTCCTGATTGTGGAACCCCACGGCCTGGCCAAGCTCTGGAGCATTGGAAAACAGAAGTTGCGGCTCTGGCCCTTTCCGCACTGACGAGGGTTCGGGCGCACCGGCCCACCGGGTCCGAGGGACAACCCCAATGGGGACAGTCCTGATGACCGCGGCGCACGGACGCATTGAACTCAAGGGCCCACTGTTTTGTGTGTGTTCGTTCTTAATAGGAGACAAGTGATGAAGCTGCGCAATCTGATTCTGGCGGTGGCCGCTGCCGCCACCGGGCTGACCTCGGCCCTGGTCGCGCCCAGTGCCATGGCCCAGGCCAAGGAACAGTTCTTCCCGGCGCTGGTGTACCGCACCGGCCCTTACGCGCCCAACGGCGTGCCCTTCGCCAACGGCTATGTCGACTACCTCAAGCTGACCAACGCGCGTGGCGGCATCAACGGCGTGAAGGTGTCGTGGGAAGAATGCGAAACCGGCTACGCCACCGACCGTGGCGTGGAGTGCTATGAGCGCCTGAAGGGCAAGAACGGCGGCGCCACGGTGTTCCAGCCGCTGTCCACCGGCATCACCTTCGCGCTGACCGAAAAGGCCCCGATCGACAAGATTCCGCTGATCACCGCCGGTTACGGCCGCAGCGAATCGGCCGACGGTGGCGTGTTCAAGTGGAACTTTCCGCTGGCCGGCACCTACTGGGTGGCCGCCGACGTGCTGATCCAGCACATCGCCAAGAAAGAGGGCGGGCTCGACAAGCTCAAGGGCAAGAAGATCGCCCTCGTGTACCACGACAGCCCGTTCGGCAAGGAGCCCATCCCCCTGCTGCAGGAGCGCGCAGCCATGCACGGCTTCCAGCTGAGCCTGCTGCCGGTGACGCACCCGGGTGTGGAACAGAAGGCCACCTGGCTGCAGATCCGCCGCGACCGCCCGGACTACGTGCTCAACTGGGGTTGGGGCGTGATGAACTCGACCGCGCTGAAGGAAGCGCAGGCCACGGGTTACCCGCGCGAGAAGATGTACGGCGTGTGGTGGGCCGGTGCCGAACCCGACGTCAAGGACGTGGGCGCAGGCGCCAAGGGCTACAACGCCGTGACCATGCAGCACGGCACCGAGCGCAACGCGGCCGTCGTGAAGGAAATCCTGGAGAAGCTGCACGCCAAGGGCCAGGGCACCGGGCCGAAGGAAGAAGTGGGTGAAGTGCTCTACATGCGCGGCCTGATGAGCGCGATGTTTGCCGTTGAAGGTGTGCGCGCCGCGCAGGACCGCTTCGGCAAAGGCAAGGTGATGACCGGTGAACAGGCCCGCTGGGGTTACGAGAACCTGAACCTCACCCAGCCCAAGCTCGACGCGCTGGGCTTCAAGGGCGTGATGCGCCCGGTGTCCACCAGCTGCCAGGACCACATGGGCGCCAACTGGGCCCGCGTGCACACCTGGGACGGCACCAAGTGGGAGTTCACCAGCGACTGGCTGCAGGGTGACGAGCAGATCATCAAGCCCATGGTGAAGGCAGCGGCCGACAAGTACGCGGCCGAGAAGAAGCTGACGCGCCGCAGCGGCGCCGACTGCCAGTCCTGACCCCCCCGCCGCGCTTCGCACGCTCCCCGGAGGGGGCGGCGAACGCGGCGCCATCGCCAAGGGCGGCGCGCCGCCCTTGCCAATGGTCCCCAAGGAATCTTCATGAGCACACCCACACCCGTCATTCATGTCAACGGCATCGAGGTCATCTACAACCACGTGATCCTGGTGCTCAAGGGCGTTTCGCTGACGGTGGCCGAGGGGCAGATCGCGGCCATTCTGGGCGGCAACGGCGCGGGCAAGACCACCACCCTGCGCGCCATCTCCAACCTGCTGAAGGCCGAGCGCGGTGAAGTCACCAAAGGCAGCGTGTCCTTGCGCGGTGAGCGCATCGAGCACCTCACGCCGGCCGATCTGGTCCAACGTGGCGTGGTGCAGGTGATGGAGGGGCGGCACTGCTTTGCGCACCTGACCATCGAGGACAACCTGATGACCGGCAGCTACACCCGCAAGGACAAGGCCGAGGTGGCGCGCAATCTGGAGAAGGTCTACACCTACTTCCCTCGCCTGAAGACGCGGCGCACCAGCCAGGCGGCCTACACCAGCGGTGGCGAGCAGCAGATGTGCGCCATCGGTCGTGCCTTGATGGCCAACCCCAGCGTGGTGCTGCTCGACGAACCGTCGATGGGCCTGGCGCCCCAGATCGTCGAAGAGGTGTTCGAGATCGTGAAGGACCTCAACCAGAAAGAGAAGGTCACCTTCCTGCTGGCCGAGCAGAACACCAACATGGCGCTTCGCTATGCCGACTACGGCTACATCATGGAAAGCGGTCGCATCGTGATGGACGGACCGGCCGCCGACCTGCGCAACAACGAGGACGTCAAGGAGTTCTACCTTGGCATGGGTGGGGGCGAGCGCAAGTCGTTCAAGGACGTGAAAAGCTACAAGCGCCGGAAACGTTGGCTTGCTTGATGACCCACCCCCGCCGCGCTTCGCGCGACCCCCTCAAGGGGGCAACACCAGCGGACCGGCAGAGCCGGATCCGCGGTGTTTCTGGATGAATGCACTTCTCTCGATGGGGTTTGGTCATGGATCAGTTTTTTGACGCGCTTGAAGCACGTTCGCCAGCGCAGCGCGAGGGCGAGCAGATGGCGGCGCTGGCGGCTCAGGTGGCGCATGCACAGGCGCGCAGTGCGGCCTTTCGCGAAATCCTGGCGGGCGTGGACGCGGCATCGGTGAACAGCCGTGCAGCGCTGGCCCGGCTGCCGGTCACGCGAAAGAGCGAACTTTTCGAGCGGCAGAAGGCGCAGCGCGCCAGCGACGTGTTCGGTGGTTTCTCCGCGCTGGTGCGGGGTCCGCAGATGTCGCGCATCTTCGCGTCGCCGGGCCCGATCTACGAACCCGAGGGGGCGAGCCGGGATTACTGGCGGACCGGCCGTGCGCTGTTCGCGGCGGGCTTCCGCTCGGGCGACCTCGTGCACAACGCGTTCAGCTACCACATGACCCCGGGCGCGTTCATTCTGGAAGCCGGCGCCCACGCCGTGGGTTGCACGGTGTTCCCCGCCGGCACCGGCCAGACCGAGCAGCAGCTGCAGGCGATCGCAGAACTGCGCCCCGACGCCTACACCGGCACGCCGAGCTTCCTGCGCATCCTGATCGAGAAGGCGGCCGAAGTCGGCTCGGACGTGTCGTGCATCCGCAAGGCCAGCGTGGGCGGCGAGGCCTGCCCGCCCAGCCTGACCGCCTGGTTCGCCGAGCACGGCGTGGCGGTGTACCAGACCTATGCCACCGCCGACCTGGGCCTGGTCGCTTACGAAACCCCTGCCCGCGAAGGGCTGGTGGTCGAGGAACAGGTGATCGTGGAGATCGTGCGCCCGGGCACTGGCGAGCCGGTGCCCGCGGGCGAGGTGGGCGAACTCGTGATCACCACGCTGAACCCGGCCTACCCGCTGATCCGGTTCGGCACCGGCGACCTCTCCGCCATCCTGCCCGGCGCCTGCCCGACCGGCCGGACCGCCCCCCGCATCAAGGGCTGGATGGGCCGTGCCGACCAGACCACCAAGGTCAGGGGCATGTTCGTGCATCCCTCGCAGGTGGCCGACATCGCCCGGCGGTTTCCCCAGATCCGGCGCGCCCGCCTCGTGGTCAGCGGCGAGATGGCCAACGACCAGATGTGTCTGCGGGTCGAGGCCGCCGAGAGCGGCGATGCGGCGCTGCGCGAGCTGATTGCCGCGGCCGTGCGCGACGTGACCAAGCTGCGCAGCGAGGTCGAGCTGGTCGCCCCGGGCAGCCTGCCCAACGACGGCAAGGTCATCGAAGACGCCCGCAGCTACCGCTGATCGCGCCCGGGGCGGGTTTGCCCCGGGGGGTCGCTACGTACTTTCCGCGATTTCCGGGCGGATACCGGGGAATAGCATTCGTGGGTTCCAATCCTGTTCCCCATTCTGGAGACAACCCATGAAAAAGATCGTCGCCCTGGCCCTCACCGCGGCCGTTTCGGTCGGTGCCCAGGCCCAGGCCTTCCCGACCAAGCCCATCTCGTTCGTGGTCCCGTTCGCCGCCGGCGGACCGACCGACCTCGTGGCTCGCCAACTGGCCGAGACCATGCGCAAGTACATCCCCAACTCGAACATCGTGGTCGAGAACGCCACCGGCGCCGGTGGCACCATCGGTGCGGCCAAGGTCGCCCGCGCACCGGCCGACGGTCACACCCTGCTGGTGTGGCACATCGGCATGGCGGCCACCGCCGGCCTGTACCGCAAGCTGCCCTACAAGCCGCTCGAGGACTTCGAGTACCTCGGCATGATCAACGACGTGCCGATGACCCTGCTGGGCTCGAACAAGCTCAACGCCAACACCTACCGCGACTTCGAGGCCTACATCCGCGCCAACGGCGGCAAGCTGAACCTGGCCCACGCCGGCCTGGGTTCGGCTTCGCACCTGTGCGGCCTGATGTGGCAGTACGCCGTGAAGCTGGACAAGTCGATGACCACCATCGCCTACCGCGGCACCGGCCCGGCCATGAACGACCTCATCGGCGGCCAGGTGGACGTGATGTGCGACCAGACCACCAACACCACCGCACAGATCGAGGGCGGCCGCGTGAAGGCGTTTGCCGTGACCACGGCCAAGCCCCTGAGCACCCACCCCATCCTCAAGCACTACCCCTCGCTGCAGGAAATGGGCCTGCGTGGCTTCGACCTGACCATCTGGCACGGCCTGTACGCACCCAAGGGCACGCCCGCCCCGGTGCTCAAGACGATCAACGACGCGCTGCTGAAGGCCCTGAAGGACCCCGAGTTCATCAAGAAGCAGGAAGACCTGGGCGCCATCGTGGTGAACGATGCCCGCGTCACGCCGGAAGGCCACAAGAAGTACGTGGCCGACCAGATCAACAAGCTCAAGACCGTCATCGACGCCGCCGGCCAGTACGCCGACTGACCGTTGAACACCCCTGCGGCGCTCCGTGCCGTCCCCCCCGGGGGACGGTGCCTGTGGTCCGGCAAGGCCGGTTCCACGGCATCCGCCGGGGTGAGACACGCGTGTCCACCAGTCGACGGGACCCCATGATCCCGATCCGCCTGGTGGACTCCATCACCGAACTGCAGCCCGCCGACGCGGGCTGCATTGCTTTGAGCGGGTCGCATGGCGGGGTGAGTTCGGCGCGGTATGCGCTGGCGGTGCGACCGCTGCTGTCGGTCTTCAACGACGCCGGGGTGGGCAAGGACCAGGCGGGCATTGCCGGGCTGGCCCTGTTGCAGGATCAGGGCCTGGCGGGCTGCACGGTGTCGCACACCAGCGCGCGCATCGGGCACGCGGCCAGTACATTGGAAGAAGGCGTGGTCAGCCACGCCAACGCTGCGGCGCTCGAGCTGGGCATCGAACCCGGCCGGCCGCTGAAGGCGCAGATTCACCCACTGCAAAGGAGACACCCATGAACCTGAACCGCCGAACCGTCGTCACACTGACCGCGACCCTGACCTTCCCCGCCCTCGCGCTGGCTCAGGGTGCGTGGCCGACCAAGCCGGTGCGCATCGTGGTGCCCTTTGCCCCGGGTGGCACCACCGACATCCTGGCGCGCACGCTGGCCCCGGAACTCACCAAGGCCTTCGGCCAGAGCTTCGTGGTGGACAACCGCGGCGGCGCCGGCGGCAACATCGGTGCCGAGATGGTGGCGAAATCGGCACCCGATGGATACACGCTGCTCATGGGCACCGTCGGCACCCACGGCATCAACAAGGCGCTCTACAGCAAGCTGCCCTACGACCCGCAGAAAGACTTCGCCCCGATCACGCTGGTGGCGGGTGTGCCCAACGTGATGGTGATGAACACCCGGCGGGCCCAGGAACTGGGCATCAACACAGTGGCGGATTTCGTCCGGTACGCCCGCGCCAATCCCGGGCGCCTGAACATGGCGTCCAGCGGCAACGGCACGTCGATCCACCTGGCGGGCGAGCTCTTCAAGGCGCGCAACAAGATCTTCATGACGCACATCCCCTACCGGGGCTCGGGGCCGGCCATGAACGACATGCTGGCCGGCGCCATGGACGTGATGTTCGACAACCTGCCCTCGGCCATGCCGCACATCAAGGCGGGAACCCTCAAGGCGTTTGCCGTGACCAGCGCGGTGCGTTCCGACGCCCTGCCCGACGTGCCCACCGTGGCCGAAGCCGGCAATCTGCCCGGCTTCGAGGCCAGCTCGTGGTTCGGCCTGCTGGCGCCGGCAGGCACCCCGCCCGACATCGTCAACCGCCTTCAGCAGGAAACCGCGAAAGCACTGGCCTTGCCCGCGGTGAAGGAGCGTCTGCTGGCACAGGGCGCCATTCCCGGCGGCAACACGCCGGCGGAGTTTGCCGCGCAGATCGATTCGGAAATCAGAAAGTGGGAGCCGGTGGTCAAGACCTCGGGCGCCAAGGTGGACTGACGATCGGAAGGTCGAGGCCGGTCAGACGCCCCAGACCACCTCGACCTTCTCCTTCTCGCAGCGCTGCAGCATCTCGATGAACGGGGTGCTGCGCATGCGCAGGCTCACCGTTTCGAACTCGGGCGGCGGCTCACCCCTGGCCTCTGCCTCTTCGCGCAGTCGCTTCTGCTCGGCTTCTTCGGCCAGCACGGCAGCCCGTATGGCGTCGACGGCGCGCGGTATGTCACCCGGCATCAGCACGCCCGGGGCTTCCGGGTCCTTGCCCAGAATCTCCAGCATGCGCTTGCCGTGGGGTCTCAGCATCACCAGGTCGCCCGTCTCGCGGGACTTGAATCGGTAGACAGACATGGTCGGGGGCTCCCGTTGGTGTTAGTTACAAGATACGCCGAACCGCAGGGTGGTGCCAGCGCTGTCGCGCCCGATTCGGGTTTACCCTGTTGTAGGTCAATATTTCAAGTCTAAACTAATTAGACATGAAAACCTCACTTCAGCGCATCCTGTGCATTGGCGGCGGTCCGGCGGGTCTGTATTTCGCGCTGCTCATGAAGCAGCAGCAGCCTTCGCTGGAGGTCACGGTGGTCGAACGAAACCGCCCTTTCGACACCTTTGGCTGGGGCGTGGTGCTGTCCGACCAGACGCTCGGCAACCTGCGCCAGGCCGACGCGCAGACCGCGCAGGAGATCGGTGACGCGTTCAACCACTGGGACGACATCGAGGTGTTCTTCAAGGGACGCAGCGTGCGCAGCGGCGGGCACGGCTTCTGCGGCATCGGCCGCAAGCGCCTGCTCAACATCCTGCAGGCGCGCTGCCAGCAGGTCGGGGTCAACCTGGTCTTCGAAACCGACGTGGCCGACGATCAGGCACTGGCCGCTCAGTACCGGGCCGATCTGGTGATCGCCAGCGATGGCCTCAACAGCCGGATCCGCACCCGCTACCAGGACACCTTCAAGCCCGACATCGACACGCGCCAGTGCCGCTTCGTCTGGCTCGGCACCAAAAAGACGTTCGACGCCTTCACCTTTGCCTTCGTGCAGACCGAACATGGGTGGTTCCAGGCCCATGCCTACAAGTTCGACGCCGACACGTCGACCTTCATTGTCGAGACGCCCGAGCACGTGTGGCAGGCGCATGGCATCGACCAGATGAGCCAGGAGGAAGGCATCGCCTTCTGCGAGGAGCTCTTCGCGCCCTACCTCGACGGCCACCGGCTCATCAGCAACGCCGCCCACCTGCGCGGATCGGCCATCTGGATCCGCTTCCCCCGCGTGATCTGTGGCACCTGGGTGCACTGGAATCAGATCGGCGGACGGCCCACACCGGTGGTGTTGATGGGCGACGCGGCGCACACCGCGCATTTCTCGATCGGCAGCGGCACCAAGCTCGCCCTCGAAGACGCGATCGATCTGGCGGTCGAATTCGAACGCCACCCCGAATCGGATGTGGCCACCGTGCTGCAGGCCTACGAGGCACGGCGCAGCGTGGAGGTGCTCAAGATCCAGAACGCCGCACGCAACTCGACCGAGTGGTTCGAGCATGTGGATCGCTACACCGGCATGGAGATCGAGCAGTTCGCTTATTCGCTGCTCACGCGCAGCCAGCGGATCAGCCACGAGAACCTGCGCCTGCGCGACGCCCGCTGGCTTGGAAGCTACGAGGCATGGCTTCAAGAGCGGTCCGGCAAGTCGCCGGGCAAACACCCCACCCCGCCCATGCTGCTGCCGCTCAAGGTGCGCGGTCTGACCCTCAAGAACCGCATCGTCGTCTCGCCCATGGCGCAGTACAAGGCCCGGGACGGCGTGGTGGGCGACTGGCATTTCATGCACCTGGGCGCGCGCGCGGCGGGCGGTGCGGCCCTGGTGATGGTGGAGATGACCAGCCCCACACCCGAAGGCCGCATCTCGCCCGGCTGCCCGGGCCTCTGGAACGATGAGCAGCAACAGGCGTTCGAGCGGATCGTGCGCTTTGCCCACGAACACGGCAGCGGTGCAAAGATCGGCATTCAGCTCGGCCACAGCGGCCCCAAAGGCTCCACGCAGCTTGGCTGGGAGGCCATCGACGAACCCCTGCCCGCCGGCAACTGGCCCCTGCTGTCGGCCAGTGCCGTGGCCTATGGCGAGCAGAACCAGGTGCCGCGCGCCATGACGCGCGCCGACATGGACGCCATGACCGCCGCCTTCGTCGAGTCCACGCGCCGCGCTGCAGCGGCCGGCTTCGACTGGCTGGAACTTCACTGCGCACACGGCTACCTGCTCTCGGCCTTCATCTGCCCGCTCACCAACCTGCGCACCGACGAATACGGCGGATCGCTGGAGAACCGGTGCCGTTACCCACTGGAGGTCTTCACCGCCATCCGGGCCGCATGGCCGGCCGACAAACCCATCAGCGTCCGCATCTCGGCGCACGACTGGGCGCCTGGTGGCAACACGCCCGACGACGCGGTGGCCATCGCGCGGCTGTTCAAGCAGGCCGGCTGCGACGTGATCGACGTGTCCTCGGGTCAGACGACCCGGCAGGCCAGGCCGGTGTATGGCCGCATGTACCAGACGCCGTTTGCGGACCGCATCCGCAACGAGGTCGACATCCTCACCATGGCGGTGGGTGCGATCAGCGAAGCCGATCACGCCAACAGCATCGTCGCGGCCGGCCGTGCCGACCTGTGTGCGGTCGCGCGCCCCCACCTGGCCAACCCGGCATGGACCCTGCACGAAGCGGCCCGCCTGCAGACGCGCGCCATCGAATGGCCGGCGCCCTACCTGAGCGGCCGCGACCAGCTCTACCGCGAAATCGCGCGCCAGCAGGCCATGAAGGCCGCCGAAGAAGAGGAGGCCACCAAGTGAACGCCACCGAAACCCTGGACATGGAGGCGCGCGCGCACAGCGAGCACGCGCAGGAACTGCGCTTGTGGCTGCGGCTGCTCACCTGCTCGCAACTGATCGAGAAGCGCATCCGCGCCGGGCTGCGCGAGCACTTCGACACCACGCTGCCGCGCTTCGATCTGATGGCGCAACTGGAGCGGCACCCCGATGGCCTGAAGATGAAGGAGCTGTCGCACCGCCTCATGGTCACCGGGGGCAACGTCACCGGCATCACCGACCAGCTGGTGGCCGAGGGCCTGGTGGAGCGCACCAGTGTCGAAGGCGACCGGCGTGTGTTTCGCGTGCGCCTCACCGACCGCGGACGCCGCACCTTCGTCGCGATGGCCGAGCAGCACGAGCACTGGATCGTCGAAGCTTTCGAGGGTCTGTCGCCGCGCGACCTGGAACAACTCCACAAGCTGCTCGGCAAGGTCAAGCAGCACCAGAAAGAACTCGACGAATGAAGCACCCGATTCCCGACCAAAACCCCATGCGCGGCCAGTACGGCCCGGCGGTAGCGGCCCCGAAACATTTCGCGCTGTCGATCGCAGACGGCGTGGCCACCGTCACGCTGAACCGACCGGACCGCAAGAACCCGCTCACCTTCGACTCTTACGCCGAACTGCGCGACTGGTTCACCGGTCTGCAACGCGCCACCGATGTGAAGGCGGTGGTGCTCACCGGTGCGGGTGGAAACTTCTGCTCCGGCGGCGATGTGCACGAGATCATCGGTCCGCTGACGAAGATGACCATGCCCGAACTGCTGGCCTTCACGCGCATGACGGGCGCCCTGGTGAGCACCATGCGCGCCTGCCCGCAGCCGGTGGTGGCCGCGATCGACGGCGTGTGCGCGGGCGCCGGTGCCATGATGGCCCTGGCCTCCGATCTGCGGTTGGGCACACCCCGCACCAGCACCGCCTTCCTGTTCACGCGGGTGGGCCTGGCCGGTGCCGACATGGGCGCCTGCGCGCTGCTGCCGCGCATGATCGGCCAGGGCCGCGCGAGCGAGCTGCTCTTCACCGGGCGTTCGATGACCGCGGCCGAGGGCCACGCGTGGGGCTTCTTCAATGCCCTGCACGAGCCCGAGTCGCTGACCGAGGCGGCCCTGAAGCTGGCGAAGTCGCTGGCCGAGGGACCCACCTTCGCGCACGGCATGACCAAGACCATGTTGCACCAGGAATGGGCCATGACGCTCGACCAGGCCATCGAGGCCGAGGCACAGGCACAGGCGATCTGCATGCAGACGCAGGACTTCCGCCGCGCCTACGAGGCCTTCGCGGCCCGCCAGCGCCCGGTGTTCGAAGGCGATTGACGATGGTTGCCTTTGACCGCCCCCATGGCATGAAGCCGCCGCAAGCGCAGTGGGAACTGCCCTTCTTCGCCGAACACCATCAGGCGCTGGCGCTGGGTGTGGACGACTGGGCCGCCGCACAGCGCGTCGACGAGTCGGACGATCGCCGGGCCTGCCGCGACTGGGTGGCCCGCCTGGGGGCCGCTGGCTGGCTGCGCTATTGCGTGCCCGCCGCCCACGGCGGTGCGCTGGACAAGCTCGACTCACGGGCGCTGGTCATCCTGCGCGAGACCCTCGCCTTTCATTCACCGCTGGCCGATTTCTCCTTCGCCATGCAAGGCCTCGGCAGTGGCAGCATCACGCTGGGTGGCAGCGATTCGCAGCGCGAGCAACGCCTTCGCGCGGTGGCCGGCGGACAACAGATCGCGGCCTTTGCGCTGAGTGAACCCGACGCCGGTTCCGACGTGGCGGGCATGCAGACCACCGCCCGCGCCACCGAAGGCGGCTGGGTGCTCGATGGCTGCAAGACCTGGATCAGCAACGGCGGGCTGGCCGACTTCTACGTGGTGTTCGCCAAGACCACACCAGACGCCGGCGCGCGAGGCATCAGCGCCTTCGTGGTGCCGGCCGACGCACCGGGGCTGGACACCTCGGAGCACATCGACGTGATGGCCCCGCACCCCCTGGCCACCTTGCGGTTCAAGCAGTGCCAGGTCGGCGCGGACGCCTTGGTGGGCACGGTGGACGGCGGCTTCAAGCTCGCCATGCAGACACTCGACATCTTCCGCGCCTCGGTGGCTGCCGCTGCGCTGGGCATGGCGCGACGCGCCTTCGCTGAAGCGGTGGCGCATGCCCGCGAACGCAAGATGTTTGGCCAGCACCTGGCCGATTTCCAGCTCACGCAGGCGCGCCTGGGCGAGATGAGCGCCCTGATCGACGCCGCCGCCCTGCTGACCTACCGCGCCGCCTGGATGCGCGACGAAAGTGCGACGCAGGGTGCGGGAACACCGGCCTACACCGCAGCCGCGGCAGCGGCCAAGCTCACCGCCACCGAAAACGCCCAGAAGGTGATCGACATGGCCGTGCAGATGTTCGGCGGTCGCGGTGTGCGCGTCGGCGAGGTGGTCGAGCACCTGTACCGCGACATCCGGTCGCTGCGCATCTACGAAGGCGCCAGCGAAGTGCAACTGCTCATTCTCGGCAAGGCCGCACTGAAACCATGACATCCGCCCAAGTTGATTCCTTTGTGCGCGACCGCCTGCCCCCGCAGGCGCAATGGCCGCAGATGCGCTTCGACACGCCCGAGCTGAAGGCGATCCCCGCGCAGGTCAACCTGGTGGAACACCTGTTCGATCGGGCCGTGGCGCAGGGCCACGCCGGGCGGCCTTTCCTGCGCAGCGATGCGCGCACGCTCACCTACGCGCAAGCCCGTGAGGCGGTCAACCGCATTGCCAGCTGGCTGCGGACCGATGCCGGCCTGGTGCCCGGCAACCGGGTGCTGCTTCGTGGCGGCAACTCGGTGGCGATGGCGCTGGCGTGGCTGGCGGTGGTGCAGGCCGGCCTGGTGGTCGTGGCCACCATGCCGCTGCTGCGCGCCAAGGAACTCAAGGCCATCGTCGACAAGGCACAACCCGCCCTGCTGCTGTGCGACGCAGCACTGACCAGCGAGCTCGATGCGTTGGCCAGCGGCCTGCCCCTGGTGCGGTTCAACACCGATGCCGCCGATGGGCTGGAGGCGCTCGCGGCGGCGCAACCGGCCGATTCAAGGCCCTGCCCCACCGACGGCAGCGACATCGCCCTGCTGGCGTTCACGTCGGGCACCACGGGTGTGCCCAAAGCGGCGGTGCACACCCACCGCGACGTGCTGGCCGCCTGCGAATGCTGGCCGCGCCACGTGCTGCGGGCCACCCCCGACGACATCGTGATGGGCTCACCGCCGCTGGCCTTCACCTTCGGACTGGGCGGCATGCTGGTGTTTCCCATGTGGGCCGGTTGCTCGGTGTACTACCCCTCGATTCCGTACACGCCCGAGGCGATGGTGAAGCTGATTGCCGCCCAGGGCGCGACCATCTGCTACACGGCGCCCACGTTCTACCGGCAGATGGCCCCGTTTGCGCAACCCCTCGCCGCCCAGGGCGGTGTCGGGCAGCTGCGCGTCTGCGTGAGCGCCGGCGAGGGCCTGCCCGACGCGACCCGCCAGCTCTGGAAACAAGCCACCGGCATCGAAATGCTGGACGGCATCGGCGCCACCGAGATGTTCCACATCTTCATCTCGGCCGCGCCCGAGGCAGCCCGGCGCGGCGCCATCGGCACGGTGGTGCCGGGCTACACCGCGCGCATCGTGGACGACGACGGGCGCGAGGTGCCCGACGGCCAGGTGGGCCGGCTCGCGGTGATCGGCCCCACGGGGTGCCGCTACCTCGACGAGCCTCGGCAGACCCAGTACGTGCAGGACGGCTGGAACTTCCCCGGCGATGCCTTCCGGCGCGACGCCGACGGCTACTACTTCTACCAGGCCCGCACCGACGACATGATCATCACCGCGGGCTACAACGTGGCCGGACCCGAGGTGGAATCGTCGCTGCTCGCGCACCCGGCGGTGGCCGAGTGCGGTGTGGTGGGCCGACCCGACGACGACCGCGGTCAGGTAATCGTGGCCTATGTGGTGCTCAAGCCGGGACACACCGGCGACGCCGCCATGGTCAAGGCCTTGCAGGACCATGCCAAGGCCAGCATGGCACCCTACAAATACCCGCGAGAGGTGGTCTTCGTCGACCGCCTGCCCAGAACCGAAACCGGCAAGCTGCAGCGCTTTGCACTGCGCCAGCAGGCCGCGAAAGCCTGAGACACCATGCAACACACACTCCAACCCGCCGGATGGACCGCGCCCAAGGGCTATGCCAACGGCATTGCCGTGCGTGGCACGCAGGTCTTCGTCGGTGGGCAGATCGGCTGGAACGGGCAACAGCAGTTCGAGAGCGACGACTTCATTGCCCAGACACGCCAGGCGCTGCAGAACGTGCTGGACGTGTTGCGGTGCGCGGGCGCTGGTCCCGAGCACATGGTGCGCATGACCTGGTACATCCTGGACCGCGATGAATACAACGCGCGCCTGCGGGAACTGGGCGAGGCGTACCGCGCGGTCATGGGCAAGCATTTTCCGGCCATGACCTGCGTTGAAGTCCGCCGCCTGGTCGAGGCGCGCGCCAAGGTCGAGATCGAAGTCACGGCGGTGCTGCCCGACTGAACCAGGCCGCGGCCGCCCTACACGCTGGGCACCATCTCGGCCGGCAGCGTGAAGCTCACCCGGCAGCCAGCACCGGGGCTCGAATCGCAGAACAGCGTGCCACCATGCCGCTCGACGATGCGGTTGGTCATGGCCAGTCCGAGGCCCAGCCCTTCGTATTCGGTGGAATGGTGCTGGCGCTGGAACAGCAGGAACAACCGCTCCGCGCGGCGCCGGTCGAAGCCGACGCCGTTGTCCTCCACGTGGAAGGTGCGGCTGCCGTCGTCCGAGCGCTGCCAGCCAATGGTGATGACGGGGTGAGCCACCTTGCGGGTGAACTTGACGGCGTTGTCCAGCAGGTGCCGGAACGCCTGCGCCAGCAGCATCGGGTCACCTCGAACCACCGGCAGCTCGGCGTCGATCCGCCATTCGATCGTGGGACCTCCTTCGGGCAGCCGCAAATGCGCACAGACGCCTTCGATCAACGGACCCAGCGGGACGTCCTGCACGTCGAGGGTGGCGCGGCACAGGTGCAGGTAATCGTGCATGGCCTCGATCATGTCGCCCATGCGGTGCGCCGCCTGCAACGTGAGCTGACCGTATTCGCGCAGCGGCTCGTCGTTCAAGGTGTCGGCACGTTCACGGATGAGGCGCAGGTAGCCCTGCACGTGTCGCAGGGGGCCGCGCAGGTCGTGGGCCAGAATCTGCGAGAGCGACTCGAGCTCGCGCTGCGTCATGGCCAGCTCGCGCACCAGCAGGTCGAATCGCCGGTGCAGCGATTCACTGCGCGTGAGCGGCACCAGGTCTTCGCGGTCCTGCCAGCGCGAGAGGTCCACCAGCATGGCGTCAAAGCCGAGGTAGGTGCCCGCCTCGTTCACCAGCGGCGTCGCCACCAGCAGGGCCGAGAAGGGTTCCCGGTTGTGCCGGTACAGCGAGATCCGCAACTCACGCACCTTCAGGTGGCTGCGCAGGTCGTCAATGAAGGTTTGAAGCTCGGCCAGGCGGTCATCGCTCTCGAGGATGCCCAGAAACCTCGCCAGCGGTGTCATCAGGCCAGGCGGCGGATCGAACCAGGCGGTGGCGGTGCCGTTGGCCGCACAGACGCGGGTGTCGGCGGTGACGACGAACAGCGCACAGGCCACGCGGTCGCCAACCTGTGGCGGCCATTCGTTGACGGGCGACGGGGGCCGGTGTGCGTTGGACATGGTCACGTGCGGGCGAACGTTTCAGCGGCCCTCATCATGCAACGTTCGCGAACCGGGCGCCAGCACCCGCCCTGCCTCTTTGGGGGAGGCAAACCGGCGGCGGGTCAGGTGCGAACCTTGCCGTCGCCCGTGAGCATGGACAGCTCGGCGAACCGGGAGGCCACATGGTTGGTCGGACTCAGCGAAATGGTGAATCCACCGAAACTGGTGTCACCGATTGCTTCAAGGCCATTCACCAGGGAATCGGAGGTCAGGCGCGGACCGGCACGGCGAGCGCCCTCGATCAGCAGGCGGGCCGACATGAAACCCTCGAAGCTCGAGAAGTTGGGTTGCACCTTGTTGCCGCCGCGCTCGATCGCGTCGAGGAATTCGCGCGTGATGGGTCGGGTGGTCGAGAAGGGGTTGGGCACCACCTGGGAGATCACCACGCCCGCACCCTCCTTGCCGAGTTCGTCGGCCAACGCCTGCGTGCCCACGAACGACACGTTGTAGAAGGTGCCTCCAAAGCCCGCCTTGCGCGCTTCGCGGATGAACGCTGCGCACGAGGTGTAGGCGCTGATCTGCACGATGGCCTGCGGCTTGGCCGCCACGATGGTGCTGACCGCCTGGGCCACGTCCACCGAGTTGCGCTCGACCGTGGCGGTCGCCTTGGGCTTGAGGTTGCGCGCCGCCATCGCCAGCGTCACGCCATCCAGGCCGGCCTTGCCATAGGCGTCGTTCTGGTGAAAGACGGCAATGTCGTTTAGCCCCAGGCTGGTGAGCTGGCGAACGATCAGCGCGGTCTCGTCGTTGTAGGACGCGCGCAGGTGGAACGCAAGCCGGTTGAACGGTTGGCGCAGACCCATCGCGCCGGTGAAGGGCGCCACGAAGGGCGTGTCGGCGCGCGTGGACAGGGGAAGTGCCGCCAGGCTGGTGGGCGTGCCGATGTAACCGAACAGCGCCGTGCAACCGCGTGCCAGCAATTGCCGGGTGTTTTCGGCGCAACGGTCGGGCTCGTAGCCGTCATCGAGCTTGACGATCTCGAAGCGTTGGCCGGCCACACCACCCTGCTGGTTCACCTGGTCCAGGAACAGCTGGGCGCCCGCGTTGAACTGGATGCCCAGCTGGGCGGCCGGCCCGCTGAAGGCAGCCGACTGTCCCAGCACGATGCGGTTGCTTTGCGCATGCAAGGCGGGCAGGGCCAGTCCTGCGGCGCTGCCCAGGGCGGCTTGGGCAAATGTGCGGCGGTTCAAGCCCGCTGCGGCGGGACGGCGTGGCGAAAGAGGCATCGGGCAACTCCGGATGGCAAAAGTTCGGGATACCCCTGCGGAGTATCAATGCGTTGCCGGATGCTACCGACCGTTCGTGGCCCGGGTTGCACGTTCACCCTCCCGGTGCGACCGCTGATCGTTTGCGGATCGCCCGGCAGGCCGAGGCTCAGAAGCGCCGCACCACTTCAACCCCGGCCGACAGCGAACGCCCGGCCCCGGGTTCAAAGAACCGGCCGTTGCCATCGTTCACGATCACCGAGCCCGCGTGGCGTCGATCGGTCAGGTTGTCGATGCGCGCGAACTGGCGCCAGGTCCACGGTCCCGAGGTCTGCTCGAACCGGACACCCAGCGCGAACAGGGTGTGGCCCTCGGCGGCGTCGGTGTTGAGGTCGTTCACCTGGACCCGCCCGGTGTGGCGCGCTTCGAGGGACAACACGCCGCCGGCCGTTCGCGCCCAGGCGGGTGCCCAGGACAGCTGCGCAAAGAACTGCTGGGCGGGCACGCCGGGCAGCGCATTGCCGGCCGGAAACCGGGCGTCGGCCGACGCTGCGTAACGCGCACGCAGGTGGGTGTAGGCCGTGCCGAGCGTCCAGTCGCCCCACCCGGCTTCGGCCGACAGCTCCAGACCGCGGCGCTCGGTGCGCCCGGCGTTGGTGAACACGGTTCGCCCACCGCCACTGCTTTCCACCACGATCTCGTCGCGGGTGCGGATGTCGAACAGGGTGGCGTTCCACAACCCCGCGCCACCCCGTCCACGCACACCGATTTCGGCGCTCGTACTGCGGGCCGCGTTCAGGTCGGTGTTGAGGCCGGTGGCACCCCCGCTGCGGTACGACGCTTCGTTGAGGGTGGGCGTCTCCAGGCCCTTGCCCACGCTGGCAAATGCCTGGAGTTGCGGCGTGACTTGCAGCCGCGCGCCCAGCACCGGCACCGTGCGCGCGTAGCGAACTTCACCGCTGTCGTCGCCGTTGCCGATGGACACGAAGCGGTCGGTGGAGGTGTAGTCGGCGCGCACTCGGCGCAGACCGCCTTCGAGCGTCAGGGACTCACGGGCCCAGGCCGCCTGGAGGTACGGATCGAGGGTCTGGGCGCGGTTGGTTTCGTCGCGCCGCAGATCGCCCTGAACGCCGATGGCGGTGGGCGCCGCACTGGATCCGGTGAAGTTGTTGTACCCGCGCCGAAGATCGCTCTGGCGGTCGCCGGCCAGGCCGGCGCTCAGGTCGAGCCGCCCACCCTGCCATTCGCTGCGCTGCCGCCAGCGGGCGTTGAAGCCCCAGTACCCGCGGTCCAGATCGATCACGCCACCCGAGCTCGTCGCGGGGTCCTGGGCCGTGGGCGGAATGGACTGGAACTGGATGACGCGGCGCTGCCCGGCATACGCCAGCCATTCAATGCGATGGCCGCCACCGAGGGATTGGTCCCAGGCCAGGCCGACCTGCGTCTGCGACACCGATTTTCGGGTGTTGAAGTTGATGGCTTGTAGGGCGGTCTGTGTGGGGTCGGCGTTGAACTGCGCCCGGTTGAGCCCCTGCGGGTCCAGCGCAAACGCGCTCTGGCGGTTCAGCAGCAAGACGGTGCGGCCGCCTTCGTGCGCGCGCGACAGGCGGACGTTGGTGGTGCTCCGCTCCGCGGCCGACTGGGGCCGCAATCCGTCGGTGGCAAACCGGCCCGTGTCGAGCGAATACGACCAGCCCGGCGCATCGGCGGTGCCGGTCTGACCGGTCAGCTGCGTCGACAGCCGCCACAGGCCGTTCCCGGCCACCCCGACGCCGGTGCGCCACTCCCCGGGTCGACCACCCTCCTCGGTGAAGAGCAGGATCGCCCCACCGCTGGACGCGCCGTACAGCGTGGCAAACGGACCCCGCACGACTTCGATGCGGTCGGCACTGCCCAATGGAAAGTTGGCCGCCTGGCCCGACCCGTCGGGCGCACTGGCGGGAATGCCGTCCACAAACAAACGCACACCCCGCACACCGAAAGTGGCGCGCGACCCGTAACCGCGGATCGACACCTGCAGGTCCTGGGCATAGTTTTCCCGGTTGCGGATCACCAGGCCGGGCACGCGACCCAGGCCCTCCGACAGGTTGATCTGCAGTTGGCCGTCGCGCAGTTCGCGGCCATCGACCACGTCGACGGTGGCGCTGCCGCGCCAGCGCGCGTCGGCCGCTCCGCTGCCGGTGATCACCACGGGCGCCATCGCGCCCGCCACCTCGCCCGCCAAATCGTCCACAACCGCGGGCGCTTCTTCGGCAGGCGATGCACCGGCCATGACGGCCAGCGCAGCAAACAACAGAACGGGATGTCGATTCACGTCACCAGCATTCTTGACGGGATATTTCCTCTGGCGCACCGATCCCATCAATATCCGACCAACATCCCCCCTGATCCGGGATTTCCGCGAGCACCCATGATGTTCACCGCCACACTGAATCGACGCCACTTGGTGGGTCTGGGGCTGACCTGCCTGGCCCCAGCCGCCCTGGCCGACACCCCGATCCTGCAGCGCCGCGTCCCGTCCACCGGCGAACCGCTGACCGCGGTCGGGCTGGGCAGCTGGATCACCTTCAACGTGGGCAACGATCCCCGGGCCCGGGCGCAATGCACGGCGGTGGTGCGGGCGTTCTTCGATTCGGGCGGCCAACTGATCGACAGCTCGCCCATGTACGGCTCCGCGCAGCCCGTGATTGGCGAGGCACTGGCGCGGGCGGGCCGCCCCAAGGCGCTGTTCTCGGCCGACAAGGTGTGGACCGGCAGCGGGTCGCGCGGCCCGGAGCAGATCGAGGCATCGCGGGCGCACTGGGGCGTGCCGCGTTTCGACCTGCTGCAGGTCCACAACCTGCTGGCCTGGGAGTCGCACCTGCCGCTGCTCCAGCGGATGAAAGCCGAAGGCCGCTTGCGCCACGTCGGCATCAGCACCTCCGAGGGTCGACGCCATGCCGAGATCGAACAGATCCTGCGAACCCAGTCGATCGACTTCGTGCAGCTCACGCTCAACCCGCTGGACCGCGAGGCCGAGCAACGCCTGCTGCCGCTGGCGCAGGAGCGCGGTGTGGCCGTCATCGTCAACCGCACCTTCCGCGAAGGCCAGCTGACGCGGGCGTTGCAGGACCGCCCCCTGCCCGATTGGGCACGCGCCGAGCTCGGCGCGCAAAGCTGGGCGCAGCTGATCCTCAAATTCGTTCTGGCCCACCCGGCCGTGACCTGCGCCATACCCGCCACCCGCCAAGTGGCCCATGTCCGCGAAAACCTGGCCGCGGCCAGGGGCCGCCTGCCCGACGCGGCGCAGCGCGAGCGCATCGCCCGCGCGGTGGCGGCGGCCTGAGCGCCGCGCACGGACTGACCCCATGAGCGAGTGGTGGACCTACCGGCCGGCGGACTTCCTGATGTTCGCGCCCGACACCTACTGGCGCCTGTTCGAACTCCACAACGCGGCGTGGTGGCCCCTGGGCGTGCTGGCCAACACCCTCTGCCTGGCGCTGCCGCTGGCGCTCGCGCGAAGCCCCGCTCTTGGCGCGCGGCTGGCAGCGGCCCTGCTGGCGGTCCTCAGCGCATGCGCCGCCTGGGGCTTCGTGTGGCGGCTGTACGCGCCGGTCAACTGGGGCGCGCAGCCGCTGGCGGCGCTGCTGGCGGTGGGCGCCGTGGGTTGGTTCGCCCTGTCGCCCACGGCGTTGTCGCGGCCATCGCCCCATGGTCGCGCGCTTCTGGTGGCAGCGGCGCTGGTCTGGCCGTGGCTGGCCTGGCTGGGCGACCGGCCGTGGACACAGGCCGAACTGGTGGGACTGGCCCCCGACCCCACGGTGGCCGCCGGCCTGGGACTGCTGCTGCACTTGCGGGCGCCTCACGGGGTGGTTCGATCCGTGTGGTGGCTGCTGTTCGGGGTGGGCGCACTGTGGTGCCTGGCCAGCGCCGCCACCCTGGCCACCATGGGGAACCTGCAGGCCCTGGCACCCTTGGGCACATTGGCGCTGGCCGCGGTCGGGCTCAAGGGCCGCTGACATAATTTCCCCGTGCCCCCGCAGCCACGCCCTCGGCGCCGCCCCGTCTGCTGGCGCCATCCTTCCCTCCGGACCCCATGAACCACCCTCCCCGCGTGCTCAGCATCGCCGGCAGCGACTCCGGCGGCGGTGCCGGCATCCAGGCCGATCTCAAGACCTTCGAGGCACTGGGTTGCTTCGGCATGACCGCGATCACCGCCATCACGGCCCAGAACACCCGGGGCGTTCGCGCGATACACGCCTTGCCGCCGCAACTGCTGGCGCAGCAGATCGATGCGGTGGTGGAAGACATCGGCGTGGACGCGGTCAAGATCGGCATGCTGCACGACCCGGCGGTGGTGCGCGTGGTGGCGCAGGCCATCGACCGCCATCGCCTCGACCGTGTGGTGCTCGACCCGGTGATGGTGGCCACCAGCGGCGACCGGCTGATCGCCGACGACACCCAGGCGGTGCTGGTCAAGGAACTGTTCCCGCGCGCCAGCGTGATCACGCCCAACCTCGACGAAGCGGGTTGGCTGATCGGCCAGCCGATTCACTCGGCGAATGAAATCGAGGCCGCGGCACGGCATCTGCAGGCCATGGGTGCCCGGGCCGTGCTGCTCAAGGGCGGCCACCTGGCCGGACCGGTGCTCACCGACCTGCTGATCGAGGGTGACGCGGTGACCCGTTGGGAGGGCTCGCGCATCGAATCCGCCAACACCCACGGCACGGGTTGCACCCTGTCCAGCGCCATGGCGTGCGGGCTGGCGCGCGGCCTTCATCTTCGAGACGCGGTGGCCATGGCCCGGGACTACGTGCGGGGCGCGCTGCAGGCCTCGGCCGGATGGCGGCTGGGTCAGGGGCATGGCCCGCTGCACCACGCTCACCGGACCCATGCCGGCGAATCCCCCGCAAGCGGGCGATAAGCTTGCGCCCTGACCTTTCCCCCATCCAGGAGCCCGCATGAGCAAGAAGTCCACCAAACCCGTGATGGCCGTGAACATCGGCATCAGCGAAAAAGACCGCGCCGCCATTGCCAAGGGCCTCAGCCACCTGCTGGCCGACACCTACACCCTCTACCTGACCACACACAACTTCCACTGGAACGTGACGGGGCCGATGTTCAACAGCCTGCACGCCATGTTCATGGCGCAGTACACCGAGCTGTGGAACGCGGTCGACCCAATCGCCGAGCGGATTCGCTCGCTGGGGCATGTGGCCCCGGGCAGCTACGCCGAGTTTGCCAAGCTCAGCTCGCTGCCGGACGCACCGAGCACCCCTCCGAAGGCCCTGGAGATGGTCGCCATCCTGGCCAAGGGCCACGAGGGCGCCGCGCGCACCGCCCGCGCCATGTTCGACCTGGTTGACAAGGCCAGCGACGAGCCCACCGCCGACGTGCTGGTGCAACGCCTGACGGTGCACGAACAAACCGCCTGGATGCTGCGCTCGCTTCTCGAGGACTGATTCACGGTGGCACCCGCAGGGATTTGGCTTTCGTGCCATCCCTGCGTCATACTGGTGAAGCGCTGACGGGCTCACCAGGAGACACGATTGACCCCTGAACCCAGGCCTGCCGCTGGCAGCGGGCCGCTGCCGATCGAGCAACTCGCCGAGTTCGTTCCAGGCGCGCTGTTCCGCTTCCGGGTGTTGAGCGATGGGCGGCGGGTGCTCGACCACATGACGCGCGGCTGCTTCGACATCTGGGAGCTCGACGCCGCGGCGGTGGAGCACGACATGGCCTCGCTCTGGGCCATGGTCTATCCGGAAGACCTGCCCGCCATGTGGCGCTCGATCGCCGAGTGCGCGACCCAGCTCCGCGACTGGAACTGGCAGTGGCGCATCAAGACGCCCTCGGGTCGCACCAAATGGCTGCATGGCGTGGGGCGCCCGATGCGCGAGCCCGACGGCACCCTGTTGTGGCATGTGTTCGTGCTGGACCACACCGACAACCGCCAGGCTCAGGAGAACCTGAGGGTGAGCGAGGCGCGCTTCAGGCGCCTGCTGGACGCGATTCCCAACGTGGCGGTGCAGGGTTACGACGAGCACCTGATCTGCCGCTACTGGAACCGGGCCTCCGAGCAGCTCTACGGCTGGCGATCGGAAGAAGCCGTGGGCCGAAACCTGCTCGACCTGATCATTCCCGAGGGCATGCGCGCCGACGTAGTGGCAGCCACGCAACACATGATGGCCACGGGTGAAGCGATCCCTTCGGGCGAACTGGTCCTGCGCCACCGCAATGGCAACCCGGTGCCGGTGTATTCGGGCCACGTGCTGCTGCATCGCGAGGGTGAGCGGCCGGAATTCTTCTGCATCGACTACGACCTGCGCGAGCGCCAGCTGGCCGAAGACACCCGGCGGCTGCTCGAAAACCAGCTTCGGGAATCGCAGAAGATGGAGGCGCTGGGCACGCTGGCCGGCGGCGTGGCGCACGATTTCAACAACATCGTGGCCGCCATTCTGGGCAACGTCGAGCTGGCGCTGGACGACGTGCCCGACGAAAGCCCAGCGCGCACCAGCCTGCACGAAATCCGCAAGGCCGGGCGACGTGCCCGCGACCTCGTGCAGCAGATCCTGGCCTTCAGCCGCCGGCAGGACAGCGCGCGCGGGCCGACCTGCCTGCGCGCCGTGATCGAAGAGGCCCACGCCCTGCTTCGCGCCACACTGCCGGTCGACGTCGCCCTGCAACTGCAGGTGGATGACGGTTCGCCGGCCGTCATGGCCAACGCGACCCAGATGGAACAGGTGATCCTCAACCTGGCCAACAACGCCCTGCAGGCGGCCCAGGGTCGTCCCGGCGCACGGGTGCAGCTGCGCCTTGGCCGTGCCGACGGGCCGCCACCGGCGCTGGAGCCCGGAGAGGTCGAGGCCCTGCCGGTGCCGGGCGACTGGCCGGGTACCGCTGCCCGGCTGGAGGTGACCGACAACGGCAGCGGCATGCCGCCCGACACCCTGGCGCGCATCTTCGAGCCCTTTTTCACCA
Source organism: Synechococcus sp. UW140 (assembly GCA_943371665.1). GTDB lineage: Bacteria > Pseudomonadota > Gammaproteobacteria > Burkholderiales > Burkholderiaceae_C > Hydrogenophaga. Next base: position 30,540 of record CALRVR020000016.1, read on the forward strand.
CCAAGGCGCCCGGCACAGGCACGGGTCTGGGACTGGCGGTGGTGCACGGCATCCTGCGCGAACACGGCGCGGTCCTGCGCGTGAAGAGTCGGCCCGGCGAGGGCACCCGGTTCAGCATCTGGTTGCCCGGACTCGAGGGCACCGAGGCCGACCATGCAAGCGCCCCGAACACCGTGGTGACCCCCAGCGTGACGAGGGCGCCCAACGGCCTGCGGGTGCTCTACGTGGACGACGACGAGGCCATGACCCTGCTGGTGCGGCGCTGGCTGGAACGCGATGGCTACCGGGTGAGCGCGTTCACCGACGTCGAATCCGCCCTGCAACTGCTTCGGCGGGAAGCCGATGACTTTCACCTGTGCATCAGCGACTTCAACATGCCCGGCATGTCGGGCCTGACCCTGGCGCGTCAGGTGAAAGCCATCCGGCCCGACCTGCCCATGGCCATCGCCTCGGGGTTCATCAGCGAAGAACTTCGCCAGCAGGCGCCTGCGGCCGGTGTGGACGAACTGATCTACAAGCCCGACACGGTCGAGGCGCTCTGTGAAGCCATCGACCGCCTGATCAAGCTGGCGCCTCACGGGAAGTGACCGGTGCACGGGCGCTGCGCCAGAGCGCCGTGGCCATGAGCCCCACCCCCAGCCACTGCACGGGGTCGAGCCAGCGGCCGTACACCAGGGCGTCTGCCAGCAGCGTGACGGCGGGATAGACGAACTGCAGCACCGCCGTTCGGGCCGTGTCCAGCCGTGCCATGGCGCCATAGATGAGCACATAGGCCAGACCGGTGTGCACCACCCCCAGTGCCGCCAGCCAGCCCCACGCGGGGCCCCACGAAGGCCAACCCTGGGCCAGCACCCACGGCCACAGCACCAAAGCCCCGAGGGCGCACTGCCACCAGGCCAGCGCCAGCGGCGGAACCGGTGCGCGGGCACGCAGCAGCACGCCCACCACCGTTTGCGCGGCGGCGGCCAGCAGGCACAGACCCACCCCGGCCATCGACACCCCGCCCGCGGAGCCCAGAACGCCGGTGGCCAGTGCCAGTCCCAGCAGGGCAAGGCACACCAGCCACACCCGCTCGCGCGACAAAGGCTCGCCCAGCCACCAGGCACCCGCCACCATCAGCCACAGCGGCTGCACGTGAAAGACCACGGTGGCCAGACCCACCGACAGGCGCTGGATGGCCTCGAAGAACAGCACCCAGCTCAACACCACGAGCCCGGCGGCGAGGCACACGCGGGGCGCGGCCCCCGGAGGCAAGCGCCACAGCGGCGCACGGCCGGCGGCCCAGGCCCAGGCGGTCAATGCCAGCAGGCCGAACGCACATCGAAACCACGCGGCAGGCGCCGCGGCACTGCCCGACTCGATCAGGAACACGCCCAGCGTGCCGAGCAAGGCACCCCCTGCGGCCATGCGCCAGGTGGCGCCACGAATCGTCTTGTCCATGCCGGCACTCTGCGCCTCGCTTGATTGTTCGAGAAGCGGATAATTCGGATCCAATCCATCCGAAAAACGGATTCATGCGCTCCAACGACCTCCAGATCGACTGGCTCAAATGTTTTGTGGCCGTGGTGGACGCCGGCTCGCTGTCGGCGGCCGCTCCCGAGGTCAACCGCTCGCAGTCGGCGGTCAGCATGCAGCTGCTCAAACTGGAGCGCGCCGTGGGCCGCAGCCTGTTGCTGCGGGGACCACGCCGGCTCGAACTCACCACCGATGGCCAGGCCTTGCTGGGCCACGCGCGCCGCCTGCTCGACCTGCACGCCGAGGCGCAGGCCGCCATGCGGCCCGACACCCTGATGGGACGCGTGCGGCTGGGCGTGCCCGACGACTACGCCGCGCGCTACCTCACACCGGTGCTCAAGCGCTTTGCCTCGCGCCACTCGGCGGTCGAGATCGAACTGGTGTGCGAACAATCGACGTCGCTGATCCCGCGCGTGGCGCGGGGCGATCTGGACCTGGCCCTGGTGTCGCGCGACCACGCACAGCGCGGGACGCTGCTGTTTCACGAACCGCTGGTGTGGGTGGGCTCGCCGCAGTTCGATGTGTGGCGCCGCGATCCGTTGCCGATCGCGGTGTACGAGGACGGCAGCCTGGCGCGCCGCCATGCACTCACCGCCCTGTCGCTGCAAGGCCGCAGGCACCGGGTGATCTACCACAGCTCCAGCCTCGCGGGGCAGATCGCCGCGGTGGAGAGCGGCCTGGCGGTGGCCGTGCTGACCCAGTGCAGCGCACCGCCCCACCTGCAGGTGCTGGGCGCCGGGCACGGGCTCGGTCCGCTGGGACCGATGGCGGTGGCGGCCTACCGCAGCCGGGCCTCGCGCGGGTCCCCCGCGGTGGACGGATTGCACCAGCTGCTGGTGCAGACGCTGCGGCAGGTGGTCTGATCCGGTCGGGCTTTTGCGGCGCCGCAGCAACCCACAGCGCACTGGGCACACAATCCGCATCGCATGCCCGAAATGTCCGATGAAGCCCTTCCGCTGCTGCTGGCGGGTCCCGTGTTGCGGCGGTTGCAGTCCCGGCAATTGAGCCTGTGGCTGGCCAGCCCGCAACGCCTGGACCTGCGGATCGCGCTGCAACACCCCGACGGCGAGTCGACCGTGCACGAGCCCGTGGTGCACACGCTGCAGGCTGGCGAACGCCTGTTCATCCTGCTGGTCGATCTGACCATCCCGCGCGACTGGGTGCGCGGCGGCTGGACCGGCTACCGGATCGAGCACCGAGGCAGCGATGGTGCCTGGCGCGCCATCGACGACCCGGACCTGTGCCATCCGGGCCGCCCGTCCCCCGGCTTCGTGTATGCCCCCGAGGTGCGTTCGGTGCTGCACGGCTCGTGCCGCAAGCCACACCACCGGGGCGGCGACGGTCTGGTGCGCGCCGATGGGTGGCTGGCGCAGTGCGCGGCCTCGGGCGACCTGCAACGGTGGCCGTCGGCGCTGGTGCTCAGCGGAGACCAGGTGTACTGCGACGATGTGGCGGGGCCGATGCTGCGGGCCATTCACGCACTCATTCACCGGCTCGGCCTGCCACACGAGGTGCTGTCGGGCGCCGAAGCCGGCGGCATGCACGACGCGCGCGACCTGCTCGCACACCCCGACACCTACTACCGCCGCCACCAGCTGCTGCCGCGCTCCGCCCGGAACGCACAGCTCATCGACCTGCTGTTCGGCGGCGTGAAGAAGCCGGTGTTCACCAGCGACAACGCGCACAACCACCTGATAACCCTGGCCGAGGTGCTGGCCATGTACCTGCTGGTCTGGTCGCCGGTGCCCTGGCAGGGGCTGACCGTGTCGCCCCCGCCGGGGCTGGACGAGAAGCTGGCGCAGCGCCACGCCCGGGAGGCCGACGCCATCGACGAATTCCGCACGGGCCTGGTCGCCGTCCGGCGTTTGCTGGCGCACGTGCCGGTGGCGATGGTGTTCGACGACCACGACATCACCGACGACTGGAACCTGAGCCGAGAGTGGGAAGAGGCGGCCTACGGACATCCGTTCTCGCGGCGCGTGGTCGGCAACGCGCTGGTGGGCTACCTGCTGAACCAGGGCTGGGGCAACCGCCCGGAGGCGTTTCCCGGCGACCTGCTGGCGCAGGTGCAGGCGGCGCTCGACGCGCCCGGTGGCCCCGCGCACGACGCCCTGATCGAACGCCTGCTGCACTGGCGCGACTGGCACTACGTGTGGCCCACCAGCCCGCCGCTGATGGTGCTGGACAGCCGCACCCACCGCTGGCGCTCCGAAGTGGCGTCCCGCCAACCGTCGGGCCTGATGGACTGGGAGGCGCTCACCGACCTGCAACAGGCCCTGCGGGGGCACCCGGCGGTGCTGCTGGTGGCCTCGGCCCCGATCTTCGGCGTCAAGCTCATCGAGACCCTGCAGCGCGTCTTCACCTTTTTCGGCCGCCCGCTGCTGGTGGACGCCGAGAACTGGATGGCGCACCCGGGCGCTGCCAGCGCCATCCTCAACATCTTCCGCCACCCCAAGACGCCCCAGAACTTCGTGGTGCTGTCGGGCGACGTGCACTACGCCTTCGTCTACGACGTGGAACTCAGGCCGCGCGGGCGCCGGCCGGTGCAGGGACCGCACATCTGGCAGATCTGCAGCAGCGGCCTGCGCAACACCTTCCCCAACCGGCTGCTGTCGTGGCTGGACCACCTCAACCGCTGGCTGTATTCGCCTCGCTCGCCGTTGAACCGCTTCACGCGGCGGCGCCACATGAAGGTCACCCCGCGCAAGCCCGAGGGCACGCCGCATGGCCGGCGGCTGCTGAACGGCAGTGGCGTGGGCTTGCTCGAACTTGATGCGCAGGGCCGGCCCAGGCGCATCCGCCAGTTGCTGGCCGACGGGCGGGATGTGGCGTTCGTGCCGCGGGAGGCAGAGGCGCGCGAGGACTGAATCCGATCCGCCGGTCCGCTGCAACTTTCCGCCGGTCTGGTGGAACCGCCGCGTGATCCGCTTCACACCCGCCCGGCGACCGGCTGCGATATGTTCGCTGGCTGACCATGGAAAACGCCTTCGACCGCCTTGTCGCCGTGTGCGAACGCATGCGCCACCTCACCGGGGCGCTGGAAACCATCCGCAACCTGCTGATGGCCGATGTGATGACCACGGGCGATGCGCGCACGGCCATGGGGGACACCCAGGAAACCGCTCGCAGCCTGTTCATTCACGCCATGGGGTTGCGCCAGCGTGCCGGCGCCGACCTCGAGGCCACCGTGGGCCTGATCACCGGCGACACCGACCCCGGACACGCCGCCCAGCGGCAGGAATGGCTGCTGCTGTGCCGCGACCTGGCGGGCACGCTGCAAAGCATCGACGGCGTGCTGACCGAACTCGAGAAGCACTTCCGGCGCTGAGCTCAACCCGCGTCGTAGCGCGCACCCCGGGCCATCAGCTCGGGCGTGCCGATCACCCCGTTGAGGCCATCGAAGTCGAGCATCCGGTCGCGCCAGGGCTCGGTCGTCTGGTGCTGGCGCAGGCTGCCGAAATAGGCCTGCAGCGCGTGCGCCAGGGCGCGCACCGTGCCGCCGGGAAAGATCACGATGCGGTAGCCCAGGCGGCCCAGCTCGGGGGCCGGCGTGATGGGCGTCTTTCCGCCCTCCACCATGTTCGCCAGCATGGGAATGCGCGAGGCAAACCGGTCGGCGGCCCGGGCCAGTTGCTCGGGACTGCGCAGCGCCTCAATGAACAGCGCGTCCACGCCGCAGGCCAGGTAGGCCTCGGCGCGGTCCATGGCGGCGTCCCAACCTTCCACCGCCAGTGCGTCGGTCCTCGCCAGGATCAAGGTCTGGTCGCTGCGGCGTGCGTCCAGCGCGGCCTTGAGCTTGCCCACCATCTCGCCCACCGGCACCACGGTCTTGCCGTCGAGGTGACCACAGCGTTTGGGAAAGCCCTGGTCCTCCAGTTGCACCATGGCGGCACCGGCGCGCTCCAGACCGGCCACGGTGCGCTGCACGTTGAGCGCGTTGCCGAAGCCGGTGTCGCCGTCGACGATGACGGGCAGGCGCACCCGCTCGGTGATGTGCGCCAGCGTGTCGCACACCTCGCTGTAGGTCGTCAGGCCCACGTCGGACCGGCCCAGCCGGGTGTAGGCGATCGACGCACCCGAGAGGTAGAGCGCCTCGAACCCGGCCTGCTCGGCCAGCAGCGCGCTGAAGGCGTCGTACACGCCGGGGCACAGCAGCGGCGCGCCCTGCCCCAGACGTTCGCGCAGGTTCATGTCGGTTTCTCCATGAGGGTGTCGGCCATGGCATGGGCCGCGATGTAGCCGCCCGCCACGGCGCTGAGCAGGCCGTTGCCCGACAGGTAGCCGCTGACGTGGTTGCCCGACACACCGCGTGCCGCGCCGCCCGCGGCCCACAGGTTGTTCAAGGTGTGTCCGGCGAGGTCCAGCACGCGGCAGCGGGCATCCACCGCCAGACCGCCCTGGGTGTGGAACAACGAACCGGTGACCTTGACGGCGAAGAACGGCGCTTCAAGGCGGCGAGCGAATCGGCGGCCGAAGCCGTCGGGCTCACCGGGCTGCCAGCCTTCCAGCGTGCGCGCCAGTGCGTCGACGGGGCAGCCGATGAGTGCGGCCAGTTCGTCCACCGTGGCGGCACGGCGCACGGCGCCGGCCCGTTCGGCCTCGACAAAATCGGGAAAGCCCTGCGCCATGGCGTGAATGGGGCTGTCGAACACGTTCCACGCCACGCGCCCCGGCTGGGCCACGACATGCAGCGCCGCCTCGGAATAGCCCTGCGACTCGTCGTGAAACCGTTCGCCAAGGCCGTTGACCTGCACACCGCCCTCGACCATGAGGGCCCAGCTGATCAACACCCCGTGCGGCATGGCCCAGGAGCCGTGGCCCTGGTAGGCCCGCATGTCGGCCAGGGCGGCGCCCAGCGCCTCACCCCAGCGAATCGCCGTGCCATCGTTGCCGGTGTGCCCGCCAAAGGTGGCGTCGGCCATTTCGGGGATGAAGCGCCGCCGCAGCTCAGGCGCACCGCCGTAGCCGTTGCAGGCCAGCAGCAGGGCGCTGCAACCGATCGTCTCGAGGCTGTCGTCGGGCCGGCGCACGCGCACACCCAGCACACGCCGATCGGGCGTGACCACGAGTTCTTCGGCGCGCGCCTCGGTGAGGATGTCCACGCCCGCTTGCGTGGCCGCGGCCTCGAGCGTCTGGGTGAGGGCCGCGCCCGTGCGCGCCGGCAGGGTGTGCATGCGGTGGCGCGAGTGGCCGGGGTACAGAAAGCCGTCGAGCACCTCCCACCGCAGGCCGTGTTCGGTCTGCAGGAAATCCATGGCGGGCGCGATCGCCCCGGTGTAGGCCGCCACCAGGTGGGGTGCGGCTTCGCCGTGGGCCTTGGCCTGGATGTCGTCGGCGAAGCGCGCCGGGCTGTCGTCCACGCCGAGTGCGCGCTGGGCCAGCGTGCCGGCGGCCGGAATGAAGCCCGACGACAGGCCCGTGGACCCAGTTGGCTGGGCATCGCGCTCGAGCACCACGGTCGGCACGCCGCGGTGGGCCAACGCCAGCGAGGCCGTCAGGCCACAGGCACCCGCACCGACGATCAGCGCCGGCACCTCGATCGGCGCCTCGAGCGACGTTTCGACCACCACACGCACCTTCACGCCAGTCCCTCGTCGATGAAGCCCTGCACGCTGCTAAGGCGGGCCACGGTGCCCATGTCGGCCAGCGCGTTGGCGTGCACCTCGGGCTTGAAGGCCGCACAGCCATCGGCGATGACCCAGGTGTCGAAATCGCGCATGTGGGCATCGCGCACGGTGCTGGCGACGCCACCGTTGGTGACGATGCCGCAAACCGCCACCCGCTGCACCGCGCATTTGCGCAGCAGCCAGTCGAGCTGCGTGTTGAAGAAAGCCGAGTACGCCACCTTCTGAACCGATGCATCGACCACCGGCTGCAGCAGATCGACGTTGGCCTGACCGCGGCTGCCCGGTGCGAAATCGCCCCGCCGCAGGAACGGGCGCAAGGCCTTGAGGTGCGGCGAAATGAGGGGTTCGCCGTCGGGCCCGGGCCACAGGGTGAACTGGCTGGCCACCACCAGACCGCCGGCCGCCTTGACCGCGCGCGCCAGCGGCAACACCCGTTCGGGCAGGGCTTGCGCCAACGGGTTGGCACAACCGCCGCGGGCATAGGCACCGACCGGGTCCAGGAAGTCGTTCTGCAGGTCGACAATGATCAGGGCGGTCTTCATGCCTGGCGCAGGATGAGGTTGCCGAAGCGGTCCACCGTGGCCACGAAGCCGGGCTCCAGCCACACGGTGGTGTCCGACTGCTCGAGAATGGCCGGGCCTTCGATTCGGGTGCCCACCGGCAACTCAAGCCGCGCAAAGCGGCGCGCCTGCACCCAGCCCCCGTTCACATACACCGGTTGCTCGCCCAGCGGCTCGGTGTGGCCCGGACCTTGCGGCGCCAGCAACGCCAGGTCGAACTTGGGCCGAACGCCGATGAGGGCATAGCGCAGGTTGAGGACGCGCACCGGAATGCCGTCGAGCACGCGGCCGAACTCGGCGCGGTAGGCGGCCTCGAACGCGGCGCGAACCGCCTCGCGGGTCAGCGCTGCCGGGTCCACCGGCACGGCCACGCTGTGGGTCTGCCCCTGGTAGAGCATGTCGAGCACGATCTCTTCGCGCTGCGCCTCGAAGGCCACACCCGCAGAATCCAGCCGTTCCCGGCAGCGCGCCTGGAAACCGGCGCGCAGGGCGTGCAGGGCCGCGAAGTCGATCGCATCGAGCGATTGGTTGAGGGTCTGCACCGCGTCGTGCCGCATGTCGGCCATCACGCAGCCCAGCGCCGACGTGACGCCGGGATATCGCGGGACGATGCCGGTGGTGACGCCGACCTCGCGCATCATGGCGCACACGTGCAAGCCGCCACCGCCGCCGAAAGGCATGTAGGCGAACTGCCGCGGGTCGTGCCCCTTCTCGATCGACACCAGCCGCATGGCACCCGCCATGCGCGCGTTGGCCACCGTCAGGATGGCCTCGGCCGCCTGCATCACGTCGAGCCCCAGGGGCGTGGCGACATGGCGCTGGATGGCCTCACGCGCCTTGTCCACATCGAGCGCGCCCAGCAGCCCCCCGCCCAGCGGGCGCTGGGCGGCGATGCGGCCGAGCAGCACGTTGGCGTCGGTCACCGTCGGCCGGTCATTGCCACGGCCGTAGCAGGCCGGCCCGGGCACGCTGCCGGCCGACTCGGGGCCCACCTGCAGCATGCAGCCCGCGTCCACGCTGGTGATCGAGCCGCCGCCTGCGCCGATGGTTTCGATCTGGATCATGGGCGAGCGCACCACCATGCCGAAAGCGATGCTGGTCTGCGCCGCCAGCGCGGCGCGACCACCCGCGATCAGCGACACGTCGAACGAGGTGCCGCCGATGTCGCCGGTGATCACGTTCGGGTGTCCCGCCGCGGTGGCGATCGCGGCGCAGGCGATCACGCCGGCCGCCGGGCCGGAGAGCGCGGTGCGAACCGGCAACTCGCACGCGGTCTCGCGCGACATCACGCCGCCGTTGCTCTGCACGATCAGCAGTTCGCCGCCGAACCCTTCGGTGCGCAGATCACCATCGAGCCGTGCGAGGTAGCGGCCCACCACCGGCTGCAGCGCCGCGTTCAGGCTGGCGGTGGACGCGCGTTCGAACTCGCGGATCTCGGGCAGCACCTCGGTGGCGGCGGTCACATGCGCGTTGGGCCAGACCTCGCGAACCGCGGCCACGGCGGCGCGCTCGTTGGCCGGGTTGGCGTAGGCGTTGACGAAGAACACGCACACCGCCTCGCAACCCTGATCGATCAATGTGCGCACGGCGGCGCGCACCTGGTCCAGGTCGACCGGCGTGTGCACCGTGCCGTCGGCCAGCACCCGTTCACGCACCCCAAGCCGCAGCTCGCGCGGGATCACGGGCACGAAGCCGCCCCGCAGACCCCAGGTCTGGGGCCGGTCGCGGCGGCGCATTTCGAGCACGTCGCGAAAGCCGTCGGTGGTGATGAGTCCGGTGCGCGCCACCTTGCGTTCGAGCAGCGCGTTGGTCCCCACCGTGGTGCCGTGGATGATGGTGGCGATGCCCTGTGCACCAGCGCCGTCGCCGACCACGCGCGCGATCCCGTTCATGAAGCCCACCGACTCTTCGCCACGGGTGGAGGGCACCTTGACGATGTCCACCCGGGCGTTGGCCTCGTCGAGCACGAACAGGTCGGTGAAGGTTCCCCCGACGTCGACGCCGACGACCCGGCGTGCGTTTTCCTTGCCGCTCATGCGGTCCCTTTCGTCACATAGCCCCGCGCAACGTCGGTTGCCCGGGCTGCGTTGTCGCGTTGTTCGGGCAAGCCCCAGCCACCGCCGCCGGGGGTCTCGAGACGCACGCGGTCGCCGCGCTGCAACGAGATGCCGAGCATCTTGGACACCATCGGCGGCGTGTGCCAGTCGCCGCCGGTGTGGTAGCGAAACACGTTGCGCGCGGCCTCGCCACCGCCGGCAATGCCTTTGGGCGATGCCTTGCCGCGCTCGCCGAAGATGAAGGCCTGGGCCGATTGTTCGAGCAGCTCGATCTCGTAGATGGCGCCCAGGCCGCCCCGGTATTGACCGTCGCCGCCGGAATCGGGGCGCAGCGCCCACTGGGTGAAGCGGACCGGGTAAGCGGCCTCCAGGATTTCCAGCGGAGGAATCGTGGCGGTGGAGATCGGCGCGTTGCCGTGGCTCAGGCCGTCGCCGTCGCAGTGGCCACCATGGCCGCCGCCGAAGAAGCTGAACATGACCCACCGCTGGCCGGCGCGACCCGGATCGCTGCGGTGACCGGCGATCGACAGCGCGTTGATGGTGCCGTAGGCCTGCGCCACCGCGCGCCGCGGGTCGGCCTGTGCGGTGGCACTGAAGATGACGTCGATCATGCGCAGGATGGTCTCGGTGTAGCCACCCACGGGGCGCGGCCGCTCGGCCGTGATGAACAGACCGTCCGGCAGCAAGAATTCCACCGCGTCGAGCACCCCCGCGTTGGCGGGCACGTCCGGAAACAGGTGCTTGAGCGCCACATAGCAGGCGGCCACCGCGGTGGCGCGCGAGATGTTCACCGGACCGTCGCAAGGCGCCGAGGTGCGGGAGAAATCGAGCCGCAGGTGTTCGCCGGACACGGTCATGTCCAGGGCGATGGTGAGTGGCCGGTCGGTGACGCCGTCGTTGTCGAGCACGTCCTCGAAGCGGTAGGTGCCGTCGGGCAGCGACGCGATCTGGCTGTGCATGAGCTTGCGCGCGCGTTCGCGCAGCGCCGCCAGCGCGGCCAGCACGGTGGCTTCGCTGTAGGCATCGAACAGTTCGCCGAGGCGGCGGTGCCCGAGTTCAAGGGCCGCAAGCTGGCCGTTCAGGTCGCCCCACAGGCTGTCGGGCAGGCGCGTGTTGGCGCGCAGGATGGCCAGCACGTCGGCGTTGATGGCGCCCTGCGTGACGATGCGCACCGGCGGAATCTGCACCGCCTCCTGCCAGCACTCGGTGGCCGCGGGGTTGTAGTTGCCGGGCACCGCGCCGCCCACGTCGTGCCAATGTGCGGCCGACGCCAGAAAGCACACCAGGCGGCCGTCGCGGAACACCGGCTTGACCAGCTTGAAGTCGTTGGCGTGGGTGCCCCCTTCATAGGGGTCGTTGAACAGCCAGACCTCGCCCTCGCGCATGCCCCCCAGGGCGTTGGCGGCTTTCAGGGCCGCGCGGACCGCGAAGGCCATGGCGCCCACGAAGACCGGCAGCCCGGATTTGCCCTGCACCAGCGTGTCGCCGGTGACACCGTCGTAGAGGCCATGGCAGGCGTCGTGCGCCTCGGCAATGATCGGGTTGAAGGCACTGCGGTAGAGCGTCGCGTCCATTTCGTCGGCGATCTGCTCCAGCCGGCCCTTCAGCACGGCCAACGTGACCGGATCGAGCGGGGAATCAGACATGGGTTTCTTTCCGGAAGCGTTGCTTGAGTTCATTGAGCAGGCCACCCAGGCGCACGCGCTCCATCAGGAAGCCAGGGACCGGTTCGCAGGCCAGGCGCGTGCCGTCGGCCGCCACCACGGCCAGCGCCTGCGGGTCGTTCACGTCGAGCGCGATGGCTTCGCCCTCCTGCAACCGTCCGGCCTGGGGGCAGGTGAGCAGCAGCAAGCCGACGTTGAAGGCGTTGCGGAAATAAAGACCGCCAAAGGCCGGGGCGATCACCGCGCGCACGCCGAGCGCCACCAGCACGGCGGCGGCCTGCTCGCGCGACGAACCAATGCCGAAGTTGGGACCCGCCACCAGCACATCGCCCGGCCGCACGCCGGTGGCAAAGTCCGGGCGCAACGACTCCAGGCAGTGGCGGGCGATCACGTCCATGCCGTGCTTCATGGCGTGCCCGGGCGCCAGCGCGTCGGTGTCCACGTCGGCCCCGAGCGTCCAGACGCGGTGGAAGGTCATGCGAGCACCTCGCGGGGGTCGGTGATGCAGCCGCGCAGCGCCGAGGCCGCCACGGTGTAGGGCGATGCGAGGAACACCTCGGCCTGCGCCGATCCCATGCGGCCCTTGAAATTGCGCGCCGTGGTGGCAATGACGCGCGCGCTGCCCTGCACGGCCTGCCCGTAGCCGGCGCAGGCGCCGCAGGCGCTGGGCAGGAATTCAGCGCCGGCGGCCTCGAGAACCTGCACCACGCCGCTGCGGCGGGCTTCGTCGAGGTCTTGCACGCTGGCCGGAGCCACCAGCAGGCGCATGCCCGGTGCAATGTGCCGGCCCTTCAGCACGCGCGCGGCCGCCTGCAGGTCTTCCAGCTTGGCGCCGGTGCACGCACCGATGTAGGCCAGTTGCAGCGCCTCACCGGCCAGTGCCGTCACCGCGTGGCCGTTGGCCGGGCTGTGGGGCGCCGCGACCATCGGCACCAGCGCGGTGGCGTCGAAGTCGTGGTCCTCGCAGGTGGCGCCTTCGTCGGTGTGCCAGGGTGCCGTGTCGGCTTCATCGAGTTCAACGCCCACGCCGCCAAGCCACGCCCGGGTGGTTTCATCGGGCGCGATCAAGCCGGCCTGGGCACCCAGCTCGGCGCTCATGTTCGACAGCGTCATGCGCTCGGCCATACCGAGCGCCCGCACCGTGTCACCCGCAAACTCGATGGCCTGGTAGTTGCCGCCGTTCATGCCGAGGCGCGCGATCATGTGCAGCATCATGTCTTTGGCGCACACGCCGTCGGCCAGCCGACCGGTCCAGCGCAGGCGCACCGTGCGCGGCACCTGCAGCCAGATTTCGCCGGTGACGACCACGCCCAGCATTTCGGTGCTGCCGATGCCGAACATGTAGGTGCCGAACGCCCCGCCGGTGGGCGAATGCGAATCGCCGCCGACGCAGAACATGCCTGGCCGCAGGTGGCCCTTCTGCGGCAGCACCACGTGGCAGATGCCCACGCTGTCGTGCACGTGGGGCAGGCGCTGCTCGTCGGCCCAGTCCCGGGCGATGCGCACGATGCGCCGCGCGTCGTCGTCGGCCTCGGGCACGAAATGGTCCATCACCAGCACGACCCGCGAGCGGTCCCAGATCGGCGCACCCAGCTCCTCCAGCATGGGCTTGAGGCGGCGGGGACCCGACGAATCGTGGAACATGGCGAGATCGACCCGGCAGTTCACGATGTCGCCCTCGCGCACCGCATCGCGCCCGGCGGCGCGGGCGATCAGCTTCTGGGCCAGGGTCTGCGGGCGGCTCATCTCACAGGCCCAGGTAAGACCGGCGCAGTTCGTCGGAGTGCATCAGTTCGTCGGGCAGTCCGGTGAAGCGCAGGGCGCCGTTCTCGATCACGTACACACGGTCGGCCAGTTCCAGCGACTGCGCGACGTTCTGTTCGACCAGCAGCACGGAAAGGCCTTCTTCGCGCAGCCGCCGGATGAGCGAGAACATCTCTTCGACCAGCAGCGGCGACAGGCCGAGCGAAGGCTCGTCGAGGATCAGCAGCAATGGCTCCGCCATCAGGCCCCGGCCGATCGCCAGCATCTGCTGCTCGCCACCGCTCATGGTGCCGGCCAGTTGACCGGTGCGCTCCTTGAGCCGCGGAAAAATCGCAAACACGCGCTCGAGGTTGCGTGCGCGGTTGGCGCGGGCCCGGGTGAACGAGCCCAGTTCCAGGTTCTCCAGCACGCTGAGGTTGGGGAAGATCTTGCGGCCTTCGGGGACCTGGATCAGCCCGGCCTTGACGACATCGCGGTAGTGCGCGCCGCTGAGGTCGCGGCCGTCGAAGCGCACCCGGCCGGCGGTGGCGGGCAGCAGACCGCACACCAGGTTGTTGAAGGTCGTCTTGCCGGCGCCGTTGCTGCCCAGCAGCGCCACCATTTCACCGCGACCCACCGACAGGCTGAGTCCGCGCAGCACCTCGATGCGGCCGTAGCCGCCGCGGAGGTCGTCGACCTGGAGCAACGCCTCGCTCATCGCGCCACCTCCGCTTTCTGCAAGCGGGCCGCCGTGCCATGGCCGAGGTAGGCCTCGACCACGCGTTCGTTGCGCGTCACCTCGTGCGGCGCCCCTTCGGCAATCAACTCGCCCTGCGCCAGCACCCACACGTTCTCGGCCAGGTTCATCACGGCCTGCATCACGTGCTCGATCATCAGCACGGTCACACCGCCATCGCGGATGGCGCGCACCACCGGGAGCATGTCGGCGATCTCCTGCGGGTTGAGACCGGCCAGCACCTCGTCGAGCAGCAGCAGGCGCGGCTCGGTGGCCAGGGCCCGGGCAAGTTCGAGGCGCTTGCGACCCGCCACCGTCAGGTCCGAGGCGGGTTTGTCGAGCTGGGACGCCAGCCCGACGCGCTGCGCCACGGCCTCTGCGCGCGCCAGTGCCTCGCGACGGTCGGGGTGGCGCAGGTGTGCGCCCACGGCGATGTTCTCGCGCACCGTCTGGGCCGCAAACGGCTGCACGATCTGGAACGTGCGCGCCATGCCCAGCCGCGCGTTGAGGTGGGGGGGTTGCCCGGTGATGTCCTGGCCTGCAAACGTCACCTTGCCGGCGTCGGGTTGCAGAAAGCCCGACATGAGCGCGAACAGCGTGGTCTTGCCGGCGCCATTGGGCCCGATCAGCGCGGTGAGCGACCCCTCGGGCACGCGAAGGCTCACGTTGCTGACGGCCTTGAGCCCGCCGAACGAGCGCGACACGCCGTCGATGTGGAGCAATGCGTCAGTCATGGCGCTGCCCCTTCCACAGGCGCCGGACGTCCTGGCCGATGCCGGCAATGCCGCGCGGCACGAACATCACGATCAGCACCAGCACGCTGCCGTAGATCACCATGTTGATGCCCGGCAACTCGCCGAACAGGTTGCGCGTGAGGTCGGCCAGCACGTGCAGCACCAGAGCGCCGAGCAACGGTCCCCACAGCGTGCCCATGCCGCCCACGATCGCCGCCACCAGCGCCTCGACCGAGGCATGCGGGCCGAAGGCGATGGTGGGGTCGATGTACTGGAACACCTGCACATAGAACGCGCCGGCCAGGCCCATGAACGCGCCCGACAGCGTGATGGCCCCCAGCTTGACGCGCAGCGGGTCCACGCCCACCGCGCGCGCCGCGTCCTCGTTGTCGCGCACGGCCTGCAGGTAGGCGCCAAAGCGCGAGCGCTGCAGCCAGTGCGTGACCAGCAGCGCCGCGACCACGAAGCCGAGCACGAGGTACAGGTAACCGACCCGCGACCCGAACTGCAGGTTGGCCGCCGATTCCTTCAACGGAATCATCAGGCCCACGCCCGCCCCGGTGAAATCGACCGACAGCGCCAGGATGCGGAACACCTCGGCAAAGGCCAGCGTGACGAGCGCGAAGTACGAACCCTTGAGCCCGTACCGGAAGCTCATGGCGCCCACGCACAGGCCGACAAAGGCGCTGATCAGCGCCGCCAGCACCAGCGCCAGCCAGGGGTTGATCCCCCACTGGAGCTGCGCGATGGCCTGGGCGTAGGCTCCAAAGCCGAAGAACAGCGCATGGCCGAACGAGAACTGGCCGCCAAAGCCGCCCAGCAGGTTCCAGGCCTGCGCCAGCAGCGCCGCGTAGAGCGTCATCATGGCGAAGTTGAGCCAGACGCCCGATTGCGTCACGAGCGGGATCGCCGCCACGAGCAGCGCAAAGGCCGCAATCGACAACAGGGGTTTCATGCCTTGGATCCGAACAGGCCCTGCGGCCGGAACAGCAGCACCGCAATGAAGATGAGGAAGATACCGATCTGGCCCAGCGACTCACCCAGGTACAGGCCACCCAGCGATTCGACGACGCCGATCAGCAGCCCGCCGACCAGCGCGCCGGCAAAGCTGCCCATGCCGCCCAGCACCACGATGGTGAACGCCACCAGCACGAAGCCGCCGCCCACCTGCGGGTTGACGTAGTAGGCCGGCAGCAGGAAGCACGCCGCCGCACCCAGGCAGGCCAGGCCGATGCCGAAGCTCATGGCGTAGATGTGGTCGACATCGATGCCCATCAGGCGGGCGCCCTGCTTCTCTTTGGCCACGGCGCGGATCGCGCGGCCCAGGTCGGTCCGGGTCACCAGCCACAGCAGCACCGCCGACGTCACCAGCGCACCCGCAAAGGCGATCAGCTTGGGCAACGCAATGAACGCCGGCCCGATCTCGACCGTGGTCAGCGTGTAGGCGGTGTCGATGGTGCGGGTGTCCGAGCGAAAGAACAGCAGCGCGAGGTTCTCCATCACGATCGACAGGCCCAGCGTGACGAGCAGGATGTTCTCGTCCTTGCCGTGGCTGGCGCGGTTGATGACGACGCGCTGCAGGCCGTAGCCCAGCGCGAACATCACCGCCACCATCACGGGCAACGCCAGGTAGGGGTCGATGCCCAGCCCCTGTTTGAGCCAGTACACGCCGTACAGCGCCAGCATCAACGACGCGCCGTGCGCGAAGTTGATGATGTGCAGCACGCCGTAGATCAGCGTGAGGCCGAGGGCGATGAGGGCGTAGACCGCCCCGGTGGTCAGTCCGTTGAGCACGGACGGGACCACGATGCCGAGATCGAACATGGTGGAGAAACCCCGGGGTGGTCGGTCAGGCCTTGAGCGGGAACAGCGGGTCGGCCTCGCGGTACTCGCGCGGGATGATGACCTTGATGTCCTTGTTCAGCACCTGGGTCATGAGCGGGCGGCCACCGGTGTTCTGTCCATTGACGAACTTGGTGGCACCGTACGGCATGATGTGGTTGCTGAAGGTGCTGGTCTCGAGCGCGTTGATGATGGCGGCGCGGTCGGCCGACTTGGCGCGCTCCAGCGCATCGGCCAGCAGCGTCATGGCCGTGTAGGTCATGAACAGCTCGTAGCTGAAGAACAGCTTCTGCTCTTCGGCGCGCTTCTTCAGCGCCTGGGCGCGCGGGTCCTTGGGGTTGAACCAGTGGTTGCAGTCGATGATGCCGTTGGACGCATCGGGGAACTCCTGCACGAACTTGTAGCTGGAGGCCGCGCCACCCAGCACCGAGTAGATGGCCTTGGGCACCACGCGCTGCTGCTGCATGGTGCGCACCAGCAGGGCGTATTCGTTGTAGTAGTTGGCCGGGATCACGATGTCGGGGTTGACCGACTTCATGCGCAGCACGATGTTGTTGAAGTCGCGCGTCGGGTTGGCGTGCTTGATGACTTCCTTGACCTCGAAACCGTAGCCAGGCAGTTCGCGCGCCAGCAGGTTGGCGGTGCCGGTGCCGAACAGCGATTCCTCGTGAATGATCATCACGGTCTTGGCAGGGCGCCCCGCCAGGCTGTTGAGCACGTGGAGGTTGGCCACGGCCAGGTCGGCCACGGTCTTGTAGCCGGGGCCGAAGCGGAAGGTGTTCTTCAGGCCCCGCTCGACGATCTGGTCGGCCACGCCGACGTCGACGATGTGCGGCAGGTTGTACTTGGCCGCGGCCTGCGTGGTGGCCAGGCAGATGGCCGAGGCGAACGCACCCACCACGGCCGACACGCCCGCCTCATTCATCTTCTCGATTTCGGCCGCGCCCGCCTGCGGCTGCGACTGCGCATCGCCCAGCAAGGCCTCGATGCGCGCCCCGCCCATCGACTTGATGCCACCCGCCTTGTTGATGTCTTCGATGGCCATCAGCGCACCGGCGCGGCATTGCTGGCCCGAGTACGCCAGCGCCCCGGTGACCGGGTGCAGCACGCCGACCTTGATGGTGCGCGCTTGCGCACCGGCGACGAGCGGAAATGCCAGCGCGGAGGCGGTGGCGGCGGTTTGTGCAACGAACTGTCGACGGTTGGTCATCGCGATCTCCTGACGGTCAAGGCCGCTGCCCGGGGCAGCGTGTGGGACAAAACCCGGGGCTGGCGTCCCGGACGGTGGAAACGGGGGTGCAACATCTGGGCGCTCATGGCTCAGCGGTACTGCGTGGTCAATTCGCTGGTCACCCAGACGCGGGCATCGATGTCGCCGACGCGCGAGAGCTTCATCTCGTACTCGTAGCGGTCCGGGCGGTACTGGCCATGCAGCCACTGGATGGGGCGGTCGTTCTGGTCGTACACCAGGCGGCGAACCGCCAGCAGCGCCGAACCCACGGCCACGTCAAGGGCCTGGGCGGTGGTCGCATCGGCCAGCCGCGCCGAAATGTTCTGGTGGGCGCGGCCCAGTTGCAGACCGCTCTTTTCCAGCAGCACGAGGATGGGCTCCCGACTCAGCTCCTTGCGGCCGAAGTGCTCCGCCAGCTCGGCGGGCACATAGGTGGTGATGTGAGAGAGCGGACCATGGCGCGTGCTGCGAAGCCGCACCGCCTTCTGCACCGGAGCGCCCACCGGAATCTGCAGCGCCTGCGACACCTGGGGGGAGGCCTTGATGGTCTCGAGCTCGAGCACCTTCACGCGCGTGCCCAGGCTGATGCTGACCAGGTTGTCGAGCAGACCGGCGCGAGCGCCTGGCCGGGCAGCGGATCCGTTGGGGGTGGTGTCGGTGTGCACCGTGGCCACCGTGCCGCGGCCGGGCCGGCGTTGCACCAGTCCTTCGGCAGACAGCAGTTCCAGCGCTTTGCGCACGGTGATGCGCGCGACTTCGAAGCGCTTCATCAGCGCCAGTTCGCCGGGCAGGCCATCGGAAAACTCGCCTTCCAGCAGACGCTCCTTGAGCACCAGATAAATCTGGTGGTACTTGGGAAGCGGCATGCCGGAAACCATGCGCCGCATCATGTGACCTGTTTTAATGTTCTGTCAATAGGACATTTACGGGGCTGGTCATGCGCTGGATTGCGGGCAGGTCCTGGTGGATCCTGCGGGCTTTGCCGACCTGGCCTCGTGCGCGGCAGGGTTCTGCGCGTCGAATCCCAGGGGTCCGGAAGGACATGGCGTCAACCGGCGTCACCGCCCTCGCGAAAAACCGATCATCGCCGCCGCGCCCCGCCCGAACGGCCTGCGCCGATCCCCCATGAGCCTGCTGCCGCCGACCGACCTTTTTCCGCCCACCCGCAGCGCGGCCCTGGCGCGCATTGAAGCCATTCGCCCGGGCGACTACGCACGAACCCGGAACGCCATCGATGGCGCGGTGTCCTGGCTTTCGCCGTACATCACCCACGGCATCGTGAGCCTGCCCGAGGTGCTGGCGGGCGTCGCGGCGCGGCATCCCGTCGACCCGCAGCACAAGTTCGTCTTCGAACTCGGCTGGCGCGAGTACTTCCGCCACGTGTGGCAGCACCGCGGCGACGGCATCCTGCATTCGTTGCACGAGGGCCCGCTGCCCGACAGCGCCTACGCCGCCGATCTGCCGGACGACATCCGCCAGGCGCAGACCGGTGTGCCCGCCATCGACACCGCCGTGCGCACGCTGTACGACACGGGTTCGCTGCACAACCACGCGCGCATGTGGCTGGCCAGCTACGTGGTGCACGTGCGAAAGGTGCACTGGCGCGCCGGCGCCGACTGGCTTTATGGCCACCTGCTCGACGGCGATCTGGCGAGCAACCACCTGAGCTGGCAATGGGTGGCGGGCACCGGCAGCCGCAAACCCTACCTGTTCAACGCCGACAACGTGGCGCGGCATGCGCCCGCGAACTGGCACAGCCCCGGCAGCGTGATCGACACGACTTATGAGGCCCTGGAGCGCATGGCGAAGCAGCCGGGACCGCGGGGCCGGTACCGGCCCGGCACGGCGACCGGTGGACCCGCATCGACCGAGCCGCCGCTGTCGGGCGAACCGCCCGCCGGCCTCGGCTGGACCGCACCGGACGCGGCCCGGGTGGCCGGCCGGGACGTGTGGCTGGTGCACCCCTGGAACCTGGGCGATCCACCGGCCACGCTGCCTGCCGACACGGTGTTGCTGGGTGTCGCGGTGACCGACCACCACCAAGCCTGGCCCTGGAGTGACAGGCGCTGGCGATTCGTCACCGGGCGCATGGACCAGCTCACCACCCAGCGCTGGTGTGCCGACGCGGCGACCCTCGAGTCCTCCTTGCGGGGCGCCCGACGGGTGCTCACCATGGACGACCCCCATCTGACGCCCTGGCTGGCTCGCTGGGCAGCGTGCGGCGCGGCGCCAAGGATCTTCCCGACGGTGGACCGGCGCTGCGATTCGTTCTCGCAATGGTGGACGCGCGCCTCCCGCGGTGTGGCGTCGGTCGACGATCTGCTGCGCCATCACCCGACGGTCTTCGGGGTCCCTGGCTGAAGCCCCCTGACCGAGCGTCAGGACTCCGCCAGTCAGACCGTGCAGTGCAGGTGTGCGCCGTCGCACAGACCTGCGGGCACAACGCCCCGACCATGCACGAAGCACCGGCTTTCCTGGTGTGCGCGGCGTCCGCTCAACGACGCCTGGAGCAACGACCATGCAAGCATCCCGCCTGTTCATCTCGACCCTGACCGCTGCCGGCGTCATCGGCCTGGCCTCATTGGCCACGGCCCAGACCGGCACCACCACGACCACCCCCGGCGGCACCACCACCACCATCACGCCGCCCTCGGTCACCACCGAGACCGACGCCGAGCGCATGAACCGCGAGCGCATGGACCGCGAGCGCCTGAGCACCCCGTCGGTGACCGGCAACACCACGCCCGCCCCGCTCGATCGGCCCATGGACAGCACGGCCCGCCGTGACGCCAATGGCAACCTGATCGCGCAGGCCGACCGCAACTGAGCCCCGCAGCCCTTCACCGGGCAGCCATCGAGCCCCCCATGGCTTTCATCGGGCCGCACCGACCCGACCCGCCAGGCCATCGCCTGGCGGCGGTCCGGCGCGGCTTTCTCGCGGGCCTCGCGGGCCTCGCGCTGGCGAGTCAACCGCCGGCAGGCGACCGCTGGACCACACCGGGCAGCCCCGGAGCCGAGACGCCGACACCACGGCAGGCGGCCGACTTCGGCTCCGCCAAACCCGCCCCGGCCGCGCGCCGACTGGCCGACGGCATCGCCGGTTCGAACGACCACCAGGGCCTGCCGTTCTTCGTCATCGACAAGGCCAACGCCACCCTGTACGTGTTCGACCCGAAAGCCCGCCTGATGGCCAGCACGCCCGTGCTGCTGGGCGCGGCGACCGGAGACGACTCGGTGCCGGGCATCGGCACGCGCCCGATGGCAGACATACAGACGGAGGAAAGAACCACACCGGCCGGGCGCTTCGTGGCCGAGGTCGGTCACAACCTGAAGGGCGAAGACATCGTGTGGGTGGACCACGGCGCGGCCATCTCGATGCACCGCGTGCGCACCACGAAGCCGCTGGAGCGGCGGGCCGAGCGCCTGGCTTCGCCCGGGGTGGACGACAACCGCATCTCGTACGGCTGCATCAATGTGCCAGTGGCCTTCTACGACCAGCATGTGAAGACGGCCTTCCATCACGGCCGCACCGCCATCGCCTATGTGATGCCGGAAACCCGGACACTTCAGGAACAGTTCGCGTGGCTCGATGCACCCGCGCAGCTGGTCGTCGGGCGCCGGTGAGGGCTGGCCCCTTCATAATCGTTCATGCCCTTCAAACACCCCCCTGGCGCCGGGCCTGCCCCGCCGCCGCCCGTTCGCGTGGTGGGCCTGGGGGCATCGGCCGGCGGCCTGATGGCGCTGGAGGCGTTCCTGTCGCGGGTGCCACCGGTCAGCGGCCTGGCCTTCGTGGTGGTGCAACACATGGACCCCACCCGCAAAGGCATGCTGGTCGAGCTGCTGCAACGGGTCACCGCGATGCCGGTGCAGGAAGCAGCCGAGGGCATGCGCCTGCAGCCCGACCAGGTCTATGTGATTCCGCCCAACAAGGACCTCACCGTGTCGGCCGGCGCCCTGCGCCTTGAAGAACCGGCCCAGCCGCGCGGCCTGCGCCTGCCGATCGACCGCCTGTTTTCTTCGCTGGCCCGCGATGGTGGCGAACACGCGATTGGCGTGGTGCTCTCGGGCATGGGTTCCGACGGCTCGCTCGGCCTGCAGGCCATCCACTCCCAGGGCGGGCTCACGCTGGCGCAGTCGCCCGAAACGGCCCAGTTCGCGTCCATGCCGCGCAACGCGATGGCCACCGGCTGCGTGGACATCGTGGCGCCAGCCGAGGAGCTGCCCGAGCGCATCCTTCACGTCACCCGCCAGGCCGAGGGCACCGCCCCGGCCGAGGGGGTGGCAGCGCCCGGGGACGAACCCGCGCTGGGCGCCATCCTGCAACTGCTTCGCGCGCACACGCGCCACGATCTGTCGGACTACAAGCCCAGCACGCTGCGGCGGCGCATCGAGCGCCGCCTGGCGGTGCACGGGCTGGACAGCCAGGCCGCCTACGAAGCTTTCGTTCGGCAAAACCCCTCGGAGCTGGACTTGCTGTTCAAGGAAGTGCTGATCGGCGTGACGCGCTTCTTTCGGGACCCCGAGGTGTGGGAAGCGGTGAAGACCGACGTCATGCCCGTGCTGCTGGCCCGTGCCAGCCCCGGTGTGCCGCTGCGCGCCTGGGTGGTCGGCTGTTCCACCGGCGAGGAGGCGTACACCCTGGCCATGGTGTTCGCCGAAGCCGTGTCGGCACGGCCCGTGCCAGCAGGCACGCCGCCGCCGAGCCTCCAGATCTTTGCCAGCGACCTCAGCGCCGAGGCGATCGCGGTGGCCCGGCGCGGCCACTACCCGCCCCGGATCGCCGCCGAGGTCGGGCCCGAGCGCCTGAAGCGGTTCTTCCAGCCCCAGGGCAGCGGCCACCTGATCGACAAGCGGATCCGCGACATGGTGCTGTTCGCCCAGCACGACGTGATCCTCGATCCGCCGTTCACGCGGCTGGACCTGCTGTCCTGCCGCAACCTGATGATCTATTTCAACGCCGCGCTGCAGCGCCGCCTGATTCCGCTGTTCGGCTACAGCCTGCGCGCCGGCGGCGCGCTGCTGCTCGGCGGGTCCGAGACGGTGGGCAACGCGCAGCCCTGGTTCACCGTTCTGCACTCGAAATCGCGCCTGTACTGGCGCAGCGACAATCCGCCCAATGTCGGCAAGGTGGACTTTCCGGTGGGGCCGCGGCGCCACCCGGACCCGATTGCCAAGGAGCTCCACGTGACCGCACCGCCTTCGCCCCACGTCAACCTGCAGGCCCATGCCGAACAGGCCTTGCTGCATGCCTTTGCGCCCGCCGCCGTGCTCGTCAATGCGCAAGGCGACGTGGTCTACATCAACGGCAGCGTGGGCCGTTACCTGGAACCCGCCGCAGGCAAGGCCAACTGGAACATCCATGTCATGGCCCGCCCACTGATCCGGGCGCAGTTGGCGCTGGCCATTCGCCAGGCTCAGAGCGACGGCACCGCGGTGGAGTTGCACGGCCTGCGCCTGAGCGAAGACGATTCGCAATCGCCGGTGGACGTGAGCGTGAGGCCGCTGCAGGCGCCGCAGGCCATCGCCGGCCTGGTGCTGATCGCCTTTCGCGACGCGCCCGTGCCCAGAGCGGCGCGCCGCCGGCGCCTGGCCAAGGGCGACCTGCCGGCGCCCGCACTGATGGAAGAACTGCAGCGCTGCAAGGACGAGATCCAGGCCTTGCGGCAGGCCATGGTCACGTCGGCCGAAGAGGTGCAGGCGGCCAACGAAGCCCTGCAATCGACCAACGAAGAGCTGCAGTCGGCCAACGAGGAACTCACCACCTCGAAGGAAGAATCGCAGTCGATGAACGAGGAGTTGCAGACGCTCAACCAGGAACTGCAGACCAAACTGGACGACCTGGCGCTGGCCCACAGCGACATGCAGAACCTGCTCAACAGCAGCGACATCGCCACCCTCTTTCTGGACGGTGAACTCAACGTGCGCCGCTTCACCGACCAGATCACGCGCATCGTCAACCTGCGCGAGAGCGACATCGGCCGGCCGCTGACCGACCTCGCCAGCACCTTGAACTACCCCGATCTGGTGAACGACGCGCGTCTGACGCTGAAATCGCTCACGTTCACGGAGAAAGAAATCACGACGACCGATGGCCATTGGTATATGGTGAGGATCAAGCCCTACCGCACCCTGGCCGATCTGATCCAGGGGGTGGTCATCACCTTCATCGACATCACGGCGGCGAAAGAGCTCGAGTCCCGGCTGCGGCAGCGCTGAACCACCGTCGCCAGCCATCGGTCCCTCCTTGCAGGAACAGCATGAACACATTCCCTTCTCCGTCCGATCTGTCTGCCCTGCGCCAACGGGCCGCGGCGGTGCTCGACAAGGCCCAGGTCCACAACGGCCAGCCCTTCGATGCATCCGAGGCCCTGGGTGTGCTGTTCCAGCTCGCGTCTTCGCCGTCCACCGCTCAGGACGCCCTCGCGGTGCTGCACGAGTTGCAGGTGCATCAGGTGGAGCTTGACCTGCAGCGGGAAGACCTGGCCATGTCGCGCGCCGCGCTCGAAGACGCACTGACCCAGCAGACGTTTCTGTTCGACCACGCACCGGTGGGCTACCTGGCCATCGATGCCTCGATGGTGGTGCGCAAGGTCAACCATGCGGCCCTTCGACTGCTGGGCGTCTCGCGGTTGCAGCTGCAGGGGTCTCCGCTCACCAGCTCACTCGAGCCCGCCAGCCAGCAACGGCTGCAAGCGATGCTGGCGCGGGCGAAGGTGAACATGCCGCCGCAGACGCAGGCGCTTCACCTGCGGTCCACGACGGGGGTGGAGCGACTGCTGTTCGCCACGGTCGACCGTGACGAGTCAGAGACCGGCTTTCTGCTGGCCCTGATGGGGGCGCCGCCTACGGAGCTTCGCGCTCAGGGTGGCGGTGACGAGCCAATGCGCTGATCAGGGTGTCGGCCACGGCGGCTGCGTGGTCCTGCCGTGCCAGCAGCACACCAGGGTCGGGGTCACCCGAGGGCAGTCGCGCCGCCACGCCCGCCCGGTCGAACAACTGCGACGCGGCGCCCAGGGCCAGCAGGGTCTTGCCGTGGCGGTGGATCAGGCCGACAAACTCCATCGCCAGCGGATCGGCCGCCAGCCGGTCGATCGCCGCCTGGCCATCGGGCAACACGACCGCATCGAACAACACGGCCGGTGCGTTCTCGAAGGTCGCCGTGGCCACCAGGCCCTTGCCCTTGGCGGGCTTGACCCCACCCAGCTTGCGCGCCACCAGATGCACGCTTGCACCGGCCCGTTCCAGCGGCTCGATCACGGAGGCCAGCGAGGGACCGTGAACCCCCTCGGCCAACAGCACCGCAACCCGCCGCGTGCGGATGCCGCCATCACCCGGCAGCGCCGTCAATGACAGCGCGGGTGAGGCGGTCACCTCTGGCGCGGCGGGGCGATCGAGCGCCCGCACCATGGGTTCGGGAAGCGCCATGCCAAGACCCTCGGCCAGCGCGGCCGCCAGGTCGGCCGACACGTGGATCAGCGAGGACACCATGCGTTCGCGGATGGCTGGCACCGTGACCTTGCCCAGCTCGAACCGGAACGCGCCGACGATGTGTTCCTGCTCCACCCGCGTCTGGCTTTCCCAGAACAAGGTGGCCTGGGTGTAATGGTCGGCGAACTTCTCGGGGTGGCCACGCAGCTTGTCCCCCTGCATGGCCTGGGGAAACGAGACGAAGCCGGCCACGCCGGCCTGCATCGGACAGCCTCCGCCGAGCGAGTTCGGCTCGTAAGCCACCCGACCCCGCGGCACACCCAGCCGGTGAATGCCGTCTCGCTGGTTGTTGTGCACCTCCACCTTGGGGGCATTGATCGGCAGTTCGTGAAAGTTCACGCCACCCAGCCGCGAGATCTGGGTGTCGATGTAGGAATGGATGCGACCGGCCAGCAGCGGGTCGTTGCTGAAATCGATCCCGGGCACCACGTGCGCGGTGCAGAAAGCGACCTGCTCGGTCTCGGCAAAGAAGTTGTCCGGGTTCCGGTCGAGCACCATGCGGCCGACCGGCATCACCGGCACCAGCTCCTCGGGGATCAGCTTGGTGGCGTCGAGCACGTCGAAGCTGAAATCGAGCGCCTGCTGCTCGGTGAAGACCTGCAGGCCAAGCTCCCATTGCGGGTGTTCACCCGCCTCGATGGCCTCCCACAGATCGCGCCGGTGGAAGTCAGGGTCGGCGCCCGAAATCCGGACCGCTTCGTCCCAGACCAGCGAATGGGTGCCCAGCAAGGGGCGCCAATGGAACTTGACGAATCGCGACACGCCTTCGGCATTCACCAGCCGGAAGGTGTGCACGCCAAAGCCCTGCATCATGCGCAGGCTGCGAGGGATCCCGCGGTCGGACATCACCCACATCAGCGTGTGCGTGGTCTCGGGCGACAGCGACGCGAAATCCCAGAAGGTGTCGTGCGCCGAGGCCGCCTGCGGCATGCCGTGGTGCGGCTCTGGCTTGACGGCATGAATGAGGTCGGGGAACTTCATCGCGTCCTGGACGAAGAAGACCGGGATGTTGTTGCCCACGAGGTCCCAGTTGCCTTCGTCGGTGTAGAACTTGACCGCGAAGCCGCGCACGTCGCGCGCCGTGTCGGCCGATCCGCGCTCGCCGGCCACCGTGGAGAAGCGGGCGAAAACAGGCGTGGTCTTTCCCGCGGCCTGGAACGGCGCGGCACAGGTGAACTCGGTCAGCGGTGCATAAGCCTCGAAAAAGCCGTGGGCTGCCGACCCGCGCGCATGCACGATGCGCTCGGGAATGCGCTCGTGATCGAAGTGGGTGAGCTTCTCGCGCAGGACGAAATCTTCGAGCAGCACCGGCCCCCGCAAGCCTGCCTTGAGCGAATGCTGGTTGTTGCTGACGGCCACGCCCTGGTTGGTCGTCAGCACCGTTTGCTCGGCGGCGTCCAGGCTGCTGTCGCCGCGCGGCGGCGACAGCGCTGAACCCTGCCCGGATCCCTTCACCAGATGCTCGGCGTGCGGCATGGCGGCCGCGCGCTGCTGGTCAGGATCGGGGCGGGTCACCGGTGTTCCCCGCTGGAGCCCGGGCGATCGCCTGATCGCTGAAGCCGGTTCCACGCGCCTCGCACCACGGCCGCCAGTCGGTCCCAGGGTGCGGTGACCGGCGCCTCGGGGACGCGCTGGTACACCCCTCGGCCGGTGTCGACCTGTTCGTGCAGGCCCTCGCGCGCGGCTTTGCCGGCCACGATGGGCCCCACCCGCCTGGGTGGGGTGAGGTCGCCAACGCCCACGTGCGCCGGCTCCATGCGGTCATCGATGCCTTGCTCGGTGACAGGATCGATGCGGCGTTCTTCCGGAGATCGGATGGGTTTCATGGTGACTCCTGAGGGGTGTGGCGGACGGGCTCAGCGAACGCTGCCTCGCCGCAGCAGATTGACGATGGCCAACAGAATGACCGCACCCACGAGTGACACGCCCAAGGCAGGCAGGCTGAAGTTGCTCTGGTTGATGGTGCCGGCACCCACCATGGGCGAGAGCAACCAGCCACCGACCATGGCACCGACCACGCCGACCACCACATTCAGGATCACGCCTTGCTGGCCGTCGGTCTTCATGAGGATGCTGGCCAACCAGCCAATGACGCCGCCAACGATGAGCCAGATGATGAGATTCATGAAATTACTCCAGAAGATGAAGGAAGGAAGAGGCACACCGTAGGCCAGGCGTCCAGGCCGGTCTGTGCGCTGGCAAACAGGGCGCTCGCGCGACGGACAGATGGAACGGGCATCGCATGACCCACCCGCACACGGAATGCAGAAAGCTGTTCCACTGGACCATCCCGCGGAACTTGAACGCGGACCTGTCCGCCAGCTGTCCTGGAGCCCCTGCACATGAAATCCCCTTTCTCCCCACCGCCAGGCGGCTTCGACGCAGAAGCGATCAGCGAGACCATCGAGCGTGCATTGCAGGCCGCAGGCCTGGACACCCGGACCGGGCCGGTGCGGGACGCGACCGAGACGATCCGGCGCGCATTGGCCGGCACCGGCGGGGCTGGTCACGCAGGGCGTGAGGCTTCGGCAGAAGCACCGATCGATGTGAGTGCGCGGTGGGTGGACCAGGCCTTCGAAGCCCCGGATGAGGCAGCGCCGCCGACCCCTGACGACACCGAACCAGGGCGCTTCGACTGGCACCGGCACCAGGGCCCGGGCGGCAGCCGCCGCTATCGGCTGTATGTGCCTGCAGGCCTGCCCAGCGCCGCGCCGCTGGTGGTGATGCTTCACGGCTGCACCCAGTCACCGGACGACTTTGCCCTGGGCACGCAGATGAACCGGCTGGCCGATGTGCACGGCGTGGTCGTGGCCTACCCGGAACAGCCAGCCCACGCCAATTCATCAAGCTGCTGGAACTGGTTCCTGTCGAAGGACCAGCAGCGAGACGGCGGCGAGCCGGCAATCATTGCGGGCATCGCACGCGAAGTGACGGCGCGTCACGGCATCGATGCAGACCGGGTGTTCGTGGCGGGCCTGTCGGCGGGCGCCGCCATGGCGCTGGTGATGGGTGAGACCCACCCCGATGTGTTCGCTGCCGTCGGCGTGCACTCCGGCCTGCCCTTCGCCAGCGCGCACGATGTGCCCTCGGCACTGAAGGCCATGAAGGGCGGGCGCGGTCGGGGACCGTTCCCCGCGGCGAGCGGCACCACGCGCTCAAGCACCCAGCCGGTGCCGGTGATCGTCTTTCAAGGCGACCGCGACCACACCGTGCAGGCCACCAACGCGGCCGAAATCGTTCGCCAGGCGGTGCAGACCCACGCGCCGCGCGGCCTGGCGGTCGACATCGTGACCAGCGCCGCCGGATCGGAGGGGCGGCGCGGTCACACGCGCGCCCTTCACCGCGATGAGCAGGGGCGGGTCTGGGTCGAGTCGTGGACCGTGCACGGCGCAGGCCATGCATGGTCGGGCGGCGACGCGCGCGGCAGCTTCACCGATCCCCGTGGACCGGACGCGTCCGGCGAGATGCTGCGGTTCTTCCTGTCGCAATCCCCGGCGCGCGCGGACTGACAGCGCGGCGGCACCGCCTCAGATGCGGGGCTCGCCGTTGCCGTTGACGGTGATGTAGCGACCGGGGGGCGAGGTCATCTGCACCGCGTGCGTGACGCCGCGGAACGAATAGGTGACGTCCCAATAGTCGGCCGTGCGGGCGCTCGGGTCGTTGGTGCAGCGCTGCACGTCCTGCGTGGCCGTCGGGTTGCCGAACCGGTCGCGGCCGACGTTCGAGCCGATCGCGGCGCCGGCCACCACGCCACCGACCGTGGCGATGTCCTGGCCGCTTCCACCACCGATCTGGTGGCCGAGGATGCCACCGATCACGCCGCCCACGATGGCACCGGGCACGTTGGCGGGCGCGCGCGTGGGGGCCACCTCGCTGCGCTCGATCCAGCAGCGCTGGCCGCTGCTGCCGGCGATCGCCCGGACCGTCTGCACCTCGACGCTGTAAAGCGTTTCGTCGGGGCGGCGGCGGTAGTCCGGCGTGGCGGGCTGCGCCGCGGGATAGACATAAACCGCCGACGGCTGGGAAGCGGGCGGGTTGTCGCTGGTCTGTTCGTAGACCGGGTAGGCGCAGCTGGTCAGGGCCGCGGCGGCGAAAAGGACGCAGATGTTCAGGGGGGAGGCGAGCGGTTCCATGGTGGGCTTTCGGTGGCAAGGGGCCGGGGGGGTTGTCGGCTTCAAGCCTGAGGGCACGCACCGCGCCCGTCTGTGCGCTGGCGGACGCGGCGCAGCGCGGGTGCGCCAGCCCACCGACAGGTGGCGCCGATCGAGGCACCCTGCAAGGCCCTCAACCTTCGCAGAGGCCCACCATGGAACACAAACTCCCAGCCCCTGACCAGGCCCTCTCGGAGCACCCGGCCAGCTATTCAGACCCCGAGCTCGCCGCCTACACCGACGAGATGGCTCAGGACATCCTTGACGAGGTGGTCGAGCACATGCCGATCGTGCTGCCCCTGATGGCGGTGCTGCAGATCTTCATGCTGGCCTTTGTGGCCGTGGTGATGACCTGAGTCGATATGGGCAGGACATCAAGGCCTGTTTCTGGTTTCGTGCAATTTCCGATGTGACACACTGACGTTGCTTGATCTGGCGCAAGCAAGTCAGCAAATCGCTAAGGGACTCAGGGAGAAACCATTAATCTGAGCACCCCATGTCCGACACGCCCGAGTTGCTGAAGCCGATCCACCGCAAGGCATGGTCAAGGTGGGCGCTTGGGGTGTTGGCATTGGGGCTGTTGCTGGCCGCCATCCGCTGGCAGGCCTGGCAGCAGGTCGGTGAGCAACAACGCGAGCGGTTGGCCGAACAAATCGAATCGATTGCGAACTACCTGGAGCGCCAGCTGGAGGGCGTGAACGCGGCCCTCACTGGCCTGCAGGCCGGGGCTTTGCAAAACGGGCGGCTCGTGCCGCCCTCGTCAGAGGCGCTGCGCCTGTTGTCGGACGCCATGCCCGGGGTCCGCACGCTCCAGGTGCTGGACGCGGGCGGTCGCACCATGGCGTCCAACCGAAGCGAGCTGATCGGGCAGGATTTTTCACAGCGCCCCTACGTCCAGCGCGCCCGTGCCCAACCAAACGCCGACACGCTCAGCCTGTCACCGCCCTTTCGCAGCGTGCTCGGGGTGTATTCCGTGAACCTGTCGCGCACGATCGTGGACGGACAAGGGCGTTTCGCCGGGCTCGTCACCGCGACACTCGACCCGGACTACTTCGCCACGGTGCTGCGGGCCGGGATTTATGCCGATGACATGTGGGCGGGCGTCGCGCACGCCGAAGGACGGCCGTTGATCTACGAACCGCCCAGGTCGGTGGCCGAGGACGCCGTGGTGCTGCAGCCGGGCTCGCTGTTCGAGCGCCATCTGCGCTCCGGTCAGCCCACCACGGTGCAACAAGGCAGGCTCGTCAACTTTGGTGACCTGCGGTTGCTGGCCCAGCGCACGGTCAAGCCGGCATCGCTGTCGATGGACCACGCGCTCGTGCTGGGGCTCAGCCGCGATGTGCAGGCGATGTACCAGCCGTGGCGGGAGAACACGCTGGCGTACGCGGTCGGGTTTCTGCTGCTGGCGGGAGGCAGCGCGGCGGCCCTGTGGCTGCTGCAGCGCCGCCACGCAGAGCAGCTGGCCGAGCGGCTCCGCGACGAGCAGGCCCTGTCGGTGACCCTGCATTGCATCGGCGATGCGGTGATCGCCACCGACCCAGCGGGGCGGGTCACGCGCATGAACGCGATGGCCGAGCAGC
Organism: Synechococcus sp. UW140; assembly: GCA_943371665.1. Classification (GTDB taxonomy): domain Bacteria; phylum Pseudomonadota; class Gammaproteobacteria; order Burkholderiales; family Burkholderiaceae_C; genus Hydrogenophaga. Next base: position 61,468 of record CALRVR020000016.1, read on the forward strand.
TGACGGGCTGGACTGTGCCGGAAGCCCTCGGAAAGCCCCTCGGCGATGTCCTGCGCGTGGTGGGTGCCGGTACCGATGCGCCACTGGCCAACGGCCTGCGGAAGGCCCTCGCCCGGGGTGAACGCATCGGGTTCTCGGGCGGTGTCGAGCTGGTGGCACGCGGTGGTCACCGCATCCAGATTGCCGAAAGCGCCGCACCGATCCGCGCCGAAGACGGCGAGGTGCTCGGAACGGTCCTGGTCTTCAGCGACGTCACCGAGGCGAACAGGGGCCGGCTGGCACTGGAAGACCGCGAACGCCAGCTGAGCGCCATCACCGACGCCTTGCCGGGTCCCGTCTCGCGCGTGGACCTCGACGGGCGTTACCTGTTTGCGAACGCCGCCTACTTTCGCTGGTTCGGACTCCATCCCGCGGAGGTGGTCGGCCGCACGCAGCGGGAGGTGCTGGGCAAGCACTACCAGAGAATTGCCCACCACGTCGAACGGGCCATGGCCGGGGAGGCTGTTCAGTACGAGGCCCAGGTGTCTGCGGCCGATGGAACGCTGCATGCGCTGGTGACGCTGGTGCCGGACCGTGACCCGGCTGGCAAGGTCCGGGGGCACTTCACCGTGGTCACCGACATCACGGAAAAGCACCGCGCAGAGCAGGCGCTGCGGGCCGAGGAATCGCGCGCTAGAACCCTTCTGCAGGCGCTGGATGCCGGCGTGGTGGTGCACGGACCGGACGCGGCCATCCTGACCTGCAACGCGGCCGCCTGCCACATCCTCGGCCTGAGCGAGGATCAGATGCGGGGCAAGGGTCCGATCGATCCCGCGTGGGACTTCGTGGCCGAGGACCGAAGCGCGATGACCCCGGAACAGTACCCGGTGGTGCAGGTGCTGGCCTCCGGCGAAGCGATCCAGGGCCTGGTTCTGGGCATTCGCCGCCCCGACCGGGCGGAGTTGACCTGGATCATCGTGAGCGCGCAGCCACAGCGCGGTTCGGCCGGGACCGTCGACGGCGTGGTGGTGACCTTCGTCGACATCACCGAACGGGTAGAGGCCCAGCAACAGCTGCGCCTGCTGCGGGCGGCGGTCGAGCGGCTAAACGACATCGTGGTGATCACCGAGCCCGATCGGCAGGATGCCAACGGGGTTCAGCGCATCGTGTATGCCAACGCGGCCTTCGAGCGCGTGACCGGCTATCCCGCGGCCGAGGTGATCGGGCGCGCCCCCAGCTTTCTCCAGGGGCCCGACACCGACCCGGTCGAAGTCGACCGGGTGCGCCGCGCGATACGGGCGCAACTGCCCGTGCACGCAGAACTGCTGAACTACCGCCGGGATGGCAGTCCGTACTGGATTGAACTGGACGTGGTCATGCTGACCGGTGCCAACGGCCGGGTCACCCACATGGTCGCGGTGCAGCGCGACATCACCGAGCGCCGTGCGGCCGAGGCACAGCGCGAGGCGTTGCAGGCGCAGCTGCGCGCATCCCAGAAGCTGGAAGCGGTGGGGACCCTGGCCAGCGGCATTGCACACGACTTCAACAACATCATCGCGGGGATTCTGGGCAACGTGGCCCTGGCCAAGGAAGACCTCGAGCCCGGACATCCGGCCGCGATCAGCGTGCAGCAGATCGAGCGCGCAGGGTCGCGCGCTCGGGACCTGGTGCGGCAGATCCTTGCATTCAGCCGGCGCAACGCCCTCCAGCGCACCACCGTGGACCTGCGCGAGGTGCTCGACGAAAGCCTGGCGCTCATGCGGGCAGGACTTCCCCCCGGCACGCGCCTGAAGGTGCTTCGGCCCGAAGAGCGGGTGTGGGTGCAGGGCGATCCGACGCAACTGCAGCAGGTGCTGATGAACCTGTGCGTCAACGCGCAACAGGCCCTGCCCGAGTCGGGTGGCGAGGTCGAGGTGGGACTTGCGGTGAAAGACTCGCGGGTGCGCCTGTGGGTGCGCGACAGCGGGTGCGGCATGGACGACGCCGTGCGGCAGCGCATCTTTGATCCCTTTTTCACCACCAAGGGGCCGGGCAAGGGCACCGGACTCGGGCTGGCGGTGGTCCATGGCATCGTGCTGTCGCACCAGGGCCGGATCGAGGTGCACAGCGAGTTGGGCCAGGGATCGACCTTCGAGGTGGTGCTCCCGTTGTACTGTCCCGCCGATCTGCCCGACGTGCGCACGGAAGATTCACCCCCCCAGGACCGACCCGGGCGAAACGAACTCCTGCTGGTGGTGGACGACGACCACACGCTGAGGGACGTCATTCCCAGACTGCTGCAGCGCGCGGGCTGGCGGACCGAAACCTTCGACGGGGCGCGGGAGGCCATGGCCCGTCTCGCCGGCACCGGTGAGCGACCGGCACTGGTGCTGACCGACCTCAACATGCCCGATGTGAGCGGGCTGGAGCTCTGCCGGATCGTGGCTGCCGACCATCCGCAGGTGCGCCGGCTGCTCATCTCGGGCCACATCACGGACGCGTTGCGGCAACGGGCCTTCGACCTCGGCGTCAGTGCGGTGCTGGCCAAGGAGGACCTGATGGAAACGTTGTTGCCCGCGTTGGACGCGGCGTTGCACGGAGCCCAAGCGGTGGGCATCCACCCGGCAGAGACCCGCTAGGGTCATCGTGGCAGGTCGTGCAGTTCGACCGGGGTCAGGACGGGCGCTGTACAGACCGTCGACCATCCACGGCGAGCTAAACCCGGACGTTGTCGGCGTTCAGTTCGTCGTGGTCTGGAAGGGCATCGGCCACGCGCCGGCCACGGTCAATGACGATGCGGTCGGGCTGCGGGCGGCACATCAACTCGTTGAGGGTGCGGGCCCTGAAAAGGATGAGCCTTGCCGGAGCACCCTCCTCGATCCAACCGATGTCGCCCAGCCCCGCCATGGCCGACGGAACAGGCCCTGCCATGGCAACCGCCTGCGCGATCGGACTGTCAAGCTGGAACACACGCACCGATTGGGTCACCGTATCGACCATGTCATGGTCGCCAAACGGGAACCAGGCGTCACGGCAGTTGTCGCCGCCAATCGCGACCGGGACGCCAGCGGCAAGCAGTTCATGCGCCGCGGTCACGCCTCGCCAGCGTGGAGTGCGCCCCGGCCGACGGTCCTGCAAGTACATCATGGGCGTGGGCAGGGTCACAAACTCCAGCTTGGCCTGCAGGCACAAATCGATCGTGCGATCCATGACGGCAGCCGGTTGCAGCGCGAGGTTGACGCAGTGGTCAACCACGACCTTTCCATCAAAGCCGGTGCGCAGCACCGACTGCGCCACATAGGGCAAGGCAAAAGCCGTGAGGTCGTCTGACTGATCGACGTGCAGGTCCACGTCAAGTCCCCGCTCTCCCGCCAGACTGAACAAGCGGTCAAGCAGACTGGCAAGGTTGGCCTGGTCTGGTCCGGACTGCGCAATGCCGTCAGTCCAGCCTCCGAGGATGGCGTTGGCAGACGCCACCCGGTCGGCAAGTTCGATTCCAGCCTTGTCGGCGAACATGGTCAGGGGCACGATCCCCACCGCCTGCAGTTCCAACTTTCCGGCCCAGTGGGTCCGCAAGTCGGAGAACGCCTCCCAGCTCATCGGCATGGTCCGTGGATCGACAGAATCGATGTGCGTCCGGATCGCTGAAACGCCGTGCACGTACGCACAACGAACGCCGAACTCCATGCGCCGCCGGACATCCTGGGGAGTCCACCGGGCTTGATCCGCGGCGGTCAGGTTGATGCCACCTGCGAGGGTGCCGTCGGGACTGACACGGGGAATGACCTGCCCCTTGTCCAGGTGCGCGTGGATGTCGACCAGGGTTGCCCACACCTGGCGCCCTTCCAGATCCACCTCGGGAATGGCACCGTCGACGGCCACGTCGCCATGCGGCCACAGGCCGGTGATCTTTTCGCCTTCAATCCGCAGGTCGAGAAGCACCGAGCCCTCGGCGTCGATCTGCTGGCCAGCCAGCGCCCGGCGCAGGAAGCAACCCGGAACCCGGGCGCGCCGCAACACATAGGCGCCACTGGCTGGTATCACGGTATCCGCGTGTCGCGCCATGGGAGCATTTCAATTCAGGATGGGTCCGACAGGGCTGCACCCGCCGGGGTTGGCTGCAGCCTGCACTCTGGCTGCCAAGGCCCTGCCGCTCAAGCCGCACGAATGTTGCGTTCGGCCCGAGGAGGCAGGAAGGCTCGCGTGAAGAATTCCGACATGGCCGGCTGACGCGTCAGGCTGAAGGCGTCGACGATCTGTCGGGTCGCGCGCTCGAAGCGCCCGGAATCAACATCGCCAATACCGACACTGCGGGATTCGGCCGAGTTGATGAGACGGCTCATTCCGATCGACAAACGCTCGGCTTCCGCCTCGCGGTTGAGGATCGGGCTTCTCCGCATCACGGCGTCGATACCCTCGGTGGGATTGGCCTGGACGTCGTTGAATGCCCGGTTGATGGCGCGCACCAGACCGGCCGCCACACGCGGCTGCTCCACAGCCATCTTGCGCGAGACGAGCACGGAGTTGCCATAGGCTTCCACCCCGTAATCGGTGAAGAACATCATGTTGTAGTCGTTCATGTTCTGGCCAAGCGCCTTGAGGTTGACCCACGTGGTGGTGAGGAAACCAACCAGGGCATCCGCATCGTTGCGCACGAGCATCTGGTCCAGCAATTGAGGCGCCGCATTGAGGAATTTGACAGAACTGGCGTCAAGACCACCGTTTCGGGCGAGGGTGGGAAACATGCGCAGCGCCGAGCTGTTGGCCGTGCTCAAGACCGACTTGCCGGCGAGGTCCGCGGGCTTGGTGATGTTGGCGCTCTTCTTGGACATGATCACAAAAGGAGCGCGATTGAACACCATGTAAGTCACCATCGGCGAGGTGGCAGGGCTCGTGGACGCCACCTGCTTGACGGTGTTTGTGTCACCGATGCCTGCGTCATAGGCACCCCCGATGATGCGTTGCACCACGCCGGATGAGCCGTCGCCCACATCGATCTGTATGTTGATGCCTTCCTGCCGGAAATAGCCCTTCTCGGCAGCAAGCAGGAACCAGGCGTGAACGCCCTGAAACTGCCAGTCCAATGAAAACTTCACGTCGGTGACGTTTTGAGCAAAGGCATATGGCGCTGACAGCGTCGCTGCGCCGGTTGCGGCAACCTTGAGCAGCTGACGGCGACCCAGGGGCGGGAATGTGGTGGGGTGTGTCATCGAGAACTTTCAAAAAGTCTGTTTCAATCGGGTGCAGCTTCGATGCCCGTCGCCGCGAAGCGCGCTGTCTGGAGAGCCCCCAGGTGTTAGCAAGTAGCGGGCCAACGACCCCTGGCTCTCTTTGGCCCGCCGCCGCACGGCCACGTCCCCCAAACGGACCGTGGAGGGTTTGCTTCCCAGCCGCCGCGCCGGTGGTGAATGCCTGAGACCGGATTCGAGGATCTCAGACCGCGTGTGCGGGTGCGCCGTCGTCCGGGCCAGACCGCGGCGGCGCACGCTCAGATGCCCGAACCGGGGCGTGATGCGCGCAACGAACGCTCCAGCTTGGCGCAGACGCTCGCCGTGACGTGTTCAAGCGGGTGCCGCTGGAAGGCCAGGTTCGGCGGCAGGCACGTCCCGGACGCGAAGCGGCCGAGGTCGCTGGAAGCCGAGAACAGCAGGGACAAGACGCTGCAGTGGTCAATGGGCGGCGGTTGAAGGCGCGGGCGGTGGTCGATGACCGCCGCGAGAAGGGCTTGCAGATCGCTGCGCACACCTCCCCGCCCGGCTTGGTGCGTCACGCGCGTGCTCGACCCGGCGGTGGACCAGCGTCGCCTGCCCAAGGTGATCCGGAGCCGGCCCGGGACACCTGCGCAGCGTGACCGACGATCGGCGCGAGGACGCCAAACACCTGCGGCCGCACAGCACCTTGGGGTGCGTGCCGCCCTTGGCAAGCCTTGCAGATCTGTGTCTAATTGGCCAAGCGTCATGTGCGACCCCGCACCGGGCCGGGCTGCTCAGGAGCGGTGATGCGTGAACCTCTCGAGACGGATTACCTCGTGGTGGGCACCGGAGCGGCCGGCATGGCCTTCACCGATGCATTGCTTGGCCACTCTGATGCGACGGTCACCCTGGTGGACCGTCGCCACGCGCCGGGTGGACACTGGATCGACGCCTATCCTTTCGTCCGCCTGCACCAACCATCCGCCTTCTACGGTGTGTCCTCCGTGCCCCTGGGTCTCGATGGGCTGGACCAGTCCGGCATCAACGCCGGATTCCATGCGATGGCGAGTGCGGACGAGCTGTGCGCGTACTACGCCATGGTGATGGACCGCCACTTCCTGCCGAGCGGGCGTGTTCGCCACCATCCCTGCAGCGATCACGCCATCGGTCCCGATGGCCGCCACCTCATCACCTCGCGCCTGACCGGTGCGGTGCAGGAGGTGCGTGTGCGGCGCAAGCTGATCGACACCGGCTATCTCGAAGGGCGCATACCCGCCACAAGCCCACCGCCCTTCGAAGTGGCCGAGGGCGTGCGCTGTGTGGCAGCTGGCGACCTTGTTCGCTTGGCCGAGTGGCCTGAGCGTTACGTGGTGATCGGTACGGGCAAGACTGCGCTGGACACCTGTGTATGGCTGCTTTCACAGGGCGTGGCGGCGAGCGCGATCCAGTGGGTCAGGCCGCGCGAAGGCTGGTGGCTGAACCGGCGCTTCAACCAGCCGGGGGAAGGTCTGCCAGAATTCTTTGCAGGTGTGGGCTTGCAGTTCAAAGCCATGGCGTTGGGCACATCGGTGGATGACGTGTTCGCTCGGCTTGAGGCCGACGGCTTCTTCCTGCGAGTGGACACCGGGGTGGTACCCACCATGAGCCGAGGGGCCATCATCAGCGAGGCCGAGCTGGCACTCCTGCGCCAGATCCGCGACGTGGTGCGTCTGGGGCATGTGCGCCGAATCGAGCGTGACCGCATCGTGTTCGACAACGACTCGGTGCCCACGGGTCCCCGCACCCTGCATGTGCACTGCGCGGCCGCCGGCCTGGCGCGCCCCGCGCTGCGGCCGATCTTCGAAGCCGACCGGGTGACCATCCAGCCCCTGTTCTGGAGCTTTGCCTGCTACCCGGCCGCCCTGCTGGGCGTGATCGAGGCCACCATTGCCGACACCGAAGAGAAAAACCGTGTGTGCCCGCCGATCCCTTACTGGGACAGGCCGCGCGACTATCTGAGCTCGTATCTTGCGATGATGGCGCACGACCGCGCACGCGCGGCACACCCGGCTGTGGTGGCTTGGACAAAGAGCACTCGGCTCAACCCCATCTCGGGTCTGGGCGCTCACCGCGACAACCCACAGGTCGCACAGACCTGGAGCGACCTGAAGCAATACGGACCAGCAGCGGCAGGCAACCTGGTCAAGCTGCTTCAATGACACCCATGCATGGACGCCGGCACGTCAACCATCCGGGGGTCGGCCCCCGAAGTGCAGTTGGCCGGCGAATCTCCGCCTTGGGTGGATATCGCTGGCCCAGCAGACAAGGAAGCCGTCAGCAGCGCGGCGCCGGAGGGTCACCCGGCACCTGTGATTGCACCAACCCCAGCACGGTGGCTGCTCAAGCCCGGCGCCTGCCTGAGCTCCACCGCTTCTGCCGACTGGTGGCCATCCGGACCCTGGTGGCGGGACTCGATCTCGACAGATGCCCAACGGTCGCGACGACCGAGCTCCCAACCAGCGCAGGCCACACAGGGGATGTGAACGGGCTGCCGATGGACCAAAACAAAAAGGCCCTCGTTTCCGAGGGCCTTATCGACAAGCTGGTGCTTGATTTTGTTGGTTGCGGAGGCAAGATTTGAACTTGCGACCTTTGGGTTATGAGCCCAACGAGCTACCAGGCTGCTCCACTCCGCGTCAAGCCTTGTATTCTATCACGCTTTCTCTGCGTCACCGGCTTCGGCGGCGGGCTCGGCGCGATCCACCAGTTCAACCAGGGCCATCGGAGCGTTGTCGCCCACGCGGAAACCCATCTTGAGGATGCGCGTGTAACCACCGGGGCGGGCCTTGAAGCGCGGGCCCAGCTCGTTGAAGAGCTTGACCACCACATCGCGGTCGCGCAGGCGGTCGAAGGCCAGGCGGCGGTTGGCCACGGTGGGGACCTTGGCCAGCGTGATCATGGGTTCGACGACCCGGCGCAGTTCCTTGGCCTTGGGCAGCGTGGTCTTGATGGCTTCGTGCGTGAGCAGCGAATTCATCATGTTGCGCAGCATGGCGAGGCGGTGCTCGCTGGTGCGGTTGAGTTTGCGAAGTCCGTGTCCGTGACGCATGGTGGTTCCTTTCCGTCTTTTGCCGCCGGCCGGATCAGGTACCGGCGGTTCGTCATGGTCTGGCCCGAAGGCTCAGGGGTGGGGTTGCTCGATCAGTGCTTGTCGAGCCCGGCGGGCGGCCAGTTCTCGAGCTTCATGCCGAGCGTGAGGCCACGCGAGGCGAGCACTTCCTTGATTTCGTTGAGCGACTTGCGACCCAGGTTGGGGGTCTTGAGCAGCTCGTTCTCGGTGCGCTGGATCAGGTCACCGATGTAGTAGATGTTCTCGGCCTTGAGGCAGTTGGCCGACCGCACGGTGAGCTCGAGCTCGTCGACCGGGCGCAACAGGATCGGGTCGAACTGCTGCGAGCTGCGCTGCTGCGGGGCTTCGCTGAACAGTTCGGCGCCTTCCAGCTGCGCGAACACCGCCAGCTGTTCGACCAGGATCTTGGCCGACGCGCGAACCGCTTCTTCAGGTCCGATGGAGCCGTTGGTCTCGATCTCGAGAACCAGCTTGTCGAGGTCGGTGCGCTGCTCAACACGGGCGCTCTCGACGGTGTAGCTCACGCGCTTGACGGGCGAGAACGAAGCGTCCAGGACGATGCGGCCGATGGAACGCGACGGGTCGTCGCCGCGGCGCAGGGTGCCGGGGACATAACCACGGCCCTTCTCGACCTTGATCTGCATGTCCAGCTTGGCGCCAGCCGACAGGGTGGCGATCAGGTGGCCGGGGTTGACGATCTCGACGTCGTGCGGCGTCTGGATGTCAGCGGCCGTGACCACGCCTTCGCCGTCCTTGCGCAGGCTCAGCGTGACTTCGTCGCGGTTGTGGAGCTTGAACACCACGCCCTTGAGGTTGAGCAGCAGGTTGACGACGTCTTCCTGCACGCCGTCGATCGACGAGTACTCGTGCACCACACCGGCGATGGTGACTTCGGTGGGCGCATGGCCGACCATGGAAGAGAGCAGCACGCGACGCAGCGCGTTGCCCAGGGTGTGCCCGTAGCCGCGCTCGAAGGGTTCGAGGGTGACCTTGGCGCGATTCGCCGAGACTTGCTCGACGTTGATGGACTTGGGCTTGAGCAGGTTGTTCAACATTCAGACTTCCTTCAGTTCCCTCGGCTCGTTACACCGATAAGGCAGATGGAGCATGGAATGGCCCGGCGGCGCGGAGCAATGCCACGCCCACCGGGGACGGGATTAACGCGAATACAGTTCGACAATCAGCGACTCGTTGATGTCGGCGCCGAATTCGTCGCGATCGGGGGTCTTCTTGAAGACGCCTTCGACCTTGTCCACAGACACTTCGACCCAGCCGGGGAAGCCGATCTGCTTGGCCAGCTCGAGCGCTTCGATCACGCGGGCCTGCTTCTTGGACTTCTCGCGCACGGCGATCACGTCGCCGGCCTTCACCAGGAAGGACGGGATGTTGACGGCCTGGCCGTTCACCGTGATGGCCTTGTGCGACACCATCTGGCGGGCTTCGGCGCGGGTGGATGCAAAACCCATGCGGAACACCACGTTGTCCAGGCGCGACTCGAGCAGGAACAGCAGGTTGGCACCGGTGTTGCCACGGCGGCGATCGGCCTCGGCAAAGTAGCGGCGGAACTGGCGCTCAAGCACGCCGTAGGTGCGCTTGACCTTCTGCTTCTCGCGCAGCTGCACGCCGAAGTCGGAGGTGCGCTGACCCGAGGTGCGGCCGTGCTGGCCGGGCTTGGAATCGAACTTGGCCTTGTCGCTGATCGAGCGGCGTGCGCTCTTGAGCAACAGGTCGCTCGCTTCGCGACGGGAAAGTTTGGCCTTTGGGCCGAGGTAACGTGCCACGTTGGTTTCCTTGTCAGTTCTGCCGCAACCGTGTTGTTGCGGGAGCCACCCGCGATGGCGGGGGCGGTGGGCTTAGCAAAAATGCCACCGCAGCGGTACTGCGGTGGCGCTCGAACAACCCGACATTCTACCGCGAGAGCGGCAGCCTGCCTGAATCGGGTTCAGATGCGGCGGCGCTTCTGGGGACGGCAGCCGTTGTGCGGCACCGGGGTCACGTCGGAGATCGACGTGATGCGGATGCCGAGGGCACCCAGCGCACGGACCGACGACTCGCGACCCGGGCCGGGGCCCTTGATCTCGACGTCGAGGTTCTTGATGCCCTGCTCAATGGCGGCGCGGCCGGCCACTTCGGAAGCCACCTGGGCTGCAAAGGGGGTCGACTTGCGCGAACCCTTGAAGCCCTGACCACCCGACGACGCCCACGACAAGGCGTTGCCCTGGCGGTCGGTGATGGTGATGATGGTGTTGTTGAACGAAGCGTGCACGTGCGCAATGCCGTCGGCAATGTTCTTGCGGACTTTCTTGCGGACGCGTGCAGCAGCGCTGCTGGCGGGGGACTTGGCCATGGTTTTCCTTCGAACCGATTACTTCTTCAGCGACTGGGCGGCTTTGCGCGGGCCCTTGCGCGTGCGGGCGTTGGTCTTGGTGCGCTGACCGCGCACCGGCAGACCGCGGCGATGACGGAAGCCGCGGTAGCAACCGATGTCCATCAAACGCTTGATGTTCATCGTGGTTTCGCGGCGCAGGTCGCCCTCGATGGTGAACGTGCCGACCTGGTCACGCACCTTCTCGAGCTCGGCGTCGCTCAGGTCCTTGATCTTCTTGCTGTAGGCAATGCCACAGTTGTCGCAGATCTGGCGTGCGCGGGTGCGGCCAATGCCGAAGATCGCCGTCAGACCGATTTCGGTGTGCTTGTGCGGCGGAATGTTGATGCCTGCAATACGGGCCATGTGAGTCCTCTTGACGAATCGATCAGCCTTGACGCTGCTTGTGGCGGGGATCGGTGCAGATCACGCGCACGATGCCGTTGCGCTTGATGATCTTGCAGTTGCGGCACATCTTCTTGACCGAAGCCGAAACTCTCATAGTCTTCTCCTAGAAATCCAGTAAACGTTCAGTTCGTGCGCTTCACTTGGCGCGGAATACGATGCGGGCTCGCGTGAGGTCGTAGGGCGTGAGTTCGACTTTGACTTTGTCGCCAGGCAGGATGCGGATGTAGTGCATGCGCATCTTGCCGGAGATGTGACCGAGCACCACGTGCCCGTTTTCGAGTTTGACCCGGAAGGTCGCGTTGGGGAGGTTTTCGACGACCTCGCCCTGCATCTCGATCACATCGTCCTTGGCCATGGTTCAGCCGCCGATAGAAGTCTTGAAGTTCGCCTTTTTCAGCAGTGATTCGTACTGCTGGGACATCATGTAGTTTTGCACCTGTGCCATGAAATCCATGGTCACGACAACGATGATCAGGAGTGAGGTACCGCCAAAATAGAACGGCACGTTGTACTCGAGGATCAGGAATTCGGGCAGCAGGCACACCGCGGTGATGTAGATCGCACCGGCGAACGTCAGTCGCAGCAGGATCTTGTCGATGTGGCGCGCGGTCTGGTCACCGGGGCGGATGCCAGGAATGAACGCACCACTCTTCTTCAGGTTGTCGGCGGTTTCGCGGCTGTTGAACACCAGCGCCGTGTAGAAGAAGCAGAAGAAAATGATGGCCGCGGCGTACAGCGCCACGTAGATCGGCTGCCCGGGCGACAACGCCGACGCGAGGTCGCGCAGCCAGCGGGTCGAATCGCCCGTGCTCACCCAGCTCACCACTGTGGTGGGCAGCAGGATGATGGACGACGCAAAGATCGGCGGGATCACACCAGCCATGTTCAGCTTGAGCGGCAGGTGGGACGACTGGCCGCCGTACACCTTGTTGCCCACCTGACGGCGTGCGTAATTCACCAGGATCTTGCGTTGCCCGCGCTCGACGAACACCACGAAGTAGGTCACCAGCACCACCAGGGCGATGATGAACAGGGCCACGAGGATGTTCATGGCGCCGGTGCGCACCAGCTCGAGCAGGCCACCGATGGCGGTGGGCAGACCGGCCACGATGCCGGCGAAGATCAGCAGCGAGATGCCGTTGCCCAGCCCGCGCTCGGTGATCTGTTCGCCGAGCCACATGAGGAACATCGTGCCAGCCACGAGGCTGACCACCGCCGTCACGCGAAAAGCCATGCCGGGGTCGATGACCAGACCGGCCTGCCCTTCGAGGGCCAGGGCGATGCCCATGGCCTGGAAGATGGCCAGGCCCAGCGTCCCGTAGCGGGTGTACTGGGTGATCTTGCGGCGACCCGCTTCGCCTTCCTTCTTCAGCTGCTCGAACGTGGGAACCACGTAGGTCATGAGCTGCATGATGATGGACGCGGAGATGTACGGCATGATGCCCAACGCGAACACGGTGAAGCGCGACAGCGCGCCACCCGAGAACATGTTGAACAGGCTCAGGATGCCGCCCTGCTGCCCCTGGAACAGCTGCTGGAGCTGCTCGGGGTTGATGCCGGGCACGGGGATGTGCGCACCGATGCGATACACCACCAGCGCCAGCAACAGGAAGACCAGCCGGCGACGCAGGTCGCCGAACTTGCCTGTCTTGGCCAGGGATGGAGAAGCGGTTGCCACGGGGTCCTTCCGAAGGGGCGTGATCAGGCCGCGGCCACCTGGCCGCCAGCGGCTTCGATGGCCGCCTTGGCGCCCGCGGTGGGCACGACGTCCTTGAGGGTCACGGCGCGGGTGATTTCACCCGACTTGATGACCTTCACGCGCTTGGCCATCTGGTGCACCAGGCCTTGCTGCTTGAGCAGCAGCACGTCGATCTCGCTGGCCTCGAGGCCGTTGAGGTCGGACAGGGTGACTTCGGCGTTGTACTGCAGCAGCGCCGACTTGAAGCCGCGCTTGGGCAGGCGGCGCTGAAGGGGCATCTGGCCGCCTTCAAAGCCCACCTTGTGGTAACCACCCGAACGCGACTTCTGGCCCTTGTGACCACGGCCGGCGGTTTTACCCAGCCCGGAGCCGATGCCACGGCCGACGCGTCGCTTGGCGTGCTTGGCGCCGCCAGCCGGTTTGATGTTGTTGAGTTCCATGTCGTCGGTCTCCGATCAGATCACTTTGACCAGGTAGCTGATCTTGTTGATCATGCCGCGCACGGCGGGCGTGTCCTGGAGCTCGCTCACGCTGTTGAGCTTGCGCAGGCCCAGGCCGCGCACGGTGGCGCGGTGGTCCTGCTTGCAGCCGATGGGGCTGCGCACGAGCTGGACCTTGACGGTGTTCTGATTGCTCATCGTGGTTCCTCTCAGCCCAGGATTTCCTCGACCGTCTTGCCGCGCTTGGCGGCAATCTCGGCCGGGGTGCTCGAGTTCTGCAGTGCGTCCAGCGTGGCGCGCACCAGGTTGTAGGGGTTGCTCGAACCGTGGCTCTTGGCGACGACGTCGGTGACGCCCAGCACTTCGAACACGGCGCGCATCGGACCACCGGCAATGATGCCGGTGCCCTTGACGGCGGGCAGCATCATGACGCTGGAGGCGCCATGCTCGCCCTGCACGGCGTGGTGCAGCGAGCCGTCCTTGAGGGCGACCTTGACCATGTTGCGGCGGGCCTGCTCCATGGCCTTCTGCACGGCCACCGGCACTTCGCGCGCCTTGCCCTTGCCCATGCCCACACGGCCATCGCCGTCGCCAACGACGGTCAGTGCAGCGAAACCGAGGATGCGACCGCCCTTGACCACCTTGGTCACGCGGTTGATCGCGATCATCTTCTCGCGCAGACCGTCTTCGTTCGCTTCGTTCTTGATGTTTGCCTGAAACTTAGCCATGACGTGTATTCCGTTTCATCAGAACTGCAGGCCGGCTTCGCGCGCGGCGTCTGCAAGGGCCTTGACGCGGCCGTGGTAGGCAAAGCCGGCGCGGTCGAACGCCACTTTCTCGATGCCGGCGGCCTTGGCCTTCTCGGCAATGCGCTTGCCGATGATGGCGGCAGCGGCGGCGTTGCCACCCTTGCCGGCGGCACCCAGCTGGGCGCGCACTTCCTTCTCGGCCGTCGAGGCAGAGGCCAGCACCTTGGCGCCGTCGGCAGAAATGACGTTGGCGTAGATGTGCAGGTTGGTGCGGTTGATCGTCAGCCGCACGGCGCCTTGCTGGGCAATGCGGATGCGGGTCTGGCGCGCACGGCGCAGGCGTTGTTCTTTCTTGGTCAGCATGATCGGACTCCTTATTTCTTCTTGGTTTCCTTGATCACGACCTTCTCATCCGCATAGCGGATGCCCTTGCCCTTGTAGGGCTCGGGCGGACGCACGGCACGCACTTCCGAGGCGATCTGACCCACGCGCTGACGATCGGCACCCTTGATGACGATCTCGGTCGGCGCCGGCGTTTCCACCTTGATGCCGGCCGGCATGTCCATGACCACCGGGTGCGAGAAACCCACCGTGAGGTTGAGCTTGGCGCCCTGTGCCTGGGCCTTGAAGCCCACGCCAACCAGGGTGAGCTTCTTCTCGAAGCCCTTGCTGACACCGGTGACCATGTTGTTGACCAGCTGGCGCATGGTGCCCGACATGGCATTGGCTTCGCGAGACTCGTCGGCGGGGGTGAAAGTCACCTTGCCGGCATTGAGTTCGACCTTGACCAGGGGATTGAGGGCCTGGGTCAGGGCGCCGTTGGCACCCTTGACGTTGACCAGCCCGTCCTTGACGGCCACTTCGACCCCCGCGGGGACGGCAACCGGCAGTTTTCCAATACGTGACATTCAATTTCTCCTTGATGCCCGCATCAGGCGACGTAGCAAAGCACTTCGCCGCCGACACCGGTGGCGCGAGCCTTGCGATCGGTCATCACGCCATGGGGCGTGGTGACGATGGCGACGCCCAGGCCGTTCTGGACCTGAGGAATCGCGTTGCGGCCGCGGTACACGCGCAGGCCGGGACGGCTCACGCGCTCGATGCGCTCGATCACGGGGCGACCGGCGTAGTACTTGAGGGCGATTTCGAGTTCGCTCTTGCCGCCGTCCTTGACGACCTTGAAGCCATCGATGTAACCCTCGTCCTTCAGGACCTGGGCAATCGCCGTTTTGACTTTCGACGCCGGCATCGACACGGAGGCCTTCTCGACCATCTGCGCGTTGCGGATGCGGGTCAACATGTCGGCGATGGGATCACTCATGCTCATGTGGGGATCTCCTGAGGCTTACCAGCTGGCTTTGGTGATGCCGGGGATTTCTCCGGCAAACGCCATCTCGCGCACCTTGGCGCGAGCCAGGCCGAAATGGTTGAAGGTGCCACGCGGGCGGCCGGTGATCTCGCAGCGGTTGCGCTGGCGGGTCGGGTTGGCGTTTCGGGGCAGCTTCTGGAGCGCCAGGCGTGCCGCGTCGCGCTCTTCGTCGCTCTTCTTGGCGTCGCCGGCGATCGACTTCAGCTCGTTGTATTTCTTGGAGAACTTGGCGGCGAGTTTCTCGCGCTTGAGTTCACGTTGGAGCAGTGCTTGTTTGGCCACGTGCCACCTCAGTTCTTGAAGGGGAAACGGAAACCCGCCAGCAGTGCCTTGCACTCTTCGTCGGTCTTGGCGGTCGTCGTGATGCTGATGTTCAGGCCACGCAGCGCGTCGACCTTGTCGTACTCGATCTCGGGGAAGATGATCTGTTCCTTGACACCGACGTTGTAGTTGCCACGGCCGTCGAAGGAGCGACCCGAGATGCCCCGGAAGTCGCGCACGCGGGGCAGGGCCACGGTGACGAAGCGGTCCAGGAATTCGTACATGCGGGCACCACGCAGGGTGACCATGCAGCCGATGGCCTGCTGTTCGCGGATCTTGAAGCCGGCGATGGCCTTGCGGGCGCGGGTGACGACCGGTTTCTGGCCGGCGATCTTGGTCAGGTCGCCGACGGCGTTGTCCATGACTTTCTTGTCGGCCACGGCTTCGCTCACGCCCATGTTCAGCGTGATCTTGGTGATGCGGGGCACCTCCATCACGGACTTGTAGCCGAACTTCTTGGAGAGCTCGGGGACGACCTTCTCGCGGTAGTGTTGTTGCAGTCGTGCCATGGTCATGCCACCTTGATTTCTTCGCCGTTGGACTTGAAGACGCGCACGCGCTTGCCGTCGGCCTGCAGTTTCACGCCCACGCGGTCGGCCTTGCCGGTCACGGCATTGAAGATCGCGACGTTGGACTGGTGAATGGGCATGGTCTTCTCGATGATGCCGCCGGTCACGCCCTTCATGGGGTTCGGCTTGGCATGCTTCTTGACGATGTTGACGCCCTCGACCACGACGCGGGTCTCGTCGGTGCGGGCCACCACCTTGCCGCGTTTGCCTTTGTCGCGGCCGGCGATCACGATGACTTCGTCACCGGTACGGATCTTGTTCATGGATGCTTCCTCAGAGGACCTCGGGGGCCAGCGACACGATCTTCATGAACTTCTCGGTGCGCAGTTCGCGCGTGACCGGGCCGAAGATGCGGGTGCCGATGGGCTCGAGCTTGGCGTTGAGCAACACCGCGGCGTTGCCGTCGAATTTGATCAGTGCGCCATCCTGGCGACGGATGCCCTTGGCGGTGCGAACCACCACGGCGTTGTAGACCTCGCCCTTTTTGACGCGGCCACGCGGCGCTGCTTCCTTGATGCTGACCTTGATGACATCGCCCACGCTGGCGTACCGGCGCTTGGAACCACCGAGCACCTTGATGCACATCACGGACTTGGCACCCGTGTTGTCAGCAACATCGAGTCGAGATTGCGTTTGGATCATTTGATTTAAGTCCCAACTTGAATCCTGAAGGCCACCGCGGCCGACAGCGATCAGTCTTGGGCCCGTCGTTGGAAGACACCTGCTGCAAACGGCTGCTGCCGCGGCAGGCGCCCCCCTTCGGTGGGCAGAAGGCTTGCGCCAGATACTTCACCCCGAAGAGCGAAGCCGCAGATTATGGCATGAGAGTCAGCGGGCGTCAAACCCCGGCTGCACCGTACGTCCGGGCGAGGGCCACGAATTCGCCTTCCTTCGGGTCTGCGACCCCCTCGGCTCGCAACAGTTCGGCCACCGCCGGGGCCATCCGGACCGCCTCGGCGGCATCGAGGAACAGGCTTCGCCAGCGTCGCGCCAACACGTCTTCCACAGTGTGCGCATACTCACTTCGAACCGCGAACCGAACCATGGCGGCCGTGAGCCCCATGCCCAGGTGCTGGTCGGCGCCGGGCAGCGCCTGCACCGCGGCGGCCTCGCTGCCATACAGGTGCAGGCCCGGTGACGCGTGCACCGGCACCGGGCTCGACGCGGAAGCCCCCACCAGCCCGTGCCGGGCGCTCTGCCCGGCCGGTCGGGGCGGCAGGCGCCCCGCTTCGAAGCAGCGGTCAAGGACGTCCTCGGCCATGGCGCGGTAGGTGGTCCACTTGCCCCCCGTGACCGTGACCAGTCCGTTGGGGTCGACCACGACCGTGTGCTCGCGCGACAGCCCCTTGGTGCTCCCGCCGCCATCGGACGGCGCGGCCACCAGCGGCCGCAAACCCACCCACACGCTGCGGATGTCGGCGCGGCGCACCGGCCGGCTGAGCGCGCGCGACGCCTCGTTCAGAATGAAGTCGAGCTCGGCACCGAAAGGCCGTGGCTCCCGGGCCAGATCGGCGCGCGGTGTGTCGGTGGTGCCGAGAATGAGCTTGCCGAGCCACGGCACGGCGAACAGCACCCGCCCGTCCTGTGTCCTGGGCACCAGCAGCGCATGGTGCCCCCCCAGGAATTCCCGGTCCACCACCACATGAACACCCTGGCTCGGGCTGACCATGTGCGACGGCGTGCCGGCGGCCTCGCGCAGGGCATCGACCCACACCCCGGTGGCGTTGACCACACAACGGGCCTTGACGCGGTGCGGGGTTCCGGTCAGCCGGTCGATCAGCCCGACGGCGTGACCGTCGCCCTCGGCGCCGATGGCGGTGACCTCGGTGTGGTTGAACACCAGCGCGCCGGCGGCCTCGGCGGTGCGGGCGATGGCAATCGCCAACCGGGCGTCGTCGAACTGGCCGTCCCAGTAGCGCACGCCACCCTGCAACCCGACCGGGTTGGCACCCGGCAGGGCCGCCAGCGTGCGCTCACGCCCCAGCAGCTCGGTGCGACCGAGCCCTGCACGGCCAGCCAGCAGGTCGTAGAGCTTGAGGCCGACACCGTAGAACGGCGTTTGCCACCAGTGGTAGCTCGGCATCACGAAGGGCAGCGGCTGCGCCAGGTGCGGCGCGATCGACATGATGGTGGTGCGTTCGGCCAGCGCCTCGCGCACCAACGCCACGTTGCCTTGTGCCAGGTAGCGCACGCCACCATGCAGCAGCTTGGTGGCGCGGGAAGAGGTACCGCCCGCGAAGTCGTGCGACTCGAACAGCGCCACCGAGAACCCCCTCAGCGCCGCGTCAAGCGCGACGCCGAGGCCGGTGGCTCCACCGCCGATCACCACCAGATCGAATGTCCGGGTGGCAGCGAGGCGGTCAAATCGTTCTGGTCGGTTCATGGGCGGTGAGAAACCCCGGGCATCTGCCCGGGGTGGCTGGCGGACTTCGGCCTTCGGTTCAGCGGACCTTGCCCGCCTTCCAGGCGTTGAGCAGCTGGTCGTAGGCGATGGTTTCACCCTTGGGTTTCTCGTTGGCCAGCTTCTTCCACGGCGCGGCCTTGTCGCTCAGGTACTTGGCCGGGTCGCCCTTCGGATTGAGCTTGGGCGTGCAACGCTCCATGCCGGCGCGCTGCAGGCGCGCCATCACCTGATCCATCTCGTCGGCCAGGTTGTCCATGGCTTGCTGGGGCGTCTTCTCGCCCGTCACCGCCTGGGCCACGTTCTGCCACCAGAGCTGGGCCAGCTTGGGGTAGTCGGGCACGTTGGTGCCCGTCGGGCTCCAGGCCACGCGGGCGGGCGAACGGTAGAACTCGACCAGACCACCCAGCTTGGGCGCCATGTCGGTCATGGCCTTGCTCTGGATGTCGCTTTCGCGGATGGGCGTGAGGCCGACCAGGGTCTTCTTGAGCGAGACCGACTTGGCGGTGACGAACTGTGCGTACAGCCAGGCAGCGGCCGTGCGGTTGGCGTCGTGGCCCTTGAAGAAGGTCCAGGAACCGACGTCCTGGTACCCGTTCTGCATGCCCTGCTTCCAGTACGGGCCGTTGGGGCCCGGGGCCATGCGCCACTTGGGCGTGCCGTCGGCATTGACCACCGGCAGCCCGGGCTTGGTCATGTCGGCGGTGAAGGCCGTGTACCAGAAGATCTGCTGGGCGATCTGGCCCTGGGCCGGCACCGGTCCGGCCTCGCCGAAGGTCATGCCGGTGGCTTCCTTGGGCGCGTACTTCTTCATCCAGTCCACGTACTTGGTCAGTGCGTAGACAGCGGCCGGCGAGTTGGTCGCGCCGCCACGGGCCACACTGGCACCCACCGGCGTGCATTTGTCGTCGCCCACGCGGATGCCCCACTCGTCGATGGGCAAACCGTTGGGTGTGCCGATGTCGGCAGTACCGGCCATGGACAGCCAGGCGTCGGTGAAGCGCCAGCCCAGCGACGGGTCTTTCTTGCCGTAGTCCATGTGGCCATAGATCGGCTTGCCGTCGATGGTCTTGACGTCGTTGGTGAAGAACTCGGCGATATCCTCATAGGCGCTCCAGTTCAGCGGCACGCCCAGGTCGTAACCGTACTTGGCCTTGAACTTGTCCTTCAGGTCCTGGCGCGCAAACAGGTCGGCGCGGAACCAGTACAGGTTGGCGAACTGCTGGTCGGGCAACTGGTAGAGCTTGCCGTCGGGACCGGTGGTGAACTTGGTGCCGATGAAGTCCTTCAGGTCGAGCCCGGGGTTGGTGAACTCCTTGCCCGCGCCGGCCATGTAGTCGGTGAGGTTGAGGATCTGGCCATAGCGGTAGTGGGTGCCGATCAGGTCCGAGTCGCTGATCCAGCCGTCGTAGATGGACTTGCCGGACTGCATGGAGGTTTGCAGTTTCTCGACCACGTCGCCTTCCTGGATCAGGTCGTGCTTGACCGTGATGCCGGTGATTTCGCCGAAGGCCTTGGCCAGGGTCTTGGCTTCGTAGTCGTGGGTGGTGATGGTTTCGGAGACCACCGAGATCTCGCGAACGCCTTTGGCCTTCAGCTTGGCCGCGGCATCGATGAACCACTTCAGTTCGGCCGTTTGCTGGGCCTTGCTCAGCGTCGAAGGCTGGAACTCCCCGTCGATCCAGCGCTTGGCGGCGGCCTCGTCCGCCCATGCGGGCATGGCAGCGCCGGTGGCGATCAGCGCAGCCAGGGCCGTGTGTCGCAGTTTCATGTCGTTGTCTCCTTGAAGAACGTCGCCCCCCGGCAAACACATCGACACGGCACCGGGGAAGCGGCGGGCCGGTCGCAGAGAAATGACTGGCTCAGCCCTTGCGCATCACCAGCGCCAGCCACGCCATGGAAATCACGAAGCCGATCCAGATGCTGGGCTCCTGCTCGAGCCCGAACCACTCGACGAACCATCCCGATGCGCCCACGAAGGCGAGGTTGATGTAGGCAGCGCCCAGCAGACCCACAAACAAACGGTCGCCGCGCGTGGTGCGCATCGGCAGGAAGCCTTTGCGCTCGATGGTGGGCGACTTGATTTCCCACACCGTCATGCCGATGAGCATGAGCACGATGCAGGTGAAGAACACGGCCACCGGGGTGGTCCAGACCATCCACGAGAACATCAGACCCTCCCCATCGCAAAGCCTTTGGCGATGTAGTGCCGCACGAACCAGATGACGATGGCGCCCGGCACGATCGTGAGCACACCGGCGGCGGCCAGGGTGGCCCAGTCCATGCCCGATGCCGAGACGGTTCGTGTCATGGTGGCCACGATCGGCTTGGCGTTCACACTGGTGAGCGTGCGCGCGAGCAGCAACTCGACCCAGCTGAACATGAAGCAGAAGAACGCCGCCACACCCACGCCCGCCTTGATGAGGGGCAGGAAGATGGTGAAGAAGAACCGCGGGAAGCTGTAGCCATCGATGTAGGCGGTTTCGTCGATTTCGCGCGGGATACCGCTCATGAAACCTTCAAGAATCCACACCGCCAACGGCACGTTGAACAGCAGGTGTGC
The DNA here is from genome assembly GCA_943371665.1 of Synechococcus sp. UW140. Lineage (GTDB taxonomy): Bacteria > Pseudomonadota > Gammaproteobacteria > Burkholderiales > Burkholderiaceae_C > Hydrogenophaga. Next base: position 82,611 of record CALRVR020000016.1, read on the forward strand.
CATGGCCACGGCGATGTGTGTGTCCATCAGCCCGAGCGTGGTGTAGAGCTGGAAGAACGGCAGCAGGAACACCGCCGGCGGCGTCATGCGGTTGGTCAGCAGCCAGAAGAACACGTGCTTGTCGCCCAGAAAACGGTAGCGCGAGAACGCATACGCCGCGGGCAGCGCCACCGTGAGCGAGATGACCGTGTTGATGCCGACATAGATCAGGCTGTTGATGTAGCCCGAGTACCACGACGGGTCGGTGAAGATCGTGCGGTAGTTGGCCCAGGTGAAGGACTCGGGCCAGAGCGTGAACGACGAGAGGATCTCCTCATTGGTCTTGAAGCTCATGTTGACCATCCAGTAGATGGGCAACAGCGCAAAGACCAGGTAGCCGATCAGGAACAGCGATCGCTTCTTGAACCGGCGCTCAGTCATGCTGCCCCCTTCGCGCGGCGCGCTGTCCCGCCGAGGGGGAGCGACTTTCCTTGAGGCGGCTCGGCGAGAAGTCATCCATTGCCCTGCTCCTTGCTGGAAGTGCCCAGGCTCTGCATCCAGTTGTAGAGCACGAAGCAGAACAGCAGGATGATGAAGAAGTAGATCAGCGAGAACGCGGCCGCGGGGCCAAGGTCGAACTGGCCAACCGCCTTGGTGGTGAGGTACTGCGACAGGAAGGTGGTGGCGTTGCCCGGGCCTCCACCCGTGAGCACGAACGGCTCGGTGTAGATCATGAAGCTGTCCATGAAGCGCAGCAGCACGGCGATCATCAACACACCCCGCATCTTGGGCAGCTGGATGTAGCGGAACACCGCCCATTTGCTCGCGCCGTCGATGCTGGCGGCCTGGTAGTACGCGTCCGGAATGCTGCGCAGGCCGGCGTAGGCCAGCAGCGCCACCAACGGTGTCCAGTGCCACACATCCATGACCAGCACCGTCCACCAGGCGTGGTCGGGGTCGCCGGTGTAGCTGTAGGAAATGCCGAGGCGCTCGAGCGTGTGACCCAGGAGCCCGATGTCGCTGCGGCCGAAGATCTGCCAGATGGTGCCCACCACGTTCCACGGGATCAGCAGCGACAGTGCCACGATCACCAGCACCACCGAGGCGCGCCAGCCCTTGGCCGGCATCGACAGCGCCAATGCAATGCCCAGCGGAATCTCCACCACCAGGATCGCCAGGGAAAACTGGATCTGCCGCCACAGGGCCTGGTGCAGGTCTTCGTCGCGCATGACCATGGCGAACCATTCAGTGCCCACGAACACCCGCCGCTGCGGCGAGATGATGTCCTGCACCGAATAATTGACCACCGTCATCAACGGCAGGATGGCCGAGAAGGCCACGCAGATGACCACGGGCAGCACCAGCAGCCACGCTTTCTGGTTCACGGGTTTGGTGGTTGTGCTCATGCGGTCACCAGAAGGTCGTCCTGGTAAAAACAGGTGTGGTCACCCAGCAGGCGCAGGTGGACCATCTGCCCCAGCGCGGGGACCGGTCCACCGGCCGGCAGGCGGCTCTTGAGGGTGTGGGGGCCGAGTTCGCAGGTCAGCAGCAGGTAGGTGCCGATGTCCTGCACCCGGGCCACCCGCGCGGGCAGTGAGGCACCGTCGCCGGCTTCGCCCAGCCCCAGGTACTCGGGCCGGATACCCAGCGTCATCGGTCCTTCGGGCAGCACGCGCCCGTCGCGCAGCGCGAGTGGCTGATCGTTGAAAAACAGCCCTCCGCGCACCACGGTCACCGGGAGGAAGTTCATGCCGGGGGAACCGATGAAGTGGCCCACGAAGGTGTGGGCCGGGCGCTCGAACAGGTCTTCAGCCGCCCCCACCTGCACGGCACGGCCGCGCGACATGACCACCACCTCGTCGGCGAAGGTGAGTGCTTCGACCTGGTCGTGCGTGACGTAGATGAGCGTGAGCTTGAGCTCGTGGTGGATCTGCTTGAGCTTTCGCCGGAGCTGCCATTTGAGGTGGGGGTCGATGACCGTGAGGGGTTCGTCGAACAACACCGCGGACACATCGGATCGAACCAGCCCACGGCCCAGCGAGATTTTCTGCTTCTGATCGGCGCTCAAACCGGCGGCGCGTTGGTCGAGCTGTCCGCTGAGTTCGAGCATTTCCGCAATGCGGCCGACGCGGTCGCGGATCTCGGCGTCCGGCACCTTGCGGTTGCGCAAGGGGAATGCGAGGTTCTGGGCCACGGTCATCGTGTCGTAGATGACCGGAAACTGGAACACCTGCGCGATGTTGCGCTGCTGCGGCGATGCCTGGGTGACGTCGCGCCCGTCGAACCGCACCGAACCCTGCGAAGGTGCGAGAAGGCCGGAGATGATGTTGAGCATGGTGGTCTTGCCGCAACCCGAGGGGCCGAGCAACGCGTACGCACCGCCATCGCGAAACGCCATCTTCAACGGCAGCAGCGCGTAGTCCTCGTCCTTCTGCGGCCGGGGCCGGTAGGCATGGGCCAGGTCCAGCTCGATCAGTGCCATGTCCGGGCTCCTGCGTTCGGGCCGCGGGGCGCGCGCACCAGCGGACCCTTCGCGTCGAACACGAACAGCTGATCGGGGTCGAGGTGCAGCGCGATCGCTTCGCCCAGGGCGAGCTGGTGCACGCCCGTGAGCTGGGCCACCAGTTCACCGACAGGTGAATGCACATGGACGAAGGTGTCGGAGCCGGCGATCTCGGCCAGTTCGACCTCGGCGGCAATCGCCACGTCGCCCGGGCGGGGGTGCACGCGCAGCCCGCCCGCACGAATGCCGAGCACGAAATCGTCGCCCAGTTCTGGCGGCAACGTCACAGGCCAATCGGCCGCGTCGGCCACCCGCACCCCGCCCTGCGGATGGCGGCGAGCCGACATGAGGTTCATGGGTGGGTCGCTGAAGGCCTTGGCCACGCGGATGCTGGCGGGCTTGTGAAACACCTCGGCGGTGGGGCCGTACTGCAGCAGTTCGCCAGCGTCCATGACCGCGGTGTGCCCGCCCAGCAGCAAGGCCTCACCGGGTTCGGTGGTCGCGTACACCACGGTGGAGTCGCCTGTGGCAAACAGCGCGCCCAGTTCTTCGCGCAGTTCCTCGCGCAGCTTGTAGTCCAGGTTCACCAGCGGCTCGTCGAGCAGCATCAAGGGCGCGCGCTTGGCGAGGGCGCGCGCCAGGGCCACCCGTTGCTGCTGCCCACCCGACAACTCGGACGGCAGCCGGTCGAGGAACTGGGCGATGTGGAGGCGCTCGGCAAGCGCGCGAACCCGCGAATCGATGTCGCGTTCGCCGCGCAGCCGCAGCGGCGAGGCGATGTTCTGCGCCACCGTCATCGACGGGTAGTTGACGAACTGCTGGTAGACCATGGCCACGTTGCGCTCGCGCACCGGGCGGCGGGTGACGTCGGCACCGTCGACCGTCACCCGGCCGGTGCTCGCGAAATCAAGGCCGGCCATCACGCGCATGAGGCTGGTCTTGCCCGCCTGGGTGGCGCCCAGCAGCACGGTCACGGCGCTCGGCACCAGAGACAGGCTCATGGGGTGGAGGTGGGTTGAGGGACCCACCACCTTGGTGATCTGCTCAAGCGAAAGTTGCATCGGGGGAATGGCGCGCCAGTGGCGACCGGAAACGGTCAGGCGCTTTCGTTTCCGTGAATTCTTGTTCGTTTCTGTTCTTTTATTGTTCGGTATTTACCCTTATCAAGGGTCGCCGGTTTTCCGATATGTTCGACCCCGGACGCCGGTGCGCCCCGTGCCATGAACCTGAATCCCCGCCACACCCACCTGCTCGACGAAGTGCGCGCCCACGGCCCGCAGACCATCGAAGCGCTGGCCGAGCGCTTCGGCGTGACCTTGCAAACCGTTCGCCGCGACGTGCAGCGCCTGGCCGAAGCGGGTCTTCTGGCGCGCTTCCACGGCGGGGTGCGCCTGCCAGGGTCAACCACCGAGAACATTGCCTACCGCCAGCGCCAGGCCCTGGAGGCCGAGGCGAAGCAACGCATTGCGCGCGCGGTCGCGGCACGTGTGCCGAACGGCTGCTCGTTGATCATGAACATCGGCACCACCATCGAGGCGGTGGCGCGCGAGCTGCAGCGCCACCGAGGCTTGCGCGTGATCACCAACAACCTGCACATCGCGTCGCTCATGAGCACCAACCCCGACTGCGAAGTCATCGTGGCGGGCGGCCAGGTGCGCGCCGCCGACCAGGGCATCGTGGGCGAAGCCACGGTCGACTTCATGCGCCAGTTCCGGGTCGACATCGGCCTGATCGGTATCAGCGGCATCGAGGCCGACGGCACGCTGCGCGATTTCGACTACCGAGAGGTGAAGGTCGCCCGCGCCATCGTCGACCAGTCGCGCCAGGTGTGGCTGGCGGCCGACCACAGCAAGTTCAACCGCCCCGCCATGGTGGAACTGGCCCGGCTGGACGACCTCGACGTGCTGTTCACCGACCGCGCGCCCCCGGTTCCCTTCATCGACCTGCTCGAGCAAAGCCACGTTGAATGCGTCGTGGCCGCCGAGCGGGAGGCCCCGATGGGCGCACCCGCCGACACCCGTTCGACCTTCTCCGTCACATGACCCACCTGCTGGCCCTCGACCAGGGCACCTCCAGTTCGCGCAGCATCGTCTTCGACCGCCAGGGCCGCGTGGTGGCCATGGCACAGCAGGAATTCCGGCAGATCTACCCGCGGCCGGGCTGGGTGGAGCACGACCCGCGCGACCTGTGGCACACCCAGCTCGACACCGCGCGGCAGGCGATCGCCAAGGCGGGGCTGCGCAGCGAACAGGTGCGTGCCGTGGGCATCACCAACCAGCGCGAAACCACCCTGGTGTGGAACCGCAGGACCGGTGAACCCGTCTACAACGCCATCGTGTGGCAGGACCGGCGGGCCGAGGCCGCCTGTGCGCAACTGCGCGAACAGGGACACGAGGCGCTGGTGCAACGCAAGACCGGGCTGCGCATCGACGCCTATTTCTCGGGCACCAAGCTCCAGTGGATCCTGGACCACGTGGACGGTGCGCGCGCACAGGCCGAGCGCGGCGAGCTCGCGTTCGGCACCGTGGACAGCTGGCTGATCTGGCGACTCACCCGCGGGGCACGGCACGTGACCGACCACAGCAACGCCGCGCGCACCATGCTGTTCAACGTGAACACGCGAGATTGGGACGACGAACTGCTGGACCTGCTGCGCATTCCCCGCAGCCTGCTGCCCGAGGCCCTGCCCTCCAGTGCGGCCTTCGGTGAGGTCGACGCCTCGTGGCTGGGCACGGCGCTGCCCATCGGCGGTGTGGCCGGCGACCAGCAGAGCGCGCTGTTCGGACAGGCCTGTTTCGAGGCCGGCATGGCCAAGAACACCTACGGCACCGGCTGCTTCATGCTCATGCACACCGGCGAGCGTTTCCAGACCAGCCAGAACGGCCTCATCACGACCGCCTGCGCGCAGGTACCGGGGCCGGCGCAGTACGCGCTGGAAGGCAGCGTGTTCATTGGAGGCGCGGTGGTGCAATGGCTGCGCGACGGTCTGCGCGCCATCGAGTCCAGCAGCGAGGTGCAGGCGTTGGCCGAGAGCGTGCCCGATGCGGGCGGCGTGGTGCTGGTGCCGGCCTTCACCGGCCTGGGTGCGCCCTACTGGCAGCCCGACGTGCGCGGCACCATCACGGGCCTGACGCGCGGCACCACCATGGCACACATCGCGCGCGCCGCCCTCGAAAGCATCGCGTTCCAGAGCGCCGCCCTGCTGCAGGCCATGAGCCGCGACGCGGTGGCCGCCGGCGGCGTGCCGGTGAGCGAGCTGCGCGTGGACGGCGGCGCCTGTGTGAACAACCTGCTGATGCAGATCCAGGCCGACCTGCTCGGCATTCCGGTGGTGCGGCCCGCGGTGGTGGAAACCACCGCGCTGGGCGCCGCCTACCTGGCCGGCCTGCACACCGGGGTGTACGCCGGCACCGATGAACTGCGCGCCCAATGGCGCGCCGAGCGCACCTTTCACCCCACGCTGTCGCGCGAACGGGCCGCCGAAAAAATGGCGGCCTGGGAACACGCGGTGCGGCAGACCGTCGCGGCCTAGCCCCGCGCCGCAGCGTCGCGGCCCGCCCATGGGTCACCGGTCGGCGCGCGACAATCGCGCGCATGAACACGACCTCATCCCCCCTCATCACCTTCATCGGCGGCGGCAACATGGCCAGCGCCATCGTCGGCGGCCTGCTGCGGCAGGGCCATGCGGCCAACCGGCTGCAGATCGTGGAACCCTGGGACGAACAGCGCACCCGCCTCGCGCAGCAGTTTCCCGGCGTGGCATTGTTCGCCGCGGCTGGCCCCGACCTGCAGCCGTCCGATCTGGTGGTCTGGGCGGTGAAACCGCAAACCTTCAAGGACGCCGCGCTGGCCGCCGGGCCGCACCTGGGCCCGGCCCTGCACCTGAGCGTGGCGGCCGGCATCACCAGCGACAGCATGGCCGGCTGGCTCGGCACCCAGCGCATCGTGCGCGCCATGCCCAACACACCCGCCCTGGTGGGTCTGGGCATGACCGGTCTCTTTGCGCGCGACGGTGCTTCGGCCGCCGACCGCGCGCTGGTCGAATCGGTGGTGCGGACCACCGGCGAACTGGTGTGGGTGGCCGCCGAACGCGACCTCGATGCCGTGACCGCGCTGTCGGGCTCCGGCCCGGCCTACGTGTTCTATTTTCTGGAGGCCATGCGCGACGCGGGCGCCCGCATGGGCCTGCCCGCCGACACCGCGCTGCAGCTGGCCATCGGCACCTTCTTGGGCGCGTCCACCCTGGCGCAACGCTCGTCCGAGCCGCCGCAGGTGCTGCGCGAGCGGGTCACCTCGAAGGGCGGCACGACCCACGCGGCGCTCACGGCGATGGACGCGGCGGGCATGAAGGCGTCGTTTGAAACCGCCTTGAAAGCGGCGCAGGCGCGGGCCGAGGAACTGGGGCGGGAGTTCGGGAAGTGAGCTTTCGCTCGGGGCACGCGTTGAACCGCTGAGCCATCTGGCCACGCAGCAGGCATCGCTCTGCGCGCTAGGGGAACAACCCGCTGCCCTTGACCCGGGTGACATCGCAGTAGAGCACCCGGGCCGTGACCGTCGCCGCCGTGGGCAGCCCGTCGTCCTGGGCCACCAGCAGGGCAGGACCGCCACCGAACGAGGGCAGCAAGGCGTCTTCTCCCACCCAGGCCGTCACGCGGGCGCAAGAAAACAGTCCGGGGTCGCTCGCATACACGGCCGCCATCAGGTCGAACGGGTAAAAACCATCGAGCCCGACGTCACTGCGCCAGAACCCGAGCCAGTCCCGGCTGCGCTCGGCCACCCAGGTCCCGGCATGTCCCCGGCGGGCGACGCGGTCGAGGTCGCTGCCAGTCAGCACCACCTGGCGCGCTGCGCTGTACGGAACGAGCACGACGGGAACGCCGGAGCCAAGGACAACCGACACGGCCTGCGGGTCGAGCACGGCATTGAGATCGCGAAAGACCGGTCCATGGCCGAAAAGCATGGCCCGGGCGGCCCTGTTCTCGCTGGGATGGAAGCGATGGCCCGGCCGGCGGCCCATGACCGCAACGACGCGGTTGATGCGCAGCGCCAGCCCGGGCTCGCGGGCGAGGACGGCCGCCAGGTTGGTCAATGGCCCCAGCGCCACCACATCCAGCCGGCCCTGCTGCAAGGCCAGCCGCAGGGCGGCCTGGGCATCGAAGCTGCCTTCGTCGTCGAGGCACCCGGGCGCGGCGGCGCCACATCCCTTGAAGACGGGTGGAGCGGCCGACCCGGCGCGGCCCGCATCGCCGGCCATGGCGTTCACCAGCGTGCGAACCACCCGATCCACCTCCGAAACCGGCGCATTGCCGAAGACCGTTGAAACGCCAGCGATGTCGATGTGGGCGGTGCCCGCCAGCGAAAGCAGCGCGAGGCAATCGTCGGGGTCGCGGTGCCGCCCGGTGCCACAAGCGGCATCGGTGTCGACCCACACGCGCATCGGCCCCGCCGGGACGCGCTCGGGCGCCATGTGCCGCAGTGGCGGAAGCGGTGTTTCACCGGTGCGCCAGACGGCCACCGGCAGCGCCAGGGACACCGCCACCAGGATGGCGACGACGCCCACAACAACGAGAGTCCCTGTCAACGCAGTCCTGGCCATCGGTGGGTGAAGTGAAGGGGTTGGGCGGACCCACATCGTCCGCCGGCAATTCGGCGCACGCGGTCAGCGGCCCCGTGCAGCAGCAAGTAGACAGCTTGGCGCGATGGCAATGGCACCTCTGTTCGGTGTTGCACAGACGGGACAACCTCCGGCGGACAACATTCGACCAATGCTTCACAGGGGACCCCCGGATGCCGGGGGCAGGCCCGGGCGCATGGCCTTCGCCATCCACCTCGCACCAGGAAACCACATGACCATTTTTGCCGTCCCACCCTCGCACACCGAAACAGTCGACCGCGACCTTGCCGAACAGGCCCGTCCTGGGCACGGGATACCGTCGCAGGACCCGAACCCCGCGGCACAAGAGTCGCTGGCGCCCGAGGAGGCAGAACGCGAATCCGGTGCGGCACTCACGGGTGGCGGATTGGTGGGCGGTGCCACCGTGGGCGCGGGCATCGGCATCGCGGTGGCCGGCCCGGTGGGGATCGTGGTGGGTGGCACGCTGGGGGCCATTGCAGGGGCGTTGGGGGGCGCCGCTGCGGGCGGACTGGCCAACCAGGAGGTGTCGGCCAGCGCCAGACCAGCGTCGGCCGACACCGTGCACCTGCACATCGAAGACAGCGGTGGCGGCGGCCGCGCGGTGGTGCTGATTCATGGCTGGCCCCTGTCGGCCAAGGCCTGGGAGCCACAGACATCGGTGCTGCGTGCCGCGGGCTTTCGGGTCGTGGCCTACGACCGCCGGGGCTTCGGCCGCTCGGACAAGCCCATGTCCGGGTACGACTACGACACGCTGGCAGACGATCTGCAACGCGTCATCGACGAGTGCGATCTGCATGACGTGACGCTGGTGGGGTTCTCGATGGGCGGCGGCGAAGTGGCGCGCCATGTCGCAAGGCATGGCCAGTCCCGCCTGCACAGCGTGGTGTTTGCCGCTGCGGTGCCGCCCTGCCTGATGAAATCGCCGAGCAACCCCGACGGTCCGCTCACGCCCGAGAAGGCACAGGAAAAAAGGGCTGCGTTCGAACAAGACCGCCACGCCTACTTCGACCAGTTCACGACCGCCTTCTTTTCCGCCAACGGCGTGCTGCAGGTGTCCGAGTCCCAGCGTCAATCCGCCATCGACCTGTGCAACGAGTCGGCACCGCATGCGGCGCTGGCCTGCATGGATTCCTTCGCGACCACCGACTTCCGCGAAGACCTCAAGAAGCTGACCCTGCCCACGCTGGTGATCCATGGCGAAGCCGATGCCATCGTGCCCATTGAAGGTTCAGGCCAGCGCACCCACCATGCCGTCCCGCACAGCAAACTGGTCAAGGTGAAGGGCGCGCCGCACGGTTTGAACGTGTCGCACGCCCAGACTTTCAACAGCGCCCTGCTGTCGTTCCTTCGGTCGTCGGTGGCCCGGGTGCACTGAACGGCGCGTCACACCAACCCGACCACCACCCCCGCAAACACCGTGAACCCCAGCCAGTGGTTGGCGCGGAAGGCGGTGAAGCAGCCCTCGCGCTCGCGTTGGCGAATGAGCGTGAAGTGCCAGGCCACCTGGCCCAGCGCCACCGCCAGCATCGCCACCCACA
>CALRVR020000017.1:0-85686 GCA_943371665.1 Synechococcus sp. UW140
CCGCCTTGGGGCGGCCCGGCGGCGGAACGCTGGCGCCCCCACGCTCCGCCGCTGCGCGGGTCGCTGCCCCCCCGAGGGGGCTGATCCGCCTTGGGGCGGCCCGGCGGCGGAACGCTGGCGCCCCCACGCTCCGCCGCTGCGCGGGTCGCTGCCCCCCCGAGGGGGCTGATCCGCCTTGGGGCGGCCCGGCGGCGGAACGCTGGCGCCCCCACGCTCCCCGCTTCGCGTGGTTCGCTGCCCCCCAAGGGGGCTGATCCGCCTTGGGGCGGCCCGGCGGCGGATCGGCCGGCTGTCCGTCAGGTCTGTCTGGTGGGGATGCGCGCCACCACCCACACGCCGATCAAGGCGGCCACCAGCACCACGGCCAGCAGCACGGGGCGTTCGCGCAGCCCCCAGGCAGAGATCGACACCATCAGCAGCATGCCGCCCTGCGCGAAGCGCTTGGTGCGTCGGGTGAGGCTTCGGTGGGTCTCCCAGTCGCGCACCATGGGGCCGAAGAGCCGGTGCGCCCGCAGCCAGTTGTGCAGCCTGGGCGAAGCCCTGGCGTAGCAGGCGGCGGCCAGCAGCACGAACGGGGTGGTGGGCAGCCCGGGCAGCACCACCCCCAGAATCCCCAGCCCCAACGACACCGTGCCGGCCAGCCAGAGCAGCCAGCGCACGGGGCGCGAGGATGGATTGGAATCGGGCATGCGACAGCATGATAGCCAGCCGTTCGCGCGGGCGTATGCGCATACCGTTCGGGCTGAGCTTGTCGAAGCCTGCGCGAGCCTCTTGTCTGCGAGCCCTTCGACAGGCTCAGGGCGAACGGTGCAGGTTCACAATGCCGGGCCGATGGTGAGCGACACGCTGCCCACGCCCTCCACGCTCCCTTCAAGTCGGTCACCGCTGACCACCGGGCCCACGCCTTCGGGCGTTCCGGTGTAGATCAGGTCGCCCGCTTGCAGGTGGTAGAAGCGCGAGAGGTCTTCGATGATCTCGCGGATGTTCCAGATCAGCTTGTCCACGTCGGACCGCTGCTTCGTCTGTCCGTTGACCCGGAGCTCGATGGCACCGCGCTCGATCACGCTGAAGGGCATGGGCACGATGGCGCTGCACACCGAGCCGTGCTCGATGTCCTTGCCCAGGTCCCAGGGCCTGCCTTTGTCGCGCGCCACCAGTTGCAGATCGCGCCGCGTCATGTCCAGACCCGCCGCGTAGCCGTAGATCAGGTCGTGGGCATCGGCCGCGGCCACGCGAAAACCGGCCCGCCCGATGGCCACCACCAGCTCCATCTCGAAGTGGTAGTTCGTGGTCTCGCTGGGGTAGGGCACGGTGAAACCCGAGGGCGTGAGCGTGCCGATCGACTTGGTGAAATAGAACGGCCGCTCGACCGATTTGTCGACCGGCTTGCCCATCTCGACCGCGTGCGCGTGGTAATTGCGGCCGACGAAGAACAGTCGGTTGACCGGGAACCGCTCCGGTTTGCCCTCGATGGGCAGCGCGGCAACCGCCGGAGGGTTGAAGAGGTATTGGCTCATGGGGTCAGGGCATGGAAGGTTGGTGGTCGTGCCGCACTTCGTACACGCCGAGCTTGCGGTGCAGCGGCGACTCGTCGGCCACGAACAGGAAGGCCGGCTCGGTGGCCGAGGCGTTGATCAGTGTGGTGGGCGTGTAGCCCGGGATGCAGCAGGTGTCGGCTTCCTTCAGGTCGAACGCGTGACCGGCCACGGTCACCCGGGCACGCCCCTCGATCGCGTGGTAAACGCAGGCGGGTGATCGGGCCGGCAGCACCAGGGTCTGCCCCGGGCGCAGCATCAGGGCGTGAAACCCCAGCACGTTCTCGGCGTCCTCGCCGGTCTCGGGGTTGGTGTAGGTCACCTGCACGTGGTCCAGCCCGGGTTGATCGCCAGCGAGCGACTGGAGCGCGGCCTTCGCGTCGACCCACGGGTAGCGCAACATGGGGTAGCGCTTGCCGCTGCGCCCGAACACCGGCGTGGGCACCAGGCCAGCGCGCACGTAGGACTGGTCGCCTCGCCCGGGCTGGGTGTCCTGCCGACCGCCGTTCAGGTGGTAGCTCACTTCGAGGTAGTACATGAGCGGAAGGTCCAGCACGTCGAGCCAGATCACGGGCTGATCGCCATCGTGGCCGTGTTCGTGCCAGCGGCCGGTGGGGGTCAGGATCAGGTCGCCGCGGCTCATGGGGCAGCGTTCGCCGTCCACGGTGGTCCATGCCCCTTCGCCTTCGACCACCATGCGCACGGCGTTCGGCGTGTGGCGGTGGCTGGGTGCCCACTCGCCTGGCAGCAGCAGCTGCATGCCCAGGTACAGCGCCGCGCTCGCCTGCATCTTCTCCAGCGTGTGGCCCGGGTTGGCCAGCACCAGCACGCGCCGCTCGGCCTTCTCGATCGGGGTCAGCTCGCCGGCCTTCAGCAGCAGAGGCCGAATGTCTTCATAGGCCCAGTGTGTGGGCCGTGTCTGGCGCGTGGGCACCTGCGGGGGCAGCACGCCGCGCAGGCTGGGCCACAGCGGCACCAGATTGCGTTCGCGCAGGGCCGAGAGGTAGTCGGCGGGCAGGTCTTCAAGGCGTCCAAGGTCGTTCATGTGGGGGTCCTTGCTCAGGTCGGGGTGAGGCAGTTCTCGACGCGCCAGCCGTACAGCCATTCCACGGCATCGTAGAAACGTTCGGGCGTGCGTCCTCGCCAGAGGTCGTTGCGAACCAGGCGCTCGACGCCTTTGGCATGGTAGATCCGCCCCATCTCGCGCGAGGACAGCACGATGCGCGCCGTGCGCGCGATGCGCGAGCGCTGGTAGCGGTCAAGCGCGGGTTCGACATGGCCCCCGTGAACGCGCAGCGCTTCGCCCAGCGTCACCGCGTCTTCGATCGCCATGCAGGCGCCCTGCGCCATGTATTGGGTGGTGGGGTGCGCCGCATCGCCCAGCAGCGTGACGCGGCCGAAGCTCCAGCGGTCGATGGGGTCGCGGTCGGCGGTGGCCCAGCGCTTCCAGCTGCGCGGCAGTTCGATCAGTTGGCGCGCCCGCGGGCAAATGCCCTGGAAATAGCTTTCCACCTCGGCCTTGCTGCCGTCCCGCACGCCCCACTCCTCCTGCTCCCGGCTGTGGAACGTGACCACCACGTTGTACTGTTCGCCGCCCCGCAGCGGGTAGTGCACCAGGTGGCAGTTCGGACCGGCCCACAGGCTGGCCGCGTTCCAGCGCAGGTCTTCGGGGAAATCGGCCTTGTCCACCACGGCGCGGTACACCACGTGCCCGGTCACCCGGGCAGGGTCGCCCACGAACTGTTGCCGCACCACCGACTTCACCCCATCCGCACCCACCAGCGCCTGGCCTCGATGACGCTGTCCGTGCTGATCGGTCACCGTCACGCCGTCGGCGTCCTGCTCGACCTGCTCGACCCGCGTGGCGGTGTGAAAGCTGGCCCGATCGCTGGCCTGCACCCCTTCCAGCAACGAGAGGTGGGCGTCGGCCCGGTGAATCACCGCATAGGGGTTGCCGAAGCGCTGCCGGAACGCCTCTCCTGTCGGTACCCGGCCGATGGTGTATTCGTCCGTGGCGTCGGTCATCACCATCTCGTCGATGTAGACCGCCCGCGCGCGCGCGGCCTCGCCCACACCCAGGGCGTCGAAGGCGGCAAATGCGTTCGGACCCAGCTGCATGCCGGCGCCGATTTCGCCAATCTGCGGCGACTGCTCGAGCACCTTCACGGCGAAGCCCTGCCGCACCAGCGCCAGCGCGGCGGCCAGTCCGCCGATGCCGCCGCCGGCCACCAGCACGGGAAGTTCGCTGCCTGTGGTCGCCATGCCTGTCTCCTGCATCAAATTTGCATACTGATCATCAGTACACTCATCATAAATGCCCTGATAGCATGCCGTCCACCTCCACCTGTCGCCCGCCATGAAACGCCCTGCGCCGCCCAGCGTCAACATCGACGACCTGCCGGGTCACTACATCCGGCGGCTGCACCAGATTTCGGTGGGCGTGTTCCTCCAGGAGCTGGCCGAGCTGGGCATCACGCCGGTGCAGTACGCGGCGCTCCAGACGGTGGCCAATCAGCCCGGCATCGACCAGCGGACGCTGGCCCGCCAGATCGCGCTCGACGCATCCACCACCGGCGGCGTGGTCGACCGTCTCGAGCAGCGCGGTGCGCTCGAGCGCCGCACGGCGCCGGCCGATCGGCGGGCGCGCCAGCTCTGGCTGACCGAAGGTGGCGAGCAACTGCTTGCCGACGCGGTGCCGGCCATGCTGTCGGCGCAGCAACTCATTCTGGCACCGCTGACCGAACGGCAGCGGGCCGACTTCATGCGGCTGCTGCGCATCGTCGTCGATCAGAACAACGCCCTGAGCCGGGCGCCCAGCGAAGCCGTTCGCTAGCGCAACGCGGTCTCAGCCGAGCACGTGTTGTGCCACGGCTTGCAGCACCCGGTCGTCGCGCAGCAACCGGGTGTGGCCAAGGCCAGCCGTCTCCAGCAGACGGGCGCCCGGGATCGCCTGCTGGTAGGCCTGGGCGTCGGCAAAGCGGTTGATGCGGTCCTCGCGGTCGTGCACGATCAACGTTGGCTGGGTCACGCGCGGCCCCACCGCCGGGGGCTCGAACGCCCGCATCAGGATGCCTTCGCGCGCCTCCACGCGGTGCTGCAACTGCGCCCGGGTGTCCTCACCCAGACCGAACACCGCGGCGAACAGGCGCGTGTACGCCAGGGGTGAGGCCGGGGGCGCCAGCAACACCAGCCGCCCCACTGGAAGGCCCCGTGCCGCGGCGTAGGCCAGCGCGTTGGCGGCGAGCGAATGGGCCACCACCGCACGCACCTCGTGGCCCTGTTGCTGCAGCCGTGCGCTCAGGTACCCGATGGCGCGCGCGAACTGCGGCAGGTTGCTGGTGCTGCCCAGGCTGCGCCCATGCGCGGGCAGGTCGACCAGCATGGGCTTCAGGCCTTGTGCCATCAGCGCCCGGGCCAGCGGCAGCATCTGCGCCGCATGCCCGCCCCAGCCGTGCATCAGCACCACCACCGGTCCGTGTGGTCCGGGCGGCGGCGTGTACAAGGTGATGCTGGCCTTCTCGAAGGCCCATGGTGTGGCTTGCCAATCGGCCAGCGCAGGCTGGCGGCGGTGCAGCCACTTGGGCGGCAGTGGCGTGCAGAACAGGCGGTAGGCGCCGCGCACGGCCGCCGCGGGCCACACCCGTTCGGAGAGGCCCAGGGCCCAACGCAGCCAGCGGGTGCCGGGACTGGTCTGGTAGTAGGCTGCGGCGGTCTGAAGCGGGGTGTCGTTCATGAAGTGCTCCAAAATCGCACAATCGTGCGAACCATGATCAAAAAAAGGGCGCAGATCGATCGCGCCGGTCAGGCCTGGTAGGTGGTGAGCAGTCGGGTCCAGGTGGACTGCGCCCGCTCGGTGGCGCGGGGATCGCGCAGGAACCGCACGTCGTGGACCAGTCCGATCGCGAGGCTGCAGATTTCGCCCACCAGTTGTTCGGGGTCGGTGTCCGCCTTCAGGTGGCCGATTTCGATGGCCTGCAGCACCGTGCGGCGCAAGGCGGCGCGCCAGCGCGTCACTTCGTTGAGGAGCAGGTCGCGCAACTCGCCTTCGCGATCGTCGAGCTCGAACGCCCCGGATGTGTAGAGGCACCCTTTGTGTGCCTCGACATCGCGCAGACGGACCAGCCAGCGGCGCACGATTTCGGCCAGGCGGGGCAAGCCCTTCGGTGCCTGCATGGCGGGCACGAACACATCGGCCAGAAAGCGGCGGCCGAACTCCTCGATCACCGCCTTCTGCAAGGCCTCCCGGGAGCCCACGCGCGAAAACACCCCGCTCTTGGAGATGCCGATCCGGTCGGCAACCGCTTGCAGCGTGATGGCCTCCAGACCATCGGACGACGCCAGATCCAGCGCCGCCCCGACGATGGCGGCGCGGGTCATCTCGCTTTTCTGGGTTCTGGCGTCCATGGGCGAACTTTAGCACATACGTGCGAAACAGCAACCGGTCGTGCGCTGCTTGGTGAGGCAGGGCGCGCTGGCTATCATCATCGATCGACCGAACCGTCTGCCGTGAACACGCCAGCCCCCCCTCTCCAACCCGAGTTCCTGGTCATGATGACCAAAGGGGTCTCGCTCATCCTGAGCAGCGCCGACCACGCCCTCACGCCCAGCGTGATGCGCGCCGTGGGCAGTCGCATCGAAGACAACGGTCGCCGCATCACCGCCTATCTGGCCCGGGGGCAGTCCCGCCAGTTGCTGGCCGACATCGCCCGCAGCGGGCGCCTGGCGGCTGTGTTCAGCCAGCCCAGCACGCACCTCACGGTGCAGATCAAGAGCCGGCGCGCCCGCATCCGCGAAGCCCGCGATGACGATCAACCCCACCTTCAGCGCTACCTGCATTCCATGGAGGACGAGCTGGCCGCGCTGGGCTACCCCCGCACCATGGCGGGGGCCATGCTGGCCCACCGGCCCGAAGACCTCGTGGCCGTGGAATTCGAGCCCGACGAGGCGTTCGATCAGACGCCCGGCCCCAGGGCCGGCCACCGCCTGGGAGGCACGTGAACGCGCCCGACGCATTCACCTTCGACCACGCCGACATCGACGAGGTGCGTCCGTGCTTCGAAGGCGTGGTGCCGGCCATCATGGCCACCGTGGCCCCCGACGGCACCCCCAACGTGGCCTACATCTCGCAGGTCTACCACGTGGACTCGGGGCATGTGGCCCTGTCGTTCCAGTTCTTCAACAAGACGCGCCAGAACCTGCTGGCCCATCCGCGTTCGACGGTGCTGCTGTTGCACCCGCTCACCGGGCGCTTCTACCGCCTTCACCTGACCTACCTGCGGACCGAAACCGAAGGTGCGCTGTTCGAGAGCATGAAGGCGCAGTTGGCGGGCATCGCATCGCACAGCGGGATGGCGGGCGTGTTTCACCTGCGCGGCGCCGACATTCACCAGGTGCTGGCGGTCGAGCGGCTGCCGGCCGAGCCCCTGCCCGTGGCGCTGCCGGTCCCTGCGCCGCGCCCCAACGGACTCGTGGTGTTGAGACGCTGCAGCGCGAGGCTGTCCGCCGCACTCACGCTGGATGCGCTGCTCGACGCCACGCTGGATGCCCTCGAGTACGAGCTGAAGGTGCGACACGCGATGGTGCTGATCCTCGATGCCGCCATCGATCGGCTCTACACCGTGGCCACCCGGGGATACGCCACCTCGGGCGTCGGCTCCGAGGTGCCCCTGGGCCATGGCGTGATCGGGGTGGCTGCGCGCGAACGCACGCCCATCCGCATCAACCACCTCACCACCGCCCAGCTGTACAACCAGGCCATGCGCCAGGGCCTGGGCGATGTGGGCGGGAACGAAATCCCTTATCCGGGCCTGGCCCATCCGCGCAGTCAACTCGCTGTGCCCCTGATGTCTGCGAACCGGGTGCTCGGGGTGTTGTTCGTCGAAAGCGCGCACGACATGCGATTCAGCTTCGAGGACGAAGACCTGCTGGTCGCGCTGGGCGGCCAGCTGGCCGCCGCCATCGACCTGATGCACGAGTCGGAAGAGCCCTGCGGCCAGACGCCGTCTGCGGCGCCTGGCGCCATCGAGGCGGCGCCGGCGCCGGTGCTCCGCGTGCGCCGCTACCGCCGTGACGACAGCATCTTCGTCAACAACGCCTACCTCATCAAGGGCGTGGCGGGCGCCATCCTCTGGAAGCTGCTCAACGACCACCGCGCCGGCCGCCACGAGTTCACCAACCGCGAACTGCGGCTGGACGCGTCGCTCGGACTGCCCGACGTGAGCGACAACCTCGAGGCGCGCCTGCTGCTGCTGCACCGCCGGCTCACCGAGCAGTGCCCGGCGCTCCGGCTGCAGAAAACCGGTCGTGGTTGCTTCCGCTTCGATGCCATGGCGCCGGTCGAACTCGACGACGACGCCTGACCTCAGACCGTCACCAGGCCCGGCACGGGCGGCAGATTGATGCTGCGCGTCAGCTTGGCCCAGTCGCGCTGGGTCAGGTGCTGGCGAGCCACATCCAGCAGGGCGTCGAAGGCGGGCGCCGGTGCCTTGGCCTGCATGTCGTTGGCCAGCATGCAGCGCTCGAGTGCGTTCATGGACGGAAACAGCCAGCGGGCCGTGACCATCATTTCCTGAGGAGGAATGCTGGCCACGAGTTCGTCATGAATGGCCAGCAGCTCGAAGTCGTTGTACGCCGCCCAAAGGGCTGCGTTGTGCTGCGTTTCCTCAGCGTGCATGTGCTGCAGGTTGTCGGCCACGAACAGGGCAAGGGCAAGGTACAGCGCGTGCAGCGCCGCGGCGCGCTCGGCGGCCGGCACACCGGCGATGGCGCGTGCGGCCGCGCTCAGGTGGCCCGTGTGGCGCAGGTGATCGCTGTGGTCATCGGCCACCGCATCGCACACGCCCGGGCAACGCGCCTGCAGCGCGGTGTGGATGAATCGGTTCTCGTGCTCGATGTGCCGCTCGCAGAGCTCCATCAGTTCCACCACGCGGTCGCACGCATCGTGCACCTCGGTGTCGTCGCCGGGGTCGGCGCGACCAACGGCCAGCAGGGTGTCGGTCATCAGTGCGCGCAGGGCCTTGTGAATGCCGGCGTACATGTTGAAGCGGCTCTCGCCGGTTTGCGCCACGGCCGCGATGGCGGCGATCTCGATCGGATGGGATTGCATGTCGGTTCCTCGGGGACCGGGCCTGGCCCGGTGTCTGGGTGCTGGCGGCGGCGCCCCATGCGCTGCCTGTCCATGGAACCGAAGTCTCGGCCTGCACGCGCCGGGATGCTGCTAAATAGCACTTAAGCGCTTCGTAAACAAACCTTAAGAAGTCAACGTCTGGGGGAAAAACGCCCGATCAATCGCGGTCCAGCCCCCGGATCCGCCCCCGAGCCGACTTCACGACCGACCGTTGGGCCTTGCCCTGCAGGCGGCGCTCTTTCGAGGCGCGCGTGGGCCGTGTGGCGCGGCGCTCTGCCGGCGGTTGGGCCACGGCGTCCACCATCGCCTGCAGGCGCGCCAGCGCCGCGGCCTTGTTCTGCTCCAGGCTGCGGCTGCCCTGGGCCTTGATCACGATCACGCCGTCCTGCGTGAGCCGGGTGTCGCTGATCGCCAGCAGCCGCTGCTTCACCGCATCGGGCAGCGACGACGCGCGCACCACGAAGCGAAGGTGGGCCGCGTTGCTCACCTTGTTGACGTTCTGACCGCCCGCGCCCTGGGCGCGGATGGCGGTGAACTCGACTTCGGCGGGATCGATGACGGGATGCGTGTGCATCGCCGAAGTCTAGTAGCGCTCCTTGGTGCCGGTGAACATGGCCTTGACCAGCCGGGTGCGCTCCAGGCGCCCCATCACCAACGCCGCCGCGCCGTGCAGGCCGGCCAGCCAGATCAGGCCTTCTGCCAGCGCTTCGTGCACCTCCTCGAGCGCCTCGTTGCCCCAGAAGCGGTCGGTGCCTTGCAGCCAGCCGGTGAGGCCCAGCAAAAGCACCATGGCCATCAGAGCGAGCATCGCCAGCGCCCCGAGCGGGTTGTGACCGGCATGCGTGGCGTGTTCGCCCCGCAGCAGGGACTGCAGGTGGCCGAGCACGCGCGACGGCGTGGGCCAGAAATCGGTGAACCGCGCGTGCCGGGGGCCGATGAACCCCCAGACGATGCGCAGGCCCACGAGACCGGCGGCCGCATAGCCGACCCACCGATGCGGTGGATCGCCCTCTTCCAGAAGCCACTGGTTGAGCACCACGGTGCACACCAGCGACCAATGGAAGAGGCGAACGAACGGGTCCCAGACCCGCTCGGACGCCAGCGCGCTCATTCGGACTTCACGGCCTTGCCGGACACCGGGTCGAAATAGATCTCGACCTTCTTGCCCGACTTGTCGGTGCCGTAAATCTCGTAGCAGTTGCCCTTGGTGACCTTGAAGGTCTTGATCTGGTAACCCTGCGACTCGAGTTCCTTCTTGAAGCCGGCTTCGGGCTTCCAGCCGTCCTTGTTGGCGGCGCAGGTGGGGCCGGCGAGGGCGGCGCCAGTGAAACCGAGGACCAGGGCGGAGACGATGAGTGTTTTCACGGTGGAATGTTGCGTTGTCCCCCGCACATGCGGGTGCCCCATTGCACGCCCGCCCGATGAAGCCACGCTTAACGCTCGGGCAGGGGCGCTCCGTTGCCTGGTCCTGCCACCGAGCCCGGATCGGTCTCGTCCTTCAACCCGATGCCGGTCAGCTGCCGCTGCCTTGCCTGCCGCATCAGTGCGTGCAGGGTGGCGGCCGCACGGCCAGGCGCCAGTCCGGCATCGCGAACGTTGGAAATGCAGTTGCGCTCGGCATCGCTGCGCCCCACGCGCGGCGCCCAGGTGAAGTAAATGCCCAGGCTGTCCGGCGAACTCAGGCCTGGCCTTTCGCCGATCAGCACGACCACGAGGTCGGTCCCCAGCAGTTCACCGACTTCATCGCCGACCGCCACGCGCCCCTGCGCCACGATGACGGCCGGCGCCAGTGTCCAGGGCCGTGTGTCGGACCGGAGTCGGGGCAACAGCTCGCCGAGCAAGGACGGCGCGTGGCGCGCGACGGCCTGGGGCGACAGCCCGTCGGCCAGCACCAGACACAGGTCGGCACGCTCGCCCTGTGCCGCAGACAGGCGCTCGCGGGTGGCCACGTCCAGCCGGCGCCCGAGGTCGGGCCGTTGCAGGTAGCACGGGCGGTCGGCGGCGGCGCTGTGGCCCGGCAGAACGGTCAGGCCCAGTGTCTCGAGATCGCTGGTCAGGGTGGGGATGTCCAGCGCGGCATGCACGGCATCGCGCGCCTGTGCGTGCGCCTGCTGGAACGCGAGGTGTGCCGCGGTCGGCAGGCTGTGGCCCGCCCTGCCCAGCGCGATGCGGGCGTCGGTGAAGCGGCGCAGGCCGTCCCAGACGGATGGGGTGACGGGTGCCCGGCTCATGGGGCTTGCAGCCTCGCGATCGACGAGGCCAGCGATCCGGGCACGGACTCGCCCAGCCGAAGGCCGTCGCGCGTGTCGGCGATGCCCATGCGCTCCAGCCAGCGCTCGAACTCCGGTGCCGCGCGAAGGCCCAGCAACGAGCGCATGGCCAGGGCGTCGTGAAACGAGGTGCTCTGGTAGTTGAGCATGATGTCGTCGGCCCCCGGCACGCCCATGATGAAGTTCACCCCGGCGCTGCAGAGCAGCGTGAGCAGCGCGTCCATGTCGTCCACGTCGGCCTCGGCGTGGTTGGTGAAGCAGACGTCGCAGCCCATCGGCAGGCCCAGCAGCTTGCCGCAGAAGTGGTCCTCCAGCCCGGCCCGCAGGATCTGCTTGCCATTGAACAGGTACTCGGGGCCGATGAAGCCGACCACCGTGTTGACCAGCAGCGGCTGGAAATGCCGGGCCACCGCGTAGGCCCGTGCCTCGATGGTCTGCTGGTCGCAGCCGTGGTGGCCGTTGGCCGACAGCGCGCTGCCCTGCCCGGTCTCGAAGTACATCACGTGGTCGCCGCGGTGCCCGTCGTCGAAGAGGGCACCGCGGCGCAACGACAGCGCCGCCTGCCGCGCCTCGCCCAGCAGCGAGAGATCGATCCCGAAGCCGCGGTTGGTGGCCTCGGTGCCGCCGATGGACTGGAACACCAGGTCGACCGGTGCGCCGCGCTCGATCGCCTGCAGCGTGTTCGTCACGTGGGTCAGCACACAGCTCTGGGTCGGCATGCCGTGGCGGCGGATCAGCTCGTCGAGCAGGTGCAGCAGGCGCACCACCTGGGGCACGTTGTCGGTTGCCGGGTTGATGCCGATCACCGCGTCGCCGCTGCCCATCAGCAGGCCGTCGAGCAGGCTGGCGGCAATGCCGGCGGCGTCGTCGGTCGGGTGGTTGGGCTGCAGCCGGGTGGCCAGCCGCCCGGGCAGGCCCAGGGTGTTCCGGAACCGCGTGACCACGGTGCATTTGCGTGCGATCAGCGCGAGGTCCTGCACGCGGCACAGCTTGCTCACCGCCGCCACCATTTCGGGCGTGAGGCCTGGGGCCAGCGCCGACAGGGCGCCGGGCGTGGCCTGCTCGCTCAACAGCCAGTTGCGAAAGTCGCCCACGGTCAGGTGCGACACCGGCGCAAACGCCTCGGCGTCGTGCGTGTCCACGATCAGGCGCGTCACTTCGTCGGTCTCGTAAGGCACCACGGCCTCGCTCAGGCAGCGGGCCAATGGCATGTCGGCGAGCGCCATCTGGGCAGCCACCCGCTCGGCCGCACTGCTGGCCGCCACCCCGGCCAGTTGATCGCCCGACCGCAACGGCGATGCCCGCCCGAGCAGCGTGCGCAGGTCTTCAAAGTGCCAGGTGTGCGCGCCGACGGTGTGCGAGAAACCCATGGCCGGATGCTACGGGCGTTCGGGCTTGCGCCACAACAACAGCAGCGCGAGCAGCGCCGACCCGACCATCAGGAACAGGCTGATGGCATTGAGCACCGGCGTGGCGCCTTCCCGCATGCGGCTGTACATGAGCACGGTCAGCGGCGGGTCCGAACCCACCAGCATGAGCGTGGTGTTGAAGTTCTCGAACGACATCAGGAACGCCATGGCCGCCGCTCCGATGAGGCTGGGGCGCAGATAGGGCAGCGTGACCGTGCGCAGGACACCCCAGCGGCTGGCGCCCAGGTTCAAGGCCGCCTCTTCGAGCGTGCGGTCGAAGCGGCGCAGGCTCGCCGAAATCGTCAGCGTGGCGATGGTGACGATGTAGCAGAACTGCCCCAACACCACCAGCGGCAGGCCCGGCCGCAGCCAGTCGAGTTCGAGCCCGAAGGATTCGTCGGCGAAGTTGGCGATCCGGCTGGCGAACGCCAGGATGGAGATGCCCAGAATCACCCCGGGAATCACCAGCGGCAGCATGCTCAGCAGCGCCAGCGCCTTTTTGCCCGGGAACTCGAAACGTTCGAGCAGAAACGCGTTGCAGGTGCCCACCCCCACCGACAGCACGGTGACCCAGAGCGCCACCCAGGCGCTGGTCGCCAGGCTCTGCAGCAACTCCCCATCGCGCAGCAGACCGGTTCGTTCGTCGGTGTCGGCCAGAAACCAGTCGAGCGTGAAACCCTGCCAGGGCGGCGTGGGATAAGGGGCATCGTTGAACGCGAACACGGCGACCACCACCAGCGGCACGAACAGGAACACGAAGAACAGCAGCGCGTAGGCGTTCAGGCCGACGCGCTGGGTCCATGGCCGGGGCAGGCTGGGAATCATGCAGGCGCCCTCATGTTTTCATGACCGCGCCAAAGCGCTGGCCGGTCAGGCGCAATCCGGCCCACACCAGCAGGCTCGAGAGGAACAGGAGCAAGAAGCCGAAGGCCGCGCCCTGGTTCCAGTTGAACCGGGTGATGAACTGGGTGTAGATCTGCTCGGTGAACCACAGCGAGTTCTTGCCGCCGAGCAGCGTGGGGGTGAGGTAGTTGCCCAGGCACAGCATGAACACCACGATGCAACCCGCCGCGATACCGGGCGCCGCGTGCGGAATCACGATGCGCCACAGGATGTTGGTGGTCGAGCCGCCCAGGTCGTAGGCGGCCTCGATCAGCGAATCATCGAGCGACTGCAGGCTGTTGACGAGCGGGATCACCATGAACAGCAGCGACGCGTACACCAGGCCCACCAGCAGGGTGGCGTCCCGGTAGAGCAGCTCCACCGGCGCGTCGGCCAGCCCCAGCGATTGCAGGGCGCTGGACACCACGCCGGTTTCCCGCAGCAGGATCAGCCAGCCCAGCGTGCGCACCAGTTCGCTGACCCAGAACGGCAGCAGGCAGAGCACGAGCAGCATGGCCTGAGCGCGGCCCTGCGACACCTTGGCAATGAACCAGGCCGCCGGGAACGCGATGAGCAAGGTGAGTGCCGTGGCCAGCACCGACAGCACGGCCGTGCGCACGAAGGTGTTCCAGTACAGCGGTTCGTCCACGAAAGTGCGGTACTGGGCGACCGACCACCCGTACTCGCCCGGCCCGGTGCGTGCCTGCAGCGACAGCATCAGCAGCTCGACATGCGGCAGCACCACCAGCCCCAGCAGCCACAGCAGCGCTGGCGCCAGCAGCAAGGCCAGACCAAGGCGGCGCGACAGGGCCTGGCTCATGCGTCAGGCCGAAAAGCACCAGGCCTGATCGGGCCGGTAGGCAAAGTGCACGGATTCACCCGGGCGCAGGTCGGCCAGGCGCCCGGTCAGCGGCAGGGCAATCGACAGCGGCACACGGCTTTGCACCTCGACCACCTGCACGGTGGAGTTGCCGCCGTCGAACAGCACCCCGCGAACCTCGGCCGCCAACGCCGGCATGCCGGGTGGCAGGTCGGCGCGGTCGCGCGCGATCTCTATCGCCTCGGGCCGCACGAACAGGGTGGCGGCCTGTCCTGGGTCGGGCGCACCCATGCGGCGCGCCCACAGGCGCAGGCCCGCGTCGGACCGCAGGGCCACCAGATCGCCGTCGGTGCCGTCCACCCGGCCCTCGATGCGGTTGTTGTGCCCCACGAACCCCGCCACAAAGGCGGTGGCTGGGGCGTAGTACAGGTCCTGCGGGCGGGCCAGCTGCTCGAACCGGCCCTGGTTCATCACGGCCACCTGGTCGGACATCACCAACGCCTCCGACTGGTCGTGCGTGATGTAGACAAAGGTGGTGCCCACCTCGGCCTGCAATTGCTTGAGCTCGACCTTCATGTGCTCACGCAGCTTCAGGTCCAGCGCGCCCAGCGGTTCGTCGAGCAGCAGCAGCGCGGGGTCGAGCACGAGCGAGCGCGCGATCGCCACCCGCTGTTTCTGGCCGCCCGACAGCTGGTCGATGCGCTTGTTCTCGATGCCCGGCAGACCGACCCGACCCAGCATGGCGCGCACCTTGTCCTGCGCCACACCGCGCGAGATGCCGCGCTGCCGCAGGCCGTAGGCGATGTTCTCGCCCACCGTCATCATTGGAAACAGCGCCAGGTGCTGGAACACCATGTTCACCGGCCGGCGGTTCGGCGGCACCCCCTGCATGGACGCGCCCTTGATGCGCAACTCGCCGGCGTCTGGCTCGATGAAGCCCGCAACCATGCGCAGCAGGGTGGTCTTGCCGCAGCCCGACGGACCAAGGATTGAAAAGAACGAGCCGCGGCGGACCTCGAAGGTCAGGTCGTCCACCGCGGCGAATGCGCCGTAGCGTTTGCTGAGCGAGACGACCTCGAGATCGAGGCCATCTGCGCCGGGTGTGGCGGGAGCAGGCACCCTTACTTCGCGGCTTTCACGCGGTCGAGCACACGGCCCTCGATGTCCTCGATGCCGGCCGGCACCGCGGGATACCACTTGATGTTCTTCAGCGCAGCCTCGGGGAAGCTGTCGGCGAACTGCTTCTTGAGGGTGGCGTCCATCATCTGGTCGGCGCCCTTGCTGGCGGTGAAGTTGCCGGCCGACGAGGCCACCTTGGCCGCGATCTCGGGCCGCATGTTGAAGTTGATCCACGCATAGGCGGCTTCATCGTTGCGGCCGCGGGCGGGGATTGCGAAGGTGTCCACCCAGCCCAGGGCTCCCGACTTCGGCGCCACGAACTTCACGTCGGGGTTGGCCTTGTTGAGCTCCCAGCCGCCGGTGTCCCACATCATGGCGGTGGTGAGTTCGCCCGAACGGATGCCGGCCAGAAGCTGGTCCTTGCCGTCCCAGTAGAACTTCACGTTCTTCTTGCAGTCGGCCAGTTTCTTGCCCATCTCGTCCATCAGCGCGGTGTAGGCCTTGGGATCGTTGTACAGCGCGAACGGGTCCTTGCCGGACGCAAAAGCCATCGCGATCAGCGTCGGCCGCTTCAGGCGCATGCTGACCTTGCCGGCGTTTTCAGGCGCGCAGAGGTCGGCGTAGTCGGTGGCTTTGGAGGTCTTGGTGTTCACCACCAGTCCATCGGTGCCCCAGATGTGCGGCAGGCCGTACACGGCACCGGCCACGGTGGTGTTCTTCTTCGTGGCGTCGAGCATCGAAGGAATGAACAGATCGGCCTTGATCTTGCTCATGTCCAGGGGCTTGTAGATCTTGAACTCGGTCTGCGGGCCGGCGATTCGGTCCTGGCTGGGTTGGGCGAGGTCGAAGCCGGCGCCGCCGGTGGCGCGCAGCTTGGAGATCATTTCTTCGTTGTTCGAGGTCGTCACCTCGACCTTGAAGCCGGTTTCCTTGGTGAACTGCTCGACCACCTCTTTGGGGGCGTAGCCGCCCCAGGTGAGCAGGCGCAGGGTTTTGGCGTCCTGGGCGTGGGCATTGACGGACAGCAGGGCCAGGCAGGCCAGCGCGGTGGTGGCAAAGGTCGGCTTCATCGGGTTCGCTCCTCGGGTTGATGTGACAGCGGTGAGAAATGCAGGCGACAGACGCTACGTTAGTGCCGTGAAGCTTGCGTGACAACCGCCCCCGCGCACGGTGTGGCCAAGCGCGGCACTGGGATAATCGCGGCATGGGCAACAAACAGCGCGTGGTGGTCGGCTTGAGCGGAGGGGTGGACTCTGCGGTGAGCGCTCACCTTCTGAAGAAGCAAGGCCACGAGGTGGTCGGCATCTTCATGAAGAACTGGGAAGACGACGACGACAGCGAGTACTGCTCGAGCCGCCAGGACTGGCTCGACGCCGCCAGCGTGGCCGATGTGCTGGGCATCGACATCGAGCACGTGAACTTTGCGGCCGAGTACAAGGACCGCGTGTTTGCCGAATTCCTGCGCGAGTACCAGGCCGGGCGCACCCCCAACCCCGACATCCTGTGCAACGCCGAGATCAAGTTCAAGGCGTTTCTCGACCACGCCATGCGCCTGGGTGCCGAGAAGATCGCCACCGGTCACTACGCCCGGGTGCGCGAGCGCGCCGGGCGCGTCGAGCTGCTCAAGGGGCTGGACCCGCTCAAGGACCAGAGCTATTTCCTGCACCGCCTCAACCAGGCGCAGCTGTCCTGCACGCTGTTTCCGGTGGGCGAACTGCCCAAGATCGAGGTGCGCCGGATCGCTGCCGAGATCGGCCTGCCGAACGCGAAGAAGAAGGACAGCACCGGGATCTGTTTCATCGGCGAACGGCCCTTCCGCGACTTCCTCAACCGCTACATCGCCAGCGCGCCTGGTCCCATCAAGGACGAGCGCGGCCGAACCATTGGCGAGCACGTGGGGTTGAGCTTCTACACCCTGGGTCAGCGCCAGGGCCTGGGCATTGGCGGTGTGCGGGCCAAAGGGGCGCAAAAGGGCGGCAGCGAGCACGAGCCCTGGTTCGTGGCCCGCAAGGACCTGGCGCAGAACACGCTCTGGGCGGTGCAGGGCCACGACCACCCGTGGTTGCTGTCCCCGCGGTTGCGCGCGCACGACGCCAGCTGGGTGGCTGGGGACCCGCCGTCCACTGGCGCGCTGGGCGCCAAGACGCGCTACCGACAGGCCGATGCCGCCTGCGCATTCCGGGCCATCGGAGAGGGCGAATTCCTGCTCGGCTTCGAGCAACCCCAGTGGGCCGTGACGCCCGGGCAGAGCGCGGTGCTCTACGACGGCGAGGTCTGCCTGGGCGGCGGCGTGATCGTGACCGAGGCCGCTTCGCCCGAGGAAGCCTTCAACCCGGCGGTGGCGCTGGCGGCGTGACCGTGCGGGTCAGGCGCGCGTGGATCTTGCGCGTGGTGCGCCAGGTGACCCACAGCACCAGCGGCACCATGGCCCCCGCCGCCACCTCCGGGTGCACCGGCAGGCCGGCCGCCTTGGCCCCCTTGCCCACATAGAGCAGCAGGCTGATCACGTAGTAGGAGATGGCCGCAATGGACAGGCCTTCCACCGTGGTCTGCAGTTGCAGCTGCAGTTCCTGCCCTCGGGTCAGCTTGGCCAGCAGTTCCTGGTTCTGTGCCTCGGTGGCAATGTCGACCCGCGTGCGCAGCAGCGCGCTGGTGCGGGAAATCCGCTCCGACAGCGAGCCCAGGCGGCGTTCCGTGGCCACCACCGTGGCCATCGCCGGCGAAAGCCGCCGCTGCATGAACTCGCCGATGGTCTGCGTGCCGGGAATCGGCCGCTCGCGCAGCTCGGCAATTCGCTGCGTCACCAGCGCGTCGTAAGCGCGCGTGGCCGAAAACCGGTAGGAATGCTCGGCGGTGGCACGCTCCACGCGCGCCGCCAGCGCCACCAGCTGGTCCAGCAGGTCCTGCTCGGACAGGGCCTTGTGTTCAAGCTGCGCCGTGATGGACGCCAGCTGCGACTCGGCCTGCGCGAGCATGGGCGAGAGCGTCTTGGCCACGGGGAGGCCGCGCAGCGCCATCAAGCGGTAGGTCTCGATCTCGAGCAGGCGCTGCGAGATGCGACCGGCGCGCGTTTCGGTGGTGCCGCGTGGGGCGATCACCAGCATGCGCTCGAAGCCCGACGGTTGCAGCTGGAAATCGGTGATGGCCCATGAATGCCCACCGCCCAGCTGGGAGGCCACCACCGTGCGATCGCCGAACCAGCGTTGCGCCGGGGCCATCAGCGCGGCCTGGGCCTCGGGGGTAGACCCGGGCAGATCGGCCTGCAGCATCACCAGCTTGATCGCGGCCACCGTGCGGCCGGGTATCTCGGCCAGCCAGCCCTCGGGCAGGGCCAGCTTGTCCACCAGCACCGGGTCGCGTTCGCCCAGGCCCACACCTTCGGGCAGCGGCTGAACCAGTGAATAGCGCGTGAACTCGGTGTGGCGTTCCCACTTCAGGGTGCGTCCGTCCAGCCTCAGGCGCAGGAAGTTGTTCTGAAGGTCCTGCGGGCCCAGGCCTTCGTGCCCGGGCAGCCGGCGCAGGTGTTCCAGTTCCTGATCCTGGCCCACACCCTGGTTGAGCACGGCCACGAACACCACCAGCGCCGGCATGCGGATGAGCGCCGGCGGACGGGCGTGAACCTCGTTGTGAAGTTCGGCCCGCCAGGCATCGTCCGGGGGCAGCACGGGGGAGGGCAGGGGTGTTGGCGAGGTGGGCGTCATGTTGAAGCGACCGGGCGGACGCACCACTGTATGCCAAAGTGCGCGCCATGCCGCCCCTGTGCGGTCATGCGCGGCGCGCCTTCAGGGGCAAGCGGGCAGCGACAGGCGAAGGTGAAGCCCGCCCGGTGTGGTGGCGAGGAACCTGAGCTGCCCCTGGTGCCGGGTCACCACCTCGGCCACGGTTTCCAGTTGCAAACGGGCGGCGGCCCGGGCCGCCGCCTGTGGTGCGCGCACGTCAACGTGCACCTCGGCGGCGTCCGCGCTGGTGGACAGCATCAGCGGGCCCTCACCTTCGGTGCAGCGAGCCATCTGCTCCAGTGCGTCGGTCAGCGCCTGGCCGATCTCGGCCGACTCCGCCATCACTGCCGGAGCGGGGCCGCGCCGCTCCACCAGCATCGGCCCTTGGGGGCACAGCGCACGAACCCGATAGGCCGCCTGCGACAGCACCGTTCCGAGGTCGGTCGGGGCCGGTGGAAACGGGTGTGCATCGATCAGGCGCTGCAGGCCTTCCACCATCACCCCGAGGCGGTCGCAGTCGAGCAGCGCGTCATTGAGCATGTCCTGTGTCTGGCGCAGGGTGGCCGCCAGGTCGGTCGGCGTCGCATCCAGTTCGGCGCCGGCGGTGTCGACGAAAGTCAGGCCCTCCTGGGCGTCCAGTGAGCCGCTGGCCGTTGCGTGGCGGCCGTTCGTGTGCCGGTCCACCAGCGTGTCGAGTTGCTGGATGACGCGAAAGATCGAACCCATGGCGCGCGACAGCGGCTGGTCGAGCTGGCGGGACGATGAAGCGGCCAGCCGCTGCCGGACGTCGGCAGAACCGGCCTGCGGCCCGTTGGGCATGCCGACGGGGCCTGTCGGTTCGACCTTGGCGCAGGCAATGGAAGCGGCCTGGCGCTTGCGCCATGGAAACCAGCCGGACAGGAAGGGCGGTTCTCGAACCGCATCGGAACGGGAGGTGAGCAGCATGTCTCCATCGTAGAAATGGAGCCCGACCAGACCAATACGGCGGTGGCAGTACCTGCCCTCGCTGGGAGGGTCCAGTTCTGCCACCGATCGCCTCGCTGCGGTGATTTCGACCGCTCGCAGGACGGCTTTTGGCCCATACGTACTGCCGATGAAGTATTGAGCCGCCGACCGAGGGCTCGAATACTGGGGCCTTCTTGAGCGCGCACCGCCACCTTCCTGGGGGACGGCATGGATTTGGGCAACGAGGTCTGGCGTCGAACGGCGCACCGGTGTCGGCGGCGGCTCTGCAGGTGCCGGGCTGCAGCCTGCCTGGTGACCGTTGCACTGCACCCCGCCGTCATGGCCCGACCTGCCCATCCGCCTTGGCCGTCCATGGTGCTGGCGCTGGATCCGATGGTGCTGTTGTTCCTGCTGCTGGTCGCCTTCCTGATGGTCCAGGGTGCCACCACCTGGTGGTTCAACCGGGACCGTCCCGGTCTGCTGTACCTCGCCTTGCTGGGGGCATTCACCGGACTGGTCGGTGCGTTTGCCGCGCCGACAGATGCCCTTCACACCCTGTCCGGCCCCGACCTGCCCCGCCACCTGTCCCAGGCGCTGGCCCTGCCGGCGTGCGCTGTGCTGTGCCTGGCCTTTGCGCATGAAATCGGTGCCGGGCCGGTTGCACGTCCGTTCACCGGGCCCCTTCGCTGGCTGGCCTGGGGGTGGATGGCTGGTGGCATTCTGGCGCTGGCGGGGTGGGTGCCGCCCGGGTGGCTGGTGCTGATGGCGGTGCTGACCACCAGCGCCACGATGTGCGCCACCGCCATCCTGGACCTCGCCCATGCCCGTGGCGCCGCCCTCTGCCTGACCCTTGCGTGGCTTGTGTTGCTGGGTGGCGCGTTGATGCACCTGGGCGCCCCTCACCTTTCTGCCGCACCGTTGCCCGCGAGGCAGGCCCTCACCCTGACGTCCGCGTTCGCCCTCGTGCTGCTGTCGTTCGCCCTGGCCGACCACCGGTGGTCGGTTCGGCGGCGCCGGCACGAAGAGGTGCTGAACAGGGCGCGCGAGCAGCAGGCGGGCGAACTGGCGCGGCAGGCCCTGAGCGACCGCTACCGCCTGCTCGCCGCCGTCAGCCACGATCTGCGACAGCCCCTGTATGCCATCAGCCTTGCGGCCCAGACGCTGTTGCGCCAGCGCCCGCTGCGCAACCCCGGGCCGATGCTGGCGCAGTTGCGCGGCGCCATCGAGTCGGCCGACGCCCTGCTGGATGCCATCAACACCGTGGCCTTGCTCGAGACCGGCTCGATCAAAGCCCGCATGGCGGCCTTCAGCATGCAACCCTTGCTGGAACGCGTCGACCGCCGGTTCGCGCCGCAGGCCGAAGCACAGGGGCTTCGCTGGACCGTCACGCCCAGCATCGAGTGGGCGTGGAGCGACCCGGCCCTGCTCGAGCGGATGATCACCAACCTGGTCTCCAACGCCGTGCTCTACACGCGGCAGGGCGGCGTGCTGGTGTCCTGCCGCCGGCGCGGTACCGAACTGCTGGTGCAGGTCTGGGACACCGGTCCCGGTTTCGGAGTCGAGCACCTGGAACATGTGTTCGAAACCCACTTCCGGGGCGAGCCCGCCACCGATACCGACAACGGGGTCGGCCTGGGCCTGGCCATCGTGCGCCAGTCGGCCCGGGTCCTCGGCATCCAGCTCACGGTGCGAACGCGGCCCGGCCATGGCAGCTGCTTCAGCCTGCGCGTGCCCGTGGGCCAGGCACCACCCGAGGTGGTGGGCCGCATCGTCGGGGAACTCAGCCGGTCCTGAACACCGACAGGTCGGTCTGCACCAGGTCCAGCGGATGGCGCCGGCCCGCCAGGTGGTCTTCCATGCAGCGCAGCACCAGCGGACTGCGGTGGCGGTCGGCGCTGGCGCGGACTTCGTCGGGGGTGAGCCACAGGGTGCGCACGATGCCGACGTCCAGGGGACGCCCGGGGTCGGGGTCGCCTACCTCGCCGCAGAAGGCGAAGCGCAGGTAGGTGATGTCGTCGCTGCCGCGCTGAAAGCGCGACAGGTAAATCCCCACCAGCCCGGTGGGTCGGAAGGCGCAGGCGGTTTCCTCGAGGGCCTCGCGCGCCACCCCCTGCTCAGGGCTTTCCCCCGGGTCGAGGTGTCCGGCCGGGTTGTTCAGGCGCAGGCCTTCGGGCGTGTGTTCCTCGACCAGCAGGTAGCGACCGCCGCGCTCGATCACGGCGGCCACGGTCACGCTGGGTTTCCATCGCTCGGGCATCCCGCGATTATCCGGCGGGTCCCGGCGAGCTTTCAGTTAAGCTTGCCCGCCATCCGAATACCCCGAGCGAGGAGACACCCATGCTCATTGGCGTACCCGCCGAGACCCTGGCGGGCGAGACCCGTGTGGCCGTCACGCCCGAGACGGCCAAGAAGCTGGTGGCCCAGGGCCACACCGTGCGCGTGCAGAGCGGCGCCGGCCTGGCCGCCAGCGCCACCGACGCCGCCTACGAGGCCACCGGCGCGCAGATCACCGACGCTGCCGGTGCGCTGGGTGCCGACCTGGTGCTGAAGGTGCGCAGCCCCCAAACCGCCGAACTGGCCCACATGAAGGCCGGCGCCACGCTGGTGGGCATGCTCAACCCGTTCGATGCCGAGGGACTGGCGGCGCTGGCCGGTGCCGGGCTCACGGCTTTCGCCCTCGAGGCGGCCCCGCGCACCACCCGCGCCCAGAGCATGGACGTGCTGTCCTCCCAGGCCAACATCGCCGGCTACAAGGCGGTGATGCTGGCGGCCAATGCCTATCCCAAGTTCTTCCCCATGCTGATGACCGCGGCCGGCACGGTCAAGGCCGCGCGGGTGGTCATCCTGGGCGTGGGCGTGGCGGGGCTGCAGGCCATCGCCACCGCCAAGCGGCTGGGCGCCGTCATCGAAGCGTCCGACGTGCGGCCCAGCGTGAAGGAGCAGGTCGAATCGCTGGGCGGTAAGTTCATCGACGTGCCTTACGAAACCGCCGAAGAGAAAGAAGCCGCCGAGGGCGTGGGTGGTTACGCGCGCCCCATGCCACCCGGCTGGCTGGAGCGCCAGAAGGCCGAAGTGGCCAAGCGGGTGGCCATGGCCGACGTGGTCATCTCCACCGCCCTGATTCCCGGGCGCGCGGCACCCACCCTCGTCACCGAGGAGATGGTCAAAAGCATGAAGCCCGGTTCGGTGATCGTGGACATCGCCGCCGGCAAGGGCCCCAACGGCGTGGGCGGCAACTGCCCGCTGACCGAAGCCGACAAGACGGTCGTGCGCCATGGGGTGACCCTCATCGGCGAGACCAACCTGCCCGCGCTGGTGGCGGCCGATGCCTCGGCCCTGTATGCGCGCAACGTGCTCGACTTCCTCAAGCTCGTGCTGCCCAAGGACGCCACCGCCGTGCAAGTGCCGATGGACGACGACATCGTGGTCGCCTGCCTGATGGCCCAGGCTGGTGAGGTGAAGCGCAAATGAGGTGGCGGCATGACTGGACTGGAGCGATTCAGCGCTGTCTGATGGGAACCGCTCTGGCGCTGGCCTCGATGGTTGTCCAGGCCAACGGATTTTCTGTCGGGCGCGTGGACGTGGTGTTTGCCGAGGAAGGGTGGAAAGAGGTTCCCTTGCCCGACACGGCGCAGTCCTACGGTGGTGACAAGTGGGGTGCGCTGTCTGTTCAGGTGAAGCTGTACGTGCGCGCCGCCAGGGAAGGCGCGGAGCCGGTTTACGTGCTGGTCAGCGCCAATTCTCACGGTCTGGGCGGTGGCCGAAGCGGCTACATGACCTACTCTCCCGACTGCAAGTCCGATGATGGGTTGTATCGTGAGGGCAACTCGGGCTTCAGCTTGCGGTTCGCCCAATGTTTGGTGGTGGCGCCCCGATACACCACGGAAAGCATCCTCCAGTCCCTGGCACCGCAGGTCAAGCCATTGCGCGAAAGTGGTGCTGCGCCCATGTCCAGCGCGGTGTACGCCGTCTGGAGCCGGCACGCAATTTCCACTGGATCGTTCGTCGATGTCCGTGTATTCACAGCGCACCCGATCGATTCGGACCAGAAGGCTGATGTGGAAGGGCTCCCGGATGGCGTGCCGAGTGCACACGTGGCCTGGGGTCGCCAGCTCAGCGATGCCGTGAAATCAAGCGTGTATTCCCTGTCGGGTCGATTGAGCATTCCACCGATCCGGACCGTTCCTCCCGCCCCGAGGGGCCCAACCTTTCAAGGCTGACCCATGGAAGCCGTTTCCCCCACCCTCATCAACCTGATCATCTTCGTGCTGGCCATCTACGTGGGCTACCACGTGGTCTGGAACGTCACGCCCGCGCTGCACACGCCGTTGATGGCGGTCACCAACGCCATCTCGGCCATCGTGATCGTGGGTGCCATGCTGGCGGCCGCGCTCACCGAGACGCCGCTCGGCAAGACCATGGGCGTGCTGGCCGTGGCGCTGGCGGCGGTGAACGTGTTCGGCGGCTTCCTGGTCACGCGGCGCATGCTGGAGATGTTCAAGAAGAAGGAACGCAAGCCCGCCGCCGGAGGTGACGCCAAATGAGCATCAACCTCGTCGTTCTTCTCTACCTCGTCGCGTCGGTCTTCTTCATCCAGGCCCTGAAGGGCCTGTCGCACCCGACCACGTCCATCCGCGGCAACGTGTTCGGCATGACGGGCATGGCGATCGCCATCCTCACCACCGCGGCACTGATCGTCGAGCTCGCCGGTGGCAAGGGCACCGGCATGGTCTACGTGCTCGGTGGCCTGGTCATTGGCGGTGGTGTCGGTGCCGTCATGGCCCAACGCGTCGAGATGACCAAGATGCCCGAACTGGTGGCGTTCATGCACAGCATGATCGGCTTGGCCGCGGTGTTCATCGCGGTGGCCGCCGTGGCTGAGCCCTGGGCGTTCGGCATCGCCGCCAAAGGCACGCCGATTCCCTTCGGCAACAAGATCGAGCTGTTCCTGGGCGCAGCCATCGGGGCCATCACCTTCAGCGGCTCGGTCATCGCCTTCGGCAAGCTCAGCGGCAAGTACAAGTTCCGGCTGTTCCAGGGCGCGCCGGTGGTGTTCAGCGGCCAGCACATGCTCAACCTGGTGCTCGGCATCGTCACCATCGCACTCGGCGTGTTCTTCGCGTTCACCGAGAACTGGCCCGCGTTCTTCGCCATGGTGGCGCTGTCGTTCGTGCTTGGCGTGCTGATCATCATCCCGATTGGCGGCGCCGACATGCCGGTGGTGGTCTCCATGCTCAACAGCTACTCGGGCTGGGCGGCGGCGGGCATCGGCTTCTCGCTCAACAACAGCATGCTCATCATCGCGGGTTCGCTGGTGGGCAGTTCGGGCGCCATCCTCAGCTACATCATGTGCAAGGCGATGAACCGCTCGTTCATCAACGTCATTCTGGGTGGCTTTGGCGGCGACGCGACGGCCGCCGCGGCCGTCGGTGGCGTGCAACGCACCGCCAAGAGCGGCAGCGCCGACGACGCGGCGTTCATCCTGGGCAACGCCGAGACCGTGGTCATCGTGCCGGGCTACGGCCTGGCCGTGGCGCGCGCCCAGCACGCGGTGAAGGAACTGGCGCACAAGCTCACCGAGAAGGGCATCACCGTCAAGTACGCCATCCACCCGGTGGCGGGCCGCATGCCGGGCCACATGAACGTGCTGCTGGCTGAGGCTGAAGTGCCTTACGACCAGGTGTTCGAGATGGAAGACATCAACGGCGAGTTCGGTCAGGCCGACGTGGCCATCATCCTGGGCGCCAACGACGTGGTGAACCCGGCCGCGCTGCAGAAGGGCAGTGCGATCTACGGCATGCCCATCCTGGAAGCCTACAAGGCCAAGACCGTGATCGTGAACAAGCGCTCCATGGCCGCGGGCTACGCCGGCCTGGACAACGAACTCTTCTACATGGACAAGACCATGATGGTGTTCGGCGACGCCAAGAAGGTGGTCGAGGACATGACCAAGGCCATCGAATGAGGGCTGACCCGGTGGCGCGAATGGCGTCGCCGGGTTGAACAGAGCGCAAAGTTGCCGGCGTGTCCGTGGTGCCCGACCGGCGCGTGAGCAATGCAGAGGAGACGACCATGCTGACCGCGACCGACCAACGCCCCTGGCTTTCGGCCTATCCCGAGGGGGTGCCTGCCGACATCGACGTCGGACGGTACCCGTCGCTGGTGCACCTGATGGAGGACAGCTTCCGCCAGCACGGGTCGCGCACCGCCTACAGCTTCATGGGCAAGGACGTCAGCTACGCGCAGACCGACAGCCTGTCGCAGGCGTTGGCGGCCTACCTGCAGTCGCTGGGCCTGGGCAAGGGCGACCGCGTCGCCGTCATGATGCCCAACGTGCCTCAGTACCCGGTGGCCGTGGCGGCCATCCTTCGCGCCGGTCTGGTGGTGGTCAACGTCAACCCGCTCTACACCGCCCGCGAACTCGAGCACCAGCTCAAGGACTCGGGCGCCAAGGCCATCGTCATCATCGAGAACTTCGCCCACACGCTCGAGCAATGCCTCGCCGCCACGCCGGTCAAGCATGTCGTGCTGGCCGCCATGGGCGATCAGCTCGGTCTGCTCAAGGGGGCGTTGGTGAATTACGTGGTGCGCAACGTCAAGAAGATGGTGCCCGCCTTCAACCTGCCCCAGGCGGTCCGCTTCAACGACGCCGTGGCCCGGGGCACACGTGCCGCCTTCAAGCGCCCCGAGCTCAAGCCCGACGACATGGCCGTGCTGCAGTACACCGGTGGCACCACCGGCGTCAGCAAGGGCGCTGTGCTCCTTCACCGCAACATCATCGCCAACGTGCTGCAGTCCGAGGCCTGGAACGACCCGGTGATGAAGCGGGTGCCGGCCGGCGAGCAGCCCACCAGTGTGTGTGCGTTGCCGCTGTATCACATCTTCGCGTTCACCGTGAACATGATGCTGAGCCTGCGGGTGGGCGGCAAGACCATCCTGATCCCGAACCCGCGCGACTTGCCTGCGGTGCTGAAGGAGTTGAGCAAGCACCGCTTCCACAGCTTTCCCGCCGTCAACACCCTGTTCAACGGCCTGGCCAACCACCCCGACTTCAACACC
The DNA here is from genome assembly GCA_943371665.1 of Synechococcus sp. UW140. Lineage (GTDB taxonomy): Bacteria > Pseudomonadota > Gammaproteobacteria > Burkholderiales > Burkholderiaceae_C > Hydrogenophaga. The sequence goes on from CALRVR020000017.1 coordinate 26,885, forward strand.
GTCGACTGGAGCCACCTCAAGGTGTCGGTGGGCGGGGGCATGGCGGTGCAGAGTGCGGTGGCCAGACTGTGGCTCGAGAAGACCGGCTGCCCGCTCTGCGAGGGTTATGGGCTTTCCGAAACCAGCCCCTCGGCCAGTTGCAATCCCACCACCAGCAAGAGCTTCACCGGCTCCATCGGCGTCCCTTTGCCCGGCACCCGCATGAAGTGCCTCGACGACGACGGCAACGAAGTGCCGTTGGGCCAGCCGGGCGAAATCGCGATCCACGGCCCGCAGGTCATGGCCGGTTACTGGCAGCGGCCCGACGAGACCGCCAAGGTCATGACCGCTGACGGCTGGTTCAAGACCGGCGACATCGGCGTCATGGACGAACGCGGCTTCTTCAAGATCGTGGACCGCAAGAAGGACATGGTCCTGGTCAGCGGTTTCAACGTCTACCCCAACGAGGTCGAGGACGTGGTCGCCCAGCTGGCGGGCGTGATGGAGTGCGCCGTGGTGGGCGTGCCCGACGACAAGACCGGCGAAGCCGTGAAGCTGGTGATCGTCAAGAAGGATCCGGCACTCACCGAGGCCCAGGTGCGCGACTACTGCCGCGCCAACCTCACCGGCTACAAGCAGCCCAAGGTGGTGGAGTTCCGCACCGAGCTGCCCAAGACGCCGGTGGGCAAGATCCTGCGGCGAGAGCTGCGCGACAAATGAGCGGCGCGGCATGACGCTGGCCCTCGTCAGTGCCATGCCCGACGAGCTGGCGGCGGTTCTCGAACTGCTGCCCGACGAGCATCGCGCCACGGTCGGCGGTCGTGCTTTCTGGCAGGGGCACCTGCATGGGCAGGCCGTGGTGGCCGTGCTGTCGGGCATCGGCAAGGTGGCTGCGGCCACCACCGCTGCCCTGCTCATCCAGCGTTTTCAAGCCGGCGCCGTCGTGATGACGGGCCTGGCCGGCGGTCTGGGCCCGGGCGTGAAGGTGGGCGACGTGGTGGTGGCGCAGGCGCTGTTGCAGCACGACATGGACGCATCGCCGCTGTTCCCCCGCCACGAGGTGCCGGGTTATTCGCGCGCCCGGTTCGGGGCCGACCCCGCGTGGAGCGAGCGACTGGTGCGCGCCTGCCAGACCACGCTGCACGACCCGGCGGTCGCGCTGGGTGCCGACACGGTGGAGGCCTTCTCGCTGCACGCGCCGCGCGTGCACCAGGGGTTGATCGTGAGTGGAGACCGCTTCGTCTCGCGCACCGCCGAGAGCGCGGCGCTGCAGGCCGCATTGCCCGATGCGCTGGCGGTCGACATGGAGAGCGCCGCCGTGGCCCAGGTGTGCGCCGACTTCGGCGTGCCATTCGCGGTGGTGCGCACCGTTTCCGACCGCGCCGACGACACCGCGCACGTCGATTTCCCGCGCTTTCTCACGCAGGTCGCCAGCCGCTACAGCGCGGCCATCGTCGCCGAACTGCTCGGCGGCTGAAGGGCCGTCAGCGCAGCCAGCCGCGCTTGCGGAAGTAGAGCATCGGCACCAGCGCCGACAGCACCATCAGGCCGATGGCCAGCGGATAGCCGAACTTCCAGTTCAGCTCGGGCATGAACTGGAAATTCATGCCGTAGCTGCTGGCCACCAGTGTGGGCGGCAGCAGGGACACGCTGGCCACCGAGAAGATCTTGATGATCTTGTTCTGGTTGATGTTGATGAAGCCGACGGTGGCGTCCATCAGGAAGTTGATCTTGTCGAACAGGAAGGCGGTGTGGCCGTCGAGCGAGTCGAGGTCGCGCAGGATCTGGCGCGCGTCCTCGAACTGTTCGGCGCTCAGCAGCCGGCTGCGCATCATGAAGCTGACCGCGCGCCGCGTGTCCATCACGTTGCGCCGGATGCGGCCCGACATGTCTTCGTGCCGTGCGATCGCCGACAGCGCATCGCCCAGCGCCGAATCGGTGGCTTCGCTGGAGAGCACCTTGGCGCTCACCGCCTCCAGGTCGTCGTAGATGTCTTCGAGCGTGTCGGCGCAGTACTCGGCGTCGGCGTCGAACAGCATCAGCAGCACGTCCTTGGCGTCTTCGATGAGGCCGGGCATGCGGCGGGCGCGCATGCGCAGCAGGCGGAACACCGGCACGTCTTCGTCGTGGATCGAGAACAGCACGCCGCGGCTGCGCAGGGTGTCGTTGTGCTCGTTGAGGATGAACGCCACGCGCACGGCGCGCGGGTTTTCGTCGTCGTCGATCAGGAAGTCGCTGCGCACATGCAGCTCGCCGTTGTCTTCCTCGAAGAACCGGGCCGATTCCTCGATGTCCTCGTCCATCGCGTCCTCGGGGATCGACAGCCCGAAGTGCTGTTTGACCCAGCGCCGCTCCTCGGGCGTGGGGTCCTCGAGGTCGACCCAGATGGGCTTGAACTTCGCGAGTTCTTCCAGCGACTCGATCTCTTCCTGGAAGAGGCGGCCGTTGGCCAGGGTGAAGACGTTGAGCATGGCGTGCTCCCTGCGGTCTGGTGCGGTCTGGCGGAGCCGGCAGCGCCGGCGGGCGGGTTCGGTGGCGCTTTCAGCCGGCCGGCCGCCCGGGCCAGGCTCAGACGGTCGCGGGGGAGGCTGAAAGCACGCGACTGGGTGGCGTGCTGTCCATGGGTTTCTCCAAGCGGGGAATGCGCCGGATTATGGCACCGCACCTTTTGCGCCGGTGGCCTCGACCGGGGCCAGAAACGCTTTCAGTTCTTCCTGTCGCCGCCACGCGTCGTGTTCGCCCAGGGCCATGAGCGCCTGCACGAAACCTGGTTCGAACAGCAGGTAGCTGGCCAGGGCCGCCGCGCTGGCGTTGGCACCGCGCGCGGTGTCCAGTGCGCCCAGGCCGGTGAGCGTGTGGCGTGTCGAGGTGGGCAGCTCTCCCACGTGCTTCAGCGCGAGTTCGTCAAGCGACACGCTCGGCTGGATGGCCATCACCTCGACCGGCCGGTAGGGCAGGGCCGCCGCCAGGCCGGGGGGCAGCCGGGCCAGCGTCTGGCTCACGCGCGTGGTTTGCTCCACGTCCGACTGCAGGGTGTCGTGAAACACGCTGGCCATGGCGTGGCCAGCGATGGTGCCGGCGGTGGGCTCGCCCTCGTTGCGCGACACCAGCCCCGATCGCTGTGGCTGCCCGACGCCGATCACCAGCACCCGGCGCGCGCCGAAGTGAATGGCTGGCGAGAGCGGCGAGAGCTGCCGCATCGAACCGTCGCCGAAATGCTCTCGGTGCCCGTTGACCCACAGTGGCACGGCCGGGAACAGGAACGGAATGGCGCTGGAGGCCATCAGGTGTTCGATGGTCACGGGCTGGAAGTCGGACCGGCGCCCCGGCCGGTGCCAGGGCTGCGCGGTGCAGTCCGCGCGGGTCTGGCAGAACGTCCAGTGTTCACCCGTGGTGTAGCTCGATGCCGTCACGCCCAGCGCCTCGATGGCGCCGATGTCCAGCGCCACCTCGAGCCTGCGAAGGTCGATGGCACGGTGCAACGTGTCCACCAGCGGCAGAGTGTCCAGCAGTGCGCGGTGCCGCTTGACCTGGCGCGCCAGCGTCCAGCCCGCCAGCACGCGGTTGGCGCGCACCCAGCTGGGTGCGTCCAGCCGGTAGACCTGGTGCGAGCGAAGACCCTGCCAGAAGACCGCCAGCGCGCCCAGCGCCTGCGCCCCATCACCCGCCCGGCTGGCCAGAAAGGTGGCGTTCAGTGCGCCGGCCGACGTGCCGAACAGCCATGGGAACGGAAAGGCCGCCTGGCTCGCGGGCAGCATGGCAGCGACCGCCTTGAGCACGCCCGCCTGGTAGGCCGTGCGTGCCCCGCCGCCCATGAGCACCAGCGCGGCGCCGTCCGTGCGCGAGGTCGTCGACGAAGGCATGAGCGTGTTGTGGGTGATGATGGTGTCAAGCGACATGGTCGGGTTCAGCGAGGGGTGGGTGTGGTGGGCGCGGGCAGTCCGTCGATGAAGCGGCGCAGCACGGCGGGATCGACCGGCTTGTGCAGCCCGGTCACCCGGGCGGCGCGCACCGCGGCCATCACTTCGATGCCGGTGTCGCCGGTGATGATCGCCATGGGCAGCGTGTCGTTCAGTCGTTGGCGCAAGGCATCGACCACCGTCAGGCCGCTCTGGCCTGCGCCCAGGTGCATGTCGATCAGCGCCAGATCGGGTGGCCGCCGGGATGGATCGAGCTGGTCCAGTGCATGGCCGAGCGAGCGCGCCAGCAGCACCTCGTGCCCCCATCCGCGCAACAGGAACGACATGGCGGAAAGGATCTGCTCGTCGTCGTCGACCACCAGCACGAGGCGTGAGGCCTGAGGCCCTTGATCACTGCCGCCTTTCTGCTCGGGGGCAGGCACCGGCTCGGCTGCGGGGAGGTCGATCGCGAACACCGACCCGTGGCCCGGGCGTGATCGGCAGCGCAGTCTGGCGCCCAGCAGGTCCGCGGACCGCTTGACGATGGCCAGGCCCAGACCGAACCCGCGCAGCTGGCTGGCGTCGCGCCGCACGTTGTCGGCCTGGTAGAACTCCTCGGTCACATGGGGCAGGTCGGCCGCACCGATGCCCAACCCGCTGTCCCACACCTCGATGCTCACGCGGTCGCCGCGGGCGCGGGCCGCCAGCAGCACGCCACCGCGCTCGGTGTATCGCACGGCGTTGCCCGCCAGGTTGCTGAGGATGGTGTGAAGCACGCCGGGGTCGGCCTGCACGGCATGACCTCGGTCGTGCACACGCACCCGCAAGCCCTTGGCCCGGGCCTGTTGGGCGATCTCGTCGCACACGCGGCGCAGCAGGGGCTGCAGCATGACGGGCTGGATGTGGGCGCGTGTCGCGCCTGCGTCGAGCCGCGATATGTCGAGCAACCGGTTGAGCAGCTGCGCCATGGTGTCGATGGCGCCTTGCATCCGGTCTGCGATGCCCCCGACCGTGGAGGGATTCACCTCGGGGCGGCGCGCCAGCGTCTGCAAGGCCGGCACGAACAGGCTCAGCGCATGGATCGGCTGGCGCAGGTCGTGGCTGGCGGTGGCCAGGAAACGCGACTTGGTCCGGTTGGCCGATTCCGCCCGCTCCATCTCCACGGTCAACTGCGCCACCAGCGAATCGTTTTCGAACCGCAGGCGAAGGGCGTCCTCGATGGCCAGCGCAATGCGCCGCGAGAACAGCTCGGCCATCACGAGGAACACCAGCGTGAGCCAGCCCAGTGTGTGCAGCGAAGCGTCGTCTGCCCACAGGCAGCGCGCCGCAAAGGGCAGGGTGCAGGGAATGGCAAAGGCCAGGTGCGCCGGAAAGTAGGGCCCCAGCGACTGGGTCGCGCTGGTCAGGATCGCCATCTGGACGATGGCCACCATGGCCAGGTTCAACGGGTCGTCGGGCGTGAAGAACAGCCACGCCAGGGCTCCCCAGCACAGCCCGGCGATGGCCGAGGCCGCGACGAAGTACGGGCTCCATCGCTCGGGCGCCTCACCGGCCGTGGTGCTGCGCCAGAAGCGCTGTGCCATCCACCACCGCCACAGGCTGAGCATCGACAGGGCGGCAAACCAGCCGCCGATCTGCGGCAGGGGCTGGCCGTTCGACCACAGCAGCGCCGCTGCACCAACGCCCAGCACCAGCGTGCCGATCGTCAGTGCGGGCACATTGCGCGCCAGCAGCCGAATCTGCTCGCGGCGCAACCTGGCCTGCAGTGGTCCGGGGTCGTCCATGTGCGCGAGCATAGGCCCGCGCCAGCGCAAACGGATTCGATCGGCGACACTCGTGCCCCTTTTCCGGACCATTGCCTTGTCCCCGCCACATTCCTCACCGCTCAGCCCCCGGCGCGAGCGCTGGCTGCTGCTCACCATTGCGGGCATCCAGTTCACCCACATCCTCGACTTCATGATCATGATGCCGCTGGGGCCGCAGTTCACGCGCCTCTTCGGCATCAGCGACGCGCAATTCGGCCTGCTGGTGTCGGCCTACACACTGTCGGCGGGCCTCTCTGGCCTGCTGGCGGCCACCTACGTGGACCGCTTTGACCGCCGGGCGCTGCTGCTCTGGTTGTACGCGCTGTTTGCCCTGGCCACGCTGGCCTGTGGCCTGGCGACCGGCTATGGCTTTCTGATGGCCGCGCGCATTGCCGCGGGTGTGTTCGGGGGTGTGCTGTCGGCACTCGCGCAGACCATCGTGACCGACATCGTGCCCTTCGAGCGCCGAGGCCGCGCCATGGGCATCGTCATGTCGGCGTTTTCGGTCTCCACCGTGGCCGGTGTGCCGATCGGCCTGTGGCTCGCCGCGTGGTTCGACTGGCATGCCACCTTCATTGCCATTGCGTTGCTGTGCGCGCTGTTCTGCGCTGGTGCGTGGCTCACCCTGCCTCCGCTGCGGGCCCACCTGCACGAAGGGCGCCCCACCGTGTGGCGTGGCATTGGCGAGGTGCTGGTGGAGCGCAACCACTGGCTGGCGTTTGCCATGACCGCACTCATGATGTTCACCGGCTTCACGGTGATTCCGTTCATCACCATCTTCATGCAGGCCAACGTGGGCCTGACCGACAGCGACATTCCGGCCATCTACCTGGCGGGCGGGGCGGTCACCCTGCTCACGGCGCGCTGGGTCGGCCGCATGACGGACCGCCTTGGCAAGGTGCCCACCTATCGGCGGCTGGCGATGGCCGCCACCGTGCCCATCATGGCCACCACGCTGCTGCCCCCGTTGCCGCTGGCTGCGGTGCTGGTGGTGTCCACGGCGTTCTTTGCGCTCACCGCCGGCCGCATGATCCCCGGCATGGCCATCGTCACGTCGGCGGCCGAGACCCGCCTGCGCGGCACGTTCATGGTGCTGAATTCATCGGTGCAGTCGGCGGCGATGGGCATCGCCTCGCTGGTGGGCGGGTTGATCATCTCGCGTGATGCCGCCGGTCGGGTCGAGCATTACTGGGTGGCCGGGCTGATCGGAGTGGCCGCCAGCTTCGCCAGTATCGCGCTGGCCCGCCGGCTGCAAATGCATGGGGCGCCCAAGGCCCCGGGGCCTTGATCGCGGTCAGGAAGTCACGAAATCTGACGTATTCCGCCTTGCGCATCGGCGACATCGTGGGCATAGTGGGTCAAGCCATCCCGTGGTCGCCGGGAGGTTTCTGCCCCCCGGTGGCCTGTGTCAACCCGGAGCAAATGGAGGCTCACTCATGAACCTGACGATCAGCGGTCACCACCTCGAGGTCACTCCCGCCCTGCGCGGCTACGTCACCAGCAAGCTCGAACGAATCTCCCGACACTTTGATCAGGTCGTCGACATCAAGGTCTTGCTGACGGTGGACAACCTCAAGGAGAAAGACCTGCGCCAGCGGGCTGAGTGCAACATCCACGTGAAGGGCCGCGACCTGTTCGCCGAGAGCGCCCATGCCGATCTCTACGCCGCCGTCGATGACCTGGCCGACAAGCTCGACCGGCAGGTGCTTCGGTACAAAACCAAGACCCAGGACCACCACCACGACGGGGTCAAGCGCCTGATGTGACGCAAGTCACGGATCAAGGCCCGGCGCGGGCTGGCGCCCGTGTTGCACTGCAACAAGCCGCTTGAAAAGTCAAGCGGCTTTTTTGTCTGTCTCATCTAGCCGTGGGAGACCGCAAGCGCATAATGCGCGGTCCGAAAGGGCCGTCATGAACCGACTTTCAGCCATTCTGCCTGCCGCCCAGGTGCAAGTCAGCGTCGATGCCACGAGCAAGAAGCGCGCATTCGAAGAGGCGGGCCTGCTTTTCGAAACGCTGCACGGGCTCAACCGTGCGCTGATCACCGACAGCCTGTTCGCCCGCGAACGCCTGGGCTCGACCGGCCTCGGGCACGGTGTGGCCATTCCGCACGGACGCATCAAGGGCCTCAAGCAGCCGTTGGCCGCCGTGTTCCAGTTGGCCAGCCCCATTGGTTTCGACGCACCCGACGAGCAGCCGGTCCAGCTGATGATCTTCCTGCTGGTGCCCGAAGCCGCCACGCAGAAACACCTCGAAATCCTGTCCGAAATCGCCGAGCTGCTCAGCGACAGTGCGTTGCGCGAGCAGATGAAGGGGTCGGGCGATGCGGTCGCGCTGCACGCCCTGATCGCAAACTGGCAATCGGCGCACGCCGCCGCCTGAGCTTGGGCCACCCCGCCTCGACCGCACCCGGGTCGCTGCCCCCGGCGACCAACCTGCCCGAATGAAGCCCACCGTCGTCAGCGCCGACGTCCTGTTCGAGGACCACCGGGACACGCTGAAATGGCAGTGGATCGCCGGCCTGGGCGCTTCCGAGCGCCGGTTCGACGAGGTGGCGATCCGCGCCGCCCGTTCCGGCGCCGACCTGGTGGGCTACCTCAACTACATCCATCCCTACCGGCTTCAGGTGATCGGCGAGCGCGAGGTGGCCTACCTCACCAGCCCGAGCGCCGAGGACAACAAGCGCCGGGTGGCGCGAATCGTCACGCTGGAGCCGCCGGTGCTGGTGGTGGCCGACGACCAGCCGGCGCCTGACGAGCTGCTGGCCATGTGCGAGCGGGCGCAGATTCCGATGTTCTCCACGCAGGAATCGGCCGCCTTCGTGATCGACGTGCTGCGCGCCTACCTGTCGCGCCACTTCGCCGACCGCGCCACCATGCACGGCGTGTTCATGGACATCCTGGGCATGGGCGTGCTGATCACCGGTGAGTCCGGCCTCGGCAAGAGCGAACTCGGCCTTGAACTCATCTCGCGCGGCCACGGCCTGGTGGCCGACGACGCGGTCGACCTCTACCGCATCAACCAGACCAGCATCGAAGGCCGGTGTCCCGAGCTGTTGCAGAACCTGCTCGAGGTGCGCGGCATCGGTCTGCTCGACATCAAGGCGATCTTTGGCGAAACCGCGGTGCGCCGCAAGATGCGCCTGCAGCTCATCGTGCACCTGGTGCGCCGCGAAACCATGGAGCGCGACTACGAGCGCATGCCCTATGAGCCCCTGTACCAGGACGTGCTGGGCGTGCCGGTCCGCAAAGCGGTCATTCAGGTGGTGGCCGGCCGCAACATCGCCGTGCTGGTGGAGGCGGCGGTTCGCAACACCATCCTCCAGCTGCGCGGCATCGACACCTACCAGGAATTCGTGCTGCGGCACCGTGCGGCGATGAGCCGCAACGAGTCCTGACCCCCCCACGCTTCCCCGCTGCGCGTGGTCCGCTGCCCCCCGAGGGGGCTGATCCGCCTTGGGGCGGCCCGGCGGCGGATCGGGCTTCCGCGTTCAGGCACTGCGGCGTGCGGGGTCCCTGGCGTGTTCGGTGGGGCGGGCCCTTGCCTCACCGGGTCTTGTTGGCCTTGTGCGGGCAGTCGGTCTTGGTGCAGTTGGCGTAGAGCGACAGCGCGTGCTCCTGGAGGGCGAAGCCGCGCGACTTGGCGACCATTTGCTGGCGCTTTTCGATTTCCGCGTCGAAGAATTCCTCGACGCGGCCGCAATCGAGGCAGACCAGGTGGTCGTGGTGCTGGCCTTCGTTGAGCTCATAGACCGCCTTGCCCGATTCGAAGTTGCTGCGCGTGAGCAGGCCCGCCTGTTCGAACTGCATCAGCACGCGGTAGACCGTGGCCAGCCCGATGTCGCTGCGGTCTTCGAGCAGCACGCGAAACACGTCCTCGGCCGTCATGTGCCGCTGCCGCGCGTTGTGGAAGACCTCGAGGATCTTCAGGCGCGGCAGGGTGGCCTTCAGGCCGGTGCTCTTGAGCTCTTCGAGGTTGTTGGACATGGTGTCGGTTTCGGGCTCACTACAATGGCCGACCGATTATCGCCGGCCCGACGCCGTCCGCATCAGGGCCGATGCCCATGTGCCTTTCAGGGTGTACGTCCATGTCCCTTGCCCGCCTCCGCCTCCCGACCCGCCTTGCCGCGACCCTGGCCGCCGTGCTGGCCCTGTCCGCGTGCGGGTTCATCACGCCCTACAAGGTCGACGTGCTGCAGGGCAACGTCGTCACGCGCGAGCAGGTGCAGGCGCTCAAGCCCGGCATGCCGCGCCAGCAGGTGCGCGACATTCTCGGATCGCCCTTGCTGACCAGCATGTTCCACGCCGACCGCTGGGATTACGTGTTCACCCTGCGCCGCCAGGGCCAGGACGTGCAGCGCCGCCGCGTGGCGGTGTTCTTCAAGGACGGCGTTCTCGAGCGGCATGAGGCCGATGAGCTGCCCAGCGAAACCGATTTCGTGGCCACGCTCGACGCCCGGCGCAGCATCGGGAAAGTGCCGGTCCTGGAGGCCACCGAGGCCCAGCTCAAGGACTTCACCGAGCGCAACAAACCGCTCAACCCGCCCCCGCCCACCAGCGCCGCCAGCGCCCCCAGCACCACCAACTTCCCGCCGCTCGACAGCGCCGGGGGCGGCCGATGAGCGGCGGCGCCCGACACCGCGTCTGCATCGCTGGCGCCAGCGGCCGCATGGGCCGCATGCTGATCGACGCCGTGCGCGCCAGCGACGACTGCACGCTGGCCGGTGCGCTTGACGTGCCCGCCAGCCCGGCCATCGGCCAGGACGCCGGCGCCTACGCCGGCCAGGCAACCGGGGTGGCCATCACCGCCGACCTGGCCGCCGGCCTGCAGGGCGGCGACTGCCTGATCGACTTCACCCGCCCCGAGGGCACCATGAACCACCTGGCCGCCTGCGTGGCGCAGGGGGTCAACCTCGTCATCGGCACCACGGGGTTCTCCGACGAGCAGAAAGCGCGCATCGCCGAGGCGTCGAGCCGCATTGCGATCGTCATGGCCCCCAACATGAGCGTGGGCGTCAACGTCACGCTCAAGCTGCTCGAAATGGCCGCCAAGGCCATGGCCACCGGCTACGACATCGAAATCATCGAGGCGCACCACCGCCACAAGGTCGATGCGCCCAGCGGAACCGCGCTCAAGATGGGCGAGGTGATCGCCGGCGCGCTCGGACGCGACTTGAAGGACTGCGCGGTGTACGCCCGCGAAGGCGTCACCGGCGAGCGCGACCCGTCCAGCATCGGATTTGCCACCATCCGCGGTGGCGACATCGTGGGCGACCACACCGTGCTGTTCGCGGGCACCGGCGAGCGCATCGAGATCACCCACAAATCCAGCAGCCGGGCCACCTACGCGCAGGGCAGCCTGCGTGCGGTGCGTTTTCTGGCCGGGCGCCGCCAAGGCCTGTTCGATATGTTCGACGTCCTCGGCCTGCGCTGAACCCCGCCAGGTGCTCGACGCCTTTCTTGCCGCCGACGCCGTCGGCCGCGCCATTGGCATCCTGTTGCTGGCCATGTCGGTGGCCAGCTGGGTCGTCATGCTCTGGAAGGCCTGGTTGCTGCGGGTGGCAGAACGCGCGCTGCCGCTGGCCCGCGCGGCCTTCTGGCAGGCCGCCGACCTCGACGACGCGCAACGCCGGGTGGCCGCGGCCGACGCGCCGTCACTGGCCCTGCCGCTTCTGCAGGCGGCGCGCCTGGTGGACGCGCAGCCCGGTGCCACGATGGCCGCCCGCGGGGCGCGCGCCGTCCGCCTGACCCGGCTGCTGCGCGACGCGCTCGACCTTGCGCTGGCCCGCTTGCAGCACGGCCAGACCCTGCTGGCCAGCGTGGGCGCCACGGCCCCTTTCGTCGGCCTGCTGGGCACGGTGTGGGGCGTGCACCACGCCCTGTTGGCGGTCGGGTTCGGCGAGGGCTTCCGCATCGAGGCGGTGGCCGGCCCCGTGGGAGAGGCGCTGGTGATGACCGCCGCCGGGCTGGCCGTGGCCATCCCGGCCGTGCTGGGCCACAACGTGCTGGGTCGGCGCATCGCACGGATCGAGGCCTCGCTCGAAGGCTTTGCCCACGACCTGCGCGAGCTGCTGGCAGCGCCTGTTGCGCCATGAGCTTCGGCCGGCTGGGCGCTTCCCGGCCAGTGGCCCCTTTCAATGCCATCAACATCACGCCGCTGGTCGACGTGGTGCTGGTGCTGCTGGTGGTGTTCATCCTGAGCGCACCGCTCATGGCCCGGCAACTCGCGCTGGATGTGTCCCCGCCCGAGCCGCCCCCTGTGCCCGCCGCTGTGGCGCCCGATGCCCCAGGACCCGCGCCCGTGGCGGTCGTCGAACTGGACGCCTCCGGCCAGCTGCGGCTGGACGGGCGCGCGCTTGACGCCGCCGCGCTGCGCGCCGGCCTGAAGGCCCTGGCCGCCAGCCACCCCGGCGCCGAGGTCCGGCTGCGCGCGAACGTGGGCGTGCCGTACGGACGGGTGGTGGCGCTGATCGGCACGGTCCAGGCGGCCGGGCTTTCGCGCATCGGTTTCGAGGCCGAGGCCTTGCCCCGCGCGCGCTGATCCCGCCACCGGGACAGCCCGGGCGGGCACGCCCCGTGCCCACCACCTAAAATCCGCGGTTTCGCCGCGGCGTTCGCGGCCGGCACCGCCAGGCCATTCGGCCACCCCCTGCCCCATGCAAGACAAGTACACCCCCGCCGAAGTCGAGCGCGCCGCGCAGGCCAGCTGGACCGCCACCGACGCCTACCGTGTCACCGAAGACGCCGGCAAGCCCAAGTTCTATGCCTGCTCCATGCTGCCCTACCCCAGCGGCAAACTGCACATGGGGCATGTGCGCAACTACACCATCAACGACATGCTGACGCGCCAGCTGCGCATGAAGGGCTTCAACGTCCTCATGCCCATGGGCTGGGACGCCTTCGGCCTGCCGGCCGAGAACGCGGCCATCAAGAACAAGGTGCCCCCCGCGAAGTGGACCTACGACAACATCGCCTACATGAAGCGGCAGATGCAGGCCATGGGCCTGGCCATCGACTGGAGCCGCGAGGTGGCCACCTGCTCGCCCGACTACTACCGCTGGAACCAGTGGCTGTTCCTGAAGATGCTCGAGAAGGGCATTGCCTACCGCAAGACCCAGGTCGTCAACTGGGACCCGGTCGACCAGACCGTGCTCGCCAACGAACAGGTCATCGACGGCCGCGGCTGGCGCACCGGTGCGCTGGTCGAGAAGCGGGAAATCCCCGGCTATTACCTCAACATCACGGCCTACGCCGGCGAACTGCTCGACCACGTGCAGATCGGCAACCCCAAGGCCACCCTCAGCGGCTGGCCCGACAAGGTGCGCCTGATGCAGGAAAACTGGATCGGGCGCAGCGAGGGTCTGCGCTTCGCCTTCCCCCACCAGATCAAGGGCGCGGATGGCGCCCTCATCGGCGAAGGCCGGTTGTACGTGTTCACCACCCGTGCCGACACCCTCATGGGCGTGACCTTCTGCGCCGTGGCGCCCGAACACCCGCTGGCCACCCACGCTGCCGCCGGCAACGCCGCCCTGGCCGCCTTCATCGAAGAATGCAAGAAGGGCGGCACCACCGAGGCCGAACTGGCCCTGAAGGAAAAGGAAGGCCTGCCCACCGGCCTGACCGTGACCCACCCTGTCACCGGCGCCGACGTGCCGGTGTGGGTTGGCAACTACGTGCTCATGGGCTACGGCGATGGCGCCGTCATGGGCGTGCCGGCGCATGACGAGCGCGACTTTGCCTTTGCGAAGAAATACGGCCTGCCGATCCAGCAGGTCGTGGCTGTCGAAGGGGAGGTCTTCTCCACCGACGCCTGGCAGGAGTGGTACGCCGACAAGGAGCGCGGCGTGTGCGTGAACTCCGGCGTGCTCGACGGCCTGTCGCACAAAGCCGCGGTCGACAAGGTGGCCGAGCTGCTCGCTGCCAAGGGCCTGGGCGAGAAGAAGACCACCTGGCGCCTGCGCGACTGGGGCATCAGCCGCCAGCGCTACTGGGGCACGCCGATTCCCATCATTCACTGCCCCGAGCACGGCGCCGTGCCGGTGCCCGAAAAAGACCTGCCGGTGGTGCTGCCCGAGGACTGCGTTCCCGATGGCAGCGGCAACCCGCTCAACCACCACGAGGGCTTTCATGCCGGCGTGGTGTGCCCGGTGTGCGGCGCAAAGGCGCGCCGCGAGACCGACACCATGGACACCTTCGTCGACTCGTCGTGGTACTTCATGCGCTACTGCGACCCGAAGAATGGCGAGCGCATGGTGGCGGCTGGCACCGACTACTGGATGCCGATGGACCAGTACATCGGCGGCATCGAGCACGCCATCCTGCACCTGCTGTACGCGCGTTTCTGGACCAAGGTCATGCGCGACCTCGGCCTGGTGAAGGTCGACGAGCCGTTCACCCACCTGCTCACCCAGGGCATGGTGCTCAACCACATCTACAGCCGCCGGACCGACAAGGGCGGCAAAGAGTACTTCTGGCCCCACGACGTCGAGAACGTGCTCGACGAAGGTGGCAAGGTCATTGGTGCCAGGCTCAAGAACGCCGTCGGCGACCTGCCCGTGGGCACGCCCATCGACTACGAGGGCGTGGGCACGATGTCCAAGTCGAAGAACAACGGCGTCGATCCGCAGGACCTGATCGAGAAGTACGGCGCCGACACTGCGCGCCTGTACACCATGTTCACCGCGCCCCCCGAGGCGACGCTGGAATGGAACGACTCGGCCGTCGAGGGCAGCTACCGCTTCCTGCGCCGAGTGTGGGCCTATGGGCACCAGCGCTCGCAGGCCGGCGCACAGGGCGCGATGGCCGCAGGCGTGGGACAGGCCGCCCTGTCCAAGGCGGGCAAGGCGCTGCGGCTCGAGGTCCACACCGTGCTCAAGCAGGTGGACTACGACTACCAGCGCATGCAGTACAACACCGTGGTGTCCGGTGCCATGAAGATGCTCAACGCGCTGGAGGGCTTCAAGCCCGAGGGCGCCGCCGACGAGGCCGCCGCGGCCGAGGGCTTCGGCATCCTTCTGCGCTGCCTGTATCCCGCCACGCCGCACATCGCACAGGTGCTCTGGCACGACCTGGGCTACGCGGCCCAGTCGGGCGGGCTGCTCGATGCGCCCTGGCCCCGGGCCGACGACGCTGCGTTGCAGCGCGACGAGATCGAGCTGGTGCTGCAGATCAACGGCAAACTGCGCGGCAGCGTGACCGTGCCCGCCAGCGCCGACAAGGCCGCCATCGAGGCCGCAGCCCTGGCCAGCGATGCGTTCGTGAAACAGGCCGCTGGTGCCGCCCCGAAGAAGGTCGTGGTGGTTCCTGGTCGCCTCGTCAACGTGGTGGTGTGACCATGGCCCCCGCCGTGCCCTGCCGCCGTCGCGCCGCCCTGGTGGCCCTGGGCACGCTGGCCCTGACCGGCTGCGGGTTCCAGTTGCGCCAGGCCCCGAAGTTCCCTTTCGACTCATTGCGCCTGATGGGCAACGAAACCCTGCCGGTGTCACAGGCGCTGCGCCGCGAACTGGCCCTCAACGGGCTGCGGGTGGTCAATGGCGCGCAGGCTGCCCCGGTCACGCTGGTCGTGCTGCTCGACCAGCGCGAGCGCGCGGTGGTGGGCCAGACCGCCGCCGGTCAGGTGCGCGAACTCCAGCTGCGCACGCGCTTCCGTTTCCGCCTGCAGACCGGCGACGAGCGCATCCTCATCGACGACACCGAGTTGCTGCTCGAGCGCGACCTGAGCTTCAACGAAACCCAGGTGCTCGCCAAGGACGCCGAGGAGCTGCTGCTCTACCGCGACATGACCAACGACATCGTGCAGCAGGTGCTTCGCCGCATCGCGGCGGTGGACCGCGTCTGACTGGCGCGCACCGGCCTCGCCAGAGTCGCCGTTCATGCAGCTCGCCGCCAACCAACTCCCCGCCCAGCTTCAGAAGGGCCTGCGCAGCCTGTACACGCTGCACGGCGACGAGCCCCTGCTCATCCAGGAAGCCGGCGATGCGATCCGCGCCGCCGCGCGGACGCAGGGCCACACCGAACGCACCGTGCACACCATGGCCGGCGCCCACGCCGACTGGTCGGCCGTGCTGGCCAGCGGGGCCTCGCTCAGCCTGTTTGCCGAGCGCCAGATCGTCGAGGTGCGCGTGCCCTCCGGCAAGCCCGGCAAGGACGGCTCGGCCGCGCTGCAGCAACTGGCCGAAGCCGCCGACGGCAACGACAGCACGCTGACCCTGGTGATCCTGCCCCGGCTGGACATGGCCACCCAGAAAAGTGCCTGGTTTGCCGCGCTCGATGCGCACGGCGTCACGGTGCGGGTCGATCCGGTCGATCGCAAGGCCCTGCCGCAATGGATCGCGCAGCGGCTCCAGGCCCAGGGGCAGCGCGTGGCCGCCGGCGAGGAAGGGCAGCGCACGCTCGCCTTCTTTGCCGACCGGGTCGAAGGCAACCTGCTCGCGGCCCACCAGGAGATCCAGAAGCTCGCGCTGCTGCACCCGGCGGGCGAACTGGGCTTCGATCAGGTGGAAGCGGCGGTGCTCAACGTGGCCCGCTTCGACGCCTTCAAACTGGCCGAGGCGGTTCTGGGTGGTCAGCAGGCGCGCGTGCAGCGCATGCTTGACGGCCTGCAGGCCGAAGGTGAAGCCGCGGTGCTGGTGCACTGGGCCCTGGCCGAAGACATCCGCACGCTCAACCGGGTGCGCGCCGCCATGGACGCCGGCCGCCCGCTGCCGATGGCCTTGCGCGAGAGCCGCGTCTGGGGCGTCAAGGAGAAACTGATCGAACGCGTCCTGCCCGTCCTCTCGGCCACGCAACTGGCCCGCTGGCTCGACGACGCCCACACGGTGGACGGCATCGTCAAAGGACTCAAGTCGCCCGACTGGCCGGCCGATCCCTGGCAGGCGCTGCAACAACTGGCCATGAAGGTGGCGCGGGCCTGTTCATTGCCGGCAAGGTGACTGTTCCATCGCCGGCGTTGCCGGTCGATGGAACCGGCACCCACATCCCGAAGCATGAACCCCTGCCGGGAACGGATCTCAGCTCCATCCGGATCTGCAACAGGTCCGCACACCCCTTCACGATGGCCAGACCCAGGCCGAGACCTTGCGGTTGAGCGGAGGCCTCGCGGCCCCGTTGGTGCATTTGAAAGATCAACTCATGGTCGCCCGCGGGGATGCCCGGACCTGTATCCCACACTTGCACCAGCACATGCTTCGAACGTTGCCTGCAGCTGATCATCACACCACCTTTTCCGGTGTAGCGAATGGCGTTCGAAGCAAGGTTGCAGATCATCCGCTCAAGCAAGGCAGGATCGCTCTCCACCTGATGAAGGCTGGGGGTGACTCGCCAGCCCAATCCCCGCTCAAGGGCAATGGGTGAAAACATCGAGTCGATGCGCTCCAGCATGTCCTGAAGGGAAAACACCTGCACTTCCGGCGTCAGTGTCGAGCGCTCCAGCCGCACGGCGGTTGCCATGGACGAGAGCAGTTCGTCGGCGACCTGAAGCGCAGATTGCATGTGGCGGGTCGCATCCTCGTTGCTCACGCCCGAACGCTGGCGCCTGACGCTTTCCAGGGCGAGCCCGATTGCGTAGACCGGCTGTTGAAGATCGTGCGCGACAGCGGCCATGAAGTTCGATTTCTCCTGCAGGGCGGCCTGCACGCTTCTCCGCGCGACCGATTCCTGCAGGCGTTCAGCCTCGGCTTGGGCGCGCGCTCTGCGCTCCTCCATGATCCGGTCGGCCAGGGCCAACGACAGCATCAGCATTTCGAACCCGGACGCCAGCAGCAAACCATTGTCGAGCAGTGGGTGGTTGGGCAGCAATCCAAGCTGCACAAGAATCCGGAACAGTCCTGCCACCGCCAGCGCGGACCACCCAATGAGGAAGTAGGTTGCGCCAGGAATCCGGTCACGTGCGCTGACCAGACCGGTGTACAGGATGATCGCCACCGTCCACAGGCCGAGAGGAACGATCAGAGCGTTGGAGACTTCAAGCGGCGTCAGCCAGAAATGGCTGGCAACAACGGGAATCCACGAAGCCGCGCTGAGCTTCAGCGTCCATGCCAGGCGCGGGTTGCGCCCGGACAGCCGCAAGAAGCGGTGGGTGAACACCAGCCCCAACGCGGAAAACACGGACGTCGAGATGCTCAGAAGGGGGATCGTGAGAAGGCCGTTGGACGGCCACAGCAGGTGGGGACCGATGCCTGTGTTGGCGAGCTGATAGGTGGCCAGAGCCACTCCGAAGGCAATGTAGGTGGTGTAAGCGCCGTCCTTCAGCCTGAGTGCGAGAAAGCCGTTGTACACGAGCAGGCCAGCCATGAGTCCGAAGTACATGCCAAGAACCGCGTAGTCGACGAGCTCTTGAGCGCGCCATTGCGCTGGCCGCCACAGATCGATCCGCATCTCGAGCAGCGATTCCGAGCGAACCTCCAGCAGAATCGTGTGCGGTTTCCCAGGCGCAAGCTGGAGGGGGAACGCGGGATACCTGGAGGGAAAGCCGCCAGCCCGGGCGAGAGACTGAAGCCCTCCCGCGGCTGATTGCCGCCGTTCGCCGGGTGTGTCCAGCGTGATCTGCACAGAGCTGACGTGGGGGCTGGGAAGGCCGACGATCCATTCCCCGCCTGCGCTGGCATCGGTGAAGACCGTCAGCCGGAACCAGATGGTCTGTGACACCCCCGCGAAACTGCCCAAGCCCCGGCGCTCGTTCAATGGACGCCACCCGCTGTCTCGGTCGGCCGCTTCCACGGCGGCCATCGGGTCGGAAAACCGGTACTCAAGATACAGGGTTGCCGTCACGTGCCCCGAGTTGCCCTCAAGCCTCAGAGGCGCGTCGCCGTGTGCTGGCCAACTGCAGCAAAGCCAACCCAGCACGAAAACCAGACGCACCAACCACCCAGGGGCCGTGGCCTTGGTGCGCCTGACTCCGCCAACATGGCTGTGCATCGAAGCTCCCATCCACGGCAACTCCGTGCAGCGCGGGATGCGCAATGCAGCAGTGGGACCTGCCGGCGCGAGCCACCTTGCCGATCGCTGCTTGCCCATCAAAGGCACACGGACAATGTGTTTGCAGGGTTCGAGCTTTTCGCTGATTTCGTGCGGTGGGGCTCGACTTTCGCGCGGTCTTCATCTTCATTGTCGGGGTGCAAGCGGTTCCGGTGCAGCCCAGGACTTCAGGGAAAACCCTCGACTTCCTGCGCGCATGGCACCCACAGTGAGAAACACGTGCCACGACCGGGCATCGAGCGAAGCGTCAGCCGAATGCCCAGCAGGCTGGCGCACCGGCTCACGATCGACAGCCCGAGGCCCATGCCGTGGTCCCCCGGGGTTGCTGCGCTGCCCCGGCGAAACGGCTCGAACAGCGCTGCCTGCTCCCCGGGTTCGATGCCTGGACCGGTGTCCCACACCTGCACCAGCAGTTGGCCCTGGCGCTGCCGGCAGGTCAGCAGCACGCCGCCCTGGTGGGTGTAGCGCAGCGCGTTCGACACCAGGTTGCTCAGCATGCGCTCCAGCAACGCCGGGTCGGTGCGCAAGACCTGGAGGCTCGGCGTGACTCCCCAGCGCAAATGGCGCTCTCGCGCCCGTGCGCTGAACAGCGCTTCGATCCGGTCGAGCATCGGCTGAACGTGGAACGTCTGCAGCATGGGCGTGACTTCATCGCGGTGCAGCTGCACGGCCATCATCATTGAAGCCGTGAGGTCGTTGGTGGCGTGCACCGCCGACTGCAACTGCGCCAGGGTGCCCGGGTCGGGCGCGCTGCCGCGCTGCAGAACCAGGTTGTGCGCCACCATCCGCAGGGCATACAGTGGCTGCTGCAGGTCGTGCGTGACGGCCGCCATGAAGCGCGTCCGCTCCTGCAGGGCCCGCTGAGCGACTTCGCGGGCCGCGCGTTCGCTGGCGCCGGTGACCTCGGCCTGGCTGCGGGCGCGCCGCTCCAGGCTGATCCGGTCGGCCAGCGCGAACGAGAGCAGGACCATTTCGAGTGCTGTCGCCACCAGCAGGGCGTGGTAGGGCAGCGAGTCGGCCGAGACCCATCCCTGGACCAGCACCGCGCGCATGACGCCCGCCACCGCCAGCCCGCTCCAGCCGAGCAGGAAGATCGGCGCCGCCGGGACCTTCAGCCAGCATCCCCGAACGCCGGCGATCAACACCAGGGACACGCCCCACAGCGCCAGCGGCAGCAGCACCCAGCGGATGAAATCGCCCGCCGGCACGAAGGCCAGCACCGCGAGCGCCGGCAACCAGCACAGCGCCGACGCACGCACCACCTGAGAAAGGCGCGGAGCCACCTCGCGCAGCCGCAGAAAACGGTCGGTGAACAGCAGTCCGAAGGCGGCAAACCAGGCCGCGGCCACGACCATGATCAGCGTGGAATGCGCCATCCAGCCAGGCCACGCGTACACCGCCCCCAGCCCGGTGCTGCCCAGCTGGTACACCCCGATGCCGACACCGAACCCGACGTAATGTCCGTACGAGGCATCGCGAAGGCGGAGCCACAGCACGCCGTTGTAGGCCAGCAATCCGGCGATCAGGCCGAAGTAGCTGCCCAGCACCATGTGCAGCCAGCGGTCGTGCGCCCCCCAGGCGGCTTCCGTGTAGAGGTGCACCGGCGCGCGCAGCACGCCTTCGGTTTCTATTTGCATGAGCACCAGCACCGACGCGTGGGCGGCCACCTGCAACGGCATCGCCGCCACGCGCTGCCGGGGCGCCTCGCCGCGGGCCATGGGCAGCACACCCGCCAGACCGGCGTTGTGTGGCCGGCCGTCCTCACCCACCGTGACGAGGTTGATCGAACTCAGCACAGGGTGGTCGACCACCCAGCGCCAGTCGCTGGGCCGATCGAGCCCGCTGCGGATCCGGATGCGAAACCAGACCGGGTGCTTCACGTGCCCGAAGTTGCCACCGCCGGCGTGCTCGCGCACGGGCAGCCAGCCCGCGTCCTCGGGTGGCAGTTGCTGCGGGCTCCAGCGCCGCGCCGGGTCGGTGACGTAGTCCAGCCGCTCGGTCAGCGCGATGTGCGTGGCGCCGGGTTCCAGAGTCAGGCCGGACTGCGCGTGGGTCGCTGCGCCGGGCCAAAGGACCGCCAGCAGCATGAACAGCGCCAGCCCGGCGCGGCACAGCCAGGGCGCCAGCCAGCGCCCCGGCGCGGCCTGAATCCTCGGGTCGGGCCGGCCTGGTGGAGCGGAGGCGGCGGGGAAGGGTCGGGCTTGCATGGGGTGGGGCGTGGGCAACGCGCAGTTCCCATCGATCATGGGCCGTCCGCGGCCGCGCGCCATCGTCCATGCGGCCGATGCCGAGCGGTCCTTCGGCCAATGCCCGCCCATCCCGGCGCCGTGGGTCGGGGGCGGCCGGGGCGCACAATCCCGGCACCTGCCCCACCGACCGGGAGTCCCTGCCGTGCACCGCTTCGCCTTTGCCCTGATTGTCATCGCCACCAGCACCGTCCACGCCGAGGAGATCGGCTCGGTCGACACGGTGTTCAAGTGGATCGGCCCCGACCACAAGATCGTGGTCGAGGCCTACGACGACCCGGGCGTCACCGGTGTCACCTGCTACCTTTCGCGCGCCCGCACCGGCGGCATTAAGGGTGCCCTGGGTCTGGCCGAGGACAAGGCCGAAGCATCGATCGCCTGCCGGCAGGTGGGCCCGGTGACCGTGCCCAAGCCGATCAAGGAGCAGGAAGAAATCTTCAGCGAGCGGATCAGTCTGGTCTTCAAGCGCCTGCGCATCGTCCGCATGGTCGACCCCAAGCGAAACACCCTGGTCTACCTCACCTATTCAGACCGGCTCATCGAAGGCTCGCCGCAGAACTCGGTGACCGTGGTGCCGGTGGACCGGGCCACGCCGATCCCGGTGCGCTGAGCCGGCGTGGGTCCGCGCGTGCGCCCTCGCCGCACCTCTGCGAAAATCCTCCCATGAACGCGAGCAACACCACCGAACTCATGCACACCCTGGGGCAGCAGGCCCTGGCGGCGTCGCGGCTCATGGCCAAGGCATCGGCCGCCCGCAAAGGGCAGGCGCTGCGCCGGCTGGCCACATTGCTGCGCGACAGCGTGGGGCCGCTGTCGGTGGAAAACGCCAAAGACCTTGACCGCGCCCGCGCCAATGGCCTGGCCGAGCCCATGGTCGACCGCCTCAAGCTCACGCCCAAGGTGCTCGACACCTGTGCCCAGGGGTGCGAGCAACTCGCTGCCATGCCCGACATCATTGGCGAGATCTCGGGCATGAAGCAGATGCCCAGCGGCATCCGGGTGGGCCAGATGCGCGTGCCCATCGGGGTTTTCGGCATGATCTACGAGAGCCGGCCCAACGTGACCATCGAGGCCGCCTCGCTGGCCATCAAGAGCGGCAACGCCGCGATCCTGCGCGGCGGCTCCGAGGCGATCGACTCCAACCGCGCGCTGGCCGCGCTGGTGCAGCGCGCGCTCATCGACGCCGGTCTGCCGGCCGCCGCGGTGCAACTGGTGCCCACGACCGACCGCGCCGCCGTGGGCCAGCTCATCGCCATGCCGCAGTACGTCGACGTGATCATCCCGCGGGGCGGCAAAGGCCTCATCGAGCGCATCAGCGCCGAGGCCAAGGTGCCGGTCATCAAGCACCTGGATGGCAACTGCCACACGTACGTCGACGATCCCTGCGACATCGATCTCGCCGTCAAGGTGACCGACAACGCCAAGACCCAGAAGTACAGCCCCTGCAACGCCACCGAAAGCCTGCTGGTGGCGCGTGGCGTGGCGGCGCAGTTCCTGCCGAAGATCGGCGCCATCTTTGCGGCCAAGGGCGTGGAAATGCGGGTCTGCCCGGAAAGCCGCGCCATCCTGGCGCAGGGCCTTGGGCGCCACCCCTCCACCGTTCGGGCTGAGCCCGTCGAAGCCTCGCACTCACCCATCCTCGTCGACGCCACCGAGCAGGACTGGTCCGAGGAATACCTCGCCCCGGTCATCAGCATCAAGGTGGTGGCCGGGGTGGACGAAGCCATCGCGCACATCAACCGCTACAGCAGCCACCACACCGACGCGATCCTCACCACCGACCACGTGCACGCGCAGCGCTTCCTGCGCGAGGTCGATTCGGCCAGCGTGATGGTCAATGCCAGCACCCGCTTTGCCGATGGCTTCGAATACGGGTTGGGTGCCGAAATCGGCATCAGCACCGACAAGTTCCACGCCCGCGGGCCGGTCGGTGTCGAAGGCCTCACGTCGCTCAAGTACGTGGTGCTGGGCGAAGGCGAAGTGCGCGGCTGAGCCTGTCGGCGGTCGGGCATGATCGGCGCATGACCCTGTTGCTGCAGACGCTCACCATCGCCACCATCGTGGGGAGCGGGCTGGTCACGGGCCTGCTGTATGCATTTTCGCTGGTGGTCGTGCGCGCGCTGCTCGAACTCCCTGCCGAAACCGGCATGACGGCCATGCAGCGCATCAACCAGCTCATCGTCCGCCCCCTGTTTCTGGTGCCGTTCCTGGGCACCGCGCTGCTGTGCGCGGTGCTGCTGGCGGCAGCGCTCTGGCAGCGCGGCCCGGGATCCCTGGTGCTGGGCGCGGGTGCCGCGGCCTACCTGCTCGGCCCCCTCGGGGTCACCCTCCGGTTCAACGTTCCCCTGAACAACCGGCTGGCCCGCACCGACCTTCGCGAGGCGCAGGTGCTGTGGCCCCGCTATGCACGGGACTGGCTGCACTGGAACCACGTGCGATCGGCGCTGGGGGCGCTCTCGATCGGCCTGTTGGCATGGGGCATCGCCCTCGCGGGCCCATGACCATGGACCTGCACCGCGGGTACCTGCCGGGCTGCATCGGCCGTGTGGCCGAACTGCACGCCACGTACTACGCGCGCACCAGCGGTTTCGGGCGGCCTTTCGAGGTCAAGGTGGCCAGCGAGCTGGCGGCTTTCTGCGAGCGCTTCGACGCCGACCGCGACGGCCTGTGGCTGGTGGTGCAGAACGACCGCATCGAGGCGTCGATCGCCATCGACGGCCGCCTCGCCGACACCGACGGCGCGCACCTGCGCTGGTTCATCGCGTCCGATGCGGTGCGCGGCACGGGGGTCGGTCACACCCTGCTGTCGGCCGCACTGGCCTTCTGCGACGATCGTCGGTACGAACGATGCTTTCTGTGGACCTTCGACGCACTGCAAGCGGCTCGGCACCTGTATGAAAAGCACGGCTTCGGGCTGGACCGAACCTTGCGCGGCGGCCAATGGGGCACCGTGGTGAACGAGCAGCGCTTCGTTCGGCGCCGCCCCGGCTGAACGCCCATCAACCCCGTTTCCTGACGACCCGACGGAGAACCCCTTGAACGTTTCCATTGCCGATGCCGTGGTCTTGCTGGTCGGCTTGCTGCACGTCTACATCCTGGTGCTCGAGATGTTCCTGTGGGACAAGCCGCGGGGCATGAAGGCCTTCGGGCTCAAGCCCGAGTTCGCTGCGCAGACCAAGGTGTTGGCGGCCAACCAGGGCCTTTACAACGGCTTTCTGGCGGCCGGGCTTTTCTGGGGGCTGCTGCAGGGCGAGGCCGGTGGCCCGTTCAAGGTGTTCTTCCTGCTGTGCGTGCTGGTGGCAGGCCTGTATGGCGCGGCCACCGCCAGCAAGCGCATCCTGTTCATCCAGTCGGTGCCCGCCGCCATCGGGCTGTTGCTGATCTACCTGGGCGTCTGACCATGCCACGCACCCTCATCTCTTCGGGCTCCACCTTCGAAGCCGACATCGGCTATTCCCGCGCCGTCGTCCAGGGCGACTGGGTGTTCGTTTCCGGCACCACCGGATTCGACTACTCCACCATGTCCATCGCACCCGACATCGAGACCCAGACCGACCAGTGCCTGCGCAACATCGAGGCCGCGCTGCAACAGGCCGGGGCCAGCCTGGCCGATGTGGTGCGCGTGACCTACGTGCTGCCCGACGGCAGCGAGTTTCCGAAGACCTGGCCGGTGCTCAAGCGCTACTTCGGCGAAGTGCGCCCCGCGGCCATGATGATCTCGGCCGGCCTGGCCGACCCGCGCATGCGGATCGAGATCGAGGTGACGGCGCTCAAGGGCGATCGGTAGCCGGGCCGAAAGGCCCCGGGCGGGGCTTGGAAACCCCGTCACCATCCCCAATTACACTGGCCCCTCCCAGGTTCCGCCTGTTTCCGCCGCTCCGCCCGCCATGGTTCCCCACCTCGTCACCGCCCTCACCGGGCCCATCAACGAACTCGAACAGCGCATCCTCGAATCCACCCCGGTGATCGAGCGCTGGTTCCGGCTCGAGTGGATGGAGCACACGCCGCCGTTCTACACTTCGGTCGACGTGCGCAACGCCGGCTTCAAGCTGGCCCCGGTCGACACCAACCTGTTCCCGGCAGGCTGGAACCACCTCACGCCCGAGATGATTCCGCTGGCGGTGCAGGCCGCCATGGCGGCGATCGAAAAGATCTGCCCAGAGGCCAAGAACCTGCTGCTGGTGCCCGACAACACGCGGGACACCTTCTACCTCAGCAACCTGGCCACGCTGCAGAAGATCTTCTACATGGCCGGCCTGAACGTGCGACTCGGCTCACTGTCCAACGACATCACCGAGCCCACCACCATCGCCCTGCCCGACGGTGGCCAGGTCACGCTGGAGCCGCTGCTGCGCAGCAAGCGCCGGCTGGGCCTGAAGAACTTCGACCCCTGCACCATCCTGCTCAACAACGACCTGTCGGCCGGCGTGCCCGGCATCGTCGAAGACCTGCACGAGCAATACCTGCTGCCGCCGCTGCACGCCGGCTGGGCCACGCGCCGCAAGAGCAACCACTTCAAGGCCTACGAAGAGGTGGCCAAGCGCTTCGGCAAGTTGCTGGGCATGGACCACTGGCTGATCAACCCCATGTACAACCAGTGCGGCGAGGTCGACTTCACCGCCGACGACGGGTTGGAGTGCCTGCGCAGCAACACCGACGCCCTGCTCACCAAGGTGCGCCGCAAGTACAAGGAATACGGCATCAACGAAAAGCCGTTCGCCGTCATCAAGGCCGACAACGGGACGGGCGGCATGGGCATCATGACCGTGCGCGACGCCAAGGAAATCGACCAGCTCACGCCCAAGGCGAAAGAGCGCATGTCGCGCGTGCAGGCCGGGCAGACCGTCAGCGAGGTCATCATCCAGGAAGGCGTGCTCACCCACGAGCGCATCAACAGCGCCGTGGCCGAGCCCGTGGTCTACATGATGGACCGCTACGTGGTGGGCGGCTTCTACCGCGTGCACGCCGACCGCGGCATCGACGAAAACCTCAACGCCCCGGGCTCGAGCTTCGTGCCGCTGGCCTTCGAGCAGAGCGCGCAGCTGCCCCAACCCGGCGTCAAGCCCGGAGCCAGCGTGCCCAACCGCTTCTACATGTACGGCGTCATCGGCCGCCTGGCCATGCTGGCCGCCAGCTACGAGCTCGAAGCCACCGATCCCGAAGCAGAAAACTTCGACTGATGTCGCCGCAGGGCGGCACAGTTGCTGCGGTGCAACATTTTGCACGCCGTTCCGCGCTTTAGGCTGTCCGGCCCATGGCGCGGCGGCGGCGACCGGCGCAGAATCCGCTGCCTCTGAGCTCACGCCCCACGACACCAAGGTGGGGTTTCTCGCTTGAACACCCGCGCTCCGTCTTCGCTGGCTGCCCTCACGCTGGGCGCCATCGGTGTGGTTTATGGCGACATCGGCACCAGCGTGCTGTACGCCGTCAAGGAAGTCTTCGGTTCCGGCCACGTTCCCTTCACGAACGACAACGTCTATGGCGTCCTGTCCATCCTGTTCTGGACGCTGACGACCATCGTCTCGCTGAAATACGTGCTCCTGGTGCTGCGCGCCGACAACGCCGGCGAGGGCGGGCTGATCGCGATGCTGGCGCTGGCGTCCAATGCGGTGAAGGACAAACCCCGCCTGCGCGGCATCCTGCTGCTCATCGGAATCTTCGGTACCTCGCTGTTCTATGGCGACGGCGTCATCACGCCGGCCATCTCGGTGCTCTCGGCGGTCGAGGGCCTGAGCGTCATCTCACCGGTGCTGCAGCCCTATGTGGTGCCGCTCACGCTGGTGGTGCTGTTTGCACTGTTCGCGGTGCAGAAGCGCGGCACCGGCGGCATCGGCAAATTCTTCGGACCGATCACGCTGGTGTGGTTCTTCACCATCGCGGCGCTCGGTGTCTCGCACATCGTCCACCACCCCGAGATCCTGGAGGCGCTCAGCCCGCACCACGCGCTGCGCTTCATGCTGGGCCAACCCGGCACCACCTTCATCATCCTGGGCGCGGTGGTGCTGTGCGTCACGGGTGCCGAAGCCCTGTACGCCGACCTGGGCCACTTCGGCAAGAAGCCGATCCGCATCGCCTGGTTCAGCGTGGTCATGCCGTCGCTCACGCTCAACTACTTCGGCCAGGGTGCGCTGTTGCTGGCCGACCCCTCGGCCGTCAGCAACCCGTTCTACCGCATGGCGCCCACCTGGGCGCTGGTGCCGCTGGTGGCGCTGGCCACCATGGCCACGGTCATTGCGTCGCAGGCGCTCATCTCGGGCGCGTTCAGCGTCACCAAGCAAGCGGTGCAGCTGGGTTACCTGCCACGCCTGAACCTGCGCCACACCAGCGTGCGCGACACCGGTCAGATCTACATTCCCTTCGTCAACTGGGCACTGTTCGTCGCCATCGTGCTGGCCGTGGTCATGTTCAAGTCGTCGAGCAACCTGGCCTCTGCCTATGGCATCGCCGTCACGCTCGACATGCTCATCACCACGGTGCTGACCTTCTTCGTCATCCGGCATGGCTGGAAGTACCCGCTGTGGCTGTGCGTGGCCGCCACCGGCGTGTTCTTCGTCATCGACCTGGCGTTCTTCAGCTCCAACCTGCTCAAGCTGTTCGACGGCGGCTGGTTCCCGCTCGCCATCGGCGCTGCGGTGTTCACGCTCATGACCACCTGGAAGAGCGGGCGCAACCTGATGTCGAAGGTGCAGCGCGCCGATGCGCTCGAACTGCAGCCCTTCCTGGACGCCGTGTTCATCGAGCCGCCGGTGCGCGTGCCCGGCGTGGCGGTGTTCCTGGTGGCCGAACCCGGCATCGTGCCCAACGCCTTGCTGCACAACCTCAAGCACAACAAGGTGCTGCACCAGCAGAACCTGTTCGTCACGGTGCGCCACCACGACGTGCCCTGGATCGGCCTGAACGAGCGCACCCAGGTCGAGGCGCTCGGCCACGACTGCTGGGCCGTCACCATCCACTACGGCTTCAAGAACGACCCCGACGTGCCCGAGGCCCTGGCGCCGCTGCGCCTGCGCGGCTGCGACATCGAGCCCATGACCACCAGCTACTTCCTCTCGCGCGACGTGGTCACGCCCACGCTGCAGGGCGGCATGGCGCCGTGGCGTGAAAAGCTGTTTGCCGCCATGCACCACAACGCGGCCGGCGCGGCGGCGTTCCTCAACCTGCCCGCCAACGCGGTGGTCGAACTGGGTTCCAAGGTGGAGATTTGACGCCCCCCGCGCCGCGCCTGGCGGCGCGTCACCCCCCACTGGGGGGCGGTGCCTGAGGACCGGCGGAGCCGGATCCTCGGCACCCTCGGCGCGCCTCGCGGCCGCCGGGCAGAATCTCGCCATGTCCTTCTTTCGCGACGTCAGCGTTTCTTCGGCCACGGCGGGTTTTGTGGCGGTGCTGGTGGGCTTCACCAGTTCGGTGGCCATCGTGTTCCAGGCCGCGCAGGCCTTTGGCGCCACGCCCGAGCAGATCACATCGTGGATGTGGGCGCTCGGGCTGGGCATGGGCCTCACCTCGGCCATTCCGTCGCTGCTGCTGAAGCAACCGGTGATGATTGCCTGGAGCACGCCGGGCGCGGCCGTGCTGGCCAGTGCCGGGCTGGCGGGCGGCTTCACCATGGCCGAAGCCATCGGCGCGTTTCTGGTGTGCGGCGCCCTCATCACCCTGGCCGGCGCCACCGGCTGGTTCGAGCGGGTCATGAACCGCATTCCCATGGCCATCGCGTCGGCGCTGCTGGCGGGCGTGCTGGCGCGCTTCGGATTGCAGGCGTTCGCCGCGGCGCAAACGGCGCTGCCGCTGGTGGTGCTCATGCTGCTGGCGTACTTGGTGTCGCGCCGGCTGGCCCCGCGTTATGCGGTGGTGGTCACGCTGGCGGCGGGCGTGGCGCTGGTGCTGGCCCGCGGGCAGTTCAACGCGGGGGCGCTGTCGCTGGAATGGGCGGTGCCGGTGTTCACCGCGCCCGTGTTCACCCTGGCTGCCTTCACCAGCCTGGCGCTGCCGCTGTTCATCGTCACCATGGCGTCGCAGAACCTGCCGGGTGTGGCGGCCATCCGCGCGGCCGGCTACCACCAGATGCCGATTTCGCGGGTGATCACCATCACCGGGCTGGCCACCATGGTGCTGGCCCCCTTCGGCGCCTTCGCGCTCAACCTGTCGGCCATCACCGCCGCCATCTGCATGGGCCCCGAGGCCCACCCCGATCCCGCCAAGCGCTACACCGCCACGGTGGTCAGCGGGGTGCTGTATGCCGCCATCGGCCTGGTGGGCGCGCTGGTCACCGGACTGCTGATCGCGTTTCCGCGCGAGCTGGTGATGGCCATTGCCGGCATTGCGCTGCTGGGCAGCATTGGTGGCGGGCTGCACGCCGCCCTCAAGGACGACGCCCACCGCGAGGCCGCGCTCATCACCTTCCTGGTCACGCTCAGTGGCGTGGTCATTGCCGGCATCGGTTCGGCCTTCTGGGGCGTGGTGGCCGGCGCCATTGCGCTGTTTGTGCAACAGTACCGCACCCAATCCAAAGCACCATGAACGTTCTCTTTGTTGCCGACCCCCTGGCCACCTTCAAGACCTACAAGGACAGCACCTTTGCCATGATGCGCGAGCTGCAGCGGCGTGGCCACACGGTGGCCGCCTGCGAGCCGCAGCACCTGCAGTGGCAGGGCGGCCAGCCCGTGACCGCGCTGGTGCGGCGCATCGAACTGACCGGCCAGGCCGACGACTGGTACCGCGTGACCCACCAGGGCCGCGAGGCGCTGAAGGACTTCGGCGCCGTGCTGATGCGCAAGGACCCGCCCTTCGACAGCGAGTACTTCTACGCCACCCACCTGCTCGAGCAGGCCGAGCGCGAGGGCGCGCGCGTGTTCAACCGCCCTGCCGCCCTGCGCGACCACCCCGAGAAGCTCGCGCTGATGGAGTTTGCCCAATACGCGCCACCCACCCTGGTGACGCGCTCGCCCGAGGCCATCCGTCACTTCCATGCCGAACACAAGGACATCATCCTCAAGCCGCTCGACGGCATGGGTGGAATGGGCATCTTCCGGGTCGGCGCCGACGGCATGAACCTCGGCTCGATCATCGAAACCCTCAACCACGGCGGCCACACCAGCGTCATGGTGCAGCGCTACCTGCCGGAAATCGTGGACGGCGACAAACGCCTGCTGCTGATCGGCGGTCAGGTGGCGCCGTTCGTGCTGGCCCGCATTCCCCAAGGCAGCGAGGTGCGCGGCAACCTGGCCGCTGGCGGCAAGGGCGTGGCCCAGCCCCTCACCGACGACAACCGCGCCGTGGCCGAAGCCATGGCCCCGGTGCTGGCCGCCCGCGGCCTGCTGCTGGTGGGCCTGGACATGATCGGCAACCGCGTGACCGAAATCAACGTCACCAGCCCCACCTGTTTTCAGGAGATCCAGCAACAGACCGGGTTCGACGTGCCCGCCATGTTCGTGGACGCGCTGGAGGCCGCGCTGGTCTGAGCCAAGCGGCCCGGGCCCTGACCTTTTGCCCGATCGCGTCAGGCCTTGCCGGCTTTGAGCACCGTGGCGGAATCGCCCCGCGTTTTCCAGAGTGACAAGATCACACCACCTGCGATCAGGGTGAAGGTGACGCTGAGCGACACCACCGCCGGGATCTTGCCGATGATGCCCACCAGGAAGATCTTGGAGCCGATGAACACCAGCACCAGGGACAGCGCGTACTTGAGGTACTTGAACCGGTGGATCATGGCGGCCAGCGCAAAGTACAGCGCTCGCAGGCCCAGGATGGCGAAGATGTTGCTGGTGTAGACGATGAATGGGTCGGTGGTGATCGCGAAGATCGCCGGCACCGAATCCACGGCGAAGATCAGGTCGGCGAACTCGACCAGCAGCAGCGCAAGAAACAGCGGCGTGGCGAAGCGCTCGACCTTGCCGGTCTTGGGGTCGGTCTCGCGCACCCAGAACGCGTTGCCTCGCAGGCCGTCGGTCATGCGCATGTGGCGCTTGAGGAACTTGAGCATCGGGTTGCCGGCGATGTCGGGCATGTGGTCGGCAATCACCCACATCTTGATGCCGGTGAACACGAGGAATGCGCCGAACACGTACAGCACCCAGCTGAAGTTGCTGACCAGCGTGGCACCCAGGCCGATCATGATGGCGCGCAGCACGATCACCCCGAGGATGCCCCAGAACAGCACCCGGTGCTGGTACTGCCGCGGGATCGCGAAGTAGGTGAAGATCAGCGCAATCACGAACACGTTGTCCATCGACAGCGACTTCTCGATCATGAAGCCGGTGTAGTAGTCCATGCCGCTTTGCGCGCCCAGGTACCACCACACCCAGGCGCCGAACAGCAGCGCCACGCTGATGTAGCCAGCCGACAGCAGCAGGCTTTCGCGCACGCCGATCTCGCGGTCGTCCTTGTGCAGCACGCCGAGGTCAAAGGCCAGCAGCGACACCACGATGCCCATGAAGGCGAGCCAGATCCAGGCCGGATGACCCAGCCAGTCGGCGGATAGGTAGGGAAGCAGGGAGTCCATGGAGGAATAGGGAGGTTGAACGTTCGATGGATCGGCGCCTCAGATCGCCAGCTTGCGGGGCGCCTTGCGCCGCCACATGGCAATCACGATGTGCGCACCCGCACCCAGCGCCACCAGCGTGAAGGCGCCCAAGCCCCAGATGCCCCAGGTGATCACGCTCACGGCACCGGCCAGGGATGGGGCGCTCTGCAGCAGCCCTTCCACCAGGGCGCCCACCGGGGCCACCAGCGCCACCACCGATTCGATGAGTTCAGGGGGCATCCAGGGCGCCAGCCACGGCGGCACCTGCAACTGCCCCACGCCCGCAGCGGCGCCGGTGGCGGCCTCGGTGGCGGCGCCACCCAGCGCGCCGGCGTTCTGCACCGTCCACACACCCACCGCGTGAAACGCCCAGGCCGCCAGCGACCACAGGCCCAGCAGGAGCAGCACCACGAACCAATTGAGTGCGTACAGCATGACCATTCCCTTTCAAGATTGAATGGCGGGATTCTGGTGACGGACAAGCTTCGCATCAACCAGCATTCTTCGAAGCTAAACTTCGGTTTTTACGAAGTTGTTGGATCATGCTGAACTACCGGCACCTCTACCATTTCTGGGTCGTGGCCAAGGAAGGCGGCTTTGCCCGTGCCGCCAACCGGCTCGACATGGCGGTGCAGACCATCACTGCCCAGGTGCGCGAACTGGAGAAATCACTGGGCCACCAGCTGCTCAAACCAGCCGGCCGCGCCGTGGTGCTCACCGAAGCCGGCCAGGCCGCGTTTGCCCGTGCCGAAGAAATCTTTCCGCTCGGCAGCCTCATCGCTGACGAGGTTCGCCAGGCCGCCCAGGGCACCGTGGCCCGCCTCACCGTGGGCCTGTCCGACGGCATCTCCAAGCTGGCCGCCCACGCCCTGCTCGAACCCGTGCTGGTCACCCCCCACCTTCGGCTGGTGTGCCACGAAGGCGAATTCGAACAGCTGCTGGCCGAACTGGCCCTGCACCACCTGGACGTGGTGCTGGCCGGCCAGGCCGCGCCCCGCAACCCCAACCTGCGCCTGTCCAGCGAGCTGCTGGTCACCTCGCCGGTGGAGTGGTACGGCCCCGCCGCCCTCGTGCACAAGGCGGAGCGAGACCGCTTCCCCCAGTCACTGGCGAGCCTGCCCCTGCTGCTGCCCACCGGCCACTCGGCCCTGCGCAACACGCTCGACCGCTGGTTCGAAACCCAGGCCATCCGCCCCCGCATCGTCGGCGAGTTCGAAGACAGCGCCCTGCTTGCCGTCTTTGCCGCGCGCGGACTGGGCGTGTTCCCGGTCAGTCGCCTCGGGGCCGGTGACGTTGGCCTGATGCGCGGGTTGCGCCTGCTGGGCCAGACCCCCGAGGTGAAAGAGGAGATTCACGCCATCTGCACGCGGCGGGGCATGCACCATCCTTTGGTGGAGCGGATGCGGGCGGCGGTGAGGGGGTGAGCTGCTGCAGGAGGCGGGGCGGGCGCTGAGCCACCCCTGAGCGGCTCAGCCGATCGACCTGCCGCCGGTCAGCCATTCGGCGTAGGCGAACGCGTGCCCGACATCGGCCACCAGACGATCCATTCGGGCCGGGTCTTCGATCACCGGCTGGACAGACGCCCGCAGCAGAGGCTCCCAGCCTTCAGCCACCAGGGCCGCGGTGGCGATCAGCCACTGAAGTGCGCCGTCGCGGTCGAGCCCCATCCGCTCTGCAGCGGCAGCGATCCGCGCCACGCTGGTGCCCGAGCCCCCATCGGTACCGGTCGCGAGCGACAGGTTCGGGCCTTGTTCGATGTCGGGCAGCGGAACCGCCAGGTTGGGTGTGATATCGAAAGCCGGCGACAGACCCCAGGCTCTTCTGTCGATTCCCTCGGCCACCTGGTCGAACAGCAGCACGGTGTTGAGGGCGTGGTCGTCGGTGTTGCCCACCAGCGCGTTGAAGGCCATCCGCTTGCACCATTCCGCCAGCTGTTCACCAAGCCGCTCACGGTGATCGGCGCCGCCGTCGTTGGTCCAGATCCGCAGCCGGTCGGCCAGCCCTGTCACAGCGATCGACCCGCCGATGTCTAAGGAATGTGAGCCCAGCCATTTCGCTGTGCGCAACGTTCCTGATGAGGTCGACATGAACGCATCCAGACTTGCCTTTGGTACCGCCGTGCTTGCGCTGGCCGCATGCAGCTCGTCTGCTGGCGCGCAGGGGCTGCAGGGCGGCAGCGCCGCTGCCAGCTCCCCCACCCTGCCCACACCGGTGGTCGTGATCGTCCGCGTGCCCAAGCCGTGGTACGCCCCCAGGGGGATCATCACCGGCAGAATGCGCGACACCATTCCCGAATACGCCAAGCTGCCCGGACTGATGTTCAAGGCCTACTCTTTTGAGCGCGACAGCAGCGATTTCGGTGGCCTCTACTTCTGGCGTGACCTGGCCAGTGCCGAGGCGTGGTTCAACCCCGCCTGGTTTGAGCGCGTGCGAAAGGAGCGTGGAGTCGACGCACAGGTGCGACTCTTCGATGCCCTGGTGTCGGTGGACAACAAGGCAGGCGGCACGCCGGCCGACAGTGACAGCCGTGCGGTGGGGACGCTGGTTGAGATTGCCATACCGCCAGGCGTCACTCGCGAGCGGCTGGCAGCCGAATTCAACGTGGCCGCACCGACCTACCAGCAGATTCCGGGTCTGCTGCGCAAGCACTTCACGGTCTCGCCGAATGGCCTCTTCGGTGGCGTGTACCTGTGGAAGGATGAAGCCAGTGCGCGCGCCTGGTTCAACCAGGCCTGGCACGCCCGTGTTCTCAAGACCTATGGGCAGGACGCAAAGATCGAGTGGTTCGACACGCCGATCCTTCTGCCCTCTCAGGACCCCGCCAATCTGTCCGCCGCGCGAGCAACCATGAGGGGCGCACCTTGAAGATCAGCGATCCTGGTCGAGAGACCATCGCACGAGCGGCGCAGGGCGACTTGCCCGCCCTCGACGCCACGCTGGTGGCCATTCAACCCGGAGTCTTCAACCTGGCCGTCCGCATGCTCGGCAATCGCGAGGATGCGGCCGACGCGACGCAGGAGATTCTGCTGAAGGTGGTGACCAACCTCGGTGGCTTTCGAAACCAGGCTGCGTTCCCGACATGGGTCTTCCAGATCGCCCGCAACCACTTGCTGACCGCGTCCACCCGCAGCAGGGAATCCCCCGAGGTATCCCTGGAGGGACTCGGCGAGCGGCTTCAACAGGGGCTGGCGTTCAACGCCTCGCTGGGGGATCTGCAAGGCACTGCCCGAACCCTGACGCCGGAGGACAAGCTCGCCGCCCGCCAGGTGGCTTTGGGTTGCACTCAGAACATGCTGCTGGCGCTGGACCGCGAGCAACGGCTGGTCTATGTGCTGGATGTGGTGTTCGGGCTGACGTCCAGCGAGGCCGCGGAAGTGCTGACCATCACGCCCGAGGCCTACCGGCAGCGACTGTCCCGGGCGCGCGCCAGGCTGGATGGTTTTGCGTCCAGCACCTGCGGGCAGGTGAACCGATCAGCGGATTGCCAGTGCGAGCGGCAGTTGCCCGCATTGGCCCATCGGGCGATGAGCGGCGCCACAACTGGCCAGGCTGTTTCCCTGACGGCCCTGCACCGGCGAGAACGCCATGAAGCCGAGCGGCAGTTCGATGGGCTGCTGCGCATGGGCGACGCCGCGGCGGTGTTCCGCGCACATCCGGACTATGAAGCGCCCGAGGCGATCGTGCAGGGGATTCGGATGGTCCTGAGAGCGGAAGGCTATCTGGGCGATGACCGCACAGCACACTGAAGGCGATTTGCGGTGAAGATTCCTGTGCGATTCACATTCGTCGCCGCCGACGGCACGCCGCTGGCGGGCTCACTGTTCGAGCCTGAAACCGTCCGCCAGCCCGCCGTGCTCATCGCTGGAGCCCTCGGGGTGGCGCAGCGCCACTATGCCGCGTTCGCCGGCTGGCTGGCCGGTCGCGGCCATACCGTGATGACCTTCGATCTGCGCGGCATGGGGGCGTCGCGGCAGCCACAGCACCGACGCTCACTGCGCGGTCTGGATGCCGACATGCTGACGTGGGCGCGGAGCGACTTCCCGGCGGCGGTGGCGCACCTCGTGGCGGTGAACGGCGGTGAACCCATCATCGTCGTGGGTCACAGCCTGGGTCTGCACCACGCCGGCATGACCGACCTGAAAACCCAGGGCCTGATCGCCCACGCCATCGGCGTTGCATCCGGTGCGGGCTACTGGCGGGATTGGGCGCCGCCTTCACGCCGGCTGGCGCCCTTGATGCTTCACGTGGCCGCGCCCCTGCTGGTGCCGCTGTTCGGCTACTTTCCCGGGAAACGCCTTCACATGGTCGCTGACCTGCCCGGGCCGGTGATGCGGCAGTGGAGTCGCTGGTGCCGACACCCCGACTTCGCATGGGGTGCAGAACCCCAGCTGGTGGTTTCAAGCCTGCAGTCAGCGCGGTTCCCGGTCACTGCGTTCAGCTTCATGGACGACGAGGCGATGACCGAAACGTGCACGCGAAAGTTGCTGGCTGCCTTCGGCAGCGCCCCGTCACGCCTGATCCGCCTGGCACCGGCGGAAGTGGGTCTGAAACACATCGGCCACCTTGGCGCTTTCAGGGCAGAGGGAACTGAATCTCTCTGGAAGCGAATAGCTGCCGCCCTCGAAAACCTGCCAGCGAAGCGTTGACGCCGTGGCTTTGGCGCTTTGCCGCCCGCTCAGGAGCCTGCTCTCGCCCAGCCACCCAAAGGTGGATGGGAGCGAGATGGCGGCTGGGATGAATCGTTGGAGCTTCAACCCGTCCGAGGTCGCCACCCGGTCACCTCAATGCCCCGCTCCCGAGAACACGTTCAACACCAACACCCCGGCCACGATCAGGCCCATGCCGATGTAGCCGGCCAGGTCGATGCGCTGGCCATAAAACGCCCAGGCCAGCAGGGTGATGAGCACGATGCCCAGGCCTGACCAGACCGCGTAGGCGATGCCGAGCGGGATGGTCTTGACGACCAGTGACAGACAGTAGAAGGCGGTCCCGTAGCCGGCGGCCACCAGCAGCGCGGGCCACAGGCGGGTGAAGCCCTGGCTGGCTTTAAGGGCGGTGGTGCCCACCACCTCGGCACAAATGGCAATCGCCAGCAACCACCATGCGTTCATCGGGAACCTCCATGGTCAGAGTTTCTCCGTTTCGCCGGCCTTGGGTTGCCACTTCATCAACCGTTTTTCAATGCGGCCCACGGCCGCGTCGAGCACCAGGGCAAAGGTGGTCAGCACCAGAATGCCGGCCATCACGGTGTTGATGTCGAACTGGCCTTCGGCTTGCAGGATCAGGTAGCCCACGCCCTGGGCCGAGCCCAGGTATTCGCCCACCACCGCGCCCACAAAGGCCAGGCCCACGCTGGTGTGTAGCGAGCTGAACACCCAGCTGGTCGCGCTGGGCAGGTACACGTGGCGCAGCAGCTGCTTCTGGCTGGCGCCCAGCATGCGCGCGTTGGCCAGCACCACCGGGCTCACCTCTTTGACGCCCTGGTACACGTTGAAGAACACGATGAAGAACACCAGCGTGACACCCAGCGCCACCTTGGACGCCATGCCCAGCCCGAACCACACCGCAAAGATCGGCGCCAGGATGATGCGGGGCATGGAGTTCAGCGCCTTGATGTAGGGCTCTAGGATGGCCGACGCCATGGGCGACAGGGCCAGCCACAGGCCCCCACCCAGCCCGGCCACCGCACCGATGCCGAAGGCCATCACGGTTTCGGCCAGGGTCACCCACAGGTGCACGTAGATGTCGGCGTCGGTCACGAACCAGGCCCAGATGCGCGCGAAGATCTTGATGGGCTCGCCGAAGAAGAACGCGGCCTGGCGGTCGTTGTCGAACATGAACGTGGGCACCAGGCCCGGCGTGGTCATGACATGCCAGAACCCGAACAGCGCCGCCAGAATGCCCAGCTGCCACACCCGCAGGTTGCCCGGTCGGGGCTTCATCCATTTCCACATTCGCGAACGGTCTCCGGCCTCAGGCGGCCTTCTGCAGTTGTTGCTGGTAGCCCTTGAGCACTTCGTCGCGCAGCACGGCCCAGATGGCGGCGTGCAGCTCGAGGAAGCGGGGCGTGGTCTTCACCTCGGCCACGTCGCGCGGGCGCGGCATGTCGATGCTGAAATCGCCAATGATGTGGCTGGCCGGGCCGGCCGACATCACCACCACGCGGTCGCTCATGGCAATGGCCTCGTCGAGGTCGTGGGTGATGAAGAGCACCCCCTTCTTCTTGCTCGCCCACAGCTCCAGCACCTCGTTCTCCATGAGCTGCCGGGTCTGGATGTCCAGCGCCGAGAACGGCTCGTCCATCAGGATGATGTCGGGGTCGAGCACCAGCGTCTGCGCCAGCGACGTGCGCTTGCGCATGCCGCCGCTCATCTGGTGCGGGTAGCGGTCGCCGAACCCGCCCAGGCCCACCCGGCGCAACCAGGCGTCGGCCTGGGCGCGGGCGTCGGGCAGCGGCACACCGCGGAACTGCAGCCCCGCCACCACGTTGTCCAGCGCGGTGCGCCAGGGCATGAGGCTTTCGGTCTGGAACATGTAGCCCGCGCGCGGGTTGATGCCGGACAGCGGCTCGCCAAAAATGCGCACGCTGCCCTTGCTGGGTTCCAGCAGGCCCGCGGCCACGTTGAGCAGCGTGCTCTTGCCGCAGCCGGTGGGCCCCACCACGCTCACGAACTCGCCTGCGCCCACGGTCAGGTTCACGCCCTCCACGGCGGTGTAGCGCTGGCCGGGGGCGTCCTTGCTGATGAAGGTGCAGGCCACGTCCTGCAGCTCGATCGCTGCCGCCACGTCAGGCCTTCGGGTACTTGGCGTTGGCCTTCTGCACGAAGGCGTTGGTGTACACCGCGTTCAGGTCGAGCTTGGCCTCGGCCAGCTTGGCGTCCACGCTGCCCAGCGCGCGGAACGCCGTGTCGGCGCCCTTGCCCGGAAACGCGCCGTCGGGCGACAAGGCCTTTTGTGCCGCCAGGAAGCCGTCGATGTAGACCGCGCGGTCGCCCAGCAGGTAGCTCTCGGGCACCACCTTGATGATGTCGCCGGGGCCGGCCTTCTGGATCCACTTGTTGGCCCGCACCATGGCGTTGGTGAGCGCCTGCACGGTGTTGGGGTTCTTGTCGATGAAGGGCTGCGGGCAGTAGAGGCAGCCGGCCGGCATGGGGCCACCAAACACCTTCTCGGCTTCGCTGACGATGCGCGTGTCGGTGATGATCTTCAGGTCGCCCGAGCGCTGCAGCAGCGTGATGACCGGGTCGAGGTTGCTCATGGCGTCGATCTGGCCCGCGCGCATGGCGGCCACCGCGCCGCTGCTGGCCCCCACGCCCACGATGCTCACGTCCGACGGCTTGAGCCCGGCCTTGGCCAGCACGAAGTTCACCATCACGTTGGTCGAGCTGCCGGGTGCGGTCACGCCGATCTTCTTGCCCTTCAGGTCGGCCACGGTCTTGAAGTTCGGCATGGTCTTGGGGTTGACGCCCAGCACGATCTGCGGCGCCAGGCCCTGCAGCACGAAGGCGCGCATGGGCTGGCCCTTGAACTGCATGTTCACCGTGTGCTCGAACGCGCCCGACACCACGTCGGCGCTGCCGCCCACCACTGCCTGCAGGGCGCGCGCGCCGCCGGCAAAGTCGACGATGGTCACGTCGAGCCCTTCGTCCTTGAAGTAGCCCAGCTGCTCGGCAATGGTCAGCGGCAGGTAATAGAAGAGGTTCTTGCCGCCCACGGCGATGGTGGTCTTGGGCTTCTCCAGCCCCTGCGCGATGGCGAAGCCCGGCAGGCTGGCGGCGGCGATCGAACCGGCAATGAAATGGCGTCGTTGCATGTGTTGTCTCCTCGGTCTTGGGGGGTGCCATGGCCCATCGGGACCACGTGGGCATGATAGACCCGGGTCAGGTCCGCCCGGGAGGCCCGGGCATCAGGGTTGGCCCGTAGAAAGGGCCTCGGTGGCGTGGCTTCAGGCCAGCGGCAGGCCGTCCACGAACACCTTCAGCTCATCGGGCGCGAACGCGGTCCAGGCCTCGTTGCTCGTGAGCGGGGTGGTCACGATCACCGCGGCGCGGTCGCCCGGGTGGTTCACCTGCGCGAAGTCCACCGTCCAGTCGCAGTCCTTCAGGGTGGCCGATGCAAACGGGTGCTGCCGCACCAGCCAGTGCAGGTTCGTGCTGCAGTGGGCCCACAACGCCTCGCCATTGGACAGCAGGAAGTTGAAACTGCCGAAGCGCGTGACCTGTGGAATGAGTTCGCGCAGCGTGCGGGTGAGCTCGTGCACGTCGGGCAGCCCGGCGTGTGACTTGGCCAGCTCCTGCATCAGCCAGCAGAAGGCGCGTTCGCTGTCGGTGGTGCCCACCGGGCGGAAGTGGCTGTGCAGCGGGGGGGTGTAGTCCTTCAGGTCGCCGTTGTGGGCAAACACCCACTGCCGGCCCCAGAGCTCGCGCACGAAAGGGTGGGCGTTTTCCAGCGCCACCTCGCCAATCGTGGCCTTGCGCACGTGCGCCACGATGTTGCGGCTCTTGAGCGGGTAGGCCTGCAGAAACTGCGCCATCGGCGAATGGGCCGCGCTCTGGTGGTCCAGGAACAGCCGCAGGCCCTTGCCCTCGAAGAAGGCAATGCCCCAGCCATCGGCGTGGTGGTCGGTGTTGCCGCCGCGTTCCCGGAAGCCGGTGAAGCTGAAGGTGGCGTCGGTCGGCGTGGCGCAGTTGAGTCCCAGCAGTTGGCACATGGTGGTGTCGGGTGGCGCGGTTATTGTCGGGGCGTGTCGGGTTTGAGCCGCAGCGCGGCGACGAGCGCCAGCGCGCAGATGACGGCCAGCAGCAGAAAGGTTTCGTCGAACGCGGCCAGGCGCTCGGCAGTGGGGGCGGACCCGTCGAGCACCGCCCCGCGCGCGGCCACCCGCCATTCCAGAAAGATGCCGCACAGGCTGACCCCGGCGGCGCCACCCAGCATGCGCAGAAAGTTGATCACGCTGGACCCCTGCGGAATGTGCGTGCGCTCCAGTCCCCGCATGGCGCCGATGTTGAGCGATGGCAGGATGAAGCCGAGCCCGATGCGCCCCAGGATGGCCCACACCACCAGCAGCGGAATGATCTGCGCCGCCTGGCCCAGGTCGATGGTGAGCATCAGCGCGAACGACGCCGCCAGCAGCACCAAGCCGATGCTCACCAGCCGGTGCGTGGGCTGCCGGTCGGCCAGCCGCCCCACGAGCGCAATGCACACCGCCAGCACCAGACCCGCGGGCAGCAGCACCGTGCCCACCGTGGCCGCCGACAGACCCAGGCCCAGCTGCATGTACACCGGCAACAGGTAGGTGCTGCCGAACAGCGCAATGCCGTAAATGAAGGCCACGATGCTGCCCATGGCAAAGCGCCGGTCCTTGAAAAGCGACAGGTTCATGAGCGGGTCGATGCCCTGATCGGGGTGGCGTTTTCGAGCCCGCAGCGTGCGCCGCTGCACCACCACGAACACCACCAGCAGCCCGGCGGCCGCCCCCAGCAGGGTCAGGGCCACCAGCGGCGTCCCGCCTTGCAGTTCCACCAGGCCGTTCAGCAGGCACAGCGTGCCCAGCGTGGCCAGCAGCAGGCCTTTCCAGTCGAGCGCGGCGCCTTGGGGGTTGGCCGCCTCGCCGCCCGGCGACGTGGTGGGAATGATCTTGCGCGCCAGCCACAGCGACACCACGCAGAACGGCACCACCATGAAGAAGATCGAGCGCCAGCCGAACAGGTCGACCAGCACCCCGCCGATGCTCGGCCCCAGCGCCGGCGCCAGCACCACCCCCATGCCGAAGATGCCGCTGGCGCGCCCTTGTTCGTGGGGCTCGAACGCCCGCAGGATGATGATGGCCGGAATGGGCTGCACCACCCCCGCGGCCAGCCCCTCGGCCACGCGCGCGGCCAGCACCAGCGGGTAGTCGTTGGCCAAACCGCCTGCCACCCCGCCCACCAGCAGCAGCCACATGCAGGCCGAATACGTGGCCCGGTAGCCATAGCGCGCCAGCAGCCAGGGCGTGGTCAGCATCGACACCGTCATGGCCGCCATGAAGCCCGACGTGACCCACTGCGCGCGTTCCTGCCCCAGCGTGAAGTGCTGGCTCATGTCGGGAATGGCCACGTTCACGATGGTGGACGACATGATCGACGCCATCGTCCCCACCATCACCGCCAGCAGCAACAACCAGCGGTAGCGCTCGCCGTACCGCGCGCGCAGGGCGGCCAGGCTGGTGTCGGAAGCGGGTGTGGGGCGGGTCATGTCGGGGCGGACGCGGTGTCCGATACCCCAGGATGATAGGGAGGCGCTGGCGCTTGCATGCCTTCACCGCCCATTTCGCCCAGTCGGTCAGGTCGCTCCGGTCACCCTTTGTCTGATCGCCATCCCCGAATCATCCACCGCTCTCGCCCACCACCTTCCGCACACACCCCTGGCAGATGCACGCCAGCCCCTCGGCCGCCTTCGGCAGGCGGGCCATCAGCTCGGGGGTGAAGGTTTCGGTCAGGCACCAGCAGGGAGGCTGCTTTTCGCCGGTGGCTTTCTCGCGTTCCATCGCGCAGCGGTTGTCCTGGCCGCAAAGCGGGCAGCGGGTCGGGTCGATCGGGGGATGGCCTGGGGTCATGGCGGGGATGATGGGACCGCGCGCCGAGGTGGGTCAAGCGCTGTGATAGCGTCGGGCCGATCATGTTGTCGACCCGTTCTGCCTTGCTGACGGTGGCGGCGGTCTTCTTCTGGCTTTCTGTGGTGGCCCTGCCCGCCGCCCATGCCCAGACGCCCGCGCCCCAGGCCGCCACCGCTTTTGCCGCCCAACCCCGCACCCGCGTGCCCGACACGCTCGACCGCCGCCTTCAGGCGTGCACCGCCTGCCATGGCGAGCAGGGGCGGGCCACGCCCGATGGTTACTTTCCGCGCATCGCGGGCAAGCCGGCGGGGTACCTCCACAACCAGTTGCGCCACTTCCAGGCGGGGCGCCGGCAGGCGGTGGGCATGACCTCGCTGCTGGACCACCTCGACGACGCCTACCTGAGCGACATGGCCGCGCATTTTGCGTCGCTGGATCTGCCGTACCCGCCGCCCGCGCCGCTCCAAGGCACGGTGGCGCAGCGGGCTCGCGGCGAGCAACTGGTGCGGGTGGGCGATGCGGCGCGCAACCTGCCGTCGTGCAACAGCTGCCACGGCGAGCGCATGACCGGCGTGCAACCCGCCATCCCGGGCTTGCTGGGCCTGCCGCGCGATTACCTGATCGGCCAGTTGGGCGGGTGGCAGACCGGCCAGCGCCGGGCCACGGCGCCCGACTGCATGGCGCAGATCGCGAAGCGGCTGAGCGGCGAAGACGTGAGCGCGGTGGCCAGCTGGCTGGCCGCGCAGCCGCTGCCGGGGGACGCCAAACCCGCCGACCGCCTGCCTGCGCCCTTGCCCATCGCCTGCGGCAGCGACCTCGGGGGTGTGAAATGAGGCCCCGGCTGTGGGGGTGGTTGGCCGGGGGAGTGGGGCTGGTCGTGGGCGCGCTGGCGTGGGCACTGGCGGTTCAGTTCCGACCCG
Source organism: Synechococcus sp. UW140 (assembly GCA_943371665.1). Taxonomy (GTDB): domain Bacteria; phylum Pseudomonadota; class Gammaproteobacteria; order Burkholderiales; family Burkholderiaceae_C; genus Hydrogenophaga. The sequence continues at coordinate 69,818 of CALRVR020000017.1, forward strand.
CGCCGCTGGTGAACGCGCCGGCGGTGGAGGTCACGCCCGCGGTGATCGAGCGCGGCCGCCTGCTGGCGGCGGGCGGCAACTGCATGGCCTGCCACACGGCCCGCGGCGGCGAGCCCTGGGCCGGCGGGCACGCCGTGCAGACGCGCTTCGGTGCCATCGTGAGCAGCAACCTCACGCCGCACGCCACGGGCCTGGGCGACTGGACCGCGGCCGAGTTTCACCGCGCGCTGCACCACGGCCAGTCGCGCGACGGGCGCCTGCTGTACCCCGCGTTTCCGTACGTGCACTTCACGCGGCTGGCCCGCGACGACACCGACGCGCTGTGGGCCTACCTGCGCACGCTGCCGCCGGTGGACCGCCCGCGCGAGCCACACCAGTTGCGGTTTCCCTACAACCAGCCGGTGGCCCTGGCGCTGTGGCGCGCGCTGCATTTTTCGCCCGGCGAGCACCGGGACGATCCAGCGCGAAGCGCCGAGTGGAACCGCGGCGCGTGGTGGGTGCAGGGCGTGGCGCACTGCGCGGCCTGCCACCGCGCGCCGGGCGTGCTGGAGGGCCCCGGCCTTGCGCTGGCGGGTGGCCTCATGCCCGACGGCGCGTGGTGGGCGCCCTCGTTGCGGAACCCGGCCGAAGGTGGCGTTCAGGCATGGTCCACCGACGACATCGTGGCGCTGCTTCGCGACGGGCGTACCGCCAGCGCCAGCGTGGCCGGGCCGATGGCCGAGGTGGTTCGCCACGGCACAAAGCACCTGCCCGAGGCCGAGCTGCGCGCCATGGCCGCCTACCTCAAGGAACTGCCGCGCGACACCACCCGCGCCGCCGCGTTCGAATCGGCCGACGCGCGCGTGCTGCTCCAGGGTGGGAAGGTTTACGAACAACACTGCGCGCAATGCCACGGCGACCGCGGCGAGGGCGCCTGGGCCGAGGGAGTGCCCGCCGACGGACCCTGGGCGTTCCCGCCCCTGGCGGGTAACCGCGCGGTCACGCAGGCGTCGCCGGTGAACCTCGTGCGATGGGTGCTCGATGGCGGATTCGGGCCCGCCACCAGGGCGCATCCCCGCCCCTGGGGCATGCCGCCGTTTCGTGGCGAGCTCACCGACGCCGACATCGCGGCACTGGCCACGTTCGTGCGGCAGTCCTGGGGCAACCAGGCCGGCGAAGTCAGCGCCGTGGACGTGCAGCGCCTGCGCTGAACGCCGCGCGCCGAGGGCTGGTCAGACGCCGGCCACCGCGCCGTCGCTGCGCGGGTCGGCCGCGCCTTCGATGACGCCGTCGGCGTGGCGCACCAGCGCGCCGGCGTGGCCCATGGTGTCGCTGAAGGCCTCGGGCAACACCTCCACCGCGTGGCCGGCGTCGGCCAGGTCGCGCACCAGGTGCGGGTCGAACCGGCTTTCGAGCTTGAGCGTGGTGCTGGTGGCGCCCCAGGTGCGGCCCAGCAGCCAGCGCGGTGCGCTCACCGACTGTTGCAGCGTCTGGCCAAAGCGCGCGTAGCGGGTGAACACGGCGGCCTGCGTCTGCGGCTGCCCTTCGCCGCCCATGGTGCCGAAAGGCATCACGCGGCCGTCGTCGAACAGCGCCATCGAAGGGTTGAGGGTGTGGAACGGCTTGCGGCCCGGCTCCAGGGTGTTGAGCGCGCGCGGGTTCAGAGAAAAGCTGGTGCCGCGGTTCTGCCAGCAGATGCCCAGGCCGTCCAGCACGGTGCCCGAGCCGAACTCCCAGTACACACTTTGAATGAAGCTCACCGCCCGGCCCTCGCGGTCGATCACGCCCATCCAGATGGTGTCGCCGGGCGCGGTGGGTTCGGGCCAGGGCAGCGCGCGCTTCGGATCGATGTCACCCGCCAGGTCGGCCAGCACGGTGGGCTCGAGGTAGCGGCGCGGGTCTTCGGGGAGGTGGTCGGGGTCGGTGACCACGCGCTCGCGCACGCGGAAGGCGCGCTTGGTCGCCTCGACCAGCCCGTGCACATGCGCGAACGATTCGCCTTCGGTCACGCCGAGCCGGTCGAACTGGCCCAGGATCATCAGGGTGGAGAGGCCCTGGGTGGGCGGCGGCAGGTTGTACACGGTGCTGTCGTGCAGCTTCACGGCCAGCGGTTCCACAAAACGCGCCCGGTAGGCGGCGAGGTCCTCGGGCCCCACCGGGCTGCCCGCTCGCAGCAGCGCCGAGCCGATGCGCGCGCCCAGTTCACCGCGGTAGTAGTCGTCGAGTCCGCGCGTGGCCAGGTGGTGCAGAGTGTCGCCCAGGGCGGGCTGGCGCAGGCGGTGACCCACCGGCGGCGGTTCGCCGTTCACCAGGTAGGTGCCGGCAAAACCCGGCGCGTCGCCCAGGCCGTCGCGCAGCTTGCTGCGGGTCAGCGCGGATTGGCTGGCCGTCACGGCCACACCGTCGCGCGCATGGCGGATCGCGTCGCCCAGCAGCCGCGGCAGGTCGAGCCGCCCACCCCAGCGGGCCGACACCTCCAGCGCCTTGGCCCAGCCGCCCACCGTGCCGGCCACCGTCAGGGCGGCCAACGGACCGCGCGACGGAATCGCCTCGAAGCCCTTGTAGAACTCGCGCGTGGCCAACCGGGCGGCCGGGCCGCAGGCCTCGATGGCCACCGGGGGCTTGCCCGGCTCGTGGATCAGCCAGAAGCCGTCGCCGCCGATGGCATTCATGTGCGGGTACACCACCGCGATGGTGGACGCGGCGGCCACCATGGCCTCCACCGCGTTGCCGCCGTCGCGCAGCACGTCGCGCGCGGCCTGCGCGGCCAGGTGGTGCGGTGCCACGGCCAGGCCGCCCACGGCCTTCAGGGTATGGATCATTTCAAGGTCTCCGTCATTCGTTTGTTATGAAAACAGCCCAACGAACATGCGCGCCGACGTGAGCGCCAGGAAGCCGGCAAACACCTGCCCCAGGCGCCGCGCATCGATGCGGTGTGCAAGTGTCGCACCCCAGCCGGTCGTCAGCAGCGTGGCCGGCACGATGAGGGCAAAACCGAGCAGGTTGACGTAGCCCGCGCTCAGGGGCGGACGCAACGGCACGTCGAGCCCGCTGACCACGAACGCCAGCGCACCAGGCACGCTGATCACCGTGCCCAGCAGCGCGCCTGTGCCCACGGCCGTGTGCATGGGTACCCGCAAGGCGTTCAGGATCGGCACCGACAGCGTGCCGCCGCCAATGCCCATCAGCGTCGACACACCACCGATGCCGCTGCCCAGCAGTGCGGTACCGGCCGGGCCGGGCAGGCCGTCGCCCAGCGCAAAGCCGTCGCGCTTGAGCGCCATGTTCATCGCCACCACCAGCGCCACGGTGGCAAACAGGGCGGTCAGCACCGAGCCCTTCAGGAAGCCGCTGGTCACCGCGCCCACCGCCACGCCCACCACCACCGAAGGCAGCAGCCGGCGGATCAGGGACGGGTCGAGGCTGCCTTTGCGGCGGTGCGCGCGGCTGGAGATGATCGACGTCGGCACGATGGTCGCGAGTGAGGTGCCCACCGCCACGTGCATGCGCACCGACTCGTCGATGCCGAGCAGCGTCAACAGGTGGTAGAGCACCGGCACGATGACGATGCCGCCGCCCACCCCGAGCAGCCCGGCCAGCACGCCGGCCACCAGGCCGGTGGCGAGCAGGGCCGCAGCCAGCCCCAGCAGCCAGGGGCCGCTGTGTTGTGCAAACAGGTCCATGGCGCTACCAGCCGATCGCCTTGGGCAGCCAGAGCGCGATCTGCGGGAACTGGAACAGCAGCACCAGCGTGATGCCTTGCAGCGCAATGAACGGCACCACACCCTTGTAGATGTCCTTGATGTTCACCTCGGGCGGGGCCACCCCCTTCAGGTAGAACAGCGCCCAGCCGAACGGCGGCGTCAGAAAGCTCGACTGCAGGTTCACCGTGATCAGCATGGCCAGCCACACCGGGTCGACACCCATGTTGAGCAGGATCGGCAGGAACAGCGGCACCGCGATGTAGCTGATCTCGATCCACTCGATGAAGAAGCCCAGCACGAAGATGATGCCCATCAGGAACCAGATGGCGGTGTTCACGCCACCGGGCAGTTTGTCGAACATGGCCGCAATCAGTTCCTCGCCCTGCAGGCCGCGGAACGACAGCGCGAAAACCTGGGCCGTCATCAGGATGAACATCATGATGGCGGTGATCTTGCTGGTGTCGAGTGCGGTTTGCTTCAGCGTCTTCCATGTCAGGCGGCGCGACAGCGCGGTGATCAGCACCGCGCCCACCGCGCCCATGCTGGCCGCTTCGGTGGGGGCCGCAATCCCGCCGACGATGGAGCCCAGCACCGCCACCACCAGCATCACCGGCGGCACCAGCACCTTGAAGAAGCGGATCCACAGCTGGCGGCGGGACACCGCGTCGCGCTCTTCGATGGGCAGCGGCGGCATGCTGGCCGGCTTCAGGAAGCCCATGATCACCAGGTAAATGATGTACACCGCCGCGAGCAGCATGCCCGGGCCCACCGCGGCCGCGAACAGCGTGCCCACCGACAGCTGCATGATGTCGGACAGCAGGATCAGGATCAGGCTGGGCGGGATGATCTGGCCCAGCGTGCCCGATGCACAGATGACCCCGCATGCCACGCTCTTGTCGTAACCACGGCGGATCAGCGTGGGCAGCGTGAGCAGGCCCAGCGTGATGATGGTGGCGCCCACGATGCCGGTGGTGGCGCCCATTAGCACGCCGAACAGCACGATGCCGATGGCCATGCCGCCCTTGAGCCCGCCGGCCAGGTGGCCCATCACGTCCAGCAGGTCGTCGGCCAGCCGCGATTTCTCGAGCATCACGCCCATGAACACGAACAGCGGGATCGCCATCCACTGATAGCCACCCACCACCCCATAGAAGCGCGCTGGCAGCAGGTTGAACAGCGTCTCGCCAAAGCCGAGCCAGCCGAACACGAAGCCGGTGACGGCCAGGCTCACCGCCACCGGGATGCCGATCATCAGCATCAGGAAAAAGCCGCCCAGCATGAGCAGGGCGTAGGTGTGCATCTCAAACACGGGCCGCCTCCCGCGGTTCATCGGCCGGCGTCAGCAGGCGCACCAGGTGGGCCAGCTGCTGCAACACCAGCAAGCCGTACCCGAGCGGAATCAGCGACTTCACGATCCAGCGGTAAGGAATGCCGCCCGGGTCGGCGGAGCCCTCGGCAATGGCGCGCGACTGTTCGACATAGCCGAGCGACAGCAGGATGAACAACACGCTCACGGCGATCAGCAGCAGGGCCGACAGCACATCGACCGCGAGTTTGGCGGGCGCGGGAAAGCGCGCGTAGAACAGGTCCACGCGCACGTTCTCGCCCCGCTGCAGGGCGTGGCTCATGCCCAGGAGGATCAGGGCGGCGAGCAGGTGCCACTCCAGTTCCTGCGCCCACACCGAGCCCAGGCTCAGCGTGTAGCGCAGGATGACGTTGGTGGCCACCAGCCCGATCATGACCAGCGCGATCCACGCGGTGAGCGTGCCGATCCGGTCGATGAAACCCTCGATGAAAGCGGCCAACGGCCGCAGTGCCTTGAGCATGATGCCGTTCCCCGCTTCAGCCGCGAACCTTGAGGTGGTAGGCCTCTTCGCTGATCTCGCTCCAGCGGTCGTACTTGGCCTTGAACGCGAAGTACGAGTCGTGCACCTTCTTGGTCAGCGGGTCCTTGATCGCCTCGGTCAGCACCTTGTCGGTCTCGGCCTTCAGCGCCTTGATGACGTCGTCGGGCAGCGGGCGTGCGATCACGCCCTGGTTCTTGATCAGGTCTTCCATGGCGTCCGAGTTGGCTTTCTGGCACCAGCCTTCGCTGATCACGTTGCAGGCCGCGGCGGCGTTGCTCACGATGGCTTTCAGGTCGGCGGGCAGCTTGTCCCAGGCGGCTTTGTTGATCAGCAGCTCGGAGACGGTGGACGACTCGTGCCAGCCGGTGGTGTAGTAGTACTTGGCCGCCTTCTGCAGGCCCAGGCGGCGGTCCTGGAACGGGCCCACGAACTCGGCCGCGTCGATCACGCCACGCTCCAGCGCCGGGAAGATCTCGCCGCCCGGCAGCACCTTCACGTCCACGCCGAGGTTGGCGTACACCTTGCCTGCCAGACCCGGAATGCGCATCTTCAGGCCCTTCAGGTCGGCCACGCTCTTGATCTCTTTCTTGAACCAGCCGGTCATCTGCACGCCGGTGTTGCCGCAGGGCATGGCCACCATGCCGAACGGGGCGTACACCTCGTTCCACAGGTCGATGCCGCCACCGTCGTAGAACCAGCCGTTCATGCCCTGGAAGTTCATGCCGAACGGCACGGCGGTGAAGTACTGGGCGGCGGCGGTCTTGCCGGTCCAGAAGTAGGCGTTGGCGTGGTTCATTTCCACCGTGCCGGCGCGCACGGCGTCAAAACCTTCAAACGCGGGGATCAGCTCACCGGCGCCGAACACCTGGATGTTCAGGCGGCCATCCGACATCTCACGGATGCGTTTGGCCAGATCGGTGGCGCTGCCGGGGCCGTCCATGTAAAACGGCGAGCCCTTGCCGTAGGCACTGGTCATCTTCCAGTTGAAGCGCGCGCTCTGGGCGTTGGCGAGCACGGGGGCACCGAGCGCCGTGGTGGCGACGGCGGCGCGGGAAAGGAACTGGCGGCGGATCAAGGACATGGCGAACGCTCCTGTCGAAAGCGGGTGGGAGGGATGGCGGCAGATGCCGTTTGTCAAGCGACGGAATCAACTGTTCGCAATCCCTGTGCCATGCGATCCGGCCCTGAAAACACCGGTGTGGATGAGGTCCAAAGGCTTCTTTTGTTGGCATGCTTCCTGTTTTGGTGCACGCAGATCGGGCGACGCCCCTGTCGAATGTTCATTGGCGGGCGTGTTTGCGGCCGTTTGTTCGCTGACATCGGGCACAAGTGCCCCAGGAAACGGCCCTGTGGCCCCTGCGGCCGGCTGCGGCTGAACAATCGGCACGGCCGCACAGGTGCGGTGCGGGCGCACCACCCGCGCCGCGGCGCCATGGCGCCTAGAGCCGCGCGCCGCCGCGGCGGTTCTTCACCCGCGTCAGCAAGGTCTTGCAGTCGACCGAGACGATCTCCGGGCGGTTGAACACATGTCGCCGCACGAACGACTCGAAGCTCTCGGGGCTCTCGGTGAGCGCATGCACGTGCAGGCTGCGCAAGTCGCTCATGATGTAGAGGCTGACCACCTCGGGGCAGTCCGCGAGTTCTTGCGCGATGCGCTCGATGGCCGATGGCGTGACGACGATATCGAGGAAGGTCGAGTTCACCTGGCCCAGCTTCTCGGGGTTGATCACCGCCGAGAACAGCTCGATCACCCCGCTGGACTGCAGCGCCTGCACACGGGCACGGGCATGGGCCCGCGAAATCCCGAGCTGGCGCGCGAGGTCGGCAAAGGATGCCCGGCCGTCTTTCACCAGGATGTTGAGCAGCGCGCTGTCGAGCCGGTTCAGGCCGAGGTCGGGGGTGGGGGGTGGGTTTCGGGTCATGCCACCAGGGCAAGCAACCTGCGCGCCAGCCGACCCCGTCCCGCGGGTGGCTGGCCCGGCCTGCCCGTCAAGAATCTGACGGACACATGTCGCCAATGCAACTGCCGACGCCGCGCTTCCGCGAATTCAACCGTTCATCCCCAAACCGATCAGGGAACTACTGCCACCAGCGTATTGAGCCTGAACGGCTCCACCAGAAGAATCAGGCACTCTGGCCAATCAATCTACACGGTGCTGGTCGAGGGCGACGACATGACCGAACCGGTGGCCGATGAAACCCGATCGATTCTCGACGGCCACATCGTGCTGTCGCGCAAGCTTGGCGCCATGAACCACTACCCCGCGATCGACGTGCTGGCGTCGGCGTCGCGGGTGATGAACGCGTTGGTCGATCCGGAGCACCGGGCGGCTGCCGCCAGGGTTCGCGAGCTCATGGCCAAGTACGAGGAAATCGAACTCCTGCTGAAGGTCGGCGAGTACAAGAAAGGTGCCGACCGCGTGGCCGACCAGGCCATCGAGCGCCGCGATGCCATCCTCGCGTACCTGCGCCAGGGCACCCATGAGCAGTTCGGCTTTGATCAGGCCCTTGCGGGTCTGAAGGCGCTCGCAGCCCGCTGACCCCGGCCGGTCACTTCACGGACCCCTTGCGTCGGGGTCACACCCTTTCAGGTGCCCAGGCGCCACCCCTTTTCCTCCGATCCGGACTGCCCGCGCAGGGCGGCGGCGGACTTTTTTCCGCCTGCCCCGTGCCGAGCCATCCGGCCTAGACCATCCGCATGGCAGGTTGATGTCAAATCTGACAGGGTTGCTTTGGTAAACGCGCAAAGTTGAGCTAAACTTTTGGCGGGAGCCGAAAGGTTCCTCCCGCTTTTCCTCCCTGAGCGGGTGCCTTAGTGTGTGACAGCAAAAAGGCTTCCCAACCCGGCCCATGGCCGGGTTTTTTTTGCCCGCGTCGTGGGGCGGGCACCGCACCGCCCGCCGTGCCATGGTCACCGCGGCCCTACACTGCACGCATGCTCTGGGTCAAAGCCTTTCACATCGTTTTCGTGGCGAGCTGGTTCGCCGGCCTGTTCTACCTGCCGCGCATCTTTGTCAATCTGGCCATGGTGCCCCCCGAAAGCGTGGCAGAGCGGCAGCGCCTGCTGCTGATGTCGCGCAAGCTGCTCCGCTTCACCACCCTGCTGGCCGTGCCCGCCGTGGTGCTGGGCCTGTGGCTCTGGCTGGTCTACGGCATTGGCCGCGGGCCGGGCAATGGCTGGATGCATGCCAAGCTGCTGGTGGTGGCACTCACGCTGGCCTACCACCATGCCTGCGGGGTCATGCTTCGGCGCTTCGAAGCCGGTGCCAACCGCCGCAACCACGTCTGGTACCGCTGGTTCAACGAGGCCCCGGTGCTCATGCTGCTCGCGGCGGTGGTGCTGGTGGTCGTCAAGCCGTTCTGACGGGGCCCGCCGGTGCACACGCGCACCTCTGCATGGCCCATGGCGCTGCTCTATGCGGTGGTGATCGGTTATGCCAGCCTGTACCCGTTCACCGGCTGGCGCGATCAGGGCGTGCAGGCCTGGTCCTGGCTGGAGGCGCCCTGGCCTCAGTACTGGACGGCGTTCGACCTGTATGCCAACTTTCTGGGCTACATGCCCCTGGGCTTCCTGCTGGCGCTCGGCGCCCGGCGCCTGGGGTGGCTGACAGGCGCCTGGGTGCTGGGGGTGGTACTGCCGCTGGCCATGTCGGCGGCGGTGGAAAGCGCGCAGACCTACCTGCTCGGGCGCGTGCCCTCCAACATCGACTTCGGGCTCAACAGCGCTGGGGCTGCGGTGGGCGCTGCCATCGCCATCGCGCTCGATCGCCTGGGATGGCTGCAGCGCTGGACCCTGTTCCGCGAGGCCTGGTTCGTCCCCGGGACCCATGGCAGCCTGGTGCTGCTCGCCCTGTGGCCGCTGGCGCTGCTGTACCCCCTGTCGGTGCCGTTCGGCCTGGGCCAGGCCTGGGACCGCCTGGCCGACGCGCTGGTGCAGTGGTGGTGGGACACGCCGTTCATTGCCTGGCTGCCGTTGCGCGACCTGCCGGCCGATCCGTTGAGTCCGCTCACCCAGGCTTTCTGCGTGGCGCTCAGTCTGCTGGCCCCCTTGTTGCTGGCGTTTGGCGACATGCGGTGGTGGTGGCGGCGGCTGCTGTTTCTGCCCGCCTTTCTGGCGGGAGCGCTGGGTGTGGCTGGGCTGTCCGGTGCCCTCACCTATGGCCCGGTGCACGCCTGGGCCTGGGCCACCGAGCCGGTGCTCGCCGGCATCGGCGCCGGCGCGGTGCTCGGGCTGTTGTGCACGCCGCTGCCCCGTCGGCTGTGTCATGCCCTCATGCTGCTGTGCCTGGGCGTGTCGCTCACCTTGCTCAACCGCGCGCCCGAGGTGCCTTATTTCGCCCAGTCGGTCGAGGTCTGGGAGCAGGGGCGGTTCATCCGCTTTCATGGCCTGTCCCAGTGGCTGGGCTGGCTCTGGCCTTATGCAGCCATCGTGTTCGGCCTGAGCGCGGTGGCCCGCTCCCAGAAGGGTGAGGGCTTGCGCACCTAGAATCGGGGCATGTCCGAGCCGACCGCACCCGAGACGCCCTCCCCAGAGGCGTCCTACTACCGCCGCCACATCTTCTTCTGCCTCAACCAGCGCGAGGGCGGAGAAGCCTGCTGCGCCGACCACAAGGCAGAACAGGCGTTTGCCCGCTGCAAGTCACAGGCCAAGTCGATGGGCCTCCTGGGCCCGGGTGGCGTGCGAGTCAACCGCGCGGGCTGCCTCGACCGGTGCGCCGGGGGGCCGATCGCGGTGGTCTATCCGGAGGCGGTCTGGTACAGCTACGTCGACCAGAGCGACATTGACGAAATCGTTGAATCCCACCTGCGCGACGGCGTGGTGGTCGAGCGACTGCGCACGCCCCCCGGCGTGGGCCGCTGAATTGAACGCGCAGACCGACACCCGTCTCATTCCCGGGCCGGCCGGATCGCTCGAAGTCGCCATCGACCGCCCCGAGGGCTCCAGCCTGGGTACCGCGGTCGTGGCCCATCCGCACCCTCTGCATGGGGGCGCGATGACCAACAAGGTGGTGCAGACACTGGCGCGGGCCGCCGTGCTGGCGGGCCTGACGGCGGTGCGCTTCAACTTTCGCGGTGTGGGTGGCAGCGAGGGCGTGTACGACGAAGGGCGGGGCGAACTCGACGACCTCCTGGCGGTCGTTCAGGCCGAAGCGCCCGACGGGCCCCTGGTGCTCGCGGGTTTCTCGTTCGGCGCGTTCGTCACCACCCATGCCATCGAACGCTTGTTGGCGGGCGGGCGGGCCGTTCGGCACGCCGTGCTGGTGGGCACCGCCACCAGCCGTTTCGACGCCCGGCCCATTGCCGCGGAACTCCATGCGCGCACGCTGGTCGTTCACGGCGAGGCCGACGACACCGTGCCGCTGTCGGCCGTCATGGACTGGGCGCGCCCGCAGGTGCTGCCCGTGACGGTGGTGCCTGGTGGTGGCCACTTCTTTCACGGGCAGCTTCCCATGCTGCGCGAGCTGGTCTTGCGCCACCTGCGGTCCTGACCCGATCCGGTTTCAACCCTTCCACCTGAGGATTCGCGTTTTGTTTTCCCGCTTCCGTTCCCGTCTGGCCCGGTTGGCCGTGTTCGCCGCACTGTCCCTGGGCCTGAGCCAGACCGCCCTGGCGCAAATGCCCCAGCCCCCCGAGATCGCGGCGCGCTCCTACCTGCTGCTGGACGTCACGACCGGGCAGGTGCTGGCCAGCAAGGACCCCGATGTTCCGGTCGAACCGGCCTCGCTGACCAAGCTGATGAGCGCCTATCTCGTCTTTGACGCCTTGCGCGCCGGCAAGATCACCTTGACCCAGACTTTCGGCGTGAGTCAGCGCGCCTGGAAGATGCCCGGCTCGCGCATGTTCATCGAGCCGCGCATGCAGGTCCCGGTCGAGGACCTCATCAAGGGCATGATCGTCCAGTCGGGCAACGACGCCACCGTGGCGCTGGCCGAAGGGGTCGCGGGCTCGGTCGAGCGTTTCGTCGAACTCATGAACCAGCAGGCCAAGGCCCTGGGCATGAACGCCACCAGCTACCGCAATCCCGAGGGGCTGACCGAGGCGGGCCACACCACCACCGCGCGCGATCTGGCCACCCTGTCGACCCGGCTCATGAACGACTTTCCCCAGTACGTGGGGTACTACGCCATCCAGCGCTACCGTTACCCCGGCACCCCGGCCACCAACGAAACCAACCGCAACCTGCTGCTGTTCCGCGATCCGACGGTCGACGGGCTGAAAACCGGTCACACCGACGCGGCGGGCTACTGCCTGGTGGCCACTGCCCGGCGGCCCGTGCCCGGTCTGGGCGATGGCCCGGCCGGCCAGCGCCGGCTGGTGTCGGTCATGCTGGGCGCGACGAGCGAAAACGCGCGCGCGGCCGAAACCCAGAAACTGCTCAACTGGGGTTACACCGCCTTCGACACCGTTCGCCTGCTGGCGGCCAACCAGCCGGCCGCCCAGCCCCACATCTGGAAAGGCCGGAGCGACACCGTCAAGCTCGGTCGAACCGAGGGGGTGGTGGTGTCGGTGCCGGCGGGCGAGGGGGGTCGCCTGAAATCCGAGGTGGTCCGCCCCGACCCCCTCGTGGCGCCGCTGCAGAAGGGCCAGGCGCTCGGCACCCTGCGGGTCACCACGGCGGCCGGCCAGCCGGTGGTCGAAGTGCCGTTGACCGTGCTCGAAACGGTCGAGGAAGCCGGCCTGCTCGGCCGCGCCTGGGACGCCATCCGCCTCTGGATCCAGTGACGCCTCGCCCCGGCCGGTCCGGGGGCTAGGCGACCCAGCCCGCCCGGTGCTACACTAGTGGGCTTTTCGGAATTTTCCGAAGGCTTTGCTGTTTTCAAACGTTTAGGGACGTTTTCAATGCCAACCATCAACCAACTCGTGCGCCAGGGTCGGGAGGTCGAAAAGACCAAATCCAAGAGCCCGGCCATGGAAAACTCGCCGCAGCGCCGCGGCGTGTGCACCCGCGTGTACACCACCACGCCGAAGAAGCCGAACTCGGCCCTTCGCAAAGTCGCCAAGGTCCGCCTGACCAACGGCTTTGAAGTCATTTCCTACATCGGCGGTGAAGGCCACAACCTCCAGGAACACAGCGTCGTGCTGGTTCGCGGTGGTCGTGTGAAGGACCTCCCCGGTGTTCGCTACCACATCGTGCGTGGCTCGCTCGACCTGCAAGGCGTGAAAGACCGCAAGCAGTCGCGCTCCAAGTACGGCGCCAAGCGTCCCAAGAAGGCCTGACCGGTCTTTGAAATTTCGGTGCCGCCGGTTTTGACGAGCCGGTCTGGCGTAGTGGCCTTGAACAAAGGCCGAGTAAGTGCAGGCTCCAATGGGTCTGCGAGGTGTCCGGATCATCAACGACATCCGGTCATCAACTGAAGCAAGAGGTGAATCATGCCCCGTCGTCGCGAAGTCCCTAAACGTGAAATCCTGCCGGATCCCAAGTTCGGCAACGTCGAAGTCGCCAAGTTCATGAACGTGATCATGCAAGGCGGCAAGAAGGCCGTGGCCGAGCGCATCATCTATGGTGCGTTCGAGCAGATCGAGAAGAAGTCGGGCAAGGACCCGCTCGAAATCTTCTCGGTGGCCATCAACAACGTCAAGCCCATGGTGGAGGTGAAGAGCCGCCGCGTGGGTGGCGCGAACTACCAGGTGCCGGTGGAAGTGCGTCCCGTCCGCCGTCTGGCGCTGTCGATGCGCTGGATCAAGGAAGCCGCCAAGAAGCGCAGCGAGAAGTCCATGGCCATGCGCCTGGCCAACGAGCTGATCGAGGCCACCGAAGGCCGTGGCGGCGCCATGAAGCGCCGCGACGAAGTGCACCGCATGGCCGAAGCCAACAAGGCATTCAGCCATTTCCGCTTCTGATCCGGACCCACCCCTTCCGATCAACCTGACCCGAGAGCCCGCAAGCCCCGATCCACGGGGTGGCGGGCTCGAACCCTTTCCGGAGTATTTCCATGGCCCGCAACACGCCCCTCGAGCGTTACCGCAACATCGGTATTTCTGCGCACATCGACGCTGGCAAGACCACGACGACCGAGCGCATCCTGTTCTACACCGGCGTCAATCACAAGATCGGCGAAGTGCACGATGGCGCTGCCACGATGGACTGGATGGAGCAGGAGCAGGAGCGCGGCATCACCATCACGTCGGCGGCCACGACCTGCTTCTGGAAGGGCATGGACCTGTCCTACCCCGAGCACCGCTTCAACATCATCGACACCCCCGGGCACGTCGACTTCACCATCGAGGTGGAGCGTTCCATGCGCGTGCTTGACGGCGCCTGCATGGTGTATTGCGCCGTGGGCGGCGTGCAGCCCCAGTCGGAAACCGTCTGGCGCCAGGCCAACAAGTACAAGGTGCCCCGCCTGGCCTTCGTCAACAAGATGGACCGCACCGGCGCCAACTTCTTCAAGGTCTACGACCAGATGAAGCTGCGCCTGAAGGCCAACCCGGTGGCGATCGTGATCCCCATCGGCGCCGAAGAGAACTTCACCGGCGTGGTCGACCTCATCAAGATGAAAGCGATCATCTGGGACGAGGCCTCGCAGGGCATGAAGTTCGAGTACCAGGACATCCCGGCTGCCCTCCAGGCGCAGGCCGAGGAGTGGCGCGAGAAGATGGTCGAGGCCGCGGCCGAAGCCAGCGAAGAGCTGATGAACAAGTACCTTGAGGAAGGCGACCTGAGCGAAGCCGAAATCAAGCAGGGCATCCGCGCGCGCACCCTGGCCACCGAAATCCAGCCCATGCTGTGCGGCACCGCCTTCAAGAACAAGGGCGTGCAGCGCATGCTCGACGCCGTGATCGACTTCCTGCCGTCGCCGGTGGACATCCCGCCCGTGGGTGGCACCGACGAGAACGAGGCGCCAACCTCGCGCAAGGCCGCCGACGAAGAGAAGCTGTCCGCCCTGGCGTTCAAGCTCATGACCGACCCGTACGTGGGCCAGCTCACGTTCGTGCGCGTGTACTCCGGCGTGCTCAAGAAGGGCGACTCGGTGTTCAACCCGGTCAAGGGCAAGAAAGAGCGCATCGGCCGTATCGTGCAGATGCACGCCAACAACCGCCAGGAAGTCGAAGAGATCCGTGCCGGCGACATTGCCGCCTGCGTGGGCCTGAAGGACGTGACCACGGGCGAAACCCTGTGCGATCCCGAAGCCGTCATCATGCTCGAGCGCATGGTCTTCCCCGAGCCGGTGATTGCACAGGCCGTGGAGCCCAAGACCAAGGCCGACCAGGAAAAAATGGGCATTGCCCTGCAACGCCTGGCGTCTGAAGACCCGTCCTTCCGCGTCAAGACCGACGAGGAATCCGGCCAGACCATCATCTCCGGCATGGGCGAGCTCCACCTCGAGATCATCGTCGACCGCATGAAGCGCGAATTCGGCGTGGAAGCCAACGTGGGCAAGCCCCAGGTGGCCTACCGCGAAACCATCCGCAAGACGGTCGAGGACGCCGAAGGCAAGTTCGTGCGCCAGTCGGGCGGCAAGGGCCAGTACGGTCACGTGGTGTTCAAGGTCGAACCCAACGAGGCCGGCAAGGGCTTCGAGTTCGTCGACGCCATCAAGGGCGGCGTGGTGCCGCGCGAGTACATCCCGGCCGTCGAGAAGGGCGTGATCGAAGCGCTGAACGCCGGCGTGCTCGCCGGCTTCCCGGTGGTGGACGTCAAGGTCACCCTGCACTTCGGTTCGTACCACGACGTGGACTCGTCCGAGCAGGCCTTCAAGATGGCCGCCATCTTCGGCTTCAAGGAAGGCTGCAAGAAGGCCAGCCCGGTCATCCTCGAGCCGATGATGGCCGTGGAAGTCGAGACGCCTGAAGACTACGCCGGCAACGTGATGGGCGACCTCTCGAGCCGCCGTGGCATGGTGCAGGGCATGGACGACATGCCGGGTGGCGGCAAGGCCATCAAGGCCGAAGTGCCGCTGTCGGAAATGTTCGGCTACTCGACCACGCTGCGCTCGATGTCGCAGGGTCGCGCCACCTACACGATGGAATTCAAGCACTACTCGGAAGCCCCGCGCAACGTGTCTGAAGCCATCGTGGCGGCCCGCGCCAAGTAAATCCCGGTGGCCGGCGCGCGGCGCGCGTGTCGGCCCCTTTCAATCAAGTCGGTCTGCGACGCCGCGCCATCCCGTGCCCGTGCGGGATGAACCAGCAGTGGCGTGCAGACCTAAAACCAGAACACGGGCATTGTTCTTTTTGAAGGAATCGACATGGCAAAAGAGAAATTCGAGCGGACCAAGCCGCACGTGAACGTGGGCACGATCGGTCACGTGGACCACGGCAAGACGACGCTGACGGCGGCGATCACGACGGTGCTGGCGGCCAAGTTTGGCGGCTCTGCCAAGGCGTACGACCAGAT
>CALRVR020000018.1:0-76212 GCA_943371665.1 Synechococcus sp. UW140
TTGCCCACGGTGGCGCTGGCCTTTACCAACGGCGTCATGTCGGGCCGGTTGGCCTTGTCCACGGGTGTGGGGACGGTCACGATGAAGACACCGGCGTCTTTCAGCGTGGCCGGGTCGGCGCTGAAACGCAGCTGGCTCGCCTGGGCGAGCTGCTCGGGGCTGCATTCGAGCGTATGGTCACGCCCTGCGCGCAGTTCGTCGATGCGCGTCTGGTTGATGTCGTAGCCGATCACGGGGCGGGTCTTGCCGAACTCCACCGCCAGGGGCAGGCCGACATAGCCCAGGCCGATGACGGCGATCGTGGTGTTCTCGAGATTCATGATGAAGCAGGCTGCTGTAGGGTCGTGAGGTGCGGGGCGTTCCGGTCCTTGTCGCCAACCGTGAGAGGGCAATTCACCGCCGGCCAGTCGATGGCCAGGCCGGGGTCGTCCCACCGAATGCCCCGCTCCGCCGCCGGCGCATAGTAATCGGTCGCCTTGTACAAAAAATCCGCGCTCTCGCTGGTCACCAGAAACCCGTGCGCCAGCCCGGCCGGAATCCACAGTTGCTTGTGATTCTCCTCGCTCAGCTCCACCCCCACCCATTGCCCGAAGGTGGGTGAATCGCGGCGGATGTCCACGGCCACGTCGAACACGCTGCCACGGACCACGCGCACCAGCTTGCCCTGTGCGTGGGGCGGGAGTTGGTAGTGCAGGCCACGCAGCACGCCTTTGGCGCTGCGGCTGTGGTTGTCCTGCACGAAATGGACGTCGAGGCTGGTGGCTTCGTTGAATGCCTTCTGGTTGAAGCTCTCCATGAAGAAGCCGCGTTCGTCGCCGAACACGCGCGGCTCGAGGATGAGCACGCCGGGGATGGCGGTCGGGGTGACCTTGAGGTTGGGCGAGCTCACTTCCTCGTTCCCCCAAGCACCTGGTCATCGAGCAGCCGCAGCAGGTACTGACCGTAACCGTTCTTCTTGAGCGGTTCGGCCAGGCGCAGGACCTGTTCGCGGTCGATCCAGCCGTTGCGCCAGGCGATTTCTTCAGGGCAGGCGATCTTCAGGCCCTGGCGGTGTTCCAGCGTGGCGATGAACTGGCCGGCATCCAGCAGGCTGTCGTGGGTGCCGGTGTCGAGCCAGGCGTAGCCGCGTTGCATGATCTGCACGTCGAGCTGGCCGCGGTCGAGGTAGGCCTGGTTGACAGCGGTGATTTCCAGTTCGCCGCGGGCGCTGGGTTTCACGGCGCGGGCAATGTCCACCACCTGCGAATCGTAGAAATACAGGCCGGTGACGGCGTAGTTGCTCTTGGGCCTGGCGGGTTTCTCTTCGATGCTTTGGGCCTTGCCGTGGGCATCGAACGCCACCACGCCGTAGCGCTCGGGGTCGGTCACGTGGTAGGCGAACACGGTGGCGCCCTGCGCCTGCGCGTCGGCGCGGTGGAGCAGGGTGGCAAAGTCGTGGCCGTAGTAGATGTTGTCGCCGAGCACCAGGGCGCTGGGGCCGTTGCCCACAAAGTCGGCGCCGATGATGAACGCCTGGGCCAGGCCGTCGGGGCTGGGTTGCACGGCGTATTGCAGGTTCATGCCCCATGCGCTGCCATCGCCCAGCAGTTGCGCGAAGCGCGGGGTGTCTTGCGGGGTGCTGATCACCAGCACGTCGCGGATGCCCGCCAGCATGAGGGTGCTGAGCGGGTAGTACACCATGGGCTTGTCGTACACCGGCAGCAGCTGCTTGCTGACCGCCAGCGTGGCCGGGTGCAGCCGGGTGCCGGAGCCGCCCGCCAGGATGATGCCTTTGCGTGGGGTGGTGTTCATCATGATGGCGTGAGGTGCTCCGTGAGCATGCGCCGCACACCGGTTTCCCAGGTCGGCAGGTTCAACCCGAACACCTCGCGCAGGCGGGTCGTGTCCAGGCGCGAATTGAGCGGTCGGCGGGCCGGCGTGGGGTATTCGGTCGTGGGAATCGGGTCGATGCGCTGCACTTTCCAGGGCAGGTCGGGGCGCAGCTGGCGCGCGGTGTCGATCGCGAGGCGGGCCACGCCATGCCAGGTGGTGGCGCCGGCCGCCACCGCGTGGTAAGTGCCGGCGAGCGCGGGGTTGGCCAGGGTGGCGCGCACCGCGTGGGCCGTCACGTCGGCCAGCAGGTCGGCGCCGGTGGGCGCGCCCACCTGGTCGTCGATGACGCGCAGCGCGTCGCGCTCTTGCGCCAGCCGCACCATGGTCTTGGGGAAATTCTGGCCGCGGGCGCCATACACCCAGCTGGTGCGAAAGATCAGGTGGCGCGGCGTGCCCTCGCGCACGGCCTGTTCACCTTCGAGTTTGGTCTGGCCGTACACGCTCAGCGGGCCGGTCGCGTCGTCCTCGGTGCGCGGTTGGTCGCCGCTGCCATCGAACACGTAGTCGGTGGAATAGTGCACCAGCAATGCCCCGCACGCCGCGGCGGCCCGGGCCAGCACGCCGGGCGCGGTGGCGTTGATGGTGCGCGCCAGATCGGGTTCGCTCTCGGCCTTGTCCACGGCGGTGTGCGCGGCGGCGTTCACGACCACGTCGGGCGCCGCCAGCCGCACCAGCGCGGCCAGCGCCTCGGGTTCGCGAAAATCGGCGCGGTGTGCGCCAGTGCTGTCGTGGTCGAGCGCCACCACCTCACCCAGCGGTGCCAGCGCACGCTGCAGCTCCCAGCCCACCTGGCCGTTGGCGCCGAGCAGCAGCAACTTCACGCAGCCCCCTGGTATTGCGCCTGCATCCAGTCGCGGTAGCTCCCGCTCTGCACCTCGGCCACCCAGTCGGCGTGCTCCAGGTACCAGCGCACGGTCTTGCGGATGCCGGTGTCGAAGGTCTCTGCCGGCCGCCAGCCCAGCTCGCGCTCGATCTTGCGGGCGTCGATGGCGTAGCGCCGGTCGTGACCGGGGCGGTCCTTCACGTGGGTGATCTGCGTGGCGTAGCTCTGGCCGTCGCTGCGCGGGCGCAGTTCATCGAGCAACGCGCAGATGGTCTTCACGATCTCGATGTTGGGTTTCTCGTTCCAGCCGCCCACGTTGTAGGTCTCGCCCACGCGGCCTGCTTCCAGGGCCCGGCGGATGGCGCTGCAGTGGTCGCCCACGTAGAGCCAGTCGCGCACCTGCATGCCGTCGCCATACACCGGCAGCGGCTTGCCGGCCAGCGCGTTGACGATCATCAGGGGGATGAGCTTTTCGGGGAAGTGGTAAGGCCCGTAGTTGTTGCTGCAGTTGGTGGTGACCACCGGCAGCCCGTGCGTGTGGTGCCAGGCGCGCACCAGGTGGTCGCTGGCGGCCTTGCTGGCGCTGTAGGGGCTGTTGGGTTCGTGCGGGTGGCGCTCGGTGAAGGCGGGCTCGTCGGGGGCCAGGCTGCCGTACACCTCGTCGGTGCTCACGTGCAGAAAACGGAAGGCCTTGCGCTCCGCCTCGGGCAGGTCGAGCCAGTGCCCACGCACGGCCTCGAGCAGGTGGAACGTGCCGACGATGTTGGTCTGGATGAAGTCCTTGGCGCCGAGGATGGATCGGTCCACATGGCTTTCGGCGGCAAAGTTGACCACCGCGCGCGGACGGTGTTCGGCCAGCAGGCGGGCCACGAGCCCGGTGTCGCCGATGTCGCCTTGCACGAACACGTGCCGCGAGTCCCCCTCGAGGCTGGCGAGGTTGCGCCGGTTGCCTGCGTAGGTGAGCTTGTCGAGGTTGAGCACCGGTTCGTCGCTTTGCGCGAACCAGTCCAGCACGAAGTTGCTGCCGATGAAGCCAGCGCCGCCGGTGACCAGAATCATTCGATCTTCCTCCCAGTGTGGTGCCGGTTCATGGCCGCCCACCGTTGCATGGTGTCAGTGGCCGTGGGCCACGGTTTCGCCGGCGGCCAGCTTGTAGACCGTGCCGCAGTAAGGGCAGCGTGCTTCGCCGGTCCGTGCCACGTCCAGGTACACCTTGGGGTGGCTGTTCCACAGCTTCATGTCGGCCAGGGGGCTGGGGCAGAACACCCCCCCATGCGCGTTGAGGTCCTTGGCCTTGAGTTCGATCAACGAGGTTTTCATTTGAAGACTCTTTAAACGTTCGCCAGCCGAACACCCATCCAGTGACACAGCGGAACCGGCTTTGCCGGGCCGCCAGTGTCGCCCCCCGGGGGGTGGCGCCGAAGGCGACGCGGGGGGGTCATACCTTGGTCAACCAGTGTGCGTACTTCGGATTGCGGCCGTTCACGATGTCGAAGAACGCGGTCTGGATCTTCTCGGTGATCGGGCCGCGGCTGCCGGCGCCGATCTCGATGCGGTCGAGTTCGCGGATGGGCGTCACTTCGGCGGCGGTGCCGGTGAAGAACGCTTCGTCGGCGATGTACACCTCGTCGCGCGTGATGCGCTTCTGCACGATCTCGAGCCCCAGGTCCTTGGCGATGTGGAACACCGTGTTGCGGGTGATGCCGTTGAGCGCACCGGCCGACAGGTCGGGCGTGTAGATCACGCCGCCCTTGATGACGAACAGGTTCTCGCCCGCGCCTTCGCTCACGAAACCGGCGGTGTCGAGCAAGAGGGCCTCGTCGTAGCCTTCGTCGGTGGCTTCCATGTTGGCCAGGATGCTGTTGGTGTAGTTGCTCACCGCCTTGGCCTGCGTCATGGTGATGTTGACGTGGTGGCGGGTGTAGCTGCTGGTTTTCACGCGGATGCCGCGCTTGAGGCCTTCGTCGCCCAGGTAGGCGCCCCAAGCCCAGGCCGCCACCATCAGGTGGATGGTGTTGCCCTTGGGCGAGACGCCCAGTTTCTTGTCGCCGATCCAGGTGAGGGGGCGGAGGTAGCAGCTCTCGAGTTTGTTGGCGCGCACCACCTCTTTCTGCGCTTCGTTCACCTGCTCGTGGGTGAACGGAATCTTCATGCGCAGGATCTTGGCGCTGTTGAACAGCCGCTCGGTGTGCTCCTGCAGGCGGAAGATCGCGGTGCCGTTGACGGTGTTGTACGCACGAACCCCCTCGAACGCCCCGCAGCCGTAGTGCAGCGTGTGGGTCAGCACGTGGATCTTGGCGTCGCGCCAGTCCACCAGCTGGCCGTCCATCCAGATCTTGCCGTCGCGGTCGGACATCGAAGGGGGGGTCGGGCTCATGGGCATCCTTGAGGATTGGGGGGTATTCAGGTCAACGCTCGATTTTACGGGGCGGCGCCGGGCGTTTCGCCGCCGGTCGGGCGCTCCATCCGCCAGCCCAGCAGCTTGCCGCGTGCAAAGTCGGCCTGCACCCAGGAGCCGCCCGGGTCGGTCCACCGGTAGGTATCCGGCTCCTGCCCCTCGGGCGACTGCCGTTCGCCCAGGGCGCGGGCCAGCCCGATGACGGTCAGCAGGGGTTGGCCGGCGTGCAGGCGGGCGTTCAGCATGACCGCGCTGTCCACGTGCCCGATCGGGCGCTGCGCAGCGCGCTGCATGACCGACATCACCCGGGTGAAGTGCAGCAGCAGCCACAGCAACAACCCGCCGGTGACGGCGGCCACGCCCGGCCAACCGAATTGCCGGTGGCCCCAGAACAGCAGCGCGGCGGCGATCAGCGCGGCGGCCATGCGTTGCCAGGTCATCGCAGGATTCCTTTCAGTTCAGGCTGCGGGCCAGTTCCAGCGCCTGCTCGATGCGCTCGACCCCGTGCACGGTCAGGCCCTCGAAGGCCTTGTCGTTCTTTTTGGGCAGGTTGGCCTTGGGCACCACCGCCACCGAAAACCCCAGCTTGGCCGCCTCCTTCAGGCGCTCCTGGCCGCGTGGGGCGGGACGCACCTCGCCGGCCAGGCCCACCTCGCCAAAGGCGATGAACCCCTTGGGCAGGGGTTTGCCGCGCAGGCTGCTGGTGATGGCCAGCATGACCGCCAGGTCGGCCGCGGGCTCGCTGATGCGCACGCCGCCTACCGCGTTGACGAACACGTCCTGGTCCATGCAGGCCACGCCGGCGTGCCGGTGCAGCACCGCCAGCAGCATCGCCAGGCGGTCACGCTCCAGGCCCACGCTCAGCCTTCGCGGGCTGGGCCCGCCGCTGTCCACCAGGGCCTGCAGCTCCACCAGCAGCGGGCGCGTGCCCTCCAGCGTCACCATCACGCAGCTGCCGGGCACCGGTTCTGCGTGCTGGCTCAGGAAAATGGCGCTGGGGTTGCTCACGCCCTTCAGGCCCTTTTCGGTCATGGCGAACACGCCGATCTCGTTCACCGCGCCAAAGCGGTTCTTGATCGCCCTGATCAGGCGGAAGTTGCTGTGCGTGTCGCCCTCGAAATACAGCACCGTGTCCACCATGTGCTCGAGCACACGCGGGCCGGCCAGGGCGCCTTCCTTGGTCACGTGCCCCACCAGCACGATCGCGGTGCCCGAGGCCTTGGCCGCGCGGGTGAGGTGGGCCGCGCATTCGCGCACCTGCGCCACCGAACCGGGTGCGCTGGTGAGCTGTTCGGAGTACACAGTCTGGATCGAATCGATGACGGCGATGGCCGGCCGGGTCTCGGCAAGGGTCGCCAGCATTTTCTCGAGCTGGATCTCCGCCATCACGTTCACCCGCGAGCCGTCGAGCCCCAGCCGGCGCGCGCGCAGCGCCACCTGGGCGCCGCTTTCCTCGCCGGTCACGTACAGGGTGTTCAGGCCGGCGCGCTGCAGGCTGTCCAGCGCCTGCAGCAGCAGGGTCGATTTGCCGATGCCGGGGTCGCCACCGATCAGCACCACGCCGCCTTCGACGATGCCGCCGCCCAGCACGCGGTCGAGCTCCTCGTGACCGGTGGGCGTGCGGTCCACGTCGCTCGCCTCGATGTCGGCCAGCGGCTTCACCTCGGCCGTCTTGGCCAATGCCGCAAACCGGTTGCGGGCGGGCGTCGCCGCTTCGGCCACCGACTCCACCAGCGTGTTCCAGGCGCCGCAGGCCGGGCACTTGCCCAGCCAGCGCGGGCTGGTGCCGCCGCACTCGTTGCAGGTGAAGATCGTCTTTTCTTTGGCCATGAAGGGGTCGGGGCGCGGGGCGGTCGGGACCGGTCGCGTGGGTGATTCCGCAAAACCGGCAAGGTTACGCGATACGCTGCACCGCTTTGCCACCGCCAGCCCCTGTTCCCGCCGTGACCCCGCCCGCCAACCGCCCACTTTCGCTTCAGCCGTCGGCCGCGCCGCCCCCGCCGCCTGCATCGCCCGCCGAGCGCGCTCACCAGCTTCAGATGGCGCGTGTGGCCCGGCTGCGCGAGCAACTGGCCGCGCTCGACGCGCTGGAGCAATCGCACCGCGCCGAGCATCTGGCGCTGGTGGCACCGCTGCAGGCGCGGCACGTGCAGGCGCAGAAGCAGCTGGTGCGGGCGCTCGACGCGGCGTTGAGCGAGACCGCTGGCACCGCCGGGCTGAGCGCCGCCCAGCGCACCACCGCGCGGCAGCACCTGTGCGAACTGGCGCAGTCGCTGGCCGAAGACGGGCACGCCGACATGGCCGCGCTGCACGATACCCACAGCCCGGAAACGCTGGCGCAGAAGCGGCGGCAGCGGGCCGACGACCTGCGGGCACAGATCGAGGCCGCGCTGGGCGCGCCACTGGATGACCTTGACGGCCTGGACGGCGCCTCGCCCGAAGCGGTGTTGCACGCCGGGTTTCAGCGGCTTCGCGCCGCTGGCGGCGAGGAATCCGATGCCCGGCAGCAACGGCGCGCCGCCCGCAAGGCCCGCGCCGACAAGACCCCGCCCGCGGTGCAGGACGGTGCCGACGCGCTGTTGCGCCGCCTGTACCGCCAGCTCGCCAGCGCCCTGCACCCCGACCGCGAACCCGACGCCGTGCTGCGCCAGCGAAAGACCGCCTTCATGAGCGAGGCCAACGCCGCCTACGAAAAGCGCGACTGGCTGGCCTTGCTGGAAGTGCGCCAGCGCGCCGCGCTGGACGACAACGCCCCCCTGCCCGAAGACAGCCTCGCCGCCCTCACGCACCTGGTCAAGCAGCAGGTGGCCGCGCTGGAGCGCGAACGCGCCGCGCGCCAGCAGGCACTGGCCCGCCTGTTCGACCTGCCCGACGGCATGAGCGCCAACGCCAACACCTTGCGCCAGGCGCGCATCGACGAGGTGCAGCGGCTGGAAGACGCCCTGGCCGAGGCGCAGCATGCGCTGGCACAGACCACCAACGGCGTGCGGCTGAAGCGGTGGCTCAACGGCCTGCGCCACCGCTGAAACCGGGCGTCAGGTTCCGGGTGAGAACCCGGCCAGCAGCGCGCGCGTGATGTCGGCCGCCGGCGCGGTGCGGCAACCTTGTGCGTTCTGACCCGACCACAGCGGCGAGAAGTCGCCACGGCCCCGGGCCTCCCAGTGCGCGCGCAAGGGCGCGATGGCGGCGGTGGCCAGCGGGAACGCGGGGGCGGCCGGGTTCATCGGTCCCAGCTCGCGCATCACCCGGTTGGCAATGCCACGCGCCGGGCGCCCGCTGAACAGGGTGGTCAGCTGGGTGTGGCGCGCAGCCTCGCTCTGCAGCGCGGCGCGGTGCACGGCGCTGGTCGTGGCCTCGGCACTGCACAGGTAGGCCGTGCCCACCTGCACGCCGTCGGCGCCCAGCGCCATGGCCGCGCGCACGCCGGCGGCGTCGGCAATCCCGCCGGCCGCGATCACCGGCACCCGCACGGCGGCCTTGATCTGTGGCAGCAGCGCGAAGGTGCCGGATTGCAGGCTCAGGTCGTGGCTCAGGAAGTGTCCACGGTGCCCGCCCGCCTCCAGCCCCTGTGCAATCACCGCGTCGGCCCCATTCGCCTCGAGCCAGACAGCTTCGTCCACCGTGGTGGCCGAGCTCAGCACCATGGATCCCCAGCCCTTCACGCGCGCCAGAAGTGCCGGCGCCGGCAGCCCGAAATGAAAGCTCACCACCCGGGGCTTGAAGGGCTCCAGCGCATCGGCTGCGGCCTCGCTGAACGGCAGTCGGCCGGGGCCCGCGGGCACGCTGGCCGGGTCCACGCCGATCTCGGCGAAGTACGGCGCCAGCGCGGTCCGCCAGGCGTTTTCCCGCGCTGCGTCCGGCTCGGGTTGGGTGTGGCAGAAGAAATTGACGTTGAAGGGCCGACCGGCGTCGGCCAGCAGCCGCAGTTCGCGCTGCATGGCATCGGGCGCCAGCATGGCACAGGGCAGCGAACCGAGCCCACCCGCTTCGCCCACGGCCAGCGCCAGCGCGGCGCCCTGCACGCCGGCCATGGGGGCCTGAATCAGGGGCCAGGGTGTGCCCAGCCGATCGGAAAGTGCGTTCATGGCGCGATTGTGGAGCCGACGCGCGGTCAGGGAAACCACCCATGCCGGGCCACCGCGGTGCCATTGCGCTTTTATTTAACTTGTTAAACAATTAGCCGAATGCAAGCCACGCCTTTCGCCCACCGCAACCTGCCGCGCCTGCTGCTGCAGGCGCGCGAAGCCGTGATGCAGCACACCCGGCCCAGCCTGCGCGAGCACGGCCTGAGCGACCAGCAGTGGCGGGTGCTGCGGGTGCTGGGCGAACACGCCCGCGAGCCTGGCGGCATCGAAACCGGCCGCATCGCCCGCGAGGCGTTCCTGCTCGGTCCCAGCCTCACCGGCGTGCTGGCGCGCATGGAGCGCGACGGGCTCGTCAGCCGCGAGCGCTGCAGCCAGGACGCGCGGCGCACCGTGGTGCGCGCCACGCCCGCCGGCCTGCGGCTGGTGCGCAAGCTGTCGGCCACCATCGAGGCCCATTACCGCTGGCTTGAAGACCGCCTGGGCAAGGACCGCCTGGCGCAGCTCTACGACCTGCTCGATCAGGTGATTGCACTGGAAGGTGGCGTGGACGAACCGCTGCCCGAGGAGTTGGCGGAATGAACCCCCACGGCTGGATGCCCACGGGCACGGTGTACGGCACGCTGCTCAACTTCCGGGGCGAATGGGCGCATTGGGCCGCGCGCATGAACGACAAGCCCTACCTGGCGCCGCCCGTGGCACCGGTGCTTTACGTCAAGACCGCCAACACCTTCACCCCGCACGGCGGCGCCGTGGCCTTGCCCGCCGGCGAAGCCGTGGAGGTCTCGGCCAGCCTGGGGCTGCTGGTCGGCGCAGACGGCCAACCCTCGCACGCGCTGCTGGTCAACGACGTGTGCGTGGCGCACGACAGCTACCACCGCCCTGCGGTGCGGCACCGCTGTCGCGATGGTTTTCTGGGCCTGCCCCTCGAGCCCACGCCCCTGGACTGGCCCGACGGCCTTCAAGCGATCTCCGATCTGGCGATCGAACTGCGCATTCATGGCGTGCACCGGCAGACCACCCACCTGCGCGACCTCGTGCGCGACCTGCCCAGGCTGTGGCGCGACGTGGCCGGGTTCATGTCGCTGCAACCGGGCGACGTGCTGCTCACCGGCAGCGAGGTGCTCGCCGATGGCAGCCGACCACGCGTGGTGGCGGGCGATGTGGTCGAAATCGTGGCGCCGGGCCTGCGGCCGGTGCTGCAGCGCTTCGACGCCGAGGAGGTGCCGGCATGAAGCGCGCCCGCGTTGCCTGGGCCGGCGCCGTGCACGACGCCATCGAAGCGGAGGGCGGCGTCGAACTGCTGACGCCTGCCTTCAGGGGGCACCGTGTCTCGATGGACGAGGTGGTCTGGCTGCCGCCACTGGCCCCCGTGCCACGGGCCCGCACCGTGCTGGCGCTGGGCCTGAACTACGCCGACCACGCCCGCGAACTGGCGTTCAAGCCACCCACCGAGCCGCTGGCCTTCGTGAAGGGACAGGCCAGCCTGATCGGCCACCGGGCGTTCACCGTGCGCCCGGCGGGCGTCACCTTCATGCATTACGAGTGCGAGCTGGCGGTGGTGATCGGCCGCACCGCCCGGCGTGTCTCGCGCGGCGATGCACTCGACTTCATCGCTGGCTACACCGTCGCCAACGACTACGCCATCCGCGACTACCTCGAGAACTGGTACCGCCCGAACCTGCGCGTGAAGAACCGCGACACGTGCACCCCGATAGGCCCCTGGCTGGTCGACGCCGCCGACGTGCCCGACCCGATGAACCTCGCGCTGCAAACCACCGTGAATGGCCAGGTCACCCAGCGCGGGAACACCCGCGACATGGTGTTCGACATCCCTGCGCTGATCGAACATTTCACCGCGTTCATGACCTTGCAGCCCGGTGACGTGATCCTCACCGGCACCCCCGATGGCGTGGTCGACTGCCAGCCGGGCGACGTGGTCGTCACCTCCATCGAGGGCATCGGCGACCTTCAGAGCACCCTGGTTGCCGCCCCCGCCCCCGCCGAAGATCCCCAACCCGCTGCCCAGCCATGACCCTGATCAGACACCTCATCAACGGCCAGGCCGTCGACAGCGCCACCCGCTTCGAAACCCTCAACCCAGCCACCCAGGAGGTGCTGGCCGAGGTGGCAGCCGGTGGCGAAGCCGAGGTGAATGCCGCCGTGTCGGCCGCCAAGGCCGCCTTTCCTGCCTGGGCCGGCCGCCCCGCCACCGAGCGCGCGGCCATCATGCGCAAGCTGGGCGAACTCATCGCGCGGCACGTGCCCGACCTGGCGCGCACCGAGACCGACGACACCGGCCAGGTCATTGCGCAGACCGGCAAACAACTGGTGCCCCGAGCGGCCGACAACTTCCATTACTTCGCGGAAATGTGCGTGCGGGTGGACGGTCACACCTACCCCACGCCCACCCACCTCAACTACACGCTGTTCCACCCGGTGGGCGTCTGCGCCCTCATCAGCCCATGGAACGTGCCCTTCATGACGGCCAGCTGGAAGGTGGCGCCCTGCCTCGCGTTCGGCAACACGGCGGTGCTCAAGATGAGCGAGTTGTCGCCGCTGACGGCCTCGCGCCTGGGCGAACTCGCGCTGGAGGCCGGCGTGCCGGCGGGCGTGCTCAACATCGTGCACGGCCTGGGGCGCGATGCGGGCGAGCCGCTGTGCGCCCACCCCGACGTGCGCGCCATCAGCTTCACCGGTTCCACCGCCACCGGGAACCGCATCGTGCGCAGCGCCGGGCTCAAGAAGTTCAGCATGGAGCTCGGCGGCAAAAGCCCGTTCGTGGTGTTTGCCGACGCCGACCTCGACCGCGCCCTCGACGCGGCGGTCTTCATGATCTTCAGCAACAACGGCGAGCGCTGCACCGCCGGCAGCCGCATCCTGGTGCAGCAGTCCATCTACGCCGATTTCGCGCAGCGCTTTGCCGAGCGCGCCAGGCGGATCGTGGTGGGCGAACCGCTCGACGAGAAGACCATCGTCGGCCCCATGATCAGCCGGGCGCACCTGGCCAAGGTGAAGGGCTACATCGAGCTGGGCCCGAAGGAGGGCGCCACGCTGTTGTGTGGCGGGCTCGACCGGCCGTCCTACGCGCCCGAGCTGCCGGCCCGCGTGCGCGACGGCAACTACGTGTGGCCCACGGTGTTTGCCGATGTCGACAACCGCATGAAGATCGCGCAGGAGGAGATCTTCGGCCCGGTGGCCTGCCTGATTCCCTTCAGGGACGAGGCGCACGCCATCGAACTGGCCAACGACATTGCCTACGGCCTCTCAAGCTATGTGTGGACCGAGAACATCGGCCGCGCGCACCGGGTGGCCGCGGCCATCGAGGCCGGCATGTGTTTTGTGAACTCGCAGAACGTGCGCGACCTGCGTCAGCCTTTCGGCGGCACCAAGGCGTCGGGCACCGGGCGCGAGGGCGGTACCTGGAGTTACGAGGTGTTCCTGGAACCCAAGAACGTCGCGGTGTCGCTGGGGTCGCACCACATTCCGCATTGGGGAAGCTCATGAAACACCCCCGCGCCACCTTCGGTGTCACCCCCTCCAGGGGGCGCCACCCGTGGCCCGGCGAAGCCGGTTCCACGGTGGCTCTCGATCAGGCACGCGAGACCGCCGACCCCACTCGGGGCAGCCACCACAGGAGACCCTGATGGGCAAGCTCGCTCTCGTCGCCAAGATCACCCACGTTCCCTCGATCGTGCTCAGCGAGTTCGACGGCCCGCGCAAAGGCACGCGGCAAGACGCCATCGATGGCTTGAAACAGATCGGCCAACGCTGCCGCGACCTCGGTGTCGACACCTTCGTCATCTTCGACACCCACTGGCTGGTCAACGCCAGCTACCACATCAACTGCGCGAAGCAGTGGGCGGGCAACTACACCAGCAACGAGCTGCCGCACTTCATCAGCAACATGCCCTATGCCATCCCCGGCAACCCAGCGCTGGGCCAGCTGCTGGCGCGGGTGGCCAACCGCCTGGGTGTGGACACGCTGGCGCACGACGCCACCACGCTCGCACCCGAATACGGCACCCTGGTGCCCATGCGCTACATGAACCCCGACCAGCACTTCAAGGCGGTGTCGGTGTCGGCCCTGTGCATGGCGCATTACCTCAACGACAGCGCCCGCCTGGGCTGGGCGTTCCGCCGGGCGATCGAAGACGATTACGACGGCACGGTGGCCATCCTGGCCAGCGGATCGCTCAGCCACCGATTTGCGCAGAACGGCCTCGCGCCCCAGTACGCGTTCAAGCTCTGGAGCCCTTTCCTGGAAACGATGGATCGCGAGGTCGTGCGGATGTGGCAGGCCGGCGAATGGCCGGCCTTCTGCGACATGCTGCCCGAGTACGCGGTGAAGGGGCATGGCGAAGGCTTCATGCACGACACCGCCATGATGCTGGGCGCCCTGGGCTGGAGCGAGTACCGCGGTCAGGCCGAGGTCGTCACGCCGTACTTCGGTGCCTCGGGAACGGGCCAGATCAACGCGGTGTTCCCGGTCACGCCCGCCACCGGCGCGGCGATTCCCCCCGCCCAGGCTTCGTCGGCACAGGGCTTCCAGGCCGTCGCCCGTCTCTGATCATTGCACCAACACCACCATGCCCCACCTGGTCATCCTCTACAGCGGCAACCTCGACCGCGCCCCCACCGACGGCGGCACCGACATGGGGGTTCTGTGCCGCCGGTTGTGCGACGCCCTTCTCAGCGTGCGAGATGAAAACGACCGACAGGTCTTTCCCACCGGCGGCACGCGTGTGCTGGCGTTTCCCGCCGCGCACTGGGCCATTGCCGACGGCGGTGCCGCCGGCGAGGCCGCCGGGCGCGGGGGCGACTACGCGTTCGTCTACCTGAACCTGCGCATGGCCAAAGGCCGCAGTGCCGTGGTGCACCAGCGCGTGGGCGACACCATGGAAGTGGTCTGCAGGGCGCATTTCGCCACCCACCTCGCCACGCGCGCCATCGGCATCACCACGCAGGTGGACGAAGGCCACGAGGTCTTCGACGCCAAGAACAGCTCCATCCACCCCTTGTTCCAGCGACCCGCCTGAGCCATCTCCCCGCAGACCGAGCATCCAACCCGTTCGGCGGAACCTTCACCCCCTCAAGGCTGAACCTCCACCCCCTTCAGGCTGAACCATCGCCCCCCGTTCCGGTTGAACCACCCCCTCCGTTCGGGCTGAGCCTGTCGAAGCCCTCACCACCATGCTCGACGACCCCACCATCCAGCAGCTCGCCCTCGAGCTCGATCGCGCCGCGCAGACTCGGGAGCCGCTCACGCATTTCTCGCAGCGCTTCCCCGGCATGACCATCGACGACGGCTACCGCGTGGGCCGCGCCTGGGTGGCGCTGCAGCGCCAGCGCGGCGATCCAGTGATCGGCCACAAGATCGGCCTCACCAGCCGCGCCATGCAGCTGTCCAGCCAGATCGACGAGCCCGACTTCGGCACGCTGCTGGGCTCCATGAAGCTGGTGGCGCGCGCGGGCGAGGAACTTCAGATCCCGGCCAGCCGGTTCCTCTCGCCCCGCGTCGAGGTTGAACTGGCCTTCGTGCTCAAGCACCCGCTCAGCGGACCGGTGTCGGTGGCCGAGGTGCTGGCCGCCACCGACCACGTCACGCCGGCCATCGAGATCATCGACGCGCGCATCGAACAGTTCGACCGCCACACCCGGGCCCCGCGCAAGGTGTTCGACACCATCAGCGACAACGCGGCCAACGCCGCCATCGTGGTGGGCGAGGGCGACACACGCTACCGTGCCGACCCGCTCACCACCGACCTTCCATGGTGCGGCGCGGTGCTGCGCCTGAACGGTGCGGTCGAAGAAACAGGCTTGGCCGCTGGCGTTCAAGGCCACCCCGCGATCGGCATTGCATGGCTCGCGGAGAAGTTGCAGCCCTGGGGCGAAACGCTGCAACCGGGGCAGATCGTGCTGGCCGGCTCGTTCACCCGCCCCGTTCCCGCCAAGGCCGGTGACCGGTTCGAGGCCGACTACGGGTCCCTGGGCGTGCTTCGCTTCCGCTTTGTTTGAGTCCCGCCATGCAGACCCCCCTCAACACCTTCAAGCAGGCCCTGGCCGAAGGCCGTCCGCAGATCGGCCTGTGGGCCGCGCTGGCCAGCCCGTACAGCACCGAGCTGATTGCCAGCACCGGCTACGACTGGTTGCTCATCGACGGCGAACACGCCCCCAACGACGTGCGCAGCACCCTCGCACAGTTGCAGGCCGTGGCCAGTGCCCAGCAGGCCTTCGGTGACGCGCGTTCACACCCGGTGGTGCGGCTGCCGGTGGGCGTGGGCGAGGTCGGCACCACGCTGATCAAGCAGGTGCTGGACATTGGTGCGCAGACGCTGCTGGTGCCCATGATCGACACCGCCGAACAGGCCGCGCAGGTGGTGGCCGCCACCCGCTATGCCCCGGTGGGGGTTCGCGGCATGGGCAGTGCGCTCGCCCGCGCGTCTCGGTGGCAAGCCCATGGGCGATACGTTCACGAGGCCGACGAGCAGATCTGCGTGCTGGTCCAGGCAGAGACGGTCACCGCCATGGCCCACCTCGACGCGATCGCCGCCACGCCGGGCGTCGATGGCGTGTTCATCGGACCGGCCGACCTGAGCGCCAGCATGGGCCACCGCGGCAACGCCGCCCACCCCGACGTGCAGGCGGCCATCGCCGATGGCATCCGGCGGATTCGCGCTGCAGGGAAAGCGCCCGGCATTCTGGCCACCACGGAAGCCGGTGCACGCCAGTGGCTCGACGCCGGGGCCTTGTTCGTGGCGGTGGGGGCCGACACCATGCTGCTCGCGCAGGGGGCGGCGCAGTTGCTGGGCCGCTTCAAGCAGGCCTCCCCCGACGCGCCCCCCGGGTACTGATTTCGAAAGGAGACACGCCATGAACGCCGCCTTGCAGACCACCACCGTGCTGCCGCCGGGCATGCACCCCGATGAATGGGCCGCCCGCCTGGAGCTGGCCGCCTGCTACCGCGTCTTCGCCATGCTCGGCTGGACCGAGATGATCTACAACCACATCACGCTTCGCTTGCCCGACAGCGTGCGGAACTTTCGCCAGAAGGGAGCCGAAAGCCCCGCCGCCGGGCCGCCCCAAGGCGGGGAAGCCCCCTCGGGGGGCAGCGACCCGCGCAGCGGTGGAGCGTGGGGGCCCCAGTTCTTGATCAACCCGTTCGGTCTGCATTACTGCGAGGTCACCGCCAGCAATCTGGTGAAGATCGACCTCAATGGATCGGTGCTCGACGCCTCGGCCCACCGCGTCAACCCGGCAGGCTTCACCGTGCACGCGGCCATCCACGCCGGCATCGAAGGCGCGCACTGCGTGATGCACACCCACACCACGGCCGGTGTGTCGGTGGCCTGCCTCAAGGACGGCCTGCAGCAGACCAACTTCTACACCGCGCAGCTGCACGGCATGGTGGCCTACCACGACTTCGAGGGCATCACCATCCACGCCGATGAGGGCCCGAGGCTGCTCAAGAGCATCGGCGACAAGCCCGCGGTGATCCTGCGCAACCACGGGTTGCTGGCCTGGGGTGGCACGCTGCCTCAGACGTTCGCCATCCTCTGGACACTGCAACGGGCCTGCGAGATCCAGCTGGCCACCTTCAGCATGGGCGGCCCGCAGGCGGCGCTGCCTGTGCCCGAGGCCGTCGCTGCCCGATGCACGCGCGACGCGCTGCAGTTCAGCCCCAGCCATGGCGCTGGCCGCGATGTGTTCGACGCCCTGGTCCGGCAGGTGGACCGGATCGACAGCAGCTACCGGTCATGAGACCGACACGCGGACCCACCAAGCGGCGTTAAGCTCGCGCCATGACCCTGCCCAACATCCAGAGCGTGGCCATCGTCGGCGCGGGCGCCATCGGTGGCTGGCTCGGTGTTCACCTCGCGCGCACCGGTTGCCAGGTGAGCGCCCTGGCCCGCGGCGAAACGCTGAACACCCTGCGCGCTCACGGGCTCCGCCTGCACCAGGGCGGTGAAACGCTGCAAGTGCCGGTGGATGCTTCCGACCGCGCCTACCAGCTCGGCGCACACGACCTGGTCATCCTGGCGGTCAAGGCACCGGCCTTGCCCGGCATTGCGCCGGTCATCGGCCCGCTGATTGCGCGGCACACCGTGGTGCTGACCGCCATGAACGGCGTGCCGTGGTGGTTCTTCGAAGGCTTTGGCGGCGCACTCAAGGGCACACCGCTGCCGGTGGTCGACCCTGGCGGCGCCATGGCGCGCGCGGTGCCTGCGCGGCACATCCTGGGCGGTGTCGTGCATGCCAGTTGCTCCACCGATGGTCCCGGCGTCGTGCGCCACCACTTCGGCAACGGCCTCATCGTGGGCGAACCCTCGGGCGAACAGAGCCCGCGCGCGCAGGCCGTGGTGGCGCTGCTGCGCCAGGCCGGCATCGACGCCACCCTGTCGGCACAGATCCAGAAGGACATCTGGTTCAAGCTCTGGGGCAACATGACCGTGAACCCGGTGAGCGCGCTCACCGGCGCCACCACCGACCGCATCCTGGCCGACCCGCAGGTGCGCGACTTCATCAGCGCCGTGATGCGCGAGGCCAAGGCCATTGGCGAAAAGATCGGCATTCCCATTGCCCAGGCGCCCGAAGACCGGCACGCCGTGACGCTCAAGCTCGGCGCGTTCCGCACCTCGATGCTGCAGGACGTGGAGGCCCGCCGCCCGGTCGAACTCGACGCGCTGGTGTCGGCGGTGCGCGAACTGGGCCGGCTCACCCAGGTGCCCACCCCCTTCACCGACGCCTTGCTGGGGCTGGCGCGCCTGCAGGCGCGCACCCTGGGGCTCTACCCCGAGCCACCGTCCGCCGGGCAACAGGGTTAGCCCGCTGGCGCCGGGTCGGGCGGTTTCCAAGAATGCTCCCATGCCCGCCATCTGGTCCCTCGACAGTGCCGCGCCCGCCCAGGTCCTCAGCCCGGTGGCGGTGTCGGCCCTGATCGACTGTGCCAGTGCGCCGCCGAGCGCCACCACCTTGCTGCGCGCCATCGATGCCGTGGTGCCGGTCGAGTACCTGTCGCTGGTGAACTTCCGGCGCGACACGCCCGAACTCGTCGAAGGCAGTTCCCGCCACACGCACGACCGCGACGTGGTGGCCGAGTGCTTTGCAATCTACCGACGCAGTTACTGGCGCAGCGACGCGGTGGTCCGCCTGGCCGACCGCGTTTCCCGGCGGCCGGCCCGCGAGGTGGCCGTGCTCCACTGCCGCGCCGACGAACTGCCTGTGGCCGGCTGGCGCAACGACATCTATGTGCGCGAGCGCCTCACCGAGCGCTTCACGCTGCTGCACGCGCCGGCGCCCGGTGCGGTGCAGGCCATTCACCTGTACCGCGACGAGCGCCAGGGCCTGTTCCGGCCCGACGAGATCGATCGGCTGCTGGGTCTGGCGCCTCTGCTGCGGCAGGCGCACCAGGCGGCGCTGAACGCGCAGGGCGCCGCCGCCGACCGCGTGGCCCGGCTGGACGCGTCGCGCCAGAAGCTGCGGCGCCTGGTGCCCGGACTGTCCCCGCGCGAGGCCGAGGTGGTCGCCCGCATTGCGGGTGGCCTCAGCGCCGATGGCATCGCCGCCGACCTCGACGTCGCCCCCTCGACCGTGGTCACGCTGAGAAAGCGGGCCTACGCCAAGCTGGCGCAGGCAGGCCTGCCGGCCGATCGGCTGCGCCTGGCGCGGTGGCTGGCCTGATGCCTTGAGGCATCTACGGGCGGTGCATGGACTGGCTCGGATGCCCCCGTCCATCCCCCTCACAGGGGACAGGCGCCCAGGCCCTGCCGCCTAGCATGCCCTCTCCAACCCCGCGAGGAGGAGACCGCCCATGTGGCTGCGCAACTGCTGGTACGTGATCGCCTGGGACCACGAAATTCCGCCGGCCGATTCGCCGACCCTCTTCACCCGCACCGTGCTGGGCGAGCCGGTGCTGGTGTACCGGACGCACGCGGGCGACGTGATTGCGCTGGAGGACCGGTGCTGCCACCGGCATGCGCCGCTCTCGGCGGGCCGGCGTGAAGGCGACTGCGTGCGCTGCGGGTACCACGGGCTCAAGTTCGACCACCGCGGGCAGTGCGTGGAAGCCCCCGGCATCGAGATCGTCCCGGACCGCGCCAAGGTGAAGCGCTACCCGTTGGTGGTGAAGAACAAGTGGGTGTTCGTGTGGATGGGCGATCCCGCGCTGGTCGACGACGCGCTGCTGCCCGACAACTTCAGCTGCGACTCGCCCGAGTGGAAGCACAAGCCCGGGTACCTGCACTACGACACGCCCTACCTGCTGATCTGCGACAACCTGCTCGACTTTTCGCACCTGAGCTTCGTGCACGAGAAATCGCTGGGGGGCTCCACCCGCATCGCGCAGGCCCGTCCCACCATCGAACCCGTGCCCGGCCCCAACGCCGACTGGCCGCAGATCGGCATCAAGGTGTCGCGCCACGTGAACGACGTGCCGGCGCCGCCGTTCTACCAGCGCTTCCGCCGATTCGACACCCACCTGGACCGCTGGTTCGTGTACGACTTCCTGTTGCCGGGCACGCTGCTGATGCACTCGGGCGGGCGCCCCACCGGAACCGCGCCCGACGCGCCAGGGCCCTCGGTTCGCCTGCATTCCTGCCAGACCCTCACGCCCGAATCCGCCACCACCACGCACTACTTCTTCCAGCAATCGCACCCGGTGGGCGAGGGCGACGACTCGGTGACCGAAAGCATCTACAACAGCCTGATCGGTGCCTTCAACGAAGACCGCGACATGATCACCGCGCAGCACCGCAACATCCAGCACAACCCCGCGCTGCCCATGATGCCGCTGGCCATGGACGCGGCGCTGATCCAGTTCCGCCGCCTGCTCGAGGCCCGCTGGCGGGCCGAGCAACCGGCCGGAGCCCAAGCTTTCCCCCAACCGGCCGCGATGGCCTGACAACTTGAACGGAGACAAGTCCATGAACCGCAAGACCTTTGCCCTGGCCCCGATCACCGCCGCCCTGATGGTCATCGCAGGTGGCGCTTCGGCGCAGACCGTGCTCAACGTCTCGACCTGGCTTCCGCCCTCGCACGGTGCGACGGTGGCGCAGAACCAGTGGTGCGAAGCGGTGGAGAAGGAAACCAAGGGCAGCGTCAAGTGCAACCTGCTGCCCAAGCCCGTGTCGGCGCCGCCCGGCACCTTCGACGCGGTGCGCGACGGCCTGGCCGATGTCTCCTTCACGGTCGATGGCTACACCCCCGGGCGCTTCATCTTCACGCAGGTGGCCGAGTTCCCGTTCCTGGGCGATTCCTCCACCGCCACCAGCGTGGCCTACCAGCGCATCTACGACAAGTACTTTGCCCCGCTGGGCGAACACCGCGGCGTGAAGGTGCTGGGGGTGTTCACGCACGGGCCCGGCATCATCTTCACCGTCAAGCAACCGGTCACCAGCGCGGCCGAGGCGGCCAAGCTCAAGTTCCGCATCGGTGGCGGCAACATCAACGAACTCTCCAAGCTGATGGGCTGGAACACCACGCTCAAGCCGGCCACCGAGTCGTTCGAACTGCTGTCCACCGGCGTCATGGACGGGACCTTCTTCCCCGACGAATCGTTGCAGTCGATGCGGCTGAGCATGGTGAAGTACGCCACCACCTTCCCGGGCGGCCTCTACAACACCAGCTTCGTCTTCATGATGAACCCGGCGAAATACAACGCCCTCAAGCCCGAGGAGAAAGCGGCCATCGACAAGGTGTCGGGCGAAAACGCCGCGCGCCTGTTTGCCTCGGGCTGGGACCGCACCGACGCGGCGTCGCGCGACATCCAGAAGTCCACCGGGGTTCAGCGGCAGGTGGCCAACGAGGCATTCGTGAACGAGGTCAAGGCGAAACAGCAGCAGCTCGAAGACCGGTGGGTCGCCGCAGCCGAAGCCCGGGGCCTGAAGAACGCCCGGGCGGTGCTGGCCGAGTTCCGCGCCGAGACGCAGAAACTGAAGTGACGCTCAACCCGCGAGCGCGGGGAACAGCTTGACCAGCCCGTCGGCCATGACCTCGACCGCCAGCGCGGCGAGGATCAGGCCCATGAGCCGGGTCATCACGTTGATCCCGGTCTGGCCCAGGAAGCGCGCAATGGGCTCGGCCAGGGTGAAGCACAGCGCGGTGGCCGCGGCGATCACGACGCCGTAACCCACCAGCATGGCGTGCTGGAAGAAGGTCTTTGCCTGGTCGGCGTAGATCACCACGGTGGACATGGTCGCAGGCCCGGTCAGCAGCGGAATGGTGAGCGGCACCACGGCGATGCTGGCCCGCGCCGAGGCGTCGTTCACCTCTTGCGTGTTGGTCTTGGCCTCGGCCGGCTGGGCGTTCAGCATGGACAGCGCCGAGGTCAGCAGGAGCATGCCGCCGCCCACCTGAAAGCTCGCCAGCGAGATCGAGAAAAACGCCAGGATCTGAAGGCCGATGATGGCGCAGGTGGCAATGACGGCGAAGGCGCTGAACGCCGCCACCATGACCGTGCGCTGCCGCTGCTTGCGGCTGAATCCCTGCGTGTAATGGATGAAGAACGGCACGATGGCCAACGGGTTGACGATGGCCAACAGGGTGATGAGCGGCTTGAAATCCATGGCGGGCATTGTGGTGCCAAACCGGCACGTCAGTCGCCGCCCCGCAGGCGGAACATGGCGTAACCCTCCATCCGCAGCACCGGCTCGCCATGCTGGTTGTCCATGTCCCAGACGGCCCGCACCAGGCCCACGTCGGGCCGTTTGGCCGACACACGCTTCTCCGTGATGGTGTGGCGCAGCCGCAGCGTGTCGCCGGGAAACACCCGCTTGAGCCACTTCAGGCTTTCCAGACCGGGCGCGCCCAGGCTCGATGTCTCGTGCAGGAAGTTGGTCACCATCAGCCGCATCGCCATGGCGCAGGTGTGCCAGCCGCTGGCGCACAGCGCGCCGAACACCGAGTCCCTGGCGGCTTCGGCGTCGAGGTGGAACGGTTGCGGGTCCCACTGGCTGGCAAATGCCACGATCTCTTCGGCGGTGGGTGTGATGGTGCCGAGGTCGCGGGTTTCGCCCACCACCAGGTCTTCCCAGAAGACCTTGACCGGGGAACGCTGGAAGGGGGTGGACGCCATCAGCGGCCTCCCGACACGTCGATCAGACCCATGGTCGTGTAGCTGGCGGCGTCCGACAGCAGCCACACCATCAGCGCCGCCACCTCCTCGGGCTGGCCGCCCCGCCCCATCGGCACGAGGTGCTGAAGGTCGCGAACCCGGTCGGGCAGTCCTCCGCTGGCGTGAATCTCGGTTTCGATCAGGCCCGGCCGAACGGCGTTGACCCGGATGCCTTCGGCAGCCACCTCGCGCGCCAGTCCGATGGTGAACACGTCGATCGCGCCTTTGGCGGCGGCATAGTCCACGTACTGGCCGGCCGATCCGATGCGCGTCGCCGCGCTCGAGACGTTGACGATGGCGCCCCCCGAACCGCCATGGCGTGTGCTCATGCGCCGCACCGCCTCGCGCGCGCACAGCATGCTGCCGATCACGTTGATGTCGAACATGCGGCGCCACCGCGCCACGCTCATTTCGTCCAGGCGAGCGGTCACGTCCACCACGCCCGCGTTGTTCACCAGGCCCGAGAGCCGGCCGAACTTGGCGTCCACCTGCTCGAACATGCGCAGCACCTGTGCCTCATCGGCCACGTCGGCCTGCACCGCCATGGCGCGACCGCCGGTGGCGCGGATGTCGCGCACCACCTCGTCGGCGGCGAGCGAGTTGGCGGTGTAGTTGACCGCCACGGCCCAGCCGTCCCTGGCGGCCAGGCGGCAGGTGGCGGCGCCGATCCCGCGCGAGCCGCCCGTTACCAAAAGCACCTTGTCGGTCATTCCCGTTCTCCTGCACGATGTGGTTGCCTGGCGTACAAACCCGGTCACGGAACGCCCGGCATTCGGGCACGATTACAACAGCCGAGGAGACATCCATGCGTCGCACGGTCGACTATTACTTCGCCACCATGAGCCCCTGGGCCTACCTGGGGCACGAGCGCTTCGTGCAGATCGCCGGGCGCTGCAACGCCGACGTGCGCGTGCGCCCGATGGACCTCGGGCAGGTCTTTCCCGTGTCGGGTGGTTTGCCGCTGGGCAAGCGCGCGCCGCAGCGCCAGGCCTACCGGCTGGCCGAGCTTCGGCGCTTCAGCGAATGGCTGGGACGCCCGCTGAACCTGCATCCGACGTTTTTCCCCGTGGCGGGCGACCCATCGGTGCGCCTCATCGCGGTGGTGGCCGAACACGATGGCACCGACGCGGCGCTTCGGCTCACCGGCGCGGTGCTGACCGCGGTCTGGGCCCGGGACATGGACATTGCCGACGCCGCCACGCTGGGCACGCTGCTCACCGAGTGCGGGCTCGACGCCGGACGGCTGGCACAGTCGCAGACGGACGCCGCCAAGGCGGTGGCCGACGCGCACACCCAGGCCGCGATCGATGCGGGCGTGTTCGGCGCTCCCAGCTACGTCATCGACGGCGAGATCTTCTGGGGCCAGGACCGCCTTGACTTCGTCGAGCGCCGGCTGCTGGCCTGACCCCCCTCGAACCCCCAAGGAGCCCCTTCATGAACGAGACCGTTTCCCTGCAGGCCGCCGACGGCCACCCATTTCCCGCCTACGTGGCCCGACCCGCCGGCAAGGCGCGCGGGGGCGTTGTGGT
Organism: Synechococcus sp. UW140; assembly: GCA_943371665.1. GTDB lineage: Bacteria > Pseudomonadota > Gammaproteobacteria > Burkholderiales > Burkholderiaceae_C > Hydrogenophaga. The sequence goes on from CALRVR020000018.1 coordinate 23,816, forward strand.
GCTGCAGGAAATCTTCGGCGTCAATTCGCACATCCGCTCTGTGGCCGACGGTTATGCCGCGGCCGGCTACCTGGCCGTGGCGCCCAGCACCTTCTCGCGCGCTGGCCAGGCCGGGCTCGAGCTGGGCTACACCGAGGCCGACATGAAGGACGGCTTCGGCCTCAAGACGGCGGTGGAGAACCTGCCCGCACCCGGCGTGCTGGCGGACATTCAGGCCGCCATCGACCACGCCGCGCAGGCGGGCAGGGTCGGCATCGTGGGCTACTGCTGGGGCGGTCTGCTCACCTGGCGTGCCGCCTGCACCCTGAAGGGGCTGAGCGCGGCTGCGCCGTACTACGGCGGCGGCATGACGACGCCCGAGGAGGCGGCGCGAACACCACAGGTGCCGGTGCTGGCCCACTTCGGCGATCAGGACCACTGGATTCCGCTCGACACGGTCGAGGCCTTCAAGAAGGCCCAGCCCGCTGTGAGCGTTCAGTTGTACGCCGCCAACCACGGCTTCAATTGCGACCAACGCGGTTCATACAACGAGGCCGCTGCGCGCCTGGCCCGCGAACGCACGCTGGCGTTCTTTGCGCAACACGTGGGCTGACATGCGCCGCCACTGCCTGTCGCTGGTGCTGGCGGGGCTGGCCGGGTGGGCGGGCAGTGCCGCTGCCCAGTACCGCGGACCGCTGTTCGACGCGCACCTGCACTACAACGACGAGGCCTGCGTGCACGACGCACAGCCCTCGCCTGGGTGTCCGCACCCGCTGGCCGATGTGCTCGACCGCATGCAGCGCAACGGGGTGCGCGCCATCGTGGCCAATTCGCGACCCAACGACGGCACCCGGGCGTTGGCGCAGGCGCGCGACGCCACCCGCGCGGCCGGGGTCACGGTGGTGCCCTTCGTGCGCCTTTACCGCAACCGGGCCGACTACAACAACTGGTTTCGCGACCCGTCGATCGCGGCCATGGTGGACGCCGAACTCGCCCGTGGCACGCCCGCCGGTCCCTACCGCGGCCTCGGCGAATTCCACCTGTACGACAGCGCCAACGCCGACAGCCCTGTGGCCCGGCAACTCATGAAACTGGCCGCCGAGAAAGGCCTGGTGGTGCTGGCCCATGTGGACGACGTGGCGATCGAGATGCTCATGGCGCATGTCACCCTGCCAGCACCCGAAGTGCCAGAGCGTGGGGGCCAGGCCGATCCGCCGCCGGGCCGCCCCAAGGCGGATCAGCCCCCTCGGGGGGCAGCGACCCGCGAAGCGGCGGAGCGTGGGGGCTTTTCACTGATCTGGGCCCACACCGGCATCGGTGGGTCGCCGGTGGAGCGCGTCGACGCGCTGATGGCGAAGTTTCCATCGTTGCGTGGCGAACTCTCCTACCGGCCCGGCCTCACCTGCGGCGACGGCGTGTTGTGCCCTGAGTGGCGTGCGCTGCTGCTCAAGCACCCCGACCGATTCCTGATCGGGTCGGACACCTGGGTCAACCAGCGCTGGCTGTACTACGACGAGCTTATGCAGGGCTACCGCGCCTGGCTGGGCACGCTGCCGGCCGACGTGGCCTCGAAGATTGCCTGGGACAACGGCGCCCGGCTGTTCGGTCTGGGCGCGCCCGCGCCGAGGTGACCCGGCTTCAGCGTCCGCCCGGGCGCAGGTAGCGCTTGCGCCAGAAGAACACGCTCAGCCCCACCGCCACCGCCACCATCGAGGCCATCGCCCACCAGAATCCCGCGCGCTCGTGAATCATCGGAATGAACTCGAAGTTCATGCCGAAGATGCCCGCGATGAGGTTGAGCGGCAGGAACACCGCCGTGAGGGCGGTGAGCGTGCGCATGATGTCGTTCGTGCGGTTGCTCTGCGCCGAGAAGTGCATCTGCACCGCGGTCTCGGCGTTCTGTTCGAGCCGTCGCACGTGGTGCACCACGCGCTCGATGTGTTCCAGCACGTCCCGGCTGCGGACCCTGAGCAGTTCCAGGCCGCGTTGCCCGCCGATCGCCTCGTCGGGCGGCCAGTCTTCCAGTGCCTCCACCCAGTCGCGGATCGCGCTGCGCTGGTCTTCGCAGATTTCGTCGAGCTGGTGCAGCGAGATGCGCGCGTCCAGCAGCGAGTTCCAGTTGTTGAAGCGGGTCTTGGGGTGCAGCAGTTCGGCCTGCCAGTGGTCGAGTTGCCGTGTGAGCTCGCGCCGCAGGTCGAGGTAACCGTCGACCATCTGGTTGACGATGCGCAGCATGGTGTCGGCCGGGCTGGTGGGCAGGCCGGCCCCGGCCGCACGCGGCGCCATGCCGGCGCTGGCCAGCAGGCGCGCCGAATAGTGGTCGAGCACGCCGCAGCCTGCGGGGTGCACCGTGAGCAGCACGCGGTCGAAGACGGCAAAGCCCACCGGGCTGGTGTCGATCCGCCGCAGCACCGGCGGCCCGCCGCGCTTGACGTGCTCGGTCAGCACCGTGCCGGGCTGGGTCAGGTCGGTCTCCGACTGGCCGGCTGCGAGGCGCCGGAACACCAGGATGTCGTACTGCGATGTGTAGTCGTAATGCGAAGGCAGCTGGTTGTTCAGCAGGTCGCTCACGTGCAGATCGACCAGCGTGGTACCGCACAGCACCTGCAGCGCCGACTGCACGTTGCCATGCTCCAGCTCGAACTCGCGGCGTCCGCAGGCGATCCAGAGGAATCCGCGCGCGGGCAGCACCATCGGCAACCCCGCCGATTCGTTGACCGCACCGGGCTGGACGTGAAAGACGCGCATGGGGCGGGCTCGGGGCTCAGCCGCGCAGCAGCCGCGCGGCGTCGCGCGCGAAGTAGGTCAGGATGCCGTCGCAGCCTGCGCGCTTGAAGGCCAGCAGGCTTTCCATCATCACCGCATCGTGGTCGAGCCAGCCGTTGATCGCGGCGGCCTTGAGCATCGCGTACTCGCCGCTCACCTGGTAAGCGAAGGTGGGCATGGCGAACGCGTCGCGCACCCGGCGCACGATGTCCAGGTACGGCATGCCGGGTTTGACCATCACCATGTCGGCGCCTTCGGCGATGTCCATGGCGACCTCTCGCAAGGCTTCGTCGGTGTTGCCCGGGTCCATCTGGTAGACCTTCTTGTCGGCCTTGCCCAGGTTGGCGGCCGAGCCCACCGCGTCGCGGAACGGGCCGTAGAACGCGCTGGCGTACTTGGCGCTGTAGGCCATGATGCGCGTGTGCACATGGCCTTCAGCCTCGAGGGCGGTGCGGATCGCTCCGATGCGCCCGTCCATCATGTCGCTGGGCGCCACGATGTCCACGCCGGCCGCCGCCTGCGTGAGCGCCTGTCGCACCAGGATGGCCACGGTGGGGTCGTTGAGGATGTAGTTGTGTTCGTCGAGCAGGCCGTCCTGCCCGTGGCTGGTGTAGGGGTCAAGCGCCACATCGGTCATGACGCCCAGCTGCGGAAACCGGTCCTTCAGCGCGCGCACCACGCGCGGCACCAGGCCGTCGGGGTTCGTGGCTTCCTGGCCATCGGGCGTCTTCAGCGCCGGGTCGATCACCGGGAACAGCGCCATCACCGGGATGCCCAGCTTCACGCAGTCCTCGGCCACCGGCAGCAGCAAGTCCAGGCTGAGGCGTTCCACACCGGGCATCGAGCCGACCGCCTCGCGGCGGTTCTGCCCGTCGAGCACGAACACCGGGTAAATGAAGTCCGACGGATGCAGCCTGTGTTCGCGAACCAGTTCGCGCGTGAAGGCGTCTCGGCGCAGGCGGCGGGGGCGGGCGGCAGGGTACTGGGCTGGGGTATGCATGGGGCTCATTGTGGCAAAGTCTTTTGCCGTCGATTGAAGCGGCTGCAAGTGTGCGGCAATGCACGGAATGTAGAACTTCCCGCTACCTGCATCTCCTCGCGGCGGACAATTTCGTGCAAATTTCGTACATGGCCGCGTCAGTGCCCCATGCCGATGGCTCCCCCAGCCCGGACTGGCCCGCTCATACCGGACACACAGCTTTGAAACCCTTGATGGCCACTCCCAAAAAAGACCAGCCTGGTGCCACCGGCGCCGCTGGATCGGTGCATCCAGGTGCATCCTGGTCGCTGGCCGAGAACGCCCCGGCGCTTCTGGCGTCGGCGGCCGAACAGATCGGCGATGCGCTGAATGCACTGCAGACCGGCATCGACCAGCTCCACGCCCAGGACCGCCTCGGGCCCCAGGCCCAGTGGACGCTGGGCGTTCCGCTGGGCCGCATCAGGCGGCTGACCGTCGTGATGCAGCAGATCCAGCGCTTCCACTCGGGGCGCATCCGGCAGTCGCACGAGAAGATCGACCTCGCCCGGCTGGCCGAAGAGTCGCTCCAGGACCGCCGCAAGGAATTCGCACTCATGGGTGTCGAAATGCGGCGCAAGGTCAAGCCGGTGGACGTCCTGATCGATCCCACGGTGGGGCACGCCCTGCTCAATGGACTCATCGACTGGGCACTCCCGCTCGGTCGGCGCATCGACGTCCGCGTCGACGTCAACCACTGGCCGCCCCATGCGCGCCTGCAGGTGCGCGCCCATGCCGAAAGCGGCCCGCCGTCTTCGCGGGCGCCCTCCCTCGACAACCTCGACTGGGCGCTGGTGCGCCAGATCGCCGCCACCGCTGGCGGCATCGAACTGCAGCGCGAGGTGGTCGACGACTGCATCACGGCCACCGCGCTGTTCCAGCGCACCGCCCAGTCGGTCGACGGCATCTCGGCCATCGATCTCTCGGACGACCAGTCGTCGATGTTCAAGTCGCTTCAGGGCGTGTATGCGCTGGTGGTGTCGCCGGTGCTGCAGGTCCGCGCCGATGTGCGCGACGCACTGCGCGAGATCGGCGTGGCCGCCGACAGCGTGGTCGATCTGCAGCAGGCACGCGAGGCGGTGATGCACCGCATGCCGAGCGTCGTGGTGATCGACTCCACCCTCAGGGGCCCTGATTTCGATGCCTTCCGCCGCGAGCTGGTGCGTGAAGCCATGGACATGCCCTTTGTCGAGATTTCGCCCGACGACACCTCCTTCGACATGTCCGGCTTCGGCGAGCTGTCGATGGCCAAGGTGGGGCGCGGCAACATCCGCGAGTCGCTCGGCACCGCGGTCATGTTCGAGCTGGCCAAGACGATTTGAGGCGCGGCGCTGCCGCAACAGAGAAGGGCGCCCGCGGGCGCCCTTCTCGCTGGTGCAGCGGATGCGTCAGCCCGCCTTCACCTTCAGGCGCCAGGCGTGCAGCAGCGGCTCGGTGTAGCCGCTCGGCTGCTCCTTGCCCTTGAACACCAGGTCGAGCGCGGCCTGGTAGGCCATGCTCGACTTCGCGTTGCCGGCCATCGGCTTGTAGAGCTTGTCGCCAGCGTTCTGTTTGTCCACCTTGGCGGCCATGCGCTCGAAGGTTTCGCGAACCTGCGCCTCGGTCACCACGCCGTGGTGCAGCCAGTTGGCGATGTGCTGGCTGCTGATGCGCAGCGTGGCGCGGTCTTCCATCAGGCCCACGTCGTTGATGTCGGGCACCTTGGAGCAGCCCACGCCCTGATCGACCCAGCGCACCACGTAACCCAGGATGCCCTGGACGTTGTTGTCGAGCTCGGCCTGCTTCTCGGCGGCGCTCCAGTTCGGGTTGGTGCTGACCGGAACGGTCAGCAGCCCGGTCAGCAGGTTGTCGCGCTCCTTGTCGGCGTCGATCTTCTCCAGCTGCTTCTGCACGTCGCGCACCAGCACCTGGTGGTAGTGCATGGCGTGCAGGGTGGCGCCGGTGGGGCTGGGCACCCACGCGGTGTTGGCGCCGGCCTTGGGGTGACCGATCTTCTGTTCCAGCATGGCCTTCATCAGGTCGGGCATGGCCCACATGCCCTTGCCGATCTGCGCCTTGCCGCGCAGGCCGCACGAAAGACCCACCAGCACGTTGTTGCGCTCGTAGGACTGGATCCAGGCACTGGTCTTCATGTCGCCCTTGCGCACCATCGGGCCGGCCAGCATGGCGGTGTGCATCTCGTCGCCGGTGCGGTCCAGGAAACCGGTGTTGATGAACGCCACCCGGTCGGCGGCGGCGGCGATGCAGGCCTTCAGGTTCACCGACGTGCGGCGCTCTTCGTCCATGATGCCCAGCTTGACCGTGGCCTGCGGCAGGCCCAGCAGTTGCTCCACACGACCGAACAGCTCGGCGGCAAACGCCACTTCGCGCGGGCCGTGCATCTTGGGCTTGACGATGTACACCGAGCCCTTGCGCGAGTTGCGCAGCGGGTGCTTCCGGTCCTTCTTCAGGTCGTGGATCGCAATCGCGGTGGTGATGGCCGCGTCCATGATGCCCTCGGGAATCTCCTTGCCGTCGGGTCCCCACAGAATGGCCGGGTTGGTCATCAGGTGGCCGACGTTGCGCACGAACAGCAGCGAGCGGCCATGCAGACAAACCACCTTCTTGCCGTCGGGTGCGGTGTACTCGCGGTCACCATTCAGACCGCGGGTGAGCGTCTTGCCGCCCTTTTCGAACGACTCGGTGAGCGTGCCCTTGAGGATGCCGAGCCAGTTGCGGTAGGCCAGCAGCTTGTCCTCGGCGTCCACGGCGGCCACCGAATCCTCGAGGTCGAGAATGGTGGACAGCGCCGCCTCGACCACCAGGTCGCTCACGCCGGCGGGGTCGGTCTTGCCGATCGGGGTGTCGGGGCGGACCTGGATTTCCAGGTGCAGGCCGTTGTGCTGCAGCAGCACGGCCGACGGCTTCTTCGCATCGCCCTGGAAGCCGACGAACTGCGACTTGTCGTCGAGCTTGCTGGTCTTGCCGTCTGCCAGGGTCACCACGAGTTCACCGTCCTTCACGCGGTAGCCGGTGGAGCCCACGTGCGACCCCTTCTTCAGAGGTGCGGTGCGGTCCAGCACATGCCGCGCCCATTCGATGACCCGGGCGCCGCGCTTCGGGTTGTAGCCGCCCTTGGGGCCGACCTTCTCGATGCCCTTGTCCTCGGCGATCACGTCGGTGCCGTACAGGGCGTCGTACAGCGAACCCCAGCGCGCGTTGGCGGCGTTGAGCGCGTAGCGCGCGTTGAGGATCGGCACCACCAGCTGCGGGCCGGCCTGCACCGCGAGTTCATCGTCCACGTTCTTCGTGGTGGCCTTCACCTTGCCCGGCTCGGGAACCAGGTAGCCGATCGTCTCGAGGAACTTGCGGTAGGCGGCCATGTCGCGCACCGGGCCGGGGTTGGCGCTGTGCCATTTGTCCAGCTCGGTCTGCAGGCGGTCACGGTCGGCCAGCAGCGCCGCGTTCTTGGGCGCCAGCGCATGCACCAGCGTGTCGAAGCCTTGCCAGAAAGCCGCCGGGGCCACGCCGGTGCCGGGCAGCACCTCGTTGTTGATGAAGTCGTGAAGGGCGGTGTCGACCTGCAGGCCGTGAATCTTGGTGCGCGAGGACATGGCGTTGGAACTCCGGGGACGGGATGGTGAAGAAACGAAAAGCGGATCAGAAGAAATCAAGCACGGCACGCAGGGACGTCCCGGTCATTTCAGGCCGGGTGTCGAGCTGTTCGAAGGGCAGGTTGGAGCGGTTGACCCACAGCGTGCGGTAGCCGAACCAGGTGGCGGCCAGTGCATCCCAGGCATTGCTGCTGACGAACACGATCTGCGACCGGCTCAGGCCGGTGGCCTGCTCGCCCAGCGCATACACCGCGGGCGCCACCTTGTACTGGCGCACCGCGTCGGCGCTGATGACGTGGTCGACCAGTCCTTCAAGACCCGCGCTGCGCAAAGCGATGCCCAGCATCCCGGGGTCGCCGTTGGAGAGGATGCCCGTGACCACACCTTGCGCACGAAGCGCCTGCAGCACTTCGCGGTTTTCCGGAAAGGCCGAGAGGTGCCGGTACTGGTTCATCAGGCTCGACACCGCTTCTTCGTGGGGCGCGAAGTCGTCCAGCGCCTGCGGCACGATGGCCTGGATGGCGTAGCGCAGCGCGCGCTCGGTGAGGTCCCAGAACGGCCGGTACTGCGCGTCGCTGCCGCTCATGGTGATCAGGCGCGTGTACTCGATCTGGCGATCGCGCCAGAGCACCGCCAGCCGGGCGCCACGGCCTGGGAACAGCTGCTCGGCGCGCAGGCCCACGCTGTACACGTCGAACAGCGTGCCATAGGCATCGAAGAGCACAGCGCGGGGTTTGGCCATGCTTGACACTGTATTGCGAACCTGCGCACATATTGATGGCGCATAAAGCCATGGATCCATGACTTTTTTGCGTGTAATCTGCGGTCCTGGTCCGTTTTCAAGCCATCCAGGAGCCCCGATTGAACACCCTTCCAGATGCTCCCGCGCTGCCCCTCGCCGGCATCCGCGTGGTCGAGTTCAGCCACATGGTCATGGGCCCCACCTGCGGTCTGGTGCTGGCCGACCTCGGTGCCGAGGTGATCAAGGTGGAGCCACCAGCGGGCGACAACACGCGCGGCCTGCTGGGTTCCGGCGCGGGCTTTTTCCCGTTGTTCAACCGCAGCAAGAAGAGTCTGGTGCTGGACCTGCAATCGGCCGAAGGCCGCGAGGCCGCCCTGCGCCTGATCGCCACGGCCGACGTGCTGGTCGAGAACTTCAAGCCCTCGACGATGCAGAAGCTGGGCCTTGACCACGAGAGCCTCAAGGGGCGGTTTCCCCGGCTGATCCACGTCAGCCACAAGGGGTTTCTGCCCGGGCCCTACGACCACCGCACCGCACTCGACGAAGTGGTGCAGATGATGGGCGGTCTGGCTTACATGACCGGCCGCCCCGGCGATCCGCTGCGGGCCGGCACCAGCGTCAACGACATCATGGGCGGCATGTTCGGTGCCATCGGCGTGCTCGCCGCACTGCGCGAACGTGAAATCACCGGGCGCGGCCAGGCCGTTCAGAGCGCCCTGTTCGAGAACAACATCTTTCTGGTGGCGCAGCACATGCTGCAGTACGCGGTCACCGGCGTGCCCGCCAACCCCATGCCGCAACGCATCTCGCCCTGGGGCATCTACGACGTGTTCGAGGTGGCCGAGGGCGAGCAGATCTTTCTGGCGGTCGTGAGCGACACGCAGTGGGCCGTGTTCTGCGACGCGATGGGGTGGGCCGACTGGAAAGGCGACGAACGGCTGCGCAGCAACAACGACCGGGTGCGTTCGCGCGACTGGTTGCTGCCGGAGATGCGGCGCCGCGTGGCCGGCAGCCGCGCGCGCGACCTCGCCGATCTGTTCGAGCGGCATGGCCTGCCGTTCGCCCCGATCACCCGGCCGCACGAACTGCTGAACGATCCCCACCTGCAGGCCACCGGTGGGCTGGCCCCCATCACGCTGCCCGACGGTGAGCGCGCTGGCCAGACGGTGGCCACCGTGCCGCTGCCCTTCACGCTGCATGGACAGCGCCTGCCGGTGCACAGCCCGCCACGCTTGGGCGAGCACAGCGCCGACATCCTGGGTTCGCTGGGCTACGACGCTGCCGCCATCGAGCGCCTGTCGCGCACGGCGGCCAGGGACTGAGGGCCTGCCCGTGGACAAGCTCAAGCAGCTCGAAACGTTCGTGGCCGTGGCCACCCGCGGCAGTCTCACGGCGGCGGCTCGAGCCGAAGCCGTGGCCCCCGCCATCATCGGCCGCCGGCTCGACGCGCTCGAGGCCCGCCTCGGGGTGAAGCTGCTGGTGCGCACCACGCGGCGCATCAGCCTCACCCACGAGGGCAGTGCGTTCCTGGAGGACTGTCAGCGGCTGCTCACCGACCTGTCGAACGCCGAGGCCAGCGTGAGTGCCGGCGGCGTGAAGGCCAGCGGCCACCTGCGCGTCACCGCGCCGGCGGGGTTCGGGCGGCGGCACGTGGCGCCGCTGGTGCCGCGCTTTCGCGACCTGCATCCCGAGGTGACGGTGTCGCTGAACCTGTCCGACCGGGTGGTGGACGTGGCTGGTGAAGGCTACGACTGCGCGGTGCGCGTCGGTGACCTGCCCGACTCGTCGCTGGTGAGCGTTCGCCTGGCCGACAACCGCCGCCTCTGCGTGGCGGCGCCCGCCTACCTGCAACGCCGGGGCACGCCCGCCACCCCGGCCGATCTGGTGCGCCACGACTGCCTCACGCTGTCGAGCGACGCGTCACAGACGCGCGGCTGGGCCTTCATGCTCCCGGTCGACGCCGATCCGACACAGCGCGAACTGCATTACCTGCGACCCGGCGGCCCCATGGATTGCAGCGATGGCCAGGTGTTGCACGAGTGGTGCCTGGGGGGGCACGGCATTGCCTGGCGCAGCACCTGGGAGGTCGAGGCCGACATCCGGGCCGGCCGCTTGCAGAGCGTGCTCGATGACCACGCCGCACCGCCCAACGGCATCTATGCGCTCTTTCCGCAGCGCAGGCACCTGGCGCTGCGCGTGCGCCTGTGGATCGATTTCCTCAAGCACGAATACGGTCGGGCCGAGTACTGGCGCGGCCGCTGACGGTCAGGGTGCGAGGGGCGTCACGGTCGCCAGCACCCGCTCGGGCCCTGTGCCTGCCAGGGCCAACCGGTGGCCGGCGGCGTTGAACGCGCACGTCAGGCCGTTGTAGATGGTGTCCGCCTCCCGGCCACACGCGTTGGCGTAGGCGATCGCCAGGCCGAACCGGCGCGCGGCATCGGGCAGGCGCTGCTGCTGCACATCGTCGAACCCCACCATGTTGGCCGTGGGCACCAGCACCGCGTGCGCACCTCGGGCCGCCAGCGACTGAAGGGGCGCGTCGTGTTCGACGTCGAAACAGATCAGCAGGCCCAGCCGCCAGCCGCGCCATTCGAACAGCGCCGGCGGCTCCGTGCCTGGTGAGAAGCGAAGCGCATCGCCTTCGCCGAACAGGTGGATCTTGCGGTGCACCGCCAGCACCTCGCCCGTTTCGTCGATGGCGGCCGCGCTGTTGAACGGAAGCGCGCCAGTGCGGGCTTCGGGCCAGCCGGTGACGATGCCGATGCCGTGTTGGCGCGCCAGCGCCTGCACCGCCTGCATCAGCGGGCCCCGGACCGGCTCGGCCCGCTGGCCCAGCTCGGCCGGGTTGATGAGGTAGCCGGTCAGGAACATCTCGGGCGTGATGAGCCACCGCGCGCCACGCGCGGCGGCGTCGCGTGCCGCGGCGTCCAGCCACGACAGCGCCTGTGCGCTGTCGTGCGGGTGCGGCGTTTGCCACAGCGCGATCGGCAGCGGCGCCATGCGCATCAGTCGGCCAGCGCCATCGGCCCGAGGCGCGGAAACGCCTCGCAGGGGCCGGGGTTGTCCGGGTGTCCGTTGCCGCCCAGGTGGCGAACGATGCCCGCCACCGCGTTCAGGGCCGTCTGCACCGCACCTTCGACCCACGCCGGCGTGAAGGACACATCGTCGCCCGCCAGAAACAGGCCGCGCTCGACCGCCGGAAGCGCGTCCTGCATGAAGTGGCCGTACATGCGGTGGTTGTAGCGGTAGTGGCCCGGCAGCGCGCCCTTGAAGGCGCCGAGGAAGTGGGGGTCGGCCTCCCACGAAATGCTGATCGGGTCGCCGATGACGTGGCTGGCGATGTCGACGTCCGGGTAGATCTTCTTCAACGCGGACAGCGCGAGCTGCACGCGGCGGGCGGTGGGGTGCGGCAGCATCTTGAGCGCGTCGCTCATCCACGCATAGCTCAGGCAGATCACGCCTGGCTGGTCGGGGCCGTTGTCGAACAGGTAGGTGCCGCGGGTCAGGCGGTCGGTGAGCGTCATGCCCATCACCGGCCAGCCGTCGTCCCTCAGGTCGTTCCAGAATGGCCGGTCCACCATGACGAAGGTCTTGGACGACTGCATGTAGCGCGTGCGGTCCAGCGCCATCCACAGCTTCTGCGACAGCAGCGACTCCTCGACCGCAATCTGGGTGGTCATCAGCCAACTCTGGCAGGTGACCAGCACCGCGGCGTGCCGCCGGGTGTTGCCCAGCACGTCGGTCACCTCGAAGCGGCCATCGGCCGACCGCGCGATGGCGGCCACCCCGGGGCGCGGTGCGCCGCCGTGCAACGACGACAGCGATGTGCCGGCGCCCCAGTGCGTCAGCTCCTTGGCAGGGGGCACGTGCTGCCAGAGCCCCTGAGGCACCTGCTGCACGCCCCCGACGATCAGGTGCTGGTTGTCGTCGCAGCCGGTCAGCACGACGCGAAGGATCTCGAGCATCGAGTTCGGGAAGTCCGAATCCCAGCCGCCGGTGCCGAAGCCCACCTGCCCGATCACCTCGCGGTGGTGAAAGCTCAGGTGACGGAACGCGCTCGACTGGGCGACGAAATCGTAGAAGGTGCGGTCGTCCCACCGCGGCACCAGCTGGTCCCACAAGGCCTTCAGCCGTGGCACGTCGCGCTCGCGCAAGGCGTCCTGCAGGTCGCTGAATCCTGCGCCTTCTTCCAGCGCATCGGCCCAGGCGCGGGCCACTTCGCCGAACAGCGGCGGCAGGTCGGCCAGGGTTCGCGCCCGGTGGGTGATGCCTTCCAGGTCGATCACCGTGCAGTTGGCCGAGGGGGTGAGCGGGTTCGGAAACGGCTGGGTGGTCAGTCCGAGCTGGTCGACGTAATGGAAGAAGCCGGTGCCCGAGCGGGGGAACCGCATGCCACCCAGCTCGGCCACCACCCCACGACCGCCTTCGAAGGGTTGCGAACGCAGCCGGCCGCCCAGCCGCGACGCTTCGTACACCACCGGCCGCAGCCCGAGCTTCATCAGCTCGTGTGCGGCGGTCATGCCGGCCATGCCGGCGCCCACCACGGCCACTTCGGTGCCGTGCAGGTCGCGTGGCAGTTCACCCAGGCCCGCCGGGTGGCGCAGCCAGTCGTCGTAGGCGAACGGAAAGTCGGGACCGAAAACGGTGACGGGTTTCGAGGACGGCATGTCAGAACAGCGAAGCCAGCAGCCAGGCGGCGGTGCCCCACATCATGAGCGCAACCAGGCCGTCGAGGGCGCGCCAGATGTGCAGCGAATTGAGCCGGCGGCCCATCCAGAAGGCGGCGGCGCCCAGCACGGTGAACCACACCACCGACCCGGCGGCCGCACCCAGCCCGAAGGTCTGGCTGGCCTGTCCGTAGGCCAGCGAGGCGGTGCCGATGAGGACGGCGGTGTCGAGCCAGGCGTGCGGGTTGAGCCACGAGAACGCCAGCGCCGACAGCACGGCCTGCCGGGCCGACGTGGGCGGCGGCGCCGTCGGCTGGCCGTCCAGCGATCGCTGCACTGGCGAACGGAAGCGCTGGAACGCCTGCCAGCCGTACACACCGAGGAACAGCACGCCGGCACCGATCAGCGCGCCCTGCAGCTTGTCGGACAGGCCACCCAGCTGGGCCAGGCCAAGGACACCCAGGGCGATGAGGGCGATGTCGGCCACGGCGCAGATGGCCACCGTGAGCCACAGGTGCTGGCGCTGCAGGCCCATGCGCAGCACATGCGCGTTCTGCGGGCCGATGGCCATGATCAGGGACAGGCTCAGCACCATGCCGGCGGAGAAAACGGGAAGGCTCAGGGTCATGTTCGGCTCACGGGGAAATCGGTGACAACGGATGCGATGGTGCCGGAAAGTGGCCTGTTGTTTAATCGAGTTGATTCGAAGTCAGTTCACTCAAGTTTCGCTAAATGATCGATCCCCGCCATCTCGATGCCCTCGCCGCCGTGGTGGAGCAGGGCGGTTTCGGCCCCGCCGCGCGCGCGCTCAACCTCACCCTGGCGGCGGTCTCGCTGCGCATCAAGTCGCTCGAAGACCAGTTGGGGCAACGCCTGCTGGTGCGCGGCAAGCGTGTGCGCGCCACGCCGGCCGGCCAGGCGTTGCTGGGCCATGTGAAGCAGGTCCGCCTGATGGAGGCCGACCTGCTGGCCGGCCTGCGCGGCGGCACCGCCGCCACGGGCGATGCCTGGCAGAGCCTGTCGGTGGCCATCAACGCCGACTCGGTGGCGAGCTGGTTCCTGCCCGGTGTGGCGCCGCTGCTGGCGCGCCAGCGCCTGCTGCTCGAGATCGTGATCGACGACCAGGACCACACCCACGACGCGCTCAAGCGCGGCGACGTGGTGGGCTGCGTCACCACCCGTGCCGATGCCATGCGCGGTTGCGTGGCCGAGCCGCTGGGTGTCATGCGCTACCGCTGCGTGGCCACGCCCGCCGTGGTGCAGCGCTGTCGCAGCGGCGGCAAAAAGGCCGCTGTGTCACCACACAAGCTGCTGGCGCAGCCAGCCGTGATCTTCAACCGCAAGGACGCCCTGCAGGACGCCTTTCTGGCGCAGCACTTCGGCCTGAAGGAGCCCGCCTATCCGCGCCACTATGCGCCCGCGGTCGACGCGTTCGAGACGGCCATCGAACTCGGCCTGGGCTGGGGCATGGTGCCCGAGCAGCACCTGTCGCAACGGCCCACGCTGCAAGAGGTGTTGCCCGGGGCGTCGGTCGATGTGGCGCTGTACTGGCAGCACTGGACCCACGAGCCGCCGTCGGCCCAGCGGCTCACGGCGGCGGTCAAAGCCGCCGCCCGCCAGCACCTGCCGCCCATGGCCGCGTGACGGTTTGCCGGGCGCTCAGGCGTGCAGCAGACGGCCGCCGCCGAACGACCAGTTCTCCCAGGCCGTTTCCTTGAAGCAGACCATCACGTGTTCGGGGGATAGGCCCAGCGCGGAGACCGAGGCCATCAGCCGTTGCAGCAGCGCGCGCTTGACCTTCACGCTTCGGCCCACCGACCAGAGGATCTCGACCAGCACGAACTGCGGCGGGCGGTCCGAGTCGAGGTCGGGGTAGCGCGGATCGAAGCGGAAATCGCCTTGTGCCAGGGCCAGCACGCGCTGGAAGACGTCGTTCGCGGGCACGCCGCTGGCCACCAGCGCGTCGTGCACCGCGTCGAGCAAACCGGCCCGGGTGGTGGTGGGGGTGTCCTGTCGCACGGTGAGGGTGACCAGTGGCATCGCCCGCTCCTCAGGCCGACGGGGCGGCGCGGGCGGCGCGGGCGGCCTGGTGGTGCCGCAGGCGCGCCTGCAGCCGCTGCGTGCTGCGCGCCAGACCGCTGGTGGCGCCGCGCTGCACGCGCACCCACACGGCGTCGGCGTCGCGCCAGAAGTTCTCCATGGCCTGGTGGCGCAGGACGCTGGCGTGTTCTTCGTGCCAGGTGACAGGAAGGTGGTGCTGCATGGCGGGGCTCCGTGGGTTGGTCGGTTCATGAACTTTATTGACAACATCAGCCCCCGGAAACAGCAAGAATCGGCAATTGGTTTTGCAAATTCGGCAAAACAAAGAGAATGGAAGCCCATGAAGCTCGACCTCGACGACGCCGAACTGTTTCTTCGCGTGGCCGAACTCGGCTCGTTGTCGGCCGCGGCGCGCGAGCGCGATCTGCCGGTGAGCCAGGTCTCCCGGGCACTGGCCAGGCTGGAGTCGCGGTGCGGCGCACGGCTGATGCACCGCAGCACCCACAGCCTGAGCCTGACCGACGAAGGCGACACCTTTGTCGCCCACGCCCGCCGCCTGCTGGAAACCCGCGACGAACTGGCGGCCACCTTCACCCGCCACCGCGCCGGCCCCAGCGGCTGGGTGCGCGTCAGCGTGAGTCCGGTGCTGGCCGAAACCGTCATCGTGCCCAGCCTGCCCGGCCTGTACGAGAAGCACCCGCAGCTGCAGGTGGAGGTGATGGCCGACGACCGCCTGAGCGACATGGCGCGCGACGGCGTGGACATTGCGGTGCGCACCGGCTCACCGCAGAACGAGAACCTGATTGCGCTGCCGCTGGCCGAGCACGGCCGGCGCCTCTGCGCGGCGCCGGGTTACTTGGCCCGCCATGGCGTGCCGCAGCACCCCGACGACCTGGCCAGCCACCACCTCATCACGCACAGCAGCAACCCCGCGCTCAACCGCTGGCCTTACGCGGCGGGCAAGGGTTTTGCCAAGGGCGCTGCGTGGGCCGCGCAAGGGCGCACCCGCACCGACAACTCGGCCGTGACCATGGCGCTCGCGCTGCAGGGCGTGGGGATTGCACGCCTCAACGACCTGCTGTCGCGCGACCACCTGGCCAGCGGCGCGCTGGTCGCCTTGCTCGACGACTGGTTCGACCGCAGCCGCATTCCCATCCAGGCGGTGATGCTGCCCGAACGGCACCGCCTGCCCAAGCTGCGCGCCTGCATCGACCACTGGCGGGAATGGCTGGGAGAGCGCGAACGGGCCGCCACCTAAAATCGCGCCATGCTCCAGATCCAGAAAGACCTGCTCGCTGCCTTGGCCGCCGAGCTGGAACGCCTCAGCCCCGGCGCGGGCGACAAAGCCACGTTCGAAAACCCCAAGGTGGCCGCCCACGGCGACTTCGCCGTCACCGCCGCCATGCAGCTGGCCAAGCCGCTCAAGCTCAATCCGCGCGCGGTGGGCGAGCAGTTGCGCGATGCGCTGCTGCTGCAGCCGGCCTTCCAGCGCTGGGTCGAGGCGGTCGAGATCGCCGGCCCCGGCTTCATCAACATCCGCCTGAAGGCCGAGGCCAAACAGCAGGTCGTGCGCGACGTGCTGTCGGCCGGGGAGCGCTTCGGCTCGCAGCCCGACAACGGACAGCGGCTGATGGTGGAGTTCGTGTCGGCCAACCCCACCGGCCCGTTGCACGTCGGCCACGGCCGGCAGGCCGCGCTGGGCGATGCCATGTGCAACCTCTACCAGACCCAGGGCTGGCGGGTGCACCGCGAGTTCTATTACAACGACGCCGGCGTTCAGATCGGCACCCTGGCCACCTCCACCCAGCTGCGGGCCAAGGGGCTGCAGCCCGGCTCGGTGGGCTGGCCCGAAGCGGCCTACAACGGCGACTACATCGCCGACATCGCGGCCGACTTCCTGGCGAAGAAAACCGTGAAGGCCGACGACCGCGAGTTCACCGCCAGTGGCGATGTGAACGACCTCGACGGCATGCGCCAGTTTGCGGTGGCCTACCTGCGCCGCGAGCAAGACCTCGACCTCCAGGCCTTTGCGGTCAGGTTCGACCACTACTACCTCGAGTCCAGCCTGTACACCAGCGGGCGGGTCGAGGCCGCGGTGAGCCGGCTCGTGGCCAACGGCAAGACCTACGAGCAGGACGGCGCGCTGTGGCTGCGCAGCACCGATTACGGCGACGACAAGGACCGCGTGATGCGCAAGTCCGACGGGTCCTACACCTACTTCGTCCCCGACGTGGCCTACCACATCGCCAAGTGGGAGCGCGGTTTCAGCAAGGTCATCAACATCCAGGGCACCGACCACCACGGCACCATTGCGCGGGTGCGCGCCGGCCTGCAGGCGGCCGACGTGGGCATTCCGGCCGGCTACCCCGATTACGTGCTGCACACCATGGTGCGGGTGGTGCGCGGCGGGCAGGAGGTGAAGATCAGCAAGCGCGCGGGCAGCTATGTCACGCTGCGCGACCTGATCGAATGGACCAGCAAGGACGCGGTGCGCTTCTTCCTGCTGAGCCGCAAGCCCGACACCGAATACACCTTCGACGTCGACCTTGCCATCCAGCAGAACAACGACAACCCCGTCTACTACGTGCAATACGCCCACGCCCGAATCTGCTCGGTGATTGCCGGCTGGGGCGGTGATCCGGCCACCCTCGTCAACGCCGACCTGTCCCCGCTGGACACGCCGGCTGCGCAGGCCCTGATGCGCCAGCTGGCCCGCTACCCCGACATGCTCACCGCGGCCGCCCGCGACTTTGCGCCGCACGACGTGACCTTCTACCTGCGCGAACTTGCCGCCAGTTACCACAGTTACTACGATGCCGAGCGCATCCTGGTCGATGATGAGCGCGTGAAGCATGCGCGGCTGGCGCTGGTCGCGGCCACCGCGCAGGTGCTGCACAATGGCCTCGCCGTGCTGGGCGTGAGCGCCCCGCAGAAGATGTGAAGGCCCTTTGAGCCCCATGAAGAAATCCACCACCTCCAGATCCCGAAGCAGCCACCTTGGCGGCACGCTCATGGGCTTCGTTGTCGGCCTGCTGGTCGGCCTGGCCGCGGCACTGGCCGTGGCCGTCTACGTGACGCGTGTGCCCGTTCCCTTCGTCGACCGGGGCCTTTCGCGCAGCGCCGAAGACGACGCCAAGGAAGCCGAGCGCAACAAGGGGTGGAACCCCAACCGGGCCATCAGCGGCACGCCGGTGCCCGGTGCCGCTCCCGCGCCCGCGGCCACGGCCACCGCGCCCACCACACCGGGCAGCGAGGGCGCGATTTCGGTGCCGCCCGCCGACGGTCGTCCGCTGCCGGCGCCAGGCCCTGCGGCGTCGAAAGACCCGCTGGGCGATCTGGCCAACGCCCGCCTCGGGCAATCGCCCGGCACGCCCGCTGCGCCCGCCGCTGCTGCGCCGGGGGCTGCCCAGCAGGCCGCCGCCGCACCCGACCCCGCGGCCGACCCGTTCACCTATTTCGTGCAGGCCGGCGCTTTCCGCACGGCCGAAGACGCCGAAGCCCAGCGCGCCCGCCTGGCCATGCTGGGCATCAGCGCCGGCATCGACGAACGCGAGCAGAATGGCCGCACCGTGTACCGGGTGCGTGTCGGCCCGTTTGCGCAGAAAGCCCTGGCCGACCTGACCATCGAGCAGCTCCAGGTCAACCGCGTCGACGCGGCGCTGGTCCGCGTGCAGCGCTGATCCGACCTGTCGTCTGCCCTGCGGGAACTTTCCGCGCCGCGCGCCCGCCCAACGCCGCAACCTGTTTCCGGAGACCCTTTTCCATGCAACGCCGCGAATTCACCCTGTCCCTGCTCGCCGCCGGCACGGCCATGCCCGCGCTGGCCCAGCGCGTCGCCCCCAAGGAGGGGGTCGAGTACCGTCGGCTGCCCAAGCCGGTGCCGGTCGAGGCGCCGGCCGGCAAGGTCGAGGTGGTCGAGTTTTTCGCCTACTCGTGCGTCCACTGCTTCAACTTCGAACCCCTGCTCGAAGAGTGGGACCGCCGCAAGCCCGCCGACGTGGTGCTGCGCCGCATCCCGGTGGCGTTCTCGCCGGCGTTCGAGTCCATGCAGCGCTTCTACTTCGCGCTCGAAGCCCTGGGGCAGGTCGAGCGCCTGCACACCAAGGTCTTCCAGGCCATTCACACCGAGCGCCTGCCCCTGACCACGCCGGGTCCCATCACCGACTGGGTGGTGCGCCAGGGCGTCGACCGCGCCAAGTTCCTCGAGGTGTTCAACAGCGGCGCCACCGGCACCAAGGCCCAGCGAGCCGCCGCCCTGCAGGACGCCTACATGGTCGAGGGCACCCCGGCCCTGGGCGTGGCTGGCCGGTTCATCGTGCCTGGCCAGGGCCCCAACACCTTGGTGGTGGCCAATGCACTGATCGGCGAAGCCCGAAAAGGCTGAACCGGGCGCCGATCCGGGGCGCTGTTCAAAAAAACGGCTGATGCAGCCATCCCGAGCGGGCGCCTTTGGCGCCCGCGTCGTTAGAATGGCATGCAATTTTCGTGCCCCCCACATGCGCCGCCCTGCCCCAACCCCCTCCCTTCTGGCCGCCGCCGGTCTGGCCCTGGCGCTTGCCATGGGAGCCAGCCACGCCGAGCAGGCCGACCGACTCAAGCCCCTCAACGCCGAGGCCGACAACCTGCGCTACGACGACGCGCGCCAGGTCAGCGTGTTCACCGGCAACGTGGTCATCACCAAGGGCAGCATCGTCATCCGCGGCGCCCAGGTCGAGGTTCGCCAGGACACCCAGGGACACCAGTTCGGGGTGGTGCAAGGCAGTCCCGGCTTCTTCCGGCAGAAGCGCGAGGGCGTCAATGAATTCATCGAAGGCGAGGCCCGCCGCATCGAGTACGACAGCCGTGCCGACACCGTGCGCTTCCTGGGCGACGCCGTGCTGAGGCGTTACCTCGGTACGCAGCTCAACGACGAGACCCGTGGCAGCGTGATCGTTTACGACAACCGCACCGAGGTCTTCACCGTCGACGGTACCGCCGCCAGCGCCACCGCGGCCAACCCGGGCGGGCGGGTGCGCGCCACCCTCACACCAGTGCCGCGCGCCGGCGACAACGCCACACCGCCACCCGCGCCGGAGCAGCCGACCACCCCCTTGCGCCCCTCCAGCCAGATGGGCGGGAGCCGTCCGTGAGCCGGGTGCCCCCGGGTGGCGAGTTTGCCGAGACGCAGGCCCTGGTGGGCGTGAGCCGTCTGCTGGCGCGTGGCCTCAAGAAATCCTACGGCAGCCGGCTGGTCGTCAAGGACGTGTCGCTCGCGGTCGAAAAAGGCGAGGTGGTGGGATTGCTCGGGCCCAACGGGGCCGGCAAGACCACGTCGTTCTACATGCTGGTCGGCCTTCTGAGGGCCGATGGCGGCCAGATCCTGCTCGATGGCCAGTCGATCGAGCGCCTGCCGATCCACCGGCGCGCGCGGCTGGGTCTGGGCTATCTGCCCCAGGAGGCCTCGATCTTTCGCAAGCTCACCGTCGCCCAGAACGTGCGCGCGGTGCTCGAGCTTCAACAGGACGATCGGGGCCGCTCGCTGGGCAGCGAAGAAATCGACCAGCGCCTGGACACGCTGCTGCGCGACCTGCACGTGGAACACCTTCGCGACTCCCCGGCACCGGCCCTGTCGGGTGGCGAACGGCGCCGGGTGGAAATCGCGCGCGCCCTGGCGACCAGCCCACGCTTCATCCTGCTCGACGAACCCTTTGCGGGCATCGACCCGATCGCGGTGATCGAGATCCAGCGCATCATCGGCTTCCTCAAGGCGCGCGGCATCGGCGTCCTCATCACCGACCACAACGTGCGCGAGACCCTGGGCATCTGCGACCGCGCCTACATCATCAACGACGGGCACGTGCTGGCCAGTGGCACGCCGGCCGAGATCGTCGAGAACGCCGACGTGCGCCGGGTGTACCTCGGCGAACACTTCAGGATGTGACCATGGGACGTCCGGCCCGTCACCCATGAAGCAAGGTCTGTCGCTGCGGATCTCGCAGCACCTCGCCCTCACGCCCCAGCTGCAGCAGTCGATCCGGCTGCTCCAGTTGTCCACGCTCGAGATGGCGCAGGAGGTCGAGCAGATGCTCGACGAGAACCCCTTTCTGGAGCGCACCGAAGAGGCGAGCGACCGCGAGGAGTTCGGCGTGGCCGTGGCCGACGTGCCGGTGTCCGGGGGCGAGCAGATCGCCGACGCCAGCGCCGCTCCGGCCGCGCCCGATGCCGGCGAAACGGCGGGCGAGGCGGGCGAAGGCGAGGCCCTCGAGGCCCGGCTCGACGGTGCCAGCCCGCTCGAAGAAAGCTGGGAAGGGGACGGCACGGTCGAGATGGCGGCGGACGACAGCGAATGGGGCGGCGATGCGCCCCCGCGCAGTGCGCCGGGCGGCGACGACGAAACCGCCAGTGCCGCCGATCTGGCGCGCGCGCAGGTGTCGCTGCAGGACCACCTGCACGAACAGGCGCGCTGCCTGCGCCTGTCCGATGAGGACCGTGCCGCGCTGATCTTCCTCATCGAATCGATCAACGACGAAGGCTACCTGGAGGAGCCCCTGGCCGATCTGGCGCCGGCATTCCTCAGCCTGCTCGGGCGCCCCCTGCCGCACGGCAACCCCGCCGCCGCCCTGGAAGCGGTGGAGGCGGCCGAGCAGCAGCTGCGCACCGCGCTCCAGTGGCTGCAGCACATGGACCCGCCCGGCGTGGGGGCCCGCGATCTCGGCGAGTGCCTTCGCCTGCAGATCCTCGAGCTGCGCAACACGGCCGAGGCACGGGCCGCCCTGGCCATCTGCGCCCAACCGCTGGAACTGATTGCCAAGCGGGATGTGCGCAAGCTCATGAGCAGCTGCCGCCTGGACGAAGACACGGTGCGTGCCGCGCTGGGGCTGGTCGCACGCCTCGAGCCCAAGCCCGGCCGGCGCTTCGTCGATGTGGAGCGCAACGTGGTGGTGCCCGACGTGATCGTCACCCGCGCGGGGCGCGGCTTCAAGGTGGTGCTCAACCCCGACGTGATGCCGCGGCTTCGCGTGCACGACGTTTACGCCAACGCACTGCGGCAGAACCGCGGTGTGCGCGACGGCAGCGAGGGTGGCCACGCCGCCATGCAGCAGCGCCTGCAGGAGGCGCGCTGGTTCATCAAGAACATCCAGCAGCGCTTCGACACCATCCTTCGCGTCTCCAGCGCCATCGTCGAGCGCCAGCGCAACTTCTTCATGCACGGCGAACTGGCCATGCGACCGCTGGTGCTGCGCGAAATCGCCGACGAGCTCGGCCTGCACGAATCGACCATCAGCCGCGTGACCACCGCCAAGTACATGGCCACGCCGTTCGGGACCTACGAACTCAAGTACTTCTTCGGCTCGTCGCTGGGCACCGAAACCGGCGGCAACGCGTCCAGCACCGCGGTGCGCGCGCTGCTGAAGCAGTTCATTGCGGCCGAGGAACCAAACAAGCCGCTGTCGGACAACCAGCTGTCCGACCTGCTGAAGGAGCAGGGCATCGAATGCGCCAGGCGAACGGTCGCCAAATACCGCGAAGCCATGCGCATCGCACCCGCCAACCTCCGCAAGTCACTTTGAATCAGATCCCGCTTTTTCTCCCCTGCGCCGCCGGCGTCGAGGACTTTCTGGCCGCCGAGGTGCAGCGCATCACCGGGGCGGTTGAAACGCAACGCTCCCGTGGCGGGGTGTCGCTCGAAGGTTCGTGGCGCGACGCCATGAAGCTCAACCTGCACAGCCGCTTGGCGCAGCGCGTGCTGGTCCGGCTGTGGCACGGCCCCTACCGCAATGAGCAGGACCTCTACACGGCCGCCGCCGAGGTGGCGTGGGAGATCTGGTTCACCCCGCGCCAGACCATCAAGGTCGAGTTGACCGCGCAACACAGCCCGCTGCCCAGCCTGAACTTCGCCGCGCTCAAGGTGAAGGACGCCGTGTGCGACCGCTTCCGCGACAAGCGCGGCGAACGGCCCAGCGTGGACACCGCCCGTCCCGACGTGCGCCTGTTCGCCCACGTCACCAGCGACACCCTCACGCTCTACATCGACACCACCGGCGAGCCGCTGTTCAAGCGCGGCTGGCGCGAAGACAAGGGCGATGCACCCCTGAAGGAAACGCTGGCCGCGGCCATGATCGCCGCCACCGGATGGGACGTTCAGGCGCGCGAAGCCGCCACACTGGCCGACGTGGTGCCGCTGGTGGACCCCTGCTGCGGCAGCGGCACCGTCTGCATCGAGGCGGCGCAGATCGCGCTGCACATCGCCCCGGGCGGCCAGCGCCGTTTTGCGTTCGAGAAGCTGCTGCCCTACCAGCCCCACGTCTGGTACGCGCTGCACGACGAAGCGCGCCAGGCCGAACGGCCCTGGCCCGAAGGCCAGGGCCCCATCGTGTTCGGCAGCGACGTTGCCTTTCGCATGGTCGATTTCTCGCAACGCAACGCCGAGCGCGCCCATGTGGGCCAGGCCATCGAGTTTCGCGGCGGCGACGCCCTGCAGCGCCTGCCGCCCACGCCCCGGCCTGGCGTGTTGCTGCTCAACCCGCCGTACGGCGAGCGCATCGCGGCGGCCGGTGTGGCCGGGCGCAACGCGGCCGAGCGCGCGCGCACCCACACCATCGGCCGCGAAGAGGCCCGCAGCGACGACGGTTTTGCGGCCGACGCGTTCTTCGAGCGGCTGGCCGCGCACTGGAAATCGCACTACGCGGGCTGGACGGCCTGGCTGCTCACGCCCGACCTCAAGCTGCCCGGCCGCATGCGCCTGAAGGAGTCGCGGCGCGTCCCCTTGTGGAACGGCCCGATCGAATGCCGGCTGTTCCGCTTCGACCTCACCGCGCGCAACCCGCGCCCGGCCGCCACCGAGGCCTGAGCATGGCGGCACCCATCGCCAACGCGGTGGTGATCGACACCAATGTCGTGCTCGACCTGTTCGTGTTCGACGACCCGATGGTGTCCACGTTGCGTGAGGCGTTGGGTGCCGGTGCCGTGACCTGGATCGCCAGCCAGGCGATGCGCGAGGAGTTGCGCCGCGTGCTGACCTATCCCCATCTGGTGCGGCGCCTGGGCGCCACACCGCCCGAGCGGGTGCTGGCGTCGTTCGACCGGCACGTGCACGCCGTCGACCCCGCGCCCCGTGCGCCGTTCACCTGCCGCGACCCGGACGACCAGCGCTACATCGACCTGGCCACCGCACACACCGCCACACTGCTGAGCAAGGATTTGAAGGTGCTGGCACTATCCAGACGGATGGCGCGCATCGGTGTGCAGGTGTGTCGCCACTGGCCCCCGCCCGCCCCAGGCCCGGAGAAGATTGCCGTATGAACCCGTCCCGCCTGGCGCTCGCCATCGCCACCGCCACCGCGCTGCTGCCCTGGGCGGCGGCCCATGCCGACGAACCGCAGTGCTCGGGTCCGGGACCTGGCGCACCGCAGCGCTGCCTCTACCCCGACGGCACGCTGGCCGACCGGGTGCTCACCGCCGACGGTCGACGCGCTTCGGTGCTGCTGCGGCGCTGGCCCGACGGCAGCCTGGCCGAACTGCGCTGTGCGCCCGTGAGCCTGCTGCCGCAAGACCGCGAACCCTGTGGCCACGACGGGCAGGCGCGCGAGCTCAAGGTTCACCGTGCACCGGGGCAGGTGCTGGGCACCGTCACCTGGCTGCGCGGCGTGCTGGTGCGGCAGACCTTCGTCAACGCCGAAGGGGCCATCGTTCGCAGCGAAGAGTTCGTCGACAACGCGGCCGCGCCCGACCGGCGCATCAAGCGCGTCTACTACCCATCGGGAAAGCTGCGCCACGAAATCGACCTGGTCGAACCCCCGCCCGAGGTCTACCGGGGACGCGAGGGCCGCGGGCGCGAGTTCGCCGAATCCGGCCAGGTCACCCAGGAAGTCGAATGGGCCGAGGGCCGCGAGCGCCGCGTGCGGCAGTGGTACCTCAACGGACAACTCAAGCTCGACCAGACGGTGCGCCGGCTCGGCCGCGACGAACTGCGCGAGACGCGCAGCTTCTTCGAAGACGGTGCCCCGGCGGCGCTCAACCGCGAGCGCAACGGGCGCCTGTTCGGCTGGCAGCGCTACCACGCGCCCGGCGGCGCGCTGCAGCGCGAAGACGAACACGGCGAGCAGGGTGTGCTGCTGCAGCGCAAGCACTACGACGCGAGCGGGCGCCTTCAGCGCACCGAGCGCATCGCCGACGACGACTCACGCACCTGACGCCGTCATTCAAGCGCAAAGCTTTCTGCCCGAGCGCGGCGCCACCAGGTGGTGAAGACCGGGTGCTCTCCCTCGGGGTCGTCGTCGAGCAGCGCCCCTGGCGAGGTGGTCGGCAGGATGTTGGCCAGCAGGCGCACCTCGTTGTCGCTCACGCGCCGCACCAGGTGGTGGGCGGTGATCTGATTCGGGTGCTGAAGGCCGGCGGCCTGCACCAGCTCCTTGAGCGCCTTCAGTGTGTTCTGGTGAAAGCGCCACACGCGCTCGGCCTTGTCGGGCACCACCAGCGCCTCCTGGCGCAGCGGGTCCTGGGTGGTCACGCCGGTGGGGCACTGCCCGGTGTGACAGTGCTGCGCCTGGATGCAACCCAGCGCGAACATGAAGCCGCGCGCGCTGTTGCACCAGTCGGCACCGATGGCAATGGCGCGAGCGATGTCGAAGGCGCTCACCACCTTGCCTGCGCAGCCGATCCGGATGCGGTCGCGCAGGTTCACGCCCACCAGCGTGTTGTGCACCAGGCGCAGGCCCTCCTGCAGCGGTGCGCCCACGTGGTCGGTGAACTCCAGCGGTGCCGCGCCGGTGCCCCCCTCGGCCCCGTCCACCACGATGAAATCGGGCG
This sequence comes from Synechococcus sp. UW140, assembly GCA_943371665.1. Classification (GTDB taxonomy): domain Bacteria; phylum Pseudomonadota; class Gammaproteobacteria; order Burkholderiales; family Burkholderiaceae_C; genus Hydrogenophaga. The sequence continues at coordinate 49,406 of CALRVR020000018.1, forward strand.
TGATGCCGCTCTGCAGCATCGCCTTGACGATGGCAAACCACTCCCACGGGTGTCCGATGCACAGCTTGAAACCCACCGGCTTGCCACCCGACAGCGTGCGCAGCCGGGCGATGAAGGCCAGCATCTCCAAGGGCGTGGAGAACGCACTGTGCGAGGCGGGCGAGATGCAGTCGACGCCTTCGGGCACGCCGCGCGCGGCCGCGATCTCGGCCGTCACCTTCGCGCCCGGCAGCACGCCACCATGGCCCGGCTTGGCGCCCTGGCTCAGCTTGAGCTCGATCATCTTCACCTGGGGATCGATGGCGTTGGCAACGAACTTCTCTTCGCTGAAGCTGCCGTCGTCCTGGCGGCAGCCGAAGTAACCCGAGCCGATCTCCCAGATCAGGTCGCCGCCATGCAGCCGGTGCCAGGCCGATATCGAGCCTTCACCGGTGTCGTGCGCAAACCGCCCGCGCGCCGCACCCGCATTCAGGGCCTGGATGGCGTTGGCCGACAGCGCACCGAAGCTCATGGCCGAGATGTTGAACACGCTGGCGTCGTAGGGCTGGGTGCAGTCGGGCCCGCCCACGCGCACGCGAAAGTCGTGGGTGGCCAGTGCCGTCGGCGCGATGGAGTGGTTGAGCCACTCATGCCCGTCCTGGCGCATGTCCCGCTGCGATCCGAACGGGCGCTTGTCGGTCTCGCCCTTGGCGCGCGCGTACACCAGGCTGCGTTGGGCGCGCGAGAACGGCTGGGCCTCCGTGTCGCTCTCGATGAAGTACTGGCGGATCTCCGGGCGCACGAACTCGAGCATGAACCGAAGGTGGCCAATGACGGGGTAGTTGCGCAGCACCGAACTGCGTGTCTGGCGCAGGTCCCACACGCCCAGGCAGGTGAGCGCACCGAACAGCAGGAACCAGAAGCCCCCGATGCCGAACGCCACGATGGTGAACAGGCTCAGCAGGGCGATCACCGCGCACAGGGCCAGAGCGGTGTATCGGACGGGATAAACGGCGTTGAGTCGATCAAGCATCGTGGTGGGTCGGACGGACGGCGCCAAGCAGGCGCGAAATGGTGCGTGTGCATTATTGGCGACGACCTTGTACAAGCGAACAATGGCCGCAACGATCCCCCGTGCGCGGCAGGCCGTGCGGCCCGGACCTTCATTGGAGCCTGCCTTGGAAGGAGACCCCATGTTTCCCATCCTGATGGACGAGCCCGATTCGATGAAGGTCGCCCCGCGCGTCTGGAGCCTGCTGCAGGACGCCTGGCGTGGCGTGAGCCAGGCGCCGGCCGGGCACACGGGCACGCCGCACGAACCGGTCCGCCCTGCGCCCACGCCTCTGGCTTCCCTGGCGTTCGGGGCGGCAGAGGCCGACTCGCGGTTGCACCACTGACCTTCAGGCGCGGGGCTACACTGGCGGCCCTTGCGCCAGTGCCTGCCCATGAACACGCCAGCCACCGAGCCCCTTCAAGGGGCTGATTACGACGAAATCGAGGCCATCCTCGACGACCTGCGCACCCGCGACGACGAGGTGCCGCAGTGGGAGTTTCTGGAAGGCGCCATGGCCGCGCTCGTGAGCACCCGCCGCGACGTTCCCGCCAACGAATGGTTGCCTTTGTTGCTGGGAACGGGCGATCTGCCCACGGTGCCGCAGGCCCAGGGCACCCATTTCGCCCACACCGCGCAGTTCGAGCGCTTCATGGCCCTGTGGTCACGGCGCGAGTCCGAGGTCCGGCGGGCGCTGTCCACCGACGTGGACACGCTCGAAGACGAGCGCAGCTACCACCCCGAGACGCTGGACGTGCGTGGCGCGGTCGCCGCCCTGCCCGAGGCCGAGCGCCCGCCCGCGGGCGAGCCCCTGCCTTCGTACGGGCAGGTCTGGTCGCTGGGCTACCTGTTCGTGGTCGAGCAGTGGAGCGACGAATGGGCCATGCCCCGTGACCGCGAAACCGCGCAATGGATCGACGAGGCGCTCGACGCCATCGTCGCGCTCAGCGAAGACGACACCGGCAAACCGGCCGTCAACCTGCACGATGAGCAGGCCCCGCCGAGCGTGAGCCAGGCCCGCCTGGACGACTTTGCCCACGCCCTCTGGGCCGCCCACGACCTCCACCGCATCTGGAAAAGCCTCGGGCCGCGCATCGAGCCCGCACGGCAAGACCCCAAGCCGGGGCGCAACGACCTCTGCTGGTGCGGCAGCGGCCGCAAGTTCAAGCGCTGCCACGGCGCCTGACGGGATTCCCGCCAGACCGAAAGGGTTTCTACCGATGCCTCGGTCGCTGGCCGCGCGTCCACTGGATGGGGGCGGGAGTATGTGTGGATCTCAGGCCGGACAATCGCCGGCGTTGCCACTGTCCCGTGTCCCCGCACCCCCCGATTGCGCTGTCGGGCCTGCTTTTCCACCATGGAGGGCTGCCGATGAAAAGACGCCAGGCCACCGCTCGCCTTCTGTGGGCCGCGGGCACGGGTGTGCTGCCCTTGGCCGCGGTTGGCCAGCCCCGCCTGCGCCTGACCGCCGCCACCGGACACCCCGCCGTGTTCCTGTGGGTCAAGCTGCTCGACGAATTCTTCATCCCCGAGGTGGACCGTCGGCTGGCGACCATGGCCTGGCAAGGCCCCATCGACTGGACCAAGGCCTGGGGCGGAACCCTCGTCAAGCTGGGCAACGAATCGCGCGGTCTGTCTGAAGGCATCGCCGACATCGGCGTCGTGGCCACGGTGTTCGAGGCCGCCCGGTTCCCGTTGCAGAACGTCAGTTATGTCGTGCCCTTCGGCACCGACGACGTGGCGATCGTGGGCACGGTGCTGGCCGAACTGCACGAGCAGGTGCCCGCCATGCGGGACGCGTGGACACAGAACAACCTGGTGTACCTGGGAGGCGCGTCGCTCGACAGCTACCACCTCTGGACCCGTTTCCCCGTGCGCACGATCGACGACCTGAAGGGGCGCAAGATCAGCGCGCCCGGCCCGGCCGCCAACTGGATTCGCAACACCGGGGCCGTGGCCGTGGCCGGGTCGCTGCCCACCTACTACGAGGACATCAAGTCGGGTGTATCCGACGGGGCGCTCAGCTTCTCGACCGGTGCCTGGGGCGCCCGCCTGCACGAAGTCGCGCCCTACATCACCAAGGTGGGCATCGGATCGATGTTTGCCTGCGCGCTGGTCGTCAACAAGCGACGCTTCGACGGCCTGCCGCCCGATGTGCAGCGGGTGCTGCGCGAGGTCGGCGCCGAATACGCCCGCCGGTACGCCGACATTCAGTCGCGCAGCGCGAGCAGCCTGCTCGATCAGGCCCAGGCTGCCGGCGCGAAGGTCACCGAACTGAGCCCTGGTGAGCGCCAACGCTGGGCCGACACCCTGCCCAACGTGGCCCGGGCGTGGGCCGATGAACTCGACGCCAAGGGCCTGCCGGGCCGGCAGGTCCTCAACGCCTACATCGCCGGACTCAAGCAGCGTGGGGCGGTGCTGCCCCGCGACTGGTCGGTTCGCTGAGGCTGCCCCCCGATGCCGGTCGCCGCCGCGCAGTCACCCGAAGACTTGCCGCTGTGGTGGCGGCAGCTTGCCCGTGGCCTGGGCGCCATCGGCAACCTGTGGGTGCTGGGCCTCATGGTCCTGATCCTGGCCGACGTGATCGGTCGAAACCTGCTTGGTGCGCCCGTGCGTGGCACCACCGAGCTCATCGGCCTGTCCATCGTCGGCATCGTTTTCCTGCAGTTGGCCGATGCGCTTCTGTGTGGCCGCCTCACCCGCTCCGAGGTCTTGCTGGCGCCACTCCGGCGGCGCCGTCCCGCGATCGCGTTCGGCTTGCTGGCCTGTTTCGATGTGCTTGGCGCGGTGTTCATGGTTCTGGTGCTCATCTCGGCCGTGCCGGACCTGGTGGATGCCTTTCGTGTGGGCGAATACGTCGGCGCGCTGGGCGATTTCAGGCTGCCTCTCTGGCCCGTGCGGCTGTTGATCGTGGTGGGCCTGTCGGTCACGGCGCTGAGTTTCCTGCTGCTGGCCCTGGACCATGGTCGCCGTGCATGTGGCCGCGCCGAGGGCGTGCCTTGAGCGGAACCGCGATCGCCGCTGGCTCTGTCGTGTTCATGTTGCTGGCCGTCTGGTCCGGCATGCACGTGGCCATCGCGCTGGGGCTGGTGTCCTTCCTCGGCATCTGGCTGTTGCGCGGCGATGCAGGGGTGGCCACCCAGCTGTTGTCGCAGGCCGCCGGCGATGCCATTGCCAGCCACATCTTCGGCGTGGTGCCGCTGTTCGTGCTTGCCGGACTGCTGGTGGCGCGCGCCGACCTGGGCCGAGACGCCTTCGACGTGGCGCACCAGTTGCTCCGCCGCCTCAAGGGCGGTCTGGGCGTGGCCACGGTCGCGTCCAATGCCGTGTTTGCCGCCATCACCGGCATCTCGCTGGCGTCCGCTGCCGTGTTCTCGAGGGTGGCCGTTCCGCCGATGCGGCGCCACGGTTACCTGCCCCGGTTCGCCGTGGGTGTGGTCGCCGGCTCGTCCGTGCTGGGCATGCTCATTCCCCCGAGCTTGCTGATGGTGCTGTACGGCTACCTCTCGAACCAGTCGGTCGGTGATCTGTTCACCGCCGGTGTGTTGCCGGGCATCGTGCTGGCCCTGGCGTTCTCGGCGGGCGTCGTGTTCATGGCCACCCGGCGGCCGGGCATGGTGTTCGCCAGACCGGACGCCGACCTCGAGCCGTTTCCTCACCTGCCCCCGCTCAGGCTGGCGTTCAAGGCGCTCCCGGGCGGACTGATGATCGCCGTGGTGCTCGGCGGGCTCTACGGCGGCCTGTTCACCGCGACAGAGGCCGCGGCGGTCAGCGCGGCGCTGGCGCTGGCCATGTTGTTCTGCCGCCGGGGGCCACACCTGCGTGGCATCTGGAAAGACTTGATCGAGACCGGGCACATCACCGTCTCGATCAGCTTCCTCATCATCTGCGCGAGCACCTACAGCCGCATGCTGGCCCTGTCCGGATTGCCGCAGGCGCTCATGTCCGGCCTGAACACCTTCGGGGTGGGATCCACGGGCTTCGTGTTCGCCCATGTGCTGGTGATCCTGGTGCTGGGGATGTTCATCGACGCCTCGTCCATCCTGCTGATCGTGCTCCCGCTGTCATTGCCCCTGGCCAGCCAGTTCGGGCTTGACCTGGTCTGGTTCGGCATCGTCACCATCGTGGCGGTCGAGGTGGGGTTGCTCACGCCCCCCTTCGGTCTGTCGGTCTATGTGGTGCACAGCGCCGTGAACGACCCCGAGCTCGGCTTGGGGGATGTCTTTGCCGGCACCCTGCCGTTCACGCTCATCATGCTGGCGGTGCTCGCGCTGCTGATCGCCTTTCCGGCGATCAGTCTGGCCCTGCTGTAGCGGTCAGCCCGGCACCTCGAACGGGCCGCCTTTGTCGATCGCGCGCTGGTAGGCCGGGCGATCGTGAATGCGGCGCAACCATGCCATCAGCCGTGGCCTGCTTTCGTTCAGCCCACCCCGGGCGGCGGCCGCCTCGACCGGAAAACTCATCTGCACGTCGGCCGCGCTGAACGCCTTGCCGGCGAACCACGGCGAGCCCGCCAGCTCCGCCTCCAGAAAGTCGAGGTGCTGCGTGAGGTTGGGGGTGATGAACCGGGCCTTGACCGTGGCCGAAATCGCCTTGGCCACCGGCCGCACGATCAGTGGCGCCTTCTCGACCTGGTCGAACACCAGCTTGAGCAGCAGCGGCGGCATGAGGGAGCCTTCCGCGTAGTGCATCCAGTACCGGTAGCGCAAGAATTCCGGGGTGTCGCGCGCAGGGGCGAGTTGGGGGCCGTGGCGCTCGACCAGCGTCTCGATGATGGCACCCGACTCGGCCAGCACCAGATTGCCGTCGGTGACCACGGGCGATTTGCCCAGGGGATGCACCTGCTTGAGTTCTGGCGGCGCCAGCATGGTCTTGCGGTCGCGCTCGTAACGAACGATCTCGTAGGCAAGGCCGAGTTCTTCCAGCAGCCACAGCACGCGCTGCGAGCGGGAGTTGTTCAGGTGGTGGACACGGATCATCGGTTGTGTGGTCAGGGTTGGAAGAACGAGGCCAGTGCCGCGGCAGTGGCCTCGGGCAGTTCCTCGGGAATGAAGTGGCCGGCCGGCATGGCCCAGCCGTCGACCCGCCCGCTGCATTGCGCCTGCCACAGCGCAATGGGGTCGAAGAAGCGGTGCACCACACCGCGCTCGCCCCACAGCACCCGCACATCGCAGCCGATGCGCCGGCCCTGGGCGCGGTCTTCGCGGTCGTGATCGAGGTCGATGCCCGCGCTGGCGCGGTAGTCCTCGCAGGCGCTGTGGATGTTGGCGGGACGGCAGAAGCTGCGCTCGTATTCGGCCAGTGCGGCCGGCTCGATGTGACCGAGTCCTGCGCTGCCCCAGCCACCCAGCGTGGCGTGCAGGAAGTCGGTGGCGATGCCGCCAATCAGCCGCTCGGGCAGCGGGGCCGGCTGGATCAACATGAACCAGTGGTAGTAGGCCCGCGCAAACGCCATGTCGGTGCGACCGTACATGTCCAGCGTGGGCGCGATGTCGATCACGCACAGGCGGCTCACGCGGTCGGGGTGGTCGACCGCCAGCCGGTGCGCCACGCGGCCGCCCCGGTCGTGCCCGCACAGGCCGAAGGTGCCGATGCCCAGCGCATCGGCGAGATCGACGATGTCCTGCGCCATCGCCCGCTTGCCCATGCCGGGGTGATCCGGTGCGTCCGCCGGGTGCGATGACGCCCCGTAGCCGCGCAGGTCGGGCATCAGCAGGTGGAACCGGTCGGCCAGCCGCTCGGCCACCCGCCGCCACATCGCGCCGGTCTGTGGAAAACCGTGCAGGAGCACCAGGGGTGGGGCCGACGCGTCACCCAGGGTTCGAAGCGCCAGGCGCGCACCGGGAATGTCGACGAAGCGGATGTCCATGACGACCCCCTGTCCGCGACCTCAGTCCAGCAGCTCCTTGGGCACATTGCCCCCGTTGGCCGCAATGTGGCCCAGCACGTTCTTGTGCAGCCACACGTTCATCTTCGCCGAGTCGCCCATCAGCTCGTCGGGGCAGTAGAGCTCCTTGGCCAGTTCCTTGCGCGCCTGAAGACTGCTGTCCATGTCGAGCAGCTTGAGCAGATCGACGATGGAGGTTCGCCAGTTGAGCTTCTGCGGGTTGGCGGCGGCGCGCTTCTCGAGCTGCGCCACCACGTCGACCATGGCGATCGGGTTGACCACCGCCGCGGCGGGGGCGGCCGGTGCCGCGGCAGGGGCGGCGGCCGCCGGTGCGGACGGAGCCGCGGGCGTCGCCGGTGCCGAAGGTGTGGCCGCCTCGGCTTTCGAGAGTCCCAGTTTGTCGAGGATGGTGCTGAAGAAACCCATGGCGTGCTCCCGTGAAATGGTGGAAAGGTCAGTATAGGAGCCGGGGGTGTGTCGTGGATGTTTCAGCCCAGGGCCTCGGGCAGCGCCGCCGACAGGACATCCCACACCGCACGGATGCGAGGGCTGCTGCGGATCTCGCGGTGCACCACCAGCCACATGGGCAGCGGCGGTATCGGCAGCGCCGGCAGCAGCGGCACCAGATCGGCATGGCGCCGCGCCACGTACCGCGCCAGGAACCCGATGCCGAGGCCGGCGCGCACCAGTGCCTCGTGGGCGTTCAGGTCGTCGGTGCGCAGGGCGAACTGGTCGCGCGTCATGGCGTGGCCCATGCCGGCCATGCCGCGAACGATGTCGCCGGCGCGGTCGAAGCCGATGAGTTCGTGCTGGGCCAGATCGGTCACCTGCCGCGGTGTGCCGCGGCGTCGCAGGTAGTCGCGGTGGGCATAGGCGCCGATGGCCACCTGCCCGACCCGCTTGCCCATCAACGAGCCCTGGTCCGGCCGCACCATCCGGACCGCGATGTCCGCTTCGCGCTGCAGCAGGTTGCTCACCGCGTTGCTCACCACCAGCTCGATCTGAACGTCGGGCAGGGCGTCGCGCAAGCGGGCCAGCACCGGGGGCAGCAGCGCGCAGGCCACCGGCTGGCTGGCGCTCAGCCGCACGGTCCCGGTCAGACCGCGCTGTGCACCGCTGGCCTGCCGGGCCAGCTGGTCCGCGGCTTGCGCCATCTGGCGGGCGGCATCGGCCAGCCGCAGCGCGTCGGCGGTCGGCCGCAGGCCGCGCCCCGTGCGCTCGAACAGGGTCAGCCCCCACTGCGCCTCGAGTTCGGCGATGTGGCGGCCCAGCGTGGGCTGGTGGGTGCCCAGGGCGCGGGCGGCGCCCATCAGGCTGCCGTGGTCCAGCGCGGCCAGGAACGATCGAACCAGGGCCCAGTTGAAGACTGCGTCATTCATTCGTGCATGGCTGGTGTGTGCAGATGGGTCATTGTGGAATGGCCCCGCTGTTTCCACAATGGCGGCATCGATTCACCGCAAGGAGCCTGTCATGGACCGTCGTCTCTTTCTTCGCACCGTGGGTGGCGGCGTCATCGGCGCCGCCACCCTGTCTGGCTGCAGCAGCGCGTTGCCCCCTGAAGCGATCGCGGCGTGGCAGGGGCCCGGCAACGAGCCCGACGTTCGCCGGTGGATTCTGGCGCACGCCATCCTCGCACCGCATTCGCACAACCTGCAGAGCTGGCTGGTCGATCTGTCGGTTCCCGATCAGATCACGTTGTTCATCGACCGGTCGCGCCTGTTGCCCGAGACCGATCCGTTCTCGCGCCAGATGATGATGAGCCAGGGCACGTTTCTCGAACTGCTGGATCAGGCGGCCCGGCAGAAGGGGCTGCGTGCCGACATCGCGCTGTTTCCTGACGGAGTCTTCGGACCCGCCACGGTGGACGACCGACCGACCGCGCGCATCCGCCTGGCGGTGGACGCGGCGGCGCAACCCGATCCGCTGTTCGCCCAGGTGTTTCGCCGCCACACCAACCGGGAGGCCTACGAAGCCCGTGTTCCTGCCGCCGATGCACTGCAGGCCGTCACCGGCAGCGCTGCGCGCACGGGGTTTCGCGCGGGGGTGGTCACGCGCGAGCAGGCCGAGCCGTTCGCTCACCACCAGCGCATCGCCAAAGAGGCCTGGCGCATCGAACTCACCACGCCGCGCACGGTGCTCGAATCGCTCCAGGTGCTGCGCATCGGACCGCGACAGATCGCCGAACACCGGGACGGCATTTCGATCAACGACCCGATGCTGCGCGTGATCGACGCGTTGGGTCTGGTGAACCGAAACGTCGCCCCGGGCCCCGACGACCAGGCCACCACCGGGCAGATCGCCGACTTCAATGCGGCCATCGATGCCACGCCTGCGTTCTACTGGCTGGTGACCGAGGGCAACGACCGGGTGACCCAGATCAACGCCGGCCGGGCATGGGTGCGCGCGCAGCTGGCCGCCACCGGTCAGGGGCTGTCGATGCAGCCGATCTCGCAGGCCTTGCAGGAGTACCCCGAGGTGCAGGCGCAGTACCGCGAGATCCACGAGCGGCTGAATGCGCCCGCACCCCGCTTCACGGTGCAGATGTGGGCGAGGTTGGGCCACGCACCGACGGTGCAGCCCTCGCCCCGGCGAGGGCTCGACGCCCACATCGTCAAGGCCTGAGGTCGAACGCCGCTTCGGCCACGGTCACCCCGTTCACCCGCAGGTCCACCCGGTGGAGCCCTGGGTACAGGCGCCGTGTCGTCACTTCGCGGAGCGGGTGGGCCTTCTCCAGGTGCCGCGTCTCGCCGGGCGCAAGGTCGACCTTCCAGCCCTTGAACACCTTGGCCGAGGTGCCGCCGTTGGCCTTCACGTGGTGCACGGCGTAATCGACCACCAGCGCCTGCCGGCTGCGGCTGGTGGAGCGCAGGGTGGCGGCGAGGGCCACCGCGCCGCCCACGTGCACGCGCTGCGGATGGACCGACAGCGACGCCGAGCCCTCGAGGCCGTGCGCGAGGTCCCACGCGGCCAGTGTGGGCGGGTGCCCGGCCTTGATGAGCCCCCGGCTGGCGTGGCGCAGCATCGCTTCGCGCGTCGGGCCGGCGCCGCTGCGGTGCTCACGCACCCAGGCGGCCACCAGATCGGGGTGGTCCTTGGCGATGTCGTTGAGGTGGTTGGCGACACTGCGGCGCACGTAGCTGCTGGGGTCGTCCTGCAGCGCGCGCAGCAAGGGCAGGGTGGGCGACGGGTCACCCACCAGGGCCTGCAGCCGCAGACCCCAGGGCAGTCGGGGCCGGCTGCCTTCGCTGGCCAGCCGGCGCACGTGGGCACTGTGGTCGTTCACCCAGCGGTGCAGCACGGGCCACGTGGCTGCAGGCCGCTGGTCGATGAAGGGCCGGATGGCGAACTCGGCGGTGAACCGCTGCGTGATGGCGTGCAGGCAGGCCAGCGCCCGTTCGGGTGCGTGCAGCCCGCGGCGGGCCACCCATTCTCCTGTTCCCCAGAGCGCCCAGCCTGCCACGCCGTCGGCGTTCACCCCTTCCTGCAGGCCCACGGGTTCGCCCGATTCGTCCAGTGGCAGAGGCGGCGCGAGCGCTGCTTCGATCACGCCACAGGCCTGGTCGAAGTCCTCGGGCAGCGTGGCCTCGAGGGCGTCGGCCAGTCGCATGGCGCGGGCCTTGAACTCGAGTTGCTCCAGACCGTCCAGGGCGACCGACTCGAACCGACCGGCATCGAATCGGCGCCATGCGCTTCGCAGGTGCTGCGCGGTGTGCCGCACGGTGCCCGCGTTGATGAGGTGTTTGAAGGCCTCGGCCATGCCCGCCGCAATCAGGGGATGCGCTGCAGCAGCCCGCCCAGGGCGTGGGCCACGGTGGCGCGCCGCACGGCGGCGCGGTCACCGTTGAACCGCTGGCGCTCGGTGAACTGTCCCGCCGGGGTGCACCAGGCGAACCACACGGTGCCCACCGGTTTGTCGTCGCTGCCGCCGGTGGGGCCGGCCACGCCGGTGACGGCCACGGTGCAGCGCGCGACGGAGTGTTCAAGGGCACCGATGGCCATGGCCCTGGCCACCGGTTCGCTGACCGCGCCCACCCGCTGAATCAGATCGGGCGGCACACCCAGCATGTCGGTCTTGGCCTGGTTGGAATAGGTCACGAATCCGCGGTCGAACCAGTCGCTCGAGCCGCTGAGTTCGGTGCACGCGCCGGCGATGAGGCCGCCGGTGCAGCTCTCGGCGGTGGCCATGGTCCATTCGCGCTCGCGAAGCCGCCGCGCCAGGCGTGAAACAAGGTCAAGCAGGTCGGTGTCCATCGTCGGGTGTCAGAACCGCCACAGCGCAATCACCAGCAGCGTGCACAGCGCGGCCGCGAAGTCATCGAGCAGGATGCCGAATCCCCCCCGGGGTCCAAAGCCCTTGAAGGTCTGGTCGGCCCAGGCCATGGGGCCGACCTTGACGGCGTCGAACAGCCGGAACAAGACAAAGGCGACGAACTGCCCCCAGAAGCCGCTGGGCGACAAGAGCCACAGCACCAGCCAGAACGCCACCACCTCGTCCCAGACGATGTGACCGTCGTCGGCCACGCCGAGGTGTTGCGCCGTGACTGTGCAGGCCCACCAGCCCACCAGCGTGGCGGCTGCGATCACCAGGCCCCAGGCTTCGTGGGGCAGCAGCGGCTGCAGCACCAGCCACGCCACCCAGGCCCACAGCGTGCCCGCCGTGCCCGGCGCCATGTGCGACAGCCCGGCCCCGCCGCCCAGCGCGATGAAGTGCGCTGGGTGCGAGAGCAGGAAGCGCCAGTCGGGGCGCGATCGGACGGCGGTGGTCATGCGGGAATGATAGGGGGCGCCGCCGCCCGGGCTGGCGACGGCCGGCCACCCCGGCGCGCGGCAGCCGACGCCGTCAGTGGTCGGCCGCCGGGGTGGCGTTCGAGGCGCTGGCGGAGGCCACGGTCCAGCGCTTGAGCGCGTCGGATTGCGCCTGGATCGCCTTCACCAACCGGGCGAGCGCGTCCTGCGAAGCCCGCTGGGCCGACAACGAGAAATTGCCCTTGAACTCGTCGAACTCGGCACGTCCCTCGCCTTGCACCCGCACGGTGGTCAGCGCGTCCGGCTTGCCCGTTCCGCGAAAGCCCATCTCGAGGGTGACCGTGAAGATGGTGGGCGGCCAGGTGAAGAGGCTGGGTGAGAACGAGGTGGTGGAAATGGTGGGCGTCACGATCACCGTGGCGGGGTCGTTGCCGATCCGGGGATCGGTGGGGCTGGTGGCCAGAGACGCCCGGGTGAACACCTCGCCCAGCGCCACGTACAGCCCGGTCTGCAGGTCCTTGTAGGGCTTGTAGCTCACCTTGTCGCCACCGCCGCCGGGGCTGATGACTTCCTGGGCGAGCTGAGCCTCGGTGATCACCAGCACCACCGGCCGGTCGATCTTGGGCGATGGGCCCGTGCCCACCAGTCCGGCGACTTCGGGGCTCAGGCTGATCGGGTGGGCGCAGCCGCCCAGCACGAAGGCGATGGTCAGGGCGGCAAGCGAAAAGAGTCGGCGGATCATGGGTGTGCGTCCTGTCATTTGAGGGCTGCGACGAAGCGCTCGTCGGCCCAGAGGGCGGCGAGCAGTTGTTGAACCAGCACCGGGTATTGCTGCTGCGCTTTGGGGATGGCGATGGCCCCCACGAACGACGAATCCCACGTCGCATCGGCCCGTTTGACTGCGTCGTACCGCACCTGCCCGGCCGACTTCACCACGAACCGCGCCTCGACAAACCCGGAATTGGTGGAAATGCCGCCAGCCGCGATGTCGGTGCCCTGGAGTTCACCGCCGATCTCGAGCGTGGAACGGGGGTCGAGTTTTCCGGCAATCTGCAGCTCCACGCGAAGCGCCTCGGCCAGGTACGCGGCGTAGTCGGCGCCCACCGACGAGGCCATCGGGCTGCCCCGCAGGCTGATGCTGTTCGCGCCTTGCGCGCCGGGCTTGACGGTGAAGGCGCCCAGCGCCACCGGCTTGGTGCCGCCGTTGCGGATGCGGTCGAGCACATTGGCCGACGGCGAATAGGGCGGGGTTTGCAGGGCGCACCCGTGCAGGAGCAAGGCCAGCAACAAAAGGGCAGGGAGGCGGAAGAGACGAAGGTTCGGCATGTTGTGAGGTTGAAGGTTCAAGAAGCAGGAGCGCCCGACGGGCGTCCCAGGAGCGGTTTGCCGTCCACTTCCTCGCGCCGGTCCATCAGCCGTGTCTGGCCGAAAACGAGGCGGATCCAAGTGGGGTACGAATAGGCGGTGGACTTGGAGTGGTCGATCAGCGCACCGACGCCTCCCCCGAAGAACAGGTTGCCGGCAAGACCGACGTTGGCGCGCGACACCACCCTGGCGCTGGCGTCCGGCTGGCCCGGCAACCGGCAGACGATGTCCATGTCGCTGTTGGAGCGCGGGACCAGGGTGGTCTCGCCCGAACGCGCCTTGAGCGTGCCCAGCGGGTTGGTCAGGGTGCAATCGGCACCTTCGATCAGCCGTCCGTCCTCGGTGGCCGTTTCGATCCGCATCGGGTGCGTGGGATCGTTGATGAAGGTGGCGCAGCCGCTGCTGGCGGCCGCCACCAGCACAGCCGCCATCCGGGCCCATGGGCCGATTCGGGGTGTTCGCACGTCGCTCCTCCAAGGGGCCGCATCGAATGGTGATGTGGGGTGTGCAGCCGCCTTCTGCACCAATGGTAGGCCAGAGCGTTGTCACCGGGGGGTGCCTGTTGGACGGAATCGACAGGCTCCTGTCGCGCGGGTGCCGCGCTGCCCGGAAGATGGCTCAGGGGGCGTTGAAGTGGTCGAACCCGCGCACCGCGGGCGCGGCGACCTCGCCGGTTCGGTCGAACAGGCCAACCGTGCCGTCGGTCGTGAGTTGGCCGATGCGTGTGACGGCCAGCCCGGCGCGCTGGCCCGCGTTTTCCACCGCGCCGCGCACGTCGGGTCGTGCGGTGAACAGCAGTTCGTAGTCGTCGCCCCCCGCCAGCAGGCATTCGCGCAGGCGGTCCGTTGGCAGGCCCCACAGCGAGGGGGCCACGGGCAGGGCATCGAGGTCGATGCGTGCCCCCAGACCGCTGGCTTTCAGGATGTGCCCGAGATCGCCCAGCAGACCGTCGCTCACGTCGAGGGCGGCATGCACCCCTTCGACGTCGGCCAGCAGCCGGCCCAGCGCCACGCGCGGCTGGGGGCGGTCCATCCGGACGGCGACTTCTTCCAGGTTGCCGGTCGCCCAGGCCTCCCGTCGGCGCAGCGCCAGTGCGAGCCGGGCTTCGCCGGTACAGCCGCTGAGCCAGAGGTCGTCACCCGCCCGCGCGGCATCGCGGCGCAGCGCGCGCCCGGGCAACACCTCGCCGAAGATGGTGATGCACAGGTTCAACGGTCCTTGTGTGGTGTCGCCGCCCACCAGCGGGCAGGCGTGTGCGTCGGCCAGCGCGAACAGGCCGCGGGCGAATGCGGCCAGCCAGGCGTCGTCGGCGGCCGGCAGGGCCAGCGCCAGCGTGAACCCCAGCGGCTGCGCACCCATCGCGGCCAGGTCGGAGAGGTTCACCGCGAGCGCCTTGTGGCCCAGTGCTTCCGGTTCTGCACCAGCAAAGAAATGCCGCCCCTCGACCAGCATGTCGCTGCTGACCACCAGCTGGTGTCCGGGTGTGGGTTGCAGCAGCGCACCGTCGTCGCCCACGCCCAGCACCACGGCGGCCGGGTAGGGCGCGGCGCGCGTGAAGTGCCGTGCGATCAGGTCGAATTCACCCACGGGTGTTGGTGCCGTCACCGTCCGCTTCGGGCGTCGGGGCGGCGCTGGTCGGGCCGCGCGGCGGCAACAGGAACGACAGGGGCGCGGCGCGCAACCGGCGCCGGATCGCCGCCGCGATCAGCCGGCGGCTCGGCGTGCTCACCGCCTGGGCCTGCAAGGCCAGGCGGAAGGCGAGGTAAAAGCTCACCGTGAGGTTGAGCGGACCGATGAGCAGCACGCTGGCCACCGCCCACCAGAAGTCCGCCATGCGCAGCACCTCGGGCCCGAGCGCGAAGGCCGCGGCCGTCACCTGACCGGCCGACAGGGTGACGTGGCGCACGTCCAGTCCGAGCCCGAAGAACTGCGCGATCACCGGCACCAGGCCAAGCAGGAAACCCAGCGAGATGTTGGCCGCCAGCCCCGACACGTTGGTGCGCAGGAACGCCGCCCAGCGCGCCGCGCGCTCGCGGCCCAGCACCCGCGTGAACCGTGGGTTGTGCTCGATCGCCGAGTCGAGGCGGTGAAAGACGAACCCGTTCTCGACCCAGCCCGCGATGATGCTGCTGGCGAACAGCAGCACGCCGGTGAAGGCCGCAAACAGAAGCGTCGGCCCGAGCAGGTGCAGGTCGTGCAGCACGTGCATGGCCTTGTCGGCATCGACGATGGCCGAATCGGTGGTGAAGAACAGCAGCGAGCTGATCAGCAGCACCGTGGGAATGACCATGCCGATGTTGCCGAGGATGGCCGCGATCTGCGAGCGAAACAGGTTGGCGACCTCGTCGACGAACCGTCGCACGGCCCCGGTGGCCTTGATGTCCTTGAGCCTGGCCACCATGGCGGGTGCCGTCACGGCGGGCTGCTTGGTGGCCACCGTCCAGTGCAGCAACATGATGAGCACGAAGCAGCTGGCGTAGTTGAAGCCGGCCGCGAAGCCGCTCCAGAACGCCGACAGGCCCAGCCCGTAGAGCGAAAACTTGATCCACGTGGTGAAGCCCAGCACGAAGCCCCCACCGGCGGCCTTGCCCAGCATCTCCTTGTATTCGGCGGCGTTGCGGGTGATGTAGTGCTCGCCGCTTTCGGCGTTGCGTTCGGTCACCTTGGCCGCCGTCAGGTGCGAACTGCTGGCCACCAGCGCCCGGATGCTGCGGCTGTCGATGCCCACCTGCACCAGGTCGGCCATCAGCGCCGCGTTGGCGCGCCCGGGCTGGTCGGACAGCAGGCAGTCGAGCAGTTGCTTGATGCGCACGATGCGCTCGCGCAACTGGCGCAGCCTGAACACGATGCCCACCGACACGCCGTGCTCCTCGAGGTGGTGGTAGACCGTGTAGGCCGCATGCCGGCAGGCGTCCAGCTGCTCGCGCAGGCGGTTGGCGGCTTCGCGCGCTTCCTCGCTGCCGGCGCCGTGCACACGCACCTCGCGGCGCAGCCCTTCAAAGGTGCCGGGCAGCTCGTGGAACGGGTGTGCCTTGCGGGCTTCGTCCGACATGCGGATGCGGACCTCGGACGCGAAGCCGGTGGCGCTGACCTGGCTCACGCAGCAGGTCAGGGCGTCCATGATCGATTCGGTCCAGACGCGTGTGGTGCCATCGGGCAGCACCGCACCCAGGCGCTGAAGGGTGGTGGTGTCCAGCGCCTTGATCCAGCGGACGTCGAACGGTGACGAGAGCAGCAGCGAGAACAGCTCGGCGAGGTCACCCGTTTCGGGTGTGCCAGGCAGCAGCTTTCGCCGCAGCCGGTGACCGAACTCGCTGAGAAATGCGGTGCGGGGTGCGAAGCCGAAATCGGCCAGCAGCGGCGTGATGTCGACCGAATGCACGAAGGCCCGCAGCCAGCCGTGCCAGCGGGCCTGCACCGCCGGGTCGGCCTCGACCGCGGCGATGAATTCGCGCAGTCGGGCCACGCTCGCGGCCACGTCGATGGCGTCGCCCCGAACCCAGGCCAGCGCGTCCATCAGCCACAGGTGCCGCTGGGCCACTGGCGCATCGGGCGAAAGCGACGCCAGCAGGGTCGTGAGGCTCATGGGGTTTTGGCTGCGTTCAGTGCAGCACGCGGGCGGGGCGGTCATCACCGCCCGAACCGCTGGCCCGAAGCACAAACTCGGGCACCGCCGATTCGAAGCGCTCGCCGTCCTCGGCCACACAGAAGAAGCTGCCTCGCATGCTGCCCGTGGGCGTGCGCAGCCGGGTGCCGCTGGTGTACTGGAACGACTCGCCCGGCCGCAGCAGGGGCTGGTGCCCGACGACGCCCAGGCCCTTGACCTCTTCGGTGTGGGCGTGCGCGTCCTCGATGATCCAGTGCCGCGCGATGAGCTGCGCCGGCACCTCACCCGCGTTGGTGATGGTGATCGTGTACGCGAACGCATAGAGGTCTTCCTCGGGGGAGGATTGCTCGCTGAGGTACTGGGGCTCGGCCTCGCAGGTGAATGCGTACTTGGGCATGGGCGGCATGTTACCTGCGGCCGGCGTGGGCGCCCAAGGCCTGAGACAATCCCTGCCTCCGACGCCGACCACCCACCGCCATGACCACCTTCCACATTGCACCGTCCATCCTTTCGGCCGACTTCGCCCGCCTGGGTGAAGAGGTGCGCAACGTGGTGGCCGCGGGTGCCGACTGGATCCACTTCGACGTGATGGACAACCATTACGTGCCCAACCTGACCTTTGGTCCCATGGTGTGCCAGGCGCTCAAGCCGCATGCGAAGAAGCCCGACGGCACACCGGTGCCGATCGACGTGCACCTGATGGTGCAGCCCGTGGACGCGCTGGCGCAGGCCTTCATCGACGCCGGGGCCGACCTGATCAGTTTCCACCCCGACGCCAGCACGCACGTGCACCGCAGCGTGCAGGCCATCAAGGCCCGGGGCGTCAAGGCCGGCCTCACCTTCAACCCGGCGGCCTCGCTGGACGTGCTCGACTGGATGATCGACGACATCGACCTGATCCTGATCATGAGCGTCAACCCCGGCTTTGGCGGTCAGGGCTTCATCGATTCCGCGCTGCGCAAGATCGAGCAGGCCCGAAAGCGCATCGAGGCCAGCGGCAAGGACATCCGCCTGGAGGTGGACGGTGGCATCAAGCCCGACAACATCCGCCGGGTGGCCGACGCCGGCGCCGACACCTTCGTGGCGGGCAGCGCCATCTTCGGCAAGCCCGACTACCGGGCCGTGATCGACCAGATGCGCTCGGCCTTGCGGTGACTTCGACGACCGACGCCGGGCCGGACGCCGGGCCGTCCCCAAGGCCGGCCAGCCCCCTCGGGCGGCAGCGACCCGCACAGCGGTGGAGCGTGGGGGCCTTGATGATCGACCTGGACGGCACGATGGTCGACACGCTGGGCGATTTCGACGCCGCCCTCAACCGCACGCTCGCCGACCTGGGGCGCCCCGGCGTGGCGCGCGGCGACATCGAGCGTTTCGTCGGCAAGGGATCGGCCCACCTGATCCGCTCGGCGCTGCGGCATGGCGGCCTTGACGAAGCGGCCGCACAGGCCCTGCACGACGAGGCCTGGCGGCGCTACCAGGCGCACTACCTCGCCATCAACGGCGCCCACAGCGCGGTGTACCCGGGCGTGATCGAGGGTCTGCTCGCGCTGCGCGCGCGTGGCCTGCCGCTGGCCTGCCTCACCAACAAGCCGCTCGGTTTTGCGCGGCCGCTGCTTGAAGCCAAAGGCCTGGCCGGTTTCTTCGGCCAGGTGTTCGGCGGCGACAGCTTTGCGCGCACCAAGCCCGACCCGTTGCCGCTGGTCGAGACCTGCCGGGCCCTGGGCACGGTGCCTGCGCTGACCCTCATGGTGGGCGATTCGCAGAACGACGGCCTGGCCGCGCGCGCGGCCGGCTGCCCGGTGGTGCTGGTCACCTACGGCTACAACCACGGCGAGCCGATCGGCCGCGCACCGCACGACCGGCTCATCGACTCGCTGGCCGAGCTCGACGCCCTGCTGGCGTGAGCGCTGTCCGGCTCAGGGCTGTTTCTTCACGCCCAGCAGCGCGTCCTTGAGCTGCCAGTCGGCGGGTTTGGGGCCGAGCCAGATCCGCATGAGCGCGTTGTGGAACTCCGGCTCCTTGAAGGGCTCGCCCTCGACCTTGCCGCGGATCGTCAGCACCGTGCCGGTGCCGGGCACCCAGTCGATCAGGAAGGTGTCGCCCTTGTTCAGCTTCTTGTGGTCGGCAAAGATCTGGCTCATGCGCAGCACGCCGGGAATCAGCTTGGAAAACGCGGCCCGGTCCATGTTGTCCTCCATCCCGCGCGAGAACAGCTTGCCCAGCTCGGCCGCGTCGATGTCGCGCAGCATGGTGATGGACAGGCGCTTGGGGCCCGTGGCTGCGAGCACGCCGTCGGTGGTGGTGCTTTTGGCGCTCAGGTACAGGCCTGCGGTGTACACCTGAAACACGGCCTTGTACCGCACGCCTGCGCCATTGAGCACCAACGGCGCGCCCGCCACGGTGAGGCGGTCTTCGTGGGGCACGCCGGCCACGTCGATCGTGGCTGCCGTGGCAGACGCGGCTGCCAGCAAGGCGCCAGCCGTGACCAGCGCGCGAAATGCGTTCAAAAGCATGATGGGTCCAAAAGTGAACGGTCGTTCGATTTGCTCGATTTTCCCAGTTGACCGACCCAGGAGCCACCGGGTTAGGCATTAGAACGAAAGCATGTCGGCGTGAAGCGCCTCACGCTTGTGGCGGCTGCGTGGTCACGGCATGCCGTCTTTTCCGATGGCAGCCCTTTGCTATAGTGCGTGCACCATGTTTCGTCCTTGCACGACTTCCTTCGGTCAGCGGCCGCGCCACTTCGGCGGGGGAGCCTGGCCCTGGCGCAAGCCAGCCTGAACGTGCCCCCACTCCCCCGCGGGAACCCGCCGGCCTCCGAGGCCGCGGCCCCACCCGCCCCCGCCGCCGGCCGATTGCGCCGGCCAGACTGGAACCCCGGCTGCGCCTGAACCCTGCTTGCGCGCAGCCCCGGACGGATGGACGAACATGATCACGGAACTCGAATTCAAGAGCCTGGCCCAGCAGGGCTACAACCGCATCCCTCTCATGCTCGAGGCCTTTGCCGACCTCGAGACCCCGCTGTCGCTCTACCTCAAGCTGGCCCATGGCCGGGGCGATGGCCGGCACAGCTTCCTGCTCGAATCGGTGGTGGGCGGTGAGCGCTTCGGGCGCTACAGCTTCATCGGCCTGCCTGCGCGCACGCTGCTTCGCGCCAGCGGATTCGGCGCGGACGCCCGTACCGAGGTGGTGCGCGATGGCGAGGTGGTTGAAGCCGTGCAAGGCAATCCGCTCGATTTCATCGACGCCTACCAGCGGCGCTTCAAGGTGGCCCTGCGGCCCGGCCTGCCCCGTTTCTGCGGCGGACTGGCCGGGTACTTCGGTTACGACGCGGTGCGGCACATCGAGCGCAAGCTGGAGAACAGCTGCCCGCCCGACACCCTGGGCTGCCCCGACATCCTGCTGCTGCAGTGCGAAGAGCTCGCGGTCATCGACAACCTCTCGGGCAAGCTCTACCTGATCGTGTACGCCGATCCGGGGCAGTCCGAGGCTTACAGCAATGCCAAGAAGCGCCTGCGCGAACTGAAGGAATCGCTGAAGTACTCGGTGAGCGCGCCGCAGGTCAAGCCCTCGCAGCCCCATCCGGCCGAGCGGGGTTTTGCCAAGGCCGACTACCTGAAGGCGGTGGACCGGGCCAAGGAGCTGATTGCCGCGGGCGACTTCATGCAGGTGCAGGTGGGGCAGCGCATCCAGAAGCGCTTCACCGAGTCGCCGCTCTCGCTGTACCGCGCGCTGCGTTCGCTCAACCCGTCGCCGTACATGTACTACTACCACTTCGGCGACTTCCACGTGGTCGGCGCCAGCCCGGAGATCCTGGTGCGGCAGGAGAACACCGACGCCGGCACCAAGGTCACCATCCGGCCACTGGCGGGCACCCGGCCGCGTGGCGCCACGCCCGAAAAGGACAAGGCCACCGAGCAGGAGCTGATCAACGACCCCAAGGAGCGCGCCGAGCACGTGATGCTGATCGATCTGGCGCGCAACGACATCGGGCGCATTGCCAAGACCGGCAGCGTCAAGGTGACCGAAGCCTTCGTGGTCGAGCGCTACAGCCACGTGATGCACATCGTGAGCAACGTCGAGGGCATCCTCAACGACGGCATGACCAACATGGACGTGCTCAAGGCCACCTTCCCCGCGGGCACGCTCACCGGTGCGCCCAAGGTGCACGCCATGGAGCTGATCGATCAGCTCGAACCGGTAAAGCGCGGCATCTATGGCGGCGCCTGCGGCTACATCAGCTACGCGGGCGACATGGACGTGGCCATCGCCATCCGCACCGCCATCGTCAAGGACCAGACGCTCTATGTGCAGGCCGCAGCCGGCGTGGTGGCCGACTCGGTGCCCGAGATGGAGTGGAGGGAAACCGAGCACAAGGCCCGTGCGCTGCTGCGCGCCGCCGAACTGGTCGAGGAGGGGCTGGAATGAGGCGGGCCATCGACCAGGTGCTGCCTTGCACCGACATGACCGGGGTGCGCGCCGCTGTGGATGCACTCGACGACCAACTGGTGCCCCTGCTCGTCGAGCGCATGGGCTACATGGCCGAGGCGGCGCGCATCAAGCGCACGGCGGGGGAAGTGCGCGACGAGGAACGCATTGCCGCCATCGTGGGGCGTGTGCGCGACCGCGCGCTCGCCGAAGGGGGCTGCCCCGACTTCATCGAGGCGGTCTACCGCGACCTGATGGAGCACTGCATCGCGCGCGAGGCGCGCCTGTTCGCCGCACGGGAGGCCGCATGAAGGTTCTGATGGTCGACAACTACGACTCGTTCACCTTCAACATCGTGCAGTACCTGGGCGAACTGGGCGCCACCGTGACCGTGGTGCGCAACGACGAGGTGACGGTGGACGACCTGCAGGCGCGGCTCGATGCCGGCGCCATGGACCGGCTGGTGATTTCTCCCGGACCGTGTTCGCCGGCCGAGGCAGGCATCTCGGTGCCGGCGATCCGCCACTTTGCCGGCAGACTGCCCATCCTGGGCGTCTGCCTCGGGCACCAGAGCATCGGCGCGGCGTTCGGCGGCACCATCGTGCGCGCCCGGGAGCTCATGCACGGCAAGACGAGCGAGATCAACACCACGCGGCGCGGCGTGTTCGCCGGCCTGCCCGAGCGCTTCACCGTCAACCGCTACCACTCCCTGGCCATCCAACGCGCCGATTGCCCGCCCGCGCTGGAGATCACTGCCTGGACGGACGACGGCGAGATCATGGGCGTGAAGCACAAGACGCTGGCCATCCAAGGCGTGCAGTTTCATCCCGAGAGCATCCTGACCGAACACGGCCATGCGATGCTGCGCAACTTTCTCGAGCAAGCCCCATGAACACCGTTGACCTTCGCAGCGACACCGTCACCCGGCCCACCGCCGCCATGCGCGAGGCCATGATGGCCGCGCCGCTCGGCGACGACGTCTTCGGTGACGATCCCTCGGTCAATGCCCTGCAGGAGCAGATCGCCGCGCTCACCGGCAAGGAAGCCGCGCTCTTCATGGGCAGCGGGACCCAGAGCAACCTGTGCGGCATCATGGCCCACTGCGGGCGGGGCGATGAATACATCGTCGGTCAGAACGCGCACACCTACCGCTACGAAGGCGGTGGCGCCGCGGTGCTGGGCAGCATTCAACCCCAGCCGCTGGTGCAGGACGGACAGGGCCTGATGAAGCTGGCCGACGTGCAGGCCGCGATCAAGCCGGACGACCCGCACTTTGCGCGAACCCGCCTGCTCTGCCTCGAGAACACCTGGAACGGCCACCCCATGCCGGCTGCGTACCTTCGGGACATGACCGATCTGGCCCGCCGGCACGGCCTGGCCACCCACCTTGATGGTGCCCGTGTGTTCAACGCGGCGGTCGCCGACGCCGGCGCGGGGGGCGACCCGTTCGCCTCGCTCCGCGCCATCACCGGCCTGTTCGACAGCGTGTCGGTGTGCTTCAGCAAGGGGTTGGGCGCCCCGGTGGGCTCGGCGCTCTGCGGATCGCGCGAGTTGATCAACCAGGCCCGGCGCTGGCGAAAGATGGTGGGCGGCGGCATGCGGCAGTCCGGACTGCTGGCGGCCGCGGCATCGCATGCGCTGGATCACCACGTGCACCGCCTCGCCGACGATCACGCGCTGGCGCAGCAGCTCGCCAAAGGGCTGGCGGGCATCGGCGGGCTCACGGTGCGGTCGGCGAACACCAACATCGTGTTTGTCGACGTCGCCGACGGTCGCGGCCCCGACCTGCTGGCGCACCTGGAGCGGCAGGGCGTGCTGGCCACCGGGTTGATCGGCCTTCGGTTCGTGACGCACCTGGACGTGGACTCGGCCGGCATCGAGCGTGCGCTGTCCGCCGTGCGCTTATTCTTCGACCAGGCCGCGCCATCGAGCCCGGCCGCACGCGGCCACGCGGTGTACTGAAGAGGGGCCCACCATGCCCGATCTGCCGCAGTTGCTGCTGTTCATCGCCGCCGGCTGGCTGCTCAACCTCACGCCCGGCCCCGATGTGCTCTACATCGTGAGCCATGGTCTGCGCAGCGGTGCGCGCGCCGGCATGGTCGCCGCGTTGGGCATCGTTTCTGGCTGTTTCGTGCATGTGTTCGCCGCCGCTGCCGGCCTGAGCGCGCTGCTGGCCACGTCGGCCACGGCGTTCACCGTGGTCAAGTGGATCGGCGCGGCCTACCTGCTGTGGATGGGCGTGAAGCTGCTGTTCTCGCGCGGTGGCCGGCTGGATCTGACCGACCCGCCTGCGGCCGAAGCGGACCTGTGGGGGATCTGGCGCCGCGGTTTCCTGACCAACGTGCTCAACCCCAAGGTGGCGCTGTTCTTCCTTGCCTTCGTGCCGCAGTTCATTCGGCCCGACACGGCCCACCCTGCCCTGAGTTTTCTGCTGCTGGGCGTGTTGTTCAACCTGAATTCGCTGCCGGTCAATTTCGGCTACGCCTGGCTGGCATCGTGGGCCGCCAGGCGCCTGCACACCCTGCAAAGCGCCATGGGCTGGATGGACCGCGCCGCGGGCGCGATGTTCATCGCATTCGGTCTGCGGCTGGCGCTCACCGATCACCCCACAAGACCCTGAGGAGACGAGCCATGGTTCAACGCATCCACCACATCACCCCGCAGGAAGCGCTGCAGCGAACGATCGAGCACCGCGAGATCTTTCACGACGAGATGCTGCACCTCATGCGACTCATCATGGGGGGCGAGATGTCGCCGGTCATGATGGCCGCGCTGATCACCGGCCTGCGCGTCAAGAAGGAAACCATTGGCGAGATCACCGCGGCCGCGCAGGTGATGCGCGAGTTCTCGACCAAGGTGCATGTGGCCGACAAGACCCACCTCGTCGACATCGTCGGCACGGGGGGCGATGGCTCCCACACCTTCAACATCTCCACCTGCAGCATGTTCGTGGCCGCCGCCGCCGGTGCCCGGGTCAGCAAGCACGGCGGGCGCAGTGTCTCCAGCAAGAGCGGCAGTGCCGACGTGCTGGAAAGCCTGGGCGTGAACATCAACCTGTCGCCCGAGCAGATTGCGCGCTGCATCGACCAGGTGGGTGTGGGCTTCATGTTCGCGCCCAACCACCACCCGGCCATGAAGAACGTGGCCCCGGTGCGGCGCGAACTGGGCATCAAGACCATCTTCAACATCCTGGGCCCGTTGACCAACCCGGCGAGCGCGCCCAACATCCTCATGGGCGTGTTCCACCCCGACCTGGTCGGCATCCAGGTGCGTGCCCTGCAGCGGCTGGGCGCGGAGCACGCACTCGTGGTGTACGGCCGCGACGGCATGGACGAGGTGTCGCTGGGCGCCGCCACCATGGTCGGTGAGCTCAAGAACGGCGAGGTGGTCGAGTACGAGATCCACCCCGAAGACTTCGGGCTGACCATGGCCAGCAACCGCGCCCTGCGGGTGGAGACGCCCGAGGCCTCGCGCGACATGCTGCTGGGCGTGCTGGAGCGCCGCGACGACCCGGCGCTGAAGGCCGCGAGCGAAATCGTCGTGCTCAACGCCGGGGTGGCGCTCTATGCCGCCAACGTCGCCAGCGACATCGGTGCGGGCATTGCGCTGGCGCGCCAGGCACTCGAATCCGGCGCCGCGCAGGCGCGGCTTGATCGGCTCAAGGCATTCGCCGCCTGAGGACACGCCCCATGAGTGACATCCTGAACAAGATCGTCGCGGTCAAGCACGAAGAGGTGGCCGCCGCGAAGAAGAAGAAACCGCTCGATGTGGTGCAGGCCGATGCCCACAGCCGGGTGCTCACGCGCGATTTCGTCGGTGCACTGCGTGCCCGGATCGCCGCCGGGCAGGCCGCGGTGATCGCCGAAGTCAAGAAGGCCAGCCCCAGCAAGGGAGTCCTGCGCGAGGAATTCATTCCCGCCGACATCGCGCAGAGCTACGCCGAGGGCGACGGCGTGGTGGGTGCGGCCTGCCTGTCGGTGCTGACCGACCGCCAGTTCTTCCAGGGCAGCGCCGATTTCCTCAAGCAGGCCCGCGCAAGCTGCGACCTGCCGGTGCTGCGCAAGGACTTCATGGTCGATCCCTACCAGATCTACGAAGCCCGGGCGATGGGCGCCGACGCCATCCTGCTGATTGCCGCCTGCCTGAGCGACGCGCAGATGGCCGAGTTCGAGGCGATTGCCGCCTCCCTCGACATGGCGGTGCTGGTCGAAGTGCACGACCGCGGCGAGTTGCACCGCGCGCTCAAGCTCCGGACGCCGCTGGTGGGCATCAACAACCGGAACCTGCGCACCTTCGAGGTCTCGCTGTCCACCACGCTCGACCTGCTGCCCGAGGTGCCGGCCGACCGGTTGCTGATCACCGAATCCGGCATCCTGGCGCGGGACGACGTGCAGGCCATGCGTTCGGCCGGCGTTCACGCGTTTCTGGTCGGCGAGGCCTTCATGCGCGCGCCCGAACCCGGCCTGGCGCTGGCCGAGCTGTTTGCGTGAGGCTGGGTCAGGCCGATCCCGCGGCCTGGCGGGTCGCGCCCGACTGGGCGCCCGTGGTCGATGCGTTCTGGTCGGCCGATGCCGGCCGGCGCCTGACCGCGTTTCTGGCCGAACGCCTGGACCGGGGCGCCACGGTCTACCCGCCCGAACCGCTGCGCGCCCTCGCGCTCACCCCGCTGGCCTCGGTCAGGGTGGTCATCCTGGGCCAGGATCCGTACCACGGCCCCGGTCAGGCCGAGGGCCTGGCGTTCTCCGTGGCACCGGGGGTGGCGTTCCCCCCCAGCCTGCGCAACATCTTCCTGGAGCGCCAGCGCGATCTGGGCCTGCCCCCGCCCATGCACGGCAGCCTGGCGGGCTGGGCCGGGCAGGGGGTGCTGCTGCTCAACACCTGCCTGACCGTTGAAGACGGGGCGCCAGCCAGCCATGCCCGTGCAGGTTGGGAAGTGCTCACTGACAACTTGATCAAGGCCGTCAGCGATGACGGTTCACCCAAGGCCTTTCTGCTCTGGGGTGCCCACGCCCAGCAGAAGGCGGCGCTCATCGATGGCCGCCACCGGATCTTGCGGTCCAACCACCCTTCGCCCCTGTCGGCCCGCCGTGGGCCGGTGCCCTTCCTGGGGTGCGGGCATTTCGGGCAGGTCAACGCCTGGCTGACCTCGCTCGGCGCGGCGCCGATCCGGTGGTGAGGGTGCTGGCCCCCTGCCACAAAATCATGGCATAATCGTCGGCTGCGCTACGGAGGGGTGCCCGAGTGGCTAAAGGGGGCAGACTGTAAATCTGTTGGCTTACGCCTACGCTGGTTCGAATCCAGCCTCCTCCACCAAGCGCGAACCAGGATGGCATGCCAGCCCGGGCGGGAGTAGTTCAATGGTAGAACCCCAGCCTTCCAAGCTGATGACGCGGGTTCGATTCCCGTCTCCCGCTCCATGTTGTCCGGGTGTTGGTTGAAGTGAATTCCGGCGCCGCCCCCGGGTTGGCGCCTTCGCCCATGTGGCTCAGTGGTAGAGCACTCCCTTGGTACGGGAGAGGTCGCGGGTCCGATTCCCGCCATGGGCACCAGTTGCTTGATCGGTGTTTCGGCAATTTCGTTTTTGGAGCTGAAGAAATGGCAAAAGAGAAATTCGAGCGGACCAAGCCGCACGTGAACGTGGGCACGATCGGTCACGTGGACCACGGCAAGACGACGCTGACGGCGGCGATCACGACGGTGCTGGCGGCCAAGTTTGGCGGCTCTGCCAAGGCGTACGACCAGAT
>CALRVR020000019.1:0-64933 GCA_943371665.1 Synechococcus sp. UW140
CCTTCAGCCAGGCAACCCGTTATGCCTGACGACCATAGCAAGGTGGCCCCACTCCTTCCCATCCCGAACAGGACAGTGAAACGCCTTCGCGCCGATGATAGTGCGGATTCCCGTGTGAAAGTAGGTCATCGTCAGGCTCTTATCCTGAGAAGCCCTCATTGCAATTGCAGTGGGGGCTTTTTCTTTTGGCGTTCGCGATGGAGGGATCGGGGAACCGATCCCCGCCCCTTCAGCGATTGAAGATCAGGTCGCCCTCAAGAGCCAAGGCTTGCTGACGAACCAGTTCTTCAAGCAACTGGTCGAGCTGAGCGTCCAGAGGTGCTGGGTCATCGACCCTGGCAATTCGCGCGAAGTAGTCCGAAGCCGCAAACCAGTCGTGCAGCGTCTGACGCTGGCAGGACTGCCACTCCAGCAACTTGAACTTCACCAGAACCTTGAGGGCATGGCGGCGATGCCGGGCAGGATCTCCCACGAACTGGGCCAATCGGCGGTGCGCCCGATCCAGCGCGGACGACACCTCGGACCGCCCGCTGATCACACTGCCATGGCCGGGAATCACGATCTCGGGTGAAAGGGATGCGATGACCTCGAGCGTCTGCTGAACTTCCGCGAAGCCGGAGTCGCCGTCCAGTTCGGGAAACACCACGCCAAACCCGTTGTTCCAAAGGGCATCGGCTGAAATGAGTGCCTTGAGGTGGGGCTCGAACCAGATCAGTGAATGAGGGTCGTGGCCCGGCGCGGCCAGCGCCTGCCAGCAAAGGCCACCCACTTCGAGCACATCACCAGGTTGAATCACCACATCGGCAGGAAACTCGGGGCATTGCTGGCCGGTGGGTTCATACGTGAGCGCCACCGCGTCCCATTTCTGCACAGCCGCCCATTGGCCTGGGGGAATGGCAATCTGTGCCATGGGCCAGGCTGCCTTAAGCGCTGCATTGCCTCCGCAATGATCGCTGTGCAGGTGGGTGTTCACAATCCGGTCCAGTGACCGACCGCCCAACGCGTTGCGGATCAGAGAGACCGTCTGGTCGGCGTGGGTCGCGTAACCGGTGTCGATCACGGCGGCATGCGTGTCGTCCACCAGCAGCACGTTGTTGGACGACAACCAGCCGCGCTCAAAGACGATGACACCATGGTCTGCGAGCAAGGGGAGGCCCGACGGGGCGAGATGCGCTTGAACGGTCATGAAGCCATTGTCGCTGGACGGGCGTCAGGCAAAGCCGCAGCCGTCCAGGCGATGAACCAGTAACTCCACGTCTCCGTCAAACAGCGCGTCGATCCAGTCGCCCTCTCGCGCGGCAATCGCCTCCAGAAAAAGATCCGTGTCGCCAGCCAGCTCGGCAAAGGCATCGAAGCCGGTTTCAAGAAAGTGTTGAAGCGCTTCGAGCCCGGCGGCGCGTGCAGCAGGCCGCATCATCCGAAGCCCGATGCGCAGCGAACGCATGCGTGTGAGACGTTGAAGCTCGCGTCCCATGTCCAGCACGACCGCCAACTGCCTCGACCTCGCCTCGCGCCCCCCCGACTCGCGCCATGCGTGCACATACCGGAGAGAACTGGGCGACCCTCCATGCGCCAACCAGCGTCGGGCAAGCCCGTGGTCCAGTTGTTCGGTCAAGGCATGAAGTTCGGTCAGGTCCACCGCCAGTCGGTTCACCTGCGCGGGAAACATGCGCTCGAGCGCACCGGCGATCCGCCCAAACTGCTCGTCCCGCTTTGAAAAATCATGTTCGCCGTACAGTTCCTCAAGGAAGAACCGAACCGCCGGCGCACTCCGCGATCGGGCCCCGAAGTCGGCATAGGTGTGTCGGAACCGCGCCGCCTGCAACCGCTTGACCATGCGGAGCGCCTCGGCCTCACCGGTCAGCTCCGCGCGGCGCCGAAGGGACGCCACCAGCTCCAGATTGCGGCGAATGGCATCGGAGGGGGAGGTCGAACCGGACATGCCACCAGTCTACCGGGCGCCCAATGCCACCAGTGCGATAGTCAAGGAATGACGAAAGAACCCTCCACACCCCGGTCCTCCCGGCTCGCCCGGATCCAGCAATGCCTGGTGATCACGGCGGCTGCGCTCGTCCTCGTGGCCCTCGCGCTGATGGCCCGGGGACATACAGGTTGGGGCCTCGCACTGCTGGTCGGCCTGACCACCGGTCACGCCGCCGCCATTGCCCTCGAACTCGCCTTTGCGGCCTGGGTGAACCGAGTCGATACGCTCCCGCGGCCCACCATCGCCGAATGGCTGCATGCATGGACGCAGGAAGCGCGCGTGGCCGTGCAGGTCTTTGCCTGGCGCCAGCCCTTTCGATGGGCGCGCCATCCCGACAGTCCCGCCAGAGCGGCCACCGCTCAAGCCCCCGCGGTGTTGATCCATGGCTTTGTCTGCAACCGCGGATTCTGGTTGCCCTGGATGGAGCGCATGACCCGCATGGGCCTCGCGTGGACCAGCGTCAACCTCGAGCCGGTGTTCGGATCGATCGATGATTACCCGGATCAGATCGAGGACGCGGTCCAGCGGGCAGAAGCCCTCTCGCCCGCAAAACCGGTGCTGATCTGTCACAGCATGGGGGGGCTCGCGGCCCGGGCCTGGCTGGCCGCCGACCCGCGCCGGCGCGAGCGGGTGGCCAAAGTGATCACCATCGGCTCGCCGCATGCCGGCACCTGGCTGGCCCGATTCGGCCATACAACCAACGGCCGCCAGATGCGCCCGGGCGGGCCATGGCTGGACAACCTGTCGGCACGCGAACACACCCTGCGCCCACAAGACACCTACGCCGGATTTGTCTGCTGGGTCTCCACCACCGACAACATCGTGTTTCCGGCGTCAACCGCCACGCTCCCAGGTGCCGACAACCGACTCATCCGGGGTGCCGGACATGTCGACCTCGCTTTTCACCCAGGCGTGATGGCCGAATCGCTGGCGATGCTGGCGTCGGCGGACAGCTCGCCCAGCGAACGAACCTGCTCGTAAATGAACGAAAAGTCGGGGGCGGTCATCTCGAACAACTGTTCGAAGCTGTCGATCACGAAGTAGGTGGCCTGGTAATCGTCGATCTTGTAGCGGGTGCGCATGCACCGCACCAGATCGAGCATCACACGCCGGGCCCGCGGGCTGCACACGCTGTGACGAAGCTCACCGGACGAGCTCAGGATGCCGGCGCCATAGGCCCGCAATCCGCTGGACTCGCGAATCAGACCGAATTCGATCGTGTACCAGTACAGCCGCGACAGCAGCTCGCCGGCGCCCAGGCGGTGGGCCTTCAGGCCCCCTTCGCCGTATCGCTGAACATAGTCGGCAAACACCGGGTTGAACAACAATGGCACATGACCGAACAGGTCGTGGAACACATCCGGCTCGACGATGTAGTCGAACTCCTCCGGCGTGCGGATCCAGTCGGTGACGGGAAAGCGCCGATGGGCCAGAAGATCGAAGAACGGAAGCTCGGGAATGAGCCCGGGAACCGCGACGATTTCCCATCCGGTGGCGGGTTTGAGCCGCTCATTGATCTCGTCGAATCGAGGGATCCGGTCCTTCACGCCGAGTGAGGGAAGCGCCTCGATGAATGCCTGTGCGGCAAGCCCTGGAAGAAGTGCACTCTGCCGTTCATACAAACGGCGGTAGGTGTCGTGGTCTGCCGCGGTGTAGCCCGCCCAGTCCTGCTCGCAGGTGTAATCGTCGCGCGCGCGCCCATAGTTGCCGCGCGGCGGGCGCTCACTGGCGCCATACACAACAGGTTCAACGGCCATGGCGTCTACCCCTCAGGCCTTGAGCACGCCGCGGCGAACCTGATCGATCTCCATGGTCTCGAACAGCGCCTTGAAGTTGCCTTCGCCGAAACCCTGGTTGCCCTTGCGCTGAATGAACTCGAAGAAGATCGGCCCGAGCTGGTTTTCGCTGAAGATCTGCAGCAGCAACTCCCCAGGCTGCCCGTCCACCAGGATGTTGCGCTGTTTCAGGCCCTCGAGGTCTTCGCCGTGCGAAGGAATGCGTTTGGGAAGCAGCTCATAGTAGGTTTCGCTGGTGGTCAGCAACTTCACGCCGGCCAGTTGCAACGCGTCCACGGTCTCGTAGAGATTGGTCGAGCCCATGGCGATGTGCTGGATGCCTTCACCGTGGTAGCGGTCGAGGTATTCCTGGATCTGTCCGGCCTTCTCGTTCCCCTCTTCATTGATCGGAATCCGGATCTTTCCGCAGGGGCTCGTCATGGCCTTGCTCTTCACGCCGGTGGCCTGCCCCTCGATGTCGAAGTAGCGCACCTCGCGGAAGTTGAACAGCCGCTCATAGAAATCGGCCCACTCGGCCATGCGGCCCCGGTGCACGTTGTGGGTCAGGTGGTCGATGTAGGTCAGTCCATGTCCGACCGGGTTGAGCTCGGCGCCGGGCAGGGGCTCGAAATCGACGTCGTAAAAACCGATGTTGCCGATGTCCCCGTCCTTCGCGCCGTTCTTGCCGCGCCAGCGGTCGATGAAATAAATGATCGAGTCGCCGATCCCCTTGATGGCGGGGATGTTCAGTTCGCCCGGGCCTGCCGATTGGGCGTAACCCCAGGCACCCAGCGAGATGGCGCGCTCGTACGCGGCTTTGGCATCCTTCACCCGAAACGCGATGGCGCAAACGCTGGGTCCATGCAGTCGCGCGAAACGTTGGGCAAAACTGTCCGGCTCGGCATTGATGATGAAGTTGATCTCGCCCTGGCGGTACAGGGTGACCGCCTTGTGGCGGTGCCGCGCGATGGGTTTGAACCCCATGCGCTCGAACAGCGCGCCCATGACCACGGGGTCGGGCGCCGCGTACTCGATGAACTCGAAACCGTCGGTGCCCATGGGGTTCTCCCAGCCCTCGAAGGTGGCGGTGGCGGCGGTGGGAAGGGCGGCGTTCATGGCGGTCTCCTCGGATCGGTTGGCGGACGGGCCACTGTAGAGCGACAGCGTGTCACGATTCCGGCTTTCTGGGGCGCGCCACTCGTCCATCACGCAAGAAACCTGCACAATCCTGAAAATGCAAGCCTTGGACAAGCTGGATCGGGCCATTCTGCGCAGGCTCCAGTCCGATGGACGCGCTACCTACGACCAGGTGGCGGAGGCCGTCGGCCTGTCGGCCAGCGCTGTGTTGCGCCGCGTGCGCCGCATGGAGGATGCGGGGGTGATCGCCGGCTACGTGGCGCTGCTGCGGCCCGAAGCCGTGGGCCTGGGGCTCATGGCCCACGTCAGCGTGCGGCTGGAAAAGCATGCCGACGGTCACAAACGAAGCCCCATGGACGAGTTCCGGGCCAGCGTCATGGCCTGGCCCGAGGTGGTGGAGTGCGTGGCCCTCACGGGCGAGATGGACTACCAGCTTCGCCTGCTGGTGGCCGACATGCCGGCCTACTCCCGCTTCATGATGGAGACCTTGCTCAAGCACCCCAGCGTGCAGGACTGCAAGACCAGTTTCGTGATGGACCGCGTCAAGAGCACGACCGCCCTGCCGTTGTGACCTCGCAGGAATGGCTTGCGCAGGGAGCCCGTCCGGGCCATGCTGGAGCACCTTCATGTTCGCTCCATGCAAGACAAAGACACCCAAGCCCCCCGCGCCGACCGGCCTGAGCCGACGACGGTGCCGATCCGGTCGCTCGACAGCGGACACCGGCCCCAGATCCTGCGCCACCTGCAAGCGCTGGAAGGGGCCGACCGATACCTGCGTTTCGGATACGCGGCCAGCGATGAGCAGATCCAGCGCTACGTCGACCAACTCGACTTCGATCGCGACATGCTGTTCGGCATCTTCAACCGCCGCCTGCACCTCATTGCCATGGCCCACCTTGCCTTCTCGGTCGACCCCGAGCTTCGCAACTGCGCCGAGTTCGGCGTTTCGGTGGCTCGGGCTTCGCGGGGCAAGGGCTATGGAAGCCGTCTCTTCGAGCGCGCCGTGGTTCACGCGCGCAACGAAGGTGTGTACCAACTCTTCATTCACGCCCTTTCCGAAAACACCGCCATGCTCAAGATCGCGCGCAACGCCGGCGCGGTGCTCGAGCGCGCCGGATCCGAAACAGAGGCCCACCTTCGGCTTCCGCCCGCCAGCTTCGACTCCCGCGTCAGCGAGCTCATCAGCGAACAGGTGGCACTCACCGATTACCACCTGAAGGCGCAGGCCAAGCAGTTCTGGGGCGTCATCCAGGTGCTGCAGGAAATCCGGCAGGGGGTGCGCGATGCGCGCGACCGCAGTCGCCGCTAGCGTTGTCCGAAGGGCTCTGCGGGGCGAAGTTGGCGCCCCCTGACACACCGTTGCGGTATCCTTGCCCGCTGTTGCAACCACCCAGCTTCCCCCGTGGCCGACCAACCCCCCAGTAGCGGGCCGCAGCGCGGCCTGCGGCTCCCCGACAAACGCGGATTCCTGCAAAAGCTCGCCGAGTTCCTTCACCCGGGTCCCGACTCGAAGGACGAGCTGATCGAAACCCTCGCCGAAGCCGAGGACAACGACATCATCAACGCCGAATCCCGGGTCATGCTTGAAGGCGTGATCCGCATTGCCGACATGACGGCTGGCGATGTGATGGTGGCGGCACCGCGCATGGACATGATCGACATCGATGCGCCCTATGACGAGCTGCTGCATCTGGTGATCGACACCGCGCACTCGCGCTTTCCGGTGTACGACGGCGAGCGCGAGAACATCATCGGCATCCTGCTCGCCAAGGACCTGCTCAAGCTGCAGCGCGCGCCCGAGCTCAACATCCGCGCCCTGCTGCGCCCGGCCACCTTCGTGCCCGAAAGCAAGGGCCTCAACGACCTGCTGCGCGAGTTCCGCGGCAACCGCAACCACCTCGCCATCGTCATCGACGAATTCGGCCGTGTGGCCGGTCTCATCACCATCGAGGACGTGCTCGAGGAGATCGTCGGCGAGATCGAGGACGAATTCGACGTCGATGAAGATGCTGGCGACATCTTCGCGCTGGCCGACAGCACCTGGCGTGTCAGCGGCGACACACCGATCGACCGCATCAACGAGGCCTTCGGCCTGCGCTTGTCCGACGACGACTTCGACACCGTCGGTGGACTGATCGCCCACACCATGGGCCACGTGCCCAAGCGGGGCGAGGTGCACGAGCTGGAAGGCCTTCGCTTCACCGTTCTGCACACCAAGGGAGGCGCGGTGAAGTGGTTCAAGGTCGCCCCCCTGCCGACCGAACCCTGACGCGCCGCCACACCCCGCCCCATGCGCAGCCTCTTCGGATCGCTCCACACCCCATCGAGCTTTCACCCGATGACGCGCCGCCCCCCCGGGCGCGGCTCACGGCTGGCTTCGTTCCTGTTCTTCTGGGTGTGCCTGCTGGGCGGGCTGGCACAAGGCGCGGCCGTGGCCTGGCCGCTGAAGCAATGGACGCCCGCGGGGCTGGAGGTCGGCCAACCCAGCGGCTGGCTGCAGATTGCGTCGCTGGCGGTGCTGGTGTTCTCGCTTCAGTTCGCCACCCGGGTCGGCCAGGCCATGTGGCGGGGCTGGGTGTTCAGCACCGCCTGGCTGGCGGGCACGTTCTGGTGGCTGTTCATTTCCCTGCACACCTATGGGGGCCTCCCGGTCTGGCTGGCCGTGCTCGCGGTCGGTGCACTGGCGGGGGCCCTCGCCCTGTACTACGCACTGGCCGTGGGCTTCCTGTGTGCATTCGCCCCGCTGGCGCGCAGCGCGCAGGCGATCATGTTTGCCGGTGCCTGGACCCTGGCCGAGCTCGCTCGCGGTCAGCTCTTCACCGGCTTTCCGTGGGGGGCGGGGGGTTACGCGCAGGTCGACCTGATGGCGCCGTGGGCGCCCCTGGTGGGCGTTTACGGCATGGGCTTCCTGGCGGCCGTGCTGGCCTACGTGCTGGCCTCGCTGGTCACCTCTGCGGTGCACCGCGCCATTGCCTGGATGCGCCAGCCCGTTCGCCCGGTGCCGACGCGCGCCCCGGGTGGCGTGTACGTGGCCACCGCCAAGACCGGGTTGCAGGTGCGGGCGGTGTCGCTCTGGGCCCTGGCCCGAGGTGCGGTCGTCTGGTCGGTGGTCGTACTGCTGCTCGTCAGTCTGGTGGCGGGTGGTGAGCGCTGGCGCGGGCTCGGGCACGCCGACACCGCTTCGGCAGGCCCGTTGCGCGTCTGGCTCCTGCAGGGCAACATCCCCCAGGACCAGAAGTTCGTGCCCGGCACGGGCGTGGCGCAGGCCCTGGACTGGTACCCGCGGCAGATGGTCGAGGGCATCGCCGCGGCGGCGTCGGGCACCGGCCCACAGCTCATCGTGGCGCCCGAAACCGCCTTCCCGCTCTTGCCGGCCCAGCTCGGCACCGATTTCTGGCGCGGCCTGATCGAGCCCCTGGCGGCCCAGACCGGCGCCAGGTCCACCGCCATCCTCACAGGCCTGCCGCTGGGCAGCCTCGAGGCCGGCTACACCAATTCGGCCTGGGGCATCACCCCCGCCATCGCGCGCCGTGCCCTGGGCAATCCCGGGTCGATCGATGCCCATCGGTACGACAAGCACCACCTCGTGCCCTTCGGCGAATTCATTCCGCCGTTTTTCCGCTGGTTCACCCAGATGATGAACATCCCGCTCGGCGACTTTTCGCGGGGCGCCCTGCCGCAGCCGCCTTGGTCCTGGGCCGACCAGCGCATTGCCCCGAACATCTGCTACGAAGACCTGTTCGGCGAGGAGCTGGCCGCTTCGTTCGCGCGCGCCGACACCGCGCCCACGGTCCTCGTCAACCTCAGCAACATTGCGTGGTTCGGCGATTCCGTGGCGATCGACCAGCACCTGCAGATCTCCCGCCTGCGGGCGATCGAGTTCGGGCGCCCGATGCTGCGGGCCACCAACACCGGCGCCACCGCCGTCATCGACCACCGCGGCACCGTGACGCACGCCTTGCCCCGGCTCGAACGGGGCCGCCTTGAGGCCTCGGTGGAAGGGCGCACCGGCCTCACCCCCTACGCCAGCTGGACCGCCCGGTGGGGCCTCAAGCCCGTGTGGCTGGTCTGCGCGGTGCTGGTGCTGGTGATTGCGTCGCTGCGCAACCTGGGGCGGCGCGGCGGCAGAACCCGGCGCCGCTGAAGCGCGCCCGGCCGGGTCACGGCGCCCGGCGTCCCCCGCCCGTAAAATCCCGGCCTGTCACCGCGGCGCGTCAGGGCGCCGCGATCCCCACCGATCCGAGACCGTCGGCCCGCCAGCGTGCGGGCCATTCGCGCATGCTGACCTTCCAACAGATCATCCTCAAGCTGCAGTCGTACTGGGACGCCCAGGGTTGTGCGCTGCTGCAGCCCTACGACATGGAGGTGGGTGCCGGCACCAGCCACACCGCCACCTTCCTGCGCGCCATCGGTCCCGAGCCCTGGAAGGCCGCCTACGTGCAGCCGAGCCGACGGCCCAAGGACGGCCGCTACGGCGAGAACCCGAACCGCCTGCAGCATTACTACCAGTTCCAGGTCGTGCTCAAGCCCGCGCCGGCCAACATCCTCGAGCTCTACCTCGGCTCGCTGGAAGCCCTGGGCTTCGACCTGAAGAAGAACGACATCCGATTCGTCGAGGACGACTGGGAGAACCCCACGCTCGGTGCGTGGGGCCTGGGATGGGAGGTCTGGCTCAATGGCATGGAGGTGACGCAGTTCACCTATTTCCAGCAGGTCGGCGGCATCGACTGCCGTCCGGCCACCGGCGAGATCACCTATGGCCTGGAGCGCCTGGCCATGTACCTGCAGGGGGTGGACAACGTCTACAACCTGAAGTGGACCGACTCCATGAGCTACGGCGACGTGTACCTGCAGAACGAGAAAGAGCAGTCGGCCTACAACTTCGAGCACAGCGACGCCGACTTCCTGTTCACCGCGTTCGCGGCCCACGAAAAGCAGGCGAAGTACCTCATGGAGCAGCAGCTCGCGCTGCCGGCGTACGAGCAGGTGCTCAAGTGTG
Source organism: Synechococcus sp. UW140 (assembly GCA_943371665.1). GTDB lineage: Bacteria > Pseudomonadota > Gammaproteobacteria > Burkholderiales > Burkholderiaceae_C > Hydrogenophaga. The sequence goes on from CALRVR020000019.1 coordinate 9,896, forward strand.
CGCACAGCTTCAACCTGCTGGACGCCCGCGGCGCCATCAGTGTGACCGAGCGCGCCGCCTACATCGGACGCATCCGCAACCTGGCCCGCAGCGTGGCGCAAAGCTATTACGAGAGCCGCGAGCGGCTGGGCTTCCCCATGGCGCCGCGCGAATGGGTGGCACAGATGGACAAGAAGGCCGCCTGAGAAGCGAACCCACAAGATGACCGCACAGAACCTGCTCGTCGAGCTTTTCGTCGAGGAACTGCCGCCCAAGGCGTTGAAGAAACTCGGTGACGCCTTCGCCACCGGCCTGGCCCGGAGCCTCATGGCACAGGGGCTCGCCCCGGCCGATGCCGCCGTTACCGCTTTCGCCTCACCGCGCCGCCTGGGGGCTCAAGTGGCCGGTGTGCTGCCGCGCGCGGCCGACAAGCCGGTCTCGCAAAAGCTCATGCCCGTCTCCGTGGGGCTGGACGCCAACGGCCAGCCCACGCCCGCGCTGCTCAAGCGCCTGGCGGCCCTCGGTGCCGATGCCTCGGCCGTCGCCGGCCTTCGCCGCGCGCCCGACGGCAAGGCCGAAGCCCTGTTCTTCGACAGCGTGGCACCCGGCGCCGACCTGGCGGTGGGGTTGCAGAAGGCGCTCGACGAAGCCCTGGCGCAGTTGCCCATCCCCAAGGTCATGACCTACCAGCTCGAAACGGGCTGTGCCCTGCCGGGCTGGGACAGCGTGCAGTTCGTCCGACCCGCCCATGGCCTGGTGGCGCTGCATGGTGCCACCGTGGTGCCGGTCAAGGCGCTGGGACTGGACGCTGGCCATGCCACGCACGGCCACCGATTCGAGGCCGCGGTGGATCCGGTGGTGATTCCGCACGCCGACGCCTACGCCGACACCCTGGCCAGAGACGGCGCGGTCATCGCGTCGTTCGCCGAGCGACGAGCCGAGATCGTGCGCCAGCTCGGCGCCGCCGCGTCCAAGGTGGGCGGAGGCTGCAGGCCGATCGAAGACGACGCCCTGCTCGACGAAGTGACCGCGCTGGTCGAGCGCCCCAACGTGCTGGTGTGTGGGTTCGAACAGCAGTTCCTCGACGTGCCGCAGGAATGCCTCATCCTCACGATGAAGGCCAACCAGAAGTACTTCCCGTTGCTCGATGCGCAGGGGCGCCTCACCCACCGGTTCCTGGTGGTCAGCAACATCAGCCCCGCCGACGCCAGCGCGGTGATCGGCGGCAACGAACGCGTGGTGCGCCCCCGCCTGGCCGACGCCAAGTTCTTCTTCGACCAGGACCGCAAGCGCACGCTCGAATCGCGCGTCGCGGGCCTGGGCAAGGTGGTCTACCACAACCAGCTGGGCACGCAGGGCGAGCGGGTGGAGCGCGTGCGCGCGATCGCCAGGGCCATCGGGCAGATGCTCGGGGGCGATGTGCTGGCCAAGCAGGCCGACACCGCCGCGCGCCTGGCCAAGACCGACCTGCTCACCGACATGGTGGGCGAGTTCCCCGAGCTTCAGGGCATCATGGGCGGCTATTACGCGCGCCACGACGGCCTGACCGAAGACATCGCGTTCGCGATCGAAGACCACTACAAGCCGCGCTTTGCCGGTGATGCCCTGCCGCGAAACGCCGTGGGCACGGTGGTGGCGCTGGCCGACAAGCTGGAAACCCTGGTGGGCATGTTCGGCATCGGCAACCTGCCCACCGGCGACAAGGACCCGTTTGCCCTGCGCCGCCATGCGCTGGGGGTGGTGCGCATGCTGGTCGAGCAGTCGCTGCCGCTGGACCTCACCGCGCTGATGCGGGCAGCCGTGCCGGCGTTCGGTGACCTGATCAAGGACCCGAGCGCTGCGCTGGGCGACTTTGTGTACGACCGCCTGGCCGGCAGCCTTCGAGAACAAGGCTTCAGCGCTCAGGAGGTGGACGCCGTGCTGGCACTTCGCCCGGAACGCCTGGACGATGTGGGAAAGCGCTTGCACGCGGTCCGCGGCTTCGCCGCCCTGCCCGAGGCCCCTGCGCTTGCTGCGGCCAACAAACGCATCGGCAACATCCTCAAGAAGTCCGAGGGCGGCGGCGCGGCGGTGAGCCCGGCGCTGCTGGCGGAGCCCGCCGAGAAGGCCCTGTTCGCTGCCATGCAGGCCACCGTGCCCGGCGCCAACGCCCGGTTCGAGGCAGGCGACTTCACCGCCAGCCTGCAGGCCCTGGCGGCCCTGCGCACACCGGTCGATGCCTTCTTCGACGGGGTCATGGTCAACGCCGACGACCCCGCGCTCAAGGCCAACCGGCTGGGCCTGCTGCGCGAACTGCACGCTGCGATGAACCGGGTGGCCGACCTGTCGCGTCTGGCGGCATGATGGCGCCATGAAACTGCTCATCCTCGACCGCGACGGCACCCTCAACCGCAGCCGCGACGACAAGGTCGCGTCGCCGGACGAGTGGGAGGCACTGCCCGGCGCGCTCGAGGCGGTGGCCCGGCTCAACCACGGCGGCTGGCGCGTGGTGCTGGCCACCAACCAGTCCGGCATCGGCCGCGGCCTGTTCGACATGGCCTCGCTCAACGCCATTCACGCCAAGATGCACCGCCAGTTGGCCGCGGTGGGGGCCCGGGTCGAGGCCATCTTCATCTGCCCGCACGCGCCCGAAGAAGCCTGCGATTGTCGCAAGCCGGCGCCCGGCCTGTTCCGCCAGATCGGCGCCCGCTTCGGCGTGCCGCTGACCGACGTGCCCGCGGCCGGCAACGCGCTGCGGCACGTGCAGGCCGCCGCCGCCGCCGGCTGCCCCACGCACCTGTTGCTGGCGGGCCAGTCGGCCCACCTTCGCGGCCTGCAGCGCGACACCATTCTCGGCCTGCCCGACCACACCCGCGTGCACCAGGACCTCGGCGCCTTCGCCGACTGGCTGCTCAACGAACCTTCCGCGTCCGCGCGTCCTTCCGCATGATCCTGGTTCACGCCCTGCGCTCCCTGCTGCACCTGCTGGTGATGGCCGTCACCGTGATTCCCTGGGGCACGGCCGTCATCGTCGCTGCGCCATTCCTCAGCAGCACGCAGGTCTACTGGATGTGTGTCGGCTGGCTGCGCCTGGCTGTGCGCAGTGGTGAGCTCATCCTGGGCATCCGCAACCGCGTGACCGGCTGGGAGAACCTGCCGGTGGGCACCACGGCATCGGCCATCCTGCTGGTCAAGCACCAGTCCACGTGGGAAACCTTCTGCATGCCCACGCTCATGCCGCACCCCCTGGCGTACGTGTTCAAGAAAGAGCTGCTGTACGTGCCGTTCTTTGGCTGGGCCATGGGTCGCCTCGACATGATCCACATCGACCGCAGCAAGCGGGCGCAGGCCTTCAACAAGGTGGTGGCCCAGGGCCAGCGGCTGCTCGACCAGGGCACCTGGGTCATCATGTTTCCCGAAGGCACCCGCATTCCCCGGGGACAGGCCGGCACCTACAAGACCGGCGGCACCCGCCTGGCCGTGGCCACGGGCGCGCCGGTGATTCCCGTGGCCGTGTCCTCGGCCAAGGTCTGGCCGCGCAAGGCGCTCATCAAGCGGCCGGGCGTGGTCGACTTTTCCATCGGCAAGCCGATACCGACCGACGGCCGCGACGCCGATGAGCTCATGCGCGAGGTCGAGGCCTGGATCGAGGCCGAGATGCGGCGGCTGGACCCCGACGCCTACCACTAGGACCATGCAGCGCTTCGTGCAGCTCGCGTTCGACCTTTTCGGCCCACAGGCCAGCGAGCCGGCGCCCTCGGCCCTGGTGGCCCCGGTGGCCCCGGTGGCCCCGGCCGGACCCACGGTGCCGGGTCTGCCGTTCGGCGAGGTGTTTCAGCCTGGGTCCCTGCACCATCCCCGCGCCAACCGCCTTGTTCGCTTGCGCGGTTGCGAGGTGGGTTACGAGTTCCAGCGCGGCAAGCGCCGCACCATCGGCCTGGTGGTGGGCACCGAGGGTTTGAGCGTGCGGGCGCCCCGCTGGAGCACGTTGGGCGAGGTCGAGGCGGTCCTGCACGAGAAAGCGGGCTGGGTGCTCGACAAGCTGGCCGAGGCGCGCGAGCGGGCCGAGCGCCAGGCGCAATCGCGCATCCGCTGGGCCGATGGGGTGGTGTTCGACGTGTTGGGCGCCGCAGTCAGTCTCAAGCTTGATCCGGCCTATGGTTTTTCGGGCCGCGGCAAGGCCTTCGACGACGCATCGCGCACCCTGCACCTCGGCCTGCCGCACCACGCCAGCGAGGCGCAGATCCGCGACGCCGCCCAGGCCTGGCTGATGCGCCATGCGCGCACCGTCTTCACCGAGCGCCTGGACCACTTTGCGCCGCGCGTGGGCGTGCAGTGGTCGCGCCTGACACTGTCCAACGCCGACACCCGCTGGGGCAGCGCCAGCGCCGACGGACGCATCCGGCTGAACTGGCGCCTGATACACCTGTCGATGGACATGGTGGACTATGTGGTGGTGCACGAACTCAGCCACCTGCGCCACATGGACCACAGCCCGCGATTCTGGGACGTGGTGGCCAGTGTCATGCCCGACCACGCCGAGCGCCGCCGGGCCCTGAAGGACGCCGCGCTGCCGCTCGGCGAGGCCTGACCTGCGCTGGCGGGTTCAGCGCGCGCTGAAGCGCCACACGCCGTCGCTGGCGCGCTGGCGCACCAACCGGTCCGCGTGCCACAGGCGGTTCAGGTGGGCCACCGTCTCGCCCATCGCAAAGGTGGTCTGGTGCAGGTCAAGCGCCCGGGGGAACAGCACCGGCAGCACGTCGGTGGCGCTGCAGGGTTTTTCAAGGCACGCCGCCATCACCTCGGCCAGGCGTTCCTCGTGGTGCGTGTGCAATTGCCCGATGCGCTCGTGCAGGCCGGTGAAGGGGCGGCCGTGCGATGGCAGCACCAGGGTGTCCGCCGGCAGGTCGCGGAACTTGTCGATCGATTCGAGGAAGAGGCGAAGCGAATCGGCCTCGGGTTCCTGGTCGTACACGCTCACGTTGGTGGAAATGCGCGGCAACATCATGTCGCCGCTGATCAGCACCCCCAGCGCGGGGCACCACAGCGCGATGTGCTCGGGCGCATGCCCGTACCCGCTGATGCACCGCCATTCGTGGTCGCCGATGCGAACCGTCAGGCCATCGAACAGGCGCCGGTAGCGCGCGGGCACCGCCGGCACCAGGCCCGGGTAGTAGCTGGCGCGCGCCCGGATCTTCTGCACGCTGTCGGGGTCGGTCAGTCCATGGCTGGCAAAGAACGCCGCCGCCGCTTCGCCGCCGAAGCCGGTGGTGCTTTGCGAGCCGATGCGCGCCATCGCGAAATCCGTCGCGCTGATCCACAGGCGGCATTCGTGCGCCGGTGTGCTCCAGCGTTCGCACAGCCAGTGCGCCAGGCCGATGTGGTCCGGGTGCATGTGCGTGACGATCACGCGCAGCACCGGCAGGCCCTCCAGTTCGCGCTCGAACACCTGCGCCCACTGGGCCTTGGCCTCGTCGCGCGCAATGCAGCAGTCCACCACGGTCCAGCCCTCGCGGCCGTCGACGGCATCGCGCAGCAGCCACAGGTTGATGTGGTCGAGCGCGAATGGCAGGCCCATGCGCACCCATTTCACGCCGGGCGCCACCGGCAAGGCGCGACCCGGCTCGGGCAGGGCGTCGCCCAGGGGGTAGTGCAGGCGGGCTTCGAGCTCGTTGCGGGAGGGGTTCATCGGTGGGGACTGGATTAAGATGCCGGCGGTTTTGACGTTGACGTAAACGTCAATAAGCCGGATTCTATGGACCGCAAGCGCCACGAGCTGTCTGCCACCCGACACCGGAACATGGTCACCACCCCCGCACCATCGAGCTACACCATCGGCGATCTCGCGCGCGAGTTCGATCTCACCACGCGCGCCATCCGCTTCTACGAGGACGTCGGCCTGCTGCAGCCGCGCCGCGAAGGGCCAGGTGGCCGAAACCGCGTCTACAGCCCGCGCGACCGCACGCGGCTCAAGCTCACGTTGCGGGCCAAGCGCCTGGGGCTGTCGCTCACCGAGGCGCGCGACATCATCGACATGTACGACAGCCCGCGCGACACCGGGCCCCAGTTGCGAAAGTTCCTCGCCGTGCTGGCCGACCACCGGCGCCAGCTCGAAGAGCAGATGGCCGACCTCACCGCCAACCTCGAGGAGGTCAAGGTGCACGAAAAAGAGGCACGCGCCCTGCTGGCCAAGGTCGAGCGCAAGGGCGGATGATGTCCGACAGACCGAATTGACGTTTACGTAAACGTAAATCTAGAATCGCGGTTTGCCTCTGGCCGCTGCCGCCCCCTCCGATGAGCACCACCTTCGAGCCCCAGGACCCGGATTTCGCCGACCGCGTCCGCGCCAGTTTCGCGCGCCAGGCGGCCATGACCACGCTGGGCGCCACGCTGGCCGAGGTGCAGGCGGGCCGGGTGGCGATCGCGCTGCCCTGGGCGGCGCACCTGACCCAGCAGCACGGCTTCCTTCACGCGGGCATGGTGTCCACGGCGCTGGATTCCGCGTGCGGCTACGCGGGTTTCTCCCTGATGCCGGCCGACGCGGCCGTGCTCACCATCGAATTCAAGATCAACCTGCTGGCCCCGGCCCGCGGCGAGCGTTTCCGCATGGTCGGCACGGTCATCAAGCCCGGGCGCACCATCACCGTGGCCGAGGGCCACGCCTACGCCCTCGAGGACGGCCGGGAAAAGCTCATCGCCACCATGGGCTGCACCCTCATGACCGTTCTGGGCCGCGACAACGTGCGCGGCTGACCCCCCATTCCCACGGAGACTCCCACATGACCCAGCTTCCCGGCCTGAACTTCCAGCTTGGCGACGACATCGACGCGCTTCGCGACGCCGTGCGCGACTTTGCGCAAGCCGAAATCGCGCCGCGCGCCGCCGAGATCGACCGCAGCGACCAGTTTCCCATGGACCTCTGGCGCAAGATGGGCGACCTGGGGGTGCTCGGCATCACCGTGCCCGAGGCCTACGGTGGCGCCAACATGGGCTACCTCGCGCACATGGTGGCGATGGAGGAGATCAGCCGCGCGAGTGCCTCGGTGGGCCTGAGCTATGGCGCTCATTCCAACCTGTGCGTGAACCAGATCAAGCGGAACGGCAACGACGCGCAGCGCCAGAAGTACCTGCCCAAGCTCGTCTCCGGCGAACACGTGGGCGCACTGGCCATGAGCGAGCCCGGCGCAGGCTCCGACGTCATCAGCATGAAGCTGCGGGCCGAGGACAAGGGCGGCTTCTACCTGCTCAACGGCAGCAAGATGTGGATCACCAACGGCCCCGACGCCGACACGCTGGTGGTCTATGCCAAGACCGAACCCGAGATGGGCGCCCGTGGCGTCACGGCCTTCCTGATCGAGAAGGGCATGAAGGGCTTCAGCATCGCGCAGAAGCTCGACAAACTGGGCATGCGCGGCAGCCACACCGGCGAACTGGTGTTCCAGAACGTCGAGGTGCCGGCCGAGAACATCCTGGGCGGGTTGAACAACGGCGCCAAGGTGCTCATGAGCGGCCTCGACTACGAGCGCGCCGTGCTGTCGGGCGGCCCGCTGGGCATCATGCAGTCGGTCATGGACAACGTGATCCCCTACATCCACGACCGCAAGCAGTTCGGCCAGAGCATCGGCGAATTCCAGCTCATCCAGGGCAAGGTGGCCGATATGTACACCGTGCTGCAGGCCGCGCGCAGCTTTGCCTACACGGTGGCCAAGAACCTCGACATGCTGGGCAGCGAGCACGTGCGCCAGGTGCGCAAGGACTGCGCATCGGTCATTCTCTGGACCGCTGAAAAGGCCACCTGGATGGCTGGTGAAGGCGTGCAGATCTTCGGCGGCAACGGCTACATCAACGAGTACCCGCTGGGCCGTCTCTGGCGCGACGCCAAGCTGTACGAGATCGGCGCCGGCACCAGCGAGATCCGGCGCATGCTGATCGGGCGCGAGCTGTTTGCGGAGACCATGTAATGCCGCTTCGCCACCTGCTGGCCCACAACCGGACCTGGGCGGCCCAGATGGAGGCCGAGCGGCCGGGCTTCTTCACGCGCCTGTCGCAGCAGCAAAGCCCGCGCTACATGTGGATCGGCTGTTCCGACAGCCGCGTCCCCGCCAACCAGATCACCGGTCTGGAACCCGGCGAGGTGTTCGTGCACCGCAACGTGGCCAACGTGGTGGTCCCCACCGACCTCAACTGCCTGTCCACCATCCAGTACGCGGTCGACATGCTCAAGGTCGAACACCTCATGGTGGTCGGCCATTACGGCTGTGGTGGTGTCACGGCCGCGTTGCAGGACACCCGGGTCGGTCTGGCCGACAACTGGCTGCGCCACATCAAGGACGTGCGGGACCGCCACGCGCCGTTGCTCGGCAGCCTGCGGGAGGTTCACCGCATCGACGCGCTGTGCGAACTGAACGTCATCGAGCAGGTGATGAACGTGGCCGAGACCACCGTGGTGCAGGACGCCTGGACCCGGGGGCAACCGCTCACGCTGCATGGCTGGGTCTACGGACTGAGTGACGGCCTGCTGCAGGACCTCCACATGGTCATCCGCGGCACCGACGACCTGGCGTCCACCCACGCTGCCGCCGTCGCCGAGGTGGCCAACAGGACAAGGCACTGAACGGCACCCGGGCGCTCCGGTCCTGCCTATGATGGACCGCCGCCGCCCCGCCCGAACCGGAGACCGCCGATGTTCCCCCAGCGCCTCGACTCCACCGTCGCCTACGACATCGCCAAGGCGATGATGGACGGATTCAACCGCCATTACCGGCTGTTCCGGCAGGAGTCGGCGCGGGCCAAGCACCGGTTTGAAACCCGCGACTGGCTGGGCCAGCAGCGCGCGCAGCGCGAGCGCATCGAGTTCTACGACCTGCGTGTCAAGGAATGCCTGATGCGGCTCGTGAAGGAGTTCAAGGCCGACGAACAGCCCATGGCCGTGTGGGAGCAGATCAAGCTGCATTACATCGGGCTGCTCGTCAACCACCACCAGCCCGAGCTGGCCGAGACCTTCTTCAACTCGGTCACCACCAAGATCCTCAAGCGCGCCTACTTCCAGAACGACTTCATCTTCGTGCGGCCGGCGGTGTCCACCGAGTACATCGAGAACGAAGAACCCACCGCCCGCCCCACCTACCGCTGCTACTACCCCACGCACGACACCATGCAGGCCGAGGTGCTGCGCCTGCTCAGGGACTTCGGCCTCACCGTGCCTTTTGACGACCTGGACCGCGACGCTGCCCTCGTGCTCGAGGCCATGAAGCGCCATTTCGATCACGTGAAGCTGCGCGCCAACTTCCAGTTCCAGGTGCTCAGCGGCCTGTTCTTCCGCAACAAGGGCGCCTACGTGGTCGGCAAGATCATCAACGGTTTTCAGGAGGTGCCTTTTGCGCTGCCGATCCTGCACAACCGCGATGGCCGACTGGTGGTGGACGCCGCGCTCTTCGGCGAGGACGACCTGCTGATCCTGTTCAGCTTCGCGCGCGCGTACTTCATGGTCGACATGGAGATTCCGAGCGCCTACGTGCAGTTTCTGCGCAGCATGATGCCGCGCAAGCCGCGGGCCGAGTTCTACAACGCGCTCGGTCTGGCCAAGCAGGGCAAGACGCTGTTCTACCGCGACTTCCTCTTCCACATGCGGCACAGCACCGACAAGTTCCGCATCGCGCCCGGCATCAAGGGCATGGTCATGCTGGTGTTCGACCTGCCGAGCTTTCCCTTCGTGTTCAAGCTCATCAAGGACCACTACCCGCCGCAGAAGGACACCACGCGAGAGCAGATTCGCGACAAGTACCTGCTGGTCAAGCAGCACGACCGCGTCGGCCGCATGGCCGACACGCTCGAGTTCTCCGAGGTGGGCTTTCCGCGCGACCGGTTCACCGACGAGCTGATTGCGGAAATCCAGAAGTTCGCGCCCAGCCAGCTCGAGATCAGCGACCGCGACGGTGACGGGACCACCGAGGTGATCCTCAAGCACGTCTACATCGAACGCCGCATGATCCCGCTGAACCTGTACCTGCAGGAGGTGTTCGACACCCTGCAGGCGAACCCCGACGACGCCGCGGCCAAGAGCCAGCTGCGGCACGCCGTGGTCGAGTACGGCAACGCCATCAAGGACCTCGTGGCTGCCAACATCTTTCCGGGCGACATGCTCTGGAAGAACTTCGGCATCACGCGCCACGGCAAGGTGGTGTTCTACGACTACGACGAGATCGAGTACCTGACCGACTGCAACTTCCGGCGCGTGCCTCCGCCGCGCAACGAAGAAGACGAAATGTCGGGCGAGATCTGGTATTCGGTGGCCCGCCACGACGTGTTCCCCGAAACCTTCGGGCCGTTCCTGCTGGGCAACCCGATGGTGCGCGACGTGTTCATGGAGCACCACGCCGACCTGCTCGACGCCGAGTTCTGGCAATCGCACAAGGAACGCATTCAGGCGGGCCATGTGCACGATGTCTTTCCCTACGAGCGCGACCGCCGCCTTCGGGCCACGGTCACCGCCTGACCCGATCCATTCTCAGGAGAACCCACCATGTCCGATCCCATCGTCATTCTCGGCGCCGCGCGCACACCCATGGGCGCCTTCCAGGGCGACTTCGCCACGCTGGCGGCCCACGACCTGGGCGGTGTCGCCATCAAGGCCGCCGTCGAGCGCAGCGGGATCGACCCCAAGTCGGTCGACGAGGTGCTGTTCGGCAACTGCCTGATGGCCGGTCAGGGCCAGGCGCCCGCGCGCCAGGCCGCGCTCAAGGGCGGTCTGCCCCTGTCCACCGGTGCGGTCACGCTGTCCAAGATGTGCGGTTCGGGCATGAAGGCGACCATGCTGGCGCACGACATGCTGGTGGCCGGCAGCGCGCAGGTGATGGTGTCGGGCGGCATGGAGAGCATGACCAACGCGCCCTACCTGATGCTCAAGGGGCGTGGTGGTTACCGCATGGGCCACGACCGCATCTTCGATCACATGATGCTGGACGGCCTTGAAGACGCTTACGAGCCTGGCCGCAGCATGGGCACCTTCGGCGAGGACTGCGCCGCCAAGTACGCCTTCACCCGCGATCAGCAGGACGCCTTTGCCACCGCGTCGGTGTCGCGCGCCAAGGCCGCCACCGACAGTGGCGCCTTCGCCGCCGAAATCGCCGCCGTCGCGGTGAAGGACCGCAGTGGGGAGCGCGTGGTCACCATTGACGAGGGCCCCGGCAAGATCAAGCTCGACAAGATTCCCGCGCTCAAACCCGCCTTCAAGAAGGACGGCACCATCACCGCCGCGTCCAGCTCGTCGATCAACGACGGGGCGGCGGCGCTGGTGCTGGCCAGGACCTCCACCGCGCAGAAACTGGGCGGCAAGCCGGTGGCGCGGATCGTGGGCCACACCACCCACGCGCAGGAACCCAACTGGTTCACCACCGCACCGGTGTACGCCACCCAGAAGCTGCTCGCCAACATCGGCTGGAAGGTGGGCGATGTCGATCTGTGGGAAGTGAACGAGGCCTTTGCCGTGGTGCCCATGGCGCTGATGGCCGAGCTCAAGGTGTCGCACGACCGGCTCAACGTGAACGGCGGCGCCTGCGCGCTGGGCCACCCCATCGGCGCCAGCGGCGCCCGCATTCTGGTCACGCTCATTCATGCGCTGCAGGCGCGCGGCGGCAAGCGCGGTATCGCCACGCTGTGCATCGGCGGCGGCGAGGCCACCGCGATGGCCATCGAACTCGTCTGAGACCCGCGCCATGGCCACGGTGCTGATCCTCGGCGCCTCGCGCGGCATCGGCTTCGAACTGGCCGGCCAGTACCTCGAGGCCGGCGACCGGGTGATCGCCACCGCGCGGGACGATGCCGGCCTGGCGCGGCTGCGCGACCTGGGCGCCGAGGCCCTGCGCATCGATCTGGCCGACCCGGCCAGCGTGAGTGGCCTGGGCTGGCAGCTCGACGGCGTGGAGCTGGATGTCGCGCTGTACGTGGCCGGTGTCATGGACCGCACAGGTGCATCGAGCCCGCCCACCCGCGAGGCGTTCGACCGCGTGATGCACGCCAACGTGCTCGGGGCCATGCAGGCCATGCCGCAGGTGATGCCCGGCGTGCAGGCCGCCGGTGGCGTGTTCGGCGTGCTTTCCAGCTCGATGAGCCAGATCGGCACCGTGCCGGCCGACAACGCCTGGCTCTACCGGGTGAGCAAGGCCGCGCTCAACATGGTGGTCGCCAGTGCACGCCACGCCTGGCCCGGGGCGCGCTGCGTCGCGCTCGACCCGGGCTGGGTGCAGACCGACATGGGCGGCGCCCATGCACCGATCACGATCGAGGCCAGCGTCGCCGGCCTGCGCGGCGTCATCGCGACGCTGACCGACGACGACAACGGCCGCCTCATCCACCACGACGGCCGGCGGGCCGACACCTGGTAAATCCACGACACCCCACCCCATGACGCTCACCCAAGACCAACTCATGATCCGCGACGCCGTTCGGGCGTTTGCGCAGGAACAGCTCTGGCCCCACGCCGCCCGTTGGGACAAGGAGCACCACTTCCCGAAGGAAGTGCACCGCGGCCTGGCCGAGCTGGGCTGCTACGGCATCTGCGTGCCCGAATCGCTCGGCGGCGCCGGCCTGGATTACGTGACACTGGCGATCGTGCTGGAAGAGATCGCGGCCGGCGACGGTGGCACCAGCACCGCCATCAGCGTGACCAACTGCCCGGTCAACGCGATCCTGCTTCGCTACGGCAACCCGCAGCAGCAAGCGCAATGGCTGCGCCCGCTGGCGGCCGGGCAGATGCTGGGGGCCTTCTGCCTGACCGAGCCGCACGTGGGCTCGGACGCGTCGGCGCTTCGCACCACCGCCGTCCGCCAGGGCGATGCCTACGTCATCAATGGCGTCAAGCAGTTCATCACCAGCGGCAAACACGGACAGGTGGCCATCGTGATCGCCGTGACCGACAAGGCCGCCGGCAAGCGCGGCATGAGCGCCTTTCTGGTGCCCACCGACACCCCTGGCTACCAGGTGGCCCGGCTGGAAGACAAGGTGGGGCAGCACAGCAGCGACACCGCCCAGATCAACCTCGAGAACTGCCGCATTCCGGCCGAAAACCGCATCGGTGAAGAAGGCGAGGGCTACAAGATCGCGCTGTCGGCGCTGGAAGGCGGCCGCATCGGCATCGCCGCCCAGAGCATCGGCATGGCGCGCAGCGCCTTCGACTGCGCGCTGGCCTACGCCAAACAGCGCGAAAGCTTCGGCCAGCCGATCTTCAACCACCAGGCGGTCGGCTTCAAGCTGGCCGACATGGCCACGCAGATTGAAGCGGCGCGAGCGCTCACACACCACGCCGCGGCCCTGCGCGACGCTGGCCAGCCCTGCCTCAAGGAAGCGGCGATGGCCAAGCTGTTTGCCAGCGAAATGGCCGAGCGCGTCTGCAGCGACGCCATCCAGGTCCATGGCGGATACGGCTACGTGACCGATTTCCCGGTCGAGCGCATCTGGCGCGACGTGCGCGTGTGCCAGATCTACGAAGGCACGTCCGACGTGCAGAAGATCCTGATCCAGCGCGCCCTGGCCTAGCGAGGCACACGGCACCCGATTTCTTCTGGCGCGACGTGTCTCCGTCCAGAATGCCCTGGATCCGGCTCCGCCGGTCCGGCGGCATTGCCCCCCGGGGGGTGACGCTGCAGGCGGCGCGGGGGGGTACCATTCCCTCATGAACATCATCATCCTCGGCGCCGGCCGGGTCGGCGAAAGTGTGGCCGAGAGCCTGGTGTCCGAGCAGAACGACATCACCGTCATCGACATGGACCCGGCGCGCCTGCGTGTGCTGGAGGACAAACTCGATCTGCGTGGCGTGGTCGGCAACGGCATCCAGCCATCGGTGCTGCGCGAGGCGGGGGCCAAGGACGCCGACATGGTGATCGCCTGCGCGGCGCAGGACGAAACCAACCTGGTGGTCTGCAAGGTGGCGCACGACCTGTTCAACGTGCCGACCACCATTGCACGCCTGCGCTCGCCCGAATTCGCCGAGGGCGACGAACTGCTGTCCAAGAGCGGTTTCTCGGTGAGCCACGTGATCTGCCCGGAGGAATCGGTCACGCGCTACATCCACCAGCTCATCAGCTACCCCGAGGCGCTGCAGGTGCTGGAATTCGCCGGTGGCCGGGCCAGCCTGATCGCGGTGCGCGCCAGCCACGGCGGCGCGCTGGTGGGACACACCATCGGAGAATTCCGCGAGCGCTTCACCCGCTGCGAGATGCGGGTGGTGGCGCTGTACCGTCTCGACACCGAGATGGAGGCCACGCCCAGCACCCGCATCCTGGCGGGCGACGAGGTGTTCGTGCTCGCCGACACCGACAAGATCCGCGACGTGCTGGCCGCCATCCACAACATCGACAAGCCGGTGCAGCGCGTGATGATCGCGGGCGGAGGTAAGGTCGGCCTGCGGCTGGCGCGCAGCCTCGAGGGGCAGTGCGAGGTCAAGGTGCTCGAGCGCGACAAGAAGCGCTGCGAGTACCTGGCCAGTCAGTTGCCCTCGAGGATGCTCATCCTGCAGGGCGACGGGGCCGACGAGGACCTGCTGGACGAAGAGAACGTCGGCCAGATGGACATGTTCATCGCACTCACGAGCGACGACGAGGACAACATCATGTCGGCCATGCTGGCCAAACGGCTGGGGGCCGGGCGCGTGATGGCCCTCATCAACCGCCGCGCCTACGCCGACATGATGCAGGGCAGCACGATCGACATTGCCATCTCGCCCTCCCAGGCGGTGATCGGCGAGCTGCTCACCCACCTGCGGCGGGGCGACGTGGCGGCGGTGCACAGCCTGCGCCGCGGAGCGGCCGAGGCGCTGGAAGGCGTGGCCCGCGGCGACGTCAAGACCAGCAAGCTGGTCGGGCGGCGAATCGAAGAAATCAAGCTGCCCAAGGGCGCGCGCATCGGTGCCATCGTTCGCGGCGAAGGCAAGTCGTCCGAGGTCCTCATGCCGCACCACGACCTGGTGGTCGAAACCGACGACCACATCATCATCTTCATTCCGAACAAGCGCCTGGTGCGCGAGGTCGAGAAGCTGTTCCAGGTCGGCGCCACCTTCTTTGGCTGATGCAATCCACCTGGCTGCCCGTCCTGTCGGTTTTCTCCCGCGTGCTGCTGGCGTTCTCGCCAGCGTACCTGGTGCCACTGGCCTGGGCCTGGGGCCTGGACCGCGAGCAGCACGTGCTGGTGTGGGCGCTCGGCTTCGCGGCCAGCGTGGGCAGCGGCGCGCTGCTGTGGGCCGTCACCCGGCGCCACCGCCGTGAGTTGCTGCCGCGCGACGGCTTCCTGCTCGTCAATCTCGTGTGGGTGGTCCTGCCGGCGTATGCGGCCGTGCCCCTCTGGACCTCGGTCCCCGATCTGACCTTCGCCAAGGCCTACTTCGAGGCGATGAGCGCGCTCACGGCCACGGGTTCCACCGCCATTTCGGGGCTGGACAACCTGCCGGTGTCCGTCAACGTGTGGCGCTGTTTCCTGCAGCTCATCGGCGGCCTGGGCATCATGCTGCTGGTGGTGGCCATCCTTCCGTTGCTGGGGCTGGGTGGTGTCCAGCTCTACAAGGCCGAGACGCCAGGCCCGATGAAGGACACCAAGTTCACCCCGCGCATCAGCGAAACGGCGCGAGGCCTGTGGGGCGTGTACGTGTTGTTCTCGGTGGCCTGCCTGCTGGCTTACCGATGGGCCGGCATGGGCTGGGCCGACGCCTTCATGCACATGTGCACCACCATGGGCCTGGGTGGTTTCTCGCCGTACGACGCGAGCATCGGCCACTTTGACTCCGCGCGCGTGGAATGGGTGGCGGTGGTGTTCATGACCATGGCGGGCATCAGCTTCCTGCGCTACTTCGTGGTGCTGCGCTCCTTCAACCTGCGCCCGATCACGGCCGACCGCGAGATCCGCACCTACCTGGCGGTGCTCGCGGTGTCGGTGGTGCTGGTGATGGGCCTGCTGCTGATCCACGGCGTGGAGAGCGATGCCCTCGAGGCATTGCGATCGAGCGCATTTCACGTCGTGTCGCTCGCCACCACCACCGGCTATGCGGCCACCGACTACGCGCAGTGGCCGGTGTTCGTGCCGGTGTTGCTGATTTTCCTGGGCTGTTTTGCGTCCTGCGCCGGCTCCACCGGCGGCGGCATCAAGATGGTCCGCATGGTGCTGCTGGTCAAGCAGGCCCGCCGTGAGCTGGTGCGCATCATCCATCCCCGGGTCGTCAACCCCGTCACGCTGGGCGGCAACGTGGTGCCACCGCATGTCATGAATGCGGTGCTCGGATTCATGCTCATCTACGGCGCTGCCACCATGGGGTTGACCATGCTGCTGCTGCTCACCGGGCTGGACATCGTCACCTCGTTTTCCGCGGTGGTGGCCACGGTCAACAACATCGGCCCCGGTCTGGGCCTGGTGGGCCCCAGCAGCAACTTCGGCGTGCTCAACGACTTCCAGATCGTGGTGCTGAGCTTTGCGATGTTGCTGGGCCGGCTGGAACTGCTCACGGTGCTGGTGCTGTTCACGGGCCACTTCTGGAGAAGGTGAGCCCACCCCTGCCGCGCTGCGCGCGACCTCCTCAAGGGGGCGGCACCAGCCGACCGGCAGAGCCGGATCCGCGGTGCCACTGGGTTTTGTACGGTCAGTCGCGGGCGGGGATGGTCAGGCCGCGCTGCACGGCGGGGCGGGCGACGAACTGGTCGAGCGCGCGCTGCACTTCGGGGAAGTCGGTGAAGCCCACGAGGTCACCCGCGCCGTAGAAACCGACCAGGTTGCGCACCCAGGGGAAGATCGCGATGTCGGCGATGGTGTAGTCCTTGCCCATGACCCAGCGGCGTCCCTTGAGGCGTTCGTTCAGCACGCCCAGCAGGCGCTTCGTTTCGTTGGCGTAGCGGTCGCGCGGGCGTTTGTCTTCGTAGTCCTTGCCCGCGAATTTGTGGAAGAAACCGAGCTGGCCGAACATCGGACCGACCCCACCCATCTGGAACATCAGCCACTGCAGGGTCTCGTAGCGCGCGGCCACGTCCTCGGGCAGCAGCCGGCCGGTCTTGCCCGCCAGGTACAGCAGGATGGCGCCCGATTCCCACAGCGCCATCGGCTTGCCGCCCGGTCCGTCCGGATCGAGGATGGCCGGGATCTTGTTGTTCGGGTTCAGGGAGAGGAACTCGGGCGTGAACTGGTCGTTCTGGTCGAAGCTCACCAGGTGGGCCTCGTAGGGCAGTCCGGTCTCTTCCAGCATGATCGAAGCCTTGACCCCATTGGGTGTGGGCAGCGAATACAGCTGAAGGCGCTCGGGGTGGCGGGCGGGCCACTTCTTCGTGACGGGAAAGCGGTCGAGGGCGCTCATGGCATCTCCGGGTTGTGATGGCGCCATTCTGTGCCGCAGGGGTCGATGACCCTGCGGCTGCACGGGCATCGATAATCGGTTTTCGCCCTGCCATGCCGAAGCCAGCCCCCCTTCCCGACGCCTGCCCCTGTGGGCGCGGCACCGCCTTCAGCGCCTGCTGTGGCCGATTTCCCGCCCCGGACGGTCCGCCCGCCCCCGACGCCGAGTCGCTCATGCGCTCGCGCTACAGCGCGTTTGTCCGGCAGGACGTGGCGCACCTGCTGGCCACCTGGCACCCGGACACCCGGCCCGCCACCGTTGACCTCGAGCCCGGCGTGAAGTGGCTGGGCCTGGAGGTGCGATCCCACCGCGCCGTCGACGCCGACCACGCCGAGGTCGAGTTCGTGGCCCGGTCGCGGCAGGGTGGGCGCGGGCAGCGGCTGCACGAACGCAGCCGCTTCGTGCGCGAGGGCGGGCGCTGGTATTACCTGGACGGTGACCTGCTCACCAAGGGAAACGAATGAACTTCGACGCGGTGCTGTTCGACTGCGATGGCGTGCTGGTGGACAGCGAGCCGATCACCAACGGGGTGTTGCGGGAGGTGCTCAACGAATCGGGCTGGGCCATCACGCCCGCCGAGTGCGAACGCCTGTTCATCGGCCGCGCCGTGCGCGACCAGCGGGCGCTGATCGAGGCCGAGACCGGACGCCCCCTCACCGACGCGTGGATGCAGGCGTTCTACGAGCGCCGCAACGCGCGCCTGCGCGCCGAACTGCAGGTCATCGAGGGCGTGCACGAGGCGGTGGCCCACCTGCACGCGCTGGTCGCCGGCCGCATCGCGTGCGCGTCGGGGGCCGATCGGCCCAAGGTGGTGATGCAGCTCGATCAGGTGGGCTTGCGGCGCTGGTTTGGCGACGCCATCTTCAGCGGCCACGACCTGCCGCGCTCCAAGCCCCATCCCGACGTGTACCTCGCGGCCGCCGCCCACCTCGGGGTGGACCCGGCGCGCTGCCTCGTCATCGAGGACACCGCGCCAGGCGCGCAGGCCGGTCTGGCGGCCGGCGCCACGGTGTGGGGCTTCTGCATGCAGGGTCACGGCCGCGCCTTTGACGGCCTGCCGGTGGCGCGTGTGTTCCACCACATGCGGGAACTGCACCCCTGACCCGGGCACCGGCGATCAGCCCGATCGCCACTCGCCCGGTGTCTTGCCGGTCCAGGCGCGAAACGCGCGGATGAAGCTCTTCTCGTTGCGAAATCCGGTGGCTTCGGCCACTTGCTTGATCGGCTTTCGGGTGCGCAGCAGCAGCTGGCCCGCCCGCTCGCGGCGCACCGCGTCCTTCAGGGCCTGCAGGGTGGCGCCTTCTTCCTTCAATTGCCGATGCAGGGTGCGTGGTGAGGTGTTCAGCAGCGCGGCGAGGTCGGACGCGTTGTGGGCGGACTGCGGTTGCTGCGCAAGCACCTGGCGCACCCGCTCGACCAGCAGGCGGTCGCGCCGGTAAGACCGCACGGTCAGTGGCAGCGCCCGCTGCAGCAACTGGGTCATGGCGCCCTCGTCGCGTCGCAAGGGCAGCGCGAGGTAGCGGGCGTCGAACACCACAGCCGCGTCGGTGGCGCCAAATCTCGCCGGCGCGTCGAACAGCACCGGATAGGCCGCCACGTGCGCGGGCGCCGGGTAAGGGAACCGCGCTTCGAGCAGCGGGATGCGCGAGTCGATGAACCAGGCGGCCAGACCGTGGATGTTGCGCAGCACCGAAACCACGCACAGCTCGGTCATTACCCCAGGGTCGCGCCGCAGCCGCAGGGCGATCTCGGCGCGCTCGCCATCGGACACCAGCCGCAGGTCGATGGCCTGCGTGAGCAGGCCGTGGTGGCGGCACCAGCGCTTGAGCGCCACCGCGAGCGTGGGTGCCGACAAGGACGCCCGGGCCAGCAGGCCATAGCTGCCCCACGGCAGGGCTCGCTCGAAGCACCCCAGCGCCTCGTCGTCCAGCTCGCGCATGGCGGCGTACGAGACCGCCTCCATTTGCGCGGCCGTGATGCGGCCCTGGGGTTGATCCAGCAGTCGTGGCGGAATTTGTCCCTGCGCCAGGGCCGCGGACGGGTCCATCCCCCGGGCTTGAAAGGCAAGGGCCATGGCCCTGACCAGACCGACCGGCGTCAGCGCTGGCCCGGCGTGCAGGTCGTGGATATCCGGATTCATTCGCCAAGCCTAACCCAGCTGGCGCGATTTGCAACCCATCGGGCGGACATCGGCCGTGGACCGGGTGTACCCTCGGCGCTGTTTCGCGGCACGCCTGGCCGCCCAGTTGCCCACACACCATGACCATCCTGGACACCAAGCTCAACCCCCGATCGGCCGAGTTCCAGGCCAACGCTGAAGCCATGCGCGAGCAGGTCGACGACCTGAAGCTGCAACTCGCCAAAGCCGCTCAAGGCGGCGGCGAGGCCGCCAGAGCCAAACACGTGGCGCGCGGCAAGCTGCTGCCGCGCGACCGGGTTCAGATGCTGCTCGACCCGGGAACGCCCTTCCTCGAGATTGCGCCCCTGGCCGCCCATGGCATGTACAACGGCGACGCGCCATGTGCGGGTGTCATTGCCGGCATCGGGCGCGTCAGCGGGGTGGACTGCCTGATCGTGTGCAACGACGCCACCGTGAAGGGCGGTACCTACTACCCCATGACGGTGAAGAAGCACCTTCGAGCCCAGGAAGTGGCGATGCAGAACCACCTGCCCTGCATCTACCTGGTGGATTCAGGGGGCGCCAACCTGCCCAACCAGGACGACGTGTTTCCCGACCGCGACCACTTCGGCCGGATCTTCTACAACCAGGCCAACATGAGCGCGCAGGGCATTGCGCAGATCGCGGTCGTCATGGGCTCATGCACCGCGGGCGGCGCCTACGTGCCGGCCATGAGCGACGAAACCATCATCGTCAAGAACCAGGGCACCATCTTTCTCGGCGGCCCGCCCCTGGTCAAGGCCGCCATCGGCGAGATCGTGACCGCCGAAGACCTCGGCGGCGGCGACGTGCACACGCGCCTCTCGGGCGTGGCCGACCACCTGGCGCAGAACGACGCGCACGCCATTGCACTGGCGCGGCAGGCGGTGGCCACGCTCAACCACCGCAAGGAAGTCACACAGGCCCTTCGAGAACCGCGCGCACCGCTGTTCCCGGCCGAAGAAATCCACGGCGTCATTCCCACCGACGTGCGCAAGCCCTACGACGTCCGCGAGATCATCGCGCGCATCGTCGACGGCTCGGAGTTCCACGAGTTCAAGGCGCGCTTCGGCAGCACCCTGGTCTGCGGCTTTGCCCACATCGAGGGCATGCCCATCGGCATTGTGGCCAACAACGGCGTGCTGTTCTCCGAAAGCGCCCAGAAGGGCGCCCACTTCATCGAGCTGTGTGGCCAACGCAAGGTGCCGCTGCTGTTCCTGCAGAACATCACCGGCTTCATGGTGGGCCGCAAGTACGAAAGCGAAGGCATCGCGCGCCATGGCGCCAAGATGGTCACGGCCGTGGCCACCGTCAATGTGCCCAAGTTCACCATCATCATCGGCGGCAGCTACGGTGCGGGCAACTACGGCATGTGTGGCCGCGCCTACAGCCCGCGCTTCCTCTGGATGTGGCCCAACGCGCGCATCAGCGTGATGGGTGGCGAGCAGGCCGCCAGCGTGCTGGCCACCGTCAAGCGCGACGGCATCGAGGCCAAGGGCGGCAGCTGGAGCGCCGAAGACGAGGCGAACTTCAAGCAGCCTCTGCTCGACCAGTTCGCGCACCAGTCGCATCCTTACTACGCCAGCGCCCGGCTGTGGGACGACGGCGTGATCGACCCCGCCGACACCCGCCGCGTCCTGGCCCTCGCCCTGTCGGCCACGCTGAACGCGCCCATCCCCGAACCGAAGTTCGGTGTGTTCCGCATGTGAGCATGGACGCCCGCGCCCACTTCCTCACGCTTGCGCGGTACCACGCGTGGGCCACGCAGCGCCTGCTGGACGCGGTGGCGCCGCTGGGCGACGAAGCCTATCGGCGCGACGTCGGGCTCTTCTTCAAGAGCGTGCACGGCACGCTCAACCACCTGTTGGTGGGTGAAAGCCTGCTGTGGCAGCAGCGTTTTGCGCGAGGTGCCTCGCCGACCGTGGCGCTCGACATGGAAGCCGAGCCTGACCGGGCCCGGCTCGCGCAGGCGGTGCTGGGCGGTGCGCGCGTGTGGGAGCGGCTGGTCGGCGATTGGCCGGCCGAGCGTTTCGACGGGCGCCTGGATTACACCAACATGCGCGGGCAGGCCATGAGCCTGCCGTTTGCACCGACGCTGGCCCACGTGTTCAACCACGCCACGCACCACCGCGGCCAGATCACCGCTGCGCTGACGGTGCTCGGTGAGCCGGGGCCCGAGCTCGACCTCGTGTTCTTTCTGCAGACGCATCAGACCGGCTGAAGCCGGCGCGCAGCACCCTCACCGAGGAGACAGGCCTTTGGAACCGACGATCTACGACACGCCCGAGCACGCCACGCTGCGTGAGCAGGTGGCGCGCTTTCTGGCGCGCGAGGTGGAACCGCATGCCCACGCATGGGAACAGCAAGGCTTTGTGCCGCGCGATGTGCTCCGGCGCATGGGCCAGGCGGGTCTGCTGGGCATTGCGTTCGAGAGCGAACACGGTGGCGCCGATGCCGACGCCATGACCAACCTGGTGTTCGCCGAGGCGCTGGCCCAGAGCACCTTTGCCGGTTTCATCATCACGGTGCTGGTGCACACCGACATGGCCGGCCCGCACCTGCACCACGCCGGCACCGCCGAGCAGAAGGCCAGGTACCTGCCCCGGGTGTGCGCGGGCGAGGCCATCACCGCCGTCGCTATCACCGAGCCCGGCGCCGGATCGGACGTGGCCGGCATCCGCACGCGCGCGGTTCGCGATGGCGATCACTGGGTGATCGACGGCACCAAGATGTTCATCACCAATGGTGTGCACGCCGACCTGTATTTCGTGGCGGCCAAGACCGGGCCGGGCAAGCGCGAGGTGTCGATGTTCATCGTCGAGAAGGACACGCCCGGGTTCACCGTCGGCCGCGCCCTCAGCAAGAGCGGCTGGCTCAGCTCCGACACCGCCGAGCTGGTGTTCGACCACGTGCGCGTGCCCGCGGCCAACCTGCTGGGCGAGGAGGGCAAGGGGTTCTACGCCGTCATGCAGAACTTCCAGACCGAGCGCATCGCGCTGGGCGCCATGGCGGTGGGCCACTGCCAGCGCGCGCTGCAGATCACCCTCGACCACGTGCGCCAGCGCCAGGCCTTCGGTGGTCCGCTGTGGAACCAGCAGACCATCCGCCAGCGCCTGTCCATGCTCGACGCCAAAGTGCGGGCGGCGCGCCAGTTCATGTACCACTGCGCCTGGTCGGTCACGCAGGGCCGGGACATCGTGCAGCAGGTGTCGATGCTCAAGGCCTTGACCGGCGAACTGGTCAACGAGGTGGTTCAGACCTGCCAGCAGTTTCATGGCGGCATGGGTTTCATCCGCGAGACCGCGATCGAGCGCCTGTGGCGCGATGCGCGTGTGCTGGCCATCGGCGGTGGTGCCACCGAAGTGATGCTCGAAGAAGTGGCCAAGAGGTACTGACGACATGAGTGATGTGATCGATGTTTCCCGCCCGGACCCGCACGTGGCGCGTGTGTGGCTCAACCGCCCGGACGTGCGCAATGCCTTCAACGACGAGGTGATCGCCGCGCTCACGCGCACCTTCGAAGACCTGTCCAAGGACAAGGACCTGCGGGTGGTGGTGCTCGGTGCGCACGGCAAGGCGTTCTGCGCCGGCGCCGACCTCAACTGGATGAAGGCGATGGCCGGCTACAGCTGGGAAGAAAACCGGGCCGACGCCCAGCGCCTGGCCGACATGCTCTGGACCCTCGACCAATGCCCGGTCCCGGTCGTCGGCCGTGTTCAGGGCGACTGTTATGCCGGCGGCATGGGGCTGGCAGCGATCTGCGATGTGCTGGTGGCCGTCGAGGGCGCCACCTTCTGCCTGTCCGAGGCGCGGCTGGGGCTGCTGCCGGCCACCATCAGTCCGTACGTGGTCCGGGCCCTTGGCGCGCAGGCTTCCCGCCGCTACATGGTCACGGCCGAGCGCTTCAGCGCCGTTCAGGCGCATGCATTCGGCATGGTGCACGAACTCGCCACGCCCGACACGCTGGACGCCACGGTGGACGGCATCGTGACGAACCTCGTGAACAACGGCCCTGCAGCCGTTCGGGCCTGCAAGGCGCTGGTGCGCGACGTGGCCGGGGTACCCGTGACCGCCGAGCTGCGCGCCGAGACGGCGCGCCGCATCGCCGACATCCGCGCCAGCGACGAAGGCCGCGAAGGCCTGTCGTCGTTTCTGGGCAAACGTTCACCGAACTGGTTGCCCTGACCCATGACCGACGCGCTGAACACCCTGGGCACACCCGAGCTGCTGGCGCTGGCCGCTGCGCTCGGCTGGGCCAGTGGCTTGCGCCTTTACCTGGTCGTGTTCGCCACCGGTCTGGCGGGCTGGCTCGGGTGGATTGCGCTGCCGCCCGGGTTGCAGGCGCTGCAGCACCCCGCGCTGCTGGGGGTCAGCGGGTTCATGCTGTTCGTGGAGTTTTTTGCCGACAAGATCCCTTACGTCGATTCGGTCTGGGATCTGGCCAACAGCGTGATCCGGGTGCCTGCGGGTGCTGCGCTCGCGGCAGGCGCGCTGGGCGCCGACAGCGCCACGATGGCGCTGGTGGCCGCGCTCATGGGCGGCACGCTGGCCGCCACCAGCCAGGCCGCCAAGACCAGCACGCGCGCGGCCGTCAATGCCTCGCCCGAGCCCTTCAGCAACGTGGGCGCCAGCCTGCTCGAAGACGGGCTGGTGGTGGGCGCGCTGTGGCTCGCCACGCAACACCCGCTGGTGTTTGCGGTGTTGCTGTGCATCGTGGTGATCGCCATGTGGCTGGTCACCTGGATGTTGTTCCGGTTCCTGCGCGCCGCGTGGCGCCGCGTGTTTGCCTTTGCCTCCAAGGAAGTCTGAGATGTTCACCAAGATCCTGATCGCGAACCGGGGCGAGATCGCCTGCCGCGTCGCCGCCACCGCGCGCCGCCTGGGCGTGAAGACCGTGGCCGTGCATTCCGACGCCGACGCGCGCGCCAAGCACGTGGCCGCCTGCGACGAGGCGGTGCACATCGGCGGTTCGGCGCCCAAGGACAGCTACCTCCAGTGGGAACGGATCATCGAAGCCGCCAGGGCCACGGGTGCCCAGGCCATCCACCCCGGCTACGGGTTCCTCAGCGAGAACGAGGCCTTCGCCAACGCCTGTGCCCAGGCTGGGCTGGTCTTCATCGGGCCGCCGTCGTCGGCCATCGAGGCCATGGGCCTCAAGGCCGAATCGAAACGCCTCATGGAAAAGGCCGGCGTGCCACTGGTGCCGGGCTACCACGGCGCCGACCAGGACCCGGCCCTGCTGCAGCGCGAGGCCGACCGCATCGGCTACCCGGCCCTCATCAAGGCCAGCGCCGGCGGTGGCGGCAAAGGCATGCGCGTGGTCGAGCGCAGTGAAGACTTCGCCGCCGCCCTCGCGAGCTGCCAGCGCGAGGCGCGCAACAGCTTCGGCAGCGACGCGGTGTTGATCGAGAAATACGTGCAACGCCCGCGCCACATCGAGATCCAGGTCTTTGGAGACACCCAGGGCAACTGCGTCTACCTGTTCGAGCGCGATTGCTCGGTGCAGCGTCGGCACCAGAAGGTCCTCGAGGAGGCGCCCGCGCCCGGCATGACGCCCGAGCTGCGCCAGCGCATGGGGGAGGCAGCGGTGGCCGCGGCCAAGGCCGTCAACTACGTCGGTGCCGGCACGGTGGAGTTCATCGTCGAACAGCCGCAGGGATACGACCACCCCGAGGCCATGCGCTTCTATTTCATGGAAATGAACACGCGCCTGCAGGTGGAGCACCCGGTGACCGAGGCCATCACCGGCCTCGATCTGGTGGAGTGGCAGTTGCGCGTGGCGTCGGGCGAGCCGCTGCCGCTGCAGCAGCACCAGCTGCGCATGCAGGGCCACGCCATCGAGGCGCGGATCTGCGCCGAGAACCCCGACAACCAGTTCCTGCCCGCCACCGGCACCTTGCGCGTGTACCGCAAGCCACCGCACACCGCTTTCGAGCGCGGCGCCGTCCGCGTGGACGACGGCGTGCGCGAGGGAGACGCCATCAGCCCCTTTTACGACTCGATGATCGCCAAGCTCATCGTGCACGGCGACACGCGCCAGCAGGCGCTCGCGCGGCTCGACGCCGCCCTGGCCGACACGCGCATCGTCGGGCTGGCCACCAACGTCCAGTTCCTGCGCCATGTCGTGGGCAGCGAGTCGTTTGCCGCGGCCCGACTCGACACCGCGCTGATTCCCCGCGAGGCGGCCGTGCTGTTCCAGCAGGACCGCGTGGGCACACCCACGGCGGTGGCGGCCGCGGTGGCGCAGACCCTGCTGTCCGAGCGCGCGCTCGAGGGCACCGATCCGTTCTCGCACCGCGACGGCTTCCGCTCCCACGG
Organism: Synechococcus sp. UW140; assembly: GCA_943371665.1. Classification (GTDB taxonomy): domain Bacteria; phylum Pseudomonadota; class Gammaproteobacteria; order Burkholderiales; family Burkholderiaceae_C; genus Hydrogenophaga. The sequence goes on from CALRVR020000019.1 coordinate 35,692, forward strand.
CCAGACGACTCGCCGTTTCGACTTCGATGTGGCCGGTGCCACGCTCCAGGCCCTGCTGACCTACGGCCGAGACGGCGCGCTCACCCTGGCCGTGGGCGACGTGCAGGGCCCGCTGGTGTTCGAGATGATGGACGTGAATTCCGGCGCCTTCGATCTTCAGTTCGCCGGCCGGCGCGACACCGTGCAGACCTGGACCCAGGGCGAAACCGTGCACGTGTTCACCGGGCGCGGTGCGACCAGCCTGATCGAGATCGACCTGCTGGCTCACGCGGGTGAGGGCGAAGCCGAGGGCGGTCGCCTCACCGCCCCCATGCCGGGCAAGGTGGTTTCGATTGCCGTCAAGGCGGGTGACGCCGTGAAGAAGGGCCAGCCATTGGCCGTGATGGAGGCCATGAAGATGGAGCACACCATTGCCGCCCCGGTCGACGGCACGGTGGCCGAGGTGCTCTACGCCCCCGGTGACCAGGTGGCCGAAGGGGCGGAGCTGCTCAAGCTGGCCGGTGCGTGAGCCTGCGCGCGGCGCTCCTTGCCGCTAGCATCCCGCCATGCACATCACCATCTGCGTCAGCCAGCAAAAGCCCGAACCCTGGCAGCAGGGCTTTCTGGCCGCTTTCCCGGACGCCACCGTGAGCATCTGGCAGCCCGGTGCGCCGGCCGCCGACCATGCGGTGGTCTGGGCACCCCCTCAGGCCTTCTTCGACGAGCAGCCTGCCCTCAAGGCCGTGTTCAACACCGGGGCTGGTGTTGACGCTTTGCTGCGCCTGCGAATCCCCGAGGGCACGCGCATCGTGCGGCTCGACGATGCGGGCATGTCGGTGCAGATGGCCGAGTACGTGTGTCATGCGGTCATTCGGCATTTTCGAGAGCTCGATGGCTACGAGGCCGACGTGCGGGATGGCCGATGGAGCTACCGCAAGCCCCGTTCTCGCGCCGACTTTCCCGTGGGCGTGATGGGGCTGGGCGTGCTCGGCGAGCGCGTGGCCCGCGCACTCTCGGTGTTCGAATTTCCGGTCCACGGCTGGAGCCGCACGCCCAAGGCCATTGAAGGGGTGGTGTGCCACGCTGGTGAAGACCGGCTCGGTGTGTTCCTGTCGAACTGCCGCGTGCTGGTGAACCTGCTGCCCCTCACCCCGCAGACCGAGAACCTTCTGGACCGGCGCACGCTGGGTCTGCTGCAGCCGGGGGGCTACCTCATCAACGTGGCGCGTGGCGCCCATGTGGTCGATGACGATCTGCTGAAACTGCTCGACAGCGGTCACCTCGCGGGCGCCACGCTCGACGTGTTTCGCACCGAGCCGCTGCCTGCGGACCACCCGTTCTGGACCCACCCGAAGATCACCGTGACGCCGCACACGTCGGCCCGAACGCTGCGCGATGAAAGCATTGCACAGATGGCCCGCAAGATGGCCGCCCTGGAGCGCGGCGAGACCGTGGCCGGCGAGGTCGACCGCCGCCGCGGCTACTGAACCCGAGGACACCCCCATGAAGATCCCCCACCGCGTGAAGATCATCGACGTCGGCCCCCGCGACGGGCTTCAGAACGAAAAACAGCCGGTGCCCGCGGCGGTCAAGATCGAGCTGGTGCACCGGCTGCAGGCGGCCGGTCTGAAGGACATCGAAGTCACCAGCTATGTGAGCCCGAAGTGGGTGCCGCAAATGGCCGACAACCACGAGGTGATGCAAGGCGTGCAGCGCCAGCGCGGTGTGCGTTATGCGGTGCTCACCCCGAACATGAAGGGCCTGGAGGCCGCGCTGCAGGACAAGCCGGACGAGATCGTGGTGTTCGGCGCAGCCAGCGAAGCCTTCAGCCAGAAAAACATCAACTGCAGCATTGCCGAAAGCATCGAGCGGTTTGCCCCCGTGGTGCAGGCCGCCAGGGCAGCCGGCATCGCCGTCCGGGGCGCCATGAGCTGCACCGTGGGCTGCCCCTACGAGGGCGACATCGCACCGGCCCGCGTGGACTACCTGGCCGGGCTCATGAAGGGCATCGGGGTCGAGCACATCGGCGTGGCCGACACCATTGGCGTGGGCACCCCGCGCAAGGTGCAGGCGGCGATCGAGGCGACGCTCAGGCACTACGACATCGACCACGTGTCCGGCCATTTCCACGACACCTACGGGCAGGCGGTGGCCAACACCCTCGCCGCACTCGAACTGGGGGTGTGGCACCACGACACCTCGATCGCCGGGCTGGGTGGCTGCCCCTACGCGAAGGGTGCCACCGGCAACGTGGCCACCGAAGATGTGGTGTACCTGCTGCACGGCATGGGCATCGAAACGGGCATCGACCTCGATGCGCTGGTCGACACCGGGGCCTGGATCAGTGCGCAGCTCGGGCGCAGCACCAACTCGCGCGTGGCGCGGGCGCTGCTGGCCAAGCGCGCGGGCTGAGCGCCGCGCCGGTTCAGGCGCGGGCGAACAGGCGGCGCAACAGCGCGCGCATCCACAGGTGGGCCGGATCGCGCGCCGTGCTGGCGTGCCACACCAGCCGGACCTCATAGTGCGGCGCATCGGGCAGCCGCCAGCGCTTGAACTCGTGGCGCGACTGCAGGTTGCGCGCGTACATCTCGGGCACGATGGCCACCAGGTCGGTGCCCAGCGCCAGATCGGGCAGTGCGCCGAAATGGCGCGCCCGAAGCACGATGCGGTCGGCCAGTTTCATGCGGACCAGCATCTGCTCCACGCTGCTGTGGAACGTGGCTGTTGGCGACGCCACCACGAACGAAGCCTCGGCCAGCTGCGCGGCCGACAGCGAAGCACCGGCCCGGCCGTGCGCGGGTCGCCAGTCGGCCGCGGTGATGGCCACGTACTGCTCCCGGAACAGCGGCTCGGCCTGCACCCCCCGGTGGCGCGGCTGCAGAATGCCCACGGCACAGTCGATTTCGCGCGACTCCAGGGCCGAGGCGACGTCGCCTGCGGCCACCGCCACGTTCGACAGGTGGGCCCGCGGTGCCTGCGCGCGCAGCGCAGCCGCCAGCGACGGCAGAAACAGCATCTCGCCCAGATCCGACAGCGACAGGCGCCAGTGCATCTCGCTGGTGGCCGGATCGAAGTCCTCCTGACCGGTGACGGCGGCCTCCAGGGCGCGCAGTTGCGCCTGCACCGCGGGGGCCACGGTCTCGCACAGGCGCGTGGGCTGCAGGCCGGCGGGTGACCGGACGAACAGCTCGTCGTCGAAGAAGTGCCGCAACCTCGCCAGGGCGTTGCTGGTGGCCGATTGGGACAGGGCCAGCGTTCGACCCGCGGCGGTGACGGAGCGCGTGCGGTGGATGGCCGCCAGCACGCGAAGCAGGTTCAGGTCGAGCTGGCGGAAGTTCATGTCGCTGGTCGCAGGGGTGTCTCAGGGTTCACCCGGATTATTCATGAGATCGATGCAGTGCATCCACACAATCCATTCGCCAGATTGCGGATGCCTGCGTACATTGCCCGGCAGACCCAGCCACACCCAGACCTGCGATGGCCGAAAGATCCTTTGCCAATGAAGTGACCAAGCTGCGGCTCGGCGAGGGTGAGCAGTTCCGTGGAGAGGGCATCCTCGCGGTGACCAAGGCGTTGCTGCAGTCCGGGGTCTCGTATGTGGCGGGCTATCAGGGCGCCCCGATCTCGCACCTGATGGACGTGCTCACGGATGCCAACGACATCCTGCGCGAGCTCGGCGTGCACTTCGAGCACAGCGCCAGCGAGGCCACCGCCGCGGCCACGCTGGCGGCATCGGTCAACTACCCACTGCGCGGCGCCGTCACATTCAAATCCACCGTCGGCACCAACGTTGCCTCGGACGCCCTGGCCAACCTGGCCTCGGGCGGCGTCACCGGCGGCGCGCTGATCATCGTGGGCGAGGACTACGGCGAGGGCTCCAGCATCATGCAGGAGCGCTCGCACGCCTTCGCGATGAAGTCGCAGATCTGGCTGCTCGATCCCCGGCCCAACCTGCCCAGCATCGTGAGCGCGGTCGAGCAGGCGTTCGAGCTTTCCGAAGCCAGCCACACCCCGGTGATGCTGGAGCTGCGCATCCGCGCCTGCCACGTGCACGGGCACTTCACCACCAAGGCCAACCGGCGTCCCGATTTCACGCTCAAGGACGCGATCGAGAAGCCGGTGCGCGACGTCAACCGCATCGTGCTGCCGCCCGCCAGTTACCTGCATGAGCAGGAGAAACTGGCCAAGCGGTGGCCGGCCGCCGTGCAGTTCATCCAGGATCGCGGCCTGAACGAGTTCTTCGCCGAGGACGCGCAGGACTTCGGCATTGTGCTGCAGGGCGGCATGTACAACGCGGTGCTTCGGGCGCTGGAGTTGCTGGGCCTGGCCGATGCCTTCGGCGCATCGCGCGTGCCGCTGTACGTGCTCAACGTCACCTACCCGTTGGTGGATGCCGAGTTCGTCCGCTTCTGCGCCGGCAAGCGCGCACTGTTGGTGGTGGAGGAAGGGCAACCCGATTTCATCGAGCAGGCGGTGCACGCCATCCTGCGCCGCGCCGATCTGCCGACCCGGGTGCACGGCAAGGACGTGCTGCCGCCCGCCGGCGAGTACACCGGCGGGGCGGTGCTCAAGGGCATTGCGCGTTTTGTCGAGCGCTGTGATCCGGCCCTGCTGGCCGGCCGCCCTTTGCCCCTGGCAGCGAGGGCCCAACCCGAACCCGCGCTGCCGGCGGTGCTGGCCGCCGCCGCCCAGGTGCAACCGCGCCCGCCCTCGTTCTGCACCGGCTGTCCCGAGCGGCCGATCTTCACCGCCATGAAGCTGCTGGAGCGGGAGCTGGGCCCCAGCCACGTGAGCTGCGACATCGGGTGCCACCTGTTCTCCATCCTGCCGCCGTTCAACATCGGCGCCACCACCATGGGTTATGGCCTGGGTTGGGCTGGCGCGTCGGCCTTCAACACCGAAGAGACGGACAAGCGCACCATCTCCATCATGGGCGACGGCGGCTTCTGGCACAACGGCCTCACCAGCGGGGTCGGCAACGCGGTCTTCAACCAGTCCGACAACGTGCTGGTGGTCATCGACAACGGCTACTCGGCGGCCACCGGTGGGCAGGACGTGCTTTCATCCAAAGCGCCCAACGCCATCCGCAGCACCAACAACCCGATCGAAACGGCGGTGCGCGGGGTCGGCGTGAAGTGGGTGCGCAGCGTCAACCACACCTACAGCCTCACCCAGATGAAGGCGGCGCTGCGCGAGGCGCTCACCACCCGGGAAAAGGGCCCCAAGGTGGTGGTGGCGCAGAGCGAGTGCATGCTCAACCGGCAGCGCCGGGTCAAGCCGCAGATCCGGCAGCGGATCGCCCAAGGGGAGCGCGTGGTGCGCGAGCGGTTCGGCGTCGATCCCGACACCTGCACTGGCGATCACTCGTGCATCCGCCTCTCGGGGTGCCCTTCGCTGACGATCGCGCCCAACCCCGACCCCCTGCGGCGCGACCCGGTGGCCTCGGTGGTGGACAGTTGCGTGGGGTGCGGCCTGTGCGGCGAGGTCGCGCATGCGGCGGTGCTGTGCCCGTCGTTCTACCGCGCCGAGATCGTCAACAACCCCGGGCGCTGGGACCGCATCCGCCAGCGCGTGCGCCGCGCCGTCATCGGCTGGCTGCAGGACCGCATCGACCGGCGCCTGCAAGGGTTGGCCGCATGAGTTCGCCGCGCGCCATCACCATCGCGATCCAGGCCATGGGTGGCGAGGGCGGCGGCGTGCTTGCCGACTGGCTGGTCGACCTGGCCGAGGCCAATGGCTACATTGCCCAGACCACCTCGGTGCCGGGCGTGGCCCAGCGCACGGGCGCCACCATCTATTACCTCGAGCTGTTCCCTGCCGATGCGGTGCCCGCAGGCGCGCAGCCGGTGCTGGGGCTCAGCCCGGTGCCGGGCGAGGTGGACGTGGTGATCGCCTCCGAGCTGATGGAGGCCGGCCGGGCGCTGCAGCGCGGGCTGGTGACGCCGGACCGGACCACCTTGATCGCCTCCACCCACCGCGTGTATTCCATGACCGAGCGCACCGCCATGGGCGACGGCCGGGTGGATGCCGCCTCATTGATCGAGGGTGGGCGCAACGCCGCGCGGCGTTTCGTTTCGGCCGACTTCGGTTCGCTGGCCGAGCGCACCGGCAGCCTGATTTCCCCGGTTCTGTATGGTGCGCTGTCGGCGTCGGGTGCGCTGCCCTTCGACCGCGCCCAGTTCGAGGCCACGATCCAGCGGGCCGGCGTGGGCGTGGAGTCCAGCCTGAAGGCGTTCGCCGCGGGTCACGCCGCCGCCCGCGGCGAGGCGGAAGTCGCCCAGGCGGCTCCGCCGGCCCCGGTCACCGGCCCCCGGCTGGCGCGGACCGCCAAGCGTGTGCACGCCGAGTTTCCCGCCCCGGTTCACCCCACGCTGCTGGCCGCGGTGCTGCGCCTGGCCGATTACCAGGACATTGCCTACGCAGACGAATACCTCGACCTGCTGCACCCGTTGCTGGCCGCGCGAACCGACGTGCTCGAGGAAACCGCGCGGCACCTCGCGCTGTGGATGACTTACGAAGACACGGTGCGCGTCGCCGACCTCAAGACCCGCCGCACGCGCTTCGAGCGCGTCGCGCGCGAGGTGCGACTGGCCAACGACCAGCAGCTCGACATCAGCGAATTCCTGCACCCCCGGCTGGAAGAGATCGCCGACACGCTGCCCGCGGCCGTGGGCCGCTGGTTGCTGCGCACCGGCTGGGCGCGCGAGCTGGTGGGTCGATTCACACGCCAGGGCCGCACGGTGCAGACGAGCTCGCTGCGCGGCTACCTCCTGCTTTATGGCGTGGCCGCGCTGCGCGGCCTGCGGCGGCGTTCGCTCCGGTTCCAGGTCGAGCACGCGCGCCTGCGCGCCTGGCTCACGCTGGTGCAGGAGCTGGCGGCCGATCGCCCCGACCTCGCCCTCGAGGTGGCGCGTGCGCAGCGGCTGATCAAGGGGTATGGCGATACCCACGCCCGGGGCTGGCGCAGCTACGAGCGCCTGATCGGCGCGCTGCCGCAGCTTCGCGCCCGGGCCGACGGGCCCACCACGTTTCGTGAATTGAGCCAGGCGGCGCTGGCCGATGACTCGGGGCAGGCGCTGGACGCGCGCCTGGCCCGTGCCGTGCAATGACGCCAAGATGATCCACCCCCCAACCGAAGAAGGAGACCTGCGATGAAGAACCGGTTCGTGAAAGCCACCGCCGCCCTGCTGGCCACCCTGGCGCTGAGTCCGCTCGCACAGGCCCAGGAGGTGACCTTGCGCCTGGTGAGCGCCTTTGCCGAGAACGGCATCTACGTCCAGCGCCTGCAGCCCTGGATCAACAAGGTCAACGCCGAGGGCAAGGGCGTTCTGCAGATCAACTTCATCGGCGGTCCCAAGGCCATCCCCACCTTCGAGGTCGGCAACGCGGTCAAGACCGGCGTGGTCGACCTGGCGCTGAGCACGGGCGCCTTCTACACCAACGTCATGCCCGAGGCCGATTTCCTCAAGCTCACGCAGATCCCGATTGCCGAGCAGCGCAGGAACGGGGCGTTCGATGCCATCAACAAGGTGTGGAACGAGAAGGGCAACATGCAATACCTCGCCCGCATGGTCGAGAACCAGCCGTTCCACATCTACACCAACAAGCCGGTTGACAAGCCCGACCTCACCGGCCAGAAGATCCGCATCACGCCGGTGTACCGCGACTTCTTCCAGGCACTCAACGCCAGCGTCATCACCACCCCGCCGGGTGAGGTGTACACGGCCCTGGAGCGCGGCGTGGTCGACGGGTACGGCTGGCCCATCGGTGGCATCTTCGACCTCAACTGGCACGAGAAGACCAAGTTCCGCATCGACCCCGGCTTCTACGACGCCGAGGTGTCGCTGATCATGAACCTGCCGGCGTACAAGCGGCTCACGGATCCGCAGCGCACCTACCTGCAGAAGCAGTTGCTGGCGCTCGAGGCCGAGAACACCTTCTGGACCCGCTACGCCACCGAAGAGACCGCACGCCAGGCGCAGGCCGGCATCAAGACGATCGCCTTCGACGCCGCCACCGCCAAGGCCTTCCGCGACAAGGCCTATGAGATCGGCTGGGCCGGCGCCGCGAAGCAAAGTCCCGAGGTCGCGGCCCAGTTCAAGAAACTGTTCTCCAAGTGATCGACGCGCTGTCCACCGCGTACGGACGCCTGCTGTCGGCGCTGGCCATGGTGGGCTGCGCGCTGCTGCTGGCCATGATGCTGGTCATCGTGGCCGACGTGGCGCTTCGGAACATCCCGGTGCCCGGCCTCCCCCAGGGCCTGGCCTGGAGCAACGAGGTCTCCGAGCTCATGCTCTACCTCATCACCATGTGCGTGGCGCCCTGGCTGCTGCGGCAGGGGCAGCACATCCGGGTGGACATCGTCCTCCAGGCCCTGCCGTCGCGCGTGGCCTGGGCGCTCGAGTGGGTGGGCGATGCCATCGGCCTGCTCTGCTGCCTGGTGATTGCGTGGTACAGCGCCCAGGCCGCCTGGGCCAGCTACAGCTCGGGCGCGCTCAACATCAAGACCCTGGTCACGCCCGAGTGGTGGGGCCTGGCGCCGCTGCCGGTCGTGTTCGTGCTGCTGTCCATTGAAATGGGGTTCCGCATGCACCGCCTGGCCCGCGCCGAACGCGGCCCGCGGCAGGACGCGGTGAGTGCCGCATGAGCAGCTGGGTGCTGGCCGCCTGGCTGATGCTCGGGGGATCGACCCTGCTGCTGTTCATCGGCATGCCGGTGGCGCTGACCTTCATCACAGTCAACATCGTGGGGGCGTGGTTGTACATGGGCGGCGAGCCCGGGCTGATGCAGCTCGCGCGCAGCAGCGTCAGTTCGGTCACCGCGTTCTCCCTCACCCCGATCCCGTTGTTCGTGCTGATGGGCGAGGTGCTGTTCCACACCGGCCTGGCGCTGAAGGTCATCGAAGGCGTCGAGCGCCTGATCCGGCGCCTGCCGGGTCGGCTGGCCGTGGTCGCGGTGGTGGCCGGCACGGTGTTTTCGGCCATCTCGGGGTCCACCATCGCCACCACCGCCATGCTGGGATCGCTCATGCTGCCGGTCATGCTGGCGAGGGGCTACCACCCCACCATGGCCACCGGTCCCATCATGGCCATCGGCGCGGTCGACATGCTCATTCCGCCCTCGGCGCTCACGGTGCTGCTGGGTTCGCTGTCGGGCATCTCGATTTCCAAGCTGCTGGTGGGCGGCGTCATGCCCGGTCTCATCCTGTCGGTGGCCTTCGTGCTGTGGATCGTGGTCCGCGTGCGCATCAGCCCGCACCTGGCGCCGCGCGACCCGGAGGACACCGGCCACCGAGGCTGGCAGCGCTGGCAACCGTTCTTCGCCTACGTGCTGCCCACGCTGTCGATCTTTGGCGTGGTGGTGGGTGCGCTGGCCAATGGCTGGGCCACCCCCACCGAATGCGCGGCGCTGGGGGCGTTTGCCACCATGGTGCTGGCCATGGCGTACCGGGTGCTCACGGTCGAGGCGGTCATCAAGTCCCTCAAGGGCACGGCCGGTATCTCGGGAATGATCCTGTTCATCATCCTCGGCGCCACCACGTTCGCCCAGATCCTGTCGTTCTCGGGGGCCAGCAACGGGTTGGTGCAGATGATCACCGGGCAAGGGTGGTCCACCGAAATGATCGTGGTCGGCATGATGCTGATGCTGATCTTCCTGGGCATCTTCGTGGACCAGATCAGCATGATGATGATCACGCTGCCGATCTTCATGCCGATCGTGCAGGCGCTCGGCATCGACCCGGTGTGGTTCGGCGTGATGTTCCTCATCTGCATGCAGCTCGGGCTGCTGCTGCCACCGCACGGCCTGTTGCTGATGACCATGCGTGGCGTGGCGCCGCCCAGCGTCACCATGGCGGACATCTTCCGCGCGGTGATCCCGTACGTGGTCATGAGCCTGCTGCTGCTCAGCGCCGTGTTCTGGTTTCCGCCCATCGCCACCTGGTTGCCGGGCCTCATCGGTTGAGCCGCATGGCCCCATGGCCCCATGGCGCCAGGGTGGTGCGCGCCCGGCTACCATTTGCGGCATGAGCGACCCAAGCCCCACACACACCCCGGCGGTCCAGCGCGTGCAGGAGCGCCTGGCCGCCCTGGGCCATGACCGCAACCCGGTGATGCTGGACGATGCCGCCAGAACCGCGCAACAGGCCGCCGATGCCCTGGGCGTGGCCCTGGGCCAGATCGCCAAAAGCATCATCTTCCGACGCAAGAATCACCCGGCCGAACAGGACCGGGCGGTGCTGGTGGTCACCTCCGGCGACCGCCGGGTCGACGAGCACAAGGTGCAGGCGCTGGTGTGCGCCGATGGCGGCAAGCTCGGCCGCGCCGACGCGGACTTCGTGAAGGCGCAAACCGGCTTTTCGATCGGTGGCGTGTCGCCGCTGGCCCATGCCAGCGAACCGGTGACCCTGATCGACCGCGACCTGTTCCGCTTCGACACCATCTGGGCGGCGGCGGGCCATCCGCACGCGGTGTTCCCGCTCACGCCGCACGAGCTGCAGCGCTACACCGGTGCGCCGGTGGTCGACGTGGCGCAAGGAGCAACCACGTGACGCCGGGCGAACGCCCCGACCTGGCGCGCGCGCGCCGCCGCCAGCCTGGCGTGGCGGTGCCGTCACCCTGCGTCGGTGTGTGCCGCATGGACGAATCGACCGGCCTGTGCGCCGGTTGTGCGCGCACCCTGGACGAGATCGCCGGATGGAGCCGCATGGACGACGCCGGCAAGCTGCGCGTGTGGCAGGCCATCGACACCCGCTGGGCCCCGGCATGAGCACGCTCCACGAACTGCAGTTCTTCTACGACCCGATTTCGCCTTACGCGCACCTCGCGTTTGCCGCGCTGCCCCAGGCACTGGCCGGCCACAGCGTGGCGGTGCGGTACCGGCCGGTGCTGTTTGCGGCGCTGCTCAAGGCGCACGGCCAGCTCGGCCCGGCCGAGATCCCCGCCAAGCGCGAGTGGACCTACCGGCAGATCCTCTGGCTGGCCCGGTCCAGCGGCATCCGGCTCGAAATGCCGGCGGCCCATCCCTTCAACCCCTTGCCGCTGCTGCGCCTGGGCCTGGCCACCGCGGTGGCCGATGCGCCCGGCGACACCAGCCGCCACGTGACCGAGCAGCTGTTCCACCACGTGTGGCACGGTGGCGCCGACGCCGGCGATGCCGTGCGCATCGAAGCGCTTCGGGCCGAACTGCAGGACCAGATGGCCCGGCGGGGTCAGCCGTGGATCGAACCCGACAGCGAGACCGTCAAGCAGCGCCTGCGCGCCAACACCGACGAGGCGATCGCGCTGGGCCTGTTCGGTGTGCCCGCCATGGTGGTCGACGGCCGGGTGTTCTGGGGCTTTGACGCATTGCCGATGCTCAAGGCGTGGCTCGATGGCGACGACTGGTTTGCCAGCGGCGCCTGGGACGCCGCCGCGCGCACGGCCCTGGGCGTTCAGCGCCGTTAGCTGAACGCCTCGGCCAGCGTCAGCACCTGGCCGGTCTGCGCGGCCTCGTACCCCGGCAGTGCTGCCACGCGGGCGCGCAGTGCAGGCGATCGCAGCACCGCCAGCACCGGGCTCAGGTCGGCGCGGTGCAGTGCGTCCGACGGCACCGCAAAGAAGTACCGCTCCTTGAGCAATGGCACGAAATGCAGGCCGAAGCGCTGTGCGGCCGTCTGCACGCCCATCCCCACATCGGCCATGCCACTGGCCACGAACGCCGCCACCGCGGCGTGGGTGAGCTCGGTGTTGTCATACCCCGCCACCGTCCGCGCGTCGATGCCCTCGCGCTGCAGCAGCAGCTCGGTGAGCATGCGCGTCCCCGAGCCCTCGGGCCGGTTCACGAAGCGCACCTCTGACCGTGCGAGGTCGCTCACCCCGCGAAGGCCCAATGGATTGCCCGGCGCCACGAACAGGCCTTGTGTGCGCACCGCCAGCTGCACCAGGTGGTGCTGGTCCTGGCGCAGCCAGGCCAGGTAACGGCGGGCGGCCTCGGCCTCGAAGGCCCCCAGCGGCACGTGAAATCCGGCCAGTTCGCATTCGCCATGGGCCAGCGCCGACACCGCCTCGCCACTGTTGCGGTAGCGCACCTCCACCGGTACCTGCCGCGCGGCCAGCTGCTCGCGCAGCGCGGCCACGGCGAACCCGTGGCTCGCGTGCAACCGGGGAACGCTGCGGGCGCGGCGCTGCACACGGCCCAGTTCGCCTTCGAGTTCGGCGGCCAGCGATTCCAGCAAGGGTTGCAGTCGCGCACCAATGCGGGCGTCGGCCCAGGCGAGCCGTTCGCCCAGTTCGGTGAGGGCCGAGCCAAGCCCCCGACCGCGCGCCAGCAAGGGCGCGCCCAGCAGCGCTTCTGCCTGCCGCAGCAGGCCCCAGGCATGGCGGTAGGAAAGCCCCAGTTCGCGTCCGGCCTGCGCGATGCTGCCGGTGGCCTGCACCGTGGCCAGCAGGTCGAGCAGGGTCGTGGCGTCCAGCGTGTCGCCGCCCTCGCGCCCGATGCGCCAGCGCGGTTGCAGGTCGACCTGAAGAGGCGTTGTCGCTGGACGGGTGGGCATGGCCTTCAATGTGCAATCCGGTGCATATTAACGGGCACCACCCCTGCTAGGCTGTCCGACCATGAACCCCGGCCCCGCCAAGCCCACCGTGATTCCCGTCCACGCCGTTCCCAGGTCTGCCCGATCCACGCCCAAGGGGCGCCAGGTGTCGCCTGCCGACCGAGAACGCGTGGCCAGGCTGTGCGAAGGGCTGGCGCCGCGCGCCGACCTGCTCATCGAGCACCTGCACCGGCTCAACGACGCCGAGGGCGCGCTGCGACAGGGGCACCTCGCGGCGCTGGCCGAGCAACTGCGCCTGAGCCAGGTCGAGGTGTACGAGGTGGCCAGCTTCTACCACCACTTCAAGGTGGTGGCCGACGGCGCCGTGGTGCCCGCCACCACGGTTCGGGTGTGCACCAGCCTGGCCTGCGCCATGGCGGATGGCGAGTCCCTTCTCGAGCGCACGCGCGAGGCCCTGGCGGCCACGGACGGCGTGGTGGTCGAGCCGGCGCCGTGCATCGGGCTGTGCCACCAGGCGCCAGCCGCCTGCGTGGGCCAACGGCAGTTGCCCGCCGCCACGCCCGCCGCCATCGCCGATCTCGTGGCCCGCGGCGACACCGGACCGCGTCCGTTGCCCGAGCCCGAACCGGGTGGCCTGCTGCAACTGCAGCGGTTGCTGTCCGGCGAATGCCCGGCCGAGCAGGTGATCGACGAACTCAAGGCCGCCGATCTGCGCGGCCTGGGCGGTGCGGGATTCCCGGCCTGGCGCAAATGGCAGACCGTGCGCGCTCAGCCGGGGCCGCGGGTCGGCATCGTCAACATCGACGAGGGCGAGGTCGGCACGTTCAAGGACTGGCAGGTGCTCACCACCGGGGCACCGCAGGTGATTGAAGGCGTGCTGATCGCCGCCGAGGTGGTGGGGCTGGAGCACGTCTGGCTCTACCTGCGCGACGAATACCACGACGCCCGGGCGCTGCTGCAGCGCGAGCTCGACCGCTTGCAGCCCCGCCTGGCGGCGCTGCGCGAGCGCTTCTTCCACTACCGACCGCCCAGGCTCGAGTTGCGCCGTGGTGCCGGCGCCTACATCTGCGGTGAAGAGTCGGCGTTGATCGAGTCGATCGAGGGCCGCCGCGGCCTGCCGCGCCTCAAGCCGCCGATCGTGGCGCTCAGTGGTGTCTTTGGTCGTCCCACACTGGCGCACAACCTCGAGACCCTGTGGTGGGTGCCCGAGTTGCTGGCCCGTGGCGGCGCCCGGTGGGCTGCGCTGGGCCGGCGAGGCCGCCACGGCCTTCGGCGGTTCTCGGTGTCGGGCCGCGTGAATAAGCCCGGTGTTCACCTGGCGCCGGCGGGCATCACCTTGCGCGAGCTCATCGATGAGTTCGCGGGCGGCATGGCCGACGGCCACACCCTGCAGGCCTTTCTGCCGGGCGGAGCGTCCGGTGGCATCCTGCCCGCGTCGCTGGCCGACGTGCCGCTGGACTTCGACACGCTGGCCGAGCACGGTGCCTTCGTGGGCTCGATGGCGGTGGTGGTGCTGGGCCAGCACGACCGCGTGCGCGATGCCGCGCTCAACCTGATGCGTTTCTTCGAACACGAATCCTGCGGCCAGTGCACACCCTGTCGGGCCGGTACTGGCCAACTGGTGCGGCTGATGCAGGCGCCGCAGTGGGATGCCGGGCGCATGGACGAGTTGTCGGCCGTGATGCGCGACGCCAGCATCTGCGGACTGGGGCAGGCAGCGCCCAACCCGGTGGACAGCGTGCGGCGTTTCTTCGCGCCGGAGGTGGGACTGTGAAGACCGACGATCTGCCGCGCGACGCTACGCCCATTGCCTTCACCCTGGACGGCCGGCGCGTCGAGGCCGCGCCCGGCGAGATGCTGCTGGAAGCCGCCGGGCGGGCGGGCGTGGTGTTGCCCCGCCTGTGTGCCAGCGATGGCCTTCAACCGGTGGGCAACTGCCGGGCCTGTGTGGTCGAGATCGAAGGCGAACGCGTGCTGGCGCCGTCGTGCTGCCGCGCGCCCACCGAGGGCATGGTGGTTCGCAGCGACACACCCCGCGCCCACCACGCGCGGCGCAGCGTCATCGAGCTGCTGCTGGCCGATGCACCCGACACCGCCCGCCTCAGGCACGACAGCGAACTGGCGCACTGGGCGCGCGAGACTGGCGCCCGCGCGGCGCGTTTCGGTCCGCGCGAATCCGTCGGGGTCGACACCAGCCACCCGGCCATGACGGTCAACCGTGACGCCTGCATCCAGTGCACCAGGTGCATCCGTGCCTGCCGCGACACCCAGGGCAACGACGTGCTCGGGCTGGCGTTCCGGGGCGGCCACGCGCAGATCGTGTTCGACCAGAACGACCCGATGGGCACGAGCACCTGCGTGGCCTGTGGCGAATGCGTGCAGGCCTGTCCCACCGGCGCCATTGCACCGGCCAACGGATCGTTCGCGCGCGCGGCGGCGCGCAAGGTCGACTCGGTGTGTCCCTACTGTGGTGTGGGCTGCCAGATCCGCTACCACGTCGGCGACGACGGGCAGATCGCCCACGTCGAAGGCATTGCGGGCCCGGCCAACGAAGGCCGCCTGTGTGTCAAGGGGCGGTTCGGCTTTGACTACGCCCACAGCCCCGAGCGCCTCACGCGCCCCTTGATCCGCAAGCCCGGGGTGCCCAAGGAGGCCGGTGCAATCGCGCACCGCGACTGGCGCGAGCTGTTCCGCGAAGCGACGTGGGACGAGGCCCTCGACGCCGCCGCCAGTGGATTCCAGCGCGCGCTGCAAGGCTCGGCCGGGCGCGGGCGGGCCGGTCCGGTGGCCGGGTTCGGCTCGGCCAAGGGCACCAACGAAGAGGCCTACCTGTTCCAGAAGCTGGTCCGCAGCGCCTTCGGCACGCACAACGTGGACCACTGCACCCGCCTGTGCCACGCCTCGAGCGTGGCCGCCCTCATGGAGGGCCTGGGTTCGGCGGTGGTGACCAACCCGCTGCGCGATGTCGCGCACGCCGACTTCGTGTTGCTGATCGGGGCCAATCCGGCGCAGAACCACCCGGTCGGGGCCACCTGGATCAAGAACGCCATCCGCCGTGGCACCCGGCTCGTGCTGGTCGATCCGCGCCGAACCGAGCTGGCGCGCCACGCCTGGCGGCACCTCGGCTTCAACGCCGGCACCGACGTGGCGCTGCTCAACGCCATGCTGCACGTGGTCATTGGCGAAGGCCTCACCGACACCGCTTACATCGAAGCGCACACGCGCGACTTCGAGCTGCTCAAGGCCCATGTGGCCGATTTCAGTCCCGAGGCCATGGCCCCGGTCTGCGGCATCGAGCCCGAAGCCATCCGCGAAGTGGCGCGCGCCTACGCGACTGCCCGCAACGCCATGATCCTGTGGGGCATGGGCATCAGCCAGCACACCCATGGCACCGACAACGCGCGCTGCCTGATCGCGCTGGCGCTGGTCACCGGGCACATCGGCCGGCCCGGCACCGGCCTGCACCCATTGCGCGGGCAGAACAACGTGCAGGGTGCCAGCGACGCGGGGCTCATTCCCATGGTGCTGCCCGACTACCACCGTGTGGGCGACGCGTCGTCGCGCGCGCAGGCCGAGGCCGCCTGGGGTCTTCCCCCGGGCACGCTCGGCAGCGAACCCGGCCTCACGGTGGTCGAGATCATCGACGCAGCCCACCGCGGCGAGATCACCGCCATGCTGATCCAGGGCGAGAACCCGGCCATGAGCGACCCCGATGCCAGCCACGCCCGGGAGGCCCTGGCCGGTCTGCGGCATCTGGTGGTGGCCGACATCTTCCTCACCGAGACGGCGTCGCTGGCCGACGTGGTGCTGCCCGCCACCGCCTGGCCCGAGAAGACCGGCAGTGTCACCAACACCGACCGCTGCGTGCAGGCGGGCCGCAAGGCGGTGGCTTCGCCCGGTGACGCGCGGGCCGACGCCTGGATCACCGAGCAGATCGCCCTTCGCCTCGGCCTGCCGTGGCGCTACAGCGTGGCTCCCGACGGCAGCGGCGACGGCGACGCGACCCGGGGCATCGGCGCCGTGTTCGAGGAAATGCGCTCGCTCATGCCCAGCATCTCGGGGCTGTCGTGGCCGCGCCTGTGGCGCGAGGGAGCGGTCACCTACCCGGTGACCAGCGAGCACGATCCCGGGCATCCGGTGGTGTTCACCGACGGCTTCCCCACCGTCGATGGCCGTGCCCGGCTCGTGCCCGCCGGCGTCGTGCCGCCGGCCGAACGTCCCGATGCCGAGTACCCGCTGGTGCTCATCACCGGTCGCCAGCTGGAACACTGGCACACCGGCAGCATGACACGGCGCAGCGCCGTGCTCGACGCGCTGGAGCCGGGTCCGTCGGTCAGCCTGCACCCGGCCACCGCACAACGGCTCGGGCTGCAGCCCGGCGCCATGGCGCGCGTTGCCTCGCGCCGCGGCGCCATCCGGCTGCCCGTGCGGTGCGACGACGGCATGCCCGCCGAGACGGCGTTCATTCCGTTCGCCTACGTCGAGGCGGCGGCCAACCTGCTCACCAACCCGGCGCTCGACCCGGTGGGCAAGATCGCCGAACTGAAGTACTGTGCGGTGGACGTGAGGCCTGCGAACCCGATCTGATCGGCCGGCGCGTGCCGCCAGCATCCCGCTTGACCTGCCTCAAGGCCTGGTTCGCCACGTCGCTCCAGAATGCTTCGTCAACGCAACCTCCGGAGGCCCGCATGTTCAAGAAAATCCTCGTTCCCACCGACGGCTCCGATGTGGGGGCCAAGGCCGCTGCGGTCGCCGCCGAAATGGCCCGGGGTTCGGGCGGTCAGGTCATCGGTGTCCATGTGATCGACCCATTCCCCTACATCGGCATCGGCGATGCCTCGGCCGTGGGCCTGCAGTCCTACCTGAGTGAAGCCAAGCGCGCGGCCGGTATCGCGCTGGAGGCCGTGGCCCGAGCCTGCCAGGCGCAGCAGGTGCCGTTTGCCGGCGACACCATCGAGCGCAACCTGATCTGGGAAGGCATCCTGGAGACCGCCAAGGCGGAGGGTTGCGACCTGGTGGTGATGGGGTCGCACGGCCGCCAGGGCGTCAAGGCGCTGATCCTCGGCAGCGTGGCGCAGAAGGTGCTCACGCACGCGCAGGTGCCGGTGCTGATCGTCAAGGGCTGACGCCGCTCCCGGATCGCGCCGCGTTTCAGCGGCGGAACCGGCCGCTGCCGTCGATGATGGACAGATCGGCGAAATCCAGGCCGGTGTGGTTGGTCGGGCTGTAGCTGATCGTCAGGCCGCCAAGGTCGAAGCGGTTCATGGCCTCCAGGGCGTCGCGCACCTTCTGCGGCGTCGGTTGCGGACCGGCGCGGCGCAGGCCTTCCACCATCACCTTGGCGGCGGCAAAGCCTTCCATCATGGCCGGCGAAACACCCTCCAGCCCCTTGGCCTTGGCCAGGTCGGCGGCTTCCTTGATCAACGGGTAGGAGATCGAGCGCTCGTTGGGGAACACCTGCGTGACGATGACGCCGCGCGCGTGTTCGCCCAGCAGCTTGATGAAACCGTCCGAGGCGTTGTTCGACAGCGTGACCACCTGGGCCCGCGACCCCGCTTCACGCAATGCCTTGACCGCATTGGCCGTGTTGCCGGCCGATGCGATCACCATCACCGCCTGCGCCTGCAGTTTCACGGTCTCTGCCGCCACCGGAGCGAAGTCGGGCTTGTCGCGCGGTGTCTTGCGCCGCAGCACCGGATCGAGCTTCACCTTGGCGAATCCCTGCATGGCACCTTCCGCACCGTCGGCGCCGAAGGTGTCGTCGGTCTCCAGAATGGCGATGCGGGTCTGGCCGATGCTGGCCAGGTGCTCGATGGCGCGCGCCGCCTCGCGCTGGTAGGTGGCGCGCACGTTGAAGACCCAGGGGTTGACCGGCTGGTGCAACACCATGGCACCCGTGCTGGGTGCCACCAGCGGCACCTTGTACTCGGCCAGCAGCGGCAGCAGCGCCTGGGCATGCGGCGTTCCGCGGTTCAGGAACAAGGCCAGAACACCCTGTTTGGTGATCAGCTCGCGCGCCACCTCCACCGTGACCTTGGGGTCGAACTTGTCGTCCACCGACACCAGTTCGATCTTCTGGCCGTTCACGCCACCACGGGCGTTGACGGCGTCGAAGTACAGCTTTGCCCCGTCGGTGTTTTCCTTGACGCCGGCGGCGACCGACCCGGTGAATCCCGAGGGTTGCCCGATGCGAAGCTGGGCGTGGGCCGCGGTGGCCAGCAGGGTCAACACGGTGAAGGCGAGGGTGGCGAAGGGTTGGCGTGACATCGGTGGCGGGTGTGCGTGGGGTCGCGCGAGTGTAGGAAGCCGGTGCCGACGTGGCCATGTGGAAACGACGTAGGCCAACGATCGACCGATCACAGGCGGTTCTGCGCGGGCGCTCGCGCCGCGGAACCGGCGCCGATTCCCGGTTACCCAGGGGGGTTGCCGGCGCGCAGTCCCGCTGCCCGGCGCGGCACCGTCCCCAGCCCGACCGAGGAGTCCCATGCCGAACCGTTCCGCGCGCGCCGTGTTTCACCAACTTCTCACCGACATCGACGCGGCCTTGGCCGGGGGTCTTCCATTGGTGATGCCCGGGCAGGACGGGCCGGTGCAGCTGGATTTCCGGTGGGCAGAACAGGATGTGAGCCTGGTGTTCAACCCCCACGCGGCGCCGCCGTGCCTGTCGGTTGCCTGCCCGCTCGGTCCGGTTCCGGTTTTGCAGACCGAAGCGGTGTTGCGGCAGCTGCTGCGCATCGGGCACCTGGCGGCCACCTCCGGCAGCGCGGTGGGCTACGCGCCGGACGTGCAACACCTGTACCTGGTGAATTCACTGCCCTTGCACCGGGCCGATGCCCGGCTGGTGCTGGACACCATGGCTGGCTTGGCCGAGCTGGCGGCGCGCTGGCAACACGGTCATTTCCTCGACACCGATCCGCCCGCCGACGCGGTGGCTGCGGTGCGGCGGGCCTGAGGCGCCGCCGACTTTCTCCCCATCGACACGCCTGTCTTCACCGAGGTCTCATGAGCCCCGACCAACCGACGGAATCGCCCGAGGATTCGCCGCGCCAGCGGCTGCTGGACTGGCTGGAGCGCCTCGGTTGCGCGTGGTCGGTGGCCGATGGCGATCCGGTTGAAAGGCCGGACGAGCGGCTGGTGGCCGACTGCGTGGTCGGTGGCGAGCCCATCCGCCTGATTCACGACGCCGTGAACCGACCCGACCATGTGCGCGCGGACTGTCCGTTGGGCGGGTTGCCCCGGGGCGACGTGGTGCCCCTCCTGCTGCGGTTGCTGCAGGCCAATCTGCAGACCAGCCTGTGCGGCGACTCGCTGCTGCTGGGACTTCACCCCGGCGACGACACCCTGTGCCTCACCGACGAGCTGTCGCTGAGCCCCGACGGTGAAGACCGGTTCCGCCTCGCCCTGTGTCACCTGGCCGACCAGCCGCTGCGCTGGCGCGAGGGGCGCTTCCTGTCGCCGGTGTGAAGCCGGCCGCCGGCTCCGTTTCACGTCACCCAGACCCTGCCCACCATGTCACCTTCCGGATCTCCCCGCCTGTCAAGCCTTTCGTCCTCCACCCGCCTCTCGGTGCCCGTCCCCGGGGCCGAAGGGGCCGACTCACCCACCGGAACCGCGGACGGGGACGCCACCGGGTCCCCGCACCCGGCGACCGACGGGCCGGTCGTACTGGTGTCGGCACGGGGGTTCGATCCCCATTGGGTGCTGGCGCAGCTGGTCGCTGGCGCCCACGACGCCAGCCGCCTGAAGGCCGGGCTGTTCCAGGGGCTGGAAGGGGCCGCGCTGGTCGAGGCCGTCCGCCAGGTGCTGGCGCTGATGCCCGCCGAACTGCCCCCCACCACCGCCGAGGACATCCAGGGTTCGCTGCAGGCGCTGCTGCCGGTCGACTCCCCCGGTGCGGTCGACGCCGGTCTGCAGCCGTCGCTGACGCCAGCCCACCTCAAGACCGCTGCACCCTGGATCGGATCGGGCCAGATCGAAGCCGCCATCGATTCGATCGTCAAGGGCAAGGATGCCGACGGTGAAATGCCCGATGCGGCGGCGTGGGTCCAGGCCCGGTTCCCCGGGCTGCCGCCGGGCGATGTCGACCCTCTGCTGCTGCACTTGCAGGTGGAGGCGCGGCGCATGCCCCTGTCGTCGGAGGCCCGGCGGCTGGTGAGGACCACCCTGAACCACCTGCGCACCACCCACCCGGACGCCCCCTCACAGGCCCGCAAGACCCGGTTCATGCTCGACCTTGGCCAGGTCGGGTCGCCGTCACAGCTCCTGTCGAGGGACATCCATCGCCAGGTGAATGAGGCCACCCGGCCGGAGGAGGGCCTGGAGGGTGCGCTGCGGTCGGCCCGGGCCCTCAGGCCGAGCCTGCGGTGGGCCGCACTGTGCCGCCTGAAGGGCGACCTCGCCCCGAACGACCCGGTCCTGGCCGCTGTCGACGCCGCCATCGAGGAGGCCTATGTCGAGATCCGCCAGGTCCGACTGTCGGAGGCCGAGCAGACCCGGGAAAGGATGACCGAAGCGGACTGCCTCGACCTTCGCCAGTTGGCCGACTGGGGCCGCGACCCCGCCGCCCACCCGGTGCCCGGGCTGATCGTGGAGGACGATGTGGCGTCTTCGCTGGAGCTCTGGCGTTTCATGCTGCTGCGCCACAAGGACCGCCTGTCCCAAGACGAGTCCTTGAACGTGCGCGCCGCGCTGGACCGCCTCAAGGCCGCCAGCGGCGCCACGACCAACCGCGACCGGATTCACCACAAGTGGGTGGGCCAGGTCACGGTGTCGCTCAGGCAGGTCAGGGCCGGCAAGGACAACAGCGGCGGGGCCGCCGACTTTCTGGCGCAGCTGAAACAGCGGCTGGGGGGCGGTGACGCGGCCGTGGCCCTGGCGCTGGAAACCACGCTGGACAGTGAGGAGACGATCGGGCAGTGGCCACATGGCGATCGCCTGTTTCTTTACCGCGCGGCCGCTTTGCTGATTGCACGGCACGACCAGCCGCTGGCGGCGATTGCCCACCCGGGGCGGCCGGTGGCCCTGCAACCGAAGACCTTGCGGCGCTTTCCGCCCGCCCTGGCACGCAAGAACGCCTCCGACGCCGACCGGGTGCACCACGAGGCGGCGAGCCGCGAGTACGAGGCTCACAGCCGGCTGGCGGCGGCCGACGAGGCCCGGGTCGGACAGGTCCTGGCCGAGCTGGCTTTGTCGATACCCGATGCCGGGGACGGCGGTGCGCCCCACCGGGACACCACCGCCACCGAGCGGTGCGACGAGTTGCTGGTCCGCACAGGCCTGTCGATCAACCGCCTGACCGCGGCCCTGGGAAAGGTCGCGGCCCGAGCGAGTGCCGGTGGCCGCCTGGCCGGCGAGTTGCGCGACGAGCTCATCTATTCGCTGCGCAACGACAGCGACCGCCATGTGCCGATGAGCGCCCGCCAGCTCGCGGCCGCCCTGGCCCGGGGCGGGTTGAACGGCGTGCGCGAGGGAAGCGCGCATTACGCGGCGTTCCTGGCCTGGCGCGCGGCCGATGCCTACCTGGTCCAGGCTGGTGGGCCCTTCACGGAAATTCCGCTCGGCGTCATCGGGTCCATCGCGCTGCCGCTGCTCAGCCTGTACCGCCTCGAAACGGCCAAGAGCGCGGATTACAAGGCCAATCCGAGCTGGGCGACCGACGCCCTGCTGAAATCGGCGGTGCCGCTGACCGTGGCGGGGGCCGCCGCCATGCTGTGCGGCGTGGTGTGGGGCGGACTCGGTGCCTCGGTGCTGACCCCGTTCGTGGTGAACAACCTGGCGCGGCTGACCCGGCAGGCGGTGCAGAGCTGGACCCAGGGGCCGCTGACCGCCGGCCTGGCGCTGCGCCACCGGGATGGCTCGGGCCTGTCGGCCCAGGAGCAGTACCGCCTGAACACGATCCGCGACAGCCTCTATGTGCTGTCGAGCCTGGCGCTGCTGGTGTACGGACCGACGCTCGCCGAGCAACTCCTGACGGCCGTGCTTTCGGACACCGTGTCGGCCGGGGGGGTCAGCACCCTGGCCGCGGCCCGGCTGGTGGCGTCGGGCCTGAACGAACTCCTTGACGGCATCAACCCCGACCTGGCGCGGCTCATCTTCCGGCGCTGGTATGGCGAGGCGTTCATGCTGCAGCCCGACGCGCAGGCCAATCCGGGTCCCGACCCCGGTCACTTCCTCGACCAGACCGCCACGCGCGTGCTGGCGGGTGCGCCGGTCGACGCCTTGTTTGCCCTGGCCGATGCCTTGCGAGGCCAGGGCCTGGATCGGCCTGCCTTGACCGCGGCTGCCGCCGGGGCCTTGCTCAACGGCCTGCTCGGTTCGATGCGGGGCCGTGCCTTGGGTTACCTGCGAACGATCGAGTCCGTGGTCGAGAACGGCACGCGCATGCCCAATGGCCTGCTCTCGCTCATCGGATCGGGCGCGTCCACAGCGACCGGTTCGGTCCGCCGGTGGTGGTCGGTTGGGACCGGGGCGCGGGGCGAGCCCACCCCGCTGGCCGAGGTCCAGGTGGAATCGGTCAGCGGCAGCGACTCCGGGCCGCCGGCGCGCCGGCGCAGCGAGGCGTCCCCGGACACCTCCTCCTACCACAGCAGCGACTACATTCATTCCGACGAGGAGCCGGCGGGCAGCAGTTCGGGCAACCCAACCGACTGAAGACGGGCCTCGGTGGTGGGTCGCGGGGGCATTCGTCCGGGGTCCCGGCGGGGGCCGGGGGACTGCCTAGAATCTTTCGCTTCCCCCCCGGAGCCCCCGCATGTCAGACGAGCAACGCCCCCCCGAATCACCCGTGACCGGACCCGAAGACCGGCCACATGGAGACGCAGGCGGGCAAGGCGCTCAGGGCGGCGACGGCCTGATCCGCATCCGTGGCGCCCGGCAGCACAACCTCAAGGGGCTGGACCTCGACATCCGCACCGGCGAACTCACGGTGGTGACCGGGCCCAGCGGATCGGGCAAATCCAGCCTGGTCTTCGACACCCTGTTCGCCGAGGGGCAGCGGCGCTACGTGGAAACGTTCAGCGCCTACGCGCGGCAGTTCCTGGACCGCATGGACAAGCCGGCGGTGGACCGGGTCGAGGGCGTTCCGCCCGCGATCGCCATCGACCAGACCAACCCCGTGCGGTCGTCGCGCTCCACCGTGGGCACGATGACCGAGCTCAACGACCACCTGAAGCTGCTGTTTGCCCGAGGCGCCGAGCTGTTCGACCGCGAGACCGCGCTGCCGGTGCGGCACGACACGCCCGAGACCATCGCCGCCGAGCTGCAGCGCCGCGCCACCGCCCTGAGCGATCCGCGGCTGGTGCTCACCTTTCCCGTCGAACTGCCGGCCAACACCACGGCCGACGAGGTGGCGCAGTGGCTGTCGGCCAGCGGATACACCCGCGTGCAGGCCGAACGCACCGTGCAGCGGGCGGCGAAAGACGATGTCCCCGCCAAGGGAAAGAAGGCCGCCCCCGCGATCGAGGCCGTCAAGGTGCTGGACGTGGTGGCCGACCGGTTCCGCCTGTCCGGCACCGAAACGGTCCGCGTGATGGAGGCCATCGAGGTCGGTCTCAAGCGCGGTGCCGGACGCCTCACCGTGTACGCCCTGAAGGACGAGGGCGAACCCGACATCTGGCGTTTTTCCACCGGACTGCATTGCCCCGAGAGCGACATCCGCTATGCCGAACCCTCGCCGTCGATGTTCTCGTTCAATTCGGCGGTGGGCGCCTGCGAGAGTTGCCGCGGCTTCGGCCGCGTCATCGGCGTCGATTACGGGCTGGTGATCCCGAACGACAAGCTCACCCTGCGCAACGGCGCCATCAAGGTGTTCCAGACGCCGGCCTGGAAGGAGTGCCAGGACGACCTGATGCGCCACGCCGAGGCCGCCGGCATTCCGCGCGACACGCCGTGGTCCAAGCTCACGCCCGAACAGCAGGCCTGGGTGAAGAACGGCTCGCCGCAGTGGAACGGCAAATGGAACCAGCACTGGTACGGCGTGGGCCGCTTCTTCGAGTACCTGGAAAGCAAGGCCTACAAGATGCACATCCGCGTGCTCTTGTCCAAGTACCGCAGCTATACCGAATGCCCCACCTGCCGGGGCGCCCGGCTCAAGACCGACAGCCTGTTGTGGCGCATCGGCACCAAAGCCCAGGCCGATGCGGTGCTGCCGCCCGCGCGGCGCTACCGGCCGGCGGGTGTGCGGTGGTCGCGCGAACAGGTCGAGGCCCTGCCCGGGCTCTGCCTGCACGACCTCATGCTCATGCCGCTCACCGACCTGCGGCGCTTCTTCGACTCCATCGCGCCCGCCCAGGCCGGCAGCGCCGGTGAGCAGCAGGCCCTCAAGCTGCTGCTCGACGAGATCAACACCCGCATCCGCTACCTGTGCGAGGTCGGCATCGGCTACCTCACGCTGGACCGCCAGAGCCGGACCCTGAGCGGGGGCGAGGTGCAGCGCATCAACCTCACCACGGCGCTTGGCACGTCGCTGGTCAACACCCTGTTCGTGCTGGACGAACCGAGCATCGGCCTGCACCCGCGCGACATGTCGCGGATCGTCGATGCCATGAAGCGCCTGCGCGACGCGGGCAACACATTGGTGGTGGTGGAGCACGACCCCGCGGTGATGCTCGCGGCCGACCGCCTGATCGACATGGGGCCGGGACCGGGCGAGCGTGGCGGGCAGATCGTGTTCGACGGCACACCCGAGGAGATCCGCTCGGCCGACACGCTCACCGGCGCCTATCTGGGCGCGCGCAAGACCATCGGCATGGGCTTCAAGCGGGCGGTGACCGACAGCACGCCGCGCCTGATTCTCGAGGGTGCGCGGGAGCACAACCTGAAGAACGTGTCGATCGAGTTTCCGCTGCAGCGGCTGGTGGTGGTCACCGGCGTGTCGGGCTCCGGCAAGTCCACGCTCATCCAGGACGTGCTGGCGCCAGCGCTCATGCGCCACTTCGGCCAGAGCACCGAATCGCCGGGCGCACACGACCGCCTGCTGGGCGCCGAGCAACTGGCCGACGTGGTGTTCGTGGACCAGTCGCCGATCGGCAAGACCGCGCGCTCCAACCCGGTGAGCTACGTGGGCGCCTGGGACGCCATCCGGTCCCTGTTCGCCGACGCGCCGCTGGCGCGCCAGCGCGCCTACACGCCGGCCAAGTTCAGCTTCAACAGCGGCGATGGCCGTTGCCCGACCTGTGGCGGATCGGGCTTCGAGCACGTGGAGATGCAGTTCCTCTCCGACGTCTACCTGCGCTGCCCGGATTGCGACGGCCGGCGTTACCGACCCGAAATCCTCGACGTGAAGATCGAGCGCCCTTCCAGCAGCGCGGGGCAGTTGGTGAGCATGAGCGTGGCGGACGTGCTCGACCTGACGGTGAGCGAAGCGGCGCAGCGCTTCGCCGGCGACCGCGAGGTCATCCGCGCCCTGCAGCCCATCGTGGACGTCGGCCTCGAATACGTGAAGCTCGGCCAGCCGGTGCCCACCCTGTCGGGCGGTGAGGCGCAGCGCCTGAAGCTGGCCGGTTTCCTGGCCGAAGCGGCCAAAGCCGCCAGCGCCAGCCGCCAGCCGCTGTCGCGCAAGGGCACGCTGTTCCTGTTCGACGAACCCACCACCGGCCTGCATTTCGACGACATCGCCAAGCTCATGCGCTCCCTGCGCAAGCTCATCGATGCGGGGCATTCGCTGGTCGTCATCGAACACAACCTGGACGTGATCCGCTCGGCCGACTGGCTCATCGACATGGGTCCCGAGGGCGGTGAGGGCGGCGGCACCGTGGTGGCGGAAGGCCCGCCCGAGCAGGTGCGCGAGCACGCCACCAGCCACACCGCACTTGCGTTGCGCGAGTACGCGCTGGCGATGGACCGCGTGCACGCGGTGAACGAAACCCCCGCTGCACCCTATGCGGTTCGCCGCAGCGCCCGCATGCCGGCCGGCGGCAGCGCCATCCGCATCGTGAACGCCAAGGAGCACAACCTCAAGAACCTCAGCGTGGACATTCCGCGCGGCCGGTTCAACGTCATCTCGGGCGTGAGCGGGTCTGGCAAGAGCACGCTGGCCTTCGACATCCTGTTCAACGAAGGCCAGCGCCGCTACCTGGAAAGCCTGAACGCCTACGCGCGCAGCATCGTGCAACCCGCAGGGCGCCCCGAGGTGGATGCGGTGTACGGCATTCCGCCCACGGTGGCTATCGAGCAGCGCCTCTCGCGCGGCGGGCGCAAGAGCACGGTGGGCACGACCACCGAGGTGTGGCACTTCCTGCGGCTGCTCTACGTCAAGCTGGCCACGCAGCACTGCGTGCACGATGGCGCGGCCGTCAAACCCCAGAGCGCCGACAGCATTGCCGCCACGATCCTGCGCAAACACGCCGGGCGCCACGTGGGTCTGCTGGCACCGCTGGTGGTGAACCGCAAGGGCGTGTACACCGAGCTCGCCGACTGGGCGCGGCCCAGGGGTCACTCGCACCTGCGTGTCGATGGCGAGTTCCTGCCGACCACCGGTTTTCCGCGCATCGACCGCTACAAGGAGCACACCATCGAGCTGCCGGTGGCCGACTTCGTGGTCGACCCGGCCGATGAAGCCCACCTGCGCGCCCAGCTCGCGCGCACGCTCGAACTCGGCAAAGGGGCGCTGCACCTGCTGCACCCGCTCGACGGGCTCAAGGAAGCCATTGCCGAAGGCCGGTCCACGCGCGGGATCGGGTCGGTGGAGGTGTTCAGCACCGCGCGCGCCTGCCCGGTGTGCAGCACCAGCTACCCCGAACTCGATCCGCGGCTGTTCTCGTACAACAGCAAGCACGGCTGGTGCCCCGACTGCGTGGGCACCGGCCTGAAGCTGTCGCGCGAGCAGCGCAAGGCGCTGGACGACTCGGTGCGCGACGACAACGAGAAGGGCCGTGAGCAGAGCTTCGCCGAACCCGAGGTCGAGGATGTGGGCAACGAAACCTGCCCGAGCTGCGAGGGCACCCGCCTGAACGCCCAGGCGCGCGCGGTGCGCTTCAACGGCGTCGCCATCACCGACATCGCGCGGCTGTCGGTCAGCGAGGTGCGGCGATGGATCGGCGGATTGATGGATGCGTCGACGCCCGAGGGATCCGTGCTCAGCGCGCGCGAGGCCGACATCGCGCGCGACCTGCTGCCCGAGATCGAGAGCCGGCTGGCCTTTCTGGAACAGGTTGGTCTGAACTACCTCACGCTGGACCGCGGCGCGCCCACGCTCAGCGGTGGCGAGGCCCAGCGCATTCGCCTGGCGGCCCAGCTGGGCAGCCACCTGCAGGGGGTGTGTTACGTGCTCGACGAACCCACCATCGGCCTGCACCCGCGCGACAACCAGATCCTGCTGGACGCCTTGCACCAGCTGGGCGCGCAGGGCAACACGCTGGTGGTGGTGGAGCACGATGAAGACACCATCCGGCGGGCCGATCACATCATCGACATCGGCCCGAGCGCGGGCAAACGGGGTGGCCGTGTGGTGGCACAGGGGTCGGTGGCCGACCTGTCGGCCAACAGCGAGTCGGTGACCGGCCGCTACCTGCTGCACGCCATGAAGCACCCCCTGCAGGCGCGCCGCCTGGTGCAGGCCGATGCCGAGCAGCTCGAGCTGCGTGGCGCCCGCCTGCACAACCTGCAGCGGCTCGACGTGACCGTGCCGCTCAAGCGGCTGGTGGTGGTCACGGGCGTGAGCGGTTCGGGCAAGAGCACGCTCGCGCGCGACGTGCTGCTCACCAACGTGGCGGCGGCGGTGTCGATGCGCAGCACGGCCGCCGGCAAGAAAGCCTGGGACAAAGGCGACCGGCCTGCGTGGTCGGGTTGCGACAAGCTGATCGGCAGCGAGCCGGTGGACCGCGTGCTCGAAGTGGACCAGACACCGATCGGCAAGACACCGCGGTCCTGCCCTGCCACCTACATCGGCTTCTGGGACACGGTGCGCAAGCTGTTCGCCGACACGCTGGAGGCCAAGGCGCGCGGCTACGGCCCGGGCCGCTTCAGCTTCAACACCGGCGAAGGCCGCTGTCCCACCTGCGAAGGCCAGGGCATGCGCACCATCGAGATGAGCTTTCTGCCCGACGTGAAGGTGCCTTGCGAAACCTGCCATGGTGCGCGCTTCAACCCCGAGACGCTGGCGGTGACCTGGAAGGGCAAGAGCATCGGCGATGTGCTGCAGATGGAAGTGGACGAGGCGGTGGACTTCTTCGCCTCCATGCCCGCCATCAGCCACCCGCTGCAACTGCTCAAGGACGTGGGCCTGGGCTACCTGACCCTGGGTCAGCCGAGCCCGACCCTCTCCGGGGGCGAGGCGCAGCGCATCAAGCTGGTCACCGAACTCAGCAAGGTGCGCGACGAGGTCGGCCGCCGCGGCCAGAAGGCACCGCACACGCTGTACGTGCTCGACGAGCCCACCGTGGGCCTGCACATGGCCGACGTGGAGAAGCTCATCCGCGTGCTGCACCGGCTGGTGGACGGGGGCCACAGCGTGGTGGTGATCGAGCACGACCTGGACGTGATGGCCGAGGCCGACTGGATCATCGACCTGGGCCCCGAGGGGGGCGCGGCCGGCGGGCGTGTGGTGGCCGCGGCGCCGCCCGAGGGCGTGGTGGCGCTGGACACCCACACCGGGCGTGTCCTGGCGCCGGTGCTGGCACGGGGGTGACGCGCGCTGATGGCGCCGGCTGCTGTGGGCCTCAGCGTCCCGGCAGCGGCAGCGCCGTCTTGTAGCGCACCTGCTTCAGGGTGAAGCTGGAGCGGATCTTCTCGATT
>CALRVR020000020.1:0-55986 GCA_943371665.1 Synechococcus sp. UW140
AGCACCGCCTGCGCCTGCGGACCGATCTCGAGCGGCGCGCCGCCACCGCGCGCGGCAATGTCCTCGCACAGGGCCTCGATCAGCTGAGGAATGTCGGCGCGCCGGTCGCGCAGGGGCGGCACGCGGATGGGCAGCACATTGAGCCGGTAGAACAGGTCTTCGCGGAAGCGCCCTTCCCTCACCAGCTGCGGCAGGTCGCGCGAGGTGGCGGCCACCACGCGCACATCGAAGCGCAGCACCTTGTTCGACCCCAGCGGTTCGATCTCGCCTTCCTGCAGGGCGCGCAGCAGCTTGACCTGCATCGCCATCGGCATGTCGCCCAGTTCGTCGAGGAACAGCGTGCCGCCATCGGCCAGCTTGAACTTGCCGTCGCGCCCCTTGCGGTCGGCGCCGGTGTAGGCCCCCGGCGCCACCCCGAAGAACTCGGCCTCGAGCAGCGCCTCGGGCACCGCCGCCATGTTCACGCCCACGAACGGCTTGCCCGCGCGCGGCGACGCCGCATGAATGGCGTGCGCCAGCAGCTCCTTGCCGGTGCCGGTCTCGCCCAGCAGCAACACCGGGCTCGACGACTGCGCCGCCCGGCGCGCCTGCCGCTTCACCTCGACCGCCGCCGGGCTGGTGCCCACAAAGCTCGCAAAGGTGTACTTGGTGCGGCGCTGGCTGGCCAGTTGCCGCTGCGCTTCCTTCAGGTCCTGCTCGAGCCGCGCGAACTTGGTGATCAGTGGCTGCAACGTGGTCTCGGGGTGATCGAACAGCACGATGCCCAACACCCCGATCACCTCGCCGGCCCCGTCGCGCAGCGGAATGCGGCTCACCACGAACGTGCCAGCCCGGTTCGTCAGCAGGTCGATCAGGATCGGCTTGCCGGTGGCCAGCACCCGGTGCATCTGCGTGTTCTGCACCACGCTGCTGACCGGCTGGCCCACAAAGTCTTCCTCGCGCTCGTAGCCCAGCGCAGGCAGAAACCGGCGGTACTGGTCGTTGATCCACACCACCCGCGCATGCCGGTCCACCAGCATCATGCCTTCGCTGGCGTTGGCAAACAGGTCGAACATGGAGCGCGCAGCCAGCTCCAGAATGCTCTGGGCGTCGCGCGGCAGGCGGTCGTCGCGGGTCATGGGGCGATGGTACCCCTGGGACGGATGGGGATTGCCATGTGCGCGCGGTGTGCCTGCCTTTGTGTCGGGCGTCAGGGCGGCGCCCCCGGGTTGGCCGGCGCAACTGCGGCGGTCCTCGCGTGGCGAGGACTCCCCTGCGGTGCTCGGGCGAACGGCCCACGGCATAACTCACTGCGCGGGCCGTGCCCTCTCCGTTCAAACAGATGCCGTGAGTCAGTCAACGAAGCGCGCAGCGCGCGCGGCCGCTCGCACTGCGCTCCTCGGCGCCGCACATGCGCCGCCCAACCCGGGGGCCCCGCCCTGACGCGGGAGTGTTGGTCGCGCACGCGGGATCACTGAGCGCCCGCTTTGGGCCCGAAGCGGACATCGTGAACACCGATCTCACCGCTGATAAACGGTCGTTCACCGCATCGGCTCGCCGCCGTCCACTAACGACTTATCCAAGGCAGGTGGAGAGGGGCTCGCGCCAGTTACTCGAGCAACAGCATCGCCCCGAAAATGATGGCAGCAGAGCCCGCGACGGAGAAAACGAGGGTAATCAATCGCGCGGTCGATGACGCTCCACTGATCAGCATGGTTCTAGCGTAGAGCTCAAAACGTTCAGACATTCCCGGAGCTCCAGGCCCGTAGAGCTTTTCGGCTACCTCGCGATTCGTCAGCTGGCGTGTCACAGGTGCACCCCGCGCATCCCAGCCAATCCACAAGAGGAGCACCCCAAGTACAAGCCAAAACCATCCCATATACGACTCTCCTGAACTTCTGCTTCTGGCCGATACCCGACATCGTAGCCACCCCAGAGGTCCCCTGCCGCCCTTCTCACCCACGCCTTGCTGAGGGCTCGGGCCATGGGCCGGGGGGCGCCTCTGCGCTGGCGAGGCGCGCAGGGTGACGGGCTGGCGCGCACCGCGCGCTTCGTGAACTGACCCGCGGCGGCTGTCTGAGCGGAGCGGGCCGAGGCCCGCGCAGCGAGTTCCGCCGCGCTGCCCGTCACCCGAGCACCGCAGCGAACCCCTTGCACCGCAAGGGGCAGCGCGGTGGCGCCCACCGGCCCATGGCCCGAGCCCTCGGCCGCCCACCCAGCAGGCGCGCAAAGTTCAGCACTTGCTCAGCGCTGGCTCAGCGCCGCCGCAAAGCCAGCAACCGCGGCACCACCAGCACCAACACCACCACGATCAGCAGCGTGAGCGACATCGGCCGCTGCAGGAACACCATCCAGTTACCTTCGCCGATCGACAGTGCGTTGCGCATTTGCGCCTCGGCCAGCGGGCCCAGGATCAGGCCGACGATGACGGGCGCGGCCGGAAAGTCGAAGCGGCGCATCAGCACCCCGAGCAGGCCGATGCCGAGCATGAGGAACAGGTCGAACGCGCTCTGGCGCATGCCGTAGACGCCCACCGTCGCAAAGATCAGGATGCCCGCGTACAGCTGCGGCCGCGGAATCTTGAGCAACTGCACCCACAGCCCCACCATCGGCAGGTTCAGCACCAGCAGCATCACGTTGCCGATGTAGAGCGACGCGATCAGCGCCCAGACCAGGGTGGACGAGGTCTGGAACAGCTGCGGCCCGGCGTTGATGCCGTAGTTCTGCAGCGCCGACAGCAGGATCGCCGCGGTGACGGTGGTGGGAATGCCCAGCGTGAGCAGCGGCACCAGCGTGGCCGTCACCGACGCGTTGTTGGCGGCCTCGGGGCCGGCCACGCCTTCGATGGCGCCGGTGGTGCCGAAGCTCTCGCGCACCTCGGGGCTGGCCAGCTTGCGCTCGGTGGCGTAGCTCAGGAAGGTCGGGATCTCGGCGCCGCCCGCGGGCACGGTGCCGAACGGAAATCCGATGGCGGTGCCGCGCAGCCAGGCCGGCCACGACCGCCGCCATTCAGACCGCGTCATGTGCACCTTGGTCATGCGGTTCATGGTGGTCTGCATGCGGCCTTCGTACAGCGCGTTGTAAAGCGCCTCGGTCACCGCGAACAGGCCCACCGCCACCAGCACCACCTCCACGCCGTCCATGAACTCCAGCACGCCCGCGGTGTAGCGCACCTGCGCGGTGATCTGGTCGATGCCCACCAGGCCCAGCGACAGGCCCAGGAACAGCGCGGTGAGGCCGCGCAGCGCGCTCTTGCCCAGCACCGCGCTCACGGTGGTGAACGCCAGCAGCATGAGGCAGAAGTACTCGGGCGGCCCCAGTTGCACCGCGAAGCCGGCCAGCATGGGCGCGAACAGCGTGACCAGCACCGTGCCGATGGTGCCCGCCACGAACGAGCCGATGGCCGCCGTGGCCAGCGCGGCACCGGCGCGTCCGTTGCGCGCCATCTTGAAGCCTTCGAGCGCGGTCACCATGGTGCCGGTCTCGCCGGGGGTGTTGAGCAGGATCGACGTGGTCGAGCCGCCGTACATGGCGCCGTAGTAGATGCCGGCAAAGAAGATCATCGAGGCCGTGGGCTCCACCTGCCCGGTGATCGGCAGCAGCATGGCCACGGTGACCGCCGGGCCCAGGCCCGGCAGCACGCCGATGGCGGTGCCGAGCGCACAGCCCGCCAGCGCCCACAGCAGGTTGATCGGCGTGGCGGCGGTGGCAAAACCGCCCATCAGCTGGGTGAGGATGTCGCCCATGATCAGATCCAGCCGCTGGCGCTGATGCCCGGCAGGTTCACCGCGAGCAACTTGGTGAACAGCCAGTACACCGGCGCCGCGATCAGCGCGCCGGTCACTGCGTCGGTGAAGGTGGTGCGGGGTCCGCCGGGCGCCTTGCCCTCGCTCAGCCGCAGGCCGCGAACCGCCAGCGCGTAGCAGAGCGTGCAGCTCAGGATGAAGCCGACGGTGGTGATCAGCGACGCGTTTGCAATGACCCCACCCGCCACCCAGGCCAGTGCACGCCAGTCGCCACGGGCTGCGCCAGACGGCGGCTCCACGTCGCGCCAGCCGCCGGTGAGCGCCTGCCACACCAGCAGCGTGCCGCACAGCGCCATGGCCGCGCTCATCACCCAGGGCAGGAAGTCGGGGCCGACGCCGGCATAGCCCGCGTCGGATGGAATCTGCCAGGCGCCAACGGCCAGCACGCCGGCCACCGCCAGCGCGCCCAGGCCGATGGCGACCTGCCCCGCCCGGTTCGGGGCGGGGGTTGCAGCGTCGCTCATGGCGGCGCCCGTCAGACCATGCCGGCGCGGACCATGGTCGCGCGCAGGCTCGAGAAGTCGCGGTCGACGAACTCGTCGAAGGCCTTGCCGGTCAGCAGCGCCGGCGTCCAGTTGTTCTTCTTCACCGCCTCGGCCCAGGCCTTGCTCTGCGTGGCCTTCACGATCATGGCGGTCAGCGCGTCGCGCTGCGCCTGCGTGATGCCGGCCGCGCCGTACACGCCGCGCCAGTTGCCGATCTCGACGTCGATGCCCTGCTCTTTCAGCGTGGGCACATTGATGCCGGCGATGCGCTGACCCGAAGTGACCGCGATCGCGCGCATCTTGCCGCTCTCGATGTAGGGCTGGAATTCGCTGTAGCCGCTGCCACCCACCGTGACGTTGCCGCCCAGAATGGCGGCCACCGCCTCACCGCCCCCACGGAACGGCACGTAGTTGATCCTGGCGGCGGGCACGCCCACCGCCTGCGCGATCTGCGCCGCGGCAATGTGCTCGGTGGAGCCGCGCGAACCGCCACCCCACTTCACGCTGCCCGGGTCCTTCTTGAGCTGCTCGACCACGTCCTTCATGGTCTTGAGCGGCGACTCGGCCGGCAGCACGAACACGTTGTACTCGGTGCTCAGGCGCGCGATCGGGGTGATCTGCGTGATCGACACGGGCGGCTTGCCGGTGATGATGCCGCCGAGCATCACGGCGCCCATCACCATCAGGGCGTTCGGGTCGCCGCGGCTGGCGTTGTAGAACTGCGCCAGGCCGATGGCGCCGGCGGCGCCGCCCTTGTTCTCGAACGTCACCGACGACGCCACACCGGCATCGCGCAGGGCCTCGCCCAGCGCGCGGCCGGTGCCGTCCCAGCCACCGCCCG
This sequence comes from Synechococcus sp. UW140, assembly GCA_943371665.1. Classification (GTDB taxonomy): domain Bacteria; phylum Pseudomonadota; class Gammaproteobacteria; order Burkholderiales; family Burkholderiaceae_C; genus Hydrogenophaga. The sequence goes on from CALRVR020000020.1 coordinate 5,112, forward strand.
GGTTGGCCGGAATCATCATCTTGATGTTGGCGCTGGCCCAGGCCAGGTTGGGCAGCGCGCCCGCGGCGGCCAGGGCGGCCATGGATTTGAGGAAGGTGTCGCGACGCATGGGGTGTCTCCTTGAATGGCGGCGGAATGCAATGGCGGTTCCGACGGAAGCATCTTCCGGCGCCGCGCTGTCGGTTGGCTGTCCGCAACCCTCGGTGAAAACCCTGAAATCGGCCTGTCCGGATAATCGGCATCGCATGAAACTGCTGCTGATCGAGGACAACGCCACCATGCGGGCCACGCTGAGCCGTTCGTTCGAGCGGCGCGGGCTGCAGGTGGTGGGCTGCGACGACGGCGCCAAGGCCCTGGCGACCTGGCAGGCCTGCGCGCCCGATGCGGTGCTGCTCGACCTCTCACTGCCCGGGCAGGACGGGCTCGAGGTGCTGTCGCAGGCCCGGGCCGCGGGGCTGCGCACGCCGGTCATCATCCTCACCGCGCGGGGCACGGTGGGCGACCGCATCCTGGGACTGAACACCGGTGCCGACGACTACCTGCCCAAGCCGTTCGACCTCGACGAACTCGAGGCGCGCGTGCGCGCGCTGGTGCGGCGCACCACCGGCACCGGCACCAGCCCCGACAGCGGGAACGCAAGCGCCTGGTGCGGCATGCAGATCGACCCCGACAGCGGTGCCGTGTACCACCACGGCACCCCGATGGAACTGGCCCCGCGCGAACTCGCGCTGCTGCGCGCCGTGCTGGCCCGGCCGGGCCACGCCATCGCCAAGGAACGTTTGTTCGAGCTGGTGTTTCCCGGCCAGGCGGATGTGCAGCCCGAAGCGATCGAGGTCGTGGCCTACCGCCTTCGCAAGAAGATTGCCCACACCGGAGCGCGGCTGGTCACGCTGCGCGGGCTGGGTTACCTGCTCAAGGATTCCTGATGGCGCGAGCGCTGTCGCTGCGCCGCACGCTGCTGCTGGGCATTCTGTTGCCGCTGGCGGGCTACGTGGTGTTCAACACCGTGGTGCTGTACCGGCAGGCACTGACCGCCGCCAACACCGCCTACGACCGCACGCTGCTGGCCACCGCCAAATCGCTGGGTGAACAGCTGCAAGTCACCGGCACGGGCGACGGCGTGCGCGTCCAGGCCACGGTGCTCTATTCGGCCCTGGAGGCCTTCGAGGCCGACAACCGCAGCCGCCTGTTCTACCGGGTGAGCGGGTTCCAGGGCGAGATGGTCTCGGGCTTCGACGACATGCCGGCCCCGCGCCGCGACGCACCGGCCGACAACATCTACGCCGCGCTGGTCAGCTTCTACGACGACAGCTACCGCGGCGTGCCGGTGCGCATGGCCGTGCTGCTGCAACCGGTGGCCGGCGTGCAGGGTCAGGGCATGGCCACCATCCAGGTGGCCGAAACGCTCGAGCTGCGCGAGACGCTGGCGCGGCAGATCCTGGTGGACACCCTGTGGCGCCAGGCCGCTCTGCTGGGCGTGATTGCGCTGGTGGTGATCGTCGTGGTGCAGCGGGCGACACGGCCGGTGCGCGCGGTGAGCCACGCGCTGGTGGCGCGCAGCGAGAACGACCTCTCGCCGCTGCCGACGCAGGACGCGCCGCGCGAGCTGCTGCCCCTGCTGGAGGCCACCAACCAGCACATGCAGCGCCTGGCCCACCTGCTGGACCACCAGAAGCGCTTCGTGCGCGACACCTCGCACCAGCTGCGCACGCCGCTCGCGGTGCTCAAGACCCAGTTGCAATCGGCGCGACGCGGCGACGTGGAGCCCGCGCAGGCGCTGGAAGAAATCGCGCTCACCGTGGACCGGGCCACCGAGCTGGCCAACCAGATGCTGGCGCTGGCCAAGGTCGAGCAGCTGCGCCAGGACCACGCCGTGCCGCAGACCGACTGGGCGCCGGTGGTGCGGGCGGTCGCGCTCGATCTGTCGGCCCTGGTGGCCGAGCGCGACCTCGACTTCTCGCTCGACCTGGTGCCCGCCGCGCCGGTGCGTGGCCACGAATGGGCCCTGCGTGAACTCACGCGCAACCTGCTGCACAACGCCATCAAGCATTCACCCCGCGGCGGTCTGCTCGAGGTTGCCTTGCGCTGCGACGCCACCACCGTGGCGCTGACCGTGAGCGACAGCGGGCCGGGCATTGCCCCCGCCCTGCGCGAACGGCTGTTCCAGCCGTTCGCCACCGACCACCGGCAGGGCCCCAGCCTGTCGGGATCGGGCCTGGGCCTGGCCATCTGCCGAGAGATCGTGCAGTCGCTGGGGGGCCAGATCGAACTGCACAACCGCACCGAAGGATCGACCACCCAAGGGCTGGACGCCACCGCACGCCTGCCCCTGCACACGCCGACATGAAGAACCCACCTCCAGAACCTTCCACCGAACGGGTGCGCCTGGACAAATGGCTCTGGGCCGCGCGCTTCTTCAAGACCCGCGCGCTCAGCGCCGAGGCCATCGACAAGGGCCGCGTGAGCGTCAACGGCCAGACCGCCAAGGCCTCGCGCGAGCCGCGACCGGGCGACGTGCTCGAACTGCGCATCGGCCACGAACAGCGGACCGTGGTGGTGCGGGGCCTGAGCGCCGTGCGCGGCCCGGCCCCGGTGGCCGCACTGCTGTTCGAGGAAACCGCCGAATCGATCGAACGGCGCAGGACGGCCGCCGAGCAGCGCCGGCTGGCACCCGAACCGGCGCTGACGCAGACCACCGGCCGCCCCACCAAGCGCGACCGCCGCACGCTGGGCCAATGGGACGAACGCTGGAGCGCGTCGCTCGACGAAGACTGACGGCGCAAGCGTGCGGAGCCGCCCCGCGATCAGCGTTTGCGCAGCCCCAACCACATCACCGTGGCCACCACCACCAGACCGCCGGCCACCTGCACCGCCGCGATCGACTGGCCCAGAAACACCCAGGCCAGCACCAGCGCAAAGATCGGTTCGATGTTCATGATGGCCGAGTTGCCCACCACCCCCAGGCGAGGCAACACGGTGAACATGATGGTGAAGGCCGTGCCGTACAGGAAGGTCAGGCCCATCAGTCCCCACCAGCCTGCCGGCGCGTCGGGAAACCGCAGACCGCCCTGGGTGGCGCTGGCGGCCAGCGCCATCACGGCCACGATGGCCATGGTGGTGGCGGTGCGCAGCCGACCATCCAGGTCGCCCGCCTCATGCTGCGTGAGCACCAGCGCCAGGCCGAAGGTGGCCGCAGCGGCCAGCGCAAAGCCCACCCCGGTGCCGATGCGCGCCCAATGGCCGCCGGCGCCCAGGCCCGAGGCCGCACCCGACACGTCCAGCGCCAGCGCCAACCCGATCAGCATCAGCGGCATGGCCTTGAGCACGTGGGGTGCGGGCTTCTGGCCATACACCACCCGGGCCCACAGCGCCGTCCACAACGGGTAGGTGTTGAACGCCAGCAGCGCCAGTGCCACCGGCAGCCGGGCCACCGACGCATACAGGCACAGGCTCTGGATGCCCACCAGCACGCCGATGGCGGGCAGCGCCCTCTTGTGCCGGGTCTGCAAGGCCAGCGGCACCCGGTAAGCCAGCAGGATGGCCGCCACCACCAGCGCCGTGACCCCGCTGCGAAAGGTGACCGCGGTGGCCACGCTCACGCCGTGGTCGAACGCGAGGCGCGCGGCCACGTGGTTGGCCCCCATCATGAAGGCGATGAGCAGCAGCGTGGCGAAGGCGGTGCGCGACAGGCTCTGGGACATCGAGGGTCCGGCAATCGGGTGGCAGAAAAAAAGAAAGCGCCCCGGGGGGCGCTTTCTTGCTGGTCTGATCTGGCGGAGTGAGAGGGATTCGAACCCTCGATGAGGCTCTACACCCCATACTCCCTTAGCAGGGGAGCACCTTCGGCCACTCGGTCATCACTCCGGAAGCCCCGCATTATGCCCCAAAGCACAACGCCGGCCACCCCGCTCAGCCGCTGATCGTGTCGGCGGTCTGGTCGAGGTCGAACTCGCGGTGCAGGGCGCGCACCGCCAGCTCCATGTACTTCTCGTCGATCACCACCGAGGTCTTGATCTCGGAGGTGGAAATCATCTGGATGTTGATGCCCTCGTTGCTGAGGCAGCGGAACATGCGGCTGGCCACACCCACGTGGCTGCGCATGCCGATGCCGACGATGCTGACCTTGCAGATGCGGTTGTCCCCCACCACATCGGCGGCACCCAGCGCGGGCAGCACCTGAGACTTGAGCAGGTCCAGGGTCTTCTGGTAATCGTTGCGGTGCACCGTGAAGCTGAAGTCGGTCTTGCCGTCCTTGCTCAGGTTCTGGATGATCACGTCGACCTCGACGTTGGCATCGGCCACGGCACCCAGGATCTGGGCGGCGATGCCGGGTTTGTCGGGCACGCCCAGCACCGAGACCTTGGCCTCGTCACGGTTGAACGCAATGCCGGATACGACGGCTTGTTCCATGGCTTCGTCTTCCTCGAAAGTGATCAGGGTGCCGGAGGTGGCTTCTTCGTTCAGGTCGATGTCCCAGGGGGTGAAGCTGGAGAGCACGCGCAGCGGCACGCGGTACTTGCCCGCGAACTCCACCGAGCGGATCTGCAGCACTTTCGACCCCATGCTGGCCATCTCGAGCATTTCCTCGAAGCTCACGCGCAGCAGGCGGCGCGCCTCGGGCACCACGCGCGGGTCGGTGGTGTAGACGCCGTCGACGTCGGTGTAGATGAGGCATTCGGCCGCCTTGAGCGCCGCGGCCACGGCCACGGCCGAGGTGTCGCTGCCGCCGCGGCCGAGCGTGGTGATGTTGCCGTCGCCATCAACACCCTGGAAACCGGTGACGATGACCACCTTGCCGGCCGACAGGTCGGCGCGGATGCGCGCGTCGTCGATCGACTCGATGCGGGCCTTGGTGTAGGCGTCGTTGGTTTTCACCGGCACCTGCCAGCCGGCGTAGCTCACGGCCTCGAGGCCTTCGGCCTGCAAGGCGATGGCCAGCAGGGCCGAAGAAGCCTGTTCGCCGGTGGCGGCGAGCATGTCGAGTTCGCGGCCGTAGGCCTTGCCGGGCTTGGCGGGAGCAACCTCTTTGGCCAGCGCCAGCAGTCGGTTGGTTTCGCCACTCATGGCGCTGGGCACCACCACCATCTGGTGGCCGGCCTTGTGCCATTTGGCGACGCGGCGGGCCACGTTGCGGATGCGCTCGGTCGACCCCATGGAGGTGCCGCCGTACTTGTGAACGATGAGGGCCATTGGATTGGAGAGAAGGTGCAGCGGCGTGCGCTGCCGGAACGCGGTGCGCGGGCACGCCCGGGCCGGGCAAAACCGCGGGATTATACCGAGCGGGTGTATCCCAGCCGGGGGCCCTCACGCACCACGAACCCGTGCGCCACCTTCAGCCGGAGGCCATGGCCGCGCGTGCGACAGGCATCGATCTGCTCGAGCAGTTCATCCAGTTGGGCGGTACTGGGCGCCACCCCGTGGGCCACGCGCAGCCAGCGCCGCAGCGCGTTGGCCTGGCGATCGCGCGACAAGGTCTGCAGCGCCGCCAGCGCGGGCGGTTCGCCCAGCATGGCGAGGTCGAGGTCGGCCAGCTCGTCGAGCAGGCGCTGCGCCTGCGCCGCATGCGATGCCGTGCGCGCCAGCGCCTCGCGAAAGCCGTCGAACGTGGCGGCCCAGGCCGGCATGAGTTGCTGGCGGATGCGGTTGCGGGTGAAACGCGGGTCGGCGTTGCTGGGGTCTTCGATGTGCACCACCCCCAGCCTCGACAGGCTGTCGCGCAGCGGCTGGACGGGAAGGCCCAGCCAGGGACGCCCGAAACGAACGCCATGGCGGTGAAAGGCCTCGGCCATGGCGGCCAGGCCCGGCAAACCGGCGCCGCGGGACAGCGCGAGCAACACGGTCTCGGCCTGATCGTCGAGGTGCTGGCCCAGCAGGACCCACGGCGCAGACGCCTCGCGCCCCATCTCGGCCAGGGCTTCGTAGCGCACCGTGCGCGCCGCGTCTTCGGGACTCTGGCCGGGGGCGTGGCGGGCGTTGACCCGGCGCACCCGCAGCTCGATGCCCCGCTGGGCGCAGAGCGCACGGGCATGGTCTTCGAACGAATCGGCGGCGGCCTGCAGGCCGTGGTGCACGTGCAGCGCCAGCACCCGATCGGGCCAGCGCGCGTGGGCCGCCAGCAGCAAGGCGGTGGAATCGGCGCCGCCGCTGAAGGCCACCGCCATCGGGCCTTCGGTGCCGTCGGCGCCGTGCCGCTCGGCCCAGGCCGCCAGTGCCCCGGCGCCCGGCAGGGCTTCGGGGTCAGCGCTTGTCGCGCGCTTCGGCCTTGGTGTCGGTGAAGCGGCCATAGCCATCCAGGCGCGCATGGCGGCGCTCCAGCAGTTCCTTCACCTTGAGATCGGCCACCTGGCGGTAGGCGTCGGTGAGCGCGCGCTTGAGGAAGGCGGCCATCTGCTTGTGGTCGCGGTGCGCGCCGCCCACGGGTTCGTTGACGATCTTGTCCACCAGACCCAGCGCCTTGAGGCGGTGCGCCGTGATGCCCAGCGCCTCGGCCGCATCGCTCGCGCGCTCGCTGGTCTTCCAGAGAATCGACGCACAGCCCTCGGGGCTGATCACCGAATACACCGAGTACTGGAGCATCAGCACCTGGTCGGCCACCGCGATGGCCAGCGCACCGCCCGAACCCCCTTCGCCGATGATGGTGCTGATGATGGGCACCTCGAGCTGCGCCATCTCGAAGATGTTGCGGCCGATGGCCTCGGACTGGCCGCGCTCCTCGGCGTCGATGCCCGGGTAGGCGCCCGGGGTGTCGACAAAGGTGAACACCGGCAGCTTGAATTTCTCGGCCAGCTTCATGAGCCGCAGGGCCTTGCGGTAACCCTCGGGCTTGGTCATGCCGAAGTTGCGCAGGCCGCGCTCCTTGGTGTCGCGCCCTTTCTGGTGGCCCAGCACCATGCAGGGCTGGCCGTTGAAGCGCGCCAGCCCGCCCACGATCGACAGGTCGTCCGAGAAGTGGCGGTCGCCGTGCAGTTCGACGAAGTGCGTGAATATCTCGCGCACGTAATCGAGCGTGTAGGGCCGGTCGGCGTGGCGGGCGATCTTGGTGATCTGCCACGGCGTCAGGTTGCTGTAGATGTCCTTGGTGAGCTGCAGGCTCTTGGCGGCCAGCTTGTCGATCTCTTCGGAAATGTCGACCGCGGACTCGGTCTGGACGTAGCGCAGTTCCTCGATCTTGGATTCGAGCTCGGAAATGGGCTGCTCGAAATCGAGAAAATTCTTCTTGGCCAAGGTGGGCTCCTTTGCTCGGCAGGCGTCGATGGTCTTGGGTCGGTCAGTAGCTGACCGGCAAGGGATCGAGCGACCGCCAAATATACCAAGTGGCCACGCTGCAATAGGGGGCCCACGAGGCCGCCACTTCGCGGATCTCGCTGCGGCTGACCGGCTCACCCGAGAAGTAGGCCTTGCTGATGCCGTTCTGCAGGCCGATGTCGTCCAGCGGTAGTACGTTGGGCCGCATCAGGTGGAAGATGAGGAACATCTCGGCGGTCCAGCGACCGATGCCGCGAATGGCCACCAGCTCGGCAATGATGGCCTCGTCGTCCATGCCGGGCCAGTCGTTCACACGAACGCGCTTGTCGGCGAAGTGCAGCGCCAGATCGACGATGTATTCGACCTTTCGGGCCGACAGGCCGGCACCGCGCATGTCGTCGACCTTGAGCTTGAGCACCTGGGCCGGGGTGAGTTTTCGCGTGAGGGTCTCGAACCGTTCCCACACCGATTGCGCGGCCTTCACCGAGATCTGCTGGCCGACGATGCTGCGCGCCAGCGTGACGAAGGCGTCGCCGCGCGACTGCAGGCAGGCGCCGGGGTGCTGCGGAATGATCTTCTTCATGACGCGGTCGCGCTTCATGAGGTGGCGGCACGCATCGGGCCAGTAGTCAGGCGCCTCGGGGCCGAACTCGGGCAAGAGAGCGGGGGGCGGGGTCATCAGGCGCGTTCCCAGGTGGTGCCGGTGGGGCTGTCCTTGAGCACGATGCCCTGGGCCAGGAGGGCCTGACGGATGCGGTCGGCCTCGGCAAAGTCGCGGGCTTTCTTGGCGGCGGCGCGGGCCTCGATCTGCGCTGCGATGGCCGCCTCGTCGGTGGAATCGGCATGGCCGCCGCCCTTGAGGTAGGCATCGGGATCGGCCTGCAGCAAACCCAGAATGCCGCCCAGCGCACGCAGCAAACCGGCGCGCTGCGGGTCCCTGCCGCGATTGACCTCGCCGGCCAGGTCGAACAGCGCCGCCAGCGCCAGCGGCGTGTTGAAGTCTTCGTCCATGGCCGCCTTGAAGCGCGCGGCCAGCGGGTCGCCCCAGTCGATGGTCACCGCCGCCGGCCTGACCGATTGCAGCGTGGTGTAGAGGCGCTTGAGCGCGGCGCGGGCGTCGTCCAGGTGAACGTCGCTGTGGTTGAGCGGGCTGCGGTAATGCGCACGCAGCATGAAGAACCGCACCGTTTCGGCGTCGAACTTCTGCAGCACCTCGCGGATGGTGAAGAAGTTGCCCAGGCTCTTGGACATCTTCTCGTTGTCGACGTTGACGAAGCCGTTGTGCATCCACACGTTGGCCAGCGGCACGCCGTAGGCGCCTTCGCTTTGAGCGATCTCGTTCTCGTGGTGGGGGAACTGCAGGTCGGCGCCGCCACCATGGATGTCGAAGGTCTCGCCGAGCAGCGAGCACGCCATGGCCGAGCACTCGATGTGCCACCCCGGCCGGCCCCGGCCATACGCCGAGTCCCATTGCGCGTCGGCGGGCTCGTCGGGCTTGGCCGCCTTCCAGAGCACGAAGTCGAGCGGATCGTCCTTGCCCTGGGCCACGGCCACGCGCTCACCGGCGTGCAGTTCGTCGAGGGTCTTGCCCGACAGCTTGCCGTAGCCGGGGAAACGGCGCACCGCGAAGTTCACGTCGCCATCGCCGCTGCGGTAGGCCAGGCCCTTGCCCTCGAGCGTGCGCACGATGTCGAGCATCTGCGGCACGTAGTCGGTGGCCCGCGGGTCGTGCGTGGGCCGCGCAATGCCCAGCGCATCGAAGTCGGTGTACATCTCGGCGATCATGCGGTCGGTCAGCGCGCGCACCGTCTCGCCGTTCTGCAGCGCGCGGCGGATGATCTTGTCGTCGATGTCGGTGATGTTGCGCACGAAGGTCACCCGCAGGCCACTGGCTTCGAGCCAGCGGCGCGCCACATCGAAAGCGATGTTGGAGCGCGCATGCCCCACGTGGCACAGGTCGTACACCGTCATGCCGCAGACGTACATGCGCACATGGCCCGGCTCGATGGGGGCAAACGGCTCGAGCCGGCGGGTCAGGGTGTTGTGGATGTGGAGGGTCATCGAAGGCGCGTGGACGCTCGGCGCAGACCGCTTCGACCCATTGCCCGACACGCCACCCCGTCGGGTCCGGCGCCCCGCAGGCACGGTCTGATGCGACCGGCTTGCCGGCACCCCTCAGATACAATGCGCGCCAGTATATCGACGCCCTTCGCACGCTGGCGTGTGCGAGCGGGCCATTGGTCGGGCACCCCGACGCTGCCGACGAGGTTCCATGTCCCAACGAGCGTCATCGCCGGACCACGGCGCACCCCTTCCCATTGCCGCGCGCGTGCGCCGGCCGTCACCCGCTGCCCGCTGGCTCGGCCTGCTTCTGCTGGCCGCCCTGCCCTGGCTGGCCCAGGCGCAGAGTGCGCTGGCGCCCTACGACGAAGTGTCGCGCCTGACCCGCGCCGGCCAGATGGACGAGGCCATCGCGCGGGCACAGACCTACCTGCAGGCCAACCCCCGCGATCCGCAGATGCGGTTCCTGGTGGGCGTGGCCCACAACCAGAAGGGCGACACCGCCACGGCGCAACTCATCTTCACCCGCCTCACGCAGGAATTCCCCGAGTTGCCCGAGCCCCACAACAACCTCGCGGTCATTCACGCCGCCGCCGGGCGCTACGACGACGCCCGCACCTCGCTCGAAGCGGCCATCCGGGCCAACCCGGCCTACGCCGTGGCACACGAGAACCTGGGCGACGTGTACGCCCGCATGGCGCAACGCGCCTGGCAACGTTCGCAACAGATCGATACCGCGAACCCCCGGCTGGCGCCCAAGCTCAAAGCGGTTGAAACCGCCCTGGACCCGACTCCCCCTTCCCCTCGCTGAGGACCTCCGCCATGAACCTGCCCCGCCGCGCGCTGCTCGCGCTGATCTGTGCGTTTTCCGTGTCCGCCCACGCCCAGGCGCCTGCCGCCGCGTCGCGCGTCAAGCTCAGCACCTCGATGGGCGACATCGTGATCGAGCTCGATGCCGCCAAGGCGCCGAAAACCGTCGAGAACTTTCTGCAGTACGTGACCGAGAAGCACTACGACGGCACCGTGTTCCACCGCGTCATCGACGGCTTCATGATCCAGGGCGGCGGCTTCACCCCCGACCTGCAGCAGAAGGCCACCCGCTCGCCCATTCCGCTCGAGGCCCGCAACGGCCTGCGCAACGACCGCGGCACCATCGCCATGGCGCGCACCTCCAACCCGAATTCGGCCACGTCGCAGTTCTTCATCAACGTGGTGGACAACGCCGGCCTGAACGCGCCTTCGCCCGATGGCCATGGTTATGCCGTGTTCGGCAAGGTCGTGGCCGGCATGGACGTGGTCGACAAGATCCGCGCCGTGCCCACCGGCAACCGCGGCATGTTCCAGAACGTGCCCGCCACCCCCGTCACCATCCTCAAAGCCACCCTGGAGAAATGAACATGGCCAACCCGAAAGTCGAACTGCACATCGCCGGCATGGGCGTGATCACGCTCGAACTCGATGCCGACAAGGCGCCCAAGTCGACCGCGAACTTCCTGGCCTACGTGGGCAAGGGCCACTACGACAACACCGTGTTTCACCGCGTCATCCCCGGCTTCATGATCCAGGGCGGCGGCTTCGAGCCGGGCATGAACCAGAAGCCCACCGACAAGCCGATCGACAACGAGGCCAACAACGGCCTCAAGAACGACGTCTACACCGTCGCCATGGCCCGCACCAGCGACCCGCACTCGGCCACCGCGCAGTTCTTCATCAACGTCAGCAACAACGGCTTCCTGAACCACACCGCGCCGAGCGCACAGGGTTGGGGCTACGCCGTGTTCGGCAAGGTCGTCTCGGGCACCGAGATCGTCAAGCAGATCGAGGGCGTCGCCACCGGCCGCAAGGGCTTCCACGACGACGTGCCCAAGACCGACGTCGTGATTCAGAAGGCCGTCGCCGTTTGAACCACTGGTTCGGCCGACCGAATGGGTGAGCGCATCGCAGAGCTCGCTGCGTCACCCGGCTGGCGCACGGTCGATTTCGTCTCCGACCTCCACCTGCACGCCGCCGACCGCGCGACGGCGGCGCGCTGGCTGGACCACCTGGACAGCCAGCCCCGGCCCGACGCGCTGTTCATCCTCGGCGACCTGTTCGAGGTGTGGGTGGGCGACGATGTGCTCGACCACCCGGACACGCCCGAGCGGGTGTTCGTGCGGTCCTGCATCGACGCTTTGGGGCGGTTCGCGTCCACCACGCCGGTTTTCTTTCTCGCCGGCAACCGCGATTTCCTGCTTGGCGCCGCGGCGCTGACGGCCAGCGGCATGCAGGCACTTGAAGAACCCACGGTCATGGCCTTCGCCGGCCAGCGCTGGCTGCTCAGCCACGGCGACCCCTTGTGCCTTGCAGACACCGACTACCAAGCCTTTCGCGCGCAAGTGCGCAGCGCGCCCTGGCAAGCGGCGTTCCTGGCACGGCCACTGGCCGAGCGCGAGGCCATTGCCAGCGACCTGCGGGCCCGCAGCGAAGCGCGCAAGCGCGAACTCGGCCACGACCCGTCCCTGTGGGCCGACGTCGATGCCGATGCGGCGCGCGAACTGCTGCAACGGGCTGGCGCCACCACACTGATCCACGGCCACACCCACCGCCCGGCCGATCACGACCTGGGTCAGGGTCTTCGCCGCACCGTGCTCAGCGACTGGGACATGCAGGCCCGGCCGCCACGCGCCCAGGTGCTGCGCCTCACGGCCGATGGCCTGCGCCGGGTGCCGCTCGCATGAGCTGGTGGTCGTCCTGGCGGCGGCGCCTGCGCCGTCCGATGCCCGCGCCCGACGCGCTGTGGCAGGACACGCTGGCCGCCCTGCCGTTTCTGGACCCGCTGTCCGGCGCCGACCGCGATCGCTTGCGGGCACTCTGCGCCCATTTCCTGGCCGAAAAGGAGTTCACCGGCGGCAACGGACTGGTGGTCACCGATGCCATGGCGCTCAGCATCGCGGCACAAGCCTGCCGGCCCTTGCTCCACATGCACGGCCCTTCCGGCAAGGCGGTGGGACAGGCCAGCGACCTGCTCGACTGGTACGACGATTTCGTCGGCATCGTCGTGCAGCCGGGCGCGGTGCTGGCGCGCCGCGAGGTTCGCGACCACGTGGGTGTGGTGCACGAATACACCGAGGCCCTGGCGGGCGAGGCCATGGACGGCGGGCCGCTCATGCTGAGCTGGGAGGACGTGGCCAGCGCCGGCGAACGCGCCGCCATCGGCCACAACGTGGTCATCCACGAATTCGTCCACAAGATGGACATGCGCGAACTCAGCCCCGGCGACCATCCGCAAGGGTCACCGGTGTTGCCCGACGGCTTTCTGGGCATGACCGACCGCCGGGGCGCGGCCGCGCGCTGGCGCCAGACCATGAGCGAGTCGTTTGCCGCGTTTCGCGAAGCCGTGGCGCTGGCCGAGCGGTTCGGCGGCGAGAAGCCCTGGCTCGACGATTACGCGGCCAAAGACCCGGCCGAATTCTTTGCCGTGACGTGCGAGGCGTACTTCGTCAACCGCGAACGCTTTGCGCAGGAGTTTCCGGTGTTGATGCCGCTCTACGACGGCTTTTTCAACCCGGCGGGCATCAGCGCTTGAGCAGCGCCTTGAGCACGTTCTGAAGACGACGGGCGCTGCGCTCGTCGTGGGCCGAGCCCAGCACGCGCGCCACGTCCTGCGCCCAGGTCTCGGCGGGCGCGGCTTCATGGCGGCGCGTCAGCAGCTGCAGTTGCAGCATCCGGCGTTCACTGAGTTGTTCGGCGGGCGTGGGCACGTCGGCCGCGATCTCCAGCCGCAGCAAGGCCTCGCCGGGTGCGGCAGGCGCCTGGCCCAGCGCGCCGGCCCAGGCATTGCGCTGCGCGGCATTGAGGCGCGAGCCCAGCGCCTGGGGCGCGGGCAGCTTGGCGGCATCGCGGCTCTGCCAGGCCTCGACCAGTTGGGTGAGCACCTCGCCGTGGGCCTGCTCGGCCAGGCGGCGCAGGCTGCTCTGCGCGGCCTCCATGGCCTGGCGCTGGGCGCGGAATGCGGCGTCGCCCAGGCGCGGCCCGCGCGGCGCACGGTCGTCGCGACCAAAGCGCCCAGCCGCTTCTCGCGGACCCCGCGCATCGGGGCGCCCTCCTGGTCGGCCATCGCGGCGGGCATCGCGCCCGTCGCGCCCGGCCGGTGCGGCCGCCGTGCGCTGCTGGCCCGGTCGGTCGTCACCGCGCATGGCCACCAGCTTGCGCGGGGCCGCCGCAGGCGCGTCGGCCGGAGCCGCCTGCGCCGCTGGCGAGGCGGGCACGACCGCGTCATCGGGTGCGGCTGCCGAGGCGGCCTCGAGCGCGGCCATGGCCGTGCGAATGCGTGCCGCGTCGCCGGACTGGCTGGCGGCGTCGAGCTCGCGCGCGGCATCGAGCACGCGCTGGTCGTGGGCGCTGAGTGCGCTGGCCTGGTGCTGGCGTTCCTGGGTCTTGCGCTCGAAGGCAGCGTCGATGGGCGCGCGGAACGCTTCCCACAGCTTCTGCTCGTGTTTGCGGTCCAGGGGAACGGCGTGCGCCTCGGCTTGCCAGCGCTGCTGCAGCGCCTTGACGGCATCGAGCCGCAGCGGTTGCGACTGCGACAGCGCCGTGGCCTCATCGATCAGGGCCTTGCGCCGGGCGGTGCTTTCGTTCTGGGCCGCCTCGACGCGCGCGTGCGCCAGGTGCATGGCCTCTTTCCATTGGGGCTGGATGTCGGCAAAGGCCTTTTCACTCAGGTGCCCGGCCTGGCGCCAGCGCTCGGAGAAGGCGTGCAGTTCACGCAACTGGGCTTTCCAGTCGGTGCTCTCGGCGTGGGCCAGCGTCCAGGCCTTGACCTCGTCGATGAGCCCCAGCCGCTGGGCGCGCGTGGCCTCGGACTGCTGACGCACCTGCGTCAGCCAGGCCTCGACCTGTTTGTGGGCCTCGGTGCAGGCCTCGTCGAAGCGTTTCCACAGCCCATGGTTGGGCACGCCGCCCTGGTCGGTGGTTTTCCATTGCTCGCGCAGGCTGCGCAGGGTTTCCTGCAGTTTGCGACCACCCAGTCGCTGACCTTCCGGCGCCTTGGCCAGCGCCTCGGCCTTGGCCACGAGCTCCTCGCGCAGCTGGTCGGCGCGCCAGCGCTGCCAGCCTTCGAGCTCGCCGGCCTGCGCCAGCGCGGCCTGGGCCCGCCCGTCCAGGGCGGGTACCACCAGGCGGCCGTGCTTCTTGAGCAACTGGCGCACGTCGTTGGCGGCCCTCGGCGTGGCCTTGCCGTGGCCCTGGGCCACTTCGGCCTCGAGCGCGACCACCGCCTGCTCGAGTTCGCGGTTCGCTCGCTCGCGGCGCTCGGCCTGGGCGGCGGCGTCGGGGCCAGCGGTGTCGGCCGTGGCCACGGCCTCACCACGGGCCACGCGCAGTTCGTCGGCCCACACCGGCACCGCGGGCAGGGGCGCGGCCGGATCGGCCGCAGCGGCCACCGCCTGGGCCAGCGCCGCCTCGAAGGCGTCCCACACCAGCTGCAGCTGCTGGCGCGATGCGTCGAGCATGGGTGGGAACTTGGGTTCCACGCTCGCCCACTGCGGGTCCTGCATGAGGCCCTGCACCTGCTTCTGCCACAGGGCCACGTCGCCGCGCAGGGACTCGGTCACCTGCTGAGCCTCACGCCAGGGTTTGGTGGACAGCACCTCGATGCGCTGGGCAATCAGCACCGCCGCTTCACGTTCCACCTGCACCGCATGCTGCAGGTCTTCAATGGACTTGATGCGTTCGGCCAGTTGCTGGCGCAGCGTGGCCAGCGGCTCGCGCGACAGCGGGGCGCCGGCACGGGCGGCGTCGCGCTGCCACGCCAGGGCATCGGCCAGGTTCAGCCGGCCGGCGCCCAGCAACGCCTCGGCTTTGGTGCTCCATTCAGCGGCTGCGTTTTCCTGCGCCTTCAGCCGCTTCAGCTCGTCGAGCTTTTCCTTCAGCGGCTTGGCGGCACCACGGTCGCGCTGGCTCAGGTCCTTGTAGACCTCGGCGAGTTGGTCGGGCGAGGGATCGGTGGCCAGCCAATCGCGCAGGCGCGCGCTGCGGTCGCCCGAGGTGGCGGCCGAGAAGACGCCGCCGGTGAGCGCATCCAGTGGGTGGGCGGTGGCGGGCTTGGGGGCAGACGGCGTGTTCACGGTGGAATCGGCGGTGGGTTTCTGGCGCAGGGAAAACAGCGACATGTGGTGGGGCAGCGGCGGTCGGCAACGACCGTGGGCGCGCAGGTTGCGCGGGAAAAGCGCGTATTGTCGCCCGAGCCGCGCGCACCTGCTCGGCCACCCGCCCTCGATCGTCCTGCGGGCGGCCCGGCACCCGGTGGCGCGGGCTCAGCGAGGAGCCAATTGCAGTTCCGCCTGGGGCCTGGCGCCCTGCCCGCCCGCCGTGGCCTTGGGCGCACCCAGGAACACCCGGTCCTCCCCCAGCTTCTGCGCCAGCAGGTGGTCCTTCACCGCCACGGCCCGCGCCACCGCGAGGTCCCGCATCGCCTGCTCGCCGGGCACCTGGGCGGCCAGCAACAGGGCTTCCATCTCCGGCGGCGGGATGTCCCTGGCGATGCCGATCAGGTTGCGTGGCTTGGGAATGTCGGCGCGCCGGTACACCTCGCGCAGCAATTCGATGCGCTCCTCGGGCCGCACGGTCACCTCGGCCGGCATGGCGGCGCCGGCACGGGCCAGCCGGCGGCGTTTTTCGGCCAGCAACAGGCCGTCAAGGCGGGCGCGCTGCCAGCCGGCGCGCTCGGCGTCGAGGTCGGCCTGACCGACGATGGTCAATTGCAGCGCCGGGCGGTTGTCGAGCGCCTTGGCCACGGCCTCGAGCTGCTGGCGGTCCTGGGCATCCAGCTCGGCACGGCCAGGCTCGAAGGCGATCTGGCTCGCGTCCGCGCCACCCCCACCGAAGGCGCTGGCCATCAAGGAGAACGGCGCGGTGATGGCCTTGCCGATCAGGTTGACGATCAGGCGCACGATGATGGGCGCCAGCCGGAACTGCGGGTCGTTGATCGAGCCGCTGACCGGCAGGTTGATGTCGATCACGCCGTTGCGGTCGGCCAGCAGGGCCACCGCCAGCTTCACCGGCAGGTTGGCCGAACTCCCCTCGACCCGCTCGCCGAACGCCAGCTGGTTGAGCACGATCTGGTTGCTGGCCTCGAGCTGACCACCCGGATCGATGCGGTAACGCACGTCCACGCTGAGCTTGCCGCGCTCGATGCCATACCCCGCGTACTTCGCGCTGTAGGGTGACAGCGGCGGCAGTTCGAGGTCGCGCACCTGGCCCTTGATGTCCAGCGAGAGCGGTGTGGCCAGCGGATTGATCTTTCCACTGATGTCGAGTTGCGCCGTGCCCTCGGCCCGACCCTTGAGCGACAGGTCGGCCAGGGCCGGCGGCTGACCCGCCTCGGGCGCTGCGCTGCTGAAGCTGCTCAGCGAGCCGGTGAGATCGCTCAGGTTGGCGGTGTAGTTGGGGCGGATGAACCGGTCGGAGAACAACACCCGGCCATTCACCAGACTGACCGGCCCGACGCGAATGTCGGGCGCCGGTGCGGCGCTGGCCGTGGCGTCAGGGGCGGCGGGGGTCGTGCCGCCGTTGTCGGGCGCCGGCTTCACAAGGCCTTGCAGGTTGATGCGACCCTGTTCGTCGATCACGATCCGGGCAAAGTAGTCGCTGAGCACCGTTTCGCCCACCTGCACGGTGGTGGCCCGCCCGGGCGCCAGCCCCACGCGCAGCCCGCGCAGCTGCAGGCTGGTCCAGCTCAGCAGTTCCTCGCCGGGCGCCAGGGTGTGGGCGCGAACATCCTCCAGGGCCGCATCGGCCGCCAGTTCAACGGCCGGTCCGGCGTCGGTCAGCGCCAGCGCCAGGTCGCCGCGAACGCTGGCGTCCGCGCGCAGCAGCTCCAGGTTGAGCCGGTCGGCCACGTAGGGTGCGAGCGCGTGCAGGGGCAGTCGCTCGATCCGCAGACCGGTGCGCAGCCGCAGGCCGGCTTCGCGCCCGGGCAGCCGGAGCGTTCCTTGAAGGGCCACACGGCCAGGCTCGGTCGACGCCTGTTCGCGGTTGCGATCCTGGTCGCTGACCCGGGCCTGGAGCTGCAGCGCCGCCTCCGGGGGCTGCGCGGCCAGCGGCTGCAGGTTCTGCACGCGCAGGCCCAGCCCGCTGACCAGCAGGGCCACGCCACCGGGCGGCAGTTCGTCCAGAAACCGCACCCGGCCACCTTGCAGTCGCACATCGGCCAGGGTCAGGCCCCACGGGGTCGCCGCTTCGGGCGTGGCGGGCGGTGGCGAGGCGGCGGGCCGGGTCCGCAGCCAGTCCTCGAACATCCATCGGCCATCCGAACTGCGCCGCACGCTCAGGTCGGGCGCATCGAGTTCGACCGACGCCACCGTGACCTGGCGGGCCGTCAGATCCAGCTGCGCATCACCGACGGTGAGCCGTTCGAGGCGGGCCAGCGGGCTGCGCGCCGGGCCCAGCCGAAGACCGGCCAGCGCCAGCCGGGACACGCCAACGGTCAGGGCGGCTGCCTCGGCGCCCTGCGGGGCCCGCCAGGCCAGCACGGCCTCGGCCTCCAGCTGGCCGTCCAGCGCTGGAGTGAGTTGGGTGGCCAGGTAGGGAGCGGCCTGCGCGAGCTGCAGGCCGCCCAGCACCACCCGCGCATCGGCCTGCCGGTCGGTGGCCGCCCCGCTCAGCGAAAGGGAAGCATCGCCCAGGCGGGCGCTGCCCTCGAAGGGCGCGGGTGCGGTCATGGGCCACGTGATGGCGCGGGCGTTCAGGGTCAAGCCGTCGAGCGTGCGCTCCACCGCGGGCGCCAGCGATTCGTCGCGCCACCGCAGGGCGCCGTCGCCGATGGCGATCTCGTCCACGGCAGCGGTCCACGGCGCGGGCTCGGCGCGCCCCGCCGTTGCGCCGGCGGGCTCCGGCGGCACGAGCGCCGCCCAGCGGGCGACGATGCGCTGCAGGCCGAGCACGCCGTCGGCTTCGCGGCGCAGGTGAATCTCGGGGCCATCCAGGTTCACACGGGCCAGTTCCACGCGCTGGTTCAGCGGTTCGAGGCGGCGAAGGTTCACGTCCAGCCGGCGCCAGGCCAGCAGGGGCAGATCGCCCTGCTGCCATCGAACTCCCGACAGCCCCACCGTGCCCGACAGTGCGAGGGTGGGGGACGAGGCCTCCTGCTCGAAGTCGATGGACAGGTCGACGTGCAGGCGCGCCGTCACGGGGCGAACCGGCCACTCGCGAGGCCAGTAGGCGAGGTAAGGCTGCACATCGAGCTCGGGAATCTGCAACCGCACCTCGGTGCGCCGGTGGCTGGCAAACGGGGTGGTCGAGGCCCGGGAGTCGAAAGCGCTGCCGTTCAGGCTGAAGGCCAGCCGGGGCTCGGTCACCACGTCGCGGCGCGAGCCGAGGTTGCTGAGGAAAGGCACCGCCAGCTCAACACCCTGCAGGCGGTGGGTGGTGTCGACGGGCTCGTCCACCAGGGTCGCTTCGCCATCGAGCAGCTCGATGTTGAAGAGTGCAAAACGCGCGGGCGAAGACGGCTCCCCCGAGGTGTCGGGCTGGCCGCGCAGGCGCTGCAGGATGTCGTCGATGTCGGTGCGGCCGTCACCCAGGTGGCGCAGGTTCAGGCGCGGCGACTCCAGCCTCAGCGCATCCAGCACCGGCGCCAACCGCAGCAGCGACTGCAACTCGCTGTTCATATAGAGGCGCTGCAGCGAGAACTGGGGCGCGCTGCCCGCGGCGTTGGCCACCGCGAGGCCCTGCAACTCCAGTTCGAGCGACCACGGCCTGAACACCACGCGTTCCACCGTCACCGTCCGACCCAGGGCCGCGGTGCCCTGCTTCTGCAGCTGCCACTTCAGCAAGGGCGGCAGGGCCAGCCAGCTGACGAGCCAGAGCACCAGCAACCCGCCCAGCGCCCAGGCGGCGCGGCGCAGCCAACGGCGCGAGGAATCGGGGGTGGGGAGCCGGTGGGCGGGGGCTGCGTCCATGCCCCGAGTTTGGCGCAAGCCAGACCGAGCACCGATGACAACCCCAGAAACAAGAAACCCCGGCAGGGCGAACCTGACCGGGGTTGACGGCGGGCAACATGCGCTTGCCGTCGGGTTTGGCGGCGGGAGTTTGATGTCCCACCAACCTGGAAGCAAGAGATTGCTTCCGTGGGGTGGCCAACTGGCGGATCGCCGCCCTGTCGGCACATGCGGATCTTGAGGACCCGCAGCGCAAGGCTACGCCCACCCCGCCGGGGGATCAAGCACCACACGGCGGCTGCCCATGGAAGTTTTCAATCGCGTGTCAAAGACCCATGCCGGGGCGTCAAAAAGGCGTTTCGAGGCGTGAAAGGAGGCCGTCAGGCGACAAGCGGTCATCAAGGCGCGGTCGATCGCAACCCCGCGCCAGCATTGGGGCTGCGACGGGAGAGATGAAAACCGTCACGATCGGCCCGCGCTGCAAATAACTAATTATTCGTTTGATCACAGTTCAAAACATTGACTTGTTATTAACAGCCCCCTACCATCCGCCGACTTTTGCCCACGCGAGGGTAAACCCCGACGCTGCCCGCAAGGGCTAACTCGACCCACCCACCATCCGGTGCGGGTCGATGGCGACCCCAACGACCGGCGCCTGCCGCAGACAGCGGCCACGCCGACCAGCAAGGAGCGATCCATGAGGACCAACTCGCCGACGCCGCAGAAGAGCACTTCAAGTGCCCTGGCTTCGTCCCTGACCACCGCCGCTCGCGATGTGTATCAGGGTTTCATTCACACCACGCAGAACGGGCTGGCGCTGCTCGGCACCGTGGCCGCGGTCACGCTGCTGGTGTTCGGCATGCGCGCCGACCTGCGCACCACCGCCGAAGAGCGGCTGCTGAGCTGGCTGCTCGAGCGCCAGGAAACGCAGCAGATCGTCGAACGCGAGGTCGACGTCGAGCCGACCGCCGTCGAGCGCGTGACGGTGGCCAGCCTGCGCGACCTGACCGAGCAGCAGGCCAAGGTGACGCAGTGGCTCAGCCGCAAGTACCGTGTGGCGCCCGAGCCGCTGGCCGCGCTGGTCACCGAGGCGTACGCCATCGGCGAGCGGATCGACATCGACCCGACGCTGCTGCTGGCCGTCATGGCCATCGAGTCGCGCTTCAACCCGTTCGCCCAGAGCCCGGTGGGTGCACAGGGCCTGATGCAGGTGATGACGCGCGTGCACACCGACAAGTACGAGGATTTCGGCGGTGAACTCGCCGCCTTCGACCCGCTGTCGAACCTGCGCGTGGGCGCCAAGGTGTTGCAGGACGCGGTCCGCCGCTCCGGCTCCATCGAGGGCGGTCTGCGGCTTTACGTGGGCGCGGTCACCACCGACGGCAGCTGGTACATCGAGCGGGTGATGGCCGAGCACCTGCGCATCAAGAGCGTGGCGCTGGGCAAGCCGATGCAGCGCTACGTGCCGCCGCCCCCGCAGGCCATCCCCGTGACGGCGCCGGCCCCCGAGGCCGAGGTGGAGGCCGAAGCCCGCCCCGCGCCCACCACGGCCATGCCGTCCTGAGCCCGCCTTCGTCGGGCCGCTGGGCTAAACTAGCGGCGCTCCGCGACTGGCGATAGGCGACCACCCGCAACGGGTCGGTCGCTGACGTGGACCCCCGGACCCGCCGACAGGCGACCGGCCCGGGACAACCACTGGGAAGCGGGCCGCCCGCGCCGCAAGGCCGGGCGTTCAGCCGTTCGCCTGGGCAGCCCTTGCCATTCGCAAGGTTCCACGTCTCCAAGGACTGCCATGTACGACCGCCGCATCCTCATCGAACAGACCGACCCCGAGCTGTTCGCCGCCATCCAGGCCGAAAACGCGCGCCAGGAACACCACATCGAGCTGATCGCCAGCGAGAACTACGCCTCCCCCGCGGTCATGGCCGCGCAGGGCACGCAGCTCACCAACAAATACGCCGAGGGCTACCCGGGCCGCCGCTACTACGGTGGCTGCGAGCATGTGGACGTGGCCGAGCAACTGGCCATCGACCGCGTCAAGCAGCTCTTCGGTGCCGACGCCGCCAACGTGCAGCCGCACTGCGGCGCTTCGGCCAACGAAGGCGTGTTCCTGGCCTTCCTCAAGCCCGGCGACACCATCATGGGCATGAGCCTGGCCGAAGGCGGTCACCTCACGCACGGCATGGCGCTCAACATCAGCGGCAAGTGGTTCAACGTCGTGTCGTACGGCCTGAACGCCAAGGAAGAGATCGACTACGACGCGATGGAGAAGAAGGCCCACGAGGCCCGGCCCAAGCTCATCATCGCCGGCGCGTCCGCTTACAGCCTGCACATCGACTTCGCGCGCTTTGCCAAGGTGGCCAGAGACGTCGGCGCGATCTTCATGGTCGACATGGCCCACTACGCCGGCCTGATTGCCGCCGGCGTGTACCCGAACCCGGTGCCACACGCCGACGTGGTCACCTCCACCACCCACAAGAGCCTGCGCGGCCCGCGCGGCGGCATCATCCTGATGAAGGCCCAGCACGAGAAGGCGATCAACAGTGCCATCTTCCCCGGCCTGCAGGGCGGCCCGCTCATGCACGTGATCGCCGCCAAGGCAGTGGCCTTCAAGGAAGCGCTCGAACCCGGCTTCAAGGACTACCAGAAGCAGGTGGTGCGCAACGCCCAGATCGTGGCCGAGACGCTCACCCAGCGCGGTCTGCGCATCGTCAGCGGTCGCACCGAAAGCCACGTCATGCTGGTCGACCTGCGCGCCAAGGGCATCACCGGCAAAGAAGCCGAGGCCGTGCTGGGCCAGGCCCACATGACCATCAACAAGAACGCCATTCCGAACGACCCCGAAAAGCCGATGGTCACCAGCGGCGTGCGCATCGGCACGCCGGCCATGACCACCCGCGGCTTCAAGGACGACGAAGCGCGCCTGACGGCCAACCTGATCGCCGACGTGCTGGACAACCCGCGCGACGAGGCCAACATCGCCGCCGTGCGCGCCAAGGTCAACGCCCTGACCGCGCGCTTCCCGGTCTACGGCTGAGCGCAGGAAGCGGCGGCCATGCGATGCCCCTTTTGCGGACACCTCGAGACCCAGGTCGTCGAGACCCGTGTGTCCGAAGAGGCCGACTTCATCCGCCGCCGCCGCCGCTGCGCCCACTGCGACAAGCGCTTCACCACCTATGAGCGGCCCGAGGTCAGCTACCCGACGGTCGTCAAGAAAGACGGTCGCCGGGTCGACTTCGAGCCCGAAAAGCTGCGCGCATCCATCACACTCGCGCTCCGCAAGCGGCCCGTCAGCACCGAACAGGTCGACGCCGCCATCGAACGCATCGAGGAAAAGCTGCTGAACCTGGGCGCGCGCGAAGTGCCGGCCAACCGCATCGGCGAAATGGTGATGCGCGAACTGAAGAAGCTCGACAAGGTGGCCTACGTGCGCTTTGCCAGCGTGTACCGCAGCTTCGAGGACATCGACGAATTCCGCGCGCTGGTCGACGAGGTCAAACGCTGACCCACCGCCATGGATGACCGCGCCCTGATGCAGCGCGCCCTGGCGCTGGCCGGACAAGCCCTGACCCTGAGCAACCCGAACCCGCGGGTGGGGTGCGTGCTGGTGCGCGCCGACGGCACCCTCATTGGCCAGGGCCACACGCAACAGGTGGGCGGCCCCCATGCCGAAGTGATGGCCTTGCGCGATGCCCAGGCCAACGGCCACGCCACCGAGGGGGCCACCGCCTTCGTGACGCTGGAGCCCTGCTCCCACCACGGGCGCACGCCGCCCTGCTGCGACGCCCTGGTGGCGGCCCGCGTGAGCCGGGTCGTGATCGCCACCCTCGACCCGAACCCGAAGGTGGCCGGGCGGGGTGCACAGCGGCTGCGCGATGCCGGCGTGGCGGTCGACCTGCTGCCCGGCGCAGACCCGTTGTCCGTGGCCGCGCGCGAACTCAACATCGGCTTCTTCAGCCGCATGGTGCGCGGACGTCCGTGGGTGCGCATGAAGATCGCCGCGTCCCTCGACGGCATCACCGCCCTGCCCCACGGACAAAGCCAGTGGATCACCGGCGAGGCCGCCCGCGCCGATGGCCACACCTGGCGCGCGCGCGCGTGCGCCGTGCTCACGGGCGCAGGCACCGTGCTGCAGGACAACCCCAGACTCGACGCCCGCGTGGCCGGCCTGGAGCGGCAGCCCCACCTGGTGGTGATCGACAGCCGGCTCGACACCCCGCCACACGCCCGGCTGTTCGAGCCACCGGCGGCACCGGGTCGCCGGATGGTGTGGTTTGCCCACGCCGGGGCCGACGCCGGTCGGGTGTCGGCATTGCAGGCGCGCGGCGCCGACACCATCGATCTGCCCGGGCCCGGCGGCAAGGTCGACCTCGAGGCCCTGATGCATGAACTGGCCCGGCGCGAAGTGAACGAAATCCACGTCGAAGCCGGCGCCCGGCTCAACGCGTCCCTGCTGCGCGAAGGCCAGGTTGACGAGCTGCTGGTGTACCTGGCCCCCGCGCTGCTGGGTCAGGGCGGCGGCATGGCCCCGTTCGGCCCGCTGCAATCCCTGGCCGACAAGGTGCCTCTGCGGTGGCGCGAGGTCAAGGGCGTTGGCGACGACCTTCGGATCACCGCCGTCGTGGACGGGCGTGATGCATTCCTCGGTGCCGGCGCAACGGTTTCAGCGACCGATCTACTGCAAACAAAGTAGGTCTTTGGTATTCGTCGGTTCCGGTCGCCGCTGGACCCGTCCAGCAGCCGGCACAACCACTGCCTGCAGACCATGCGCTGGTCATGCAACCCCCTCTGGATTTCTTTTTCGGCCGTGCTCCGCAACGCGCCGCCGGGTTCACGCTGATCGAACTCATGGTCACGCTGAGCGTGCTCGCTGTCCTTCTGGCTGCGGGCATTCCCTCGTTCACCGGCCTCTTGCGCCAATGGCGCCTTGAGGCGGCGGTGAACACCCTGTCGGGCGATCTGCGGCTGGCGCGCAGCAACGCCACCCGCACCTCACGGCACGTGGTGGTGTGCGCGCAAGACGGCGGTCAGTGCAGCGGCGAGGAAACCTGGACGCAGGGCTGGCTGGTCTTCATCGACGCCGACAGCGACGACGCCCTCGGCAATGGCGACACCGTGATCGCCCAGCGCGGGCCACAGGCAGGCATTGCGGCGATGGGTCTGTCCAGCAGCGTCAAGCACCACATCCGCTTTCGACCGAACGGCACCCTCAACGGAATGTCCGCCACCATCAACGTGCAGACCACAGGCGCCGACAGCAAGCAGCAGGACGTGGTGATCAACAACATCGGGCGCATCCATGTCAGCTCCGTCAAATGAGTCGCACCGGCACCGGCGGCACCGACAGCGCGGCGCCGGCCTCGTCGAAGTCCTGGTTGCCCTGCTGATCATGAGCTTTGGCTTGCTCGCCATGGTGCGGCTGAGCTCGATGGCGCTGCTGCACCAGAAATCGGCGCAGGTCAGGCTGGTGGGCATGTCACTGGCGCAGTACTACGCCGAGCGAGCCCGCCTCAACGTGTACGGCTACGACCTCGGCCTGTACGACATCGACATCGACACCGCACCGGCCTCCTCCGAGCCAGTGACCGACGCCGATGCCGACGACCCCACCGCGGCGGCCGCCATGGCCGGCGCCGACCAGTGGCTGTTTCTCACCCTGGTGGCGGGCACGCTGCCCGACGCCACCGTGCAGGTCACGTCCCGCCCCCTGGAAACCGCCCGCGAACTCGACGTGTGGCTGGTGTGGCGCGACACGGCCGCCGACACGGCCGACAACCTGGCGGAGGCTGCCGCGCACCAATGCCCGGTCGACCTGAGCGAATCCGACCGGGACGGTCGCGCCTGCATGCACTTCAGGGTGGGCCTGTGAGGCCGATCCGGCGGCTCCGTGCCGCGCCCCAGCGTGGCCTCACCCTGATCGAACTGATGGTGGCCATGGTGCTGGGCATGTTCCTTGTGGCGGTCGGCACCCACCTCTACCTGCAGACCGCATCGGGCACGCGGTTCGGGGCCATCGAGTCCCGGATGAACGAAGAAGGTGCGCTGGCGCTCGAGCTGCTCCGCAGCCAGCTGGCCATCGCCGGCTATTCCGAGCGCAACGCCGCGGGCAAACGCGTGTACGTGGGCCTGCCGGTGTGGGGCTGCCAAAGGGGCCTGGCAGACACCGACGCGGCCTTTGGTGCAGGTGCCTGCAAGGCCGGCGGCCCGCGCAACGATGCCATCGTGGTCGGCCACCAGGCCACCCTGCTCAACAGTCAGTCGATCAAGCAGAACGCTCCGCCCGATCTGCCCGGCAACTGCAGCAACAACACCATCGTGGCCGTCGCCGGTTCGCACACCGCCGACAACCGATTCTTCATTGCACAGGACGCGAACGGAGAACCATCGCTGTATTGCAGAGGCGGCACCGGGGTGGGGTTCAGCGACCGGGCGGCCCTGGTGCCCAACGTGGAAACGCTGCACCTGCGCTACGCCATCACGCGGGCCACCCAGCCGGGCGAACGCGCGCCGCACCAGGTGACCGCGGTGGTCGACGCCTCCGACCTCGCCGACGCTGCTGCCTGGACCCGCGTGGCGGCGGTGGACATCTGCCTGATCGTGCGCTCTGCGCGGCCGGTGTCGGCCAACGGGCTGTCGATGGCCGAGCTCACCCGACACGTGGACTGTGAAGGCAACGTGCAATCCGCCCAGGACGGCCGGTTGCGCCGTGCCTACCGGGCGCTGGTGCCACTGCCCAACGTTCGGCCCGCGCGCCCCAAACCGTTCGACAGCGCAAACATCCCCGCCCAGAACCCCTACGCCCACCTGAGCAACTGATGGCCACGCCCGACCCCGCGCACCGCCCGGCCGCCCGCCCTCCACACCCCGCAGCGCCACAGCGCGGTGTGGCACTCGCCGTCGTGCTGATCCTTCTTGTCGTCATCGCGTTTGCCGGCATGGTGGCCGCCCGCCGCAGCGCAAACGTCGAAGAGATCACCAACAACAGCCGCTTGGCCCAGGTGGCGCAACTCGCGGCGCAAAGCGCGCTGAGCTACTGCGAAGCCGTGGTGATCGATGCCGTCGACGGCGGCGCCCTCCACGACGTCACCACCAAAGCCAGGGTGGTCACGGCGCCTGAACTGGCCGACGCGAACGCCCCGGGTGGCAAGTGGGCCGTCCTGGCCAACTGGCGCCCGGGCAGCAACCTGGTGATCGAAGTGCCGATCCAGGAATCGGGCGCCAGCGCCGCGCTCAGCACCGCGGCCCACCCGACCTGCATGGCTGAAGCCATGACCAACAACCGCTACCTCATCACCGCGCGCGGGCTGTCCGCCGGCGCTGAAATCGACGCCGCCACCGGCCGATTGGTGGGCAACGCCGGCAGCGAGGTCTGGCTTCAGGCCGTCATCTCGCCCGATGTGCCCGTGCTGACCTCCACCGGAGACGGATATGAATGAACACAGCTCTTTCGTGAACAGGTCTCTGAACACGCTGACGCGGGGGCTGCTCGCGGCCAGCACGGGTGCCCTGCTGGCCACCAGCGCCCAGGGCCAGCTGGCTCAGCGCCCTTTGCTGGTCAACGCCACCGGCGCGAAACCCAACCTAATGATCACGTTGGACAACTCGGGGTCCATGGCGAGCCCGATACCCGACGACTACCACATCACCGTGTCCGACAACAGGGGCGGCTTCTGGCGGGCCATGCGTTCGCCCGAAGTGAACCCGCTCTACTACAACCCGCGCATCACCTACCTGCCGCGGGTGGACGCCTCGGGGCAACCGCTTCCGGTGAAGGGCGACACGGTCTTCGTGAGCAACCAGACTCAGGCCCAGTACTCCTACGGGCTGTGGGGCACCACGCTGGCGGGGTTCAAGACAACGCCACCCGTCGTGGTGCGTCCCGATGAGAGCCCCAGGCCAACGGCGCCAAGGCGGGCCTGGTGGTGCTCAATGCCGCGACGGGCGCCGTGATTCGCAACATTCCGCTGCCGGACGGCTACCCGGCCGGTCGAGGCCTCAGCGGCGTCAAGCTGGTGCACGACGCGCGCCAACGCATCGTGGCCGCCTATGCCGGCGACGCCAACGGCAACCTGTGGCGGTTCAACCTGCGCGGGCTGCCGTCGGCGTGGCACGTGGCCTATGACCGCCCCCTGTTCCGCACCGCCAACGGGCGCCCCATTTACGGCGCGCCAACCTGGCAGGCCCACCCTTCTGGCGGGTACGTCGTGGTGTTCGCCACGGGCATGGTGCTTGAAGACGCCGATCTGGCGGACACGGTGCACCGCGAGCGCATCCACGGCATCTGGGACCCGACCGGCCGCGACGGAACGCCGGCACCGGGATTCAGCACCGTCAAGGAAGACGATCTGCTGGTTCAGACGATCGTCAGATCCGAGGCGGTGGTGGGGGGTCATGAGTACTTCTCGCTGTCGAAGAACCAGATCGACTGGAAGAAGCACCGCGGCTGGACCCTGGCGCTGGGTCACACCCTGGCCGGCGAGCGCGCGCTCGACCCGATCCACAACCTGGGTTCGAGCGTCATCATCAACACCACGGTGATCGGCAGCGCCGACGGCAACGCGCCCGAGAGCTGCGCCATGGCAGGGTTGCCGCCGAACTACCTTTATGTGCTGAACGCGCTCGACGGCGCCGGCAAACCGGCTTTCGACACCGATGGCGATGGCAAGCTGAACGACGTGGCGATGGTGTTCGTGAGCGATGGCGGCTTTTCTCGCGGCATCGGGCTGCAGTTGCTGCAGAGTCCGGACAGCCAGAGCACGCCCGCGCCAACCAGCAACCCAAGCACCGGCAACCCGCTGGTCCCTTCGGGGCAGCCCGGCTGCGTGGCCGCCAGCGCCAACGTGCATGGTACGGCACTCAACCCGTTCACGGTCGGTGTGCAGTGCCCGCCCAACACGCGCCCCTGGAGCCGCCAGCAATACCAACTGACCCGGGTGCCGCAGTGAAGCGCGGGCAGGCAGGCGCGCGGCGCGCCCAGGGCTTCACCCTGATCGAGGTCATGATCACCTGCGCGATCATCGCCATCCTGGCCACCCTGGCCTACCCGAGCTATGCCGAACACGTGCGCGCCGGGCGCCGCGCCGATGCGCAGCGGGCACTCGAAGAAGCCAGCCAGTTCCTGCGCCGACGCTACAGCAGCATGGACACCCACGTGGGTGCGGTCCTACCGGCCACGCTCGGGCAGAGTCCGGCGGAAGGTGCAGTGGCCTATCGCATCGTCCTGATGGAAGGCAACGCCGCGGTGGCAGCGATCACCACCGCCCACACCTACACCCTGCGCGCGGTGCGCACCGGCGGCATGGAAGGCGATCGTTGCGGCGATCTCGAACTCACCCACACCGGCGCCCGGCGCCAGATCGGTGCACTCGGGGGCGCCACCCTGGCGCAGTGCTTCAAAGGGGGGTGATTCCCCAGGGTCTTCGGGCCTGCGTCCGCCCCGCCGGCGGAGCCGACCGAAACCCTGCGAAAATACGCCCATGTTCACCGGCATCATCACCGGCGTGGGGCGTATCGCCGACACCCATGCGCTGGGCAGTTCTTTGCAACACGGGCGGCGCCTGTCCATCGAGGCCCCGCCCGGGTACCTTGACGACGTCGGGCTGGGCGACAGCATCGCCCTGAATGGCGCCTGCATGACCGTGACCACGCTGGACCCCGCTTCCCGGCGGTTCACCATCGACATTTCGGCCGAATCCCTCGCCCGCACCACAGGCCTTGGCGAGGTCGGGCGGCGGGTGAACCTCGAAAAAGCCCTGCGCGCCCACGACCGGCTCGGCGGGCACATCGTCTCGGGCCATGTCGATGGCATGGGCACCGTGACCCGGTTCGAGCCGGTGGGCGAAAGCTGGGAACTCTGCGTGCGGGCCCCGGCCGAGCTGGGCAAGTACCTGGCGTACAAAGGCTCCATCACCGTCAACGGCGTGAGCCTGACCGTCAACCGCGTGAGCGACCAGCCAGGCGGCTGCGAGTTCAGCATCAACCTCATTCCGCACACGGTGCAGAACACCACGCTGGGCGACCTGGTCGCCGGCAGCGCCGTGAACCTCGAAATCGACACCGTGGCCCGCTACGTCGAGCGCATGCTCTCGAGCCAGACCGCCACATCCCAGGAGGCCGCATGAACGCACCCGAATCCATGGCCACCGTGGCCCCCGTGTCCATCTCCCCGGTCGAGTCCATCGTGGCCGACATCCGCGCCGGCCGCATGGTGATCCTGGTCGATGAGGAAGACCGCGAAAACGAAGGCGACCTGGTGCTGGCGGCCGACCACGTGACGCCCGAGGCGATCAACTTCATGGCCCGGTTCGGCCGCGGCCTGATCTGCCTGACCCTCACCAAAGAGCGCTGCGAACGCCTGAGCCTGCCGCCCATGGTGCCGCGCAACGGCACCAAGATGGGCACGGCCTTCACGGTGTCCATCGAGGCCGCCGAGGGCGTGACCACCGGCATTTCGGCCGCCGACCGCGCCCGCACCGTTCAGGTGGCCGTGGCCCCGAACGCCCGCGCCGCCGACCTGGTGCAACCCGGCCACATCTTCCCGCTGCAGGCGGTCGAGGGCGGCGTGCTCATGCGCGCCGGCCACACCGAAGCCGGCTGCGACCTGGCCGCCATGGCCGGTTGCACGCCCGCGTCGGTCATCTGCGAGATCATGAAGGACGACGGCACCATGGCCCGGCTGCCCGACCTTCAGCTGTTCGCGGCCGAGCACGGCCT
This sequence comes from Synechococcus sp. UW140, assembly GCA_943371665.1. Taxonomy (GTDB): domain Bacteria; phylum Pseudomonadota; class Gammaproteobacteria; order Burkholderiales; family Burkholderiaceae_C; genus Hydrogenophaga. The sequence goes on from CALRVR020000020.1 coordinate 35,048, forward strand.
GAAGATCGGCACCATTGCCGACCTCATCGAATACCGCAGCCGCACCGAAAGCCTGGTGCAGAAGCTCGGTTCGCGCCCGCTCGACACCGCCTTCGGCGCCTTCACCGCGCACGCCTTCCGCGACCAGCCCAGCGGCGCGCTGCACCTGGCGCTCGTCAAGGGCACCTGGGGCGCCAACGACGTGGTGCCGGTGCGCGTGCACGAACCCCTGTCGGTGCTCGACGCGCTCGAGGTGGGTCGCTCCATGCACAGCTGGAGCCTGGAACAAAGCCTGCGCTTCATCGCCCAGCGCGGCCAGGGTGTGGCGGTGCTGCTCAACTGCGGTGAATCCGCCGACCAGTTGCTGGCGCAGTTCGAAGGCACGGCCCGGTCGGCCCAGGCGCCCGAGCGCGGCCGCATGGACCTGCGCACCTACGGCGTCGGTGCCCAGATCCTGCGCGAATGCGGCGTCGGCCGCATGGAGCTCATGGGCAACCCGCGCCGCATGCCCAGCATGCAGGGCTACGGCCTCGAAATCACCGGCTACATCGGCCGCAAAGACTGAACCTCAGGGAAACGGAACACACCATGTTTGGTGCAGACAAAGGCTCCGCAGGCGCGCTCGATGGCAAGCGCCTGCACATCGGCATCGTGCAGGCCCGCTTCAACGAGCCCATCACCGACGCCCTCTTCCAGGCCTGCCACGCCGAACTGCTGGCGCTGGGCGTGCAGGAAAAGCACATTGCCCACGTGAAGGTGCCCGGGGCGCTGGAGGTGGCAGTCGCCCTGCAGGCCATGGCCGAGCGCGAGGAATACGACGCGCTGATCGCGCTGGGCTGCATCATCCGCGGCGAGACCTACCACTTCGAGCTGGTGGCCAATGAGTCCGGCGCCGCGGTCACCCGCGTGGCGCTCGACCACCAGATCCCGATCGCCAACGCCATCCTCACCACCGAGAACGAGGCGCAGGCCCTGGCCCGCCAGACCGACAAGGGCCGCGACGCCGCCCGTGTGGCGGTCGAAATGGCGCTGGTGCTGGAGCAGATCGGCTGAGCATGACTTCGAGCGACACCCCGACCCCACGCAAGGCTTCCGACAAATCGGCCCGAACCCGCGCCCGCGAATTCGCGTTGCAGGCTCTGTACCAGCATCTGGTGGGCGGCAATCCGGTGGACGACATCGACGCCTTCACGCGCGATCTCTCCGGCTTCCACAAATGCGACAGCCTGCACTTCGACGCGCTGGTGCGCGGCTGCATCGAGCAGGCCGCCGAACTCGACGCGCTCATTGCACCCCGGCTGGACCGTCCCATCGTCGAGATCTCGCCCATCGAACACGGCGTGCTCTGGATCGGCACGTACGAGTTCAAGCACTGCCTGGACGTGCCCTGGCGGGTGGTGCTCAACGAATGCATCGAACTCGCCAAATCGTTCGGGGGCACCGACGGCCACAAGTTCGTCAACGGCGTGTTGCACCCGCTGGCCGAACAACTTCGACCGGCCGAGGTGGCGGCCTCGCCGCGGGGCAGCGGCCGGCGATGAGACTCGCCGCGCGCGCCCAGCGCATCGAACCGTTCTACGTGATGGAGCTGGCCAAGGCCGCGGCGCGGCTGGCGGCCAATGGCGGCGGGGCCGATGACCGGCCCATGATCACGCTCAACATCGGCGAACCCGACTTCACCGCACCGCCACTGGTGCAACTGGCCGCCGAACGCGCCATCCGCGACGGCCGCAGCCAGTACACCAACGCCCTGGGCCTGACACCGCTTCGCGAAGCCATTGCGCACTGGTACCACACGCGCTGGGGCCTGAAGGTCGATCCGGCGCGCATCGTGGTCACGGCCGGCGCATCTGCGGCGCTGCAGCTGGCCTGCCTGGCGCTCATCGACGCCGGCGACGAAATCCTCATGCCCGACCCCAGCTACCCGTGCAACCGCCAGTTCGTGCAGGCGGCGGAGGGCTGTGCGGTCATGGTGCCCTGTGGCCCCGGGCAACGCTTCCAGCTCAGCGCCGATCAGGTGCGGGCCCACTGGGGCGATCGCACCCGCGGTGTGCTGCTGGCGTCGCCGTCCAACCCCACCGGCACGTCGATCGAACGCGGCGAGCTGCAACGCATCGCGGCCGAGGTGCGCTCGCGCGACGGCATCACGATGGTCGACGAGATCTACCTCGGGCTGAGCTTCGACACCGCGTTCGGCCAGAGCGCCCTGTCGCTGCCCGACGGCCTCGGCGAGTCGCTGGTGAGCGTGAACAGCTTCAGCAAGTACTTCAACATGACCGGCTGGCGCCTGGGCTGGCTCGTGCTGCCGCCCGCGCTGGTGCCGGCGGTGGAGCGGTTGGCACAAAACCTGTTCATCTGCCCGAGCACCATTGCCCAGCACGCGGCGCTGGCCTGCTTCGAGCCCGACAGCCTGGCCGAGTACGAACGCCGCCGCGCCGCGTTTCAGGCCCGGCGCGACTACTTCATTCCCGAACTGAACCGACTGGGCCTGACCGTGCCGGTGATGCCCGACGGTGCCTTCTACGCGTGGGCCGATGTGAACGCGCTGTGCGAGCGCTGGGGCATTGCGCCGTCCACCACGCACGACGACCACGGCGGCAGCTGGGCACTGGCCTTCGACATGATGAACCGCTGCCGCATCGCCGCCACCCCGGGCCGCGACTTTGCGCAGGCCGAGCCGGGGCGCTACCTGCGGTTTTCCACCGCCAGCTCGATGGAGCACCTGCAGGAGGCGGTCGCCCGGCTGGAGGCCGCCCTGTGAATGCCCCGCCCCTGCCTCTGCCTGTATCCACCCCGTTCGAATGGCGCGTGCGGGTGTACTGGGAAGACACCGACGCCGGCGGCATCGTGTTCTATGCCAATTACCTCAAGTTCTTCGAGCGGGCGCGCACCGAATGGCTTCGGGCCCGCGGCATCGAGCAGCAGCGGCTGCGCGAAACCGCCGGCGGCCTGTTCGTGGTCAGCGCCACCCAGGTGCAGTACCACCGCCCGGCCCGGCTCGACGATTTGCTTCTGGTTACCGCCGCCGTGACGGAAGCGGGCCGTGCGTCCCTGACAATTGCGCAGTCCGCGCGCCGCGACGCGCCCGGGGGCGAACTGCTCTGCGAAGGTTCGATCCGCATCGGCTGGGTCGATGCGCAGACCCTGTCGCCCCGCCGCATGCCCGCCGAGTTGCTGGGTGCGCTCGGTCTGGCCTGAAACGCCCCCGTCCAGAAACCTTTTCACGCCATTGCGATCTTCGACCCCATGACACCCGAACTTTCCATCGTCCAGCTCATGCTCAACGCGAGCTGGGTGGTCCAGGCCGTGGTCCTGCTGCTCGTGATCATGTCGCTGCTGAGCTGGGCCGCCATCTTCCGCAAACTGGGCACGCTCAAGCGCGTCAAGAACAAGAACGACGACTTCGAGCGCGAGTTCTGGTCGGGCACCAACCTCAACGAGCTTTACGCTGCCGCGGCGCAGAACGCGCGCCAGGGCGGCCCCATGGAACGCATTTTTGCCAGCGGCATGCGCGAGTACCAGAAGCTGCGCGAACGCCGCATCGCCGACCCCGGCGCCCTGCTCGACGGGGCCCGCCGCGCCATGCGCGCCAGCTTCCAGCGCGAACTCGACGTGCTCGAGGCCAACCTGTCGTTCCTGGGCACGGTGGGTTCGGTGGCGCCGTATGTGGGCCTGTTCGGCACGGTGTGGGGCATCATGCACGCGTTCACAGGCCTGGCCTCGCTGGCCCAGGTCACCCTGGCCACGGTGGCGCCCGGCATCGCCGAGGCCCTGGTGGCCACGGCCATCGGCCTGTTCGCCGCCATCCCGGCGGTGGTGGCCTACAACCGCTTCGCGCACGACATCGACCGCGTGGCCAACGGGCTGGAGACCTTCATGGAAGAGTTCTCCAACATCCTGCAGCGCAACCTCGGGGCGCACCCGGCACCCGGCACCGGCGGCGGCAGCGCCTCCACCTACTGACGCACACCCGCCATGGCCAAGCTCGCCTCCCGCGGCCGGGGCCGCCGCACGATCAACGAGATCAACATGGTCCCGTTCATCGACGTCATGCTGGTGCTGCTGATCATCTTCATGGTCACCGCCCCGCTCATCACGCCCAGCCAGATCGCCTTGCCCAGCGTGGGTCAGGCCCAGCGCCAGCCCGACCGCTTCGTGCAGGTGCTGCTCGACAAGGACGACCAGCTTCGGGTGGCCGAGGGCCGCGCCAGCAACGAAGCCAGCCCGGTGACACTGCCCGGCCTGGCCGCGCGCGTGCGCGAATTGCAGGCCGCCGAAGGCACCGACCCGGCCACCGTGCCGGTGATCATCAGCGCCGACAAGACCGTGCGCTACGAATCGGTGGTCCGCGTGATGGACACGCTGCAGAAGGCCGGCGTGCAACGCGTGGGCCTGTCGGTGCAGACCACCCGCTGACCCGACGTTGAGCACGCCCACGGCCATGCGATCCACCGCCGACCACCTCGAACTCGCTCCGCCGCCGCCTGGCCGCTGGACCGGTCCGGTCGGTCAGGCGGTGGTGGTGCACGCGCTGCTGATCGCGGCGCTGACCTGGGGCGTCTCGTGGAAGCACGACGCCGACACGCCGTCGTTCGAGGCCGAAATCTGGTCGCGGCTGCCGCAAGAAGCGGCGCCGCGCGCCGTGGCACCGCCGCCACCTCCTCCACCGCCCCCTGCACCCGCGCCGCGCCCGGCTCCACCGCCGCCACCGCCAGCCCCTGCGCCCGCGCCCAGCCAGGCCGACATCGCCACCCAGCAGGCCAAGGCCCGCGCCGAGGCCGAAGCCCGCGAGCGCGAAGCCGAGCGCCGAGCCGCCGAGCAGCGCCAGCGCGAGCGGGAACGCGAAGCCGCCGAAAAGAAGGCGCAGGCCGAGCGAGAGCGCCAGGAGCGGCTGGCCGAGCAGAAGCGCGAAGCCGACCGCAAGGCCGCCGAACAGCGCCGCCAGGCGCAGGTGCAGGAGCAGCTGCGCCAGGAACAGCTGGCCCGCATGATGGGCCAGGCCGGCGCCAGTGGCGGGCCGCAAAGCACAGGCACCGCGCAACAGTCCAGCGGGCCGTCGCCCAGCTACGCCGGCAAGGTGGCCGCACGCATCAAGCCCAACGTGGTGTTCACCGAGCTGGCGCCGGGCAACCCGCGCGCCGAGGTCGAGGTGCGCACCGCACCCGACGGCACCATCACCGGCCGTCGCCTGGTCAAGAGCAGCGGCAACCCCGCCTGGGACGAAGCCGTGCTGCGCGCCATCGACCGCACCGGCACCCTGCCCCGCGATGTCGACGGCCGCGTCCCGTCGGCGATGGTGATCGGCCTGCGGCCGCTCGACTGATCAGCGGCGTGGGGCGCTGTTGCGCCGGATCCAGTCGGCAAGTTCTGGTTCTGCGATGGTGCCGGCAGCCACACCCAGCATGGTGAGCGTGGCATCGATTTGGGTGGCGTTCAATCGGCGACCGTTCAGGTACAGAAACAATCCCATGGCCAGAAAGGCGGCGCGCTTGTTGCCGTCCACGAACGCATGGTTCTTTGCCAGTCCCACGGCGTAGCTTGCCGCAAGATCGGCCACATCGGGGTCACCGTACGCCGCGAGGTTTTCAGGCCTGCCCAGCGCAGACTCCAACAACCCCGCATCGCGCAATCCGGCACGCCCGCCGTGCTCGGCAAGGCTTTCATCGTGCAACAGGATGAGCGCGCCCTTGTCGATCCAGCGCCAGCTCACTTGGCCAGCTGGTGAAAGGTGTCGCGGTAATCTCGCATGAAAGCGCGACCCGCCTCGATCTGCTCTTCCAACGCGGGGTCGTAGGGCGTCAGCACCAGGCCTTGGGGCGTTTCGGTGAGAAACACCGTCTGACCCTTATCCAGCCGCAACTTGGCAAGCGCTTCCTTGGGCAGGATCACGCCCACGGAATTGCCGATCTGGGTGAGCTTGAGGGTGTGCATGGCAGCATCCGTCCGTTATAACGGACGTAATACTAACCGCCCGCGACGCAAGAGGTCAATCGAACACGATCTCGGCCCGCTGCTCGTGCGCCTGGGCCATCCAGCTGGCCAGGGCGGCGTCGGTGGGGAAGAACAGCGCGCGGTCGTCGAGTTGCAGTTCGCACTGCGCGCCGGCGCGCTGCAGTGCCAGGCGCACCGGCAGGCCGCGCACCAGGTCGCCTTGTTCGGTGTGTTCGCGCTTGGGCGGAAACTCGCGCACCAGCTGGGCAATGGCCGGGGCATGGCCGTTCACCGCCACGCGCAGGTACTTGCCGAAGCGGCAGCGCGCGGTGGCGAGGTCCCAGACCTGCTGGATCTTCAGGCGCAGGCCGCCCGAGAAGCGGTCGGGCTGGGCCACCGCCTGCACCACGATGAGCTCGTCGTCCTTGAGCACCGCGCGGTGGGCGTTGATCTGGTTCTCGTCGGCGCTGGCCTCGAGCACCGCGGTCTTGTCGTCGAGCTTGAACAGCGCCAGCTTGCCGCGCTGTCCGTTGATGACGCGGAAGTCGGTGACGATGCCGGCCAGGATGACCGGGTCGCGGCTGTCCACCACGTCGACCAGGCGGGTGCGCGCGAATCGGCGCACCTCGCGCTCGACCTCGTCGAACAGGTGGCCCGAGAAATAGAAGCCGATGGCGCTTTTCTCGTGCGTCAGGCGCTCCTTCACGCCCCAGGGCAGCGTGGCCACCAGGTCGGGTTCGTGCTGGCTGGAACCGTGGCCGGCCTCGCCGTCGGGGCCACCCAGCATGTCGAACAGGCCACCCTGGTGGGCGTTGGCCTGGGTGGTGGCCGCGTACTCGAACGCCATGTCGAGCGAGGCCAGCAGTTCGGCGCGGTTCAGGTGCAGCGCGTCGAACGCGCCGGCCTTGATGAGCGCTTCGACCGTGCGCTTGTTGATGCGGGTGCGGTCGACCCGCAGGCAGAAGTCGAACAGGCTGCGGAACGGGCCGCTCTCGTGGCCGTTGGGCCCCTCGCCGCGGCCTTCGCGCGCGGCCACGATCGCCTCGATGGCCTGCTGGCCGGTGCCCTTGATGGCGCCCAGGCCGTAGCGGATGAGCTTGTCGTTGACGGGTTCGAAGCGATGGACGCCGCGGTTCACGTCGGGCGGCTCGAAGGCCATGCCCATCTTCAGCGCGTCCTCGAACAACACCTTGAGCTTGTCGGTGTCGTCCATCTCCACCGTCATGTTGGCGCAGAAGAACTCGGCGGTGTAGTGCACCTTGAGCCAGGCCGTGTGGTAGGCCAGCAGCGAGTATGCGGCCGCGTGCGACTTGTTGAAGCCGTAGCCCGCGAACTTCTCCATCAGGTCGAACACCTCGTCGGCCTTCTCCTGCGGAATGCCGTGGGTCTTCAAGGCACCGGCGCGGAACTTCTCGCGGTGCTCAGCCATTTCCTCGGCCTTCTTCTTGCCCATGGCCCGCCGCAGCAGGTCGGCGCCGCCGAGCGAGTAACCGCCCAGGATCTGCGCGGTCTGCATCACCTGCTCCTGGTAGACCATGATCCCGTAGGTCTCGCTGAGCATGTCGGCCACGGCCGGGTGCGGGTACTCCACCGCCTCGCGGCCGTGCTTGCGCGCCACGAAGCTGGGGATCAGGTCCATCGGGCCCGGGCGGTACAGCGCGTTGAGCGCGATCAGGTCTTCGAGCCGGGTGGGCTTGGCGTCGCGCAGCATGCCCTGCATGCCGCGGCTTTCAAACTGGAACACGGCCTCGGTCTGCCCGCGCGAGAACAGCGCGTACACCTTGGGGTCGTCCAGCGGCACGTTCTCGAACGCAAAGTGTTCCTGGCCCTTGTGGCGCTGCTGGATGAAACCGCGCGCGATCTCCAGGATGGTGAGTGTGGCCAGGCCCAGAAAGTCGAACTTCACCAGGCCGATCGCTTCCACGTCGTCCTTGTCGTACTGGCTCACCGCCGAATCGCTGCCGGGCTGCGCGTACAGCGGGCAGAAGTCGGTGAGCTTGCCGGGCGCGATCAGCACGCCGCCGGCGTGCATGCCGACGTTGCGGGTCATGCCCTCGAGCTTCTGCGCCAGCTCGATCAGCGTGCGCACGTCTTCTTCCTTCTGCACGCGTTCGGCCAGCAGCGGCTCCATCTCGAGCGCGTAGTTGTTCTTGTCGCCGTCTTTCTTGGGCACCGGCGGGTACTGCAGCGTCACGCTCATGCCGGGCTTGTTGGGCACCAGCTTGGAAATGCCGTCGCAGAAGCCGTACGACAGGTCGAGCACGCGGCCCACGTCGCGGATGGCCGCGCGCGCGGCCATGGTGCCGAAGGTGGCGATCTGGCTGACCGCGTCCTTGCCGTACTTCTGCTTCACGTACTCGATGACGCGGTCGCGGTTGCCCTGGCAGAAGTCGATGTCGAAGTCGGGCATGGACACCCGCTCCGGGTTCAGGAAGCGCTCGAACAGCAGGTTGTATTGCAGCGGGTCGAGGTCGGTGATCTTGAGCGCGTAGGCCACCAGCGAGCCGGCGCCCGAGCCACGGCCCGGACCCACCGGACAGCCGTTGTTCTTGGCCCAGTTGATGAAGTCGCCCACGATCAGGAAGTAGCCCGGGAACCCCATCTTGAGGATGGTGCCGATCTCGAACTCGAGCCGCTCCACATAGCGCGGGCGCTGGCGGTCGCGCTCGGCCTCGTCGGGGTAGAGGTGGCGCAACCGGTCTTCCAGGCCCTCGAACGACGACTGCCGGAAGAAGTCGGCCATGGGCATGGGCACGCCATTGACCAGCGGGGTGGGAAAGTCGGGCAGCTGCGGCTTGCCCAGCACCAGCGACAGGTTGCAGCGGCGCGCGATCTCGACCGTGTTGGCCACGGCCGACGGCACGTCGGCGAACAGCGCGGCCATGGCGGCCGCCGGCTTGAACCACTGCTCGCGCGTGAAGCGGCGCACCCGCCGGTTGTTGGCCAGGATCTCGCCCTCGGCAATGCACACGCGGGCCTCGTGCGCCTCGTAATCGTCGGGGGTCAGAAACTGCGCCGGCTGGGTGGCCACCACCGGCAGGTGCAGGCGGGCGGCCAGCTGCACCGCGGCCGGCACATGGCGCTCGTCGTCGGGGCGGCCGGCGCGCTGCAGTTCCAGGTAGAAGCGGTGCGGAAACACCGACGCCAGCTGCAGCGCCACGTCGGCCGCGCGCTGGGTGTCGCCGGCCATCAGCGCCTGCCCCACCGGGCCGGCCTGCGCGCCCGACAGCACGATGAGCCCGGCGTTGAGCTCCTGCAGCCATTCGCGCTTGACCACCGCCTGGTCGCGCACCACGTTGCGGGTCCAGGCGCGGGCCAGCAGCTCGCTCAGGTTGAGGTAGCCCTGCTTGTCCTGCACCAGCAGCAGCACGCGCGGCAGCGGCACCTGATGGGCGCCGGGCATGGCGCCGGGGGTTTCGTCGGTGAAGCCCTGCAGCAGCACCTCGGCCCCGATGACGGGCTTGACGCCCTTGTCGCGCGCGGCCTTGTAGAACTTGACCGCCCCGAACAGGTTGTTGAGGTCGGTGATGGCCAGGGCGGGCTGGTGGTCGGCGGCGGCGGTGGCCACCACCTCGTCGATCCGGTTGGTGCCGTCGACGACGGAGAACTCGGTGTGCAGGCGCAGATGAACAAACATGGCCCGATTCTAGGGACGGGGCCCGCCCGCGCCGGCGCGCGGGCCACCGGGTCAGTCAAAAGGTTTCGTGCCGCCGAAGTCACCGATCGGCACCGTGTGGCTCACCAGCCGGCCGGCCTGCCACAGGTGCAGCTTGTAGCCCGGCGGTTCCATCGCAAAACCGTCGGCGCCGCCGCCCGGCAGGCTGAGCGCGATCTGGTGCGCCGGGCTGGGGCACACGCTGGCTGGCACGCCGCCGAACGCGGTGTGGATGGCGCGGTGCACATGCCCGCACAGCACCGCCTGCACCTGGGGGTGGCGCCGCACCAGCGCCTCGAGTTCAGCGGCCCCTTCGCGCAGGCCCATGGCGTCCATGTGGCCGATGCCGGTGGCAAACGGCGGGTGGTGCATGGCGATCACCACCGGGCGGTCGTCTTCGGCCAGGCGGTCGGCCAGCCAGGCCAGCCGCAGCGCGCACAGCGCCCCGTGCGGCTTGAAAGGCACCACCGTGTCCAGCGCCAGCAGGCGCAGGGGCCCGATCGCGGCGGCGTACTGCAGAAACCCGGGCAGCAGCGCCCCGTGCGGGCCCATGCGCGGGCCGAACGCCTCGATCAGCGCGCCGCGCTCGTCGTGGTTGCCGGCGAGCGGGTACACGGGCCAGTCGATCGGGGCCAGCAGATCGAGCAGGTGCCGGTAGGGCACCGGCCCACCGGTTTCCACCAGGTCGCCGGTCAGCAACAGGGCCTGCGGGCGCGGGCGCAGGGCCAGCAGGGCGCGCACACAAGTCTGCACCATGCCGTGTGTGTCCACCACACCACCCAGGCGCTGCCCGGGCGCGCACACGTGCAGGTCGGACACCTGGGCCATCAGCATGGTTGTCTCCTGCGCGGATCGGATCAAGGCCGGCCTTTTCTTCAGACGTTTCTGCACCCATTGAACCAAGGTTTGCCCGCCCGCGCCACCCCACCAAAGGGGGAAAATCCGGCGACCGCGGCCGCGTGTGGCCTGCGCACGTCACCCCCGTTTCCCCACCACCGCCCATGCCCGACACCACCGCCCCAGCCGAGCCCCTGGTGCTCGTCGACCACCCGCACCCCGGTGTGGCCCTGCTTACGTTGAACCGCCCGCAGGCGCTCAACGCGCTGTCCATGGCCCTGCGCGAGGCGCTGGTGCTGGCGCTGCAGGCGGTGGCGGCCGACCCCGCCACGCGCGCCGTGGTGCTGACCGGTGCCGGCAAGGGCTTCTGCGCCGGGCTCGACCTGAAGGAACTGGGCCAGGGCGGCCTGCCCCCCAGCGGCCCGCACAACGACCCCGTGGCCGCGCTGCACGCCATGCCCCAACCGGTCATTGCGGCCCTGAAAGGCGTGGCCATCACCGGCGGCCTGGAACTGGCGCTCGCCTGCGACATCCTGATCGCCAGCAGCCAGGCCCGCCTGGCCGACACGCACGCCCGCATCGGCATCGTGCCCGGCTGGGGCCTGTCGCAAAAACTCAGCCGCCTCGTGGGCCGTTCGCGCGCCATGGAAATGTCGCTCTCGGGCAACTTCGTCGACGCCGCCACCGCCGAACGCTGGGGCCTGGTGAACCGCGTGGTCGAGCCCGACGCCCTGCTGCCCGAGGCCCTGGCCCTGGCCCGCGACATCGCCAGCGCCGACGGCGCCATGCTGGTCACCTACAAACGCCTGATCGACGAAGGCCACCGCCTGCCGCTGGGCGACGCCCTGGCGCTGGAGCGCGAACGAAACCGCGAATGGTCGGCGCGGCTGAAGCCCGACGAACTGGCGCGGCGGCGGGAACAGGTGCAGGCGCGCGGGCGCGAGCAGCAGGGGTGAGTTGCCGAACGTAGGCCCCGGGGTGGACCCCGGGGTGCGCCCCGGGCCCTCCCGCCCCGATCGGCTACAGTCATCGGCTCTTTTCGCCGCGCCCGCCGCCCCACCGTGACCGCCCCGCTGGATGCCCACACCCCCATGATGCAGCAGTACCTGGCCATCAAGGCCGGGTACCCGCACACGCTGGTGTTCTACCGCATGGGCGATTTTTACGAGCTGTTCTTCGACGATGCCGAAAAAGCGGCGCGGCTGCTCGACATCACGCTGACGCAGCGCGGGCAATCGGCCGGGCGGCCGGTGGTCATGGCGGGGGTGCCGTTCCATTCGGTCGACACCTACCTCGCCCGGCTGATCAAGCTCGGCGAGTCGGTGGCCATCTGCGAGCAGGTGGGCGACGTGGCCACGGCCAAGGGGCCAGTGGAGCGCAAGGTGGTGCGGGTGGTCACGCCCGGCACGCTGACCGACGCCGAGCTGCTGTCGGACAAGAGCGAATCGCTGTTGATGGCGGTGCACGCCGGCGCGCGCAGCGGTTGCGGGCTGGCCTGGCTGTCGGTCACGCAGGGCATCGTGTTTCTGGCCGAGTGCGCGAGCGACGAACTGGCCGACTGGGTGGCCCGCATCGGCCCCGGCGAACTGCTCTACAGCGCCGACGCCACGCCCGCCTTCGAGCAGCGGGTGCAGGCGCTGGCCAGCCAGCCCACCGCGCAGGGCGGCAAGCTGGTGGCGGTGCTGCGCCCGGCGTGGGCGTTTGAGGCCGCGCTGGGCGAGCGCAAGCTGCTGGAACAGTTGCAGGCGGCCAGCCTGGCGGCCTGGGGAGGCGACGGCCTGGGCGCCGCACACGCCGCGGCCGGCGCGCTGCTGGCCTATGCCGAACACACCCAGGGCCGCGCGCTGGCCCATGTGCGCAGCCTGCAGGTGGCGCGCGCCGACGAGCGCATCGACCTGCCGCCCAACACCCGCCGCAACCTCGAACTGGTGCAGACGCTGCGCGGCGACACCAGCCCCACCCTGCTGTCGCTGCTGGACACCTGCGCCAGCGGCATGGGCAGCCGCGCGCTGCGGCAGTGGCTGCTGGAACCGCGCCGCGATCGCGCCGAGGCGCGCGCCCGGCTGGGCGCCATCGGCGCGCTGCGGCAAGGGCCATGGCAGACCCTGCGCAGACAGCTCAAGGGCTGCAGCGATGTCGAGCGCATCACCGCGCGCACGGCGCTGCGGCAAGTGAAGCCGCGCGAGCTGGTGGGCCTGGGGCTCACGCTGGCCAAGGCCGCCGACCTGGCCGCCGCGCTGGCACAACCCGGCCCGCTGGCCTCCGACGCCCTGCTCGCGCAGATCGCCGCCCAGCTGCAGCCCCCGCCCGGCTGCGCCGATCTGCTGCGCCGGGCGCTGCTGCCCGAGCCCGCCGCGCTGGTGCGCGACGGTGGCGTGATGGCCGACGGCTTCGACGCCGAGCTCGACGAACTGCGCAACATCCAGAACCACAGCGACGCGTTCCTGATCGAGCTCGAGGCGCGCGAGCGCGCTCGCACCGGCATCACCAACCTGCGGGTGCAGTTCAACAAGGTGCACGGCTTCTACATCGAGGTCACGCAGGGCCAGCTCGACCGCGTGCCCGACGATTACAAGCGCCGCCAGACGCTGAAGAACGCCGAGCGCTTCATCACGCCCGAACTCAAGGCCTTTGAGGACAAGGCGCTGTCGGCTCAAGAGCGTGCGCTGGCGCGCGAGAAGTGGCTGTACGAACGGCTGCTCGACGACCTGCAGTCCTTCATCGACCCACTCACCCGGCTGGCGCGCGCGCTGGCCGCGCTCGACGCGCTGTGCGCGCTGACCGAGCGCTCGCTCACGCTGAACTGGTGCGAGCCGCAGTTCGTGAACGAGCCCGGCATCGAGATCCGCGGCGGCCGCCACCCGGTGGTGGAAGCGCGGCTGGCCGAAACCAGCAGCGGCACCTTCATCGCCAACGACACGGTGCTCAGCCCCAAGGCGCGCATGCAGGTGATCACCGGGCCCAACATGGGCGGCAAGAGCACCTACATGCGGCAGGTGGCGGTGATCGCGCTGCTGGCCAGCCTGGGCAGCTACGTGCCGGCGGCCAGTTGCCGGCTCGGGCCGATCGACGCCATCCACACCCGCATCGGCGCGGCCGACGACCTGGCCAACGCGCAGTCGACCTTCATGGTCGAGATGACCGAGGCGGCGCAGATCCTGCACGCGGCCACGCCGCACAGCCTGGTGCTCATGGACGAGATCGGTCGCGGCACGTCGACCTTCGACGGGCTGGCGCTGGCCAGCGGCATTGCCGCCCACCTGCACGACAAGGTGCGCTGCTTCACGCTGTTCGCCACCCACTATTTCGAGCTGACCGAATTTCCGGCCACGCACCACGCGGCGGTCAACGTGCACGTGAGCGCCACCGAAGGCGGCAGCAAGGGCATCGTGTTCCTGCACCAGATTCAGCCCGGCCCGGCCAGCCGCAGCTACGGCATTCAGGTGGCGCGCCTGGCCGGCGTGCCGGCGGCCGTGGTGCAGCACGCGCGGCACGCGCTGGGCGCGCTGGAAGCGCAGAGCGCCGAACAGCAACGGCAGGTGGACCTGTTCTCGCCGCCCCCGGCCGCCGCCGCGCCCGAGGTGCACCCCGCGGTGGCCGCCCTGGCCGCCCTCGACCCCGACGCCCTGAGCCCGCGCGACGCGCTGGACCAGCTCTACCAACTCCGAAAACTCATCACCCGAACAGGGGAGACTTCATGACCTACTGCGTCGCCGTCAAGCTCAAGGCCGGCATGGTGTTCCTGTCCGACTCGCGCACCAACGCTGGGCTGGACCAGATCAGCACCTTCCGAAAGATGATCGTCTACGAGAAGCCGGGCGACCGCTTCATGTGCCTGCTGTCGGCTGGCAACCTCAGCATTTCGCAGTCGGTGCGCGAGATCCTGCAGGTGGAACAGCTCGACGACCACGAGGGCGGCGAGCCCATCACCATCTGGAACGCGCGCAGCATGTTCGACGCCGCGCGCGTGCTTGGCTCGGCGGTGCGCCACGTGTGGGAACGCGACGGCGATTCGCTCAAGCGCGCGGGGGTCGACTTCAACGTGTCGATGATCTTCGGCGGCCAGATCCGCGGCGAAGGCATGCGCCTGTTCCAGGTGTATGCGGCGGGCAACTTCATCGAGGCCACGGCCGAGACGCCGTTCTTCCAGGTGGGCGAAAGCAAGTACGGCAAGCCGGTGCTCGACCGCGTGATCACCCCCGACACCCCGCTGGATGAGGCCGCCAAATGCGTGCTCGTGTCGATGGATTCGACCCTCAAGTCCAACCTGTCGGTGGGCCTGCCGCTCGATCTGGTGGTGTACGAAGCCGACACGCTGCACACCGACCGCATCACCTGCATCGACGAGCACAACCCCTACTTCCGCATGATCCGCAGCGCCTGGGGCCAGAAGCTGCGCGAGGTGTTCGACAGCATCGAGCACCCCACCTGGGACGGCAGCCACACCGACGTGCCGCTGCTGACCGCCGCCGAGCGCAGCCAGCCGCTGAAGAAGATCACCAACCCGCGCGAGAAGCTGATCTGAGGGCGTTGCGTTCGTGTCGCTGATCGTCTTTTCGCACGCCAACAGCTTTCCGGCCGGCACCTACCAGCTTCTGTTCCGCTCGCTGCGCGCCCGTGGCCACACGGTGCGCGCGGTCGAGCGCTTCGGCCACGACCCGCGCTACCCGGTCACCAGCAACTGGCCGCACCTGGTGCAGCAGCTCGCCGACTTCGCGGCGCCCGAGATCCAGCGCGCGGGCGAGCCGGCCTGGCTGGTGGGGCATTCGCTGGGCGGGTTCCTCAGCCTGATGGCCGCGGCGCGGCACCCCAGCCTGGGGGGCCATGGCGTGCGCGGGGTGGTGCTGGTCGATTCGCCGGTGCTGGGCGGCTGGCGGGCCCGCACGCTGGAACTCATCAAGCGCACCCAGCTGGTGGGCGCGGTGTCGCCCGGCCGGGTGAGCCGCCAGCGCCGCGACCGCTGGCCCGACGCCGAGGCCGCGCTGGCGCATTTCCAGCACAAGCGGGCGTTTGCCCGGTGGGACCCGCAGTGCCTGCGCGACTACATCGCCCACGGCACGCACGACGAAGCCACGCCCCAAAGCGTGCAGCGGGTGCTCACGTTCAGCCGCGACGTCGAGACCGCCATCTACAACACCCTGCCGCACAACCTTGACCGGCTGCTGCGCCGCCACCCCCTGCCATGCCCGGTCGGTTTCATCGGCGGCACGCACTCGCTCGAAATGCAGCAGGTGGGCATGGCCATGACGCACCGGCTGGTGGGAGGCCCCGCCTCTCCCAGGCTCCGGATGGTCGATGGCAGCCACCTGTTTCCCATGGAGCACCCACAGGAAACGGCCGGCGCCATCGACGACATGCTGAACCGGCTGGTTTCGGCCTGATCCGTGGCCGTTGGTGCAACGCAGCAGGCAGGAATTTCCCGGAAACCGTCAGGCAATGCACGCGGCCCGCAAGGCGCACGGGTATAACCTCGCTACCGTGACCGCCCACGACACACAAAATGCCGAGACAGGCATGCCCGCCGCCCTGAGCAGGGTTCGCGCCTTCATTGCTTTGTGGGATCCGGAGAGCCACCCGTGGTGGTTGCGGGCGCTGGTGGCGGTACTGCTCACCGGGCTGGCCATCTGGATGCGCGTGGCGCTGGCGCCAGCCGAGTCGGGCGGCCGTTTCATCACCCTGTCGCTCGCGGCGGCGGTGTGCGCGCTGTACGGCGGCTTTCGCATCGGCATGCTCAGCACGGTCGTGGGCATGGTGGGCATCAACTACCTGCTCGTCAAACCGTACTTCAGCTTCGCGTTCGACGACCCGGTCGAGGCGTTCTGGCTCAACCTCTGGCACTTCGTCACGCAGCTGGTCGTGGTGGGGGCCATCGCGCTCATGCAACGGCAGAACCGCCGGCTGCGTGAATCGATGGCGCTGGCCCGGCACAGCCAGCAGCAGATGCTGGACACCTTCGAGCACAGCGCCACCGGCATGGCGCACGCCAAGGTCGACGGATCGTGGATCCGCATCAACCAGACCTACTGCGACCTGCTGGGCTACAGCCGCGACGAGCTGGAGCACATGGACTGGAAAGACCTCACGCACCCCGACGACCTGGCGCTGGACATGGCCGGCATGGAGCGCATGATCCGGGGCGACATCGACGGCTACACGATCGAGAAGCGCTACATCCACAAGCAGGGCCACCCCATCTGGGTGGTGCTGTCGGTGTCGCTCATGCGCCTGCCCGACGGCACGCCCGACTACGAGATCGTGGTGGTGCAGGACGTGAGCGAGCGCAAGGCCATCGACGAGGCGCGACGCACCAGTGAACGCCTTCTGTGGCAGGCGCAGTCGCTGGGGCGCATGGCCAGCTGGCGCTACGACGCCGCCGCCCGCGTATTCACCACGCTGGGCAATTCGCACGAGGTGCTGGGCCTGCCCGGGGTGCGGTTCACCGACCAGGACATGCTGGGCCACGCGCACCCGGAAGACGTTGCCCGGGTGCAGCAGGCCTGGGCGGCCGCCATCACCCAGGACATTCCGTACGACATCGACTACCGCATGCGGTTTTCAGGTGATGACTGGCGCTGGTTCTCGGTGCGCGCCGAGTTCGAGCGCGACGCCGTGGGCCGGGTGGTGGTGGGCCTGGGCACGGTGCTCGACGTGACGCAGCGCAAGCTGGCCGAGCTGCGCATCCAGGACCTCAACGCATCGCTCGAGGAACGCATCCAGGAACGCACGCAGGCGCTCAAGGCGGCCTACGACGAACTCGAGAGTTACTCGTACGCCGTGGCGCACGACCTGCGTTCACCGCTGCGCATCATCAACGGCTTTGCGCAGGCCATCGAGGAAGACAACCCCAACCTCCCCGGCGAAGGCCCCAAGCACCTGGAGCGCATCCGCGAGGCCAGCAAGAAGATGGGCGAGCTCATCGACGGCCTGCTCAAGCTGTCGCAGATGGCGCGTGGCGACCTGCAACGCGAGCCGGTGGACCTGAGCGCCATCGCCACCCGCCTGTTGCGCGAACTCGCGGCCAGCGAGCCGGAACGGCAGGTGCAGTGGCGGGTCGAGCCCGGCTTGCTGGCGATGGCCGATGCGCCGCTGGTCGAGGCGCTGCTGCAGAACCTGCTGCACAACGCCTGGAAGTACACCGCGCTGAAAGACGACGCGCAGATCCGGGTGTTCACACAACCGCGCGGCCACGCGCGCGAATTCGTGGTGGCCGACAACGGCGCAGGTTTCGACATGGCGCGCGCGGCCAAGCTGTTCCAGCCGTTCCAGCGGCTGCACATGCCGAACGAATTCAAGGGGCTGGGCATCGGGCTGGCCACGGCGCGGCGCATCGTGCTGCGCCATGGCGGCCATCTGCGCGCCGAGGCCGCACCAGGCCAGGGCGCCACCTTCTACTTCACCCTGCAGCCTGAAGGCTGACCCAGGCCCCGTGGTTCACGGGGTCCAGTCGATCCAGCCCTGCTGGGCGGTGAGCAGGATGAGCGCACCGAACGCGATGCGGTACCAGGCGAACGGCACGAAGGTGTTCGTGGCCACGAAGCGCAGCAGCCAGCGCACGCACACCCAGGCCGACAGCCACGACACGATGAGCCCGGTGGCAAAGAAAGGCAGATCGTCTGCGGACAGCAGGTGTCGGAACTTGTAGAGGTCGTAGGCGGCAGCGCCCAGCAGCATGGGAATGGCCAGAAAGAAACTGAATTCCGTCGCCGTGCGGCGGTTCAGCCCGACCACCATGCCGCCAATGATGGTGGCACCCGAGCGGCTGACACCCGGGATCAGCGCCACGCATTGGGCCAGCCCGACCTTGAGCGCGTCGGTCCAGCGGATGTCGTCGGCCTCGTGCACGTGCACGGCCGCGCCCCGGGCCTGGCGCGCCTCGGCCCACAGAATGACGAAGCCCCCCGCGATGAAGCCGGCCGCCACCACGAAGGGGTGGAACAGCACGCCCTTGATCACGTCGAAAAACAGGAAGCCCATCACGGCGGCCGGCAGGAAGCCGATCAGCACGTTCGCGGTGAACCGCATGGCCACCGGGTCGCGCGAAGGCAGACCGCGCAGCGTGGACATCAGGCGCTGGGCGTAGATCGAGATGATGGCGAAGATGGCGCCGGTCTGGATGACCACCTCGAACACCTTGACCTTGTCACCGGTCAGGTCGAGCAGGGCGGCCGCCAGGATGAGGTGGCCGGTGGACGACACCGGCAGGAATTCGGTGAGGCCTTCGACCACCCCCATGAGGGCGGCCTTGATCAGGAGGATGGGGTCCATGGGTGGCGTGGCTGGCAAAGCAGCCGCGATCCTACCCGCAGCGGACCGCCCTACTCGTGGCGCAGCGCCTGAATGGGCAGCAGGCGCGAGGCGCGGCGCGCCGGGTAGAAGCCGAAGAAGATGCCCACCAGCGCCGAAAACCCGGCCGCCAGGGCGATCGACTGCGCCGTCATGCTGACCTGCCAGCCCGCGAACTGGGCCGTGGCCCAGGTGGCCAGCGCCCCCAGCACCACCCCGATCGCGCCGCCGATCAGGCTGAGCGTGACCGCCTCGATGAGGAACTGCGCCAGGATGTCGCGCCCGCGCGCGCCCACGGCCATGCGCAGGCCGATCTCGCGCGTCCGCTCTGTCACGCTCACCAGCATGATGTTCATGATGCCGATGCCGCCCACGATCAGGCTCACGCCTGCCACCGCCGACAGCAGCAGCGTCATGATTCGGCTCGACGCCTCCTGCGCCCGCAGGATCTCGGTGAGGTTGCGCACGGTGAAGGGGTCGTCACCGCCGGGTTGCACCCGCATGCGCTGGCGCAGCAGGTCCTTGATGCCCTGCTCGGCCGCCGCCATGCTCTGGCCCTCGGTCACCTTCACGCTGATGGAGCCGATGCGCTTGAGGCGGCCGCCGCCACCGCCCTGGATGCGGTTGCGGTAGGTCGAGATCGGCAGGATGACCACGTCGTCCTGGTCCTGCCCGAAGCTGTTCTGGCCCTTGCGGTCGAGCACGCCGACGATGGTGACGGGCACCGTGCGCACGCGGATCACCTGGTCGATCGGATCGACGTCGCCGAACAGTTCGCGCGCCACCGTCTGCCCGATCAGCGCCACCTTGGCCGAGCCCTGCTCTTCCGATGGCTCGAAGGCGCGGCCGGCCGCGATCGGCCAGTCGCGGGCAATCAGGTAGTCGCTGGTGGTGCCGAAGATCGACGTGGCCCAGTTGCTGCCCCCACCCACCACCTGCCCGCTGGTTCGCGAGGTGGGCGCGGCCACCTGCACCTCGGGCACCTCGAGCGCGATGGCGGCGGCGTCTTCTTCGGTCAGGCCCTGACTGGCCTGCGCGCCCAGGCGCACACCGCCGCTGGTGACGCTGCCCGGCGTGACCAGCATGATGTTGGAGCCCAGCGCCTGCATCTGCGCCTTCACCCGTTCGGTGGCGCCGGCG
Source organism: Synechococcus sp. UW140 (assembly GCA_943371665.1). GTDB lineage: Bacteria > Pseudomonadota > Gammaproteobacteria > Burkholderiales > Burkholderiaceae_C > Hydrogenophaga. Next base: position 54,873 of record CALRVR020000020.1, read on the forward strand.
CCGATGGCGATCATGGTGATGACCGCGGCCACGCCGATGATGATGCCGAGCATGGTGAGCACGCTGCGCAGCGCGTTCGAGCTGAGCGCGCGCCACGCGCTGCGCACCGCCGCCAGCGCGTTCATGTCGCGACCTCGAGCGGTTTGGGGTGCGGGGTCTGGCGCACGTCCTCGACGATGCGGCCGTCGCGAAACACCAGCCGGCGTCCGGCCCAGGCCGCCACGTCGGCTTCGTGCGTGACGATGACCACCGTGATGCCCTGCGCGTTGAGTTCGGTCAGCAGGCGCATGACCTCTTCGCTGGTGTGCGTGTCGAGGGCGCCGGTGGGTTCGTCGGCGAGGATCAGCTGGGGGCCGTTGACCAGCGCGCGCGCAATGGCCACGCGCTGCTGCTGGCCACCCGACAGTTCGGCCGGCGTGTGCCCGAGCCGCTGGCCCAGGCCGACGCGCTCCAGCGCCTCGCGGGCGCGGCGCTGCCGCTCGGCCGTGGACACGCCGGCATACACCATGGGCAGTTCCACGTTTTCGAGCGCGCTGGTGCGCGGCAACAGGTTGAACTGCTGGAACACGAAGCCGATGCGCTGGTTGCGCACCCGGGCCAGCGCATCGCCGTCGAGCGATTCCACCGGTTCGCCAGCCAGCAGGTATTCGCCGCTGTCGGGTCGGTCGAGGCAGCCCAGGATGTTCATCAACGTGCTTTTGCCCGAGCCCGACGCGCCCATGATGGCCACGAACTCGCCGGGCTCGATGTCGAGCGACACGCCGTCGAGGGCGTGCACCGGCTCGCCACCCATGGTGTAGGTCTTGGTGAGGTCGCGCGCTTCGATCAGGGGCATGGCGCTGTGGGCCTCAGAACGGCAGGCGCGGGCCGGTCGGGCGGGTGCCGCCGGCCGGTGCGTTCACGCCGGTGACCACGGTGGCGCCTTCCTTCACCGCCTCGGCGGCGGGGGAATCGGAGCGCAGAAGAATTTCGGTCTGGGTGCCGTCGCTCACACCCACGCCCACGTTCCAGGCCACGGGCTGGCCGCGCTCGTCGAGCAGGTACAGGCGCCCGCGCTGGGCGCCGCCCCGGCCCGGTGCACCGGCACCAGCACCGGCCGCGCTGCCGGCGCCCG
>CALRVR020000021.1:0-53108 GCA_943371665.1 Synechococcus sp. UW140
ATGGCAAAAGAGAAATTTGAGCGGACCAAGCCGCACGTCAACGTGGGCACCATTGGTCACGTGGATCATGGCAAGACGACCCTGACGGCGGCCATCACCACCGTGCTGGCGGCCAAGTTCGGTGGCGCGGCCAAGGCGTACGACCAGATCGACGCGGCTCCGGAAGAGAAGGCTCGCGGCATCACCATCAACACCGCGCACGTCGAGTACGAGACGGCCAACCGCCACTACGCTCACGTGGACTGCCCGGGTCACGCCGACTACGTGAAGAACATGATCACCGGTGCTGCCCAGATGGACGGCGCCATCCTGGTGTGCTCGGCCGCTGACGGCCCGATGCCCCAGACCCGCGAGCACATCCTGCTGGCGCGTCAGGTGGGCGTGCCCTACATCATCGTGTTCCTGAACAAGTGCGACATGGTCGATGACGCCGAGCTGCTGGAGCTGGTCGAGATGGAAGTGCGCGAGCTGCTGTCCAAGTACGACTTCCCCGGCGACGACACCCCCATCGTCAAGGGTTCGGCCAAGCTGGCGCTGGAAGGCGACAAGGGCGACCTGGGCGAGCAGGCCATCATGCGCCTGGCCGATGCGCTGGACAGCTACATCCCCACCCCGGAGCGTGCCGTGGACGGCGCCTTCCTGATGCCGGTGGAAGACGTGTTCTCGATCTCGGGTCGCGGCACTGTGGTGACCGGTCGTATTGAGCGTGGCGTGGTCAAGGTCGGCGAGGAAATCGAGATCGTCGGTATCGCTGCCACCCAGAAGACCACCTGCACCGGCGTGGAGATGTTCCGCAAGCTGCTGGACCAGGGTCAGGCTGGCGACAACGTCGGCATCCTGCTGCGCGGCACCAAGCGCGAGGAAGTGCAGCGCGGCCAGGTGCTGTGCAAGCCCGGCTCCATCAAGCCGCACACCCACTTCACCGGCGAGGTGTACGTGCTGTCCAAGGACGAAGGTGGTCGTCACACCCCGTTCTTCAACAACTACCGTCCGCAGTTCTACTTCCGCACGACCGACGTCACGGGCTCCATCGAGCTGCCCAAGGACAAGGAAATGGTCATGCCGGGTGACAACGTGTCGATCACTGTGAAGCTGATCGCCCCGATCGCCATGGAAGAAGGCCTGCGCTTTGCCATCCGCGAAGGCGGCCGTACCGTCGGCGCCGGCGTCGTGGCCAAGATCATCGAGTAAGGCCCGGGCAACCGGGCGAAAGCCGCGTAGGGGTATAGCTCAATTGGCAGAGCGTCGGTCTCCAAAACCGAAGGTTGGGGGTTCGATTCCCTCTGCCCCTGCCACCTGACAGGAACCGAAGCCGACCGTTCAGCTCACCTGTTTTGTGGCAAATCAAGCCCACCGAAGTCGCTGAGACCTCTGGTGGGCTTGCGTGTCTCATGACCCTCGGGTCTGTGGCGCGAAATTCGATAACCATTGTCTGAATCCTCATGGCCTCTTCCGACGTTCAAACCGTTTCCTCCGGCGCCGACAAAGCCAAGCTGGTCTTGGCCGTCGCGCTGGTCGTGGGCGGTTTCGTGGCCTTCTACCTGCTGACCGGTCGCGGTGCGCTTGCCCAATGGGGTGCACTCATCGCCGCCCTGGTCGCCGGTGTGGTGGTGTTTGCGGTGTCCGAGTCCGGCAAGCAGCTCATCGCCTTTGGCCGTGACTCCTGGAAAGAGACCAAGAAGGTGGTGTGGCCGGCCCGCAAGGAAGCCATGCAGATGACCGCCTACGTGTTCGTGTTCGTGGTGGTGATGGCGCTGTTCCTGTGGCTGACCGACAAGACCCTCGAATGGGTGTTCTACGACCTCATTCTGGGCTGGAGATGAACCGATGACCGAGCAACAAACGCCAGCGACCCTGGCCGCTCCCACCGAAGGCATGCGCTGGTATGTGGTGCATGCCTATTCGGGCATGGAGAAGGCCGCCGAACGCAACATCATCGAGCGCATCAACCGCGCCGGCATGCAGGGCAAGTTCGGCCGCATCCTCGTGCCCACCGAAGAGGTGGTCGAGGTCAAGAACGGGCAGAAACGCACCACCGAACGCAAGTTCTTCCCCGGCTATGTGCTGGTGGAAATGGTCATGGACGACGAGACCTGGCACCTGATCAAGCACACCAACAAGGTGACCGGCTTTGTCGGTGGCGCCAAGAACCGCCCGGTCCCCATCTCTGAAGAAGACGTGCAGAAGATCGTCAGCCAGATGCAGGAAGGCACCGACAAGCCCCGCCACAAGGTGGAGTTCGTCGTTGGCGAGTACGTGCGCGTCAAGGAAGGTCCGTTCACCGACTTCAACGGCACGGTCGAAGAAGTCAACTACGAGAAGAACAAGATGCGCGTGTCGGTGACCATCTTCGGTCGCGCCACGCCGGTCGAACTCGAATTCGGTCAGGTCGAGAAGACCTGACATCGCTCAGGTGCTGGCGGGTCGGCCCGACGCCAGCACCGTGGTTGTTCCCCGGGTCCCCAACCGCGAGGAGGTGGCTTTGCCCACCGTCTGCACTCGCAGGAGCTGAAAAATGGCGAAGAAAATCGTCGGCTTCATCAAGCTGCAAGTGCCAGCTGGTAAAGCCAACCCCTCCCCCCCGATCGGTCCGGCGCTGGGTCAGCGCGGCCTCAACATCATGGAGTTCTGCAAGGCGTTCAACGCGCAGACCCAGGGTGTCGAGCCGGGCCTGCCGCTGCCGGTGGTGATCACCGCCTTCGCGGACAAGAGCTTCACCTTCATCATCAAGACGCCGCCGGCGACCACCTTGATCAAGAAGGCGATCAAGCTCGACAAGGGCTCTTCGGTGCCCAACAAGAACAAGGTCGGCAAGATCACCCGGGCCCAGCTCGAGGAAATCGCCAAGACCAAGATGAAAGACATGACCGCTGCCGATCTGGACGCCGCCGTGCGCACGATCGCCGGTTCGGCCCGCTCGATGGGCGTGATCGTGGAGGGCGTGTAAATGGCCAAGCTCACCAAAAAAGAGAAGTCGTTCGAAGGCAAGGTCGACAGCAACAAGCTGTACCCCCTGACCGACGCGCTCAAGATCGTCAAGGAATGCGCGACCGCCAAGTTCGATGAGTCCATCGACGTGGCGATCCAGCTTGGCGTGGACGCCAAGAAGTCCGACCAGGTGGTTCGTGGCGCCGTCGTGATGCCCAACGGCACCGGCAAGACCAAGCGCGTGGCCGTGTTCGCCCAGGGTGCCAAGGCCGAAGAAGCCAAGGCCGCCGGTGCCGACATCGTCGGCATGGACGACCTGGCTGCCGACGTCAAGGCCGGCAACATCAACTTCGACGTCGTGATCGCGTCGCCGGACGCCATGCGCGTGGTCGGTACGCTGGGTCAGGTGCTCGGTCCCCGTGGCCTGATGCCCAACCCCAAGGTCGGTACCGTGACGCCCGACGTGGCCACCGCGGTCAAGAACGCCAAGGCCGGTCAGGTGCAGTTCCGCGTCGACAAGGCCGGCATCGTGCACGGCACCATTGGTCGCCGTTCGTTCGACGCCGAGAAGCTCCAGGGCAACCTGCTGGCGCTGATCGACGCACTCAACAAAGCCAAGCCGGCCACCAGCAAGGGTGTGTTCCTGCGCAAGCTGGCTGTCTCGTCGACCATGGGTGTGGGCGTCCGCGTGGACACCCAGACGCTGTCGGCCTGATGGCATGAAGGATTCGGGCGGCTGCGGCCGCCCGGGTGTGGTGGGTTCGGGGCGCGCTGCAAGGCAGACCCCGAAGCCATCCAAGACCGTTGGTGTGCACCGATCCCGGCGCACTTAATTCCCGGAAGGGGCCAACGCAGATGGCGATCCCGCCGCTGTAAGAAATCGAAGGGTTTCGGACAACGGTTGATCGCTGCAATGAGGCGTGTGGCGGGTGGCAGCACCCCCGCACATTGAAGGAGTGAACCTTGAGTCTGAATCGCAGTGAGAAAGAAGCGGTCATCACCGAAGTGACCGGCCTCGCCGCCAAAGCTCAAACCCTCGTGATCGCGGAATACCGCGGCATCACGGTCGCTTCCATGGACAAACTGCGCGTGAACGCCCGCAGCAACGGTGTCAGCCTGAGCGTGTTGAAAAACACCCTGGCCCGCCGTGCGGTGGCGGGAAGCCCGTTTGAAGTGGCATCCGACCAGATGACCGGTCCGCTGGTCTATGGCTTCTCCGAAGACGCCGTGGCCGCCGCAAAAGTGGTGGCCGAGTTCGCGAAGACCAACGACAAGCTGGTCATTCGCGGCGGTGTTTACGCGGGTAAGGCCCTGGACGCCGAAGGTGTGAAGCAGCTCGCCAGCATCCCCTCGAAAGAGGTCCTGCTCGCGCAGCTCTGTGGCCTGCTCATGTCGCCGATGTCCCGCACCGCGGTGGTGCTCGGCGCGCTGGCCAAGAAAAAAGGCGAAGGCGAAACCGCTGCCGCCTGATGGCGCGCAGCTTCCCCCATTCAACCGATTGATAGGAAACCCAAATGGCATTCGATAAAGACGCATTTCTGACCGCGCTGGACAGCATGTCGGTCATGGAACTCAACGACCTGGTGAAAGCCATCGAAGAGAAATTCGGCGTGAGCGCCGCGGCCATGGCCGCCCCGGCCGCTGGTGGTGGTGGTGCCGCCGCCGCCGCCGTGGAAGAGAAGACCGAGTTCAACGTCGTGCTGACCGAAGCCGGCGCCAACAAGGTGTCGGTCATCAAGGCCGTGCGCGAAATCACCGGCCTGGGCCTCAAGGAAGCCAAGGACCTGGTGGACGGCGCCCCCAAGAACGTCAAGGAAGGCATTGCCAAGACCGACGCCGAAGCCGCCGTCAAGAAGCTGGTGGAAGCCGGCGCCAAGGCCGAGCTCAAGTAATCCGCTCGACCCCGCAGGCTGGAGCGTCCGAAAGGGCCTCCAGCCTTGTGTGCTTTCAGAGCCTGTCCGCTCCGGTTGCCCTGCAACCCCGGCGGACAGCCCGAAAAGCACCGATAAGCAGATTCACCCGAGTCTCCTTATCAGTGTTTTCTGACCCCGACTGCAGAAGACCACTTGGTTCGGGCCCACGTGCAATGCGGGGGCCGTCCGCCATCGGTTGGTAGAGGCCAGCCACCAAGATCGTCAGCGCAGAGCGCCGCTGACCGCCAGTCGCCAAGACCTCAAGCCCGGAGATCTCATGGCATCGAAGTACTCGTACACCGAACGCAAGCGCATCCGAAAAAGTTTCGGCACGCGCGAAAACGTGTTGGCCATTCCCTACCTGCTCCAGATGCAGAAGGACGCCTACACCGCCTTCCTGCAGGCCGATGTGCCACCCAAGCAGCGCACCACCGAGGGTCTGCAGGCCGCCTTCACCGCGGCGTTCCCCATCGTCTCGCACAACGGTTTTGTCGAGATGAAGTTCGTCGAGTACAACCTGGCCAAGCCGGCGTTCGACGTGCGTGAATGCCAGACGCGCGGGCTCACCTTTGCGTCGGCCGTGCGCGCCCGCGTGCAGCTCATCATCTACGACCGCGAGTCTTCCACGCCGCAGTCGAAGGTGGTCAAGGAAGTCAAGGAGCAAGAGGTCTACATGGGCGAAGTGCCCCTGATGACCGACAAGGGCTCCTTCATCATCAACGGCACCGAGCGCGTGATCGTGTCGCAGCTGCACCGCTCGCCGGGTGTCTTCTTCGAACACGACAAGGGCAAGACGCACAGCTCGGGCAAGCTGCTGTTCTCGGCCCGCATCATTCCCTACCGCGGCTCCTGGCTCGACTTCGAATTCGACCCGAAGGACGTGCTGTTCTTCCGCGTCGACCGCCGCCGCAAGATGCCGGTGACGATCCTGCTCAAGGCCATCGGCCTGGCGCCGGAAGCCATCCTGGCCAACTTCTTCGTCAACGACCACTTCCGCCTGATGGACAGCGGCGCGCAGATGGCCTTCGTGCCCGAGCGCCTGCGCGGCGAAGTCGCGCGCTTCGACATCACCGACAAGTCGGGCAAGGTGGTGGTGGCCAAGGACAAGCGCATCACCGTGCGCCACACCCGTGAACTCGAGCAGTCGGGCACCACCCACATCAGCGTGCCGGAAGACTTCCTGGTCGGCCGCGTGGTCGCCAAGAACATCGTCGATGCCGACAGCGGCGAGATCATCGCCAAGGCCAACGACGAGCTGACCGAAGCGCTGCTGAAAAAACTGCGCGCCGCCGGCATCCAGGACCTGGCCTGCATCTACACCAACGAACTCGACCAGGGCGCTTACATCAGCCAGACCCTGCGCATCGACGAGACGGTGGATGAATTCGCCGCCCGCGTGGCCATCTACCGCATGATGCGCCCTGGCGAGCCGCCGACCGAAGACGCGGTGCAGGCCCTGTTCCACCGCCTGTTCTACAACCCGGACACGTACGATCTGTCGCGCGTGGGCCGCATGAAGTTCAACGCCCGCGTGGGCCGCAACGAAGCCACCGGCCCCATGGTGCTGTCCAACGAGGACATCCTGGCCGTGGTCAAGATCCTGGTCGACCTGCGCAACGGCCGCGGTGAAGTCGACGACATCGACCACCTGGGCAACCGCCGCGTCCGCTGCGTCGGTGAGCTGGCCGAAAACCAGTACCGCACCGGCCTCGCCCGCATCGAGAAGGCCGTGAAGGAGCGCCTGGGTCAGGCCGAGCAAGAGCCGCTGATGCCGCACGATCTGATCAACTCCAAGCCGATTTCCGCGGCGCTCAAGGAGTTCTTCGGTGCGTCGCAGCTGTCGCAGTTCATGGACCAGACCAACCCGCTCGCCGAGATCACGCACAAGCGCCGTGTCTCGGCCCTGGGCCCGGGCGGTCTGACCCGCGAACGCGCCGGCTTCGAGGTGCGCGACGTGCACGTCACGCACTACGGCCGCGTGTGCCCGATCGAGACCCCGGAAGGCCCGAACATCGGCCTGATCAACTCGCTGGCCCTGTACGCTCGCCTGAACGAATACGGCTTCATCGAAACGCCGTACCGTCGCGTGATCGACGGCAAGGTCACCAACCAGATCGACTACCTGTCGGCCATCGAGGAAGGCAAGTACGTCATTGCGCAGGCCAACGCCGCGCTCGACAAGGACGGCCGCCTGGTGGGCGAACTGGTCTCGGCCCGTGAAAAAGGCGAATCGATCCTGACCGGTCCCGACACCATCCAGTACATGGACGTGTCGCCGGCGCAGATCGTGTCGGTGGCTGCCTCGCTGGTGCCGTTCCTCGAGCACGACGACGCCAACCGCGCGCTGATGGGCGCCAACATGTCGCGCCAGGCGGTGCCGGTGCTGCGTCCCGAGAAGCCGTTCGTGGGCACGGGCATCGAGCGCGTGGCCGCGATCGACTCGGGCACCGTGGTGGTGGCCAAGCGCGGCGGCGTGGTCGACTATGTCGACGCCACCCGCATCGTGATCCGCGTCAACGACGACGAGGCGGTGGCCGGTGAAGTGGGCGTGGACATCTACAACCTCATCAAGTACCAGCGCTCCAACCAGAACACCAACATCCACCAGCGCCCGATCGTCCAGAAGGGCGACAAGCTGGCGGCCGGCGACGTGATCGCCGACGGTGCCTCGACCGACCTCGGCGAGATCTCGATCGGCCAGAACATGCTGATCGCGTTCATGCCCTGGAACGGCTACAACTTCGAGGACTCGATCCTCATCAGCGAGCGCGTGGTCGCCGACGACCGCTACACCAGCATCCACATCGAGGAACTGGTGGTGATGGCGCGCGACACCAAGCTGGGCGCCGAAGAGATCACCCGCGACATCCCGAACCTGGCCGAGCAGCAGCTCAACCGCCTGGACGAGTCCGGCATCATCTACGTGGGCGCCGAAGTGCTGCCCGGCGACGTGCTGGTGGGCAAGGTCACCCCGAAAGGCGAGACCACGCTGACCCCCGAAGAGAAACTGCTGCGCGCCATCTTCGGCGAGAAGGCGTCCGACGTGAAGGACACCTCGCTGCGCGTCGAGCAGGGCTCGCAGGGCACGGTGATCGACGTGCAGGTGTTCACCCGCGAAGGCATCCAGCGCGACAAGCGCGCCCAGCAGATCATCGACGACGAGCTCAAGCGCTTCCGCCTCGACCTGAACGACCAGCTGCGCATCGTTGAAGCCGACGCGTTCGACCGGATCGAGAAGCTGCTGGTGGGCAAGGTCGCCAACGGCGGCCCCAAGAAGCTGGCCAAGGGCACCACCATCGACAAGGCCTACCTGGCCGACGTCGAGAAGTACCACTGGTTCGACATCCGCCCGGCCGACGACAACGTGGCCGCCCAGCTCGAGTCCATCAAGAACTCGATGGAGCAGACCCGCCACAGCTTCGACCTCGCCTTCGAAGAGAAGCGCAAGAAGCTCACCCAGGGCGACGAGCTGCCCGCCGGCGTGCTCAAGATGGTCAAGGTGTACCTGGCCGTCAAGCGCCGCCTGCAGCCTGGCGACAAGATGGCCGGCCGCCACGGCAACAAGGGCGTCGTGTCCAAGATCGTTCCGGTCGAAGACATGCCCTACATGGCCGACGGCACCCCCGCCGACATCGTGCTCAACCCGCTGGGCGTGCCGTCGCGCATGAACGTGGGTCAGGTGCTCGAGGTTCACCTGGGCTGGGCCGCCAAAGGCCTGGGCCAGCGCATCGGCGACCTGCTGCAGCGCGAAGCCAAAGCCGCCGAGATCCGCCAGTTCCTCGAGAAGATCTACAACCAGCTGGGCAAGAAGGAAGACTTCGCCGACCTGTCCGACGGAGAGGTGCTGGAGATGGCCGACAAGCTCAAGGAAGGCGTTCCGTTCGCGTCGCCCGTGTTCGACGGCGCGTCCGAAGACGAGATCCGCGCCATGCTCAAGCTGGCCTACCCGGACGAAGTCGCCACCCTCAAGGGCCTGACCGACACCCGCACGCAGGCGCAGCTGTACGACGGCCGCACCGGCGACGCCTTCGAGCGCAAGACCACCGTGGGTTACATGCACTTCCTGAAGCTGCACCACCTGGTCGACGACAAGATGCACGCCCGTTCCACCGGTCCGTACTCGCTCGTCACCCAGCAGCCGCTGGGCGGCAAGGCGCAGTTCGGTGGTCAGCGTTTCGGCGAGATGGAGGTCTGGGCGCTGGAAGCCTACGGCGCGTCCTACATCCTGCAGGAAATGCTCACCGTCAAGTCCGACGACGTGCAGGGCCGCACCAAGGTCTACGAGTCCATCGTCAAGGGCGAGCACACCATCGACGCGGGCATGCCCGAGTCGTTCAACGTGCTGGTCAAGGAAATCCGTTCGCTCGGTATCGACATCGAGCTCGAGAGGTCGTGATGACACCCCTGCGCCGCTTTGCGGCTTCCCCTCAAGGGGACAACACCAGCGGCCCGGCAAAGCCGGTTCCGCGGTGTTCCCGGGTTCCATCGCCTCTCGAGTTGCGTCCCCTCGCTGACGCGGCCTTCATTCTTTAAGGAAGTTCGACATGAAATCCTTGCTCGACCTGTTCAAGCAATTCACGCCCGACGAGCACTTCGATGCGATCCGCATCGGCCTGGCTTCGCCGGAGAAAATCCGCTCGTGGTCCTTCGGTGAAGTCAAGAAGCCCGAGACCATCAACTACCGCACGTTCAAGCCGGAACGCGACGGTCTGTTCTGCGCCAAGATCTTCGGCCCCATCAAGGACTACGAGTGCCTGTGCGGCAAGTACAAGCGCCTGAAGCACCGCGGCGTGATCTGCGAGAAGTGCGGCGTTGAAGTCACGCAGACCAAGGTGCGCCGCGAGCGCATGGGCCACATCGATCTGGCCGCGCCCTGCGCCCACATCTGGTTCCTGAAGTCGCTGCCGTCGCGCCTGGGCCTCGTGCTCGACATGACGCTGCGCGACATCGAGCGCGTGCTGTACTTCGAAGCGTACGTGGTGACCGACCCCGGCATGACCCCGCTGAAGAAGTTCAGCATCATGTCCGAGGACGACTACGACGCCAAGCGCAAGGAATACGGCGACGAGTTCGTCGCCAAGATGGGCGCCGAGGGCATCAAGGAGCTGCTGCAGAACATCGACCTCGAGATCGAGATCGAGAAGCTGCGCAACGACCTGACCGGCTCCGAGCTCAAGATCAAGAAGAACGCCAAGCGCCTCAAGGTGCTCGAGGCCTTCAAGAAGTCCGGCATCAAGCCCGAGTGGATGGTGCTCGACGTGCTGCCCGTGCTGCCGCCGGACCTGCGTCCGCTGGTGCCGCTGGACGGCGGCCGCTTCGCGACCTCCGACCTCAACGACCTGTACCGCCGCGTCATCAACCGCAACAGCCGCCTCAAGCGCCTGCTGGAACTCAAGGCCCCCGAGATCATTGCGCGCAACGAGAAGCGCATGCTCCAGGAAGCCGTGGACAGCCTGCTGGACAACGGCCGCCGCGGCAAGGCCATGACCGGCGCCAACAAGCGCGCGCTCAAGTCGCTGGCCGACATGATCAAGGGCAAGAGCGGCCGCTTCCGCCAGAACCTGCTGGGCAAGCGCGTCGACTACTCGGGCCGTTCGGTCATCGTGGTGGGCCCGACGCTCAAGCTGCACCAGTGCGGCCTGCCCAAGCTGATGGCGCTCGAGCTGTTCAAGCCCTTCATCTTCTCGCGCCTCGAAGCCATGGGGATCGCGACCACCATCAAGGCGGCCAAGAAGGAAGTGGAATCCGGCACCCCGGTGGTGTGGGACATCCTCGAAGAGGTCATCAAGGAGCACCCGGTTCTGCTGAACCGCGCGCCCACGCTGCACCGCCTGGGCATCCAGGCGTTCGAGCCCATCCTGATCGAAGGCAAGGCGATCCAGCTGCACCCCCTCGTCTGCGCGGCGTTCAACGCCGACTTCGACGGTGACCAGATGGCCGTTCACGTGCCGCTGTCGGTGGAAGCCCAGCTGGAAGCCCGCACCCTGATGCTGGCCTCCAACAACGTGCTCTTCCCGGCCAACGGCGAACCCTCCATCGTGCCGTCGCAAGACGTGGTGCTGGGTCTGTACTACGCCACCCGCGAGAAGATCAACGGCAAGGGCGAAGGCATGATCTTTGCCGACCTGCTCGAGCTGCAGCGCGCGCTGGACAACGGCGTGGTGGAACTCACCGCCCGCATCAGCGTTCGCCTGGTCGAGTGGACCAAGGACAAGGTCAGCGGCGAATTCGTGGCCGCCACCAAGCTGGTCGACACCACCGTCGGCCGCGCCCTGCTGTCCGAGATCCTGCCCAAGGGCCTGCCGTTCTCGGTGCTGGACCGCCCGCTCAAGAAGAAGGAGATCTCGCGCCTCATCAACGCGAGCTTCCGCAAGTGCGGCCTGAAGGAGACCGTGGTCTTCGCCGACAAGCTGCTGCAGAACGGCTTCCGCCTGGCCACCCGCGCCGGCATCTCGATCGCCGTGGACGACATGCTCGTGCCCAAGGAGAAGAGCGGCATCATCGAGCGCGCCGAAACCGAGGTGAAGGAAATCGCCCAGCAGTACGCCTCCGGTCTGGTGACCGCGGGCGAGCGCTACAACAAGGTGGTCGACATCTGGGGCAAGGCCGGCGACGAGATCTCCAAGGTGATGATGGCCCAGCTGGCCAAGCAGAAGACCACCGACCGCCACGGCAAGGAAGTCGACCAGGAGTCGTTCAACTCCATCTACATGATGGCCGACTCGGGCGCCCGCGGTTCTGCGGCGCAGATCCGCCAGCTGGCCGGCATGCGCGGCCTGATGGCCAAGCCCGACGGCTCCATCATCGAGACCCCCATCACGGCGAACTTCCGTGAAGGCCTCAACGTGCTGCAGTACTTCATCTCCACGCACGGCGCCCGAAAGGGCCTCGCCGACACGGCGCTGAAGACCGCGAACTCGGGCTACCTGACCCGCCGACTGGTCGACGTGACGCAGGACCTCGTGGTGACCCAGCAGGACTGCGGCACCAGCAACGGCACGCTCATGCGCGCCATTGTCGAGGGCGGCGAGGTGATCGAGTCGCTGCGCGACCGCATCCTGGGTCGCACCACGGCCGAGGAAGTGATTCACCCCGAGACGCGTGCGCTGCTGGTGCCCGCTGGCGAGATGCTCGACGAAGACTACCTCGACGAACTCGAGGCCGCGGGTGTCGACGAGGTCAAGGTGCGCACCGCACTGACCTGCGAGACGCGCTTCGGCCTGTGCGCCAAGTGCTATGGCCGTGACCTCGGCCGTGGTGGCCTGGTCAACATCGGTGAGGCCGTGGGCGTGATTGCCGCGCAGTCGATCGGTGAGCCGGGCACGCAGCTGACCATGCGCACCTTCCACATCGGTGGTGCGGCATCGCGTGCGGCGGTGGCGTCCAGCGTCGAGGCCAAGTCCAGCGGCGTGATCGGCTTCAACGCCACCATGCGCTACGTGACCAACTCCAAGGGCGAGCTGGTGGTGATTGCGCGTTCCGGCGAAATCATCATCCAGGACGAGCACGGCCGCGAGCGCGAGCGCCACAAGGTGCCCTACGGTGCCACGCTCACCATCAAGCCCGACCAGTCCATCAAGGCCGGCACCATCCTGGCCAACTGGGACCCGCTGACCCGCCCCATCATCACGGAATTCGCCGGCACGGTGAAGTTCGAGAACGTGGAGGAGGGCCTCACGGTGGCCAAGCAGGTGGACGACGTCACCGGCCTGTCCACCCTGGTGGTGATCGACCCCAAGCGCCGCGGTGCGGCCAAGGTCGTGCGCCCGCAGGTCAAGCTGATCGATGCGTCCGGCAACGAAGTCAAGATCCCCGGCACCGACCACTCGGTGACGATCGGTTTCCAGGTCGGCGCCCTGATCCAGGTGCGCGATGGCCAGGACGTGGGCCCCGGCGAAGTGCTGGCCCGCATCCCGGTCGAAGGCCAGAAGACCCGCGACATCACGGGCGGTCTGCCGCGCGTGGCCGAGCTGTTCGAGGCCCGTTCGCCCAAGGACAAGGGCATCCTGGCCGAGATGACCGGCACCGTGTCGTTCGGCAAGGAGACCAAGGGCAAGATCCGCCTGCAGATCACCGACCCGGAAGGCAAGGTCTGGGAAGAGCTGATCCCCAAGGAAAAGAACATCCTGGTGCACGAAGGCCAGGTGGTCAACAAGGGCGAGAACATCGTCGACGGTCCGGCCGATCCGCAGGACATCCTGCGCCTGCTGGGCATGGAAGAACTGGCGCGCTACATCGTCGATGAGGTGCAGGACGTCTACCGCCTGCAGGGCGTGAAGATCAACGACAAGCACATCGAGGTGATCGTTCGCCAGATGCTGCGCCGCGTGGTCGTCGACGCCGTGGGCGATTCCAGCTACATCGCCGGCGAGCAGGTCGAGCGTTCGGAGATCCTCAACACCAACGACGCCCTGCGCGCCGATGGCAAGATCCCCGCGACCTACAGCAACGTGCTGCTGGGCATCACCAAGGCCTCGCTGTCGACCGACTCGTTCATCTCCGCGGCTTCCTTCCAGGAAACCACGCGCGTGCTGACCGAAGCGGCCATCATGGGCAAGCGCGACGAGCTGCGTGGCCTGAAGGAAAACGTCATCGTCGGCCGCCTGATCCCCGCGGGCACCGGCATGGCGTACCACGACGCACGCCGCGTGAAAGAGAAGATGGACGACGAGGAGCGCCGCGCGATCGCTGAAGCCGACGCCCTGTCGCTGGCGGCCGATCAGGCCGACGCGGCGGCCGCTGGCGAAACGGCCGAGTAAGCCACTCGCTCATCCGCCTGAAGGGGCCCCCGGTCGCAAGGTCGGGGGCCCTTTTTTCGGCTTGAATGCTTCGGCTCTATATTGAATGTGCGCCATGCGGCGCTCAACAGGAGTGAGGACGATGGGCATCGTGCAATGGGTGCTGCTGGCGTTGCTGCTGGTGGTCTTTTTCTGGGCGGTGGGGGCCTACAACCGCCTGACCCGCCTTCGCAACGCGGTGGCCAACGCGTTCGGGCAGATCGACGTTCAACTGAAGCGACGGCACGACCTGGTGCCCAACCTGGTCGAGGTGGCCCGCAAGTACCTCGCCCACGAGGCGCAAACCCTCGAAGCCGTGATCGCCGCGCGCAACCAGGCCCGCAGCGCCGAACAGGCCGCCACGGCCGGACCGCTCAGCGCGGCGCTCGTCGGCAACCTCTCGGGCGCCGAATCGTTGCTGGGCGGCGCGCTCGGCCGGCTCATGGCGGTGGTCGAGGACTACCCCGACCTCAAGGCCGACCAGACCATGCGCGAACTCAGCGAAGAGCTCGCCAGCACCGAAAACCGCATCGGCTTTGCCCGCCAGGCCTTCAACGACCAGGCGCTCGACTTCAACGACTCTGCCATGCAGTTCCCGACGCTGATCGTGGCGCGCCTGTTCGGTTTTGCGCCCATGGCCATGCTGGAAGCCACCACCAGCGAGGCCGAGCGCGCCCCGGTCAAGGTTCAGTTCTGACCCGGACCGCATGCGCTTCTTCGAGTCGCAGCGCGAAGCCCGTGCCCGCAGTGCCCGGCTGGTCGTCGGGTTCGCCCTCACCATCGTGCTGCTGGTGCTGGCCGTCAACGCCGCGCTGGCGCTGGCCTGGGGCCTCACCTGGGGCTTCTGGATGCCGGGCGAACTCACCTTCCCGCGCCACTTCTGGGCCGTCAACACCGGCGTCACCCTGCTGTTCGTGCTCGGAGGCTGGTGGGTGGAGACGTCGAACCTGCGCCAACACGGCGGTCAGCGCCTGGCCGAGCGCATGGGCGCCCGCCCGGCGCAGCCCTCGGGCCGCCTTGAGGAACAGCGCTTCGTGAACATCGTCGACGAGCTGTCGATTGCCTCGGGCCTGCCGCGCCCGGTGCCCATGGTGCTGGCCCGCGACGGTGCCATCAATGCCTTCGCCACCGGCTGGGACGCCGACGACGCGGCCGTGGCCGTGACGCAGGGGGCGCTGGAACACCTCACGCGCGAAGAGCTGCAGGGCGTGGTGGCGCACGAACTCGGCCACCTTGGCGAGGGCGACACGCGCCTGAACCTGCGGCTCGCGGGCATGGTGTTCGGCCTTGAATGCGTGCACGGCCTGGGCCAGCGCATGGCCGAACCCGATGACGTGGGCGGGCGCCGCCTGTGGTTCGTGGCGGGCCTGCTGATCATGGCCGTCGGCTGGCTGGGCTGGCTGGCCGGGCACGCGCTGCAGGCCGGCGTGTCGCGCCAGCGGGAGTTCCTGGCCGACGCGCGCGCCGTGCAATGGACGCGCAGCCGCGACGGCCTGGGCGGCGTGTTGCGCAAGGTCATGGCGCAGCACCAGGCGGGCGTGGCGCCCGGCTCGGTGGGTTCGCCGCTGCAGCACCTGCTGCTGGTGGGCAACGAACCCGGCCGGGTGGCCCATTGGTTCGACGCCCACCCGCCCCTGGACGAGCGCGTGCGGCGCATCTATGGCCGCCGCATGGGCCCGCTGCCCCTGCCGCGCCTGGGCGTCACCGACCCCACGGGTTCGGGCGCATGAACGCCATTCAGCCCTCCGCCGCCCGCGCCCCGGCGCTGAGCGAGCAACTCGCGCTGGCCGCCGGCGCGGTGCTGGCGGTGCGCCAGGGCCGCTCGCTCAACGACGCGCTGGCCGCGGTGCCGGCCGATCGCCGCCCCGGGGTGCAGGCGCTGGCGTTTCATGGCCTGCGCCACCTTGGCAGCGCCGACGCCTGGCTGTCCGCGCTGGCCGACCGCGCGCCGCCGCCGCCGCTGCGATCCCTCATGGCCTTGGCGCTGGCGCTGCTGGTGGCCCCCGACACGCCCGGCGTCACCTACGCGCCCCACACCGTGGTGGACCAATGCGTGCGCGCTGCGCGCGCCGACCACCGCTGGGCGCGCCAGGCCGCTTTCGTCAATGCCTGCCTGCGTCGCGCGCTGCGCGAGACCGATGCCCTGCGTGAACGCGCGCAGGCCGATCCGGTGGCGCAATGGAACCACCCCGGCTGGTGGATCGACCGCCTGCGGCTCGACCACCCCGACCGCTGGATGCAGATCCTGCGGGCCAACCAGGTGCCCGGCCCGATGACCGTGCGCGCCAACCGCCGCCGCACCACGCGCGACGCGCTGGCCGCTGCCCTGGCCGCGCTCGACGTGGCCACCCGCCCGGTGGGCGAGGACGGCCTGGAACTGGCGCGCGCACTGCCGGTGGACCAGCTGCCCGGTTTTGCCCGCGGCGATTGTTCGGTGCAGGACGAGGCGGCCCAGCAGGCCGCGCCGCTGCTGCTGCAGGCGTTGGCGGGTCGGGAGGGCGGGGCGCGCCCGCGCATCCTCGACGCCTGCGCCGCGCCCGGCGGCAAGACCGCCCACCTGCTGGAGCGCGCCGACGCCGACGTGCTGGCCCTCGATGTCGATCCCCTGCGCTGCACCCGCATCACCGACAACCTGCAGCGCCTGGGCCTGCAGGCCGAGGTACGGGCCGCCGACGCCGCCCGGCCCGACACCTGGTGGGACGGCCGCCCGTTCGACGCCATCCTGCTGGACGCGCCCTGCACCGCCTCCGGCATCGTGCGCCGCCACCCCGACGTGCGCTGGCTGCGCCGCGAAAGCGACATCGCGGCGTTGGCGGCCACCCAGCGCTCGCTGCTCGATGCCCTATGGCCGCTGCTGCGCGAAGGGGGGCGTCTGGTGTATGCCACCTGCTCGGTGTTCAGGGCCGAAGGCAGCGAACAGGCCGATGCGTTTGTTCAGCGCCACACCGATGCCCGGCCGGCGCCCGCTCCGGGCCACCTGTTCCCGGGGCTTCCGGATACCGTGGGAGAGTTCAACGACAATCGTCCGGGTGGACCGGACGGCTTCTTCTACGCCTGCTTCGACAAAGCCCGCCCCCGCTGAGCAGGCCCGCCGGGGCCATGCCCTGCGCCGGCGGGTGATGCTGGCGTGGCTGCTCGCTTTGCCCCTGGCGCCCGGGCGGGCGCTGGCGCAGCCGCTCGATGTGCGCCAACTCGCCCTGCAGCGAACCACCGAGGCGCTGTTCCTGAATGCCCGGCTCGAACTGACGCTGGCGCCCGCCGTGCAGGACGCCCTGCTCAAAGGCGTGCCGCTGTACTTTGTCTGGGAGGCGCGGGTCTGGCGCAACCGCTGGTACTGGACCGACCGGCGCGTGGCCGATGCGCGGCGTGTGTTGCGACTGGCCTACCAGCCCCTCACCCGGCTCTGGCGCGTGAGCATCTCCACCGACGTGGGCGGCAGCGCCGGCGCCGGACTGCCCTACGCCCTGCACCAGAACCACGATTCGCTCGAGGAAGCGCTGGGAGCGGTGGCGCGCGTGGCCCGCTGGCGGCTGGCCAGTGCCAACGACCTCGACCCCGGCGCGTCGCATTACGTCGACTTCGCCTTCCGCCTGGATCTGTCGTTGTTGCCGCGCCCGTTCCAGATCGGGCTGGGCAACCAGAGTGAATGGACCTTGGCCGTCGAGCGCGAACTGCGCGTGCCCGACCTGGCCACGCCCGAATCCGCCGCCGAGGCCCGGGCCACGGGCGACCCGCGCGCCGTTGAAGCGGCGGCCGACAGCACCGAGACCGCCGACAGCCCGGGCCGCTGACGCGAACCCGATCGCCGTGAACCCGCTGCCGCACCACCCCCGCAAACCCGCCGCCACCCGCTGGGCCGTGGTGGCCGGCCTGATCTTCATGACCGGGCTGGGCATGGTGCTGCTGTTCCTGCTCACCCTGGCCACGCGCAACAGCGCGTTCTACGAACAGAACTTCCCGCTGCTGGTCAGCATCAACGTGGCCGCGGCGGCCGGGCTGGGCCTGGTCATTCTCTGGCTCGGCGTGCGGCTGGTGCTGCGGCTCAAGCGCGGCAAATTCGGCAGCCAGCTGCTGGTCAAGCTCGCCGCCATCATCGGACTGGTCGGCATCCTGCCCGGGCTGCTCATATACACCGTGTCCTACCAGTTCGTCTCGCGCTCGATCGAAAGCTGGTTCGACGTCCGGGTGGAAACCGCGCTCACCGCCGGCCTCAACCTGGGGCGCACAACGCTCGACACCCTGGTGGCCGACATGGCCACCAAGACCCGCGTGGCCGCCGACGGCCTGGCCCGCCAGGGCAACAGCGGCGCGGTGCTGGGCCTGGACCGGGTGCGCGAGCAGCTCGGCGCCGTCGACGTGGTGCTGTTCGGCGCATCGGGCCAGTTGCTGGGCAGTTCGGGCAGTTCCCGCTTCGACCTGTCGCCCGAGCGCCCCGCCGCGGCCACCTTGCGCAACGTGCGCGCCAACCGCGTGGTGGCGCAGATCGAAGGCCTCGACGAGGGCGACAGCGGCGAGCTGCAGGCGGCGCTGGCCGCGGGGCAGGCCCGCATCAAGGTGCTGGCGCTGGTGAACCCGCCCAGCTTTGCCTTCAACGCCGAGCCGCGCTACCTGCAGGTGGTGGCCCCGCTGCCGGCGGCACTCATCGTCGACGCCCTGGCCGTGCAGGCGGCCAACCGCGAATACCAGGAGCGTGCGCTGGCGCGCGAAGGCCTGCGCCGCATGTACATCGGCACGCTCACGCTGGCGCTGTTCCTCGCGGTGTTCGGCGCCGTGCTGATGGCCGTGCTGCTGGGCAACCAGCTCATCCGCCCGCTCATCGTGCTGGCCGAAGGCATGCGCGAAGTGGCGGCGGGCAACCTCACCCCCAAGGCCGCGCTGGCCTCGCGCGACGAACTGGCGGGCCTCACGCGCACCTTTGCCCACATGACGCAGGACCTGGCCGACGCCCGCGAGGCGGTGCAGCTCAGCATGGCGCAGGTGGACGCCGCCCGGGACAACCTGCAGACCATTCTGGACAACCTCACGGCGGGCGTGGTGGTGTTCGACCAGAACAACCGCCTCATCAGCGCCAACCCCGGTGCGGCGCGCATCCTGCACGCGCCCCTCAACGTCCACATCGGCGAACCCATCGGCGAGATCCCGGGGCTGGAGGCCCTGGCCAGCGGTGTGGTCCAGCAGTTCGACCGCTTCCTGGCCAAGGACACCCCCCACGAAGGCGGCTACTGGCTGCAGTCGTTCGAGCTCGACGCCGACGGCCAGTCGCCGTTCGACCAGGTCATCACCCTCATCGCCCGCGGCGCACTGCTGCCCAACAACGAACGCCTGCTGGTGTTCGACGACGTCACCGAGGTGGTGTCGGCCCAGCGCGCCAAGGCCTGGGGCGAGGTGGCGCGGCGCCTCGCGCACGAAATCAAGAACCCGCTCACGCCCATCCAGCTGTCGGCCGAGCGGCTGGCCATGAAGCTCGACGGCAAGCTGCAGCCCACCGAGGCGGCCCTGTTGCAGAAGTCGGTGCGCACCATCGGCGACCAGGTCGACGCCATGAAGCGGCTGGTGAACGAATTCCGCGACTACGCCCGCCTGCCCGCGGCCCAGCTCGCCCCCATCGACATCAACGCCGCCGTGCGCGACACCGTGGTGCTGTACGACCACGCGCCCGTGCCGGTGCGCTGTGAACTGACCGAGCCACTGCCCAAGGTGAAGGCCGACGCCCAGCAACTGCGACAGCTCATCCACAACCTGGTGCAGAACGCGCAAGACGCCATGGCCGGCCAGTCCGACGCGCACGTGCTGCTGCGCACGCGCTTGTCCGACAGCGGCCAGTGGGTGCGCCTCATCGTCATCGACAGCGGCCCCGGCTTTGCCGAACACATCCTCAAGCGCGCCTTCGAGCCCTACGTCACCACCAAGACCAAAGGCACCGGACTGGGCCTGGCCGTGGTCAAGAAAATCATGGACGAGCACGGTGGCCGGGTGGACATCACCAACCGCACAGCCGACGGCCGCGTGGCGGGCGCGCAAGTGTCGCTATCATTCGCAGTTGCAGATTGACAACAGGCACCGAGGGACACCGCAAGCAATGGCAACGATTCTGGTCGTAGACGACGAACTCGGCATACGGGACCTGCTCTCCGAAATCCTCAACGACGAAGGCCACACCGTCGAACTCGCGGAAAACGCGGCCCAGGCCCGCAGCCTGCGGCAGCAGCTGCGGCCCGACCTCGTGCTTCTCGACATCTGGATGCCCGACACCGATGGCGTGACCCTGCTCAAGGAATGGAGCAGCACCGGCCTGCTCACCATGCCGGTCATCATGATGAGCGGCCACGCCACCATCGACACCGCGGTGGAAGCCACGCGCATCGGCGCCAGCGCCTTCCTCGAAAAGCCCATCACCCTGCAGAAGCTGCTCAAGGCCGTCGACCAGGGCCTGAACAAGGCCGCTGCGCCCAAGGGCAGCCCGCCGCCACTGACCATCGTCCCGCGCACGGGCCTCAGCGAGGTCACCGTGGAAGAGGCCATGACCCACCACGGCCTGCCCAACGGCGGCGCCCCGCTCAACGGCCACGGCCTGGCCACCCTGCCGCTCGGCCCCCAGCCGCAGCAAACCTTCAACCTCGACAGCCCGCTGCGCGAAGCCCGCGACGAGTTCGAGAAAGCCTACTTCGAATACCACCTGGCCAAGGAGTCCGGCTCCATGACCCGCGTGGCCGAAAAGACCGGCCTGGAACGCACCCACCTCTACCGCAAGCTCAAGCAACTCGGCGTCGACCTCGCCCGCGCCAAGCGCGGCCAGTTCGGCTGAACCCGCCTCGGCGGGCTGCTATAATCTCTGTCTTCCCAAGGCCCGGTAGCTCAGTTGGTAGAGCAGCGGATTGAAAATCCGCGTGTCGGTGGTTCGATTCCGCCCCAGGCCACCAGAATGCAAAAGCCCAGCTGATCACAGCTGGGCTTTTTTCTTGGGGGTCGCTCACTGGCGGGCCTTGGCAGGCCGCCCGCTCACTGCCCCTGACCGAGCGCGAAGCCTTGTTCGCCGTCGAAGGTGCAGAGGTTTTCGGTCTTGATGACGTCGATGCCGGCGTCGGTGAGGGCGCCGAGCAGGTCGACGATGGCGCGGGGGCTCACCTGGCCGCTGGCGTCGGTGGCCAGGAAGCGGCAGCGCCAGTGGTCGGTGCAGAAGGTTTCCGGGAAGCCGCCCGGCCACACCTTCACGCCGCGGTTGGTGATCATCTGCAGATGCAGTGCGGGCGACGGGCTGGCCTGCAGGCGGCGGGCGAGGTCTTCGCCTTGGTGGCCCGCGAAATGCACGAACACGTCCACGCCCACCAGCTCCTTGCGCGCGGCCGGACGCCGGGCCGGGGCAGCGGGCGCGGCCGGGCGGGCAGCGGAGCTGTCGGCCGGTGCGCTGTCGGTCGGGTTCTGGTACTGCACCGGTGCCAGTTGCCGGGGCTGACGGCCCAGCCGGTCGATGATCGCGTCGGCGAAGTCCATGCTGCCGAACGGACGGCCCACCCGGCCGGCGCCCGCGAGGTCGGCGGTGAACACGCCTTCTTCGAGGGTGCACAGCCAGGCGTTGTGGATGCGGGTCGCGATGTCGGCCTGCCGGATGTGCACCAGCATCATCACGGCCGCCAGCAGCAGGCCGCTGGGGTTGGCGATGCCTTTGCCGGCGATGTCGGGCGCGCTGCCATGGATGGCCTCGAACATGGCCACGTGCTCGCCGATGTTGGCGCTGCCGGCCAGGCCCACGCTGCCAGTGAGCTCGGCGGCAATGTCGCTGAGGATGTCGCCGTACAGGTTGGGCGTGACGATGACGTCGAACTGCTCGGGGCGCGTGGCCAGCCGCGCGGCGCCGATGTCGATGATCATGTGGTCGGTCTCGATCTCGGGGTACTCGACCCGGATCTCGTCGAAGACCCGATGGAACAGGCCATCGGTCATCTTCATGATGTTGTCCTTGGTCATGCAGGTGACCTTGCGCCGGCCGTTGGCGCGGGCGTACTCGAACGCGTAGCGCACGATCTTTTCGCAGCCCGGCCGGGTGATGAGCTTGAGGCACTGGAAGACCTCGTCGGTCTGGCGGTGCTCGATGCCGGCGTACAGGTCTTCCTCGTTCTCGCGCACGATGACGAGGTTCATCTTCGGGTGGCGGGTGGCCACGAACGGCGCGTAGGCCACGCACGGCCGCACGTTGGCGTACAGGCCGAGCGTCTTGCGGATGGTGACGTTCAGGCTTTTGTAGCCACCGCCCTGTGGCGTGGTGATGGGGCTCTTGAGGAACACCTTGGTGCGGCGCAGGCTGTCCCAGGCCTCGGGCGCGATGCCGCTGCTGTGGCCGGCGCGGTAGAGCTGCTCGCCGATCTCGATGGTCTCGGGCGCGATGCGCGCGCCGGCGGCGGCCAGCACGTTGAGCGTGGCCTGCATGATTTCGGGGCCGATGCCGTCGCCGTGCGCCACAGTGACGGGCACGAGGGTGGTCGGGCTGGGGTCGGCGGCGGCGAGCAGGGGGGTGGGGGCGTCGCTTTTCATGGGTCGTTCGGGGGGTGGGTGGGAACGGCCCGAAGCGTAGGCGGCTTCATCGATCAAGAAAAATACTTTGTTTGGATGAAACACATAGACTTCGAGCTATGTGTTTTTCATCTCCCACGCGCCTTGCGCCAACGCCATGCCCACCCCGCTGAAGCGCCTGTTGCGCATTTCGCCCCAGCAGTTGCGGGCGTTCGAGGCCGCGTCGCGGCGCCTGTCGGTGACGCAGGCGGCCCGCGAGCTGCACGTGAGCCAGCCCACGGTGAGCGCGCAGTTGCGGCAGCTGGCCGAGCTGGTGGGCGAACCCCTGTTCGAGCCCCTGGGCCGGGGTGTGCGGCTCACCCCGGTGGGCGAGGCACTGCGCGACACGGTGGGCGAAATCAGCCATTGCTGGGAGCGCTTCGAGGGCCGACTGGGTGACCTGAGGGGGCTGCTGCGCGGCCGGCTGCGGATCGCGGCGGTCACCACCGCGGAGTATTTCGTGCCCGACCTGCTGGGCCCCTTCAGCGCCAGCCACCCCGGGGTGGAGATCGACCTCGCGGTCGAGAACCGCGACCGCGTGATCGGGCGGCTGCACCGCCAGGCCGACGACCTGGCGGTGATGATGCTGCCGCCCGACGAACTGCCGCTGCACAGCCTGCCGTTCCTGGACAACCCGCTGGTGGTGATCGCCCCGCGCGACCACCCGCTGGCGCGCGCGGGGGCGCCGGTGCCGCTTGAGCGGCTGGCCGGCGAGCGCTGGTTGCTGCGCGAGCCCGGCAGCGGCACCCGGCTGGTGGCCGAGAAGCACTTCGCCACGCACGGGGTGGCGCCCCGCGTGGCGATGAGCCTGGGCAGCAACGAGGCGCTCAAGCATGCGGTGGGCGCCGGCCTGGGGCTGGCGGTGGTGTCGGCCCTGGCGGTGGACGCCGGCCCGGCCCCGGCCGACCCGCCACCCTGGGTGCGGTTACCGGTGGAGGGTTTTCCGATCCAGCGGCAGTGGTCGGTGGTGTGGCGCACCGATGTCCCGCTGCCCTTGCCGGCCCGGCGGTTCGTCGACTACCTTCAATCGCGCGCCGTCGGGATGCCCGCACCCGCGCCGTCGGGCACGACCTGAACCGGTGCGGGTGATTGGCGCAGCGCGCAATCGGCCAGCAACTGGTCGCCCAGCGCCGTGAGCGGCCGGTGTTCGCCCAGCCGCGCGGCGTGCAGCAGGCTCCAGGCCGCCACGGCGGCGGTGCGTTGGTCACCGCGGGCGCGGGCGGCGTCGTGGGTGCACCAGTGGGGCAGGGCGCGCAGCCAGCTGGTGTGGGCCAGGCGTTCGGTGCGGCGCCGGCAGGCTTCGGTGTAGATCTCGGCGTCGTGGGTCCGGCCGCGCAGGGTGGCGGCCTGGGCGCACAGGAACAGCAGCAGAACCAGGCCGATGTCGGGTGAGACGCGGCCGACCGCGCCAGCGTCGCCGGCCAGGGCCAGGCGGCGAGCCATCTCCAGCAGGCGGTGAAACGACGACGCCCCGGCGGCGGTTGGGTGTGCGTGCGGCGCGCTCAGCGCCAGGTACTGGTTGAACACCTGGTTCACCAGCGGCTGGAAGGCCTGCGTGCTGCGCCGGGTGTGGGCGATGGCATCGCGCGCGGCGTCGAGCGCGTGGCCCGAGCCCAGGTGGTCGCCCTGCCACGAAGCGGCCACGCCCAGGTAGTTGAGGCCCAGCGCGCGGGTACGGGGCCAGCGGGTCACGCTGTGCAGGTCGGCGCAGGCCTGGGCCGACTGGCGGGCCAGCGCGTGGTCGCCCAGGGCCGATGCGGTGTAGCTGTGCACCCCCAGGGATTCGGCCAGGCTGTCGGCGTCGCCCAGGGTTTCGAAGGCGCGCATGGCCTGCGCGCTGAACACATGGGCGCGCGACATGCGCGAGTCGGTGGTGTCGAGCTGGGCGGCCAGCAGCAGCGTCTGCGCCCGCAGGTGTGCATCGCGCGCCAGGTCGGGGCTTTGCAGATCGCGCAGCACCCGGCTCGCCAGGCGGCGGGCCAGTGCGGTGTCGCCCCCGCGGTGCGCGTATTGCGCCAGTCGGATCTGCCGGCTGGCCGCCGTGGCGGCCGTGTCGACCAAGCTCATGGTGTCCCTGAAAAATGCCGCCGATCAGTGTAGGCCATGCGCCGGGTGGTTTCGGCGCGAGCGCCGCCCCGAACGCCGCAGAATGGAGGCGCCAACCCAATCCACCCTGCACAGACCCACCACCGTGTTTCAACCGCCCGTTCAACCCCTTCGCACCGCCTGTGCCGTGGCCGGCTTGGCACTGCTCACCGCCTGTGGCGCCGAGGCGGTGGGTGCGGCCGCCACCGGCGCCGCCGTCAAGCAGCAGGAACTGGAGCAGGCCAAGGCCACGCAGCAGCGCGTGCAGCAGGACGTGCAGAAGGCCCTCGAAATGCCCGCCGAGCGCAGCAAGGCGCTCGATCCCTGACGCCCGGCGCCCGCCTCAGCGCCAGCCCGTCGCCTTCTCGATCCGGAACGCCAGCACCGGGTCGACCGGTTCCACGCCCTCGGCCGTGCGGCGCGTGCCGGTGATGGTGAGCCGCCCGGCGCAGTCTTCGGCCACTCCGGCCCAGACCGCCGACATGCGCTGGCCGTCGTCGGATTCCTCCAGGTGGAACACGCCCTCGGTCACGTCGCCCGAGACCAGCGAACGCCGCGCCGGCCCGGTGCCACCCAGCAACAGGTTGCCGCGCACGCTGGCCTCGTACTCCACATGGCGTTCCAGCCACAGCGTGCCCACGTCCCAGGGCTGGGTGTCGGCGCCGCCCTCGGGCCACAAGGTCACGCGCCATTCGCCGCTCAGCCGGGCCGGCGGCACGTGTTCGGGCACCGTGCACGACATGGTGCTGGCGGTGGCCAGCAGCGGCCACCCGCACAGCGCCAACGCCACCAGCACGGCCCGGCGCTTCATGCCTGGGCCTTCTGCGCGTCGGCGCCATCCTGCGCGCGCTTGGCAAACTCCGCGCGCAACGCCCTGAGTTTTTCGCGCGGGTCTTCCTTCACGGTGGCCTGGTCCAGCGCCATCTCGGAAATGAACCGGCTGGGCGCGCCGGGCACGCTCTCGCGGCCCTTCTTGCGGCGCTTGAGCCAGCTCACCGCCAGCGTGCGCTGCGCCCGCGTGATGCCCACGTACATCAGCCTGCGCTCTTCTTCGATGCGCAGTTGCTGCGCGTCGCCGCCGGCGCCCTCGTCGTCGATCTTGAAGGGCAGCAGGCCCTCGTTCACCCCCACCAGCGTCACGTGCGGCCACTCCAGGCCTTTGGCCGCGTGCAGGGTGGAGAGCGTCACCACGTTCTGGTCCTGTTCGCGCTCGGACAGGGTGGAGATCAAGGCGATGGTCTGCACCACCTCGAGCAGGCTCTTTCGCTCCGTCTCGGTGTTCACGCCCGCCGTGTCGTCGGCCTGGCCACCGCAGCGCGCCGCGATCCAGTCGCAGAACTCCACCACGTTGCCCCAGCGCGCCGCGGCCACCTTGTCGTTGTCCTCGCTGTCGAACAGGTGCTGCTCGTAGCCGATGTCCTTGAGCCATTCGGTCAGGAAGGCGCGCGCCGATTCGTGGCCGAGGGTGTGGCGGGCCCGGTACTCCAGGTCGTTCACCTGGCGCCCGAACTCGTGCAGCGCCCCGATGGCGCGGCCCGACACCGCGCTGGGCAGCGAGTGCGAGAACAGCGCGGCGAACAGGCTCAGCTTGTACTGCGTGGCGAAGTTGCCCAGCTGCTGCAGCGTGGTGTGCCCGATGCCCCGCTTGGGCGTGGTCGCGGCGCGCAGAAAAGCCGGGTCGTCGTTGTTGTTGGTGATCAGGCGCAGCCACGCGCACAGGTCGCGGATCTCGGCCTTGTCGAAGAAGCTTTGCCCGCCCGACACCTTGTACGGGATCTGCGCCTTGCGCAGCGATTGCTCGAACGCGCGCGCCATATGGTTGGCGCGGTAGAGGATGGCGAAGTCGCGCCACTCCTTGTGCGGCGACGTCGAGCGCAGGCTCTGGATGCGCGCCACCGCGCGCTCGGCTTCGTGCTCCTCGTTGTCGGCGTCCACCACCCGCACCGGTTCGCCTTCGCCGAGTTCGCTCCACAGCGTCTTGGGGAACAGCTTGGGGTTCGGGCCGATGACCGCGTTGGCCGCGCGCAGGATGGCGCTGGTGGAGCGGTAGTTCTGCTCGAGCTTGATGACCTTGAGCTGCGGGTAGTCGTGCGGCAGCCGCTTCAAGTTGTCGAGCGTGGCGCCGCGCCAGCCGTAGATCGACTGGTCGTCGTCGCCCACCGCGGTGAAGCGCGCGCGATCACCCACCAGCAGCTTCAGCAGTTCGTATTGCGTGGCGTTGGTGTCCTGGTATTCGTCCACCAGCACATGGCCCATCTTGTGCTGCCATTTCTCGCGCACCGTTTCGTGCCCGCTGAGCAGCTTCAGCGGCAGGCCGATCAGGTCGTCGAAATCCACCGCCTGGTAGGCCACCAGCCGCTCTTCGTAGCGCTGCATGATGGCCGCGGCCACGCGTTCGTTTTCGTCGCGGGCCTGAGCCAGCGCCGCGGCGGCGTTCAGGCCCGCGCTTTTCCAGGCGCTGATGGTCCACTGCCATTGCCGCGCGGTGGCCGCGTCGGTGGTGCCGCCGCAGTCCTTGAGCAGGCTGGTGATGTCGTCGGTGTCCAGGATGCTGAACTGCTTCTTGAGCCCGAGCGCCTCGCCGTCCTCGCGCAGCAGGCGAACACCCAGGGCGTGGAACGTGCAGATCAGCACCTTCTTCGCGTCGCGCCCCACCAGCTGGCCGGCTCGCTCGCGCATTTCGGCGGCCGCCTTGTTGGTGAAGGTGATGGCCGCGATGCGGTCGGCCTCGAGCCCGGCCTGGATCAGGCGCGCGATCTTGTGCGTGATCACCCGCGTCTTGCCCGAGCCGGCACCTGCGAGCACCAGGCAAGGACCCCCCAGGTGGTTCACGGCTTCAAGCTGGGCAAGGTTCAGTCCGGCGGACATCGGGGGTGGTGGGTGCAAACGGGCGGCCAAGCGGCGCGCAGGGAAGGGCAAGCGAGGGATGATAGCGAGCGGGGTGTCCCCGACCGGTCAGGCCACCCGGGACCGCACCGCCGGGCTGAGACAATGCGCCGGTGCTGAATGTCCTGCTGGTCACCTTCCCCTTCTTCGCGCTCGTGCTGGCGGGCTACGTGGCGGCGCGCCGGCGCATGCTGCCGCTGGAGGCGATCCCCGGACTCAACGGCTTCGTGCTGTTCTTTGCGCTGCCCTGCATGCTCTACCGGTTCGGGTCCACCACCCCGATTGCCCAGCTGCTGGACCCTGGCGTGGCGGGCGTTTACCTGCTGTGCGGGCTGGTGGTGGTCGGGCTCACCATCGCGTTCACGCTCAACCAGCGCATCCGCTGGAACGACGCCTCGTTTGGTGCCCTGGTGGCGGCGTTTCCCAACTCGGGCTTCATGGGCGTGCCCCTCATCGTGGCCCTGCTCGGGCCTTCGGTGGCGGGCACGGTCATCCTGACCATGGTGGTCGACATGGTGATCACCACCTCGCTGTGCATTGCCCTGTCCCGGCTCGATCAGGCCGAGGGAAACGGCCATTCGGCGGTGTTCGACGCCGCGCGCAAGGCGCTCAAGGGGGTGCTCACCAACCCCATGCCCTGGGCCATCATCCTGGGCGGTGTGGCATCGGCGTGGTCGTTCCGGTTTCCCGAGCCGGTCGAGAAGACCGTGTGGCTGCTGGCCGATTCAGCCTCACCCGTGGCGCTCTTCACCATCGGGGCGGTGCTGGCACGCGCCCAGATGACGGCCAACCACCCCATGCCGGTGTCCGATTACCTACCGGTGGCCCTGCTCAA
The DNA here is from genome assembly GCA_943371665.1 of Synechococcus sp. UW140. Taxonomy (GTDB): domain Bacteria; phylum Pseudomonadota; class Gammaproteobacteria; order Burkholderiales; family Burkholderiaceae_C; genus Hydrogenophaga. The sequence continues at coordinate 27,972 of CALRVR020000021.1, forward strand.
GCTGGTGGCGCACCCCCTGCTGGTGCTGGCCGTCGGCCTGGTGGCCATTCAGCTCGGCCTGGGCCTGAGCGGCGCCACGCTCACGGTGATGGTGCTGGTGGCGGCGCTGCCGAGCGCCAGCAACGTGTCGTTGCTGGCCGAGCGGTTTGGCGCCGACAACGGGCGCATCGCCCGCATCATCCTGGTGTCCACCGCGGCGGCGTTCTTCACGTTTTCGGGCGCGGTCACGCTGCTGACCTGAGCCGCTGGCACCGTCAGCAGGGTTGCCACAAGTTCATAGTAATTGACTATGAAATGAATCCGGACAATCGTCTGGACGAATCGAAACCCCTTCTTTAGAGTCTGTCGGGTCGCTTCACGGAGATGCACCATGCAAGACCAGCCCCGCCCATTCACCGCCACCGCGCACTGGATCGAGCGCTTTGCCGGTTTGCCGCTGGCGCATTGACCCGGGTGCATTCCGCACCGCGACCCTGAACCCACCTGCCCTTGAAAGGAGACCACCATGAGCAACCCCACCGCCGAAGCCAAGTGCCCGTTCCACGCCGCGGGCGGCGCGCGCGCCGTCCAGGGCGCCCAGTCCAACGCCGACTGGTGGCCCAACCAGCTCAACCTGGCCATCCTGCACCAGCACAGCCCGGCGTCCAACCCGATGGACCCGGACTTCGACTACGCCGAAGCCTTCAAGAAGCTGGACTACCAGGCACTGAAGAAGGACCTGGCCGCGCTGATGACCCAGTCGCAGGACTGGTGGCCTGCCGACTGGGGCCACTACGGCGGCCTGTTCATCCGCATGGCCTGGCACGCGGCCGGCACCTACCGCACGGCGGACGGCCGCGGCGGTGCCGGCACCGGCAACCAGCGCTTCGCCCCGCTCAACAGCTGGCCCGACAACGGCAACCTCGACAAAGCCCGCCGCCTGCTGTGGCCGATCAAGCAGAAGCACGGCAACGCCATTTCGTGGGCCGACCTGTTCGTCCTGGCCGGCAACGTCGCCATGGAAACCATGGGCTTCAAGACCTTCGGCTTCGGCGGCGGCCGCGCCGACATCTGGCAGCCCGAAGAAGACATCTACTGGGGCGCCGAAAAGCAGTGGCTGGCCACCAGCGACAAGCCCGACAGCCGCTACAGCGGCGACCGCGTGCTCGAGAACCCGCTGGCCGCCGTGCAGATGGGCCTGATCTACGTGAACCCCGAAGGACCGGACGGCAACCCCGACCCGGTGCTGTCCGGCCGCGACGTGCGCGAGACCTTCGCCCGCATGGCCATGAACGATTACGAGACGGTGGCCCTGGTGGCCGGCGGGCACACCTTCGGCAAGGCGCACGGCGCGGGTGATCCTGCGCTGGTGGGCCCCGAGCCCGAAGCGGCGCCGATGGAAGAAATGGGGTTCGGCTGGATCAACAAGCACGCGAGTGGCAAAGGCGCCGACACCACCACCAGCGGCATCGAAGGCGCGTGGAAGCCCAACCCCACCACCTGGGACATGGGCTACTTCAAGGTGCTGTTCAAGTACGACTGGGAGCTCGTCAAGAGCCCGTCGGGTGCCCACCAGTGGCGCGCCAAGGACGTGGCCCCCGAGGACATGATCCCCGATGCCCACCGTCCGGGCGTGAAGCACGCGCCCATGATGACCACCGCCGACCTGTCGCTTCGCTTCGACCCGGCTTACGAGAAGATCTCGCGCCACTTTGCCGCCAACCCGGACGAATTTGCCGACGCCTATGCCCGCGCCTGGTTCAAGCTGACCCACCGCGACATGGGACCGAAGGCGCTCTACCTGGGCCCCGAAGTGCCGGCCGAAGACCTGATCTGGCAGGACCCGGTGCCGGCGGCATCGCACCCGCTGATCGACGCCGCCGACGTGGCCGCCCTGAAGGCCCGCGTGCTGGCCAGCGGCCTGTCGGTGGGTGAGCTGGTGTCCACCGCGTGGGCGTCGGCGTCCACCTTCCGCGGCAGCGACAAGCGTGGCGGTGCCAACGGCGCGCGCATCCGCCTGGCGCCCCAGAAGGACTGGGAGGTCAACCAGCCGGCCCAACTGGCCAAGGTGCTCAAGGCACTCGAGGCCATCCGGACCGAGTTCAACCAGGCGCAGTCGGGTGGCAAGCAGGTCTCGCTGGCCGACCTGATCGTGCTCGCCGGCAATGCGGGTGTGGAAGCCGCGGCCAAGGCCGCCAGCCACTCGGTGGACGTGCCGTTCACCCCGGGCCGCACCGACGCATCGCAAGACCAGACCGATGTCGAATCCTTCTCGGTGCTCGAGCCGCAGGCCGATGGCTTCCGCAATTACCGCAAGGCGGCCTACAAGGTCTCGCCCGAGGCAATGCTGGTGGACAAGGCGCAGCTGCTCACGCTGAGCGCGCCCGAAATGACGGTGCTGGTGGGTGGCTTGCGGGTGCTTGGCGCCAACCACGGTGGCTCGAAACACGGCGTGTTCACGCAGCGCCCCGGCCAGCTCACGCCCGACTTCTTCGTCAACCTGGTGGACATGTCCACCGCCTGGAAGCCGGTGGGCGACAACGCCTACGAAGGTCGCGATCGCAAGACCGGTGCCGTGAAATGGACGGCCACCCGCGTGGACCTGGCGTTCGGCTCCAACTCGCAGCTGCGCGCACTGGCCGAGGTCTATGCGCAGAACGACAACACGGCCAAGTTCGTGCGCGACTTCGTGGCCGCATGGACCAAGGTGATGAACCTGGACCGTTTCGATCTGGCCTGAACCCCGGTCGCTTCGCGTCCGCGGCCCCGGGATGCACGCATCCCGGGGCCGCCTTGCGTGAGGTGGATCACGCGATCGATCAATGGACAAGCGGCGCACCGCCTTGGCGCCGATAGAGTCCGCCGGGGCGCCTGGTCGCGCCGGAGAACCCATGAACACAGGCCCAGGCGCGCCCGATCAGGCGGCGCTCACCCGGTCGTTGCATCGCGAGCTGATTGCGGATGCACCGCCCGAGGACCATCTTGACCGGATCACCCGTTGCGCCATGGAGCGCCTCGACATGCCCATGGCCGCCATCACCTTGTCGACCGGGCAGCGGCCGTGGTGCCCTTCGAATTTCGGCATCTCGTCCACCGGTGCGGTCACCGGCATCACGTTCTTCGAATACGCCCTGCAGGCCCGCCCGCTGCTGGTGGTGGCCGACGCCTTGCAGGACCTGCGGTTCCGCCATGACCCCGAGGTGAACGGGTCGCCTTGGGTCCGCTTCTACGCTGGCGCCGCCCTTCGCCTGCCCTATGGGGGCGAGCTGGGCGTGCTGGCGGTGATGGACCGAAGGCCCCGGACCTTGAACGCCGACGGACCGCTCATGCTGGGCGCGTTGCGCGATCTGGCGGTGCAGGTGCTGGTGCGCCGCGAGGTGCATCGGCATGTGCCGCGTTGAGCCCGAACGGACCGCGATTCAGAGCGACAGCGGATCGACGTCGATGGCGTAGCGGATCAATCCCTTCGCGTCCGGCACCGATCGGCATTGCAGCAGAACGGGCTGCCAGGCAGAGAGGAAGCGCTGCAGGGCCGCTCGGGATTCGCTCTCGACCAGGAGTTGTGCGCGCTCCACGTTGGCCACGCGCTGGATGGTCAGCGGCACCGCCGGGTAGAGCGTGACCGCGTCGCGTTGCGGCAGGTCATGCGCGGCACTGGCGGCCGCTTTCAGGAAGGCCTGCGCCGCTTCCTGCGTGCGGGCGTCGGCGCGCAGCAGCGCCTGGTGGCCGAAGGGTGGCATGCCCGCTGATTGCCGGTCGGCGAGCTCATCGCGCGCGAACATGGGGTAGTCGTGCGTGCGCAGGTGCTTGAACAGGCGGTGCTCCGGGTGCCAGGTCTGCACCCAGAGTTCACTGGCTCCGCTGTGCACTGCGTCGCGCCCGGCGCGGCCGGCGGCCTGCAGCAACAGCGCGAACAGCCGTTCGGCAGCGCGGTGGTCGCTGGCGAACAGCGAGGCATCGGCGTTGATGGCGGCCACCAGCGTGATGCGCCGGAAGTCATGGCCCTTGGCAATCATCTGCGTGCCCACGAGCACGTCGACCTCCCCCGAATGCAGCGCCGTCAGTTGAGCCTCGAGGCTGCCCTTGGCCCGCGTGGTGTCGGCGTCCATGCGCGCGACGCGGGCCGGGCCCCCATTGGGTCGTCGGGCATCGGCCAGCAGGGCGCCAAGCTGCTCTTCCACCTGCTCGGTGCCCCGGCCCACGGGTTCGATGTCGAGGTTGCCGCAGTCGGGGCAGGCCCGTGGCACGCGCTGCGTGAAGCCGCAGTGGTGGCAGCGCAAGGTGCGGTCGAGCTTGTGGAACACCCGGTACGCGCTGCAGTTCGGGCAGCCGCTCTTCCAGCCGCATGCGTGGCAGGCCAGCACGGGCGCATAGCCGCGCCGGTTGATCAGCACCAGACACTGCTCGCCCCGGCCGATGCGCTCTGCCATCGCGGCAAGCAAAGGGGGCGCCAGCAGCGCGCCCTTGGGCTGGTGGTTCATGTCCACCAGGCGCAGCCGGGGCAGGGCGCCGCCGCCAATGCGCGACGGCATCTCGAGCCGCAGGTAGCGCCCCTGATCGCCGGCATGCCAGCTTTCCAGCGACGGCGTGGCCGAGCCCAGCAGCACGCGGGCCCCGCTGGCCCGGGCGCGGTAGATGGCGAGGTCGCGTGCCGAGTAGCGCGCGCCGTCCTGGCTCTTGTAGCTCGGGTCGTGCTCTTCATCGACCACCACCAGCTTCAGGCCCGGCAGGCTGGCGAACACGGCCAGGCGCGTGCCCAGCACGATGCGCGCGCGCCCCGTGTGCGCCGCAATCCACGAGGCCAGGCGCTGTGGTGGCGTCATGCCGCTGTGCAGGCTGACCACCGCGTCCTCGCCATGGGTGGCCGCAAAGCGGGCCCTGAACCGGGTCTCGAGTTGGGGCGTGAGGTTGATCTCGGGCACCAGCACCAGGACCTGGGCCGCAGGGTCGCTCGCCAGTGCGTCTGAACAGGCCTGCAGGTACACCTCGGTCTTGCCGCTCCCGGTGGCGCCGAACAGGAGCACCGGGGCTTCGGCCCGCGCGACGCCCTGCAACACGTCGGCCTGCTCCGCGCTCAGGGCCCTCGGGGTGTCGGCCGCAACGGGTGCAAGGCCGGCCCGCGCCGGCCGCTTGAGGCGGCGCGCCAGTTGCTCTGGCGACAGGTCCCGCAGCGGTGGCGGGAGGGCCGCCAGGGCCACTTCACCCAGCGCGCGTTGGTAGTACCGCGCCGCGAACGCGACGAGCCCCCGCCAATGGCTGTCCAGCGGGGGCAGGTCGCCAAGCACCTGTGTGATATCCCGGGCCTGCTCGGGCGCCAGGCCTTCGGGCGGCGCGGTGTCGCACCGCCAGACGATGCCCAGCACCTCGCGCGCACCCAGCGGCACCCGGACCAAGGTGCCTGGAGCCAGTTGGTGCTCGCTTCGATAGGTCAGGAGATCGCCCACCCCGCTGTGCGCCGGGGTGGCCACCACCACGGCGGGCCAGTGACACATGCTTAGGGGACGTTCCTCAGGTCGGGCGGCGAAATCGGCGCTAAGTGCTTGATGTCCAAGGGCTTGCCGACATATCCAACGGTTTTGTGGATAACTTTGTTGATAGCTGTCCTGCGCGCCGCCATGACCCTTGAAAATCAAGGCCTTGCTTAGATTGCCCACAAAACAGGCACTCAACAAAGCTGTTTTGAATCAACAACTTACCGGAAAAACCCGAATGGTCGGCGGACAAATTCGTGTTCTACCGGGTTGGCGCACCGCAGCACAAATTTTGTGCATAAGTGGGTCCTGTCAAGCGTTTTTTTGGCCTTTTTTTGTGCTATGGACCAACCGATGAAACCTCGATGACAACCGCACATCGCGCACGGCGCTGCGAAATCGGTAGCGCCGCGGGGCCTTGGTGTCAGGCTGCCTGGCGCAACCGCCGCGAATGAGAATGCACCGCATCCACCAGGGCTGTCACGTGTTCGGGGGGCGTGAACTGGCTGATCCCGTGGCCCAGGTTGAAGATGTGGGTTGGTCCGGTGCCCGGACCCTGGTGGGGTCGTCCGAAGCTCTCGAGCACTTTCACGACCTCGGCCTCGATGGCCGCCGGCGGCGCGAAAAGCACGTTGGGATCGATGTTGCCCTGCAGCGCCTTGGCGTTCGCGCCTTCGCCCACCTGGGCGCGCGCGCGGGCCAGCGAGACGGTCCAGTCCAGGCCCAGCACCTCGCAGTCGAGGGGCTTCATGTCGTCCAGCCAGAGACCGCCGCCCTTGGTGAAGACCAGGCGGGGAATGATGGCGCCGTCGTGTTCTCGCTTCAGACCGGCCAGCACGCGCTTGGTGTACGCGAGGCTGAAGGTCTGGAAGGCGCCGTCGGCCAGCACACCGCCCCAGCTGTCGAACACCATGACGGCCTGGGCGCCGGCTTCGATCTGGGCATTGAGGTAGGCCGCCACCGCGTCGGCGTTGATGGCCAGAATGCGGTGCATCAGGTCGGGGCGCGCGTACATCAGCGACTTGACCAGTCGGTAGTCGTCCGAACCACCACCCTCGACCATGTAGCAAGCCAGGGTCCAGGGGCTGCCCGAAAAGCCGATCAGGGGCACGCGGCCGTTCAGGGCCTTGCGGATCGAGGTGACCGCGTCGAACACATAGCGCAGGCGATCCAGATCGGGCGCCGCGAGGGCGTCGACGTCGGCCTCTGTGCGCACCGTCTTCGCGAACTTCGGCCCTTCGCCCACCGCAAACGACAACCCCAGGCCCATGGCATCGGGCACGGTCAGGATGTCGGAGAACAGGATGGCAGCGTCCAGGGGGTAGCGCTCCAGAGGCTGCAGCGTGACCTCGGTGGCGTGGTCCACGTTGGTCGCCAGGCCCATGAAACTGCCAGCCTTGGCCCGGGTCGCGCAGTATTCGGGAAGGTACCTGCCTGCCTGGCGCATCAGCCACACCGGCGTGTGATCGGTGGCCTGGCGCAGGCAGGCGCGCAGGAAGCTGTCGTTCTTCAGAGGGGCAAAAGGCATGGGCTCTACAGGGGCAGGGGTATGGTGCGACCCATTATCCATGCCGGCCCGGGTTGCCCGTGTTCCCGACGCGCCTGGGCACGGGCCGGGCCGCTGCCCCGGGTCAACCGTACTTGATGCTGCAGCCGTACGGCCTGCTGGTGCTCACGCTCAACGGCTTGCCCGCCGCGATCTCGGCCATGGCCTGGCGGATGTAAGGGGTGGCCTTGGCGATGTCTTCCACCCGGGCCGAGGGAATGCTGTCGATGCCCCCGGCGTACGCCAGCTGCCCTTGGGCGTTGACGATGTACATGTGCGGCGTGACGCGGGCGGCGTACGCGCGCCCCACCTTGCCGTCCTCGTCCATCAGCGTGGCGGTGGGCATGGCCTTCTGCTCGGCCATCCAGCGGCCCAGTTGCGGTGGCGTCAGGTAGTCGGCGCTGCCGTCTTCGGTGGAATTGATGGCCAGCCAGACGATGCCCTTGTCGGCCGCCTCTTTCTGCAGCGCCTGCATGTTGCCCTGGTAGTGTTTGCGCACGAACGGGCAGGCGGGGTTGTTCCATTCCAGCACCACGTGCTTTCCCCGGAAGTCGGAGAGCTTCACCGCCTTGCCGGTGGTGTCGGTCAGGGTGAAGTCGGGTGCGGCCTGCCCCACGGCAGCGGCATGCGCGGCGGGCAGAAAGGAGGCCAGTGGCGCCAGTGCGCCGAGGGCCAGCAGGGGACGTCGTTTCATCCGGTTGCTCCTTGAGGTGTGTGTGACGAATGGGTCGGCGCGCCCGCGTTCACAGCGACGCGAGGGCCGATCGGACCTCCTCCACGCTCAGCACTTCGGACAGCACCTTCACCGGCTGCCCGTTCTTGTAGATCGCATACACCGGCACGCCGTTGCGACCGAGCGCCGCCAGCGCCTGCGTGACGGCGGGATCGCGCTGGGTCCAGTCGGCGCGCAGCAGCGCCACCTGGCGCGCCGCCACGTCGGCCAGCACGCTTTCATCGGCGAGCGTGGTGCGCTTGTTGTACTGGCAGGTCACGCACCAGGCGGCGGTGAAGTCGACAAACACCGGGCGCCCTTGCGCCACGAGTTCGGCCTGGCGTTGCGGTGACCAGCGTTCCCAGGTGACACCCTGCACGCCGGTGGCCACCGGCGTGGCCGTCGATCCAGCGTCCTGCAGCTTGACGACATTCGGTCCCACGGCCACGGCCAGTGCCACCAGGGCCGCCAGCGAAACACCGCCCATGATCACTCGGCCCTTGCCCGACAGTCCCCATGCCCACACCGCCAGCGCCAGGGTCACCAGCAGCATCAGCAGCGCGGCCGCGCCGTCGATGCCGCTCTGCTGGCCCAGCACCCACAGCAGCCACACCACGGTGGCAAACATCGGAAAGGCCATGAACTGCTTGAAGCGCAACATCCACGCCCCCGGTCGCGGCAGCGCCCGCGCCACCGCAGGCACCCAGCTGGCCAGCAGGTAAGGCAGCGCCATGCCCAGGCCCAGCACGGCAAAGATGGCCAGTGCCTGGGGAGCGGGCAGGCCGATGGCCAGCCCGAGCGACGCACCCATGAACGGCGCCGTGCACGGCGATGCCACAGCCGTGGCCAGCACGCCCGTGAGGAAGCTGTCGGCCACCGGGTGGCGGGCCTGCAGGGTGGCCAGGCGCCCGGGCACCATCTGGCCGAACTCGAACAGCCCGGCCAGGTTCAGCCCGATCAGCGTGAACAACACCGCCAGTGCCGCCACCACCGCCGGACTTTGCAGCTGGAAACCCCAGCCCAGTTGTTCGCCGGCGGCGCGAAGCCCCAGCAGCAGCGCGCCCAGCAGCAGGAAAGACACCACGACCCCCGCGGTGTAGGCGAGGCCGGACACGCGGTGCGCGCGGCGGTCATCGGCGTGGCGGGCGAACGCCATGACCTTGATGGCCAGCACCGGGAACACACACGGCATGAGGTTGAGGATGAGCCCGCCGATGAGGGCGCCCAGCAGCGCAGCGCCGAGCGTGAGCGAGGTAGCCCCGGAGGCTTGCGCGTTCCTGGCGGCGTTGGCGTCCAGGGCGGCTTGCAAGGCATCGGGCACCGCCGCGGGGGCCGGCAAGGCGGCCACGGCCGGCCACGTGCCCTGCACCGGGGTCTCGATCCGGGCACCGGGCAGTCCGGCACCCAGGCCGGGCGGGTTGGCCGGGCTCACCACGAGCACCATCTGCGGCGGACTCTCGAAACGGTGTGCCGACAGCGGAACCCGCGCCGTCCACCGATCACCTTCCCAGGCTTGCGTCCAGGGGGCGCCCGGCTCCACGATGCCGGTCAGTTCGGGGAACAGTTCCAGGTCCCGACCGCGCCAGTCGGCCGGCAGGCCGTCGAGTGCCACGCGCACATGACCGTCCTCGGGCTCGACCCGGCTGCCGCCCGCGGGAAGATTGCGCGGCTGCGCATCCCGCATGGCGTCGAACAGCGCGGTGTGGCCCGCTGTGGAGCCGTTGACCGGCAGGCTGAGGGCAAAGCCCGCTTCCTCGGGAATGCATTCCTTGCGGCAGACCAGCCACGAGGCCTGCAGCTTGACCGCGACCTCGCTGCCGCGGAAGTCCGGACCGACCTGAAGCGGCACCGGAAGCACCACGGTGCCGTCGTAGCCATAGTTCGCGAGGTTGCCGATCGGAAACTTGCGCGGGGTCGGCCAGGCGATCTCGCCCGCTGTCACCCCCTCGGGCAAGGTCCAGCGCAGTTCGGTCGGCAGGCCCGAGTCCCCGGCGTTCTTCCAGTAGGTGTGCCACTGCGGCGCGTGGTCGAGCCTCAGCCCGACCCACACGGGTTGGCCGGCGCGAACGCCGTCGGGGGCATGGGCCACCAGCTCGGCGCGCGTTTGTGGCGACTGGAAAACGCCGCCGGGCGCAAGGCCGGGGGTCAGTCCGGGCACCGCGCCCAGCCCTTGGGCGAGCACGGGCGAGGCCGCCAGCCAGGTGGCGGCTGCCAGCAGCAAAGGCAGAAGGGGCCACCGGCGGGTGGCAAAGCGGTCGAATGGCATGGAGGGGGGATTGTCGGGCCGCTTGTCGGCCTGCGGTAGGAGCCCCCGGCGGCGGCTGAGTTCCGCCGGGGACATTGACCGGTCGGCGGTGGGCCGCGGCCAAGGTTCGCACCTGGCGCGGTTTTTGGTTAAAACAGGCGTCTGGCCGCTCGCCGTCACCACATCCGGAGGGTCTCCTCATGGGCGCGATCGTGGAAATGGCGCTGATGCCCTGGGCTCGGCGCATGAAGGACAAAGTCAACCTGCCGGTTCGCCTGTACTGGCGTGATGGCGGCACGCCGCTCGACCTGGGCCACTTCGAGTCGCCGGCCGTCACGATACGGGTCAGGGACGCGAGCGGCCTGCCACTGCTCATCGACCCGAGCCTCGACACGCTGGGCCGCGCCTATGTGGAGGGCCTGATCGACGTCGAAGGTTCGTTGACGGAGGTGGTGGCGGTGGCCCATGCCCTGTCCGACCACGCAGAGCCCGAAACCGGCCTGCTCGGGCGCATCAAGCGAAGCTTCGCGCACTCGCGCGAGACCGATGCCGAAGCGATTCAGTACCACTACGACGTGTCCAATGCCTTCTACCGCGAGTGGCTGGGCGAGAGCATGGTGTATTCGTGCGCCTATTTCGAGCAGGGCACCGAAACCCTGGAGCAGGCGCAGGACCGAAAGATCGACCACATCCTTCGCAAGGTGCAGTTGCAGCCGGGGCAGCGCCTGCTGGACATCGGTTGCGGCTGGGGCGCATTGGTGATTCGCGCGGCGCGCGACTTCGGTGCCCGGTGCGTCGGGATCACCCTGTCGAATGCCCAACTCGAACTGGCCACCGAGCGCGTGCGACAGGCGGGACTGCAGGACCGCGTCGACATCCGGCTGCAGGACTACCGCGACGTCGGCGATGGACCGTTCGACCGGGTGACCAGCGTGGGCATGTTCGAACACGTCGGCCTGAACCACCTGGCGCCGTACTTCGCACAGATCCGCCACCTGCTCGAACCGGACGGCTGGGCCTTGAACCACGGCATCACCAGCACCGACCCGGACGATGGCGAGACCCGCCACGGCGCGGGCTCGTTCATCGAGCGCTACGTGTTCCCGCAAGGTGAACTGCCCCACATCGGCACCGTTCTTCGCACCATGCAGCAAGGTGGTCTGGAGGCCTTCGACGTGGAGAACCTGCGCCGACACTACGCGCGCACCTGCGGGCACTGGAGTGAGCGCTTCGAGGCGCGCGCCGATGCCCTGCGCGCGATGGTCGACGAGAAGACCTGGCGCATCTGGCGCGTCTACCTCGCCGGGTGCGCACGGGCGTTCGAGCACGACGAGATCGCGCTCCACCAGGTGCTCTGCCGCCCGGCAGGGCGTTCCGCGCAGGAGCTTCCCTGGTCGCGGCGCTGGCTCTACGCTGGTCATTGAACCGCGGCGATCGCGCCGCGACCACGCCGCGCACGTAAGATCGCGCGATGACGAGTCCTTTGCCGTCGCGCTTCTGGAGCGACCTCACCGCCGCCGATTTCGCCGCCCTCGACGGCCAGCGCACGATCGCGGTGCTGCCGGTCGCGGCCATCGAGCAGCATGGTCCGCACCTGCCGCTGTCGGTCGACGCCGACATTTCGCAAGGCGTCATCGGCGCCACGTTGCCGCACCTGCCGCCCGAGGTACCGGTGTTGTTCCTGCCGCCCCAGGTGGTGGGCTTCTCGCCCGAACACGCCGCCTTCGCCGGCACGCTCACCCTGAAGGCCGAGACCCTCATCCGCGTCTGGACCGAGCTCGGCGACGCCGTGGCCGACGCGGGCGTGAAGAAGTTTCTGCTGTTCAACACCCATGGCGGTCAGGTGGGCCTGCTCGACCCGGTGGCGCGCGACCTGCGGGCACGGCGTGGCCTGCTGGCCTTCAGCACCAGCTGGTTCCACCTGCCCCTGGTCGATGCCGACGGCGCCGACGTCAATGCCCGCTTCACGGCGCGCGAACACCGTTTCGGCATCCACGCGGGAGAGGTCGAAACCGCGCTCATGCGGGCCCTGCGGCCCGACCTGGTGCACATGGACGAGGCGCGGGATTTCCGATCCACCAGCGAGGACCGGGCCGAACGCTACCCGGTGCTGGGCAACGGCCGCAGCGCCCGTTTTGCCTGGCAGACCCAGGATCTGCATCCGTCGGGCGCCGTGGGCAACGCCGCGGCGGCCACGGTGGACAACGGGCGCGCGGTGCTCGACGCCGCTGGCCGGGCCTTCGCGAAGCTGCTGACCGAGATCGATCAGCTGCCGCTGGACACGCTGCGCCACCGTTGACGGCGCGCGTGGCCCGCGCGGCAGCTCAGGCGTAGGTGATCCAGTCCCGGAAGTCGGGGTGGTCCAGGTGCGGCAGCGTGTTGTAGGTCAGCAGGCTGTGCCGTTTCGGGGTGAACTGGAACTCGGTCACGGCGCTGTTGCGGATGCGCAGGTTGAGCTCGATCGTTGCCTCCGGGCTGAGGCCCAGCACATGGCCCACCGCGGTCGAGATCGGCCCTCCGCTGGAGACGATCAACACGTTCTGCCCGTGGTGGTGGGCGCGCACGTGGTCGAGCGCTCCGGTGATGCCTTTCACGAAGTCATCGTAGGTGGGCATGCCCTGAGGGCTCACGGTGCCGGCCATCCATTGCGCAAGCCCGTCGCGCAGCAGGCGGAAATGGTGGCGGTACAGCTCGGGCGTGTCGGGCTTCTGCAATGGCTGAGGGTGGATGGCGCGGATCACCGCTTCGCTGTCGTACTCGTTGAGCCCGGGCCACACCAGGGGCTGCAGATCCAGTCCTGCGCCCTCGGCGATGCCCTCCCAGGTCTGCGTGTGGCGCTTGAGCGATCCGGTGATCACCGCGTCGAAGCGCGCTCCGCGCCCGGCCCAGTGGCGCCCCAGTTGCACCGCCTGGCGGCGGCCAAGCTCACTGAGCTGGTCGTAGTCGGCCGCGCCGAAAGAGGCCTGGCCATGTCGCACGAGATGAAGCGTTCCCATGCGCGCCATTCTGGAAGAGCCTCCCGATCGCGCTTTGTCCCACCAGCGACTGCGCCCCACGCGGGTGTCGCATGGGCGTCGCCGGGCGACGGGGGAACCGGAACACCGCCGGAAATCCCCCTCTGATCCGATCAACAAAGGGTGGCGGCGATGGTTCAATCACCTGCATTCACCCGCCGGGTGATGGTTGGTGTGTGCCGGACTCTGTGACATGGGATTTGACCTGCAAACGCTGCTCGCCTTGCGGGTTGGTGTCGATGTGCTGATTGCGGTGGCCTTCTGGGGCCTGCAGCGCCGGGTGCCCGGGATCCAGGGCCCTGCCTGGTGGGCCTGGTCGTCGCTGATCCACATCGTGGCCACCGTGGCGCTGGTGTTGCGGCCGCATGCGCCCACGGCTCTCATCCTCCCGCTGTCGAACCTGCTGTACACCGCCACCTTCGTGTCGGTCTGGCTCGGGTTCCGTCGCCACGTCGGATTGCCGGTCCGGGTCCAACCCCTGGTGGCGGGCGGTGCCTTCCTGTGGATCGCTTACCTGTTCTTCCAGCAGGTCTTCGACAGCGTGCTGCTGCGTCAGCTTCTTTGGAGCACGTCGTCCGCCGCGGTGATCGCGCTGTTCCTGCGCGATGTGGTGCGCATGCAGCCGCAGCCCGATGTGCCCGAGTACCGTTTTCTGCGCTGGGTCAACGTGGCCGAGCTGATGGGCCTGGCCGCCTATGCCGCCACCTACCTGGGTCTGGGCTGGCCGCTGGCGAAATCGCTGCCGCTTCTGATCTTCTGGTTCACGCTCACGTCGCTGGTGCGCGCCCTGGCCTGCAACGGACTGGTGCTCTACCGACTGCGCCGGGACGGTGAGCGCGCCAACACCCGGCTGAGCCAACGCGAGGCCGACCTTCGCCTGTTGGTGGACAACCTGAGCGCGGGGGTGATGGTGTTCAAGCCCAACCACGCCCTGTGTCGAATGAACGCGGCGGCGCGCCGTTTCCTGGGCTGGAGCGAGGGCGGTGCCAACAGCGCGCTGCCCGAACCCACCGCCGCAGGCTGGCAGATGGTGGACGAGGACGGCCAGCCGATGCGCCGTCACGACATGCCTTTCGAGCAGGTGTTGGCCACGGGACAGCCCGTTCGCCACCGTGTGGTGGGGTTCCCCGTGGACCCCGACGGCGAGGTGCGATGGGCGCTGTGCAACGCCTACCCCGAGAACGATGCCCAGGGTGGATTGCGCCGCGTGGTGCTGACGTTCATCGACATCACGGCGCTCAAGGCGGCGCAGGCCGGTCAGCAGGCACTGCAGGAACGGCTGGCACAGTCGCAGAAGATGCAGGCGCTGGGCACCCTGGCGGGTGGCGTTGCGCACGACTTCAACAACATCCTGGCGGCCATCCTGGGCAATGCCGAACTGGCGCTGGATGACCTGCCGGCGCAGTCACGCGCGCGCGAAAGCCTGGGAGAGATCGGCACCGCGGCCCGGCGGGGGCGCGAACTCGTGCGGCAGATTCTCGCTTTCAGTCGGCAGCAGCCACTGGAGCGCGCCCGACTGGAAATGCCCGAGGTGGTGGCTGAATCCTGTGCGCTGCTGCGCGCGGCCTTGCCGCCGCAGGTGCAGCTGGCGCAAACCGCCAGCGGTCTGCTCCCCGCTGTGTGCGGCGATGCCACACAGCTTCAGCAGGTGCTGGTCAATCTGGGCACCAACGCGCTGCACGCCATGCAGGGACGCAGCGGGCGCATCGAGTTCGCCGTCGACACCCTGCCGCCGGACCACCCCGATCTGCCGGTCGAGCTGGCCCGTGCGTGTGCCGCTGCCCACCAGGGCGCCGTCCGCCTTCGCGTCGGCGACGATGGCTGCGGCATGGACGAGGCCCTGCGTGCGCGCATCTTCGAGCCGTTCTTCACCACCAAGCCGGTCGGCCAGGGCACGGGCCTGGGACTGCCGGTGGTGCTGGGCATCGTCGAGGCGCATGGTGGCCACATCGAGGTGGCCAGCCAGCCCGGCGCGGGCAGCACCTTCACGCTTTTGTTTCCTCCCGCCGCCGCCGAACCGGCGACAGCCACTGGCAAACCCGTCACAATGAACACCGTGGAGCCCAACGATTCACCCGCCCGCCCGCAGGCCGCCGACGGCGATGCCCCCCACATCCTTTACCTCGATGACGACGACACGCTTGTCTTCCTGGTGAGGCGCCTGCTTGAGCGGCGCGGGTACCGCGTCACCGCGCTGTCGATGCAGGACGAGGCCATTGGCGCGGTGCGCGACAACCCCGGGCGCTTCGCCCTGCTGCTGACCGACTTCAACATGCCGGGCAAGTCGGGCATCGACGTGGCCCGCGAGGTGCTGGCGCTCGACCCCTCCCTCACCGTGGCGGTGGCGTCCGGCTACATCACCGACGAACTGCAGGCCGAGGCGAAGGCCGCCGGCGTGCGCGAGGTGGTGTTCAAGACCGACGCGGTCGACCAGTTCTGCGAAATCGTGGCCCGTCTGGTGAAGACCGATCCGGCCTAGCGCCGCATCAGGCGCTGGCGCCTGAGAGCACGCGCGAAAAACACGCGCTGTCCACGTTGCCGCCACACAGGGTGGTGCCCACCACCTTTCCGCCCAGCGTGGCGCGCTCCTGCCAGGCGGCGGCCAGGCTGGCGGCGCCAGCGCCTTCGGCCACGTTGTGGGTGTCGGCGAACAACATGCGCATGGCGTCGGCCACTTCGTCGTCGGTGACCTTCACCACGTGGTCCAGTTCCCGGGAAAGCAGGTCGAGCGCGTCGACCTCGGCCACGCGGCAGGCCATGCCGTCGGCCAGCACCGTGCTCACCGGGGCCTCGATCACGCGCCCCGCCGCCAGGGAGTCGGCATAGGTGGTGGCGTGTGCGCTGACGACGCCGACGATCCGGGCCGGGTGGCCCAGCGCGCGCCGGGCCGCAATGGCCGAGCAGGCGCCCGAGCCCAGGCCGATCGGCACGTAGATCACGTCGAGGTGGGGCGCGGCGCGCATCAGCTCCCACCAGGCCGTGGCCACGCCGCTCAGCAGGTTGGCGTGGAAGCTGGGCACCATGTGGGCGCCGGTCTCGGCCGCCAGCTTCATGGCGTGCTCGCGCGCGGTCTGGAACTCGTCGCCGTGCTCCACCAGCGTCGCGCCCAGGCTTCGCATGGCGGCGTTTTTCTCGATCGAATTGCCGTGGGGCACGACGATGGTGCACTGCACGCCGTGCGCCCTTGCCGCCCAGGCCACGCTCTGGCCGTGGTTGCCCCGCGTGGCGCTGATGACCGCGTGCGGCAGCGCACCGCGCCGCGCCAGGGCGTCGAAGTACGTCAGGCCGCCGCGGATCTTGAAGGCGCCCACCGGCGTGTGGTTCTCGTGCTTGATCCAGCATTCGGTGCCCAGGCGCGCACCGAGCGTGGCCCAGCGGTACTGGGGCGTCGGGCCGAACGCGCGGTACACCACGGCGGCCGCCTCTTCGATGTCGGCGAGGGTGGGCAGCAAGAAGCTCATGGTCGGGTTCACAGGTTGAGGTGTCGGGCGGCGTCGCGCAGGCCGATGTCGATGCGCACCGGCCCTTCGTGCACCGGCACGTGCCCGAGCCCGATCGCGCGCAGGGCCACCCCCAGCGCCGGTGCCCGGGGATGGGTCAGCGACAGCGAATGCAGGGCGAGCCCGACCGATGGAAGCGCGTGGACCGGGTGCATGCCGCTCCACTGGATGAGCGTCGGCAGCGCGCCGTCGAAGCACCGGCATCCGTCGTCTCGCACGGTGATGCGCCATTGAAGGAGGCCCCGCGGCGTTTCGCGCGATGCCGTGATCACCGGGCCCGGATCGATGCCGAGCTTGAGCCACGCAGCCCGCGCCGCCTCGATGTCGTCGACCCTGGCGACCCAGTGGATGGGGTGGGGGCCTGCGGCCCGCAAGCGGGCCCGCAGCGTCGGGTCGTCGAGATCGAACCATCGCCGCAGCGGCGGCTTGCGCAGTGGCGTGACGCCGGGGTCGACCGCGATCACTTCGAGGTAGGCGGGTGCTGCACCATCGAGCCTGAGCAGCCGGTTGTGGGTGCCGAACAGCGGGTGCGCCCCACCCGGCGCCGGCGCATGGCCCAGCGTGGTTTCGCACCAGCGCACGCCCTCGGCCAGCGTGTCGGCCGCCACCACGAGGTGGTCGAATGCCGCGTTCACAGGGTCACGGTTCCCTGAATGCAGGTCACCGAATCGCCACCGACCCACACGGTGCCGTCGGCCACGCGGTCGATGTGCACGCGGCCGGACCGCTGCATGGCCGTGCCCTGCGACGCCACGTAGCGCTCGGGTGCGAGCCCGGCCCCGATCAGCCACTGCGCCAGCGCGGCGTTCAGGCTGCCGGTCACCGGGTCTTCGGTGATGCCGTTGTTGCCCGGGAAGAACGCGCGCACCTCGAACGCGATGCCCTCGGCCTGGCTGCCACCGATCACGCCGACCTTGCCGCGCGGGCCCACCACGCCGATGTCCAGCCCCGCGAGCACCGCCGCGTCGGGTTGGATGGCCAGCACCTGTTCGGCGCTGCGCAGCATGACACCGCGCCAGCCCGGCCCGTTGTCGCACCAGCTGTGGGCCACGATGTCGTCGCGCGCCACGCCCAGTCCGCGCGCAATCAGCGACACGTCGGCCTCGTCCAGCGGACCCGACCGGCGCAGAGGCGGTGCCGCGAAAGCCAGGCGCGATCCGTCGCGGCGGATCTTCACCAGCCCGACGCCGCAGGACTGGACGATCTGTTCGCCACGGGGCTTTCCGCCCGCGGCCAGCCAGGCGTGCGCCGTGCCCAGGGTGGGGTGCCCCGCAAACGGCAGTTCGCGGCCCGGGCAGAAGATGCGGACCCGGTAGTCGGCGTCAGGCTGGTCGGGCGGCAACACGAAGGTGCACTCCGACAGGTTGGTCCAGTTCGTGAAGTGCTGCATCTGCGCGGTGTCGAGATCGGCGCCATCGAGCACCACCGCCAGCGGGTTGCCGCGGTAGGGGATGGCGGTGAAGACATCGACCTGGCAGAAGGGACGAATTTTCATGTCGTGCTCAGGAGAGGGGTTGGTCCAGCACGCCGCGCGCGCAGGGCTGGGCCAGCCAGTGGGCCAGGTAACGGTTCAGGTGGGGCCAGTCGGGTCGGGGCTGGGGCAGCCCGAACCAGCGGTGCAGCTCGCACACGATCGGAAAGTCGGCCATGGTGGGTTCGTTGCCCGCCATGAAGGCGCGCCGCGCCAGGTGTTCGTCGAGTTGTGTGAAGAGCGGCTCGCTGGCGCGCACCGACGCCTCGATGGCGGCATGGTCGCGTTGCCCTGCCGGTGTGCGGATCCATTGAACGAACGCCGCCCCGCTGGCGCGGTTGAGCGTGGTCTGCTGCCAGTCCATCCAGCGGTCGGCGTCGGCACGCACCTTCAGGTCGGCCGGGTATCCCTGCCCGCTGCGCGCGCAGAGGTGGCGCACGATGGCGTTGCTTTCCCAGAGCGTGAAGTCACCGTCCTGCAGCAGGGGCACGAGCCCGTTCGGGTTCATGGCCCGGTAGGCGGGGGTGTTCACCACGCCATGGGCCAGCCCGGCGTCGGTGCGCGGCAGGTCAAGCCCGAGCCACTGGGCGCACAGCACCACCTTGCGCACGTTGATGGAACTGAGCCGCCCCCACAGGTGCAGGCCGGTTGCGTCGTTCATGCAGGGGCCACCAGCGGCAGGTGCTCGCGCACGGTCTGCGCCAGCGCGGCAATGCCGATGTCGATCTGCTCCACCGAAGCGGTGACGAACGACAGTCGAAGGGCGCGCGGGTCGGCGCGGTCGGTGTAGAAGGGCGTGCCGGGCACGTAGGCCACGCCGCGCTCCACCGCGTGGGGCAGCAAGGCGGTGGCGTTCATGCCCTCGGGCAGCCGTGCCCACAGGAACATGCCGCCGTCGGGCGCGTTCCATTGAACCCCCAGACCGGTCATCTCCCGCTCGAGCGCCGCCAGCATGGCCCGGCACTGCGCCTTGTACAGCGCACGGATGGTGGGCACATGCCGGTCGAGGAAGCCGCCCTCCAGCACCCGGCTCACCAGCCGCTGGTTGAAGCCCGGGCTGTGCAGGTCGGCGGCCTGCTTGGCCTGCAGCAGCTTGGGGTAGACGGCTTTGGGCGCCACCACATAGCCCAGGCGCAGGCCGGGCGCCAGCACCTTGGAGAACGAGCCCAGGTAGAGGCAGCCGTCCGGCAGGCGCGCGCTCAGGGGTGCGGGGGGCGGGGTGTCGAACCAGAGGTCGCCGTACGGGTTGTCTTCGACGATCGGCAGCCCCGCGGCGGCGGCGGCCCGCACCACCGCCACGCGGCGGGCTTCGGTCATGGTGCGCCCGGTGGGGTTCTGGAAGTTGGGCAGCAGGTAAACGAACCGGGCACCCGGCGCCAGGCGGCGCAGGTCGTCCGGGTCGACCCCCTCCGCATCGCTGGCAACGCCTTCAAACGCCGGCTCCATCGGGGTGAATGCCTGCAGCGCGCCAAGGTAGGTGGGCGTTTCCACCAGCACGCGGCTTCCGCTGTCGATCAGCACCTTGGCCACCAGGTCCAGGCCTTGCTGGCTGCCGGTCGTGATCAGCACCTGTGCCGGGTCCACCGGCCAGGGAAGCTGGCCGGCCACCCATTCGCGCAGCGGCGCGTGGCCTTCGCTGGCCGCGTACTGCAGTGCCGCCGCGGCGTCGTGGGTGAGCACGGCGTCGCAGGCTTTGGCGAATTCGCTGACGGGAAAGGTTCGCGGTGAAGGGAGCCCGCCGGCAAAGCTGATGATGCCGGGCCGCTCGGTGACTTTGAGGATCTCGCGCAGCACCGACGGGTTCATGCGCTCCGCGCGTCGGGACAGCGTCCAGGGGGTCTGGGTCATGGTGTGGCCTTGGCAGGGGTCAGGGCTGGGGCAGGCGATCCGCCGAAGCGGCGGCCCGCGAACACGCTGGCCACCACGGCCAGCGCAAAAACCAGGGTGAGGGCGTCGATGCGCTCGCCCAGCAGCGGCACCGCCGCGGCGATGCTGATGAAGGGCTGAAACAGCTGCAGCTGGCTGACGCGCAGCGCACCGCCAATGGCCAGGCCTCGAAACCAGGCGAAGAAGCCGGCCCACATCGAAAACACGGCCACGTAGCCCAGCGCCAGCCATGCGCCGGTGTCGATCGGTCGGTCGGGCCAGGTGAGCAGCGCGCCCGGAATGGTGAAGGGCAGCGCCAGCGCGCACACCCAGCTGATCACGCGCTCGGCGCCCAGCGCGGGCGTGACCTGGGTGCCACCCACGTAGCCCAGTGCCGCGGCCAGCACCGCACCCACCAGCAGCGTGTCCGTCCAGGTGAGGCCGAACCCGTGGCCCGCCTGATGCGCCCGCAAGATGCTGTAGACCACCACCAGGGCGCTGCCCAGACCCGCGAAGATCCAGAAGCCCAGGCGCGCCCGCTGGTGCATGAGCCAGGCGGCCATCGCGGCCGTGGCCAGTGGCAGCAGCGCGGTGAACACGGCGGCGTGGCTCGCGCTCACGTGGCGAAGCGCCCACGCCAGCAGGAGCGGAAAACCGATCACGTTGCCCAGCACCGCCAGTGCCAGGGGGCGCCGGTGCGACGGACCCGGCAGCGGTGACCGCGTGGCCCACAGGTAGATGAGCGACAGCACGCCGGCAATGGCCGCCCGGCCCCAGGTGACGAACCAGGGGGACAGCTGCGGGTCGTCGGCGGTGCCGGTGGCCAGCCTCGTCATGGGCAGCGTGAGGCCGAACACCGTGACCCCGAGCAGGCCCAGCAACAGTCCGCGGGTTTCCTGGCTTTTCATACGGCGAGCATCCAGAGGGCGGTGGCCACCAGCACCAGCGACAGCGCGCGGTTGAACCAGAGCAGCCGCTGCCCGCGCGAAAGCCAGTCGCGCAACAGCGAGCCGATGAGGGCGTAGAGGAAGTTGCTGCTGAAGGCGAACAGCAGCATGACACCGCAGACGATGACCAGGCGTTCGCCCGGGTTGGGTGCGGGCGAACCGGCGCTGCTGACCACCCAGCCGGCGCTCAGCGTGAGCGCCAGCATCCAGGCCTTGATGTTGAGGAACTGCAGCCCCACGCCTTGCCAGAACCCCACGTCCAGGCGGGCCGGGTCGGCCGATGCCATCCGGCTGGTGCGCGCCAGCTTCCACGCCAGCCAGAGCATGTAAGCCACGCCCAGCAACTTCACGGCCCAGCGCAACAGGGGCACGCCCGTGATCAGGGCGCCAACGCCCAGGCCGGTGGCCAGCATGAGCAGCGTCCATCCCGCGGGCACGGCGAGGCAGAACCGCAATGCGCGCCGCAGGCCGAAGTTGGCCGCCAGGGCGGTCGACAGGGTCGTGTTCGGCCCCGGCGAGAAGCTCATCGCGGTGCAGAAGATCAGCAGGGCGGTCAGTTCGGTGGCGGACATGCGGGACTGGCGCAGGTGGACGGTGCAATGTACCCTTGTCAGGCAATACACCACCAGTACAGATGACCGGCGCAGTTGCCCGTCTGTATCGGTGGGGCAGGCCACACAGACGGAGCCCCCATGCTGATGAAGACCGCCACCCAGTCGTTGACCGACCAGCTGGCCGACCGCTACGCCGACCGCATTCGCCAGCGCTTGCTGGCGCCCGGGGCGCGGTTGCCGTCGGTCCGCGAATGCGCACGCCAGCACGGTGTGAGTCCGTCCACCGTGGTGGCGGCGTACGACCAGTTGCTGGCACAAGGCCTGGTGCAGGCCCGAAAGCAGCGGGGATTCTTCGTGCGCGAACTGCCCGCCCCGCGCGCCGATGTGCGCACCGCGGCGCCCCAGGCGCCCAGCGCCGGCCCCATCAACGCCACCGCGCTGATCCGTGGCATGTTCCACCGGGTCAGCGACAAGCCACAGCCCGGCATGGGCGTCTTTCCGCCGGATTGGCTCGAGTCCGGGTTCATGCCCGCGGCGGTTCGCCGGGTGGCGTCCACCCGCGCGCTCAACGACGTTTCGCTCAACTACGGGGAGCCTCTTGGCGACGGCGGGCTGCGCCGTGTGCTGGCCCAGAAGCTGGCCACGATCAACGTGCTCGCCGACGCCGGTCAGATCATCACCACGGTGGGCGCCACCCATGCGCTGGACATCGTCAGCCGCACCCTCTTGCGGCCCGGCGACCCGGTGCTGGTCGAGGAGCCGGGGTGGGCGGTCGAGTTTGCCCGGCTGGCCGCGCTGGGCATGCGGGTGCTGCCGGTGCCGCGCGGTCCCGAGGGCCCCGACCTGGCGGTCATGGAGCGGCTCGCGGAGGCGCATCGGCCCAAGCTGTTCGTCAGCGTGAGCGTGTTGCACAACCCCACCGGACACAGCCTCGCGCCCGGTGTCGCGCACCGGTTGTTGCAACTGGCCCAGCGCTTCGGGTTTCACATCGTCGAAGACGACACCTACAGCCACCTGGCGCCCGAACACGCCACGCGGCTCTGCGCCCTCGACGGTCTGCAGCGAACCATCTACGTGAGCGGTTTCGCCAAGATCCTGGCGCCCAACTGGCGCATCGGGTTCATGGCGGCGCCTGCCGCGCTGGTGGAGTCCTTGCTCGACACCAAACTGCTGAGCACCCTGACCACGCCCGCGTTGCTGGAGAAAGCCTTGGCGCATTGCATTGAACAAGGCCAGCTGCGCCGCCACGCCGAGCGCATCCGCGTGCGCCTGGACGCCGCGCGGGCCCGCAGCGTGAAGCTGGCGTTGGGGGCTGGTTGCCGTTTTGCGGCCGAGCCGGTGGGGCTGTTCGGCTGGGTCGACACCGGGGTCGACACCGACGCGCTGGCGCAGCGCCTGCTCGACGATGGCTACCTGATTGCGCCGGGCGCGCTGTTCCATGCTGCCCGGGCGCCGAGCACGCTCATGCGCATCAACTTCACCACCAGCCAGGACGCCGCGTTCTGGCGCACGTTCTCCCGGCGGGTGGCTGAGTTGTCCTGACGCTGCCCGTCGAGGGTGTTTCAGCGCGCGGTCAGTGCTTCATGCCGCTCCATCGCGGCCATCCAGGCGTCCTCCACCTCGGCATGGCGCGCGGACAGCGCAGCGGCCCTGGCCGGGTCGGTGGTGAACACCGTGCCATCGGCCAGTTCGGCGTCAATCGCTGCCTGTTCCGCCTCGAGCTCGGCGATGCGCGCCGGCAGGGACTCCAGCTCGCGCTGTTCCTTGTAGCTGAGCTTGCGTCGGACGACAGGCTCCGTGGCCGCTGCAGGGGTGCGGTTGCTGGCATTGCGCGCCGGCGCCGGTGTGGATGCCGGTGACACCGACGCCGCCCGCGCCGACTGCGTCATCCAGTCCTGCACGTCGCCGACGTACTCGCGCCACTGGCCATCCCCCTCGGCCACCAGCGTGCTCGTCACGACGTTGTCCAGGAAGCGCCGGTCGTGGCTGACCAGGAACACCGTGCCCTCGTACTGCTGCAGAAGGTCTTCCAGCAGTTCGAGCGTGTCGATGTCGAGATCGTTGGTGGGTTCGTCCAGCACCAGCACGTTGGCTGGCCGGGCAAAGAGCCGCGCCAGCAGCAGGCGGTTGCGCTCACCGCCGGACAGCGTGCGAACCGGCGCGTTGGCCCGCGCGGGCGAAAAGAGGAAATCACCGAGGTAGCTCTTGACGTGCGTGCGCTTCTCGCCGATCTCGATCCACTCGCTGCCAGGGCTGATGAAATCCTCCAGCGTGGCGTCCAGATCGATCTGGTCCCGCATCTGGTCGAAATACGCCACCTGGACACGGCTGCCCTGGCGAACCGTGCCGCTGTCGGGCGCAAGTTCACCCAAAATGATCTTCAACAGCGTGGTCTTGCCGGCGCCGTTCGGTCCGATGATCCCCACCTTGTCGCCGCGAAGGATGGTGGTGGAGAAATCGCGCACGACTGCACGGGCGCTTCCATCGGCCAGGGGAAAGGCCTTGTTCACCCGGTCCAGTTCGGCCACGATCTTGCCGCTCACCGCGCCACGGTCGATTTCCAGTTTGACCCGACCCACCGCATCGCGCCGGCTGGCGCGCTGGGCGCGCAGGCGCTCCAGTCGCACGATTCGACCTTGGGCCCGGGTCCGTCGGGCCTCGACGCCCTTGCGGATCCAGACCTCCTCCTGCGCCAGCAGTTTGTCGGCCTTGGCATTGATCACCGCCTCCTGGGTCAGCTGCATCTCCTTGAGCGCCTGGTACTGTGCGAAGTTGCCCGGGTAGCTGTTCAAGCGCCCGCGGTCGAGTTCGACAATCCGCGTCGTGACGCGGTCGAGGAAGGCGCGGTCGTGGCTGATCACCACCACACTGCCGCCGAAATCCACCAGCAGCGTCTCCAGCCAGGCGATGCTGTCGAGATCAAGGTGGTTGGTCGGTTCGTCCAGCAGCAGCACGTCGGGGCGCGTCACGAGTGCCTGCGCCAGCGCCACCCGCTTGCGGTTGCCGCCCGACAGGTCACCCACCCTGGCCTGTCCATCCAGGTGCAGGCGGTTCAGCGTTTCGGCCACCCGGGCTTCCCAGTTCCAGGCGTCCAGCGCCTCGATCCGGGCCTGCAAGGCGGCCAGGTCCTGGCCATCGCCACCGTTCTCATAGCTCTCGCGGGCCTTGATGGCGTCATCGAGCCTCTTGCTGGCGGCATCGAAGACCGTCGACGCCCCATCCAGCTCGGGCTCCTGGGGCACATACGCAATTCGGATCCCCCCCTGAACCTGCAGCGCGCCGTCGTCCATGCGGTCCAGACCGGCGAGGATCCGCAGCAGCGAGGACTTGCCGGTGCCGTTGCGGCCGATGAGTCCGACCCTTTCGCGCGCCTCGAGCGCAAAGTCGGCGTGGTCTAGAAGCGGCCAGTGACCAAAGGCAAGCTGGGCGTTCTGCAGGGTGATGAGGGCCATGGGGATCTGGATCGGGTAGGGCCGGGAATTATCGAGGGCCCTCTCTACATATGGCGGCGGCCCCTTTGACCGGCCCCCGGGAAATTGTGTATACTGCAAGGCTTCGCTGATCGCAGCCCAGCCAGCTTGGCCAGGCGCAAAAGCGAAGAACCAGTGCACAGTGCCCTGGTGTCTGGCGCAAGCCAGACCCCTGGCCGGGGCAGTCAAAAAATTTTCGAGTTTTTTGACTTCACCCCAAAACCTGTGTCATAATGCGAGGCTCTGCTGATCGCGGCGGAGCAAGAGAGTCAGGCGGCGCGTGCTGCGGGCTCTTGGCAACTGGATCATTAACAAGATACAGCCGATAAGCGTGGGCGTTTGAAGGCGAGGGCTCTGACTCT
>CALRVR020000022.1:0-49628 GCA_943371665.1 Synechococcus sp. UW140
GTGCTGATCGACCTCGCGCTGCTGAGCCTGTTTGCCGGCCTCTACAGCGTGCCGATGTACGCCCTGATCCAGATGCGCAGCCAGCCGACGCACCGGGCGCGCATCATCGCCGCCAACAACATCCTCAACGCGCTGTTCATGATTGCCAGCGCGGTGGTGGCCGGGCTGCTGCTCAAGATCGGCCTGTCCATTCCGCAGATGTTTCTGGTGGTCGGGCTGCTCAATGCGGTGGTGGCGTTCTACATCTTCATGCTGGTGCCCGAGTACCTGCTGCGGTTCGTGGCCTGGGTGGCGTCGCGGCTGGTCTACCGCTTCAAGGTGCAAGGGGATGCGCACATTCCCGACACGGGCCCCGCGGTGCTCATCTGCAACCACGTGAGCTTTGTCGATGCCGTGCTGCTGATGGCGGCCAGCCCGCGCCCGATCCGCTTCCTGATGGACCACCGGATCTTTCGGGTGCCGGTGCTGGGCTGGTTGTTCCGCCTGGCCAAGGCGATTCCCGTGGCCCCGCAGGCCGAGGACGCCAGCGCCTACGAGCGCGCCTTCGACGCCGCCGCACAGGTCCTGCGCGAGGGCGATCTGCTGGCCATCTTCCCCGAGGGTGGCATCACCCGCGACGGCGAACTGCAGGCCTTCAAGGGCGGTGTGATCAAGATCCTTGAGCGTGCGCGGGCCGATGGCCTGGAGGTGCCGGTGGTGCCCATGGCGCTCACCAACCTGTGGGGCTCGTTCTTCAGCCGCATCGAGCTGCGGGGCGGCGAGCGGGTGGCCATGGTCAAGCCGTTTCGCCGCGGTCTGTTCAACCGGGTTGGACTGGCGGTGGGGCAACCCGTGTCGGCGCAGGGCGCCACGCCGGACGGCCTGCGCGCCCGGGTGGCTGCCCTGCTGGCCTGATCTCAGCGCTCGAGCACTTTGAGGAGTGCGTGGGAGTCGACGGGTTTGTGCAGGATGGGGAAGCCGAGGTCGGAGGCTTCGAGGATGCGCTGCGGAGAGGTGTCGCCGGTGAGGATGAAGGTGGGGACGGAGCGGGAGAGGCAGGCGTGGACGGCGGCGATGGCCTGCACGGCGGTGACGTTGCCGCCGAGGCGGTAGTCGGTGAGGAGGAGGTCGATCTCGGCGGTGTGCTCGATGGCGATGACGACGGCCTCGTCGGCGGTGGCGGCGCACCAGACGCGGTGGCCCCAGACCTGCAGGAGTTGCTGCATGGCCATGAGGACCTGTTCGTCGTCGTCGATGACCAGGACGTGTCGCTGGCCGGGGGCGGCCGGGGCGTGCACGGGAGGGTGTGCGGGCTCGGGCAGGCTCTGGCGCTCGGGCGGCGGGCAGGAGGGCACGCTGATGGAGAACATCGAGCCGCGCCCTGGGGTCGAGCGCAGGCGCAGCTCGGCGCCGATGAGGCGCGCGGAGCGCTTGACGATGGACAGGCCCAGGCCCAGGCCGTGGGACTCGTCGCGCTGGGCGCGGGTCTGACCGATCTGATAGAACTCCTCGAAGATGGCGTCGAGCTGTTCGGGGGGGATGCCCACGCCGCTGTCCCAGACCTGGATCTCGATGTGGGTGGCGCGGCGGCGTGCGCCCAGCAGCACGCGCCCACGCGGGGTGTAGCGGATGGCGTTGGCCATGAGGTTGGTGAGAATGCGGCGCAGCACGGTGGCGTCGGTGCTGACCCAGGCCGAGGTGGGCACGACCTGCAGGTGCAGGCCCTTTTCCTGGGCGAGGTCGGCGAACTCCTGCTCGAGTTCGGCAAAGAGGTGGGGCAGCGGGGTGGGGGCGATGTCGACCTGCACGGCGTTGGCGTCCAGGCGGGAGACGTCCAGCAGCATGTTGAGCAGCTGGCCCAGGCCGTCCAGGGAGGACTGCATGCGCCGGCAGATCTCGGCCAGGCTGGCCTGGGCGACGCTGGGGGCCTGGGCCATGGCGTGCAGCGAGGTGAGGAACAGGCCCAGGGCGTGGATGGGCTGGCGCAGGTCGTGGCTGGCCGCGGCCAGGAAGACCGACTTGGCGCGGTCGGCCGACTCGGCGCGGTCCTTCTGCGAGCGCAGGTCCTCGATCAGTGCGTGAATGCGCGCCTGCGCCTGCCGCCGGTCACGGATGTCTCGCATGACGGTCATTCGCAGCCGGTCGCCCTTGCGCTCCATCGTGCGGCCGATGATCTCGACCGGGATCAGGCTGTCGTCGGCATGCCGAACTTCGGTCTCGAAGAAGGCGTCGGCACCGCTGCCGATCGACACGCTCGAGACGGTGTGCTGCTCGGCCGGCGACAGCGAGAGCATCGGGCGGCCGATCAATGCCGAGTGGCTGAGGCCCACCAGCCGGCAGGCCGCCGGATTGGCGTCGACGATGAGGCCGTCTCGGTGAAAGAACACACCCTCGGCGCTGGCCTCCATGAAGCGCGAGAGGCGTTCCTGGGAGGCCAGCAGGGATTGCTCGAAACGCCGGCGTTCGGTGATGTCGGACATCACCACGAACGTGCCGATGACTGCCCCGTTCGCCGCGCGGTGGGCGGTGAACGACACCTCGAGATCGACCGGTTGGCCGGTGACGCCATGCTGACGGCGGTATTCGCAGGACACGGTCTGTCCGGTGGCCACATACGCAGGCAAGGCCGTGCGCAGGCCACGCCGGTCGTCGTCGGTCATGATCTCGTGCGGCAGGCGGCCCACGATGTCGTGCCGCTCGAAACCCATGGTCCGCGCATAGCGGTCGTTGGCGAACAGGCACACGGGGTCGGCGGGTGGGCCGAAGTACGCCACCTCCAGCGGCAGCTGGTCGAACAGAAGGTGGATGCGCGTGCTGACCGCCACGGCATCGAGCCTGGCTTGCTCCTGCTGGGTGATGTCGACAAAGAAGCAACCGTGTGCACCCCAGCGGACATCCCAGTTGCCGGCACATTGCCAATGGGTGGAGCCACTGGCACCGGGGCCGTGTCCGGTCTCGATCACGATGTCGAAGTCCTGCGGCCGGGACAGCGCGTCCAGCAGTTTGACAAGGCTGTCCGGTTCCAGGCTGTCCCGCCATCCGTTGGGCCCGGCCTTTTCAGGCATGCGGGTGGGCCAATCGGCGGAATGGGCCAGTGGCTTGCCAAGTGGTGACAGAAGCGCTGCCACACCCGGCACCTGCAACCAGTCGTTCATGGGCGGAGCTTGGGTCGACATGAACGTTGGGTGTGTGTGGCGAGAAATGTCTGGCGCTGCGCCGATCGGAATAGCTCAAGAGCATTATTCATTTCCCCGTGCATCCGGCAAAGACTTCGTGAAGATCCTTCAGGAGTGCCGCATGCCCCCATTGTTCTTGCAAGAAGCCAGGCGCGACACGCCCGCGACGGTCCACGCCCGGGCTGTGCGGTCCCCCGAGCCCGCCTGGAACGGTTCCTTGACAGTGTCAGAGGTGCGTTTGCACCTGATCCGCCTGTCGGCGGACCTGATGAACGGTGATTCCGCTTCGGGTGAGCGAGAGCTCGGGCTTCCCGATCGGGTGCAGCGCGGCATGGATGCCTGCCTTCGTCTGCTGGCGAGGCGGTCGGTGCTGGCCGCTGCGATCGACACACAGCAGCGTGTCGATCGGTTGGTGCACCTGTGCGAGGGTCGGATGGCACCGGGTGAGCCGGACGGAACCCTTCTGGCTTCGCTGCACGAGCGGCAGCAGGCCATGCACGGCCATGTGACCACTGCCCTGGGTCGGTGGTGGCGTCATGCCCACCAGTTCACACAACTCACGCACCTGTTGCCCACACAAGTCGCTCCGCTGGCCTCATGGCCGGATCGACAGACCCTGCCCGACTGGCAGCGCCGCATCGAAGCCCATGTTCGAGGCCAGGTGGGTGTGTCGAACGAAACGTTCGACGCGGCACTGGCCCGTTGCATGCAGGCTCAACGGGTGAGCGATTCGGCATTGCCGGTGTCCGTTCGCTCCATGGATGCGTTGGCGGCGGCGGAAGCGTCGTGGCGCTTCGGGCGGCTGTCTGC
This sequence comes from Synechococcus sp. UW140, assembly GCA_943371665.1. Classification (GTDB taxonomy): domain Bacteria; phylum Pseudomonadota; class Gammaproteobacteria; order Burkholderiales; family Burkholderiaceae_C; genus Hydrogenophaga. The sequence continues at coordinate 3,966 of CALRVR020000022.1, forward strand.
CCCTCTGCTGGCCGATGCGCTGCTCAAGGCCTTCGAGGACCGGCAGGCGCTGATCGACTCAGAGGCCGAGCGGTCGTGCGCCTTTGAACAGCTCGAGGCCCTGACGGGCCGCTTGTTCAGTGGACGGTGCTGACCGCGCCTTCCAGCTTGGACGGCGTGCGAAACCACAGACCCGCAAACTGGCTGTAGCGGTGCATGTTCGCCTGCTTCAGGCGCTTCTCGATCTTTTTCTCGATCAACGGCATGCGGGTGAGCATCTGGATGACGCAGGGCTCCCATCGCTGCACCTTGATGAAGGCGGCGAAGATCTCGAGTCCTGACGTGCTCAAGCCAACGGTCCTCACGCTGACCCGAACCAGGTCGGTGGTCAGGCCCATCACCAGAAAGCACTCGCTGATCAGTGCCTGGTAGTCGCTCGAAATCGACGTGGGCATGAGTTCGGAGTCGACCTGTTCATCGTTCTTCATGTGCTGTGATGCCCTCATGCCCAGGCGCTCCATCATTTCGATAGCCATTGCAGGTCTCATGTGTGCGCCTCTTTGGTTTTCAAGGAGGTTGAACCTTGTCGCCAGGTTGGCCTGAACGAGCGTTCAACATGGACGCAGTATGCGGACGGTGGGGCATCCGTCTCAATAATGCACGAGCACTATTTTGGAATCGCAGGATGCCGCGCCTCACGGCGGCGCGGTTCTTCGGCCGTGCGGTCAGAGGTTGGCGTCGACGTCGGGCGCTTCCATCAGACCCGACTGCATGGCGTAGGCGGCAATCTCTGCGCCGTTGTGCAGACCCAGCTTGAGCATCACGTTCTGGCGGTGCTTGCGTGCCGTGAGCACGCTGATGTGCAGGCTGTCGGCGATTTCCTGGTTGGTCCCGCCGCGCGCGATGAGCCGCACGATCTGCTGTTCACGCTTGGTGAGGGTTTGCGGCAGACCTTGCGCGTTCGGCCGCTTGTTGGCCGCGCTGTCGAGCCCTTTGGCCACCTGCGGGCTCACATACTGCCGACCCGACATGACGGTGTGGATCGCATCGAGCAGTTCCGACCCATGCTCGTGCTTCAGCACGAACCCGTTGGCGCCCGCGCCGAACGCGTTGGCCACAGACCCGGGATACACGTTGCCAGTGACCACGAGGATGCGCACGCCAGGCGCCACGCGGCGCACCTTGCGGGCGACCTCGATGCCCGAGCTGTCGCTCAGTGCCAGGTCCAGCAAGAGCAGGTCGGGCTTGTGGAACTGCACCAGCACTTCCACGTCGCTGCCTCTGGCGGTCTCGGCAACCAGCTCGAATTCGCCAGCTGACTGAAGGAGCATGGAGATCCCCTGGCGAACCAGGGCGTGATCTTCGGCAACGACCACTCGAATCATGATGACCTCGTGTCAGTAAAAAGAATCTTTGACCGGGGTCTTCGTTTGATCTAACGATGACTGATCGGCGCCGAGAATACTACCTTAGTACCACTAATACGCAGTCTCATTGAGGGGGAAACACAACAAAAAAAGCCCACCGCCAAATGGCGGTGGGCCAGATTACGCCCTTTGGCCGACTTCAGAAAGGGATGTCGTCGTCCATGTCGTCGAATCCGCTCGACTGGCGGGCCGGCGCCGGTGAGGGTGCCGGGCGGGCTGCAGGGGCGCCGGCGCGTGGTGCGGCGGCGCTGCGCGGTGCGCTGGCCGGCGCGCCGTCATCGTTGCCGCCCATGCCTTCGCGTCCACCGAGCAGCTGCAGTTCGGTGGCAATGATGTCCACCGTGTTGCGCTCGACGCCCGACTGGTCGGTGTACTTGCCGTACTTGAGCCTGCCCTCCACGTAGATGGGACGGCCCTTCTTGACGTATTCGCCAGCGATCTCGGCCAGCCGGTCGTAGAAGGTCACCCGGTGCCACTGGGTGTCTTCGACGGTTTCGCCGCTGTTGCGGTCCTTGCGGCGGCTGGATGTGGCCACGCTCACGTTGGCCACGGCCTGACCTGACGGAAGGTAGCGGATTTCGGGATCGCGTCCGCAGTTGCCGACGAGGATGACTTTGTTGACGGATGCCATGGGGTGATGTCCTGACGAATGGGGCGCTCGGCGCGCCCGAGAAAGCGGTCGGTCATTGTGCCGCATCCCGCTGTTGCCGCCGAGCGGTCCTCCGCAGGGACTTACACTGACCACCCATGAAGGGCGAGCCGGATTTCCTGCAGAACCTGCGCGATGAGTTCGGTGGCGGCCGGCAGTGGCTCGATCGCGTGATCGTGCTGGTGTACGCCGTGCTGGCTGGCCTGGCGGTGGTGTTGCTCACGCTGCTGGCCGACGCCGCCACCGACGCCTATGCCGCGCTGCGTGCGCTGGCATGGTGGGCGCCCCTGGTCTGGACCCCGGCGGTCACTGCCCTGATTGTCTGGGCGATCCGCCGCTGGGCACCCGGGGCGGGTGGTTCTGGCGTTCCTCAGGTGCTCGTGGCACTCGACCCCGCCACACCGATCGCCGAGCGCGCGCGGTTCGTCTCGCTCAAGGTCACGGTGGCCAAAATTCTCGCGGTCTCCGGTTCGCTGCTGGCGGGCCTGTCGGTCGGGCGTCAGGGGCCATCGGTGCAGGTGGCCGCAGGCGTCATGCTGCACGCGCGCCGCTGGCTGTCGCCCGGCTCGGGCATCTCCGACCGCGAACTGCTGGTGGCGGGCGGTGCAGCCGGCATTGCGGCGGCCTTCAACACCCCGCTGGGCGGCATCGTGTTCGCCATCGAAGAGCTCTCCCGCAAGCTGACCGAGCGCAGCAGCGGCCTCATGCTGGCGGCCATCGTCATCGCGGGCCTGGTGGCCCTGTCGGCGTTCGGCAACCTCTCGACGTTCGGGCGCGTCCGCACCGACGGTGTGTCGTGGTGGGCATTGCTGGGCCCCGGTCTGCTGGTGGCGATCGCCTGCGGCCTCATCGGCGGATTGCTGTCGCGCCTCATGCTGGCTTCGTTCACCGGCACACCCGACCGGTTCTGTGCTTACCGCCGCAAACGGCCGGTGGCCTTTGCCGCGTTGTGTGGTCTGGCGGTGGCGGTGATCGCGATCGTGAGCGACGGCAGCGCGGTCGGGGTGGGGCACGCCCACACGCGGGAATTGCTCGACCAGACGGTCGATCCGACGGCCGGACACCAGCCGCTGGTCTTCACGTTCCTCAAGTTCACCGCGTCGTGGCTGTCGGCCTGGGCCGGCGTGCCGGGTGGCATCTTCGGCCCCAGTCTGTCGCTGGGTGCCGGTGTTGCCGCCGACGTGGCGTGGCTGCTCGATTCACCCCACGGCGCGGCGCTGATCGCGGTCGGCATGTGCGCGCTGCTGGCCGCGGTCACGCAGGCCCCCATCACGGCCATGATCATCGTCATGGAGATGACCGACGGGCACAACATGGTGCTCAGCCTGATTGCGGCGGCCCTGCTGGCCAGCCTGGTGTCGCGCATGATCAGCCGGCCGCTCTACAGCACCATGGCGCAGCTCATGATGCGCTCGTTGCGCGAGCCGACGGTCGAGGGTTCAGGACCGCGTTGACCCGTCGGCGGCGGTCGGCTTCATGGGCCAGGCCAGTACCAGCCAGATGATCACGAGCGCCGCGCTGAGGGTGAAGATGCCGGCCGAGCCCCAAGCGCGTGCCACCACGCCGCCAAGCGCTCCGCCGCAGAAGATGCCGAGCGACATCAGTGTGTTGTACACACCCAGGGCGGTGCCGCGCTGGTGCGGGGCGGCCAGCCGCGAGGCCAGGCTGGGCTGGCTGGCTTCCTGGGTGTTGAAGCCCACGAAATAGAGGCACAGCAAGGTGCCCAGGGCCAGCAGGCCGGGGGCGGAAAGCTGGCTCAGGAAAGCCAGCTGCACCACCGCAATGAGGGCGATCGAACCCAGGTACACGGCGCGGAAATACCCCAGCCGCTCCAGGCGGAACAACAGGCCTCCCATGATGAGCAGCGAAGCCCCCACCGCCGGCAGGTACACCTGCCAGTGGCGGGACGTGTCCAGCCCGGCCTGCAGGAGCAGCGCCGGCACCGACAGCCAGGTCATGATTTGGGCCGCGTGCAGGACGAACACCCCGAGGTCGACCCGCAGCAATTCGGCGTCGCGCAGCACCTCGGCGAGCCGGGCGCGCGGCGCGTTGACTTGCTGCGCCGGTTCGGCAGGCACCACCCAGGCCACCACCGCCATCCCGGCCAGTGCGAGGCCGGTGGTGATGGCAAACAGGCCCGACAGCCCGACGTGCGGCACCAGTGCGGGCGCTGCCACGAGCGAAAGGGCAAACATGAGCGCAATGCTGATGCCCACCAGCGCCATGGCCTTGGTGCGCACCGCGTCGCGCGTGAGGTCGGCCAGCAGCGCGGTGACCGCCGCCGAAATCGCGCCGGCGCCCTGCAGGGCACGGCCGGCCACCAGCCAGGCCATGGTGGGCGCCCAGGCGGCCACCGCACTGCCGATGGCGAAAAGCGCCAGCCCGAGAAGGATCACGGGTTTTCGGCCGATGCGGTCCGACGCCATGCCCAATGGAACCTGCAGCAGCGCCTGGGTGAGCCCGTAGGCCCCCATGGCCAGGCCCACCAGCGCCGGGTCGTCGCCACCCGGGTAGTGGCGCGCCTGCAGCGCGAACACCGGCAGCACGATGAAAAGCCCCAGCATGCGCAACGCGTAGATGGCGGCGAGCGCGCCGCTGGCGCGGCGCTCGGCCGGCGTCATGCGCCGGCCATCGTCGTGGCGCTCGGGGGCGGATTCTGCTGAGGCGGAACGCGAGGCGGTCAAGGCGGGTGGGAGATCGTTTGTAGCCGCGTATTGTCGGCCAAGGCACGGACCGGGCGGGTGGCCCGGGCAAGGCGGTCGCCCGGAAATGCCCGGCACCGTATCATGCCGGGTTGCCTTTCACGTCCCGGGTCCGCCTTGAACCAGAACCTGCCGTCCGAACTGCTCTCCGCCAGCGAGCCCGAGGCACGCCACCTGGCCGACGTCCTTCGCCAGCGCAACCCCCTGCTGTCGGTGCGGGGTGCGCGCACCCACAACCTCAAGAACATCGACGTCGACATTCCCAAGCACCGGCTGGTGGTCATCACCGGCCTGTCGGGTTCCGGCAAGTCCAGCCTCGCGTTCGACACCCTTTATGCCGAGGGTCAGCGGCGTTACGTGGAAAGCCTGTCGGCCTATGCCCGGCAGTTCCTTCAGCTCATGGACAAGCCCGATGTGGACCTGATCGAGGGGCTGGCGCCCGCGATTGCCATCGAGCAGAAGGCCACCAGCCACAACCCCCGGTCCACCGTCGGCACGGTGACCGAGATTCACGACTACCTGCGCCTGCTGTACGCGCGCGCCGGAACGCCGCATTGTCCCGACCACGACCTGCCGCTGGCCGCGCAGAGCGTGGCACAGATGGTCGATGCCACGCTGGTCCTGCCGGAGGGCACGAAGATCATGGTGCTGGCCCCGGTGGCGCGCGCCCGCAAGGGCGAGTTCACCGAGTTGCTGGCCGACATGCAGACGCAGGGTTATGTGCGCTTTCGCATCGGCGGACAGATCGTCGAGGCCGACGCACTGCCGGTCCTGAAGAAGAACGAGAAACACGACATCGATGTCGTGATCGATCGCCTGAAGGTGCGCGGTGCAGGTGAAGACGATGCTGCCCACCCCCAGCGGCAGCGGCTGGCCGAAAGCTTCGAGGCCGCCCTTCGGTTGGCCGAAGGGCGTGCCATCGTGCTCGACACCGACCACGGCACCGAGCACACGTTCTCGGCGCGCTTTGCCTGCCCGCTGTGCAGCTACACCATCAGCGAACTCGAGCCCCGCCTTTTCTCGTTCAACTCGCCCATGGGCGCCTGCCCCACCTGCGACGGGCTGGGCCACACCGAGTTCTTCGACCCCGCACGCATCGTCGCGTTCCCATCGCTGAGCCTGGCCAGCGGCGCCATCAAGGGATGGGACCGGCGCAACGGCCACTACTTCTCGTTGATCGAGAGTCTCGCTGCCCACTACGAATTCAGTGTCGAGACGCCCTGGGAAGACCTGCCCGACGCCGCACGCCACGCCATCCTGCATGGCTCGGGCGAGGAGGCGGTCCGTTTCACTTACGCCCTCGATGGCGGCGAGCGTGCGGGCAAGCGGGTCACGAAAAAGCACCCGTTTGAAGGGGTGGTGCTCAACTTCGAACGCCGCTGGCGCGAGACGGACAGCGTCACCGTCCGGGAGGAACTCGCGCGCTACCGGGCCGTGCGTCCCTGTCCGGCCTGTGGGGGTGCCCGCCTGCGGCGCGAGGCGCGGCACGTCTTCGTGGGTGATGGGTCACAGCGCCGTGCGATCTTCCAGATCGGGCATGTGACGCTCGGCGAAGCCATGCGCTGGTTTGGCGATCTGGTGTTGCCGGGCGCCAAGGGAGAGATCGCGGCCCGGGTGATCCACGAGATCCGACAGCGCCTGAAGTTTCTCAACGACGTCGGTCTGAGCTACCTCAGCCTCGATCGCAGCGCCGAGACGCTGTCGGGCGGTGAGGCGCAGCGCATTCGCCTGGCCAGCCAGATCGGCAGCGGTCTCACGGGCGTGATGTACGTGCTGGATGAGCCCAGCATCGGGCTGCACCAGCGCGACAACGACCGCCTGATCGCCACGCTGCAGCACCTGCGGGACCTGGGCAACACCGTGCTGGTGGTGGAACACGACGAGGACATGATCCGCGCCGCCGACCATGTGATCGACATGGGCCCGGGGGCTGGCGTGCACGGCGGCCACGTGATGGCGCAGGGCAGCTGCACCGACGTCATGGCCAGCGCCGATTCGCTCACGGGGCAATACCTCAGCGGCGCGCGCCGCATCGAGGTGCCTGCGAACCGGACGCCATGGCGCCCACCGGTCGTGGCCGTGCAGGCAGCTCCACCGGAGCGGCCACGGTTTCCTGGTGGAGCGCGGGCGCCGATCCCGCCTGTGGCGGCTGCATCGGCCAGCACGGCCTTGCGCATCGTCGGTGCGCGCGGCAACAACCTGAAGGGCGTCACGGTCGATGTGCCGGTCGGTCTTTTCACCTGCGTCACCGGTGTGTCCGGTTCCGGCAAGTCCACGCTGGTGAACGACACGCTGTATGCGGCCGTGGCCCGCACGCTCTACCGGACGCACGACGAACCGGCTGCACACGACGCCATCGAAGGCATCGAGCATTTCGACAAGGTCATCAACGTCGACCAGTCGCCGATCGGCCGCACGCCGCGGAGCAACCCAGCCACCTACACCGGCCTGTTCACCGGCATCCGCGAACTGATGGCCGAAGTGCCCACCGCGCGAGAGCGGGGATATGGCCCCGGGCGCTTCTCGTTCAACGTGGCAGGCGGGCGCTGCGAGGCCTGTCAAGGCGATGGCGTGGTCAAGGTCGAGATGCACTTTCTGCCCGATGTGTACGTGCCCTGCGAGGTGTGTCACGGGCAGCGCTACAACCGCGAGACGCTCGAGGTGCTCTACAAGGGGCGCAACGTGGCTCAGATCCTCGACATGACGGTCGAGCAGGCGCACGACTTCTTCAGTGCCGTGCCCACGCTGCGCCGCAAGCTTCAGACGTTGCTCGACGTCGGGCTGAGCTACATCACGCTGGGGCAGAGCGCCACCACCCTGTCGGGTGGCGAGGCGCAGCGGGTCAAGCTGGCGCAGGAGCTCTCCAAGCGAGACACCGGCCGGACCCTTTACATCCTCGATGAACCCACCACCGGCCTGCACTTTGCCGACATCGAACTGCTGCTCAAGGTGCTTCACCAGCTGCGCGATGCCGGCAACACCATTGTGGTGATCGAACACAACCTCGACGTCATCAAGACCGCCGACTGGGTGATCGACATGGGCCCTGAGGGCGGCGCGGGTGGCGGCTCGGTGGTGGCGCAAGGCACGCCCGAAGCCGTGGCCGCCTGCGACGCGAGCCACACCGGCCGCTACCTGGCACGGCTGCTGGAGCGCTGAGAAAGACTCAGCGGTTGCGCCAGGCCAGACCCACCGTGGCGCTGTAGGTGGTGGGCCGCGTGGCCAGCGGGCTCCGCGCGGCGGCGCCCTGCAATTGCGACACGCCCAGGCCGCCGTAGGCCACCCAGTGGCGGTTCAGGGCCGACGTGATGCGCCAGCCGATCGACACGTTGTCCCAGCCCGCGCCCAAGGTGTATTCGGGCAGTGGTGTCGCGGCTGCGCCTTGCGGTGAAACGCCGTAGTAGGTCTGACGGTAGGTGCCATTGGCCCAGCCGGCCCCGATGGAGAAATCCCAGTGGGTTTGCGGCGTGACCGGGCGGCGGTACCCCAGCCCGGTGTCGATGCGGAGACCACCGCCCCGGTCGAGCAGGTCTTGCGAGGCGCGTGAGGTCAGGCTCCATCGATCGGCCAGCGCATAACCGAGCGTGACCCGCCCACGCACGGTGGCGCGCACCTTCGGCAGACCCCGAAACCGGGCATCCTTTTCATCGCGCCAGTCGCGGCCATCGTCCAGCGACAGCGAGGTGTTGAGCGACAGCTTGTCGCCTCGGGCCAGCACCGTGCTGACGCCACTGTCCACGGTTTCGCGGCCCTGGTTGAGGAGGGCGCTGGCGCCTGAGCTGGCGAAACGGAAGCGACCGAGCTGGAATGCCCAGATGCCGCCGAGCCGCAGCTTCTGTTCAGCGGTCCCCAGCGGGTCGGACGACGAGGAAAGCGAAGCCCCGATCAGGTAGTCCCGGCTTTCGTCCAGCCGCACATCGTCGGGGCGCTCCTGGGCCTGTGCGCCGGCGCAGGCCACCAGCGCCATCGCCACCGCCATCGCCCAAGCGCGGTAGGCCATGGGTTGATCAGAGGCGGCTCAGGTCTTCGACGGCATCGATCACCATGCCGGTGCCCACAGCGATCAGCAGGATGTCGGTGGCCACACGCACGAACTTGTGTCCCTCGGGCGGGAGTCCGAGCCGGATCGTCACGCTGTCGGGCACGGGGTAGTACACGACATCCCGCGGGAGTGGTGAGCCCTTGCGCCACTGCTTGGCCTGCCCGGGCGGCATGCAGCCGTTGTTCTTCTTGGCCAGGCCCGGCGGGCAATTGCCGGCCTTGAACCGGGGCTCGTAGTAGTCCACCACCGCGCGCCGCTGTGAATCGGTGAAGTAACCGCCGATCTGGACATTCACGGACAAGCCGCCCCGGTCGCCGCCGGACTGGACCGAGCGGGGCCCATCGTCGTCCCCGCCCTTCGATTTGCCGCCGCCTTTCTGGTCCACCCACTGGGGCTTTCCGCCTCCTGCGTGAGCGGGCTTTTCGGCCAGCGCGGGCAGCGTGCCCAGTGCCAGGGCCAGTCCCAAGGCAATCGATCGGATCGGGTTTGTGTGGGTGTTCATTTTGAGCCTCGAAAGCAGATCGTTGAGCGAGAAATGATGGTCGCAACCCGCGCTGCGGCTCCAGCGGGCGAGACCAGCGGTTCTCCCAACACGGTATACGGATTGTTGCGCCTTGGCGGGCTCCCTTGGTGACGGGATGTAAGGTATGGTTCCGGCCCACGTCGAGTGAATCAAACATGGCCCAGGAAACCGAGATCAAGCTGGCCCTGCATCCCCAGGACCTTCCGCGCCTGATGGAGCACCCGCTGCTGTGCGCGCACCCCGGCAGGGTCGAGCGGCTGTTGAACACCTATTTCGACACGCCTGCGCTCGATCTGCGCGCTGCGCGCATCGCGCTGCGGGAGCGGCGTGTGGGTCGGCGGGCGCTGCTGACGGTGAAGACGGCCGGCAGTTCGGTGGCGGGGCTGTCGCGCCGGGGGGAGTGGGAGGTGCCCAGGCCCCGCGGGCGCCCCGATTTCAAGCGCATCGTGGACGACGCCGAACTCGCGCGCCGGCTCGACACCTGGGCGCCGTCGCTCGTCCCGGTGTTCCACACGGATTTCACCCGCCGCACCTGGCAGGTGACCCACCTGGGCGCACGCATCGAGGTGGCGCTCGATCAGGGGGACCTGCGCAGCGGCGCAGGACCGACGCTGCGGCACGAGGACCTGCTGGAGGTCGAGCTCGAATTGCTCGATGGGTCCCTCGACGCTTTGCTGGACCTCGCCCACACGCTGGTGCTCGGGCCGCAGGGCAGCACCGCGCATGCGCTGCGACTGCGCCCGGCGCAGCGCAGCAAGGCCGAGCGGGGCTATGCCCTGTTCCTGGGTGAACCACCCCGTCCGTTGAAGGCCGAGGCGATCGATCTTTCACCCGCCATGTCGGTGGACGAGGCCGCCCGGGTGGCTTTTCTGGCTTGCGTGTCGCACTTGCAGGCCAACGAAACCGGCCTGCTTACCCGGGTGAACGCGCGCCACCTGCCCGATCCCGAGTTCGTGCACCAGGCCCGCGTGGCACTGCGGCGTCTGCGAACGGGTTTGAGGCTGTTCCGCGATCACCTCCCCGCACCGTGGGTGGGGCACTGGTCAGCGCACTGGAAGGCGTTGGCCGATGCGCTGGGCACCGCACGCAACTGGGACGTGTTTGCCACCGAAGGCCTGCCCGAACTGCTGCCGCCAGACATCGATTCTGCCGATGCAAAGGCGCTGCGGCGTTGGGTGATCGACCGCCGCCTGCAGGCCAACCGGATGGCCTCTGCAGCCATCTCCAGCCCGAGCCATGCCTTGGCCGTGCTCGCGTTCACCCGGTCGGTGATCGATCTGCCGCCTTCCCGGGACTTGGCCGACCTGAGTGCCTGGGCGCAGGCGGTGCTGCGTGAAGGCCATCACCGGCTGCGCCTGCAGGCCCGGGAAGCCCGCCGGCTGGGCCCGGACGGCCGCCACGAATTGCGCCTCGTCCTCAAGAAGCTGCGCTATGCCCAGGAGTTTCTGGCCGGCCTGTTGCCCCCCAAGCGGGTGGCGCGCAGCACCGCCGCGCTGGCCGAAGCCCAGGCCCTGCTGGGTGAACTGAACGACCTCAGCACGGCACAGGCGTTGTTGGCACGGGTGCCCGATGGTCTGGCGCCACGCCTCGTCGCCCAGCTTCAATCCGGGCTTCAGGCGCAGCTCGACGCCGGCTTGATGGCCTTGCCCACCATGGAGCAGGCACTCGAGCGCTCGCCCACCCCCTGGCGTTGAGGGCGCAGACCGTCAGGCCATGAACCCCAGGTTGCGCGGATAGTCGGTGCTGCCGAAGTTGCCGACGTAGGGCAGGATCTGACCGAGCTCGGCGTTCTCCACACCGAACCAGTTGGCCAGTGTGGCTGCGTATTGATCGACCGAGGTGCTGGGCAGCAACCGCCCCTGCCCTACGTGCCACTGGTCGAACGAATCCGTGTTGCTGTTGCCCACGCTCACCGGCGGCGCCTTGCCGTAGAAAGCGGCGCCTCGCACGGCGCCACCCACCATCAGGTGGTGCGAACCCCAGCCATGGTCTGACCCATCGCCGTTGGACGTGAGGGTGCGACCGAAGTCCGAGGCGGTGAAGGCGGTGACCTTGTCGGCCACGCCCAACTGCACGGTGGCGTCGTAGAAAGCGGTGAGCGCGCTGCTCAGGCGCTCCATCAGCGTGGCCTGGCCGCTGATGAGGTTGTCGTGCAGGTCGAAGCCGCCGAGCGACACGAAGAACACCTGGCGGCGGGTCGACAGCACGTTGCGGGCCGCAATCAGGCGCGCCACCAGGCGCAACTGGCTGGCCAGGCTGTTGTTCGGAAAGGCGTTGAACGGTGCGTTGGTGGCGGGGAACTGGTCGAGTGCGTTGGTGAGGGCGCTCTCGGTGCTGAACGCGCGTCCGGTGACGAGGTTGTATTCGTTCTCGAGCGTGTGGGTGCGCGACTGCAATGCAATCTGCAGCATCGCTGCGCGCACCTGCGCCGAGCCGTACACATTGTTGTTGAGGCTGTTGATGCGCACCGCGCCGTTGCTGCTGACCTGGTAGCTCAGCGCCTGGTCACCGGACAGGAACACCGTGTTGCCGGCGACGGACACGCAGGTCAACACGTTGTTCGGGTTGTTCGACGACCGCGCGAGGTCGCCGATGTGGCCGCCCCAGCCGGTGGTTGTTCCCTCGGCGGCCGACGTCATCCACACCGACTGCTGGTCGTTGTGCGAGAACAGTTTGGGCGGCCGTGGGTAGAGCGTGCGGTTGGAGCTGTTGTACTGCTGCCGGGTCAGCGGCACCACCAGCGGCCCGACGTTGAGCTGAACGGCCGCCTTGCCACCGTTGAACAGGCCGGCCAGACCCGTCATGGACGGGTGCAGGGCGTACTGAACGCCATCGGGCAAGGGCGTGGTGGGGGTCAGTGCGGTGGCCGCCAGGCTGGCCCGCGGGATGGCGATGCCGCCACGGATCGTGGCGTATTGACCATGCGTCGTGGGGTCGTAATTGACGACGGTGTTGGCGTAGTCGTTGCCGCCGAACAGGAAGACGCAGACCAGCGCCTTGTAGTCGGTGGCATTGAACGCCGCGGCCTCGCCCATGGCGGCCAGGTTCATCGCGGTGGGGAGGGCGGCGCCCGTGAAGGCGAGCTGGCCGGCGCGCTGCAGGAAGGCGCGGCGGGTGTGCTTGGCGGGGTCGATCAGGTGCATGGTGCAGCCCTCACTTCTGGATCAGGTATTCGGGACTGGCCATCACCATGAAGATGGCTGCCCAGACGCGGCGGTTTCGGGCATCGGCGCTGCTGGACGCCGTCAGGGGCGTTCCTTCGAGCGCGGTCACCATGGTGGCCTTGGTGCCGGCCGAAAGCTGGCCGGCGGTCAGCACGAGGTCGAGGTGATTCACCAGCGCGGTGGCGTTCATCACCAGGGCCAGTTCGTTGCCGTAGTTGGCCTTCACGTCGTACACGTAGTTGTTGTACGCGGCGTAGGGCACGCCGGGGTTCGGGCAGTTGATGCCGCGCTCGATCACGCCCTGCATGAAGTTGAGGTAACCGCCCACGCTGGTTTCGTTCACCAGCTGGAACTCGGGTGCGGTGGCACCGCTGGGCGACAGGGCGGTGCCTGGAGGCACGTAGCCAGGGCGGAAGAAGTTGAACACCGAGGGCGCGCGCAACGGACTCTGGCCCAGCTGCGTGCCGGCGTTGCCGAGGTCGAAGATCTTCCAGCTGCCGGCCGCCGAGGTCACCGAGAAGGTGCGCGCCCACTGGATGAAGCGAAGCATGGGCTCGCGCAGCTTGCCGTGGTTCGGGTTGGTCAGCGTGGCAGTACCGCGGGCTTCCTCGTCGAGGAGGATGGCGGTCCAGACCGCCGTCAGATCGCCACGAACGCCTTTGCCGTTGTCGTTGAACTTTGCGGCCACCCGGGCCACGTAGGCCGGGCTGGGGTTGCTCGTCACCAGCCGCTGGATCATCTGGCGGGCAAAGAACGGGCCCACGTTGGGGTGGTTGAACAGCGTGTCCATCGCGATGCGCAAGGCTTCGCGTCCCGGTGTTCCGGCAGGAATCACCGCACCCAGGAACCTTGCCTCGAGCGTCGAATGGCGGCTTTCACGCAGGCTCATCGGCTTGCGGGCGAATGCCGAAGACTCGATCGTGTAGCTCTGCCCCGGCACGGTGTGGCGAACGCCATCGGAGGTGTCGAAGTCCCAGCCGGTGAAGGCGCGTGCCAGGTTGGTCACATCGTCCTGAACGTAGCTTTCCAGCGGTACGCCACCGCTGGTGCGGGGGGTGCCGTCCGGGTTGAGCTGAACCAGCCCGATGGTGAACAGCTGCATCACCTCCCGGGAATAGTTTTCGTCGGGCACGCGGCCGGTCGCCGTGTTTTCCTTCTGGTTGCCCTTGGTGTTGAGGAACCAGCCCATGGCCGGATGCAGGGTCACATCCTCGAGCAACTGGCGGAAATTGCCGAATGCATTGCGCACCAGCATGTCCCACCACGACGCGTAGGCGTGGCTGCGCCAGGTGAACTCGGCCGACGTCATGGACGTGACGAAGAACTCCGACAGCGCCAGCGCGCACCGCTTGCGCATCATGTCGGGGCCGCTGAGCAGCTGCCCCCAGATCATGAAGTCGGCCGGGTAGGTGTTGAAGAAATAGCTGTTGGTGTCGATGGCACCGTAGCCACGCGCCTGCATCCAGTCCCAGCCGCTGGACCGCAGGGGTTGCTGGTACTGGCGCGCCAGCCACATCGGGAAGCCCTCGGCCCGCACCGCCGAGATTTCGGCGCGCGTGGAGGAAAACTGGGCTTGTTGCAGGAACCGGGCGGCTTCCGCGTCGCTGCCTGCCTGCAGGTGGGTGTAACCGGCGGTTGAAAAGTCGAGCACCGGCACGAAGGGCGCTTCGGCCGCATCGCCTCCACCACCACCCCCACCGCCGCAGGCCGCGAGCGCGGCCGCTGCTCCCACCGCCGCAGCGGTTTTCCAAGCCTGACCGTTGTCGATGTCAGGGTCGACTTCGATCACCACACCGGCGGGTGTGTCGTCCCGTTCCTTTGCTGCCATGACCGTCCTCCATTGCGATGGGGGCCGAGTCTAGGCAGCGTTCACGGTTTCGTGATGGCGGATTGCGGCTCGTTACAGATGCCTGTCGCGGCGCCGCCGCAGCCGCCGAATGGCTTACCGCTGGGGGGTATCGGAAAAGCCGCCGGTCGGTCAGGGGCTTCGCGCGGCGTGCAATTCCTCACGGGTGCGGATGGCGGCCTGGCGCGCCGCGGCTGCGTAATCGGGGCCTGGGGACGCATACAGGATGGCGCGCGAGGAATTGACCACGATCGGTCCTGTGACCGTGTCGCCCGTGGCACGCAGGCCGGCCCGCACCGTCGCCACCGCGTCGCCACCCTGGGCACCGACACCGGGGATCAGCAGCGGCAGTGTGGGGGCCAGTTCCCGAACGCGCGCGATCTCGGCCGGGTAGGTGGCGCCCACCACCAGGCCCAGTTGGCCATTGAGGTTCCACGGACCCTGCGCGAGGCGGGCCACGTGTTCGTAGAGCAGTGGTTGGCCGTCGATCGAGGCCAACCGCTGGGATTGAAGGTCGTCGCCACCGGGGTTGGAGGTGCGGCACAGAAGAAATGCGCCTTTTCCATGGTGCTTCAGGTACGGCTGCACCGAATCGAAGCCCATGAACGGCGACAGCGTGACCGCGTCGGCGCCGTAGCGCTCGAAGGCTTCGATCGCGTACTGCTCGGCGGTGCTCCCGATGTCACCCCGCTTGGCGTCGAGAATGACCGGCACGGCAGGCGCCACGGCTTTCATGTGGCGGACGAGCCGCTCGAGCTGTTCTTCGGCGCGGTGCGCCGCAAAGTACGCGATCTGTGGCTTGAAGGCGCAGACCAGATCGGCGGTGGCATCGACGATCGCAGCGCAGAAATCGAAGATGCGGCCCGCGTCGCCGCGCAAGGCATCGGGAAAACGGGCGGGGTCCGGGTCAAGGCCCACGCACAGCAGGCTGGCGTTGTTGCGCGTGGCGGCCTGCAACTGGTCGATGAAGGTCATGGGCGCCATTTTAGGTGGGGCATGTGCCGCGGGTCCCGCCCACACCCGCGTTGCGCTTAGCATCCACGCCATGCATGTCATCTCCCGCCAGCACCTGGTGCTGCTTGTTCTTCTGACCCTGGTCTGGGGCATCAACTGGCCCATCATGAAGTTCGGCGTGGTTGGTTACGAGCCGCTCACGTTCCGGGTGCTGAGCATGTGGATCGGGCTGCCGGTGCTGGCCGGGGTTCTGCTTTGGCGGCGCGTGCCGTTTGCGCTGGCGCGCGAGCACTGGGGCGCACTGGCGTGGCTCACGGTGTTCAACATGCTGTTCTGGCACACCCTGGCGGTGCTGGCCATCGAGTCGCTGTCCAGTGGTCGGGCGGCCATTCTGGGCTACACGATGCCGGTGTTTTCGGCGGTGCTGGGCGCGGTGTGGTTCGGTCAACGCCTGCCTTTTCGGGCCTGGGGCGGTGTGGCGGCGGCGGCGGTGGGCGTGGTGCTGCTGCTCTGGCACGAGTTCAGCCGCCTTTCGGGTGCCCCGCAGGGCGTGGTGATGATGCTGCTGGCGGCCGCCATGTGGGCCGTCGGCACGCAGATGATGCGCCGCACGACGCTGCCGTACCCCACGCTCACGCTGAGTTTCTGGATGACCGTGCTGACGGCCCTGTGGATGAGTGGCCTGGCCTGGTGGTTCGAGCGCGAGGCATGGGCCAGCGCGCCTTCGCCCGCGGTGTGGGCCAGCATCGTCTACAACGCGCTGGGGGTGTTTGCCTTTGCGCAGGTTGCCTGGCTGGTGCTCGCGCGCGACCTGCCGCCGATCGCGTCCACCCTGAGCGTGATGATGATCCCGGTGCTCGGCGTGTTCGCCGGCGCGTGGTGGTTGAGCGAGCAACTGCACTGGCAGGACATCGCCGCGGTGCTGCTCATCATGCTGGCCATCGCCTCGGTGCTGTGGCCGGCCCGCGACCCGGCCGCCGTCCGTCCCGACGGCGGCTGACTCACTGGTCCATCGCCAGGCAGAGGTCGGCCCAGGCCTTGGCCTTGTCGATCGGGTTGCGCAGCAGGTAGGCCGGGTGGTAGGTCACGATCACCGGCACACCCTCGTAGTGGTGCACCTGGCCGCGCAGCCGCCCGATGGGTTCGGTGGTCTTGAGCAGCGCCTGCACGGCAAACCGCCCCATGGCCAGGATCAGGCGTGGTTTGACCAGCGCCACCTGGCGCGCCAGGAACGGTTCGCACTGCGCCACTTCCTCGGGCGCGGGGTTCCGGTTGGCGGGGGGGCGGCACTTGAGCACGTTGGCAATGAACACGGCCTGCGGGCCTTCGGCGGTGCGCGAGCGCCCGCAGGCGCGCAGCATGGCGTCAAGGAGCTGGCCCGCCGCACCCACGAACGGCTCGCCATGGCGGTCCTCGTTTTCGCCCGGGGCCTCGCCCACGATCATCCAGTCGGCCTGCACGTCGCCCACGCCAAAGACCGTGTTTCGCCGCGTCTCGCACAAACCGCAGGCGCGGCACTGCGACACCGCCTCGCGCAGCGCAGCCCAGTCGAGCCCGGCCAGGTCGGGGCGGGACGTGGCCACAGGGGACATCGTTGCCGGAGCGTCGGCCGCGGGCGCCATGGGCCTGACGGGTTTCGCGGGTGCGTCGGCCGGCGCCAAGGTCACCGCCGGCGCGACGGCCGCTGCCGTGGTCGCCAAGGGCACCGCCGGTTGTGCCGCTTGCCGGGGCGCCCACACCTTGACCCCCATCTCGCCAAGCATCGCGCGCTGACGCGCGTCCAGCCCCCGAACCCAGGTGTCGTCGGCGCTCATGCAGGTTCTCCGCCCGAGCCAATCCGCAGGCTCATCACGATGGCGTCCTCGCGCTGCAGCGACGTCAGGGGGTAGTAGCCCCGGCGCACGCCAACGGCCTGAAACCCACACCGCTCATAGAGGCGGCGCGCTGGTGCGTTGCTCTGGCGCACTTCCAGCCACAGCGCTTGTGCGCCCTGCCCGCGGGACCAGAGGGCGAGGGCATCGAGCATGAACCGGGCCCAGCCCTGCCGCTGGTGCGCCGGTGCCACGGTGATGTTGAGCAGGTGCACCTCTTCCACGCCCGGCATGGCCACCAGGTAGCCCATCAGCCAGCGGCCGTCGGGCCGGGCCGGAAACGGGAGCTCGCCGGGCATTGGATCGCCCAGCAACATCACCGCCGGGTGTCCCGCCAGCAACGAGTCGCGGAAATGCCTGCGCGACCAGGGGTGGGCGTAGGCGCTGGTTTCCACGGCGTGCACCGCGTCGAGGTCGGCCTCTGTCATGGGTGCGAAGGCAATGGGCCTGTCGACAGCCCCCGAGGGGGGTTGAAGTGCCCCGGTGGGCGCGGGCCACAGGCCGAGGGCCCAGTCGGGCAGCGAGGCGGCGTTCATGCCGTGCCCTCGCGTTCGGCGGTGGTGCGTGCCACCTTGTCGCGCACGTAGAGCGGCAGGGCATCGCGCGCCGGCACGGCCTGACCGGCGGCCAGGGCGGCGGCGGCCAGCCGCAGCAGCGCCGGCGCCGTGGGCAGCGCATGGCGGCGCTCGCCCGGTGCACTGGCCAGCAACGAGGCGTACGCCGCCCAGACATTGCCTGCCAGCAGGGTGTGGCTGCCTTCGCCCAGGCCCTGCTGCGCCAGCCATTCGGCCAGTTCGCCAGGGGCGCACAGGATCGGTGCGGCGACCTCGTCCAGGCCCTGCGGACCGCAGGCATAGGCTGCCACGTACATCTCGTCCATGCGGGCATCCAGCAGCGAGACGATGTGCGAGGGTGCCCTGCGGCCATCGGCTTCGTGGTCGGCGCGCGCCTGTTCGGCCAGTGCCCGCAGCGTGTCGATGGGCAGCACCGGCAGGCCCTCCGGGAAGCGGTTGCTGCGTGTGCCGTAGGCCAGGCCCTGCGCCACCGCGCAAGCGGTTCGCAGGCCGGTGAACGAGCCCGGCCCGCGGCCGAAGGCAATCGCATCGAGGTCGCTGAGTTGCCAGCCGGCCTCGTCCAGCAGGGCCTGCACCTGGGGCAGCAGCGTGGTCGATGCGGTCGCGCCGCCCGGACCCTGGTGCACCCAGGCCGATGCGCCAGGGCGGCCCTCGCCCAGCGCGATCGACAGCGTGTCGGTGCTGGTCTCGATGGCCATAAAGCGGGGGACGGAAGGCATCGGCCGATTATCGGCGAGGCCCCGGGCGACGGCGCCCGTCGGCGTGGTGGCCCAGTGTGCGCCAGGGCACCGACGGGTTCGGTGCCTCTCTCTACGCTGGCCATTGAAGCAACCCATGTCAGAAAGGCCAGGCCATGCAATCCGCTTCCCAGCGTCCCCTCAGCCAGACCGTGCACCGGTCTTTCTCCCCGCCAGTGCCCCAGGATGCGTCCATGCGCTGGCTGACCACCGCGTCTCATTTCGCCCGCACCGGCGGCCTGCTCACGGTGCCAGACCTCGCGCAGCGCATGCACCAGCGGTGGGTCACCTGCGGGTTCGTGCCGATCGATGAAGACCCCGTGGGTTGTCTGGCCCGGTGGGTGGTTTCGGGCCATGTCCTGTCGCTCGACAGCCCCTGGGGCAGGTTGGTGCCGATGTTCCAGTTCGACCAGGGCACGGGTGTCCAGCACGCCTGCATGCTGCGCCTTCTGGCCGTGTTGCGCCCGGTGCTCGACGAACACGACACGGCGCTCTGGTTCGTGACGCCCAACCACTGGATCAACGACCAGTGCCCCGCGACCACCATGCACGACAACCTGCCGCAGGCGCTGATGGCCGCGCGACTGGACCGCCACATCGTCTGCGGTGACGACGGCCACCAGGTCGCCGAGGGGCGTTCGACCCCAGGCAAAACTACAAGGTCGTCTCCAGCACCGCGGTGGGAATCACCTTCGCGTCGGTGACGGTCTGCCGCTGAGGCATGTAGTGCAGCAGCAGGTCGGTTTCCTTGCGGACCACGCCGTAGCACTCGCAGCTCAGGGCCTCCAACCTGGGTCGATCCATCACCCTGATCAGGCCGCGTGTGTAAGCGATCACCCCGAGCTGCTGGAGTTTCAGCGCAGCCTGCGTCACACCCTCGCGGCGCACGCCCAGCATGTGGCCGATGAATTCCTGCGTCATGGTCAGGTGGTTGTGCGAAAGCCGGTCCATGGACAGCAGCAGCCAGCGGCACAGTTGCTGGTCGATCGCGTGGTGCCGGTTGCACACGGCGGTCTGCGCCACCTGCGTGATGAGCGCCTGCGTGTACCGCAGCATCAGGACCAGCAGTTCCCCATGGCGCGCGAACTCGGCCTTCACTCGGGGGCGGGGCAGCCGGTAGGCGTGTCCCGCGCTCTGCACCACCGATCGGCTGGGTGTGCTTTCGCCGCCCATGAACAGGGTGACGCCCAGCAGCCCTTCGTTGCCCACCACCAGGATCGCGGTGGAGGCGCCGTTCTCCATCACGTATTGGAGCGACACGATGGAGTCGGTCGGAAAGTACACGTGGCGCATCGGTCGGCCTGACTCGTACATCAGCGCCCGCAGTGGCAGCTTCACCAGTTCAAGGTAGGGGAACAGGCGTTCCTGCACTTCGGGAGAAAGCGCGGCCAGCAGGTGGTTCTGGCGCGGGTGGGGCAAGGGCGGAGCGGGCATGGCGGCCTTTCTGGCGGGACGGCAGGAGCACGAGCGCCCATGCGCCCCCCAGCGTGCGCCGGTCGGCCGCCATCCGTCCGTGCGCTGGCGCACATGGGCGCCACCAACCCACTGCGCCGCAGGCACTGCCCGGGGACTTGATAATGCCCCCGTGATGCGATGCCGACCGTTTCTGGCCGCACTGGCCGTCCTCAGTGCCCTTTCCCTGCCCGCCTGTGCGCAGGGTCCGTCGCGCGAGGCCCTTCCGTCCCCGGTGCTGGCTGCGTTGCAACGCGCTCAGGTGCCGCCCGCGGCGTTCTCGGCCATCGTGGCGCCGCTGGACGCCCCCGAGGCGCGGCTGCGCCACCAATCCGCGGCGGTGGTCAACCCGGCGTCGGTGATGAAGCTCGTCACCACCTATGCCGCCATCGATCTGCTGGGGCCTGCTCACACCTGGCGCACACGGTTCTACACCGACGGCGCCATCGAAGGCGGCGCCCTGCGCGGCAACCTCTACGTGCGCGGTGGCGGCGACCCCAAGTTCGTGCTCGAGCGCGTGCAGGAGGCGTTTTACGTGCTGCACGACCAGGGCGCGCAGGTGATCCTGGGTGATCTGGTGCTCGACCACAGCGCCTTCGACGTGCCCGACCGCGATCCGGGTGCCTTCGACGGCGAGGCATTGCGGCCCTACAACGCCAGCCCCGACGCGCTGTTGGTGAACTTCAAGTCGGTGGTGTTGAAGTTCGTGCCCGATCCGGCGGCCGGCGTTGCCCGCGTGCTCAGCGAGCCGCCGCTGGCCGGCGTGGTCATCGATGCCACCGTGCCCCTGTCAGGCGGCCCTTGCGGTGACTGGCGCACGGGTTTGCAGGGCCGTTTCGACGACCCCGCGCGCATCGCCTTCGAGGGGCGCTACCCGCTGCGCTGCGGCGAAGGCCAGTGGCCGCTGGCCTACCAGGAGCCGGCCAGTTTTGCGGCCCGTGCCCTTGAAGGCCTCTGGCGCAACACAGGCGGCCTGCTCACCGGCCGTGTGCGCGCAGGGTTGGTCCCGGCCCAGGCCACCTTGCTGCTCGATGCACCGTCACTGCCGCTGTCCGACATCATCATGGACGTGAACCAGTGGAGCAACAACGTGATGGCCCAGCAGGTCTTCCTGACGCTCGGCACGCTGGCTCCGCAGGCCACCGCGCTGCCAGGCGCGGGGCCTTTGCCGTTGCCCCGCAGCGGCTTCGACCAGGCGCGCGCCGTGGTGGGTGACTGGTGGCGCCGCACGTTCGGCCCCCGGGTGCCGGCGCCGGTGATCGACAACGGCTCGGGACTCTCTCGCGACGAACGCATCACGCCTGAGGCCCTGGCTCTGTTGCTGCGCCACGCGGCCCGGCACCCCGCGGCCGAGACCTTCGTGGGATCGCTTTCGCTGGCCGGCGTGAGTGGGACCGCCCGCCGCTACGCCACCCGTGCCGATCACCCCGTGTTCGGCAATGCCTGGCTCAAGACCGGCAGCCTGCGCGACGTGCAGGGCGTGGCCGGCTATGTGAAAGCGGCCAACGGCACGCGCTACGTGGTGGTGGCGTTCGTGAACCACCCCAACGCGGGCGCTGCGCGGCCCGCGCTCGAAGCGCTGGTCGAGTGGACCGCGCGCCTGTCGGACTGATCCCTTGAGCCCCACCGAACTCGTCGGCTTTGCAGCCGCCTTCCTCACCACGGCCAGCTTTGTTCCGCAGGCCTGGTTGACCTTTCGAACACGCGATGTCAGCGGCATCTCGCTCGGCATGTACGGGGCGTTCACCCTGGGTGTGGCGCTGTGGCTGGTGTACGGGCTGGCCATGGGCGCCTGGCCTGTGGTGGTGGCGAATGCCGTCACCCTGGCACTCGCCCTGGCCATTCTGGTGATGAAGCTGCGCTACGGGCGAACCCCGGGCAAAGCCCGGAGCGGATCAACGACCGTCAGGCCGCCGCCCGGCTGAGCCGATCGCGAACACCGTCCCATTCGGGGCCGTCGGGCGGCGTTTCCACCCAGATCAGGCGAGCACCGCTGGCGTCAAGCTCCCGCAGCACCGCGAACAGCTCCTGCGCGGTGGCGGCGGCGCTCTCGGGCATGCGCCGCCTGGGCACGGACCGCGGCACCTCGATCGGGCTGCGGGCGTACAGCGCGATGTGTTTGGCATCGTTGCCCAGCACCTGGAATGCGGCGCGCAGCTGCTTGATGTCCATCAGCCGCACCCGGGCGCGGGGCGCGTAGTGCGATTCCAGCGTGCCCGACGCCCGCGGGGCCGCTTCGTCCCTCTCCCGCAGCGGCATGCCGGCCGCGGCTTCGATCTGTGCCGGCGTGAGCATGCCGGGCCGCAGCAGCACCGGGTGACCCCGCGTGCAGTCGACGATGGTCGATTCGATGCCCACCGGGCATGCCCCACCGTCGAGGATCAGCAGGTCGTCATCGCCAAGCGACGAAAACTCCTCGGTCACATGGGCGGCGGTGGTCGGGCTCACGCGGCCGAAACGGTTGGCGCTGGGAGCGGCCACGCCCCGAACACCGTGGGCGGCGGCCGCGCGCAACACGGCCTGTGCCACCGGGTGGGCCGGGCAGCGCAAGCCCACCGAATCCTGACCACCGGCGGCGACGGCCGCCACGTCGGCCCGGCGCGGCAGGATCAGGGTCAGCGGCCCGGGCCAGAACGCGTTCATGAGGCGCAGCGCAAAGCCCGGCACCTCGCGGGCGTAGTGGTCGACCGCCAGCCGATCGGCCTCTGGCGCCACGTGCACGATCAGCGGGTGGTCGGCCGGCCGACCCTTGGCATCGAAGATGCGCCGCACCGCGCTGGCGTTGTCGGCGTCGGCCGCCAGGCCGTACACGGTTTCGGTGGGCAGGCCCACCAGGCCGCCGGCGGCCAGGCGCCGGGCCGCCTGCTCGATGGCATCGGGCTGCGTCGCGTCGAGCTCCAGCGGCATGGCGGGGTCAGGCCGCCAGGGGAGGCAGGCCCAGGAGGGCAAGCACCTGGTGCGCGGTGTCGCGCACGGTGGCCACATCGGGGCCGGTGATGTTCAGGTGCCCCATCTTGCGCCCCGGCCGCGCGCCGAGCTTGCCGTAGAGGTGCAGGTGCGTGCCGGGCAGCGCGAGCACCTCGGCCCAGGGTGGACTCACGGGCGACTCGCTGGCCTGGGCGCGCACGCCGTTGGGTGCGAACCAGAGGTCACCCAGCAGGTTCACCATGATGGCCGGGCTGTGCTGGACCGGTTGGCGCAGCGGCAGACCGGCCACCGCGCGCACCTGCGCCTCGAACTGCGACAGGTCGCACGCGTCCATGGTGTAGTGGCCGCTGTTGTGCGGGCGCGGTGCCATTTCGTTGACGACCAGGTCCTGCCCGCCTTTCCCGTCGTCCACGACGAAGTACTCGACGCACAACACGCCGACGTAGTTCATCTGATGGGCAATGGCCACGGTGGCGCTCTGTGCCCGCGAAGCGAGCGCCGGGTCGATGGCGCCTTCATGCACTTCCGTGACGGCCAGGATGCCGTCGTGGTGCGTGTTCTTCTGCACCGGAAAGCCCACGCAGGTGCCGTCGACGCCGCGCGCCACGATCACCGAGCACTCGGCGCGCAGCGGCATGAGCTTCTCGAGCACACAGGGCACCCGGCCCAGCTGGTCCCACGCAGCGGCCAGCGTTTCGCGGTCTTTCACGCGCACCTGACCTTTTCCGTCGTAGCCCATGCGGGCGGTCTTCAAGATGCCTGGCAGCAGATCGCCCGGCACGGCGGCCAGCAGCTCGGGCGAATCGATGGTCGCATAGGGCGCGGGGTGCACCCCGCTGGTGGGCGCACTGCGCACGAAATGCGCCTTCTCCTTGACGCGGTCCTGTGCCGTGGCCACGCACTGCGACGACGGCGCCACCGGGCGGTGCGCACCCAGCGTGAACAGCGCGCCCGCTGGAACGTTCTCGAACTCGGTGGTGATGGCGTCGCAGCGCTGCATCAGCTGGGCCAGACCGTCCTGGTCGTCGTAGGCGGTCTGGATGTGGAAATGGCTCACCAGGCCCGCAGGACTCGCCGGATCGGGGTCGAGCACGGCGGTGAAATAGCCCATGGCCTGTGCGGCCTGCACGAACATGCGGCCGAGCTGGCCACCGCCCATGACGCCCAGGGTGATCTGCTGGCCCGCGGGCGACGTGGTGCCGGGCAGCAGGGTTTTGGTGAGGCTCATGGGTGTGCGCAACAGGCGGCGTTCATGCGACGGGGGGCAGCGTCATGGCGCGGGCCACGGCCGTCTGCTCGGCGCGGAACGCCTCGAGCTTCGCACGCAGGGCGGGATCTTCGCCGGCCAGCATGGCCACGGCGAACAGGGCGGCGTTGGCCGCACCGGCGGCGCCAATGGCGAAAGTGGCCACCGGCACACCTTTGGGCATCTGCACGATGCTGTGCAGCGAATCCACCCCGCTCAGGTGCCTGCTGGCCACCGGCACACCCAGCACCGGCACCACGGTCTTGGCCGCGATCATCCCGGGCAGGTGGGCTGCGCCACCGGCGCCCGCGATGATGGCCTTGAGCCCCCGGCCGACGGCCGATTCGGCATAGGCGAACATGTCGTCGGGCATGCGGTGCGCCGAGACCACGCGCGCCTCGTGGGCCACACCGAACTGCTGGAGGATCTGCACGGCGTGCTGCATGGTGTCCCAGTCGCTGCTGGAACCCATGACGACGCCCACGTGGATGGGGTTCATGGGGATCGGCTTTCGGCCCGCGGGGCCTCCGGTAAAGTCTCGATTTTACGGTTCGACCCTTATCCCCTCAGCGAGCGCCCATGATCGACGTCACCATCGCCAACTTCGAAGCCGAGGTCATCGAAGCCTCGATGCACACCCCCGTGCTGGTGGATTTCTGGGCACCGTGGTGCGGCCCCTGCAAGGTGATCGGTCCCCTCCTCGAGAAACTCGAGGCGCAATACGCGGGCCGGTTCAAGCTGGTGAAGATCGATTCAGATCAGGAACAACAACTTGCCGCGGCCTTCGGCATCCGCAGCATCCCCACCTGTGTGCTGCTCAAGAACGGCCAACCGGTCGACGGTTTCATGGGCGCGCTGCCCGAGGGCCAGATCAAGGCCTTTCTGGACAAGCACGTGCCGGGCGAAGGGGAAGTGGAGGCCGAAGCCGAAGAGGCCGCGGCGCAGGAGGCGCTGGCCGATGGCGACATCGAGGCCGCGCTCGAGCGCCTTCAGCAGGCCGTCAAGGCCGACCCGGACAACGAGGATGCGCGTTTCGATCTGGTGAAACTGCTGCTGGAAATGGGGCTCGACGACGACGCCAAGGTGGCCTTCGCGCCGGTCATCGCCAAGGCCGACGGTGTGCGCCGGCTGGATTCGCTGCGGCGCTGGATGGCCGCGCGCGACAGCGCATTCGAGGTGGCCGATCCGAACGCCCGCGCGGCCGAACTGCAGGCGCGGATCGCCGCCAGCAAGCGCGACTTCGAGGCCCGTTTTGCCCTGGCCCAACTGCTGTTCGCGCACGGCCAGTGGACGGCCGCCATGGACGAGCTGCTGGAGATCCTGATGCGTGACAAGGCCTGGAGCGACGACCTGGCGCGCAAGACCTACATCGCCATCCTCGACGTGATCGAGCCGCCCAAGCCCAAAGTGGCCGAGGGCCAGGTGCCCCCCGAAGACCCGACCGTGGCGACCTACCGCAGGCGCCTCTCGAGCGTGGTGCTGAGCTGACGCTCAGTCCACCAACCGGGTCAGCGCCTCGCGGTACTTCTCGGCGGTTTTTTCGATGACTTCGCGCGGCAGCCGGGGCGCCGGGGGCGTTTTGTCCCAGGGTTTGCCGCCCACCCTGGCGGTCTCGAGCCAGTCCCGCAGGAACTGCTTGTCGTAACTCGGCGGGTTGCCGCCGACGGTGTAACTTTCGGCCGGCCAGTAGCGCGAGGAATCGGGGGTCAGCACCTCGTCCATCAGCACCACGTTGCCCGCCTTGTCCAGCCCGAACTCGAACTTGGTGTCGGCAATGATGATGCCCTTGGCCCGCGCGATCTCTGCCGCGGCCTTGTACAGCGCAATGGCGGTGTCGCGAATCTTTGCCGCCACCTCGGCACCCACCATCTCGACCGTGCGTTCGTAGGTGATGTTCTCGTCGTGCTGGCCCATTTCGGCCTTGGCCGCCGGGGTGTAGATCGGCTCGGGCAGGCGCGATGCGTTCTGCAGGCCATCGGGCAGTTTCACGCCGCACACCGACCGACTTTCCTGGTATTCCTTCCAGCCGCTGCCCGCGAGGTAGCCGCGCACCACCGCCTCGACCGGAATCGGCTTGAGGCGCTGCACCAGCATGGACCGGCCGCGCACCTGCTCGCGCTCGTCGGCCGACACGACGCTCTCGGGGTCTTGTCCGGTGAGGTGGATGGGGCAGATGTTCAGGCCCGCGGGACCGAGCCGGTGAAACCAGAACAGCGACAGCCGGGTGAGCAGTTCGCCCTTGCCGGGAATCGGTTCGCCCATGATCACGTCGAACGCACTGATGCGGTCGGACGCCACCATCAGGATGCGGTCGTCGCCGACGGCGTAGTTGTCGCGCACCTTGCCGCGCGCCAGCAGCGGCAGCGAGTGCAGGTTGGAGGTGTGCAGGGCGGAGGTCATGGCACGGTATCCGGGAAGGCGAGAAAAAAGGCCCGTTGAACGCTCAACGGGCCTTGCGCAGTTCGCTGGAATTATCGCCGCATCACTGGACCACCTGGGCCAGTTCGCCTTTGGCGTACTTGCCGGCCACCACCTGCAGCGGCTCGCCCTTGATCTTGCCGGCCTGCCCTTCGCAGCCGAATTCGATGTAGCGCTGCTTGCAGACCTGTTTGGCGGCCTCGCGGGCGGGTTTGAGCCACTCGCGGGCATCGAACTTGTCGGGGTTCTCGGCCAGGAACTTGCGGACGGCGCCGGTCATGGCCAGGCGGATGTCGGTGTCGATGTTGATCTTGCGAACGCCGAACTTGATGGCCTTCTGGATTTCCTCGACCGGCACGCCGTAGGTTTCCTTCATCTTGCCGCCGTACTGGTTGATCTGCGCCAGCAGTTCCTGCGGAACGCTGGACGAACCGTGCATCACCAGGTGGGTGTTGGGCAGGCGGCGGTGGATTTCGGCGATGCGCTCGATCGCCAGGATGTCGCCAGTGGGCTTGCGGGTGAACTTGTAGGCGCCGTGGCTGGTGCCGATGGCGATGGCAAGGGCGTCGAGCTGGGTCTTCTTGACGAAGTCGGCGGCTTGCTCGGGGTCGGTCAGCAACTGGTCGCGCGTCATGGTGGCGTCGGTGCCGTGGCCGTCTTCCTTGTCGCCTTTCATGGTTTCCAGGCTGCCCAGGCAACCGAGTTCGCCCTCGACGGTCACGCCGAGCTGGTGGGCCATGTCGACCACCTTGCGGGTCACGTCGACGTTGTAGTCGTAGCTCGCGATGGTCTTGCCGTCGGCCTCCAGGCTGCCGTCCATCATGACCGAGGAGAAGCCCAGATCGATCGCGCCCTTGCAGACGTCCGGGCTCTGGCCGTGGTCCTGGTGCATCACCAGCGGAATGTGCGGGTACATCTCGATGGCGGCCTGGATCAGGTGCTTGATGAACGCCTCGCCAGCGTACTTGCGGGCGCCGGCGCTGGCCTGCAGGATCACCGGGGCCCCCACCTCGTGGGCGGCCATCATCACGGCCTGCACCTGTTCGAGGTTGTTGACGTTGAACGCCGGGATGCCGTAGCCGTTGACCGCGGCGTGGTCGAGCAGTTCGCGCATGGAGACGAGGGCCATGGGGGGTTCCTTGTGGAGGTCGGTGGGGCAGAGGACAGCCGCCGATTTTAGCTTTTGCCCACCTCGGTTGCACCTTTGATGAACCCGCTCACCCGCTCGAGCACCGGTGCCAGCCCCCGCAGCGGCGCGGCAAATGCGCCGATCAGCGTGGTGTGGCTGACCCGTTCCAGCAGCTCGGATTGCACCTGGACCCGGCGTTCGCGCAGGGCGGCCGCCAGGGACACGGTGTTTCGCTGCGGGTCGACCAGCACGTCGCTGCGGGCAGCCAGCAGCAGCGTGGGCGGCGCCTTCCCCTCCAGGCGCCGGGCGTGGAACAGCGGCTGCGAATCGGCCGGCGTGGACGGCCAGTCGAAAGCCACCTGCACGTCGCGCAGACCGATCGGCAGAAAGTCGTACGGGCCGGCCAGGCCCACCCAGCCCGCCAGTTGGGCGGGCTCCAGCCCGGCGCTGCGCAGCCAGCGCGGGTCGAGGGCCAGCATGGCCGCGTTGTAGGCGCCGGCGCTGTGACCCACCAGGTGCAGCCGCCGCGGGTCGGCGCCCAGGCTTCCCGCCTGGGCATATGCCCAGCGAACGGCCAGGGCGCAGTCTTCCAGGAATGTCGGGTATCTCACGTCCGGGCTCAGCCGGTAGTCGGCCACCACGGTGACGATGCCGCGCGACGCCAGCGCTTCGCCGGCAAACCGGTAGTCGTTCTTGCTGCCGCTGCTCCAGCTGCCGCCGTAGAAGAAAACCACCAGCGGCGCGCCGGCGGTGGCGCCCAGCGGTCGGTACACGTCGAGGCGCTGGCGGGGCGCCGCGCCATACGCGATGTCGGCCTCCCGCCGGTGCGTGTCGGACGGCACGGCGGCGTTGATCAGCCGCAAGGGCGAACACGCCTGCAGCAGGGGCAGCAGGCCCAGCGCGGTGAGCGTTCGGCGGGAAAATCGGGTCATGGCGGGCAGAGCATGTCGCAACATGCTTTTCCTACGCCGCCCAGGGGTGGTCGGATTCAGACCGCGCGGCAGATCTTGAGCGTGTTGGTGCCGCCCGGCTGGCCCATCGGCTCGCCCACGGTGATGGCGTACACGTCGCCGGTCTGCACGATGCCGCGGCGCTTGAGGTGGGCTTCGGCGTCGGCCAGCGCGCTGTCGCGCTCGGTGCTGTTGTCCATCAGCAGCGGACGCACGTTGCGGTAGAGCGTCATGCGGCGCTGGGTCGTCAGGTTGGGCGTCATCGCGTAGATGGGCATGCGCACGTTGTGGCGGCTCATCCACAGGGCGGTCGATCCCGAGTCGGTCAGCGCCACGATGGCCTTGGCGCCCAGGTGGTGGGCGGTGAACAGCGCACCCATCGCGATGCTGTGGTCGATGCGGGTGAAGGTCTTGCCCTGGAAGTCGGCGCTCAGCTCGTGGAAGTCGGCCTTTTCGGCTTCCAGGCAGATGGCGGCCATTTCCTTGACGGTTTCCAGCGGGTACTTGCCGGCCGCGGTCTCGGCGCTCAGCATCACCGCGTCGGTGCCGTCCAGCACGGCATTGGCCACGTCGCTGACCTCGGCGCGCGTGGGCACCGGGTTGACGATCATGCTTTCCATCATCTGGGTGGCGGTGATGACGACCTTGTCCATCTCGCGCGCCAGCCGGATCATGTGCTTCTGCAGCGCCGGCACGGCCGCGTTGCCCACCTCCACCGCCAGGTCGCCCCGCGCGACCATGATGCCGTCGGACGCCTTGAGGATGTTCGCCAGCTCGGGGATCGCCTCGGCGCGCTCGATCTTCGCGATCAGGCCCGGCTTGTGGCCGCCGCCGGCCACGGCACAGAGCTGCCGCGCCAGTTCCATGTCGGTTGCGTTCTTGGGAAAACTCACCGCCACGTAATCGGCCTTCAGGCCCATGGCGGTCTTGATGTCGTCCATGTCCTTGGCCGTCAGCGCGGGCGCGGTGAGGCCGCCGCCCTGCTTGTTGATGCCCTTGTTGTTGGACAGTTCGCCGCCCAGCTTGACGGTGGCGTGCACGGCCGGTCCCACCACCGCGTCCACCGTCATGACGATCAGGCCGTCGTTGAGCAGCAGCGTGTCGCCGGGCTTCACATCGCGCGGCAGTTCCTTGTAATCGAGGCCCACGCCGTTCTCGTCGCCCGGTTCGGTGCGGGCCGCATCCAGCACGAACTTCGTGCCGGGCTGGAGCATCACCTTGCCCTGGGCGAACTTGCCCACGCGAATCTTCGGTCCCTGCAGGTCGGCCATGATGCCGACCTCGCGCCCGGCCCGCTGCGCCGCTTCCCGCACCAGGGTGGCGCGGTCGACGTGGTCCTGCGCCGTGCCGTGCGAGAAATTCAGCCGCACCACGTTCACCCCGGCGCGGATCATGGCTTCGAGCAAGTCGGGGTCGCTCGAGGCGGGGCCGAGGGTGGCGACGATCTTGGTGGCGCGCGTGGGCATGGGGGGCTGTCTCCTGTTGAATCGGGGCTGGCCGGTCGGCCCGGCTGTAACCCGGTTTCAATTATCCGGCAATGCGGTTACCGGCTGGTTTCCAACCCCGCCCGCGGGCAGCAGCGCCACGATGCGGGTTCCGCGACCCGGTGCACTGGTCACGGTCAGCTCACCGGCGTGAGACTCCACGCGCACCCGCATGCCCAGCAGCCCGTGGTGGCCGGCCGGCACGGCGTCGGCGTCGAAGCCCTGCCCGTCGTCCTGCACCTCCACCCGCACCCGATCGCCCACCGGGGCCAGGGCCACACGAACCCGCCGCGCCCGGGCGTATTTCCGGATGTTGGTCAGCGCCTCCTGCACCAACCGGTACGCCGTGAGCTCGGCGTCGGTCTCCAGCGCGACCGTGTCGAGCTCCGCCTCGACCGGAATGCCGAGGTCGCTGGCCGCTTCGCTGCACAGCATCTCCAGGGACGCCAGCAAGCCCAGCTGATCGAGCGCGGTCGGGCGCAGGTGTTCGACGATCCGTCGCTTGACGGCAATGCCTTCGTTGAGCCGTTGCTCGATGCCATCGGCCCGCTCAAGCGCCGCCGGCGGCAGCGCGGGGACCCGGCGCAGCCGGGCGAGTTCGAGCTTCATGGCGGTGAGCAGTCCGCCCATTTCGTCGTGCAGCTCGCGGGCCACCCGGCCCCGTTCGTCTTCTCGCGCCCGCACGTGGTGGCCCGCCAGGTTGCGCAGGGCGGTGGTGCGCAGCGCCACCTGGCGCTCCAGCGAGTCGCGTTCGCCCTGCAACGCGGCCGCGTGCGCCGCCTGGCTGGCGTGCAGCGCGGCGTTCTTGCGCAGGAAGAACACATAGGCCAGCAGGCCCAGCAAGGCCAGCGCGTGGACCGTGTAGCGCCCGATGTCGAGCGTTCGGTAGATGGCCACCCGCTCGGCGGCGATGCGGCGCTCCTCCGTCACCAGCAGCACGTCGGCAGCGCGCCGAACCGCCTCCATCTTCTCGCGGCCGATGTCGGTGAGCAGCAGCCCTTGCCAACTCTGGTGCGAACCCGCGTTGTAAAGGGCAATGGTCTCGGCCGCCTCCGACACCTTTTGCAGTGCCCGCTCCTGCAGGTCGTTCACCACCTTGAGCAGTTCGGGATCGTCCCGGTAGTGCTCCTGCAGCCGACGGATCGAGCCATCGAGCGCGTTGCCCGCCGCCTCATAGGGGGCCAGGTACTGGCTGCGCCCTGTCAGCAGGTAGCCGCGCTGGGCCGATTCGAGGTCGAGCAGGCTGCGCACCACGTTCTGTGCCGCGTTGCGCGCGACGTCCCGTCCGCCCATGTTGATCAGGGAGTCGAGGGCGCGCTGGTGGGTCCACTCGGTGCCGGCGAACACCCCCAGCGCGAGCAGCAGCGCCGTGCCCACCGCCACCGGCATGCGCCAGACCGAATCTCGCCAGGGCAGTCGGACGGAGCCGGGCGCGTTCGGCGTCAATGCAGTTCACCCGGCTTGGTGGGCGTGCCTTCGGCCAGGTCCTCGCAATAGCTGAAAAGTGCCTCGAGTTCGCAGGACTTGTCGAACACCCGATCGGCACCGAGCAGGGCGCACCGGCGGCGGATGTCGGGGGTGGCGCGGTTGGTCAGCACCACGAGCCGTCCCGGGAGGCCGGTCTCGCGGGCCGCCTTGAGCACCCCGAGCCCTGAACCCGACAGCAGGTAGATGTCCACGATCATGAGATCGAAGGGTTCGCCAGACGCCAGCCACTGAACGGCGCGCGATTCGTCCCGCGCATGCCCGATCACCTCGACCCTCAGCAGTTCCTGAAGGGTCGTGACCAGGTTGTCGTAAATGACCTGGTTGTCTTCGACGATGTAGGTGCGCAGGCGGGGCACGGAGCGGTTCAGGTCACGGTGTGGAAGTCGGGTGACATCATGCCGCGTCTGTCGCGGCGAGCCAATGCCGTGGCGCCGATCCACCTGCAGGAGGGGTCCTGCAGGCGCACCGGCCCACGGTATTGATCAGCGGATGACGATGTCGTTGCGCACCGAGGTCACGCCCGGCACGTTGGCAGCCAGCCGCTCGGCGGCATTCTTCTCGTCGGCAGACTTCGCGAACCCCGACAGCTGGACGGTGCCCTTCAGGGTCTCGACATTGATGGCCATGGCGCTGACCGCCTGGTCTTCGGCGAATCGCGTCTTGACGCGGGTCGTGATCGTGGCGTCGTCGATGTAGGAACCGACGGTTTGCTGGTCCCTGGCCACGGCGCAGCCCGTGGTGGTGACCACCGCCAAGGCGGCGGCTGCTGCCAGCAGTGCATGGGTGAGTTTCATGGGTGACTCCTTGGGGGGAGGCGCCGCCCCCGTGCCGGACCCGGTGTCCTGGCGGGTGTGGCGGCGCCGTGAACCGAACATCGGCGGTGGATCAGCCCTGGCCCTGCACGGTCAGGCGGTTGTCG
The DNA here is from genome assembly GCA_943371665.1 of Synechococcus sp. UW140. GTDB lineage: Bacteria > Pseudomonadota > Gammaproteobacteria > Burkholderiales > Burkholderiaceae_C > Hydrogenophaga. Next base: position 36,449 of record CALRVR020000022.1, read on the forward strand.
ACCTGGACGACACCTTCCACGGCCGACGCCAGGGTGGTGGCTCGGTTGCGTGCTTCGGTGCTGGGTGCCGTGCCACTGAGCTGCACGCGGCCATTGCTGGTGTCCACGTCGATCTTCAGTGCGCTCAACTGGTCGTCGGCGGCCAGGGCGGCGTTGACCTTGGCGGTGATGGCGGCGTCGGCGGTGCCGCGGGCCATGGCATCGGCGGCGTCACTGCCGGCGGCCTTGAGTTCTTCTGCGGTCTGACGGGCCTCGGTGCCCATCTGCGAGCCGGCCTTCTGAACGTCGGTCACGGCGCCATCCAGGCGTTCGCCCACAGTGGCGTCCTCGGTCTCGCCACACGCCACCACCAGGGTGGAGGCGGCAATGGCGGCGGCGAGGGCGGTGAATCGGAGGGTGCTTTTCATGGTGTGTTCCTTCTGTTCGGACCGGCAAACGCGCCGGTCTGCGGGTGAATGGCGATGGGTGGCGCTCAACGGCGCTCAACGGCGCTCACCGTTGCTTGCGGGTCGGGGTCTCGAACCAGTCGTCGCTCACCTTGCGTTCCCAGGCGGCCACCTGGCGCTCCGCTTCGTCGCGGGCGCAGCCGTAGCGCTCCTGGATCTTTCCGGTGAGCTGGTCGCGGCGCCCCGCCACGACATCGAGGTCGTCGTTGGTGAGCTTTCCCCATTGCTCGACCATTTTTCCCTTGACCTGTTTCCAGTTCCCTTCGATGCGGTCCCAGTTCATGTGTCGACTCCTTCAGTGGTGTGGTTTCGGAAACGCCTTCCGGTGGATCGGCGTCGGCCCGGTGGCATGTCGCCGGGCCGTGAAGTCACTGTAGGAATTCCATGGCGTGAGCGATGTCGGTGATGCGCCCGAAGGCTTGTAGGACAAGGCCTATGCGCCGTGTGATGGCCACCTGCTAAATTGGCACCGTCACATTCCGGGGAGCCTCATGATCAGGATCGGTATCGTCGACGACCACGCCATCGTCCGAACAGGCCTGCGCCAGTTCCTCGGCGAGCATGTGGACCTGCGCGTGACCGGTGAGGCCAACAACGGCCGCGAGGCGCTGGAACTCGCGCGGACCGGCGAGGTGGATGTGCTGCTGATGGACCTGTCGATGCCTGAGCAGGGTGGCGTGGACGCGCTGCAGGCCATCAAGGCGCGTTTCCCCGACGTGGCCGTTCTCATCCTGAGCGGCTTTCCTGAAGCGCAGTTCGCCACCCAGCTCATGCGCCACGGTGCCAGTGGCTACCTGAACAAGGAATGCGATCCGGCAGAAATCGTCGAGGCCATCCGGGTGGTGGCGCGCGGTCGACGCTACATCAGCCCGGCGGTGGCCGAACTGCTGGCCGACAACGCCCTGGGTGACGGCTGCAAGGCCCCGCATGAGCTTCTTTCCGAGCGCGAACTCCAGGTGTTCCTTCGCCTGGCGGCCGGCGAGACGGTTGGCGCCATTGCCGAGGGCATGTTCCTGAGCGTGAAGACCGTCAGCACCTACCGCAGCCGCGTGCTTCAAAAGCTCAAGCTCGGCAGCAACAGCGACCTCACCTATTACGCGCTCAAGAACGGGCTGATCCAGTGACGCGGCGCGTCAGAGCCAGCGTTCCATGAGCCGGGCCACACCCTCGAGCAGGCGCGACCCGATGCCGCGCTGTCGCCACACCTCGATGTCGATGGGGCGGGATGCCGCCCGGTCGCGCTCGAACAGGGCGTTCATTTCGGAACCAAAGTCCTCGCCGAGCACGATGACGTTGAGCTCGTTGTTGGTGACGAAGCTCAGCCAGTCGAGGTTGCTCGAGCCGACGGTGGAGAACACGCCGTCGATCACCGCCGTCTTGGCGTGCATCACGGCCTGGTCCATCTCGTGGACTCGAACGCCAGCGTCGAGCAACTGGCTGTAGTAGGCCCGCCCGGCATGCAGGGCCAGTGTCGAGTCGCTTCGGCCGGGCAGCACCAGCTCCACCGCCACACCCCGACGCGCCGCATCGCAAAGGGCCTGCACGAAATCGGCCCCTGGCGCGAAGTACGCCATCGTCAGGCGCACCTCCACTCGGGCTGCGTCGATGGCAGCCAGCAATGAACTGTAGATGCGGTTGACGTCGTCGCGCGGGTCGCTTGCCAGGACCTTGATGACCCGTTCCCCCGGTTCGGGCGAAGCGGGTGCGGGGCCGGGGCCGCCCAGAGCGCCCTTGCATCCCTGCTCGCGCCAGGTGTCCTCGAACACCCCGGCAATCACCGGCACCACCGGCCCCCGCATTTCGATCTGCGTGTCGCGCCAGCCATCGTCGAGCGGGGCCGCCGTGGTGACGGGCGGGCGCCTGCGCCACGAACCCGAGCCGGAGCCATAGACGCGGCTGATGTTGATGCCGCCGGTGAACGCCACCGCCTGATCCACCACCAGCAGCTTGCGGTGATCGCGGTGGGTGATGCCCCAGCTCCCTGGCCTTTGGGCGGGATTGATCGGGTTGAATCCGCAGACCGCCACGCCGCCGTCCACGAGCCGCTTGAAGAACTCTGCGGGGGTGGTGATCGATCCCACCGCGTCGTAGATCACCGCCACCTTCACGCCCTCCTGCGCGCGTTGCAGGAGCAGGTTGGCCACCTCGGCCGCGACGCCGCTGTCTTCAAAGATGTAGCTTTGCAGCAGCACGCGGTGTCGTGCGGCTGAAATGGCGGCCTTCATGGCGCCGAAGGTGGCGGGTCCGTCCACGAGCAGCCGCGTGCGGTTGCCCTGGATGAGATCGGCGTCACCGCTGCGCGCGAGCACGCCCAGGTGGTGCCGGAAGTGAGCCGCTTTTCCCTCGGCAGCCACCTCGCGCAGGGTTTCGCGCCGCTCCTCGCGGGGGACCGTGCCCTCGGCGCCTTGCACCTCGATGCGGCCCGGCGCGGTGCCCGATGCCTCCGGCGTGCGAGCGGGCAGGCTGGCGCACCCTGTGAGGGCCGACAGCACCAGCAACGCGCCGGCGAGACCGGGCCGTTGGCGGGCGTGCGCGGTGCGGCAGCAGACACGCAGGTTCATGGTGCGACCCTCCTTGGATCGCGTCGAGTCTGCGCCCGAACGGGCTCGGGCGCCATCGGCGCACATCGGATGCCGTTGTCGGACATGTCCTGCGCGGCCCTCTCAACCGGTGGGTGCGCGCCCAGCGGCGGTCATGACGGGTATCGAAAATCGGTACTGATCGATCTTCAATCAGGAACTGGTGGATTCATCCGGTTCTTTTCAGTGGCATCGGCGACAGCATGAAGGCCTGTTCAACCACCGCACAGGTGATTCATGTCGACGATCGAAACCCCCGCCAGTCCCGCCGCCGCGCCGAGCGCGACGGCACCGCGAGAAGCCCGCGCCCACCGGGATGGCGCGCCACATCGGGCGCAGCGTGACACGCGGGCCTGGCAAGTCCAGGTCTGGGTGTCGTTCGGTCTGGCGGTCTTTCTGTGTGCCGTGGGTCTTGCATGGCTGCCCGGTGTGGCGCTCGACCGTGCCTTCATGGTCATGGGCTACCTGTTCTGTCTGTCCAGCGTGTTCGTGCTGTCCAAGTCGATCCGCGACGCCGAGCAGGCGCAGCGCGATCGGCGTCCCGAGGCGCCGCTTTGGCGGTACGTGGTGTGGAGCGGCTTCGCGGTGGCCATGGGCCTGACCGGCTGGGGCCTGCTGCGCATGGACATCAACCCCACCTACCGGGCCTACCTGGGCGTGAGCTGGCTCTACCTGGTGACCACCGCCTTCACCCTGGCCAAAACCCTGCGCGACCGTTTCGAAGCTGATCTGGCCGACCGTGGCCTGAATCGCTGATGTCCACCCTTCAACCTGGAGAACCCCATGTCATCGCTGTCATTCCTTCGTCGCCTGGCCATGGTGTCGGGCCTGTCCCTTGCGCTGATGGCCGGTCCGGCCCGCGCCCAGAGTGAGGCCTCGGTCGCCTTGTCGATGATGCCGGTCGCCTCGGTCGTGATGTCCGGGGTGGCGGCGTCCGGTGCCGCTGCCGCGGTCAGCGCCGTGCCGGTGGCCCTCACGGTCAGCGGCGCGGTGCTCGTGGTCAAGGCCGTGGAGGTCAGTGCCACCGGGACGGTCTACGTGCTCGAGCGCGCATCGGATGGTGCGCGCGTCAGTGTGAACGTCTCGGGCACTGCGGTCTCGGCGGCCGCCATCGGCGTGGGCAGTGTGGTCACGGTCAGCGCCATCGCCAGCGGCGTGATCCTGTCGACCGCGGCCGAGGTGCTGGCCTTCATTCCCAACGAGATCGGTCGCGCGCTGTTGCACAACGAGCGCGTGACCTGGTGAAGGAGACCCGGATGAAACCGCTTTTCTGCACGCTGGTTCTGGTGGCCGCGCTGACACCCCTGGCCCACGCCGGCCGCACGTGCGAGGCCAAGGCCCTCACCGCCACCACCATCGAGCGCGGCATGGCGCTGGCCCAGCGCACCGCCGATGCGCTGGACGCCGAACACGCCCGCAGTGGCGCGCGCGTGGTGCTGCTGGCACGGGCGGGACAGGATTTGAGCAAGCACCGGCTGCGCTACTCGCACCTGGGGTGGGCCTGGAAGACACCGGAGGGACCGTGGCGCGTGCTGCACAAGCTCAACGAATGCGGCACGTCCGTGGGCTCGCTGTACCGGCAAGGCCTGGGAGAGTTCTTTCTGGACGACCTGTGGCGGTATGAAGCCACCTGGCTGGTGCCGGCCCCCGCGCTGCAGTCCCCGCTGCTGGCGGCCCTCAACGACCCGCGGCGCCCGGTGGCCCTGCACACGCGCGACTACAACATGGTGAGTTATCCGTGGAGCACGCGCTACCAGCAAAGCAACCAGTGGGGCATCGAGATGCTGGCCGCTGCGGCCGAACCGGCCATCACCGGTCGGGAGCAGGCGCAGGCCTGGCTGCGCTTCAAAGGCTATCAGCCCACGACGCTCCGTCTCGGGGCGCTCACCCGGCTCGGCGCGCGTGTCGGTTCGGCCCACATCGCGTTCGACGACCACCCGAACGAGCAGCGCTTCAGTGACCGCATCGCCACCGTGACCGTGGATTCGGTCTGGGCGTGGATGCCAGCCGCGGGCCTGTCGGGCCCGCCGGTCACCGTGTCGCTGCGCTGAGCCGCCGTTCCTCGAGCCACAGCGGACGCAACGCCCACAGCCCGAGCGCGGGACCGATCGCCAGCCACGGCAGCAACGCGCCCAGCGGCACGGATTCGGCCAGCCAGACGAACAGCAGGATGCTGACGATGCTGATGCCGAAACCGATGCTGTTGGTGAGGGTGAGCACGCTCCCCACCGCCTGCGGTGGGGCATTGCGGGCGGTGAGTGTGGAGAACTGGGGCGAATCGCCCGCCACGGTGATGCCCCAGAGCACCAGCCAGCCGTAGAACGCGGCGCCGGGTGCATCGAGCATCCAGGGCGTGGCCAGGCAGCACAGTCCGCTGGCGGCGAGCTGTGCCCCGGCCACCCGCGCGCTCCCCCAGCGCTGGGCCACCCAGCCACCGCCGGCACAACCGATCGCGCCTGCGCCCAGCACCAGAAAGGCTGCCCACGAAAGGTCGGTTCCGGACAGCCGGGTGGCCAGGATCAACGGCACCATGACCCACACCGTGTACAGCTCCCACATGTGGCCGAAGTAGCCCAGCACCGACGAGCGCACGCGCGTGTCGGTCCACACCGCGCCCAGCGCCCGCCACTGCAGCGTCGTCACGCGGGCCACCGCGCCCGGGGGGTCGCCCAACGCGAGGTACAACAGCGCGCCACCCATGGCCGCGAGCAAGGCCACGCCCAGCATGAGGGTGGGCCAGGGGAGCGCATCGCCCAGGGCGCGCAGCGCATGCGCGCTGGCCGATCCGACCACCAGTGCCGCAATCAGCAGCCCCAGCGCAGCGCCCAGGCCCTTGCTGTACCACTGCGCCGCGATCTTCATGCCCACCGGGTAGATGCCGGCGAGGAAAAAACCGGTGGCGAAGCGCCAGACCAGCAAAGCGGTGAAATCGCGCACCGTCCACCACGCGCCCACGGTGCAGGCCGCTCCCGCCAGGGCACACACCAGAAACACCCCACGGGGCGCAAACCGGTCGGCGATGGCCAGCAGCGCGAACACCAGCGTGCCCAGGATGAAGCCGAACTGCAGCGCCGAGGTGAGCGTGCCCACCGCGCTGGTCGGCCAGCCCAGCTCACGCTGCAGGTCCGGCATGACGGCGTTGACGGCAAACCAGAGCGAGGTGCCGGCGAACTGGGCCAGCACCAGCACCGGCAGCACGTGGCGGGGAACGGTGGCGGCGGTCATGCCCTGCAGCTTAATGGGCGGCCGTGCCCGGTGCGCACCACCCTCAGACGCCGCGTGCCCGGTCGGCGTGGAAGCGTGCCCTGAATTCGGTGAACGTGCCGGCCTCCAGCGCCGCGCGCACCTCGCTCATCAGGTTCAGGTAGTGATGCAGGTTGTGGATGCTGGTCAGCATGGGCCCCAGCATTTCGCCGCAGCGGTCCAGGTGGTGCAGGTAGGCGCGGCTGAAACCGTCGCGTCCCCCATCTGCCCAGCTGACGCCGCTGGCGCCCGCGCAGGCATGGCAGGTGCAGGTCTCGTCGATCGGGCGGTGGTCGGTCTTGTGCTTCGCGTTGCGGATCTTGAGGTCGCCGTACCGGGTGAACAGCGTGCCGTTGCGCGCGTTGCGCGTGGGCATCACGCAATCGAACATGTCGACGCCGGCCGCCACACCCTCGACCAGGTCTCCAGGGGTGCCCACGCCCATCAGGTAGCGCGGCTTGTGGGCGGGCAGGCGGTGCGGGGTGTGCGCCATGATGCGGCGCATGTCTTCCTTGGGTTCGCCCACGCTCACGCCACCCACGGCGTAGCCGGGGAAGTCCATCCTGACCAGCGCGTCCAGCGACGCCTGCCGAAGGTGCTCGAACATGCCGCCCTGCACGATGCCGAACAGCGCATTGGGGTTGCCCAGCCGCGCGAACTCGTCCTTCGACCGCTGTGCCCAGCGCAGGCTCATTTGCATGCTCCGCTCTGCCTCTGCCTCGGTCGTGATGTGGCCGTGCGTCTCGTACGGCGTGCATTCGTCGAGCTGCATCACGATGTCGCTGTTGAGCACGGTCTGGATCTGCATGCTCACCTCGGGCGACATGAACAGCTTGTCGCCATTGACCGGGCTCGCGAAGTGAACCCCTTCCTCGGTGATCTTTCGCATGTCGCCCAGGCTCCAGACCTGGAAGCCGCCCGAGTCGGTGAGGATGGGCTTGTGCCATTGCTCGAAGCCGTGCAGCCCGCCGAAGCTTTTCATGATGTCCAGCCCCGGGCGCATCCACAGGTGGAAGGTGTTGCCCAGGATGATCTGCGCGCCCATCTCGTTCAGGCTGCGCGGCATCACGCCCTTGACCGTGCCGTAGGTGCCCACCGGCATGAAGATGGGTGTCTGAACGACCCCGTGGTTGAGCGTGAGCGTGCCACGCCGCGCATGGCTGGAGGGGTCGGTCTTGAGGATTTCAAACTGGAGCATGGTCGGTCCTGGCAAGCAGCATCGCGTCGCCGTAGCTGAAGAATCGGTAGCGTTGCTCGATGGCGTGGCGGTACAGCGCCATCACACGGTCGTATCCGGCCAGGGCGCTCACCAGCATCATCAGCGTGCTCTTGGGCAGGTGGAAGTTGGTGATCAACCGATCGACCACCCGGAACTTGAACCCTGGCGTGATGAAGATCTGCGTGTCGCCCTCGGTGAGGCCGGTGGCGGCCCAGCTTTCCAGCGTGCGAACGGTGGTGGTTCCCACGGCGACCACCCGGCCACCGCGCGCGCGGCAGGCCTCGATGGCGGCGATGGTTTCAGGTGTGATGCGGTACCACTCGCTGTGCATCGTGTGCTCGGCGATGTTCTCGGTCTTCACCGGTTGGAAGGTGCCGGCCCCGACGTGCAGGGTGACCTCGGCGGTGTGCACGCCGCGTTCTGCCAGCGCGGCCAGCACGCCCTGATCGAAGTGCAGGGCGGCCGTGGGCGCCGCCACCGCACCCGGGTGCTTGGCGAACACGGTCTGGTAGCGGCGCTCGTCCTCGGCCGTGTCGCCGTGTTCGATGTAGGGAGGCAGCGGCACATGGCCGTGGGCCGCCATGAGGGCGTGCGGTTCGCCGTCGAAGCGCAGCCGGAACAGCGCGCCCTGTTCGTCGGGCCACCGCCCCAGCAATTCACCCTGGAACCCTCCGGCCATGTTCAGCACCGTACCCACAGGCGGTTTCTTGCTGACCTTCATGTGGGCCACCACCTCGTGACCGGGCAGCACCCGTTCCACCAGCAGCTCCAGCTTGCCGCCGGTGGCTTTCTCGCCGAACAGGCGGGCCTTGATCACCTGGGTGTTGTTGAAGACCAGCAGGTCACCGGGATCCAGCAGACCGGGCAGATCGCGGAACACGCGGTCGGCGGGTGCGGACAAGGTGCCATCCAGCAGGCGGGATGCGCTGCGCTCGGGGGCGGGGTGCTGCGCAATGAGTTCGGGTGGCAGCGAAAAGTCGAAGTCGCCGAGGGTGAATGCGCGGTTGGTGGGGGACGTGGTCATGTCGCTTGAGGGCCGGACGGGCCCGTTCCAAGGGGTTGGGAGCATGCGCCGGAGCGCACGGGCAGAATTGTCCCATGGCCGAGCCGATCGCCCCCGCTGCCCCGCCCAAGGCCCTGACCGCCCCGCAGAAGGCGATGCACAAGCTCGGCCTGCGCCGGGACATCGATCTGGCGCTGCACCTGCCGCTGCGCCACGAGGACGAGACCCGGATCGTGCGGCTGGCCGATGCCCGCCCCGGCGAGCTGGCGCAGATCGAGGGCACGGTGACGCACAGCGAGGTGCAGTACCGCGGGCGGCGCCAGCTCATCGTCACCCTCGACGACGGCACCGACACGTGCACGCTGCGGTTCTTCAGTTTCTACCCCTCTCACCAGAAGACGCTGGCGGTGGGTGCGCGCGTCCGGGCGCGTGGCGAGCTCAAGGGCGGCTTTGCCGGGTGGACCCTGCTGCACCCCACGTTCAAGCTCGCCGGCGGTGATCTGCCCACCGCGCTCACACCGGTCTATCCCACCAGCGCGCAGTTGCCGCAGGCTTACCTGCGCAAGGCGGTGGTGGGTGCGCTGGCACGCGCCGATCTGCGCGAGACGGTGCCACCCGACCTGCTGGCGTCCCTGCAGCGGGTGGTGCCGGTGACGCCCACGCTGCGCGAATGCCTGCACCAGCTGCACCTCCCTGGCCCCGATGTGTCGGTGGACACGCTGGAGGACCGCAGCCACCCCGCCTGGCAGCGGCTCAAGGCGGAAGAATTGCTGGCGCAGCAACTGTCGCAGGCTGTGGCCCGGCGCGAGCGCGCGGGTCAGCGCTCGCCGGAGCTCCAGCCGGTTCGCGGCGGGCTGCACGAGCAATTGCTGGCGGTGTTGCCGTTTTCGCTCACCGCCGCCCAGCGCCGGGTCGGCGAAGAGATCGCCCTCGACCTCATGCGCCCCGTGCCCATGCACCGCCTGCTGCAGGGCGACGTGGGCTCGGGCAAGACGGTGGTCGCGGCGCTGGCCGCGGCGCTGGCCATCGACGCCGGCTGGCAGTGCGCCCTGATGGCGCCCACCGAGATCCTGGCCGAGCAGCACTTCCGCAAGCTCGTGGGCTGGCTCGAACCCCTGCTGCAGCCCCTGGGCAAGCGGGTGGCCTGGCTCACCGGCAGCCAGAAGAAGAAACAGCGCACCGACATGCTGGCCCTGATTGCCAGCGGCGAAGCGGCGCTGGTGGTGGGCACCCATGCGGTCATCCAGGAGCAGGTGCGGTTCCAGCGCCTGGCCCTGGCGCTGATCGACGAGCAGCACCGATTCGGCGTTGCCCAGCGCCTGGCGCTGCGCGAAAAGAGCGTGGACGGGCTGGAACCCCACCTGCTCATGATGACCGCCACCCCGATTCCGCGCACGCTGGCCATGAGCTACTACGCCGATCTCGATGTCTCCACCATCGACGAATTGCCGCCCGGGCGCACGCCCATCGTCACCAAGGTGGTGAGCGACCAGCGCCGGGCCGAGGTGGTCGGGCGCATCCGCCAGCAGCTGGCAGAGGGCCGTCAGGTCTACTGGGTGTGTCCCCTGATCGAGGAGAGCGAGGCGCTCGATCTGTCGAACGCCACCGCCACCCACGCCGAGCTCTCGCAGGCGCTGCCCGGCGTGCTGGTGGGCCTGCTGCATTCGCGCATGCCACCGGCCGAGAAGAAGGCGGTGATGTCGCTGTTCGAGGGCGGGCAGATGGGCGTGCTGGTGTCCACCACGGTGATCGAGGTGGGCGTCGATGTGCCGAACGCGTCGCTGATGGTGATCGAACACGCCGAGCGGTTCGGCCTGAGCCAGCTGCACCAGCTGCGTGGGCGGGTCGGCCGGGGTGCGGCCGCGTCGGCCTGCGTGCTGGTGTTCAGCACGCCCGAAGGAGGGCGGCTGGGCGAAACCGCCCGCGACCGCCTGCGCGCCATGGCCGAGACCACCGACGGGTTCGAGATCGCCCGCCGCGACCTGGAGATCCGTGGTCCCGGCGAGTTCCTCGGTGCCCGCCAGTCGGGCGCGCCCCTGCTGCGCTTTGCCGACCTGGCCACCGACACCCACCTGCTCGCCTGGGCGCGCGAGGCCGCACCGGCCATGCTGTCGCGGCACCCGGCGCTGGCCGAGCAGCACATCGAGCGCTGGATGGGCAGCCGGGCCGAGTACCTCAAGGCTTGACCTGTTCAGCGGCGTTCGACGTACCGGGTCTCGTCGATCGAGGTGGGAAAGCCCTCGGCGTCCACGGCAGTGTTCGATCCGCCTGAGTAGATGCGGTCGCCCCGGCGAACGATGATTGCCTTCTCGGTCACGCCTTCCTCGGTGTGCAGGATCTTGTCGACCACCTCCGAGCCGATCACCTTGGTCCCGACCCACTTCGCGGTCATGCTGTAGTTCGTCACGCTGCTGACCGGGCCCGAGCAATCGGTGTTGTCGTAGTTGTGTTCAACGCCGGTCAGGGCGAATTCGGTGTCGGTCACCTTGACGATGTCGGCGAACTCGATCTCCGCCTGGCCGGGCGAATCGGGGGTGGGCACACCTGCCTGCCTCATGACCTCGCACCCGGCCGTCCATGAACCGACGTATTTCTCGACCGAAGCCCCGGCTTCTGGCGCCGCGGCTGCCGTGTCCGACCCTGCGTCGGAGCCTCCGCCACACCCCGTGACTGCCATGAAGCACAGCACGCAGACCACGATCGAGGTCTTTCTGAAGCCGGCGACCTTTGACTTTGAAGGCATTTATTAACTCCCTGGAACTATAAAAATACAACAAGTAGAAAACAAATAGTACCAAAGAATTCATAAATGATCTGATCCGCCCTGGGCGTGACCCTCGGCGCACAATACGCAGCCATGACGCTCACCGAACTCAAGTACATCGTGGCCGTGGCGCGCGAAAGGCACTTCGGCAAGGCGGCCGAGGCCTGCTTCGTGTCGCAGCCCACCTTGTCGGTGGCCATCAAGAAACTCGAGGAAGAACTCGAGCTGAAGATCTTCGAGCGCAACGCCACCGAGATCGCAGTCACCCCGCTGGGCGAGGAAATCGTGCGGCAGGCCCAGACCGTGCTGGAGCAGGCGGCGGCCATCAAGGAAATCGCCAAGCGCGGCAAGGACCCGCTGGCCGGGCCGCTGAAGCTGGGCGTCATCTACACCATCGGCCCCTATCTGTTGCCCGACCTGGTGCGCCAGGTGATCGACCGCACGCCGCAGATGCCGTTGATGCTGCAGGAAAACTTCACCAGCAAGTTGCTCGAGCAACTGCGCCTGGGCGAGATCGACTGCGCCATCCTGGCCGAGCCCTTCCCCGACACCAACCTGGCCATTGCGCCGCTGTACGACGAGCCCTTCATGGCCGCCGTGCCGCACAACCACCCGCTGGCGCAGCAGGGCTTCATCACGGCCGAGGAACTCAAGCGCGAGACCATGCTGCTGCTGGGCACCGGGCACTGTTTCCGCGACCACGTGCTCGAGGTCTGTCCCGAGTTCGCGCGCTATTCCAACGACACCGAAGGCATCCGCAAGAGCTTCGAGGGGTCCTCGCTGGAGACCATCAAGCACATGGTGGCGGCGGGCATGGGCGTGACGCTGGTGCCGCGACTGTCGGTGCCCCGCTCGGCGCTGGAGGGTGCCGTGCGGCCCGGCTCCGAGCTGGGCGATTCGATGTACGTGCGCTACCTGCCGTTCAAGGGCGAAGCGCCGACGCGCCGCGTGGTGCTGGCCTGGCGCCGCAGTTTCACGCGATACGAGGCCATTGCCGAACTGCGCAACTCGATCTACGCCTGCGAATTGCCGGGCGTCAGCCGCCTTTCTTGAGCATGAACCCGTCGCTCGCCCCGGCGCCGCGCGGGCCTTCGCGGCTGGCACTCTGGCTTGACCTGATCCGCTGGAACCGGCCCGCTGGCTGGCTGTTGCTGCTGTGGCCGACGCTGTCTGCACTGTGGATCGCGGCCGGTGGATTCCCGGGCTGGCACCTGCTGGCGGTGTTCGTGCTCGGCACCATCCTCATGCGCAGCGCGGGCTGCTGCGTCAACGACGTCGCCGACCGCGACTTCGACCGCCACGTCAAGCGGACCGCGCAGCGCCCCGTCACCTCGGGCAAGGTGTCCACCCGCGAAGCCTTGTTGGTGGGGGCCGTGCTGGCGCTCGCCGCGTTCGCACTGGTGCTCACCACCAATCCGCTCACCATCGCGCTGTCGGTGGCGGCGCTGGCCATCACGCTGGCCTACCCGTTTGCCAAGCGCGTCGTGTCCATGCCGCAGGCGGTGCTGGGCGTGGCCTTCAGCTTCGGCATTCCCATGGCCTTTGCGGCCGCGCAGGGCGTGGTGCCACCACTGGCGTGGGTGCTGTTGCTGGGCAACGCGTTCTGGGTGCTGGCCTACGACACCGAATACGCCATGGTCGACCGCGACGACGACATCCGCATCGGTATGAAAACCTCGGCCATCACGCTCGGCCGCGCCGATGTGCCGGCCGTCACCGCGTTCTACCTGTTGCACCTGGCCATCTGGACCTGGGCGCTGTGGTCGCTGGTGAATGCCGTGGTGTGGGTGGCGATGCTGGCGGTGGCGCTGGGCCAGGTGGCCTGGCACTTCACGCTCATTCGCCAACGCGAGCGCGAGGGCTGCTTCACCGCCTTCCGCGCCAACCACTGGCTGGGGTTCACGGTGTTTGCGGGGGTGGTGGTCG
>CALRVR020000023.1:0-46276 GCA_943371665.1 Synechococcus sp. UW140
TCGCCGGGTGCGGGTGCGTCGGGTGCGCGACGGGCGTGGGTTGCCATGGGTCTGAAGGCGCGTCTAGAATGATTCGTCAATCGAACATTTGTTCGTCATTAGAACACTTTGACTTCACCGGAGACAAGCCCTTGATCAACAAGATCGCCACCTCGGTGGCCGAGGCCCTGCACGGCGTGCGCGACGGGGCCACGGTGCTCATCGGCGGTTTCGGCACCGCCGGCATCCCCAACGAACTCATCGACGGCCTGATCGAGCAAGGCGCGCGCGACCTCACCGTGGTGAACAACAACGCCGGCAACGGCGACCACGGGCTGGCCGCGCTGCTCAAGACCGGTCGCGTGCGCAAGGTGATCTGCAGCTTTCCCCGCCAGGCCGACAGCCACGTGTTCGACGCGCTGTACCGCAGCGGGCGACTCGAGCTCGAGCTGGTGCCGCAAGGCAACCTGGCCGAGCGGCTGCGCGCGGCGGGCGCCGGCATCGGCGCGTTCTTCACGCCCACCGGCTTTGGCACCGACCTGGCGAAGAACGCCGATGGCAGCCTCAAGGAAACGCGCGTGATCAACGGCCGACCGTATGTGCTGGAGTACCCCATCTTTGGCGACGTGGCGCTGATCAAGGCCGAGCGCGGCGACCGCTGGGGCAATCTCACCTTCCGCAAGGCGGCGCGCAACTTCGGCCCGGTGATGGCCACCGCGGCGAAACGCACCGTGGCCAGCGTGTTCGAGATCGCGGAACTCGGCACGCTCGATCCGGAGACCATCGTCACGCCGGGCATTCACGTCAGCGCGGTGGTGCAGATCCCCCGCACCATCACCCAGGCGGGCGGGTTCAAGGTGGCTGCATGACAGGCACCCCCACCCCCGCCCTCCCCCGCCAGCGGGAGAGGGAGCAAGGCACGCCACCCCAAGCGAGGACCCAGCCATGAGTCACACCCGCCGCACCAAGGATGAATTGGCCAGGCGCGTCGCGCAGGACATCTTCGACGGCGCCTACGTCAACCTGGGCATCGGCCAGCCGACGCTGGTGGCCAACCACATTCCCGCCGGGCGTGAGGTGATCCTGCACAGCGAGAACGGCATTCTGGGCATGGGCCCGGCACCCGCCGCGGGCCAGGAAGACTACGACCTGATCAACGCCGGCAAGCAGCCGGTGACGCTCCTGGCCGGCGGCGCCTACTTTCACCACGCCGACAGCTTCGGCATGATGCGGGGCGGCCACCTGGACATCTGCGTGCTTGGCGCGTTCCAGGTGTCGGCCACCGGCGACCTGGCCAACTGGAGCACCGGTGAGCCCGGCAGCATCCCCGCCGTGGGGGGCGCCATGGACCTGGCCATCGGTGCCAAACAGACCTGGGTCATGATGGACCTGCTGACCAAGAAGGGCGAGAGCAAGATCGTGTCCGCCTGCACCTACCCGCTCACCGGCATCGCCTGCGTCAAGCGCATTTACACCGACCTCGCCACGCTCGAATGCACGCCCGACGGGCTCAGGCTCATCGACACGGTCGATGGCCTGTCGCTCGACGAACTGCAGCGCCTGGTGGGCCTGCCGATTGCACAATCCTCCCGTTCGGGCTGAGCCTGTCAAAGCCACGGCCGACCCGCCCCGCCAACCTGCACCGCCCATGCCCTTCGGCAAGCCCAGGGCAAATGGTGCCGACGAAACTTCAAGCATGACCACACAAGCCTTCATCTGCGACGCCATTCGAACCCCCTTCGGCCGCTATGGCGGTGCACTGTCCAGCGTGCGCACCGACGATCTCGGCGCCCTGCCCATCCAGGCGCTGATGGCACGCAACCCGAACGTAGATTGGGCCGCCGTGACCGATGTGCTTTACGGCTGCGCCAACCAGGCCGGCGAAGACAACCGCAACGTGGCGCGCATGGCCGCGCTCCTGGCAGGTCTGCCCATCGACGTGCCGGGCGCCACCATCAACCGGCTGTGCGGCTCCGGCATGGACGCCGTGGGCAGCGCGGCGCGCGCGATCCGGTCGGGCGAAGCGGGCCTGATGATTGCCGGCGGCGTGGAGAGCATGAGCCGCGCGCCCTTCGTGATGCCCAAGGCAGAAAGCGCCTTCAGCCGCAGCAATGCGGTGTACGACACCACCATCGGCTGGCGCTTCGTCAACAAGCTCATGAAGGAGCGGTACGGCGTGGATTCCATGCCCGAGACGGCCGAGAACGTGGCGGTGGACCACGGCATCGAGCGCGAGGCGCAGGACCGCATGGCCCTGGCCAGCCAGCTCAAGGCGGTGGCCGCGCAGAAGGCCGGGCACCTGGCGCGCGAGATCGTGCCGGTGACCCTGGCGCAGAAGAAAGGCGACCCCGTGGTGGTGAGCCAGGACGAGCACCCTCGCGAAACCAGCCTGGAAGCGCTGGCCAGGCTCAAGGGCGTGGTGCGGCCCGACGGGACGGTGACCGCGGGCAACGCCAGCGGCGTGAACGACGGCGCCTGCGCCCTGCTGCTGGCCGACGAAGCCAGCGCAGCCAGGAACGGTCTGACCCCGAAGGCGCGCGTGGTGGGCATGGCCACGGCCGGCGTGGCGCCCCGCGTGATGGGCATCGGCCCGGCGCCCGCGAGCGAGAAGGTGCTGGCGCTCACCGGCCTCACGCTCGAGCAGATGGACGTCATCGAACTGAACGAAGCCTTTGCCGCACAGGGCATTGCCGTGCTGCGCATGCTGGGCCTTCGCGACGACGACGAACGGGTGAACGCCTGGGGCGGCGCGATCGCGCTGGGGCACCCGCTCGGCGCCAGCGGTGCGCGCCTGGTCACCACCGCGGTCAACCGCCTGCACAGCACCGGCGGCCGGTACGCGCTGTGCACCATGTGCATCGGTGTGGGCCAGGGCATCGCGCTGATCGTCGAAAGAATCTGAGGCGGACCGGCCGTGTCACGTTCAGCACCCATGGCCGCGCTGCTGGTGCTGTTGGCGGTGGGCGCCGCCCACGCACAGGGTTGTGGCGAGGTGCTGAGCGTCACCACGGCCGCGGCCGGTGAGCTGCGTGCGGCCTTCGTGCCACCGGCCAGAACACCGGCCACCACGCTGTTGCTCCTTCCCGGTGGCGACGGGCATGCGGCCCTCGATCCGTCCGGTTGCCCGCAGCGGTTGCAAGGCAATTCGCTGATCCGGTCGCTGCCTTTGTTTCAGGCCGCCGGCCTGGGCACGCTGCTGGTCGACGCGCCGGCCCGGCACCAGGGCGGAGACGGTCTGGGCGCTTACCGGACCGACGTCGACCACGCGGCCGACCTGGGCCGGCTGATCACCGCGGTTCGAGAACGAACCGGTGGCACCGTCTGGGTGGCGGGCACGAGCCGCGGCGCCATCTCGGCCGCCAACGCGGCCGCCCGCCTGCAGGGCCGGGCCGCGCCCGACGGCGTGGTGCTCACGTCGGGGGTGGTGGCGGGCGATCCGCGCGCGCGCAAGCCGTGGGTGGCGCAATCGGTGTTCGATCTGCCGCTGCAGGCCATCGTGCAACCGTTGCTGGTGATCGGGCACGCGCAAGACCGCTGCCTGCGCTCGCCGCCCACCGAAATGGAACGGGTGGTCTCGTCCACCCGCAGTGCGCGGGCCCAGGCGGTCACGGTCCGCGGTGGTGCCGTTGACGAAGGCGCTGCCCGCGTGGATGCCTGCGAGGGCCGCTCGGCGCACGGCTTCATCGGGCAGGAAGCCGAGGTCGCCGACGGCATCGTGCGCTTCGTTCGCGGTCAACGCTATTGAAACCCCACCAAGGACACTGCTTGAACGACCTGCTGCACAGGCCGCTGCGCGAACTGGCCACCCGCCTGGTGCGGCGCGAGCTCACCGTCGAGGCGCTGGTCCGCGCCTGCATCGAGCGCATCGCCGAGGTGGACGCGTCCATTGAAGCCTGGACCGCGCTGGACACCGATCGGGCCCTGCGCCTGGCGCGCGGCATCGACGCCGGTTCGGTGCGCGGCGCCCTGCATGGCGTGCCGGTCGGCGTGAAGGACCTGATCGACACCAGCGACCTGCCCACGGCCTATGGCTCGCCGATCTACCAGGGGCACCAACCGGCCATGGACGCGGCCTGCGTGGGGCAGTTGCGCACCGCGGGCGCCTATGTGCTGGGCAAGACGGTCACCACCGAATTCGCCACCATGGTGCCCGGCAAGACGCGCAACCCGCACTCGCCACCGGGCACGGCGCACACCCCGGGCGGCAGCTCCAGCGGGTCGGCCGCGGCGGTCGCGGCGCGCATGGTGCCGCTGGCGCTGGGCACGCAGACCGCGGCGTCGGTGGTGCGGCCAGCGGCGTACTGCGGGGTGGTGGGTTTCAAGCCCACCTTCGGCCTGCTGCCGGTCACCGGCGTGAAGCTGCAGGCCCCGAGCCTCGACACGGTGGGGGTGTTCACACGGGCGGTCGATGACGCGGCGTTTGCTGTGGGCGCCATGGCACGGCTCGACCTGTCGCCCAGGCGCCCGGCAACGCTTCGCGCGGCCCTGTGCCGCACGCCCTGGTGGGACGAGGCCGACGCCGATGCCCGGCGCGCTTTGGCGGAGGCGGGCGACCGCCTCAAGGCGCATGGCGTCCAGGTGATCGACGTCGACCTTCCGCCGCACTGGGCCGCGCTGACCGACGCGCAACTCGACATCATGGGTTTCGAAGCCGCTGCCGCGTTCGCGCCCGAGCGCCTGGCACACCTGTCGCTGATCAGCGCACCGCTGCGCGAGATGCTGGATTTCGGGGCCGAGGTGAGCGGCCAGCGCGTGGCCGCCGCACACGCCCTGGTGGCGCGCGCCCGGGCCGAACTGGCCACCGTGATGGCCGGCGTGGACGTGTGGCTCGCTCCCAGCGCCACCGGTGTGGCGCCGGCCGGCCTGACGGGCACCGGCAACCCCGTGTTCAGCCGCGCCTGGAGCGCGCTGGGCGTGCCCTGCGTGCACGTGCCCTGCGGCCAGGGCGCCCACGGACTGCCGGTCGGGGTCACGGTGGTCGCACCGCCCTGGCAGGACGTGCTGGCCCTGGGCGCGGCCCAATGGGTGGAAAACTGATCAACGGGGCCCGCCAGCGCCGAAATGCTTGACCGGGGTCAACCCACGCCAGGCCGTGGCGTGATGCAATGGCCGTCATGTCACACACACCGAGTCCGGTGTTCGTTGCGCGGGCCCTCACCAAGACCTATGGCGACGGTCCGACCGCCGTTTACGCGCTGCGCGGCGTGGACCTGGACATCGAGCGCGGCGAATTCGTGGTGCTGCTCGGTGCCTCCGGCAGCGGCAAGAGCACGTTGCTCAACATCCTGGGCGGGCTGGACACCGCCACCAGCGGGTCGGCCCAGTGGATCCACGGTGGCGAGACCCACGAGCTCACCGGCGCCAGCGACGCCGACCTGACGCGCTACCGGCGCGAGCACGTCGGTTTCGTGTTTCAGTTCTACAACCTCATCCCCAGCCTCACCGCCAAAGAGAACGTGGCGCTGGTGACCGACCTCGCCGACGACCCGATGAAGCCGGAAGACGCGCTGGGCCTGGTGGGCCTGGGTCACCGCGTCGATCACTTCGTGTCGCAGCTGTCGGGGGGTGAGCAGCAGCGCGTGGCCATTGCACGGGCCATCGCCAAGCGGCCCGCGGTGCTGCTGTGCGACGAACCCACGGGCGCGCTCGACTGCGCGACCGGCATCGTGGTGCTGCAGGCGATCGAAACCGTGAACCGGGAACTGGGCACCACCACCGTGGTGATCACCCACAACGCACCGATTGCGGCCATGGCCCACCGGGTGCTGCGGCTGGCCGACGGCCGCATTGTCGAAGCCCGCCAGAACGGCGCGCGCGTGCCGGCGGCGGAACTGAGCTGGTGAGGCGCCTGCCATGCGTGCACTGACCACCAAGCTTGGGCGCGACCTCCGGCGGCTGTGGAGCCAGGTCATCACCATTGCCCTGGTGGTGGCCATCGGCGTGGGCGGATTCGTCGGCCTGTTCTCGGTGCACGCGTCGCTGCTGGAGGCGCGCGACGACTTCTACCGCAGCCACCGGCTGGCCGACGTGTTCATCTCGCTCAAACGCGCGCCGCTGGCGCTGCGCGACCGGCTGGCCGCCGTGGACGGCGTGGCCGACGTGCAGACCGGGCTGGTGTTCGACGCGCAGATCGACCTGGGCGACCCCGGTGCACCGGTGACCGGTCGATTTGCCGCCCTGGACCTGCCACGGGTGCAACGCGGTGAACAAGGCCTGAATGCGGTGCGGCTGCGCGAGGGCCGCTGGCCCGAAGCGGGCGCCGAACTGGAGGCGGTGGTGAGCGAGGGCTTTGCCCGCGCGCGCGGGCTGTCGCCGGGCACCACCACCCGCGCCGTGCTCAACGGCCGCCTGCAGCGTGTGCGGGTGGTGGGTCTGGCGATATCGCCCGAGTACGTCTTCGCCTCGGGCGGTGGCGCGCCCGATGAAAACAGCTTCGGCATCTGGTGGGTCGACGCCCGCCGCCTCGCCGAGCTGCTCGACATGCAGGGCGCTTTCAACCAGGCGGCGGTGCGGCTGCATGCGGGCGCGTCCGAGGCGGCCGTGCTGGCCGACCTGGACCGCCTGCTCGAGCTCTACGGCTCGCTGGGCGCGGTGGCCCGCGCCGACCAGTTGTCGGCGCGCGTGGTGGACGACGAGCTGGAGCAGCTCAAGGTGATGGGCACCGTGCTGCCGGGCATTTTCCTGGCGGTGGCGATGTTCATCCTCAACGGCGTGCTGGCGCGGCAGGTGGCTACGCAGCGGTCGCAGATCGCGGCGCTCAAGGCGCTGGGCTACGGCGATGCGGCCATCGGCTGGCACTACCTGCAACTCGCGCTGGTGATCGCCGGGTTGGGCGTGCTGGCCGGGCTGTTGCTCAGCGGTGTCATCGGCCGGCTGATGTTGGGCCTGTATGAACCGGTGTTCCGGTTCGATTCGCTGGCCTACCGCACCACGCTGCCGCTGGTGTTCATTGCCTTCGTGCTGGCCGCCGCCGCGGCCTCGCTGGGCACCTGGACCGCGATTCGCGCGGTGGTGCGGCTGCGGCCGGCGCAAGCCATGCAGCCCCCCGCACCGCCGCGCTACCGCCGCACCCTGGCCGAGCGCCTGGCCAGGGGGCGCAGGGTCGGCCCGCGGCTGCTGATGATCGTGCGCGACGTCGAGAACCGGCCCTGGCGCAGCGCCTTCACCGTGGGGGGCGTGGCCATGGCCATGGCACTGCAGATCTCCGGCGCGTTCTGGCTCGACGCCATCGCCCACATCGTGGACGTGCAGTTCCGGCAGGTGCAGCCCGGCGACGTGACGGTGAACTTCCACCCCCACGCACCGGCCACGGTGGCGGCAGACCTGATGCGGCTGCCGGGCGTGCTGCGGGCCGAGGGGTACCGCAGCGAACCGGTTCGCGTGCTGCACGGGCTGCAGCGGCAGGACGCCACGGTGACGGGTTTCCAGCCGGGCGCCCAGCTCATGCGCGTGGTGGACACCCGGCTCGGGCCGGTGGACCCGCCGGCGCAGGGCATCGTGCTGTCGCAGTTGCTGGCGCGCGCGGTGGGCGCGGAGGTAGGCGACACCGTGACGGTGGAGTTCCGGGTGGGTCACCGCGAGCGGTTGGCGCTGCCGGTGGTGGCGGTGGTGCACACCCTCATGGGCCAGCAGGCCTGGATGCACCTGGACACCCTGCACCGCGCCACGCGCGACGGCGCCGGTCTGTCCGACGCCGCGCTGCAGGTCGAGGCCTCGGCACTGCCCGCCTTCTGGGTGGCGGTGAAAGCCTCGCCCGGCATCAGCGCGGTGTTCGACAAGCGGGCCATGGCCAAGGCGTTCGACGAACGCACCACCTACAACATGGGCGCCTTCAGCGCCATCCTCACGCTGTTTGCGGTGGCCATGGCGGTGGGCATCACCTACAACGCCGCGCGCATTGCACTGTCCGAACGCGCGTGGGACCTCGCCAGCCTGCGCGTGCTCGGCATGACGCGCGGCGAAGTGTCGTTGCTGCTGCTCGGTCAACTGGCGGTGGAACTGCTGCTGGCCCTGCCACTGGGCATGCTGGCAGGCTGGGGGCTGGCCTCGCTGCTGATGCGGCTCATGTCGTCCGACAACATCGATTTTCCTGTGGTGATCGAACCGTCCACCTATGCGTGGGCCGCGATCATCGTGCTGGCCGCGGGCGTGGCCAGTGCCTTGCTGGTGCGCCGCCGCGTCGACCGACTCGACCTGGTGGCCGTTCTGAAAGTGCGCGAATGAAAGCCTCTCCCTCTCCCCTGCGCCGCTGGCTGATCGCCGCGGCCGTGGCGCTGCCCGTCATCGGGTTGATCGCCTGGGCGCTGCGCCCGGCCGCCCTGCCGGTGGACACCGACACCGTGGCGCAAGGCCGCTTTGAACTCGCGATCGAGGAAGACGGCATGCTGCGGCTGGTGCAGCGCTACACCGTGACGGCGCCCACCGCGGGCGACCTGCAGCGGCCCGGCCTGCGGGTGGGCGACACGGTGGCCGAAGGCGAGGCGCTGGCCGTGCTGCGACCGGCGGCGCCGGCCATGATCGACGCCCGAACCCGATCCGTGCTGCAGGAGCGGCTGGGCAGCGCGCGGGCCGGCGTGTCGGCCGCCGACGCCCAGGTGGCCCGCCAGCAGGCCGCCCTGGCCCAGGCCGATCTCGACGTGCGCCGCCAGGAAGAACTGGCCCGCGCCCGCTTCGTGTCGCCCGCGGCGCTGGAACAGGCCCAGCTGTCGCGCCGCGTGGCACAGCAGGCGCTGGCCGCCGCCCAGGCCGAACGCCGGGTGGCGGCCTATTCGCTCAGCGAGGCCGGTGCCGCCCTGTCGCGCGCCGAATCGGGCAACCCCGGTGAGGGCCTGTGGACGCTGCGCAGCCCGGTGGCCGGGCGCGTCGTGGTCCTGCACCGCGAGAGCGCCGGGCCGATCGCGGCCGGTCAACCCATCATGGACCTGGGCGACACATCGCGGCTGGAGGCGGTGGTCGACCTGTTGTCGGGCGACGCCGCGCGGGTGTCTCCCGGGGCGCCCGCCACCTTGCGGGCCGGTGCCGGCGTGGCCCCGCTGCAAGGTCAGGTGACCCGCGTCGAACCAGTGGCCTTCACCAAGGTTTCGGCGCTCGGCATCGAGGAACAGCGGGTCAACGTGCACATCGCACTGCAGGGCGATCTGCCCAAGGGCACCGCCCTGGGCGAGGGTTACCGCGTCGAGGCGCGCATCGTCACCCGCTCGGTGCCCGAAGCCCTGCTGGTGCCGGTGGCGGCCCTGGTGCGCAGCGGTGAGGGCTGGCAGGTGTTTCTGGTCGATGCCAACCAGCGCGCCCGCGCCCGCGCGGTGACGCTGGACGAACGCAACAGCGACGTGGCGGTGGTGACCGGTGGGCTGGCGGTGGGGGACCGCGTGGTGCGCTACCCCGGCAACGGCGTGACCGAGGGCCAGCGCATTCGCGAGCGCCGATGACCCGGCGCCTGCTCGGGCATGGTCGCTGCGGCACCATGTCGGCATGCGATGGATGCACCTGATTCCCCTGCTCTGCGGGCTGACCGCACCGGCGCTGCACGCCAATGACGCGGCGGCCCAGCGCGCGCGGCTCGACGGCTTTTCGATCGACCGCACCGAGATCACCATCGCGCAGTTCGCGCGCTTCGTGCAGGCCACCGGCCTGGTGACGCGCGCCGAGCGCGACGGCGGCGGTCAGGAGTACGAAGGCGGCTGGCAACGCCGCGCCGGCTGGACCTGGCGCGCCCCCGACGGCCAGCGCAACGCCGACCCCCGACTGCCCGCGGCCCACCTCACCTTCGGCGAGGCCGAGGCCTACTGCCGCTGGGCGGGTGGCCGCCTGCCCACGGCCACCGAGTGGCAGCGCGCGGCCTACACCGAGCAGCGGGCACAACCCCCCGCGCCGTTCGTGCGGGGCACCACCTACCCCCACCCCACTGGTCCCACGCCCGACGGCGCCAACGCCAACGCGGCCGACCCCTGGCCGCGCGCAGCGCCCGCGGGCGCCACGCGCCCCGGCGTGAACGGCCTGCACGACATGGGCGCCAACCTGTGGGAATGGGCCAGCGATGCACAGGGCAGCGAGCGGCGCACCATGGGCGGATCGTGGTGGTACGGGCCCGGGCAGATGCGCGCCGACGTGGTGGCCTGGAAACCCGCCGACTTCACGGCCGTGTACATTGGCGCGCGTTGCGTGTACGACCAATGACCGACATGGACCTTCCAGCCCACCAACTGAGCATGACCGTGCTGATGACGCCGGACATGGCCAATTTTTCCGGCAACGTGCACGGCGGCACCATCCTCAAGCTGCTCGACCAGGTGGCCTACGCCTGCGCCAGCCGATACGCCGGTCGCTACGTGGTCACGCTGTCGGTCGATCAGGTCATGTTCCGTCAGCCGATCCATGTGGGCGAACTCGTCACCTTCCTGGCCTCGGTCAACCACACCGGCACGTCGTCGATGGAGATCGGCATCAAGGTGGTGGCCGAGAACATCCGCACGCAGGAGGTGCGGCACGCCAACAGCTGCTTCTTCACCATGGTCGCGGTGGACGACGACGGCAAACCGGTGGCGGTTCCGCCGCTTCGCCCGTTCACGCCCGACGAACGCCGCCGGCACGCGGCGGCGCAGATGCGAAAGCAGTTGCGCCAGGAATTCGCCCAGCGCACCGAGGCGGTCCGGCAAGGGACCTGACCCCGCGGCCGGACCTCACCCGGTGACGGGATCGGCCACTTCGCCCGACCGCATCTGCGCCACGCGCTGCTCGAAGCGCTGCGTGTGCACCCGGTCGAACAGCTCGACCATCCAGACCACGCGCTCGCCGATCGAGCGGGGTGAGGTGCCGTCCGGGGTGTCGTTGGCCGCTTCGCCCCGGCAGTGGTCAACCAAGTAGGTGATCGCAGCCAGGGGTTCGGACGATTCGCCCCGGCCCACCCAGTGGGCCTGCAACGACGCGGCCGCGGCCAGCGCCATCTTGCGGCGGGTGGACACCACGGCGCGGTGGTTCACCGGGTCGAGTCCGTTGCGGCGCAACTGCGAACCGATCTCGGCGTAAATCAGGCGCGCCGCCAGAATCGCCGCGCGGCAATCGCGCGGCAGCAAGGCCACGCCGTGGCTGGCCTGGCGGTACAGCCGCTCGGCCTCATCGAGCAGGCGGCCCACCACGCTCTGCAAGGCAAAGCAGCAATCGGGCGCCTTCAGCCAGGCGTCGGGATCGAGGCCGACGTCACGCATCCACGCCCGCGGCAGGTACAGGCGACCGAGGCGGGCGTCTTCACCGACATCGCGTGCGATGTTGGTCAGCTGCATGGCCACGCCCATCTCGCAGGCGCGCGCCAGCGCCACCGGGCTGCGCACACCCATCAGCCAGCACATCATGGCGCCCACGCTGCCGGCCACGCGCGCGCCATAGTCGTGCAGTTCCTCAATGGTTTCGTAGCGGCGCCCCGAGGCGTCCCAGGCGAAGCCGTCCAGCAGCGCGTCCAGCAGGGGCCGCGGCAGCCGGTGCTGCGCCACCACCAGCGACAGCGCGCGGTCCTCGACTGCATCGGTCGGCTGGCCGGCGTAAATGCCGTCGAGCCGGTCCGACAGCAGCGACCGGCTCACGTCCGGGGCCAGACCCCGCTCGTCCACGATGTCGTCGGCCACCCGGCAGAACGCGTACAGCGCAATCGACGCATCGCGCACGCGGGGGGGCAGCAGGCGGCTGGCCGCAAAAAAGCTTCGGGAGCCGGTGCGCATGAGCGCCACGCACGCCGCGAGGTCGTCGGATCGCGGGGTCGACTCAGCCATGGGCGGCCTGTCGCTGTTGGCTTTTCCAGGTGCCCGCATCGGGCACCACCGAATCGAGCGCCTTGGCCGACATGAGCACACCGGGCACACCGGCCCCCGGGTGGGTGCTGGCACCCACCATGTACAGCTGGTCGATGTCCTCGCTGCGGTTGTGCGGGCGGAACCACGCGCTCTGCGTCAGCACCGGCTCCAGCCCGAAGGCGGCGCCCTTGAGGGACAGCAGGTTGTCGTGGAAGTCCTGTGGCGTGGTGATGAGCGACGCGGTGACGTGCGACTCGAATCCTGGCAGCACGGTTCGGTCAAGAACCTCTGCAATCGCCTTCCGGTACGCCGCCGACTGGATGGACCAGTCGGTGCCACTGTCCAGGTGCGGCACCGGTGCCAGCGCGTAGAAGGTATCGTGGCCGTCGGGCGCCATCGATGCGTCGGTGGCGGTGGGCCGGTGCAGGTACAGGCTGAAATCGTCGGCCAGCTTGTGGCGCTCGAAGATGTCGCGCAGCAGTTCCTTGTAGCGCGGGCCCAGCAGCATCATGTGGTGCGGCACGTCGTCGTAGCGCCGGTTGGTGCCGAAGTACCAGACAAACAGGCTCATCGAATAGCGCCCGCGGTCGATGCGCGAATCGCTCCAGTGACGGCGGTGCTGCGACTCGATCAGGTGGCGGTAGGTCCACGCGGTGTCGGCGTTGGACACCACGATGTCGGCGGCGATGCGCTCGCCACTGGCCAGCGTGACCCCCGTGGCACGGCCCTGATCCACCTCGATGCGGCGCACCTCGGCGTTGCAGCGCAACACCCCGCCCTGCCCTTGCAGCAGCTTGACCAGGCCCTGAACCAGGCGGCCGGTGCCGCCCATGGCCCAGTGCACGCCCCACTGCCGCTCGAGCGCATTGATCAGGCTGTAGATGCAGGTGACCGAAAACGGATTGCCGCCAATGAGCAGGCTTTGCAGGCTCATGGCGATGCGCAGCTTGGGGTGCTTCAGGTGGCTGGCCACCATGCCGTGCAGGGTGCGCCAGCCGCGCATCTTGAGGATGGCCGGACTGGCCTTGACCAGGTCACCCACGGTGTCGAAGGCCTTGGCGCCCAGCGCGGCAAAACCCAGCTCGTAGCAGTGATCGGCCTCGGCCATGAAGCGCTCGTAGCCGGCTGCGTCCGATGGGCAGATGCGCTTCACCTCGGCGCGTTGACGGTCGGGATCACCGCTGTAGTCGAAGTGGTCGCCGTCGGCAAAGCGGATGCGGTAGAACGGATCGAGCGGCACCAGTTGCACGTCGTCCTCGAACTTGCGCCCGGCCAGCGCCCACAGCTCGTGGAACAGGAACGGCACCGTGATGATGGTCGGACCGGCATCGAAGGTGTGACCGTTCTGGTGGTGCACGCGGGCACGGCCGCCCGGTGAGTCGAGCTTCTCGAGCACGGTCACGCGCCAGCCCTTGGCCGCCAGCCGGACGGCCGAGGCCAGGCCACCAAACCCGCTGCCGATCACGATGGCGTGCGGCGCATCGCGTTGGGCGGGCGTTCGGGCGGGCGTGGCCCACCCCAGGTCGTCGGTTCGAAGTGCATTCATGCGCGGTCCACTTTGACGGGTGCCCGGACCACGGCGGAATGTCCGCCCATGGCCCAACCCCAAAGCCGCTGCAATGGCACGGCAAAAACCATGATCACGTGTTCAACGATCGCCAGGCCCAGCAAGGCGGCCAGCAGCACCCAGCCGGTGGTCAGGGATGCCTGACCGCTGCCGAGCTGCCAGACCATCCAGCCCCAGACCACGCAGGCCAGGCCGACCGACAGAAGAAAAAAGGCGCTGATGGAGGCGCGCCGTTGAAAGTGGCTGCCCAGCCACTGCAGGTGACGGGGCAGGTACAGCTCGCCCACCTCGGGCACGCCGAAGAACAGGTTGAGCTTGGCCGATGCACGCATGCACCAGAGCAAGGCGAAGGTGCAGATGGCCACGTGGCTGGGCTGGCCCTGCTGCATGAACAGCAGCACACCGAAATTGGCCAGCAGCGCGAGTTCGTGCCACAACACGGCTTGCAGTGAACGGCTGAACCGCTCGACGCCCTGCACGCCGGGCGGCAGTGCCTGCGGGCGTGGACCGGTGAGCCAGCCCGTCAGAAAGGCCAGCTCATGCCAGCTCCACATGAGGATGACGCTGGCGAATCCCAGATACGCATTGGCCACGGTGGCGGCCTGCATGCTGGTCCAGGTCGCCCAGAAGCTGAGCCCCAGCCCCAGGGTCAGCAGCGTCATGCTCGTGAAGAAGGTGTGCGGCGGACGCCGCACCAGCCAGAGGATGGCCCCCGTGCCGAACCACCAGCACAGCAACGCGAACGCGATCGGGGCGACCACCTCGGTCATGGGGTTTGCCTCACCAGGTCGGCGCGAGCCGAACGTCGGCCGGCAGCTCGTGGCGCTTCACCGGCAACAGGAACAGCCGGGCGAACGCGCCCACTGCCTGCACCGCGCACACGCCGCGCTGCAACGCGCCCAGCACGCCGCCGCGCGCGGTGGCGCGGTCATTGGCGCGAGAGATCTCGAGCAAGCGGGCCATGCCGCGGTGAAAGCCGGGGTGGTCGATGTCGATCTCGACCGGGAACACCTGGCGGCAGATGTCGTTGGTGATGCGGAACACCGCATGGTCGTAGGTGGTGGACTCCAGCCCCATCGCCTCGTGCAGCATGGGCCGGGTGTGGTCCCGCACGTACATGGTGGCGTACACCGCCAGGATGAAGAACCGGATCCACAGCGTGTTGGGGCCGCGCAGAAGGTTCGGCTGCGCCCGCATCAGCAGGGCAAACGACTCGCCATGCCGGAATTCGTCGTTGCACCAGCGCTCGAACCAGCGAAAGATCGGGTGGAAGCGCTTGTCGGGGTGGCGCTCGAGCTGGCGGAAGATGGTGATGTACCGGGCGTAGCCGATCTTCTCGGACAGGTAGGTGGCGTAAAAGATGTACTTCGGCTTGAAGTAGGTGTAGGCCTTGACGCGCTTGAGGCTGCCCAGGTCGATGCCGAGGTTGAAGTCCTTGAGCGACTGGTTGATGAACCCGGCGTGGCGCGACTCGTCGCGGGCCATGTAGGCCATCAACTGCTTGATGTCGGGGTTGGTGACCTTCTTGCGGATCTCGTTGTAGAGGATGCAGCCCGAGAACTCGGACGTGCAGGAACTGATGAGGAAGTCGAGGAACTCCTGCCGCAGTTCGGGGGACAGCTTGGCCATGCCCTCCTTGAGTTCCTGCGCGAACGCCTCGTCGCGCTTGAAGTGGTCCTGGTTGTTGTCGCCTTCGTACTCGGCCATCATCACGTCCCACTCGGCGCGCACCGGGCTCACGTCGAGCTTGTCCATGGCGTCGAAGTCGGTGGTGTAGAAGCGCGGCGTGAGCATGGTGCTGCGCGCAGCCCGCGCGGTGGCGTCCTCGGTGTCGCGCAGGCTGTCCATCAGGGCGGCCACGTGGTCGGTGTCGGAATTGAAGTCGCTGCTCATGCGGTTCTCCTCAGCGGTTCAGGGGGGCGTCGGGCCTGGCGTCGCGCAGGCCGGCATAAACGGCAGCGTTGGTGGGACCAAACGACTGCAACGGAATGCGCTGCCCGGTGGCCGGGTCGCGCAGGGTGAGGCGGCCGTCCACATGGCCGACCAGTTCAAAGGGTTGCGCCGGGCCGATGCCGCGAAGCGCACGCTCGCGCGTCAGGGCACGCAGGGTTCCACGCAGAAAGCCATGCTCACCGGAGAAATGCGCCACGGCGGCTTTCGCCTGCGCATCGATCACCTCGATGTCGCCGGTGGCGGTGTCCTGGAAATGCAGGGTTCGTGTCCACTGTGCTGGCGCCTCGACCGTCAGCGGAGCATCGCCCTGCTGCCAGCGGAACAGCGCCACGATCACCAGCGAGGCCAGCGCCAGACCGACCAGCGCATGGATGGGCCACGGGGTGCGCGGACCGAATGGGGCGTCGTGGTGCTGGGCGTTCATGCGGTCACCGTGTCGATGGACACGACCTTGCGTTCGCGTTCGCGAGCGGGGATCGGCGTGGAGGCGGGTTCGGTCGCCGGCACCGCCAGCGGTTGGGCCGTTTGCGCCGGTTGCACCGTGTCGGCCTGGGGGTGCACCTGGCGCCACGCTTCGTGGATCAAGCCGGCCACGGCGGCGGCATCAGGGACGCAGCGAAGCGTGGGTTGCGGGCGGCGCAGCTCCCAGGCCCGGGCGTGCGGCCACAGGTGCAGGTAACCGATGCGGTCCCAGCCAGCCATCGACAGCGAGATGTCGCCATGGCCACCCGTCCACACCTTGACGTCGGCCGCCGAAACCAGGCGCAACGGCAGATTGAAGGTGAGCGTGAGCACGATGCCGATGCGCATGACGATCCGGCGGTCGGTCACGGTGTAGAGCGCGGTGCTCGCGCTCCACCAGGCGGTGCCGAACAGCAGCGCCAGACCGGCGGACGCCATCACCAGGCTGGTGATCAGCGGCCGGGCGGTGAGGCCCTCGGGTTCGCCCGCGAGCAGCAGGGCCTGCAGGCCCAGCATGAGCGCAAAGTAGACGGCCACCTTGCGCACGTGAAACGCGTGCACCGCGAGCATCCACACACCGGGCCGCCCCTGCCACAGCAGGCGTTCGCCCGGCGGCAGCGGTTCAGGCAACCCGGGGGCGGCTTCGAACTCGTGCTCGTGGTGCGCGTTCACAGCAGCGGCTCCTGGCGTTGCGGCGTGGCGTACAGCGTGCCGGCGCCGAAGTAGGCGGCAATCTTTTCCTCTTCGAGCAGGGTCACCTGTTCGGGGTGTTTGGTGCCCGGCACACCGGCGAACTGGCCGGCCAGCAAGGCCTGCACTTCCACGCCGTTGCGGCGGATGCGCGCGAAGTTGATCGGCAGCAGCACGCTGCGGCCACTGGTGAGCCCCACCTCGAGGTAGCGGAACATCATCTCGGCGCGGTCGACCCAGAGGTCCACCACGGTGCCGGCCTGCTCGCCGTCGGCGCCGATCACCGGTTGGCCTCGCGGATCGTTGTCCTGGCGGGCCACGCCGTGGTCATTGGCCGCGCGCAGCGGCACGATCTTCACGCCGCCTTCGTGCAGCATGTCGGGGTGGTCTGCGCGGGCAGCCCAGGCGCCCGGGCCCACACCGGCGGTGAGGGGATCGCCCACCGGCTCCAGCGGTGCACCGTTCCAGCCGTGTGCGGGCTGTGCGCTGTAAGCGCCGTCGGCCCGGTTCACGTCGGGTGCCAGCACCTCGCGGCCATCGGCCATCTTGAACACCTTGGGTTCCGGCACGGGCCAGCCTTCGATGCGGGGCCCGTTCTCGCGCCCCGGGTCCATGGGGTAGCCCTCGCGGTGGCTCTCGCGCTGGAGGTAATAGATGAGTCCGAAGAAAAAGATCCAGAACGCGTAGAGCACGATTTGTGCAACGTCCACGTACTGGGTGATGGCGCCTGTTTCCATGGTAGGTCTCCTGTGGGTGGCGGTCCGGGGGCGGTGGTGAGGGGCGGTGGTGATTCGGGCGGATCAGCCGGGCATTTCGGCCAGACCGATGGGGGCATGCGGCGCTTGGGTGCTGCGGTGACGGCGCACCAGCGGGCCGAGCGCGATGAGCACGACGAAGAGCAGGTAGATCTCGAGGTGGAAAACCACGCTGTAGCCGGTGACGGGCGAGGCCAGGGGCGCGCCGAGCCAGCCGCCTTCGGCCAGCCAGGACACGCCGTCGCGCAGCGCACCGCCCGTGGCCATCGCGAGGCCGGCGGCAGTGGCCTGCACGGCGCCCCAGGCGCCCAGCACCAGGCCGGTGTGTTCGCGCTCGGGCAACTGCATGGCGGTGAGCAGCATGCCCACCGCGAACAGGCCACCGGCAAATCCGATGAGCGCAGCGCCCGACTGGAACAGCCAGGCTGCCTGCAACGGTGCCGAGAAGATCACCAGCGCAAACCCGGGCAGACCCAGCAAGGCCCCGAGCGCGGCCATGCGCACCGGATCGGCGCCACGCGACACCGCGCGCGCCGACCAGACGAAAGCCAGCAACGAACCGCCCGCCGACAGCGCGGTGAGCGCGCTGGTCAGCCCCACGTCCAGGCCCAGCACCTGCCCACCGTACGGCTCGAGGATGATGTCCTGCATGCTGAAAGCCACCGTGCCGAGGCCCACCGTCCAGAGGAAACGGCGCATGCGCGGGATGGCCATGAGCCGCTGCCAGCTCTGGGAGAAGCCGTTGGCCTGGCGGGCACCCCGGCGGGCGCTGCGCGCCTCTTGTTGCCAGAGCGAGGTGAGGTTGAGCACCGCCACGACCACCGCGGCGCCCTGCACCACCTGGATCAGGCGCTTCGGCGAAAAGTCGGTCAGCAACCAGCCCAGCGCCGCGCTGCCCACCACCATGCCGACCAGCAGCATGCTGTAGAGCAAGGCCACCACGCGGGGGCGTTTGTCTTCGGGCGACACGTCGCTGGCCAGCGCCAGGCCGGCGGTCTGGGTGATCTGCATGCCGGCACCCACCAGCAGGAACGACAGGGCGGCACCGATGCGGCCACCCCAGACACCGATCGCATTGGCGGGCGGGTCGGACAGCAGCAGCAACGCAAAGGGCATGATGGACAGGCCGCCGAACATCAGCAGGCTGCCGGTCCACAGGTAGGGCAGCCGACGCAGACCGAGGGCGGACGGGTGGGTGTCGCTGCGATAACCGATGAGCGCGCGCAGCGGCGCAAACACCAGCGGCAGCGCCACCGACAGCGCCACCCACCAAGCGGGCACGCCGAGCTCGACGATCATCACGCGGTTGAGGGTGCCCACCAGCAGCGCGATGGTGAGGCCGATCGAGAACTGGAACAGCGACAGGCGCAGCAGGCGCCCGAGCGGAAGGTCGGGAGAAGCCGCGTCCGCGAAAGGCACGTAGCGCGCGGCCATCTGCCGCGCCCAGGCCGGGGTGAGCGCCTTGGTGATGGCACGGTTCAGGTTCACCGCGACCACTCCCAGGCGTGCGAGGTGTAGAAGCCGCTGGCCACGCGGCGCTCGCGGGACGATGCAAAGCCATGGCTCGCCAGCACCGGACCCAGCTGGGCCCGCAACGCCACCTGGGCCACCGGCGTGAGCGACGGCGACCGGTCGCCGCGCGGAAACAGGCGGCCGACCCGGTGCATGACCGCCAGCAGCGGCGTGCGCGGGGCGAACGTGAACGCGATGCTGCGGCGCGCGCGCGGCGCCAGGCGCTGCAACGCGGCCACGATGTCCGGCGTGTCGTAGTGGATCAACGAATCCATCGCCACGATGTGGTCGAACTCGCCGAAGGCCTCGTCGAGCATGTCGCCAGGGCTGAACCAGATGCGGCCGGCGCCGGGCGCCTTGAGCGTGTCGGCCCAGCGCTCACGGGCCAGGTCGACCAGCGTCGGCGACAGGTCGATGGCCACCACGTCGGCGCCGCGCTGCGCGGCTTCCATGGCCAGCGCCCCGGTGCCGCTGCCGGCGTCCAGCACGCGCAGGCCGCTCAGGTCATCGGGCATCCACGACAGCAGCGTCGAGCGCATCTGGTCGCGCCCGGCGCGCACGGTGCGCCGGATTCGCCCCACCGGCGCGTTGCTGGTGAGACGGGCCCAGGCCTGTGCCGCGGTGCGATCGAAATAGGTCTCGATCTGCTGGCGGCGCTGCAGGTATTCGGTGTGTTCCATCAGTCGTATCCCAGCAGGTCGAAGATGTCGCGGTCCTTCATCGGCACCGAGGGCAGGGGATCTCCGCCCAGCCACATCGAGGCCGCCAGGCGCATGTACTCCTTGCGCACGGCCTCCACCTCGGGCGAGTCCTCCATCTCGAACAGCGTGGCCTTCTTCAGGCGGCTGCGGCGGATCGCGTCGAGGTCGGGAAAACGCGCGGCCAGCTTCAGGCCGGTCTTGTCGTTGTACTTGTCGATCTGGTCGGTGCCTGCGCTCCGGTTGGCGATGACGCCCCCGAGCCGGACGTTGTAGTTCTTGGCCTTGGCGCCGATGGCCTGCACGATGCGGTTCATCGCGAAGATCGAATCGAAGTCGTTGGCGGTGACGATCATGGCGCGGTCGGCGTGCTGCAACGGAGCGGCAAAACCACCGCACACCACGTCGCCCAGCACGTCGAAGATCACCACATCGGTGTCTTCCAGCAGGTGGTGCTCCTTGAGCAGCTTGACGGTCTGGCCGACCACGTAACCGCCGCAGCCGGTGCCCGCGGGCGGGCCGCCGGCCTCCACGCACATCACCCCGTTGTAGCCCGGGAACACGAAGTCCTCGGGCCGCAGTTCCTCGGCGTGGAAGTCGACCGTTTCCAGGATGTCGATCACCGTCGGCAGCATCTTCTTGGTCAGCGTGAAGGTGCTGTCGTGCTTGGGGTCGCAGCCGATCTGCAGCACCCGCTTGCCCAGGTGCGAAAAGGCCGCCGACAGGTTGGAGCTGGTGGTGCTCTTGCCGATGCCGCCCTTGCCGTAGATGGCAAAGACCTTGGCCGTGCCGATCTTCACGGAGGGGTCGAGTTGCACTTGCAGGCTGCCCTCGCCGTCTTCCCGTGACGCACGGCCTGAGGCGCGCCTCAGGTCGGTCAGGGGGACTGTGGTTTCCATCATGCGGGGGCTCCTTCAAACACGCCTTCCAAGCGGTCTTCCAGTTCTTCACTGGCTTTGCGCAGGGCCGACAAAACTTGCGGATCGGGCTGCCAGAACTTGCGCTCCGAGGCCTCGATCAAGCGACTGGCCACACGCGCAGACGCGGTGGGATTGAGCTCGGCCAGGCGCTTGCGCATGTCCGGGTCGAGCACGAACGCCTGGGTGAGCTGCTCGTACACCCAGGGCTGCACCTGCCCGGTGGTGGCCGACCAGCCCATGGTGTTGGTGAGGTGCACCTCGATCTGGCGCACGCCTTCGTAGCCGTGCTTCAACATGCCTTCGGTCCACTTGGGGTTGAGCATGCGGGTGCGCGTTTCCAGAGCCACCTGCTCGGTCAGCGTGCGCACCGTGCCGCCGCCGTGGGCGTCGCGCGTCTGATCGCCGATGTAGACCGGCGCCACCTGCGCGGCCGCGCCATGGCGCTGCGACTTCGAGCGCTGGATCGCGCGGCTCACGCCGCCCAGGGTGTCGAAATAGGTGTCCACCGTGGTCACGCCCAGCTCCACCGAGTCGAGGTTCTGGTAGGCGAGGTTCACGTCGGCCAGCACGCTGTTGAGCAGTTGCGACTGCTGCATGGCCTGACCGTTGCGGCCATACGCAAAACCTTTGCGGCGGCTGTAGGTTTCGGCGAGTTCGTCCGGGTCTTCCCAGCGGCTGTTGTCCACCAGGCTGTTGACGTTCGCGCCATACGCGCCTTCGGCGTTGCCGAACACGCGCAGCGAAGCGGTTTCCAGATCACCGCCGTGCTGCGCCATGTAGGCCAGCGCGTGACGGCGAATCGCGTTCTGCTCGAGCGGCTCGTCGGCGCTGGCGGCCATGAAGGCGGCTTCGGCCAGCAGCTTGATCTGCAGGGGCAGCAGATCGCGGAAGATGCCCGAGAGCGAAATCACCACGTCCACGCGCGGACGGCCAAGTTCTTCGAGCGACATCAGTTCGGCACCGGCCAGCCGGCCGTAGCTGTCGAAGCGCGGGCGCGCGCCCATCAGTGCGAGCACCTGGCCGATCGGGCCGCCCTCGCTCTTGAGGTTGTCGGTGCCCCACAGCACCATGGCGATCGATTCGGGAAAGGCGTTGCCGTCGGCCATGTGGCGCTGGATCAGGCGCTCGGCCTGGCGCGCGCCGTCCATCACGGCGTAGGCACTGGGAATGCGGAACGGGTCGAAGCCGTGCAGGTTGCGCCCGGTGGGCAGGATGGCCGGCGTGCGCAGCAGGTCGCCGCCCGGCGCGGGGCGCAGAAAGCGGCCATCGAGCGCGCGCAGGATGCCGTCCATTTCGTGGTCCTCGCGCATCAGCGAATCGGTGTGCGCCAGTTCGGTGAGCGTTTGCAGGCGCTTGGCTTGCAGGGCCGCATCGACCAGCGGCTCGATGGTCTGCAAGGCAACCGCCGGCGTGGCACCCTGCACCAGCGCCGTGATGGCCGGGCGAAGCACCTGCGACCCCATGGGCTCGCCAAGCGACGCCTCGGCGCAGGACATCAGCAGGTCGATCCGCTCGGCCTCGCTGGGGGCCTGACCCACCACATGCAGGCCGTAAGGGATCAACGTGTATTCGAGTTCCAGCACCCGCTCGCCGAGGGACGTGATGTGCGCGTCGGCGGCATCGCCCCAGGCCGGCTCGGCCAGGGCCAGGTCCAGTTCGGCGGCCTGCGCCTGGATCATCACGGCCAGTTCGGCGCGCTCGGCCTGTGCCTCGGGCTCCAGGCTGCGAAAGCGCTCCAGCGTGTCCTTGAGCTCGACCAGCCCCTTGTACAGACCGGCCTGCGCCACCGGCGGTGTCAGGTAGCTGATGAGGGTGGCGGCCGCGCGGCGCTTGGCGATCGTGCCTTCGGACGGGTTGTTGGACGCGTAGAGGTAGGCGTTGGGCAGGTCGCCGATCAGTCGGTCGGGCCAGCAATCGGCGGTGAGGCCGGCCTGCTTGCCGGGCATGAATTCAAGCGCGCCGTGGGTGCCGAAGTGCAGCACCGCATGCGCCGCAAAGTCCTCGCGCAGCCAGCGGTAGAAGGCGCTGAAGGCGTGGGTGGGGGCAAAGCCGTGCTCGAACAGCAGGCGCATCGGGTCGCCCTCGTAGCCCATGGCGGGCTGGATGCCGACGAACACGTTGCCGAAGCGCTCGCCCAGCACGAACAGCTGGCTGCCGTTGCTGAGCTGCTGGCCCGGTGCAGGGCCCCACTGGGCCTCGATCTGGCGCAGGTGTTTTTCGCGCCGCACGTGGTCGTCTGCGTCGATGAAGGCATGCACGTTGGCCGGTGCGCCGTGCAGTTGCGCGTTGCCGGTGATGACCCGTTCGCGCAACTCGTCCACGCTGGCCGGCACATCGACCGTGTAGCCCTGGGCCTTCATGGCCTTGAGCGTGTTGAACAGCGATTCGAACACCGCCAGGAACGCGGCGGTGCCGGTGTTGCCGGCGTTCGGCGGGAAGTTGAACAGCACGGCGGCCACCTTGCGCTGGGCACGTTCGCTCTTGCGCAGGTCGATCAACTTGCCCAGGCGCGCGGCCAATGCGTCGGCGCGCTCACTGCAGGTCTGCATGTCGTGCGCGTCCTGCAGGGTCTCGAAGCGGCACTGGCGGTTGCAGCCGGTGCACTGCACATGGGCTGAGCTGCCTCGGCCCCCGTACACCATCGAGCCGGTGGCGCCATCGAGTTCGGGAATCGCGACCATCATGGTGGATTCCACCGGCAACAGGCCTCGGGGCGACGCACCCCAGTGGTCCAGCGTCTGGAACTCCACCGGCGACACCGCCAGGTAGGGCACATCCAGGCGGGCCAGCACGTCCTCGGCGGCCTTGGCGTCGTTGTAGGCCGGGCCGCCGATCAGCGAAAAGCCCGTGAGCGAGACCAGCGCATCGATCTGCGGCTGGCCGTCCTTGAAGAAGTAGGCGTCGATGGCCGGGCGGTTGTCCAGCCCGGTGGCAAAGGCCGGCACCACGCGCATGCCCCGCGCCTCGAGTGCGGTGATCACGCCGTCGTAATGGCCGGTGTTGCCGGCCAGCAGGTAAGAGCGCATGACCAGCAGGCCCACAGTGCCGCGCTGGCCGCTGACGGCGATGCGCGGCAGGTCGGCCACGTTGTCGGACAGGCGCTGCGCCATGCGCGGGTGGTACACGCCCACCTCGGGGTATTCCAGCGGCACACCGGGCTTGACCGCGTCGCGCAGCCCGCGGCGCGCACCGTCGGCATAACGGCTGACCAGGAACTGCACCAGGTTGACCATGTTCTCCTCGGAGCCAGCCAGCCAGTACTGCATCGACAGGAAATACGCGCGCACGTCCTGCGCGGTGCCCGGAATGAAGCGCAGGATCTTCGGCAGGCGGCGCAGCATCTTCATCTGCCGGGCGCCCGCGGTGCTCTTGTCCTCGGGGGTGGTGGATGCGTCGGCGGTGCTCTTGCCACGCAACTTCTTCAGGAACGCCAACGGGCCGCTGGCGGGCACGCTCATGTCGAACTTGCCCATGCGCGTGAGCCGCGTCACCTCGGTGGCCGACATCAGGCAGACCATGGCGTCGCAGGCGTCGCGGCGGGCCGTCAGCGCGGGCAGCACCGGCAGGAAGTGGTCTTCCATGAACAGCATGGTGGCGATCACGATGTCGCCGCGGGCGATGTCATCGGTGCAGCGCTTGAGCGCGGTGCCGTCGTCACCCCATTCACCGGCGGCGTGCACGCTGAGTGAGAGGCCAGGAATCAAGCGGGAAAGGCGGCGGTTCGCGCGCTCGGCGGCACTGGCCAGGTGACTGTCCATCGTGACCAGCACAACCCGCAGCGCGGGCCCTGTGCGGTCAGCGGCTGAAGTGGGCTTTGGCATCGTAGAGGGTCTCGATGGTGATGACGGGCAGGCCCTTGTCCCTGGCGTACGACTCGGTGTTGCGGCGAGCCTTGCCGCGCACGAAAAACGGGATCTTTCTGAGTTCCTTCTCGGCGTCGGGCTGCCACGTGGCCCCGAGTGCCTGGGCCGCGGTGATGGCGGCGGTGGTGATGGCGGCTTCGGCCTGCGCCTGCGCGGCGTCGGCCTGCACCACCCGCGCTGGCGCCGGGCGGGAACCCCCCAGGTGCGACGGCGCAGCGTCTTCGTGAAACTCCGCGTCGCCGCGGAACATGCCGATCAGGTGTTCCTCGAGGCCCATCATGAGCGGGTGCACCCAGCTGTCGAACAGCACGTTGGCGCCTTCGAAGCCCATGACCGGCGAATGCCGCGCGGGAAAGTCCTGCACGTGCACCGGGGCCGAGATCACCGCGCAGGGAATGCCCAGCCGCTTGGCGATGTGGCGCTCCATCTGGGTGCCCAGCACCAGCTCGGGTTGCAGCTCGGCGATGCGCGCCTCGACCTCGAGGTAGTCGTCGGTGATGAGCGCCTCGATGTTCATGGCCAGTGCTGCCTCCCGCACGTCGCGGGCGAACTCGCGCAGGTAGGTGCCGATGCCGACCACCTCGAAGCCCATTTCCTCGCGGGCCACGCGGGCCGCCGCCACCGCGTGGGTGGCGTCGCCGAACACGAACACGCGCTTGCCGGTGAGGTAGGTGGAGTCGACCGATCGGGCGTACCAGGGTGCGCGCGAACGGCTGGCGTCCAGCCACGGTGCGGGATCGATCCCCGCCAGCCGGGCCACTTCGCGGATGAAATCGAGCGTGCCGCCAACGCCGATGGGAATGCTGCGGGTGAACGGTTGCCCGAAGTTGCGCTGCAGCCAGGAGGCCGCCACGCCCGCGATTTCGGGGTACATCACCACGTTGAAGTGGGCGTTGCCGACCTGGGCCAGGTCGGCCGGGCTCGCGCCCTGCGGCGCCACGAGGTTGATCTCGATGCCCATCTCGCGCAGCAGCGCGGTGATTTCCCGCAGGTCGTCGCGGTGCCGGAAACCCAGGGCCACGGGGCCGAGGATGTTGCAGCGGGGTGCTGCGCCGTCGGCGCGCGGTGCGGCACGAACCGACTTGTCGGCCAGGTGGCGAAGCACCTGGTAGAAGCTCTCGGCCGCGCCCCAGTGTTCCTTGCGCTGGTAGGACGGCAGTTCCAGCGCCACCACCGGCACGGGCAGGTCGAGCGCGGTGGCGAGGCCGCCAGGGTCGTCCTGGATGAGTTCGGCGGTGCAGCTTGCGCCGACCATCATGGCCTGCGGCGAGAATCGCTCGAACGCCTCTTTCGCGGCGGTCTTGAACAGCTCGGCGGTGTCGCCACCCAGGTCGCGGGCCTGAAAGGTGGTGTATGTCACCGGCGGGCGCACGGCGTCGCGCTGGATCATGGTGAACAGCAGATCGGCGTAGGTGTCGCCCTGCGGCGCGTGCAGCACGTAGTGAACGCCACGCAACGCACTGGCCACGCGCATGGCTCCCACATGGGGCGGTCCTTCATAGGTCCAGAGCGTGAGCTGCATGGCGGTGGTCCGTGGTCCTAGGCTTCAAGGGGAGCGACCGGCGCGCTTTCGCGGGCCAGAAGGTCGCGCCGGCGCAGCGGTCGGCTGAAGAGTTCGGCCAGATCACCGGCCTGATCGAATCCCTGGATGGGCGTGAACACCAGTTCGATCGCCCACTTGGTGGTCATGCCCTCGGCCTCCAGCGGGTTGGCCAGGCCGAGACCGCAGACGACGAGGTCGGGGCGCAGTTCGCGGCAGCGGTCGAGCTGCAGGTCCACGTGCTGGCCTTCGGACAGACGCGCCTCGGACGGCAACCAGGCAAGCTCCTCCGCCAGCAGGGCGCGGTGAAGGTAGGGGGTGCCGACCTCGGTGAGTTGCATGCCGAGCTCACGCGAGAGGAATCGCGCCAGCGGGATCTCGAGCTGCGAGTCGGGAAAGAAGAACACGCGCCGGCCTTCGAGCTGTGCACGCTGGCGCGACAGCGCCTGGCGGGCGCGCTCGCGGGGCGCGGCGATCACGGCTTCGAGGCACGCGTCGTCCACCCCATGGGCGCGGGCAGCGGCCCGCAGCCAGGCGGTGGTGCCCTCGATGCCGAGCGGGAACGGTGCCGGGATGCGGCGCGCGCCGCGCGATTCGAGCGCGGCCGCCGTGTCGGCCAGGAAGGGCTGGGCCAGCAGGAAGCGTGTGCCCGCGCCCACCGTGGGCATGGCATCGGCGTGCCGGGCCGGAAAGAAGCGCACCGGAATGCCCAGCGCATCGAACATGCGCGAGAACTGGTCCTCGACCACGTCGGCCAGCGCACCCACCACCAGCAATTCCGGTTCGGCGTTCGGCAGCGTGGACCCGAGACTGGGCACCAGGGCGGCCAGGCAGGCGTCTTCGCCCTGGGTGAAGGTGGTCTCGATGCCGCTGCCGGAGTAGTTGAGCACCCGGACCGACGGCGACAGGCGCTGCGACATGCGCTGGGCCGCGCGGGACAGGTCGAGCTTGATGACCTCGGACGGGCATGACCCGACCAGAAACAGCAGACGGATCTCGGGACGGCGCTCGATCAGCCGTGTGACCACGCGGTCGAGTTCGTCATTGCAGTCGGCCAGACCCGCCAGA
This sequence comes from Synechococcus sp. UW140, assembly GCA_943371665.1. GTDB lineage: Bacteria > Pseudomonadota > Gammaproteobacteria > Burkholderiales > Burkholderiaceae_C > Hydrogenophaga. The sequence goes on from CALRVR020000023.1 coordinate 26,791, forward strand.
TCGCGCTCTTCGATGATGGCGGTGGCAAAGCGCGGTTCGGCAAAGATCATCACGCCGGCCGCGCTCTGGATGAGGTGGGCACAGGTGCGCGACCCCACCACCAGAAAAAAGGCGTCCTGGATCTTGCGGTGCAGCCAGATGATGCCGGTGAGGCCGCAGAACACCTCGCGCTGTCCGCGCTCGCGCAGCACGGGGGCATCGCTGCAGCCGCCAGCCTCGGCGCGGATAGGGATCATTTGAGCGCTCATCGGTTGGCCTCCCGCCGGGCCGCGCGCAACTTCACGATGAACTGCGCCGCGTTGATCACGTAGGTGGCGTAGGCCGCCAGCGCCAGCCATGCCAGCGAAACCGGGTCGAGCCAGCCGAACAGGAGTGCCAGCAGGTAGGCCGTGTGCAGTGCCAGCACCAGCATGCTGAACACGTCTTCCCAGTAGAACGCCGGGGCGAAGAGGTAGCGGTCGAACACCACCTTTTCCCAGATGCAGCCGGTGACCATGATCAGGTAGAGCACCGCGGTCTTGACGACCACCGACACGGTGGCGGCCTGGGCGCCCTCGCCCGTCACCAGAAAACGCAGCACCAGCGCCAGGCTGACCAGGAACACCAGAAACTGCACCGGCGCCAGGACACCCTGCACCAGCGTCCAGCCCGTCGCGTCCCGCCGGGCCCGTTCGGCCGCCGAATAAAGCGGTCGCCGGGTGGGTGAATCGCTGGAAGGGACGGGTGCGTGCACGGCTTGCATGAGGCCAATTTAGGCGCTTGGCCGCAAAGTGTCAACTTTTATTGACGTACACGGTTATTGACAACCTCAAGGCGAAGCGTAAAGTGAGGTTGACAGTTGGTCGGAAGAGTTTTGACGCCGGGGATGGACAGGCGTACAAGCCCCGACCATCGCCGGCGGTGATCCAGCCACCGGCCAATCAGATGGCTCTGGCCTCCTCTCCGCGGGCCCCGGCGATCGGCAAATGCGCAGCCAGCGCAAGGAGACGTGGACATGAGTTCCTATCAGCAGCAGGTCACCTCCGCGGAGGGCGACCTCTTCAAGCCGGCCGGCACCAACTGGCCCGGCCCCATGGCCGACCTCGACGAATTGATGGCCATGGACACCGGCCCCGAGCGGCACGAGGACGCGTTGCGCTCGATGCTGGTGGCCAAGGCGGTCCAGCACGAGATCATTCCGCGCCTGGTGCTCGCCCACAAGGCGGTGGCCCCGCCAACCGTGCCCGCGGGACGCGCGTTGACCCGCATCCAGCCCGAAGACGTGGCCCTGCTGACCGAGCTGGTCATGCACGAGGACGATTCGGCGGTGCGCGAGAGCATGGACGCGCTTCGCGACCGTGGTGTCGAGGTCGAGGCCATCTTCACCGACCTGCTGGTGCCCGTGGCGCGGCACCTGGGCGAGCTCTGGGAGCGCGACCTGTGCGATTTCACCGAGGTGACGCTGGGCATGGGGCGCCTGCAGCGCATTGTTCGGGAGCAAAGCGCATCGCGGCCCGCGTTGGCCCGGGCGCGAACCGACAACCCCCACAGCCGCCGCCTGCTGCTGGTGCCTGCACCGGGCGAGCAGCACACCTTCGGGCTCAGCCTGGTCGCCGAATACTTCCACCGCGCCGGCTGGGAGGTCGAAACCCACCTTGCACCCGAGTCTCCGCTGGAGCAGGTGGTCCGGGAACAATGGTTCGATGTGGTCGGTCTGACCATGTCGAACATCGGCCGCATCGACGCGGTGAACGCACTGCTGGCCCGGGTGCGTGCCGCCAGCCTCAACCCACACGTTTCTATAATCGCGGGCGGATCGATATTCGGCGCCTATCCCGAAGACGCCAAACGCCTTGAAGCAGATGCCATCGTGACCGACGTCGCGCAAGCGGCGGCCCAGGCCGACCGGCGGCTCGCGGCACTGCGGCTCCGCTTTTTCTGAACTCTCTGCCGCCCTGCCCCTCCACCGAAGAAACCCAGCCCCCACCCGCCATGCCCCAGGCGCCAGAAGCCCCCACCGAGCGTCCGTTGGCGTTTCCCGGCCAGTACCTCGGAGACCTCGACGCCGATGCCGTGGGCGAACTGCTCACGACCTCGGCCGACATTCTGTTGGTGCTCGACGGCCAGGGCGTGATCCGCGACGTGGCCTGCCACGGTGAACCCACACTGGTGGCGGCCTGTGAACAATGGGTGGGCAGGCCCTGGGTGCAGACCGTCACACCCGAGAGCCGCGCCAAGGTCGAGGCCTTGCTCGAAGGCCGGGGCGAACCCAGCCGCGACGGCGTGCGCTGGCGCCATGTGAACCACCAGCAGTCCGACGCGGGCGATCTGCCCATGTCGTACGCCGTGGCGCCCTTGCAGCGCACGGGGCGCGGACGTGGCGCGGCCTCGCTGGTGGCGTTCGGCCGGGATCTGCGCAACCAGGTCGCGCTGCAACAGCGCCTGGTGACGGCACAGCTCTCGATGGAGCGCGACTACTGGCGGTTGCGCCAGGTCGAGACGCGCTACCGGTTGCTGTTCCAGATGGCCTCCGAGCCGGTGGTCATTCTCGAAGGCGCCATCGACAAGCTCGAGGAAGCCAACCCGGCGGCACAGGAACTGTTCGGCGAGGCCATGCGTTCGCCCCACTGGACCTTGTCCGACGGGCTTGACCAGCGCAGCCAGGTCGCGCTGCGGGAAATGATCGAGCGCCTGCGCGTCAGCGGCCGGGCCGACCCCATTCTGGTCCGCCTGCGCGACGGTGACCAGGAGCTCGAGGTGACGGCCTCGCAATTCCGCCAGGAAAACACGCAGCACTTTCTGCTGCGATTCGGCCGCAACCAGGCCAGCGTGCGCGCGCTCAACCCGGCATCGCAACAGCTTCTGCAGGTGTTCGAATCCGCGCCCGACGCCATCGTGCTGGCCGACGTCGATGGCCGCATCCAGTCGGTCAACCGGTCGTTCCTCGACCTGACCCAGCTGGCCACCGAAGACCAGGCCCGCGGCGAATCGCTCGACAAATGGCTTGGGCGCACGGGGGTCGATTTCCGCGTGTTGCTGACCAACCTGCGCCAGCACGGCACGGTGCGGCTGTTCAACACCCAGTTGCGCGGCGAATACGGCGCCACCGCTGAGGTCGAGGTGTCGGCCGTGGCCGTGCAGAACGGCCCGCAGCGGCAACTGGGCTTCACCATTCGCGACATGGGCCGCCGCCTGATGGCCGATGCGCGGGGCACCAAGGAACTGCCGCGCTCGGCCAGCCAGATGACCGAGCTGGTGGGGCGGCTTCCGCTCAAGGACATCGTTCGCGAAACCACCGACCTCATCGAGCAGCTCTGCATCGAGGCCGCGCTGGAACTCACCGGCGACAACCGCGCATCGGCCGCTGAAATGCTCGGCCTCTCGCGCCAGAGCCTCTACATCAAGCTGCGCCGCTTCGGCATCCTCGAAGGCGTGCAGGACGAAGCCCAGCCCTGACCGGGTCTTCGCCGACATCGGTCGGGTCGGTGTCAATCTTTGTTGACACTTCTATGTGTACGGCGTAAAACCGCGACATGGCCCGCCCCGCCCTCTCCGCCGTCACCGAGCTGTTCAAACCGATCACCTGGTTCCCACCCATGTGGGCATTTGCCTGCGGTGTGGTGGCATCCGGCGTGTCGATGGATGGGCGCTGGTTGCTGGCGGTCGTGGGCGTGGCCCTGGCCGGTCCGCTGGTGTGCGCCACCAGCCAGGCCGTCAACGACTGGTTCGACCGGCATGTGGACGCGATCAACGAGCCGCAGCGGCCGATTCCTTCGGGCCGCATGCCGGGCCGGTGGGGCCTGTACCTCGCCGTGGCCTGGACCCTGATCTCCCTTCTGGTGGCCACCGCGCTCGGTCCGTGGGGCTTCGGCGCCGCGGCACTGGGTCTGCTGCTGGCCTGGGCCTACAGCGCGCCCCCGCTGCGACTGAAGGAAAACGGCTGGTGGGGCAACGCCGCGTGCGGCGTGAGCTACGAGGGCATTGCCTGGCTCACCGGCGCGGCGGTCATGGCCGGCGGCGCCATGCCGGGCGGCGAATCGATTGCGCTGGCCGCGCTCTACAGCGCCGGCACGCACGGCATCATGACCCTCAACGACTTCAAGGCCGTCGCCGGCGACCGGCAGATGGGCGTTCGTTCGTTGCCCGTTCAACTGGGGGTCGATCGCGCAGCCCGCGTGGCCTGCTGGTTCATGGCACTGCCGCAGGTGGTGGTGATCGGCCTGCTGCTGGCCTGGGGCCAGCCCTGGCACGCCGCGGGCGTGGCCGCGCTGCTGGTCGCGCAATTCGTGCTGATGCGCCGGTTTCTGGCCGATCCCACGGCGCGCGCGCTGTGGTACAGCGGCTTCGGCGTGCCGCTGTTCGTGGCTGGCATGATGGTCAGCGCCTTTGCACTGCGGGGCATGGCATGACGGCCGATTTCGGGTGGGGCCGCATCGCCCGCCTGGGCCTGGTTCAGGCCGCGCTCGGCGCGGTGGTGGTTCTCACCACCTCCACGCTCAACCGCGTGATGGTGGTCGAACTGGCCTTGCCGGCCCTGCTGCCCGGACTGCTGGTGGCGCTTCACTATGCGGTTCAGCTGGCCCGTCCACGCATGGGCTTCGGGTCGGACATGGGTGCGCGCCGCACGCCGTGGATCGTGGGCGGCATGGCGGTTCTGGCTGCAGGGGGCTGGCTCGCGGCCGTGGCCGTGGCCTGGATGGCCACCTCGCCCGCTGCGGGCATCGCGCTCGCCATGCTGGCCTTCGTGATGGTGGGCCTGGGCGTGAGCGCGGCCGGCACGTCGCTGCTGGTGCTGCTGGCCAAGCGCGTGCCCGAACGGCGGCGCGCGGGTGCAGCCACGCTGGTCTGGATCATGATGATCGTGGGCTTTGCCGTCACGGCCGGGTTTGCCGGCAAACTGCTCGATCCTTTCTCGCCGATGCGGCTGGTCGCGGTCAGTGGCGGCGTATCACTGCTCGCCATGCTGCTCACGCTGGTGGCGGTGCGTGGCGTCGAAGGCCATGCGCGATCAGCGGCTCCGGTGCCGCAGGCCGAACCGATCGGCTTTCGAGAGGCGCTGGCGCAGGTCTGGAACGAACCCGTGGCGCGCCGGTTCACGGTCTTCGTGTTCGTGTCCATGCTGGCCTTCAGCGCGCAGGACCTCATCCTCGAACCGTTCGCCGGCACCGTGTATGGTTTTTCACCGGGTCAATCCACGCAGCTCTCAGGGGTGCAGAACGGCGGGGTGCTCGCGGGCATGCTGCTGGTGGCCGCGGCCGGTGCGGCCGCCGCGCGATGGCCCTCGAACGCACTGGCCCGCTCGGCAGGCTCGCTCCGCGGCTGGGCCATTGGCGGCTGCCTGGCGTCGGCCGTGGCACTGGGCCTGCTGGCCATGGCCGGGCTGCACGCCGGCGACTGGCCGCTCAGCGCCAACGTGTTTGCGCTCGGCGTGGCCAATGGCGCGTTCTCCATCGGGGCCATCGGCTCGATGATGCGGCTGGCCGGCGAAGGACGCCAGGCGCGCGAGGGCGTGCGCATGGGCCTCTGGGGCGCTGCGCAGGCCATCGCGTTTGCCCTGGGCGGCATCGTCGGCACCGGCACCAGCGACCTCGCGCGCGCCTTCATTGCCGAGGCCGGCAGTGCCTATGCCCTGGTGTTCGCCCTGCAGGCGGCCGCCTTCCTTGCGTCGGCCTGGCTCGCCACGCGCATCGCGGCGCCGGTGCGCCGCCCCCCCTTCCACCCCCAAACCCTCGAGGCGACCCCATGAATCTGGACCAAGACACCCTGGACGCGGTCGTCATCGGCGGCGGCCCCGCGGGCGCCACCGCAGCGCATGAACTCGCCCGCCAGGGACATGCCGTGCTGCTGCTGGACCGCGGCGGGCGCATCAAGCCCTGTGGCGGCGCCATCCCGCCGCGGTTGATCCGCGACTTCGCGATCCCCGACGAGCTGCTGGTGGCGCACGCCCGTTGCGCCCGCATGATCGCGCCGTCGAACAAGCACGTGGACATTCCGATCGAGAACGGCTTTGTCGGCATGGTCGATCGCGAGCATTTCGACGAATGGCTTCGCGAGCGCGCAGCCCAGGCAGGCGCGCAACGCCGCACCGGCACCTTCGACCATTTCGAGACCGACCCCGACGGCACCCGCGTGGTCTGCTGGCGCCTTCGCGGCGAAGACGGATTGCAGCGGGCCCGCACGCGCATGGTGATCGGCGCCGACGGCGCGCGGTCCGAGGTGGCGCGCCAGGGCGGCGTGCCCAACGCCGAGAAGACCAAATACGTGTTCGCATACCACGAGATCCTCGAAGTGCCCGAGGCGACCTCACGCCCCGCCGATTACGACGCCACCCGTTGCGACGTGTACTACCAGGGGCGTTTCTCACCCGACTTTTACGGCTGGGTGTTCCCTCACGGACGGACGCTGAGCATCGGCACCGGCAGCGCCAACAAGGGCTTCTCGCTGCGCGAGTCGGTCGGCCGCATGCGCGAGGCCAGCGGCCTCGCCGACGCCGTCACCCTGCGCCGCGAAGGCGCACCGATTCCCCTGAAGCCCCTGCCCCGCTGGGACAACGGGCGTGACGTGGTGCTGGCAGGTGACGCCGCCGGCGTGGTGGCGCCCGCGTCGGGCGAAGGCATCTACTACGCCATGCTGGGCGGTCAGCTGGCCGCCGAAGCGGTGATGGAGGCGCTGCAGAGCGGGGACGTTCGCGACCTGAAGCTGGCGCGCAAACGGTTCATGAAGGAACACGGCACCGTGTTCCTGGTGCTGGGCATCATGCAGTCGTTCTGGTACGGCAGCGAAAAGCGCCGGGAGCGCTTCGTGAAGATCTGCGAGGACAAGGACGTCCAGCAGCTCACCTTCGATTCATACATGAACAAGCGGCTGACCCGCCGCAAGCCCATGGCCCACCTGCGCATCTTCCTGAAGGACGTGAGCCACCTGCTGGGCTTCGCCCGCGTCTGACGGTGGGCAGCGGCAACCCGATGGCGTGGCTGCTGGACGCGGTGATCGCCCTCACCGCCCTGGAGGGGCTGGCCCTGTGGGCGTGGCACCGGTTCACGGGCGGCGGGCTGGCGCCCGCCGCGTACGCGCTCAATCTGGTGTCGGGCCTGCTGCTGATGCTGGCCCTGCGCGGCGCGCTGCACGGCGCCCCTTGGCCCATGACGATGGCGTGCCTGGCCGCCTCGGGCGCAGCGCACGGCATCGACATCTGGCGCCGCTGGCCGCGGCGCCCGCTTTCGAAGGTCAGCCGGCCTTCTTGACCCAGGCGCTGCACCAGCCCTTGGCGGCCACGGCCTTGCCCGGGAAGATGCCGCAGGGGCCGCTGGCTTCGCCGGCCTTGCCGGTGTAGAGCTGGCAGTTGCTGCACAGCTGGGTGGCGGCGTGCTTGGGGAACTTCTTCTGGTCCACTTTGGTGGAATCGGCCGCGTAACCCAGGGCCACGGCCTGGGCGTCCTTCTCGTTGACCAGGGGCGCACCTTGCGCCACGGCCGCACCGGCCACCAGCACGGTGGAGCCTGCGGCGACTTGCATCATGAACACGCGACGGTTGCTGCTTTGCATGGATTACCTCGTGGGGTTGTTTGGGTCTCGGACAGCATCCTATCGGTCTCAAACTGACGGTGGGCTTAAGGCCCTGGAGCGGTTGACCAAGACAAAGGCCCTTTGTGCACCGCAGCGATGCGTACACTCACCACCGTCCATGAGCCCGCAAGACTACGTACAACAAAAGGCCGCCGCCTCCGGCAGCAGCTTCTACTACGCGTTCCTGTTCCTGCCGCCCGAACGGCGCGCCGCCATCACCGCCTTCTATGCCTTCTGCCGCGAGGTGGACGATGTGGTCGACGAGGTGAGCGATGCCGCCATTGCCCAGACCAAGCTGGCCTGGTGGCGAACCGAGGTGTCCCGTGCGTTCGACGGCACGGCCTCCCACCCGGTGACACAGGCGCTCATGCCGCTGGCCCCCACCTTCGGCATCGAGGCCCGCCACCTGCTGGCGGTCATCGACGGCTGCCAGATGGACCTGGAGCAGAACCGCTACCTCGACTTCGCCAACCTGCAACGCTACTGCCACCTGGTGGCCGGCATCGTGGGCGAGGTGGCGGCGCGCATTTTTGGCCAGACCGACCCGCAGACCACCGACTACGCCCACCGACTGGGCCTGGCTTTCCAGCTCACCAACATCGTTCGCGACGTCGGCGAAGATGCGGTGCGGGGCCGGATCTACCTGCCCATCGACGAACTGCAGCGCTTTGACGTCAAGGCGCACGAACTCATCAAGCGCGGGTCGGCACCGGGCAGCGACGCCGCGGATTTCGAGCGGCGCTTCCGGGCCCTGATGGCGTTCCAGTGCGAGCGCGCCCTGCGGACCTACGACGAAGCGCTGGCGATGCTGCCCGATGTGGACCGGCGCAGCCAGAAGCCGGGCCTCATGATGGCCAGCATCTACCGCACCCTGCTGCGCGAGATTTCGGCCGATCCCATGACGGTGCTCACGCAGCGCGTGAGCCTGACACCCCTGCGCAAGTTCTGGCTCGCCTGGAAGGTGCAGGCCCTGGGGCGCCTGTGACGCGGCGGCTGGCGGTGGTGGGCGGCGGCTGGGCCGGGCTGGCCGCCGCGGTGGCCGCTGCCGAGGGCGGGGCCGAGGTCACGCTGTACGAAGCAGCGCCCACCCTGGGTGGCCGGGCGCGACGGCTGGTGGTGCAGCGGCCCGACGGCCTCAGCGCCACGCTCGACAACGGCCAGCACATCCTGATCGGCGCCTACTCGGCCACGCTGGCGCTCATGCAGCAGGTGGGCGTGGACCCGCGCCAGCACCTGCTGGCCGTGCCGCTCAACCTGCGCTTTGCTGGCGGGGGTGGCCTGCAGGTGCCGGCCGCCGCCGCCCGCTGGCCCGCCCCCTTCGATGCACTGGCCGCCATGGCCACCGCAGACGGCTGGCGCTGGAGCGATCGCCTGTCGCTGCTGGGGGCATCGCTGCGCTGGAAAGCGCGCGGCTTCCGGTGCAGTGCCGTCGACACGGTGGCCGACGTGTGCGGGGGCCTGAGCCCCAGGGCCATGGCCGAGTTGATCGAACCGCTGTGTGTGTCGGCATTGAACCTGCCGGCCAATCAGGCCAGCGGTGCGGTGTTCCTGCGGGTGCTGCGCGACGCGCTGTTCGGCCAGGGTGCGGCGGGCTTCGGGGCTTCGAACCTGTTGTTGCCGCGCAGCGACCTGTCGACCCTGCTGCCCGATGCGGCACGGCGCTGGCTGGGCGAGCGGCGGCACGCGGTGAAGACCGGCACCCGTGTCGACGGCATCGGTCGCACCACGGCAGGCTGGCGCCTCGACACGACCGAGGAAAGCACCGAATTCGACCGCGTGGTGTGGGCCACTCCGGCACCGGTGGCGGCGCGCGCCCTGGCGGGGTGTGCACCCGACTGGAGCCGAATCGCCTCGGCGCTGCAGCACACGGCCATCACCACCGTCTACGCCTGGGGCCCGGGTGCCCGCCTGGCACAACCCATGCTGGCGCTGCGGGGCGGTCCCGCACAGTTCGTGTTCGACCGGGGCATGCTGCAGCCCGGGGAAGAAGGCGCACAAGGTGTGCTGGCGCTGGTCATCAGCGACAGCCGGGGTGAGCGGGACGACCTTGCGGCTGCCGCGCTGGGTCAGGCCCAAGCGCAGCTGGGCCTGCGGCTGCAGTCCCTGCAAACCTTGACCGAAAAACGGGCGGCCTTCGCCTGCACCCCCGGCCTGCATCGGCCCCCGCAGGCCGTGGCCCCCGGCCTGTGGGCGGCGGGCGACCATGTCGAAGGCCCCTACCCGGCCACGCTCGAAGCCGCCGTGCGCAGCGGCCAGGCCGCGGCCAGGGCCGTCCTGCACGGCTGGTAACCTTCGGGAACCCCGGCGGCCCACCCGGGTCCGTGCATGCATACCACACCCCCGTCCCAGAAAAGGAGTCCAGACCCATGCCGGTTTTCACCGCCGCACGCCATTTCCGCCGCACCCTGCTGACCATCGCGTTGAGCGTCAGCGCCCTCGGGGCATCGGGCCAGACCATGGTGAGCGTCAGCGGCAGCACGGTCAACATGCGCGAGCGCCCGAGCCTGGATGCCGCCGTGTTGTGGGAATTGCAGCGCGGCTACCCGCTCGAAGTGACCGAACGGCGCGGCAACTGGCTGGCCGTGAAGGACTTCGAAGGCGACACCGGCTGGGTGGCGCGATCGCTCACCGGCGACGAGCCGCACCACATCGTCAAGAGCAAGACACTCAACCTGCGCAACGGCCCCGGCACCGATCGCAGCATCGTGGCCGAGCTGCAGCGCGGCGAACTGCTCAAGACGCTGGAAAAGCGCCGCGACTGGGTGCGCGTCGAACGCGCGAGCGGCGAGACCGGCTGGGTCTCGCGCCGGCTTGTCTGGGGCTGGTGATCAGCCTTCCTTGCGCACTGCCTTGTAGGCGGGCCGGTTCACGCACCGCTGCACCCATTCGTGCGTGAGCGGGTGGTCTCCCATCAGCACGCGCGAGGCACGCGCCCACATCAGCACGCTGGCCACACACAGGTCAGCCACGGTGAAGCGGTCTGCCGCCAGCCAGGCCTGACCGGCATCGCGCTGGCGCTGAAGGTGCGCCTCGATCACCCGCAGCGGCACGGCCAGCCGCTTCTCGGCGGCATCGGCCAGTTCGGGTTTGCGCCGGTCTTCGGGCATGGCCACGCGGTGCATCAGCACGGTGAGGGAGTCGCTTTCGCACTCGCTCACCGCCCAGAAGCTCCAGCGCAGGGCCTCGGCCTCCTCGCGGGGCGAGGCCGGGGCGATCGACGTCCCGTCGGCCGAGCCATGCACGCGGGTGAGGTACAGCGCGCAGGCCATGCTTTCCCACACCACCACGTCGCCCTCCGGGCGCGCATCGACCAGCACGGGGATGTGGCCGTTGGGGTTGAGCGCCAGGAACTCGGGCGTGCGCGTGGCGCCGCCCGAAAACGGGGTGGCCACATGGGTGAACGGCAAACCGAGTTCGGTGGCTGCCCAGAGGGGGCGCAGTGCGCGGGATGCGGCCACGCCATGAATGGTGATCGAAGGGGTCATGCGAGTTCGTTGCAGAGGGTCATGAGGTCGGGCACGGTGGCATGGGGCATGAGTGGCGCGTGCTCCCAGGCGGCACCGCCGCGGTTGAGCCACGCCGCCTGCAGGCCAGCCACCAGGGCGCCAAGGGCATCGAGCTGGGCGTCGTCGCCGATGTGCAGCACCTCGGAGGGCCGGACACCGGCATGGCTGGCGGCGGCGTGGAAGATGCGCGCGTCGGGTTTGCCGACGCCGAATTCGCGCGCGCTGATGGCCGCATGGAAGTGCCGGCCCAGGCCGATGCGGTGCACGTCGGCATTGCCGTTGGACAGGGCCACCACCGGGTAACGGCTTGCCAGCCACTCCAGCGCGGGCAGCGCATCGTCGAACAGCTCCACGCGGTGGCGCTCGGCAAAAAAGACGTCGAAGGCCGGTTCGGCCAGATCGGGGTCGTCGCCGGCCTTGAGCAGCACGAACCGGATCGACTCGCGCCGCAAGGCGCTCAGGTCGTGCGACAGGTCGGGCCGCTTGATCTGCAGGTAGTGGCGCGCCTCACGCAGGGCCTGCGGGTTGCCGGCGAGTTCGGCGGCGGCCGGCGCGTGCTGGCGCAGCCAGGCTGCCAGGGCGGCCTCGGCGCGTTCGATCGTGGGCCAGATCGGCCAAAGGGTGTCGTCCAGGTCGAGGCTGATGGCCTTGATGCGCGAGACGTCCAGCGGCGCTCTGGCGGTGTCCGGGGCCGTGGTCGAGGGGATATTCATGGCTCGGCGAGAATACCGCATGCCCTTCCAGTCCGAACCACCCTATGCCCATGGCCAGGCCGCCAAGACGGCCATCGTGCTGTGCAACCTCGGCACGCCCGACGAGCCCACCGCGCCCGCCCTGCGGCGCTACCTGGCCGAATTCCTGGGCGACCCCCGGGTCGTCGAGATCCCGAAGCTGGTCTGGTGGCTCATCCTGCACGGCATCATCCTGAATGTGCGGCCGAAGAAATCGGCCGCCAAATACGCCAGCATCTGGATGCCCGAGGGCTCGCCGCTCAAGGTCTGGACCGAGCGGCAGTCGAAGCTGCTCCGTGGCCATCTCGGGGAACGCGGCCATTCGGTGATCGTGCGCTACGCCATGCGCTACGGCACCCCGTCGATCGCCTCGGTCCTCGACGAGGTGAAGGCCGAGGGCGCCACCCGCGTGCTGGTGCTGCCGCTCTATCCCCAATACAGCGGCACCACCACCGCCAGCGTGATGGACGCGGTGATGGCCTGGAGCATGAAGGCCCGCCACGCGCCCGAACTGCGCTTCGTCAACCGCTACCACGACGACCCGGGCTACATCCGCGCCCTGGCCCGCACCGTTCGCGCCCACTGGATGGCCAACGGCCAGGGCGACAAGCTGGTGATGAGCTTTCACGGCGTGCCCGAGCGAACACTGCTGATGGGTGACCCCTACCACTGCGAATGCCACAAGACGGCGCGCCTGCTGGCGCAGGAACTGGGTCTGCCCAAGGACCGGTACGCCGTGACCTTCCAGAGCCGCTTCGGCAAGGCCAAATGGCTCGAGCCCTACACCGAACCCACGCTGATCGCTTTGGCGCAGCAGGGCGTCAAGCGCGTCGACCTCATGTGCCCGGGTTTCACCAGCGACTGCCTCGAGACGCTGGAAGAAATCAACCTCGAAGCGCGCGAGGCGTTCCTGCACGCGGGGGGCGAGGCCTTCACCTACATCCCCTGCCTGAACGACCAGGCCGAATGGATCCGGGCGCTGGCCGACATCGCCGAGCAGCACACCCAGGGTTGGCCCACGAAATCCCCCGAGAGCGAGGCCGACCGGGCCGCCGCCCGCGAGCGGGCGCTGGCGCTGGGCGCCAAGAACTGACGCCACCGGCCGGTGGCCTGCCAGCGGCTCAGCCCTGCGCGGGCTCGGTCAGGAAGCGCTGCACCAGCTCCAGCTGATCCGGCGCGTTGAGCGCGGGCGCATGGCCGCAGCCGGCGATGGTGACCACCAGCGCGCGCGGCCCGCGGTCGCGCATGGCCTCGGCGGTCTCGGGTAGCAGCAGGTCCGACTCGGCGCCACGCAGGCAGAGCACCGGCACGTCGATGCGGTCGAACGCCGGCCAGAGGTCGTAGTCGTGCGGGTGGTGCTCGAACTGCTGCACCATGGCCGGGTCGTAGTGCGGCGTGACCCGACCGTCCGGCAGGCGCCGTGCCGAACTTTCGGTGAGCAGGCGCCACTGCGCATCGGGCAGGTGGCCGTAGGGCTTGTACACGGTGCGGAAGTACTGCTCCAGCTCGCCCATGGTGGCAAACGACGCCGGGTTGCCCGCGTAGCTTCGAATGCGCTGCACCGCGGCGTCGGCCAGTTGCGGACCGATGTCGTTGAGCACCAGCCGGTCGATGCGGCCCTGCAGCGGCCCGGCGGCGCACACCATGCCGATGGCGCCCCCCATGGACGTGCCGACCCAGTGAAACCGCGCCAGCCCGAGCTGGTCCACCAGCGCAGTGGCGATGCGGGCGTAAAAATCGAGGCAGTACTCGGTCGCCGGGTGCGGGCTCCATTGCGACAGACCACGCCCGATCGTGTCCGGGCAGATCACGCGCCAGCCCTGGGCGCACAGGTGGGCCGCCAGCGGATCCATGTCGCGCCCGGTGCGAGCCAGCCCGTGCCAGGCCACCACCACCGGGCCACTGGCCTGGGCGGGCACCCAGTCCATGAAGTGGATCTCCCGGCCCTCGCAGGTGAGGTAGCGCGAACGGGCATCGGTGTTGGCGAAGTTCATGCGTTGCCCTTCATGGCCTTGAGCGCCGCGCGTTCCCGCAACCGCCCCACGACCCCGGTGGGAAAGTGATAGACCGACAGCACGAACAACAGGCCCATCCAGAGCAGCCAGCGGTCGGGCGTGAGCAGCGCGGGCAGCAGCGGAATGCCCTCGGCCAGGCCACCCAGCCAGCGCAACAGGTCCTGCAGGTAGCTTTGCGCCACCAGGAACACCACACTCCCGATCAGCGCCCCGTACAACGTGCCCATGCCGCCGATCACCACGATCAGCAGGATGTCGAGCATGATCTCGAAGGACAGCGAGGTGTCGGGCCCGTTGTAGCGCAGCCAGATCGCCAGCAGACAACCCGCCAGCGTGGCGAAGGACGCCGCGATCACGTTCGACAGCGTGCGGTACACCACCGTGCGGTAGCCCAGCGCCTCGGCACGAAAGTCGTTCTCGCGGATGGCCTGCAGCACGCGGCCGAACGGTGAGTTGACGATGCGCAGCATCACCAGGAACATGGCCGCCACCGCCGCGAAGATCAGGTAATAGGTGATGAAGCGGCCGTTGAGCGCCACCGGACCGAACGGGCCTTCGAAGTCTTCCTCCATGAGCGCGAAGCCCGGCGACAGCAGCTCGGGCAGGCGGAACGTCAGGCCGTCCTCGCCGCCGGTGATGTCGGACAGCTGCGAGGCCAGCGTGAGAAAGGCCGAGGCCACGGCGAGCGTGATCATGGCAAAGAAGATCGCCTTCACGCGCAGCGAGAACAGCCCGATCAGCAGCGACAGCACCAGCGACAACAGCAGCGCACACACCGAACCCACCACCAACGCCCACCACGTGGGCCCGAGGGCGGTGGCCGACACCGCAATGCCGTAGGCACCGATGCCGAAGAACATGGTGTGCGCGAAGCTCACGATGCCGGTGTAGCCCAGCAACAGGTCGAAGCTGACCACCAGCGCGATGAAGATCAGCACCTTGGCCGCCACGTTGAGCGCCTTGACACCGGGAAAAAGAAACGGTGCGAACGCGAGGCCGAGCACGATGAGCACCAACACCACCGACAGCAGCCGACTGCGCGGGAGGTCGTGGGAAAGCAGACGTGACAACATCAAAAACTCCGTTCGCCCGGAATCTGTTGAAGGGGTGCGTGGAGGGCGTGAGGCTTCGACAGGCTCAGCCCGAACGGGTGTTCACGGACGGCACATGACCCAGTCCGTTCGCCCTGAGCTTGTCGAAGGGCTGCGTGGACGGCGTGGGGCTTCGACAGGCTCAGCCCGAACGGGTGATTGAGAACTCGCATGCGGTGTGTGTTCATCGGTTCGTGACGGGGTAGACACCCTGCGGCCGCCACAACAGGATGGCCACCATGAGCGCGATGTTGGAGAACAGCGCCACCTTGGGCATGAGAAAGCCGGTGTAGTTGGCCATGAGCCCCACCAGCAGGGCACCCACCAGCGCGCCCAGCGTCGATCCCAGCCCGCCGATGATGATGACGATGAAGATCAGCACGTTGACCTGGGCACCCATCTGCGGCAGCACGGTCTGCTGGTACAGGCCCCACATCACGCCGCCCAGGCCGGCCAGCGCGCTGCCCGCCACGAACACGCCCACGAACAGGCGGTGAATGCGGTAGCCCAGCGACTCGACCATCTCGCGGTCCTGCACACCGGCGCGGATCAGCAGGCCGACCTTGGTCCGGTTGAGCGTCCACACCATGGCGGCAAACACGCCGAGCCCGACCACGACCGCCAGCAGGCGGTACTTCTCGATCGACGCGTCGCCGATGAGGAAGCTGCCGCGCAGCGTTTCGGGCAGGGGCAGCGCCAGCTGGCCCGGGCCCCAGATCACCTTGATCAGCTCTTCGCCGATGATCATGCCGCCCATGGTGATGAGGATCTGCTTCAGGTGCTGGCCATAGACGGGCCGCACGATGAAGCGCTCGAACACCAGGCCGAGCGCGCCGGCCACCGCCATGGCCACCAGCATGGCGGGCACCAGCGCCACCAGGTTGAGCCAGAAACTGTCGGCGATGGCGTAGGCGTTGAGCGCGCCAAACACACTGAAGGCCACGAAGGCACCGAGCGCGATGAACACGCCGTGGCCGAAGTTCAACACGTCCATCAGGCCGAACACCAGCGTGAGGCCCGAGGCGATGATGAAAACGATCAGACCCATGGCCAGGCCCGCCACGGTGAGCGTGAGCCACGTCGACGGGCTGCCCACCGCGGGCAGCGCGAGCGCGGCCAGCAAGGGCACGAGGGCCACGGGCTTCCAATCGAAGTCCTTCAACGCGGCCCATTTCGTGGCGACGGAGAAGCCTGCCGAGGAAGCAACCGATGCAGGAATGTTCATTGATGCGCTCCGAGCGAAAGGCCGAGCAACCGCGCCTGCATCGAGGCGTCTTCGGCCAGTTCGGCCATGGCGCCGCTGTGAACCACGCGGCCGTCGTCCATCACGGCCACGTTGTCGCCCAGCTGGCGCGCGAAGTTGAAGTTCTGCTCGACCAGCAGGATGGTGGTCTGTGCGGCCTTGAGCTCCTTGAAGGCCGCGATCATGTTCTGGATGATGGCTGGCGCCAGGCCTTTGCTGGGCTCGTCGATCAGCAGCAGGCGCCGCGGTTCGACGATGGCGCGCGACACCGCCAGCATCTGTTTCTGCCCGCCCGACAACTTGCCCGCGGGGTGCAGCCAGAACTTCTTCATGGCCGGGAACAGGTCGAAGATCCACTCGAGGCGCTTCGTGTCGATGTCGTCGAGCGTTCGAGCGCCGCGCGCGGCCAGCAGCATGTTCTCTTTCACGCTCAGGTCGGAGAAGATGCCCATGTTCTCGGGCACATAGGCCACGCCGTTCTGCGCGATGTCGGGCGTGGCCTTGGCGGTGATGTCGTCACCCGCGAGCGTGATGCGCCCGCGGCTGGCGTGCCACAGGCCCATGATGGTGCGCAGCGTGGTCGTCTTGCCGGCGCCGTTGCGGCCCAGCAGCATGGTGAGCTGGTTGGCCGGCACGGCCAGATCCACGCCATGCAGGATGTGATAAGCGCCGATGTGGGTGTGCACCCCCTCCAGCGTGAGCATCGGCGGCGGGTTCATGCCGGCTCCGTTTCTTCTTCGGGGTTCACGCCAAGGTAGGCCTGCTGCACCACCGGCGAGGCGATCACCGATTCGGGTTCGCCATCGGCCACCAGTTCGCCGTTGTGCAGCACGATGATGCGGTCGGACAGCTCGCGCACCACGTCCATCTTGTGCTCCACCAGCAGGATGGTCTTGGTCTTGTCGGCCTTGAGGCTGCGGATCAGGTTCAGGATCACCGGCACCTCGTCCACGCTCATGCCCGCCGTGGGTTCATCGAACATGTAGACCTTGGGGTCCAGCGCCATCAGGATGCCGACCTCGAGCTTGCGCTGGTCGCCGTGCGGCAGGCTGGCCGCACGGGCCTGTGCCTTGTCGGCCAGTGCCACGGTGTGCAGGATGCGGTCGGCCTCGTCGATCAGGTCCTTGCGGTCGCTCCAGACGCGGAAGAAATCCATGCCCGCCCCGGCCCGCGCCTGCACCGCCATGCGCACGTTCTCGAGCACGCTCAGCTGCGGAAACAGGTTGGTGAGCTGAAAGGCCCGGCCCAGGCCGGCCCGCGTGCGCAGCGGCGCGCTGAGCTTCGTGAGCTCGCGGCCGTCGAGCATGACGGAGCCTGCGCTGGCCTTGATCTGCCCCGAGATCAGGTTGAAGTAGGTCGTCTTGCCCGCACCGTTGGGGCCGACGATGGCGGTGAGCGTGCCCGGCGCGAACGCGCACGAGACGGCATTCACCGCCACGTGCCCGCCGAAGCGGACCGTGAGGTTCGAGGTTTCAAGCATGAGTCACTCCATGCGGGCAAGGTGCATCGGTCGCCGCCAGTGCGGCGACCTTCCAGGGACACCGCGGAACTGGCTTTGCCAGGCCGCAGGTGTCGTCCCCCTTTCCAAGGGGGAAGCCGCGTCAGCGGCGCAGGGGGATCACCGCTTGTTCCGGATCGGAATGTTCATCTGTTCAGGCTTGATCTCGCGCACCAGCTCGGGCACACCCCAGGCGAACGCCGGATCGGCCTTGATCCGGAAGTGGTACATGCTCTGCATGGCCTGGTGGTCTTCCTTGCGGAAGGTCATGGTGCCCTTGGGCGTCTCGAAGCTCATGCCCTCCATGGTCTGGATGAGCTTGTCGGTGTTGGTGTCGCCGTTGGTTTTCTTGAGCGCGGTCACCACCGCCATCGCGGCCGAAAAACCACCCGCCGTGAAGAAGTCGGGCGGTTGCTTGAACTGCCGGTAGTGCTCGGCCACCAGGGCTTCGTTGACCGGGTTCTTGGGGATGCCGAAGTAGTAGTACAGCGCCCCCTCCATGCCGGGGAACTGCTTGTACGCCACCATCGCCGGCAGGATGTTGCCGCCGGTGGCCAGCTTGATGCCGTAGCGCTTGTCGAGTTCCATCTCGGCGATCTTGGCGAACGGCGTCGGCGCGCCCGACCACACGACCGAGATGTACTTGTTGCCCGGCTGGTCCTTGAGCTTGTCGACCAGGCGCAGCAGGCCGGCGGTGAAGTCGGTGGTGCCCACCGGCAGGTACTCCTCGTGAACGATCTTGGCCTGCTTGGTGAAGTCCTTCGCGGCCTTCACGGCGTCGCGGCCAAAGGCGTTGTCGTTGGCCAGCATGCCGATCACGTTGTTGGGCGCGTCCAGCGCCACGGCGTTGGCGGCGGCGTCCTGGCTGCTGTTGCGGCCAGTGCGGAAGATGTACTTGTTCCACTTGTCGCCGGTGATCGAGTCGGCCACGGCCGGCTCCACCAGCAGGATCTTGCGGTACTCCTCGGCCACCGGCAGCATGGCCAGCGCCACCGGCGAGGCGGTGGGGCCGATGGCCAGGTCAACCTTGTCGTCGGCGTAGGCCGCGGCCAGCAGGCTCTTGCCCACGTCGGGCTTGCCCTGGTCGTCCTTCTCGATCACGACGATCTTGCGGCCCGCCACCGTCATGGTGCCGCCGGTGGCGTAGCTCAAGCCCATCATCAGGCCCGTGTGGGTCTGCTTGGCATAGGCCTCCAGCGGGCCGGTCTTGCTGTGGATGTGGGCGATGCGGATGTCGCCCTTGCTGGCTTGCGCGAAAGCGAGCGTGGCCGTGCAGGCCATGGCGATCACCGCCAGGCGGCGGGTGGCGTTGAACATGTCGTGTCTCCTCGTTCGGGTGGATCGCGGCGCGGCGCGCCGTGCCCTTGTTTTGCATGCTCCGTGCCAGACCCGCAAGTGCTTGATTCAGAAAGAAATCAAGGACAGGCCCCAACGGTAACCGCCGGATTTTCAGACACCCTCCAACCGTCAATTGTCTGGAATTCAGACAATCGTCTGATTTTCAGACACCTCGCCCATCGCAGAAAGGCGGTCGTAAAGACTGGCCCGCGACATGCCCAGCAACCGGGCCGCTGCCGCACGGTTTCCCCCCGTGCGCCGGAGCGCCGCCGCGATGGCGCGCTGCTCCAGTTCGGCCACCTGCTCGGCCAGGGGACGCAGGTCTTCCCCGCCATCGGCCACATCCGGCGCGCCGGTGCGTTCCAGCGGCGCCAGTGCGGGCAAGCCGGCCTCGCGCAGCACGTGGCCCACATCGTCGGCGGTGATCAGGGCCGCATCGGTGCGCAGCGCCAGTTGTTCGAGCACATTGCGCAGTTCGCGGATGTTTCCTCGCCAAGGTTGCGCCGCCAGCACCGCCTG
>CALRVR020000024.1:0-42991 GCA_943371665.1 Synechococcus sp. UW140
GGTCCGCCTGGACATCCGCCGCACCGGCACCATCAAGAAGGGCGAAGAAGCCATCGGCAACGAAACCAAGGTCAAGGTCGTCAAGAACAAGGTGTCACCCCCCTTCAAGACGGCCGAATTCGACATCCTGTTCGGCGAAGGCATCAGCCGCGAAGGCGAGATCCTCGACCTCGGCGTGGTGCACCGGGTGGTTGAAAAGTCGGGCGCCTGGTATGCCTACAACGGCGAGAAGATCGGGCAGGGCCGCGACAACGCGCGCGAATTCCTGCGCGAAAACAACGACCTGCGCTTCGAGATCGAGAACAAGGTGCGCGAGGCGCTGGGCGTGCCGCTGCTGCCGGTCGATGCCGAGGCCGCCGAAGCAGCGGCGCCCGTCAAGGGCGGCCGCAAGGCCAAGGCCGAGGCGGTCGACGCCAGCTGACGGCGGTGGGTTTCGACAAGCCGTCCCTGAAGGGCCGCGCGCTGCGCTTGCTGGCCCTGCGCGAGCACTCGCGGGCCGAACTGCAGCGCAAACTGGCGGTGCATGAAGAAGCCCCGGGCGAACTCGCCCGGGCGCTTGATGAGCTCCAGGCCAAAGGCTTCATCGACGAGCAGCGCGTGATCGACTCGCTGGTGCACCGCCGGGCGGGGCGCCTGGGCGCGTCCCGGGTCCGGCAGGAACTGCAGGCCAAGGGGCTGCCGCCCGAGGCCGTGGCCCGCGCGGTGGAATCGCTGCGGACCAGCGAAGCCGACCGCGCCCGCGAGGTGTGGCGCAAGAAGTTCGGCCAGGCGCCCGCCGACCCCGCCGACCGCGCCCGACAGGCGCGCTTCCTGGCGGGCCGCGGTTTCTCCGGCGACGCGATCCGCCGCGCCATCGGGCGGCTGGACGAATCCGGGTTGGAACCGGATCCGGGGGACGGTTACCCAGGGGCATGAAGCCCTTTCGCCCCGACCCTCTTGCCCGGCACGTCCTGCGCCGGGCCGCCCTCTGCGGGCTGTGCGCCGCGCTGACCGCCTGCACCACGATTGACGACTACCGGGCCATGGCACCCGACGCGCGCGCCACCGACCTCTGCCAGCGCCAGCCCGCGCTGCGCGGGCTCGAATCCGACGTGGCGGCGGCGCAGGGCGCCCTCGGTGAAGTCCGGCAGGCCCTGGACCGCGGCTACCGCGTCCACCAGCGCTGTGAAACCATCCTCGAATTCACCGGCGTCACCGT
Organism: Synechococcus sp. UW140; assembly: GCA_943371665.1. GTDB lineage: Bacteria > Pseudomonadota > Gammaproteobacteria > Burkholderiales > Burkholderiaceae_C > Hydrogenophaga. The sequence continues at coordinate 1,199 of CALRVR020000024.1, forward strand.
CACCGACTGCCAGCTCAAGCCCGGCGGCGGCGAGCGCTGCGTCGAGAAGCGCAAGGAGCGGGAGCGCGAGGTCTGCACTGACACGCCGGTGCCCATCGACGGCGGGATCGAATCCCGCCGCGAACGCGCTCTCTCGGCCCAGCTGCAGGACCTGACCGATCGCCACGCACAGGCCTGGGCGGCGTGCCACGCCCGGGCCATCCGGCTGACGCCCGAACAGGCGTTTGCCGAGCGCTGAGCGCGGGGCGCGCCCGGGCGCATCGCGGCGGGGTCAAAGCCCCAACATCAGCTTGAGGTTCTGCACCGCCGCACCGCTGGCACCCTTGCCCAGGTTGTCCAGCCGTGCGATCAACACCGCCTGGCGGTGGGCCTCGTTGGCGAACACGCGCAGCTCCATCAGGTTGGTGTCGTTCAGCGCGGTGGCGCCGAGCTTGCCGTCTTCGGTGGGTGGGAGCACCTTCACGAAGCCTCCCTTCGCCGCGCTGGCGGCGTAGTGCTTCAAAAGGGCTTCGTGCAGGTCGGCTGCGCGTGGGCGACCGGGCAGGGCGTCGAGGTGGAGTGGAAGCTGCACCAGCATGCCCTGGCGGAAATTGCCCACGGCGGGCAGAAAGATCGGCCGCTGCCGCAGGCCGGTCAGCGCCATGATCTCCGGCAGGTGCTTGTGCGAAAGGCCCAGTGCATAGGCCTCGTGCAGCGGGGCCGTGCCGGCCTCGTAGGCCTCGATCATGGTCCGGCCGCCGCCCGAATAGCCGCTCACCGACGGCAGGGAGAGAGCGAAATCGGCGGGCATCAGGCCGGCATCGATGAGCGGACGGATCAATGCAATGGCGCCGGTGGCATAGCAGCCCGGGTTGGCGACCCGGTCGGCGGTTCGCACCGCTTCGGCTTGTGTGGCGGTGAGCTCCGGGAAGCCGTACACCCAGCCTGCAGCGGTGCGGTGGGCCGTCGAGGCATCGATGATCCGGGGCTTGCGGCCGGGCAGTGCGTCGATCATGGCCACCGACTCGCGTGCCGCGTCGTCGTGCAGGCACAGTACCACCAGGTCGGCCCGCGCCATCAACTCTCGCTTGGCTTCGGGGTCCTTGCGGCGCTCGGCCGCAATGGCAAGAAGCTGCACGCCGGGCTCGCCGAGCAGGCGCTCGCGGATCTGAAGGCCGGTGGTGCCGGCTTCGCCGTCGATGAAGATCTGATGGGCCATGGCGAAGACTCCTGGGACGCGTTCCGACGAACGCCGTGGTGACGGCGCGCCGCGATTCATTTTGGTGCGTTGCACCATGATACAGTCCCCGGTTGCTCGATCCGAGCCCGTCTCCCGGCCGCTGCTGCCGCGCCGGACACACGTCCCATCCCTGAGAGAGCCCTCATGAAGATTCACGAATACCAAGGCAAGGAGATCCTGCGCCATTTTGGTGTGCCCGTGCCCCGCGGCATTGCGGCATTCACGGTGCAGGAGGCGGTTGAAGCTGCCCAGAAGCTCGGTGGCCCCGTTTGGGTGGTCAAGGCCCAGATCCATGCCGGTGGCCGCGGCAAGGGTGGCGGCGTCAAGGTGGCCAAGAGCATCGATCAGGTGAAGGATCTGGCTGGCCAGATCCTGGGCATGCAGCTCAAGACGCACCAGACCGGTCCGGAGGGCCAGAAGGTCCGCCGCCTCTACATCGAGGATGGCGCCGACATCCAGAAGGAGTACTACCTGTCTGCGGTCACCGACCGCGGCACGCAGAAGGTGGCTTTCATTGCGTCCAGCGAAGGCGGCATGGACATCGAGGAAGTGGCACACGCCACCCCTGAGAAGATCGTCAAGGTGTTCATCGACCCGCTCGCCGGCATGACCGACGCCCAGGCGAAGGAACTGGCCAAAGGCATCAGCCTGCCGGCCGACTCCGAGGCCCAGTTCATCGACGTCTGCAAGAAGCTCTACAAGTGCTACATGGAGACGGACGCCTCGCTGGTCGAGATCAACCCGCTGAACCGCGACAGCAAAGGCAACATCATTGCCCTGGACGCCAAGTTCAACTTCGACGCCAACGCCCTCTTCCGCCACCCCGAAATCGTCGCCCTGCGGGACCTCGATGAAGAAGACCCGGCAGAAATCGAGGCCTCCCGTTTCGACCTCGCCTACATCAGCCTGGATGGCAACATCGGCTGCCTGGTGAACGGTGCCGGTCTGGCCATGGCCACCATGGACACCATCAAGCTGTTCGGCGCCGAGCCGGCCAACTTCCTCGACGTCGGTGGCGGTGCCACCCCCGAGAAGGTCACCGAAGCCTTCAAGATCATGCTCAAGAACGACAAGGTCAAGGCGATCCTCGTCAACATCTTCGGCGGCATCATGAAGTGCGACACCATCGCCACCGGCGTCATCACCGCCTGCCGCGCGGTGAACCTGAGCGTGCCGCTGGTGGTGCGCATGAAGGGCACCAACGAGGAACTGGGCAAGAAGATGCTGGCCGAATCCGGCCTGCCCATCATCAGCGCCGACTCCATGGCCGAAGCGGCCCAGAAGGTCGTTGCTGCCGTCAAAGCCTGAGCCATTTCAGTGACCTCGGGGACAGACCTTCAGCTCTGTCCCCGACCGACCAGGAAAAAACATGTCGATCTACATCAACAAAGACACCAAGGTCATCACCCAGGGCATCACGGGCAAGACCGGTCAGTTCCACACCGAAAAGTGCCAGGAATACGCGAACGGCAAGAACTGCTTCGTGGCGGGCGTGAACCCCAAGAAGGCCGGTGAGTCGATCTTCAACATCCCGATCTATGCGTCGGTGAAAGAAGCCGCCCAGCAGACCGGCGCCACCGTGTCGGTGATCTACGTGCCGCCCGCGGGCGCGGCCGCCGCCATCTGGGAAGCCGTCGAGGCCGATCTGGACCTGGCCATCTGCATCACCGAAGGCATTCCCGTGCGCGACATGCTGGAAGTGCGCAACAAGATGAAGGCCAAAGAGGCCGCTGGCGGCAAGAAGACCCTGCTGCTGGGCCCCAACTGCCCCGGCCTGATCACCCCCGAAGAGATCAAGATCGGCATCATGCCCGGGCACATCCACCGCAAAGGCCGCATCGGCGTGGTGTCGCGTTCCGGCACCCTCACCTACGAAGCCGTGGCGCAACTCACCGAGATCGGCCTTGGTCAGTCCAGCGCCGTGGGCATTGGCGGTGACCCCATCAACGGCCTGAAGCACATCGATGTGATGAAGGCCTTCAACGACGACCCCGACACCGATGCCGTCATCATGATCGGCGAGATCGGCGGACCCGACGAGGCCGAGGCGGCCCTGTGGTGCAAGTCGAACATGAAGAAGCCCGTGGTCGGCTTCATTGCCGGCGTCACGGCCCCGCCCGGCAAGCGCATGGGCCACGCTGGCGCGCTGATTTCTGGCGGCGCGGACACCGCCGACGCCAAGCTCGCCATCATGGAAGAGTGCGGTTTCAAGGTCACGCGCAACCCGTCCGAGATGGGCAAGCTGCTCAAGTCGCTGCTCTGAGCGTTTGAGTCACCGTGCAAAAGGCAACGCGTGCGTTGCCTTTTTTTTCGCTGGTCGCCTGCTTCGTGACGCTTGTCACCCGCATTGCTTGTCGGAAGGCCGCGCTTTGAAACAAAATGCTACATCGCGTGGGCAGGACGGTTCTGCCCATGTTCCTGACCCCACGTGAGGCCGAACCAGAAGCGGCGTGCACGTCGACGTGACCCGACCTGGAACGCCTCTGTGACCGCTGCTCCCTCGCCCTCCAACGCGCGCCGCCCGCTTCGCTGGGCATCGCGCGTCGATGTGCTCGCGGCGTTGGCGGTGTTGCTCGTGGTCGGTTTGCTGCATGCCGGCACCGACCTGTTCGGTGCGCTTGAGCGCCGCTTTTACGACCACGCCAGCCTGGCCACCGACCGCCAGCCCGGTGACCGCATCACGGTCGTGGCCATCGACGACGCCAGCATCAACGCGATCGGCCGGTGGCCATGGCCCCGCGAGGTTCACGCCGAGCTGATCGACCGTCTGGCGGCAGGGGGTGCGCGCACCATCGCCCACACCGCCTTCTTCTTCGAGCCCCAGACCGATCGTGGCCTGGCCCCGATCCGGGCCTTGCGCGGACGGATCGAGGCCGAGGGCACCGGTTTGCCCGACCTGGGACCGCAGTCGCGCAGCGCGTTGCTGGCCGAGTTGGCCGAGGCCGAGCGCCGGCTGGACAGCGATGCGCGCCTGACCACCAGCGTGCGTGGTGCCGAGCGGGTGGTGCTGGCGTCGCTGTTCGATCTGGGCGAGCCGCGGGGCCGTCCGGATGCGCCATTGCCCGCATTCGCCCAGCGCAGCGCCGTGCCCGAGGTGTCGGGTTTCGGCGTGGCGGCCCAGCGTTCCCTGCAACCTCTGCCCGCGCTGGGCGAGGCCGCGGCCGCGGTGGGCCACCTCAACCAATGGCTTGATCCCGATGGAGCCGTGCGGCGCGAGCCGCTGCTCGTCCGCTTCGACGGCGTGGCGGTGCCCTCGATGGCCCTGGCCATTGCCGCCCACAGCCTGAACCTGTCGGCCGACGACCTGGCCTTGCGGCCGGGTGAAGGCCTGAGCCTGGGCCCGTCGTTCATTCCGACCGATGGCTCGGCGCGCGTGCTGCCGCAGTTCTACCCGGACCGGGCAGGTGCGCCGGCTTTCCCCACGGTGTCTTTCCTCGACGTGCTGGCGGGGCGGGTGTCACCCGACCTGCTGCGCGACCGCATCGTCATCGTCGGCGCCACAGCGGCCGGCGTCGGCACCCTGTTCAACACGCCGGTGTCACCGTCGCTGTCGCCGGCAGCGATCCTGGCGCACTTCAGCGCCAGCCTGCTCAACGGGCACTTCATCGCGCAACCGGCATGGGCCGGTCTCGGGGCGTTGGGTGCCTTGTTGCTGGTGGCTGCCTACCTGGCGTTCGCGCTTCCCCGCCTGAGGGCTGCTGCCGGGGCCGCTGCCACGGGAACCCTGTTGGCCTTGCTGCTTGGAAGTGAGTACATGCTACTTTCAAGGGCATCAGTCTGGCTCCCTCTTGTGCTGCCCGCTTCGCTTCTCCTCATCGGGCATGGCGCGCTGACCACCCGGCGCTTCCTTGCCACCGAAGCCGGCAAGCGCCGATCGGACGAGGAGTCGGCCGAGACCAACCGCATGATGGGCCTGGCGCTCCAGGGGCAGGGCCAGCTCGACATGGCGTTCGACCGGTTCCGCCGCGTGCCGCACAGCGCCGCGCTCATGGACAACCTGAAGCACCTCGCGCTGGACTTCGAGCGGAAGCGCCAGTTCAACAAGGCCGAGGCGGTGTATGAGCACATGGCGCGTCTCGACACCCGGGACACCGAGGTGCAGACGCGAAGAATGCGCGCCCGTGAAATGGCCCAGACCGTGGTGCTGGGTGCATCGGCCGCCCATCCCGGTGGCACCCTGGTGCTCGACCGGCCGGGGGTCGAGCAGCCCATGCTGGGCCGCTACCGGGTCGAGAAAGAACTGGGCAAGGGCGCCATGGGTGTGGTTTACCAAGGCCGCGACCCCACCATCGGTCGCACCGTGGCCATCAAGACGCTGGCCCTGTCCAACGAATTCGAAGGCGCAGAGCTGGTCGAGGCGCGAAGCCGGTTCTTCCGCGAGGCCGAGACGGCCGGGCGCCTGCAACACCCCAACATCGTCACCATCTTCGATGCCGGAGAGGAGCACGACCTGGCCTACATCGCCATGGAGTTCCTGCACGGCCACGACCTGCTGCAACACACCCGGCCCGGGCAGCTGCTGCCGGTGTCCCAGGTGCTTCGTATCGGCGAACAGGTGGCGCTGGCGCTTGACCAAGCCCACCGCCAGAACGTGGTGCACCGCGACATCAAGCCCGCCAACGTGATGCTTGACCCGGCCACGGGCCAGGTCAAGGTGACCGACTTCGGCATCGCCCGCATCACCGACAGCAGCCGCACCAAGACCGGCGTGGTGCTGGGCACACCCAGCTTCATGGCGCCCGAGCAACTGGCCGGGCAACGCGTGGACGGACGCGCCGACCTGTATGCACTGGGTGCCATGTTGTTTCAGATGCTCACCGGCGAGCTGCCCCTCAAGGGCGATAACCTTTCCGCGCTGATGTACCAGATCGCCAACACCGATCCCCCCGACGTGCGCAGCCTGCGCGCCGACCTGCCCGCCGAGCTGGCCGATCTGCTTCGCCGGCTCATGGCCAAGCGGCCCGAGTCCCGCCCAGCCACCGGCGCCGAGGTCGCAGCGGTCATACGGCGCCTGGCCGACGACCCTCACCCGGGTGCCTTCGACACCACATTGCCGCTGCGGTCATCCGCCGGTGACCGTTCCATCCCCGGCATGCCGGTATAACGCCAAGCACATGAATTTCGAGTTCCACGCCCTGACCGATCCTGGTCTTGTCAGGGACAACAATGAAGACTCGGTGGCACTGGACACCGAAAACCAGCTTGCCGTGCTGGCCGACGGCATGGGGGGGTACAACGCCGGCGAAGTGGCCAGCGCGATGGCCACCACCTTCATCAAGACCGAACTCGGGCGCTGGATCGCCGAGGGAGGGCACGAATCCAGCTCCCGCGAGCTCAAGCGGGCAATGGAAATCTGCATCGACAACGCCAACCGCTCGATCTTCAACGCCGCCAACGCCAACCCGCAGTACGCCGGCATGGGAACCACCCTGGTCATGGGGGTGTTCCTCGACGGCCGGGTCATGATCGGCCATGTGGGCGACTCCCGCTGCTACCGCCTGCGCGGCGGCGAATTCGTGCAGATGACCCGCGACCATTCGTTGCTGCAGGAGCAGATCGACGCCGGCCTGATTTCGGTCGAGCAGGCGCAATACGCCACCCACCGCAACCTCGTCACCCGGGCACTCGGCGTCGAGGACACCGTGCTGCTGGAAGTCAACGAATACCGGGTGGAGGATGGCGACCTGTACCTCTTCTGCTCCGACGGACTGAACGACATGCTCACCGATGAGCGCATTGCCGCCGTCCTGGTCACCGCCGGCACCCTGACCGAGAAGGCATCCGCTCTGGTGGATGCAGCCAACGATGCCGGTGGCCGCGACAATATTTCGGTGATACTGACGCTCGCCCGCGCGAAAACAACGCGTCGCGGCTTGCTCTCGCGCATGCTCGGTCAATAATCCAGCCAGAATCCCAACAAGCGCTCACAGGAATCCCAGAGGAGTCGGCCATGCCGAAAATGATCGTTTCCATCGACGGCGTCGTCATCAAAGAGGTCCAGCTCACCAAGGACCGCACCACCCTGGGCCGCCGTCCCTACAACGACATCGTCATCGACAACCTGGCGGTGAGCGGCGAACACGCCGTGCTGCAGATGTCCGGTTCCGAGGTGTTCATCGAAGACCTCAACAGCACCAACGGCACCTACGTCAACGGCAAGGCCGTCAAGAAGCAGCAACTGCAGGGTGGCGACACGATCGAGATCGGCAAGTACAAGATCAAGTTCGTCCACGAGGCCGGCGAGTCGTACGAGAAGACCATGGTCATCAACGCCGGGTCGGTGGTGTCGGGTGCCACCGATTCCACCCTCGGCGCCCTCGGCCCGGCCGCCATCAAGGTTGTCAATGGATCCGCCGCCGGCCGCGAGGTCGCGCTCACCAAGGTGGTCACCACCATCGGCAAGCCGGGCGTGGCGGTGGCCGCCATCACCCGCCGCCCGCATGGCTACGTGGTCGCGATGGTCGAAGGCACCATCAAGCCCACCATCAACGGCGCCCCGCTGGGCACCGAGGGCCGTGACCTGCAGAACGGCGACGTGCTCGAGCTGGCCGGCACGCAGATGCAGTTCGTCCAGGGCTGACACCCGGCCCCGGGCGCCACGCCGGCGACCCGAGCGCGACATTTGTCACAGCCCGGGCGGCGCCCCCCGGGTACGCTGTGGCCCTCATTTCCGAGGTCACCATGCCCACCAGGGTCCGCGTCCTTGGCTGCTCGGGCGCCATCGCCCAGGGCTGCCGCACCACCGCCTTCCTGCTTGACGACGATGCCCTCATCGACGCCGGCACGGGCGTCGGCGATCTCAGCCTCGACGAGATGTGGCGCATCGACCATGTGTTGCTCAGCCACTCCCACCTCGACCACGTGGCGGCCCTCCCGCTCATGCTCGACGCGGTGGCCTCGCACCGGCTGGCTCAGCGTGCCCCTCCGCTGCAGGTGCATGCCCTGCCGGGCACCATCGATGCGCTGCGCCGGCACCTGTTCAACGACACCATCTGGCCCGACTTCACCACCATTCCCAGCGCCAATGCGCCCCTGATGCGCTTCGTTCCCTTCGAGGTGGGCGATGTGGTGACGATTGGCGCCAAGCGGATCGAGGTGCTGCCGGCGGTTCACACCGTGCCCGCGGCTGGTTTTGCCGTGGCCGCCCAGGCCGGCGGCAGCCACTGGGTGTTCAGCGGCGACACCGGTCGCAACCCTGCGTTCTGGGACCGGGTCAACCAGCTCGAGGTGGCGCACCTGGTGATCGAGACCGCCTTCAGTGACCGCGAAACCGACCTCGCGCTGCGCAGCCAGCACCTGGCCCCCGGGCTGCTGGCCCAAGAGCTCAGGCGGCTGGCCCCCGGCCAGCGCCCGCTCATCCACATCACCCACACCAAGCCGGCCGAGACCGCGCTCATCGTCGAAGAGATCCTGCGACTGGACACGCAGCCACGCCACGAAATCCGCTGGCTCAGCGCTGGACAGGTCTTCGAGGTGTGACAAAGCTTGTCGATTCGTGTCGCTGCGACAAATTTTGTCGGTCGACACGCAGGCAAAAGACCACGAAACGTCACCTCCGAGCCGGCCGTCGTGACAAACCTCTCACTCATCAGGGCCCGAAGGGCTGGCACGCCATCTGCACTGACTATCGCGTCCCGAACCCCAACCCCCCTCTGAGGAGTAGTAGATGAAGCGTACGATTCAAAAAGGTTTCACCCTGATCGAACTGATGATCGTGGTGGCCATCATCGGTATCCTGGCTGCCGTGGCGCTGCCGGCTTACCAAGACTACACCACGCGCGCCCGCGTGTCGGAAGTCGTTTTGGCCATTTCTGCCGCTCGTACCTCGCTCGCCGAAACCGCCGCGACCGAAGGCCAGATGCCCGACAACGCCAGTTTCTCGGTGGACAACCAAGTGTCCCAGTGGGTGGCGGGCGTGGCCTACACCCGCAACAGCGCGTCTGTCGGTACCATCACTGCCACCGGCGACAACGATCCCCGCTTCGACACGCTGACCCTGAGCATGCAGGGTACCCTGCAGGGCAACGGTCAAGTTACCTGGGACTGCGGCATCGCGGGCGACACGATTCCCACCCGCTTCCGTCCGGCAAGCTGCCGCTGATCGGCCAAGAGAAGCAAAAGAGCCCCGGCAGGGGCTCTTTTTTTTGCAAGTGTCTGAGACCGTTCATGAAAGACCTGCCTCTGTGGACGCCTTTGGCTTCGTTGCTGCTGGCACTGTCGTGGCTGCTGCCGAATGCTTCCCCACCCTGGATCGCGTTTCACAAGGACGCATGGCACGGCGGGGTCCTCCTGCTGGTGATGGTCGTTTGGCTGGTGCGTCGCCGGGCGAGTGGCGCGATTGGCTCTTTTCACCTCGATGTTTTCAGTGGTCTCTTGCTGGTGTTGGCCGCCATGGTCGTCTGGCAATGGTGGTCGGGCATCGTCCACTTCAGTGGCCATGCCTTGATGGGCGTGCTGTATTTCTGCGGAGCGGCACTGGGGATTGTTTTCGGGCGCGACTGGAGTAAGGCGAACCCTAATCAGTTCGGCGACTTTCTTTTTCTGTCGTTTTTGCTGGCTGCATTGGGGACTTCTTTCTTGCTCATGGTCCAGTGGTTGCAGCTCTCATGGATGGGGGTGTGGATCCAGGAGGTGGCCCCCGGGCACCAGCCTTATGGCAACCTCAATCAACCCAACAACGCCGCCACCTTGTTGGTGTTGGGTGCAGTGTCGCTGGGATGGTTTGCTCATCGAAATCGGCTGGGTCCCAACATCTGGCTGATTGGCTGCGTCTATTTGGCCTTCATGGTCGCGATCACCGGGTCACGCATCGGATACCTGTCCTTCACCAGCCTGACGATTGGTGCACTCGTCATCGGTTGGTCTGCTCAAGGCTTTAGTCCTTGGCGATACAGGCTGCTATTGCTCCTTTGCGTTTTCTTCATCACGCTACTTCTCATGAATCTCGGGGGTGGTGTCCAAAGCGGGGTGCAAACCGCTGCCAGCCCGCGAGCCTTTGAACGAGACCTTACCACCGCGCGCTTGTTTCTATGGCAAGCGTACCTGACCACTGCTCTGACGAATCCATGGACCGGCTTCGGTTTTGACCAGGGCTTTTTGACACAACTCGCCGCGGGTGGGCTGGGCTACGACCTCAGGGGCTTGTTCACTTGGTCGCACAATGCTTTCCTCGACCTCGCCACCTGGTTTGGATTGCCCGTGGCGGTGTTGGCGGCAGCGTTGGTGGCCTGGGTGCTCTGGAGCGTCGTGCGAAGCCCTGGTCAACGGGATCGGTGGATCCATGTCGCTGCAATCTTTTCGGTGGTCATTCATGGAATGGTCGAACTGCCAATGGCATTCGCTTACTTCCTGTTGCCCGTTTGCATGATGGCCGGTGCGGTCCTGGTGTCGATCCAGGCGCCTCAATGGCCCATTCCTCGAATGGCCGTGGTTGCTTGGACAATCGTCCTTGGAGGTCTGCTTGCCGCGGTGGTCTATGACTACATCCGGGCCGAGAGTGCCTTCTACACGTGGCGATTCGAACATGCGCGTATCGGCAAGGAGCACCCAATGGATGTGCCCGATACATTGGTGTTGAATCAGTTCGAGGCCATGCTGGTCGGGCTTCGGGGCACCTCCGCGAGTTTGAGCAGCGGAGAAGTCGACGCCTTCGAGAAGGCGATCGTGCATGTCCCCTCGCTTGCTGCGCTCCAGCATCTAGCTACTCTCCGAATGGAGCAGGGCGATTCAATGGGCGCGCAGCGAGCCGCCGATATGGCCGTGATCATTGCGAAGCCGCACATGAGGGAAGCCATGGCCGCTCGCTGGCGGTACCTCTCGGCAGTAAACCCTGCATTCGGCGCGGTCGAATGGAAGGAAGATCCAGGTGTCGGCAGGGCCCGGCCCGAGTAGTCGGGAATCCGATGTCGTGCAACAAGGAGGAGGGCGGGAGTGTTTGGGGGGAACCGTCGGCTACTCCGCCACGAAATCCCCGCTCTTCCCTCCCCGCTTCTCCCTGAGCCGCACGCCTTCGATCACCATCCCCCGATCCACTGCCTTGCACATGTCGTAGACGGTGAGCAGGGCGGCGCTGGCGGCGGTGAGGGCTTCCATCTCGACGCCGGTCTGGCCGGTGCATTCGGTGGTCGCGGTGCAGCGCACGCTGTGGTTGTCGCGCTCGATCTCGAAGTCCACCGCCACGCGGGTCAGCGCGATCGGGTGGCACAGGGGGATCAGGTCGCTGGTTTTCTTGGCGGCCATGATGCCGGCCAGGCGGGCCACCCCCAGCACGTCGCCTTTCTTCGCGGTGCCCGATTCGATCAGGGCCAGGGTGTCGGGCTGCATCCGAATGCGGCCTTCGGCCACCGCCACGCGGCGGGTGCTGGCTTTCGCGCCGACGTCGACCATGTGTGCCTGGCCCTGGGCATCGAAATGCGTCAGCACAGCCGATTCGGCGGGGGATTCGTTCGTGTTCCGTGACATGGCGTAACCGGGATTCACGCGCCCTTGACGCGCGCGGTGGTGAACTGGAGGGGGTTGGCGGCATCATACGGGCATGGTTCCATTCCGATTGCCAGGTGGGCGGGTTGCGACGGTGGCTGCCCTCGGGCTGTCCCTGGCACTGCTGTGGCCCGTGAACGCATCGCAGGCACAGGTCGGCAACGGCCCCGCGCGGGTCGATGGGCCCGCGGCCGCCCTGCCCAGCCTTGGCGATGGCGAGAACCTCACGCTGTCGGCCGAACGGCGCCTGGGTGACCGCATTGCACGGAGCATCTACCAGGACCCCGACTACCTCGACGACCCGGTGCTGGGCGATTACCTGCAGCAGCTCTGGCAGCCGCTGCTGGCCTCGGCCCGGCAGCGGGGCGAGGTGCCCGCCGAGCTGGCCGAGCGGCTGGCCTGGGAACTGATGCTGTCGCGCGACCGGCGCGTCAATGCTTTTGCGTTGCCGGGCGGCTACCTCGGCGTCAACCTGGGCCTGCTGGCGGTCACCGAGCGTCCCGAAGAGCTGGCCTCGGTGCTGGCGCACGAGCTCAGCCATGTGTCGCAGCGGCACATTGCCCGCCTGATTGCCAACGAGCAGCGCATGGCGCCCTGGATGCTGGGCGCGATGATCCTGGGCGCTCTGGCGGCCAGCGCCAGCCCGGATGCCGCGGGTGCAGCCATTGCCGGCGGCACGGCGGTGGCGGCGCAGCAGTCCCTGAACTTCTCGCGCGACATGGAGCGCGAGGCCGATCGCATCGGTTTTGGCGTGCTCACCGGCGCGGGCTTCGACGGTCAGGGCTTCGTCGGCATGTTCGACAAGCTGCAGCAGGCCTCCCGGCTCAACGACGACGGCGCATTTCCTTATTTGCGAAGCCACCCGCTGACCGGGGAGCGCATTGCCGACATGCAGGCCCGGCTGCCCACGGCGCAGGCGGCGACGGGCCCGCGGGCCGACGCGCCCTTGCGTGCGGCGGGTCTGCCCTCGGCCACGGCACATGCGCTGGCATCGGCCCGTGCCCGTGCACTGTCCGAGCGGGACAGCCGCCGATGGACCACCTGGGCCGAGCAGGCCCAGCGGGCGGACGCGTCACCTGCAGCGGTGTACGCGGGCGCACTGGCGGCGCAGCGGCTGGGACAGCCCGCCAAGGCGGCCGATCTGGTGCAGCGATTGCGCTCGGCCGTCGCCGGCAGCGATGCCCGGGGCATGGCCGATGCACTCGCACTGGAACTGATGCTGTCGCCCGGCGCCGCGCCCAACCCGGTGTTGCTCGCCGAGCTGCGCGACGCAGCGCTGGCATCGGGCGCTCGGGGCATGGTGTTGCTGGGTGCGCAGGCGGCGGTGGCCACCGGCCAGCCGCAGCGCGCCAGCGCCCGCCTGCAGCCCTGGGTGATCGAGCGACCGCGCGACGCTTTTGCCTGGCAGATCCTGTCGCGTGCCCATCAGGCCCAGGGGCAGACATTGCGCGCGGTGCGCGCGGACGCCGAGGCGCGTGCCGCGCACTTCGACTGGGATGGCGCGCTCGAGCGCTTCAAGGCCGCGCAGTCCCTGCCCGCAGCGCAGCGCAATGCCGACCCGATCGAACTGGCCATCGTGGACAGCCGCCGGCGCCAGGTGGAAGAGCGCCTCAAGGAGGCTCTGCGCGAGGACGAGCGGCGCTGACTGCGGCGCGCGGTCAGGATGGGATCAGCGCAGGCGCGCGCCCCGCAAGGCCGAGTCGACCACCACCATGATGACCGAGTAGATGAGCGAGCCCAGCAGGGCAGCCCAGAAACCGCGCACCTGAAAACCGTCGAGCAGGTACGCCGCGGCCCAGAACAGCAGCGCGTTGATGACGAACAGGAACAGGCCCAGCGTGACCACGGTGACCGGCAGCGTGAGGATCACCAGCACCGGTCGGATGAGCAGGTAGAACAGACCGATGACGGCCGCAGCGATCAGCGCCGAAGTGAAGCTGCGGACCTGCACACCGTCGTACAGGTAGGCCACCAGCAACAGGGCGCATGCCGCCAACAGCCACCGAAGAAGCAGTTTCATCGTGTCAGGTCGGCTGAATGAAAGGGTTCACGCGCCTTGCGCCGGCTCGTGCGGGGTCTGGCGCGAAGCCACCCATTTGCCGATGGCCAGCACCAGCAGCGCACCCGCCACCGAGGCGCTGTACTTCCACATGCTGTCCTGCGGCAGCTTGACCATCCACTGCCACTGCTCGGGGTTGGAGAACACCGGATCGGTCACCAGCATGCCGCCGGCAATCCAGCCCAGCAACATCCCGCCAGCGACGATGATGACCGGGAAGCGGGCCATGAGCTTGATGACGAGCTGGCTGCCCCAGACGATGATGGGGATGGAGATCAACAGGCCCAGCACCACCAGCAGCATCTGGTGTTCGCCGGCGTTCTGCGCGGCGCCGGCGATGGCGATCACGTTGTCCACGCTCATCACCAGGTCGGCGACGATGATGGTCTTGATGGCGGCCAGCAGCTTGTCGCTGGTGGCGATGTCGCCATGGCCGTCTTCGTCGGGCGCGATCAGCTTTACGCCGATCCACACCAGCAGCAGGGCGCCGACGAATTTCAGCAGCGGCAGTGCCAGCAGCGTCATGGCAAAGAAGATCAGGATGACGCGCAGGACGATGGCGCCCGCGGTGCCCCAGATGATGCCTTTTGTGCGCTGTGCCGGCGGCAGTTTGCGGCAGGCCAGTGCGATCACCACCGCGTTGTCGCCACCCAGCAGGATGTCGATGAGGATGATCTGGCCGAGTGCCACCCAGAAAGCGGGCGAAGTCAGGAAGTCCATAGGTCTCGTGGGTTCGTGAGCCCGAAATGACGAAAGGCGAACCCTCCGGGAGCAATGAATTGTACCGGCGGGGTCTGCGCCGAAACGTGCTCGCGAATAAGCAGTTTCCACAGTCGGCACGCGGGAGTGGCTATCATCCGCCCCCCATGGCCGGCATCCACATCACCGACATCGAAGCAGCCATCAACTGGTGGCGCGAGCGCTCACCTTCGGCCGACGGGGTGTCCCTGGCGGCACCCATCCGCGCGTTGGCCGAGGTTTATGCGCTGATGGTGTTCTGGCGTGAGTCCGAGGCCGACGAGGCGACGCTGCCGCCGGCTGCCCGACAGGCATGGCTGGCCTGGTACGACACCACACCCGACACGCCCTGCATCGCGATCTGCTCCACCAGCCAGGGCGATGCGGTGTGCAAGGGCTGCGGCCGCACCTTCGACGAAGTGCAGCGCTGGACCGAGATGTCGCCCGGCGAAAAGCGGGCGAGCTGGAGGCGCATCACCATCGAGGGTGATGCATGGCGCTTCAACCGCTACCGGGAACGGGCTCGGGGCTGATCAGACCCGACGGGCCAGTTCGATGGCCTTGCCGATGTAGGTGGCGGGCGTCATGGCCAGCAGACGGTCCTTCTCGGCTTGCGGAATGTCCAGGCTGCGGATGAGCCCGTGCAGCGCCTCGGCCGTCACCGACTTGCCGCGCGTCACTTCCTTCAGCTTTTCGTAGGCACCCGCCACGCCGTAACGGCGCATCACGGTCTGGATGGCCTCGGCCAGCACCTCCCAGGATGCGTCCAGATCGCCGGCGGTGGCCTCTTCATTGAGCTCGAGCTTGTTCAGGCCCACGCCGAGCGCGTGGTAAGCCAGCACGGCGTAGCCCATGGCCACGCCCATGTTGCGCAGCACGGTCGAGTCGGTCAGGTCGCGCTGCCAGCGGCTGATGGGCAGCTTCTCGCTCAGGTGGCGCAGCAGCGCGTTGGCCAGGCCCAGGTTGCCCTCGGCGTTTTCAAAGTCGATCGGATTGACCTTGTGCGGCATGGTCGACGAACCGATCTCGCCCGCCTTGAGCTTCTGCTTGAAGTACCCCAGGCTCACATAGCCCCAGATGTCGCGCGCCAGGTCGATCAGGATGGTGTTGGTGCGGGCCACGGCGTCGAACAGCTCGGCCATGTAATCGTGTGGCTCGATCTGGATGCTGTAGGGCTGGAACGTCAGGCCCAGTCCCAGCGGCTCCGGCGTTTCCACCACCGTGCGGCTGAAAGCCTCCCAGTCGAAGTCGGGCCACGCCGCCAGGTGGGCGTTGTAGTTGCCCACGGCGCCGTTCATCTTGCCCAGCAGCTTCACGCCGGCAATGCGCTCGCGTGCCGCCGTCAACCGAACCACCACGTTGGCCAGTTCCTTGCCGACCGTGGTGGGGCTGGCCGTCTGGCCATGCGTGCGGCTCAGCATGGGCACGGCGGCCATGGCGTGGGCCATTTCGCGCAGCCGGGTGATCACCGCGTCCAGTGCGGGCAGCAACACCTGTTCGCGCGAGCCCTTGAGCTGCAGCGCGTGGCTGGTGTTGTTGATGTCTTCGCTGGTGCACGCAAAGTGCACGAACTCGGCCGCTCGCTCCAGCTCGGGCCGCGCCTCGAACTTCGACTTGATCCAGTACTCGACCGCCTTGACGTCGTGGTTGGTGGTTTTCTCGATCGCCTTGATGGCCTCGCCATCGGCCTCGCTGAAGTTCTTCACCAGGCCCAGCAAGTAAGTGCGTGCACCGGGTGACAGTGGCTTGAACTCGGCGAAACCGGCGTCCGAGAGCGCGATGAACCACGCGATCTCGACCTGCACGCGGCGGTGCATGTAGCCCAGTTCGCTCATGAACGGCCGCAAGGCGGCCAGGCGCCCGGCGTACCGGCCGTCCAGCGGCGACAGGGCGGAAATCGGGGAGAGATCGGCGCGGGCGGTGGCCGCAGAGGCGGTGGCAGGGGTCGGAACCATCCCGCAATTGTAGGAGTGGGCGGGGTGGACGCCTGCCCCAAGCCCGTTCGCACCGCGGGCGTGCCGCAGCGCTGGCTAAAATCGCCCCCCGATCCCCGAAGCCCCACAGACCATGAAACTCATCGGTGCCGTCACCAGCCCCTACGTGCGCAAAGTCCGCATCGTCATGGCCGAGAAGAAACTGGACTACCAGTTCATACAAGAAGACGTGTGGAAACCCGAGACCACCATCGGCGCCTCGAATCCGCTCGGCAAGGTGCCGTGTCTGGTGATGGAAGGTGGCGAGGCGGTGTTCGATTCGCGGGTCATCGTGGAATACCTCGACGGCCTTTCACCGGTGGGCAAGCTGATTCCGCCCAGCGGCCGCGAACGCGCCGAAGTCAAGACCTGGGAGGCCCTGGCCGACGGCGTGCTCGACGCCGCCATCCTCGCGCGTCTGGAAGCCACCTGGGCCGGCCGCACCGCCGAACAGCGCAGCCAGGCGTGGATCGACCGACAGCTGTCCAAGATCCACGCGGCTTTGCGCTCGATGAGCCAGGGCCTGGGCGACAAGCCCTTCTGCTCCGGCATTCACTTCAGCCTCTCCGATGTGGCGGTGGGTTGCGCGCTCGGCTACCTTGATTTCCGCTTCCCGGTCATCGACTGGCGCACGGGCCATCCCAACCTCGCCCGCCTGAGCGACAAGCTGGTGCAGCGTCAGAGCTTCATCGATTCGAAGCCCGACTGAGCCAGCGGCGTCAGCCGTTGGCCCGCGCTTTCAGCCAGCGCATCAGGCCACCGATCAAAGGCAGCTTTTCATACAGCTCTTCGGCCGCATCCCAGTAGTCGCGGTGCTCGGCAATGCGCCCGTCGGAGGCCAGCAGCAGGTGTGAGCCGCCGCGGATCACCTGTTCTGTTCGTGTGTCGAAGCGCCGCATGCGGAAGCGGAATTCCCAAACCAGAAAACACTGGGCGCCGTCGACGACACGCTGGGTCACGACGAAGCGAGGTTCGTGCAGGCTGACGTACATGTGCTCGAACACGCGGCGGATGGCGGGGACACCCCGCACCTCGTTGAACGGGTCCTTGAACCTCGCGTCGTCGGCGTAGACGGCGTCCAGCGTTGCCAGCCGCTCGGGCGACAGGGTCTCGAAGAAGTCCACGATGCGATCGACCGTTGTCCGGTGGTCCATCACAGCCCCGTGGCCCGTCGCACCAAGGCAAAGCAGGCCCGGTAGGGCAGCAGCCTCAAGAGCTTCATCCAGCGCGTGAAGCGCTTGGGGAAGTGGATCTCGAATCGCCCCGCGGCCCAGTCGGCCAGCATGGCATGGGCCGCGACATCGGGGGTGATCAGTGCGGGCATGCTGAAGTCGTTCTGCGCTGTCAGCGGGGTCTGCACGAACCCTGGGTGCACCACGCTCACCCCCACGCCAAGCGGGGCCAGGTCGAGGTACAGCCCTTCGCCCAAGTGGGTGAGGGCGGCCTTGGTCGGCCCGTAGGCCAGACCCTTGGGCAGGCCCCGGAATCCCGCCACGCTGCTGATCAGACTCAGGTGACCCTGACCCCGGGCCACCATGGCCGGCACGAGCGCGTTCAGCACGTGCAGGGCCCCGACGTAGTTGATGTCCAGGTGTTTCTTGAGGTCGGCCATGTCCATGGCGGTGGCGCGCATTTCGCGGTAGTGCCCGGCGCAATACACCATGACATCGACAGGTCCCTGTGTGAGGATGGCGCGGGCGGTGCTGGCCACCGCCGCTTCGTCGGTCACGTCGAGTGGCCAGGCCTGGGCGCCCGGATGGTCCTTCACGAATCCGTCCAGCGCGGCAGCCCCGCGGGCCGACAGCAGCACCTGCGCGCCGCGTTCGTGCAAGGCGTGGGCCGTGGCGGCACCAATGCCGCTGGACGCACCCACCAGCCAGACCCGCAGTCCGCGCCAGTCGGTGATCGGTGGGTTCATGGGCGCAAACAGTCCGCGCGGTCTGGTCACCGCGGCTCGGGACTCGGTGGTGCGTTCAATGGTGGCCGGTGTGCTGTTCATGTCGATCGCTTCACGAAACTCAGGGTGACTTCGCCCAGGCGGACGCCGAACTTGCTCATCTCGGCCTTGTTCAGCATCACGCGGTCGTCCATGAGGTACATCCAGTCGTCGAACTGCACCTCCCAGGTCTTGCCATCCACCGGCAGCATCAGCGTGTAGCCCCAGCGGAAGGCGTTGCCGGCGGTGCGTCCGCGAGCTTCGCCCTTCACGTCGTCGGCCGTGCCCACGTATTCGCCGTTGCCCAGGTGGCGCAGGCGCCAGATGCGCTTCTGCTTCTCGCCATCCGAGTAGATGAAGTCTTCGTCCAGCACGCCCTGATCGCCATTCCAGGTGCAGTTCATCACCACCGTGAAGCGGCGGACCACCTTGCCCGAGCGGTCGGTGAACACGCCGTAGGCATCCAGCACGCCATTGAAATAGCGGCGCAGGTCGAGATCGGGCTTCTGACCCGCGTAGTCATTGATCTGGGGGCCGGCACAACCCGCCAGCACCGTAGCACCAGTGGCCATGGAGGCGGTGAGCAGCAGTCGTCTTTGCATGGTGTTCCTCAGGGGTGGGTGGCGGGGCGCATGGCAGCCGGTTGCGGCCCGCGGATGACAAGAATCTGAAGCGCAGCGGCCGCGGCCAGCTTGAGCGCGCACGGCAGCAGGCAATAGGCGATGGTCAGCGTGCGCAGGGCTTCGGGGTCGCGGGCACCGGGCTCGTAGCCGAACCAGGCCAGCAGCGGCAATGCCAGCCCGGCCGCCAGCGCCAGGTTGAACTTGCCGGCAAAACTCCACCAGCCGAAATAGGCCCCCTCGCGCTGGCCGCGCTCGCCGAGCTGGCCGATCAGTCCGGACAGCATGGCGCCCGGCAGTGTGAGATCGGTGCCCAGCGCGATGCCCGACAGGGCGCACACCACAAGAAAAGCGGCGATGTCGCCCTGGCCCAGCGTGGCGGCCCACACGAACGTGACCACAGCCAGCAACATGCCGGCCAGCCAGGTGCGCGCCAGACCGAAGCGCGGCACCAACCGCACCCAGAGGGGAATCGACAGCGCGGCGCTGAGGAAATAGGTGGCCAGAAACGCGGGTTCGATGCTGGCGCTGGCCTGCAGGCGGTCCTGCACGAAGAACAGCACCAGCGTGGCGGGCACCGCGCTGGCGGTGCCGTTGATCACGAACACCGTCAACAGCCGCAGGAATGCGCCCTGGCGCAGCGGGGATGCGCCCTGGCCGATCTGCACCACGCGGTGATCGATCGGGGCGATGCTGCGCGTCCATGCCCACCAGCCCAATGCCAGCAGCACGGCGAAGGTGACCACAGTGGCGCCCAGGCCGGCGGCGGTGGGCAACACCGCGGCCACCAGCACACCGACCAGGGCCAGGGCCTCGCGCCAAGCGACCACCCGGCTGCGTTGCACCTCGGTGCCGCCCAGCCTGGCCCCCCAGGCCTGGTGCGCCACCGCCACCACGCTGTACGCGGTGTAGGCAATGGCCATGAGCACACCGGCCCAGGTCAGCAGGGCCGCGGTGCCCTCGGCCACCACGGCAGGCGGCGGAAACAGAAGGCCCCACAACCCCAGCACCAGCACGATGGCATTGACGCCGGCCACGCCCAGCAACGTGCGCCGCGAGCGCGCGGCCAGCCGGTCGCACCAGCGGCCGATGATCGGGTCGAGCACGGCGTCGACCAGGCGCGCCGCCAGCAACACGGCACCCAGCGCCGCCAGCGGTGCAGCAAAGTTGCGCGCGTAGTGGTTGGGCAGGATGACGTACAGCGGCAGCGCCACGAAGGCGAGTGGCAGCCCGAGCAGGCCGTAGGAGAGCCCGTGGCGCCACGCCCCGGGGCCGATGAACGCGGCGGCCGGATCGGGTCGCGCGTCGGCGCTCATGGTGCCCTCGATCCGCTGCCCGTCAGCGATTGCAGCAGTGCCCCGCGCATGGCGGGTTGCGACGTGGCGGGCGACAGCCAGATCGCAAAGAACCGGCGCGAG
Source organism: Synechococcus sp. UW140 (assembly GCA_943371665.1). Lineage (GTDB taxonomy): Bacteria > Pseudomonadota > Gammaproteobacteria > Burkholderiales > Burkholderiaceae_C > Hydrogenophaga. The sequence goes on from CALRVR020000024.1 coordinate 21,641, forward strand.
AAGGCGTCGTCGTCGATGGCGCCCAGCAGCCGGCCATTCAGGTAGAAGCGGGCGCCCGAACCGGGCACGTGCACGCCGGTGATCCGGTCGCCGCTCTTGACGTTGGGGAACAGGCCCTTCATGGCCTGCAGCCAACGCGACCCGGTGGGGCCGTCCAGCGCAGCCTGTCCCTGCATCTCCTGCAGCGAGCGCTCCGCGATGTCAGCACCCTCGAACTCGCGCAGGTAGGCCAGTTCCAGCGCAAAGCGCTGCTCGCCGAACCGCTGTGCATCGAACCCGGGGCGTGCATACAGCGTGGCGTCGTAAACGCTGAATCCCCACACGCGCAGACGGGCCTTGCCCACCGGCGCCTTGTCCTGCAGCGCCGCCGTCACCGTGGGTTCGGGCGTGTTCGCCCACACCGGTGCCGCCAGCAAGGCGGCGAGTATCAGGTTCAGGGAGGTGCGCAGCATGGTGGTGGGCCTCAGGCGGGCTTGCGAAGCGTGTACTGCACCACGTCAGTGCTGCCCTGTGAAAAGGCGGCCTCGCAGTACGCCAGGTAGAACTCCCAGATTCTCAGAAAGCGTTCGTCGAAGCCCAGCTCAAGCACCGCTTTCTGCTCATGCAGGAAGCGCTCGCGCCAGTGGCGCAGGGTGCGCGCGTAGTCCTGACCAAACGCGAATTCGTCCACCACTTCAAGCCCTGCTTTGGCGGCCTGTGCGCGGAACTCGCTGGGGCATGGCAGGCAGCCGCCTGGGAACACGTACTGCTGGATGAAGTCGGTGCCACGCACATACCGGTCGAAGTGCGCGTCGTCGATGACGATGCTCTGGATGCACGCGCGTCCGCCCGGCTTGAGCAGCCGTGCCACCGCCTGGAAGTAGGTTGGCCAGTACTCGCGGCCCACCGCTTCCACCATTTCGATCGAGCAGATGGCGTCGAACGGAGGATCGTCGATGTCCCGGTAGTCCTGCAGCCGCAGGTCGGCACGCGCGTCGGCACCAATGCGCTGCATGCGTTCGTTGGCGTGGCTCAGCTGTTCCGTCGACAGCGTCACGCCGACGACCGAGGCGTCGAACTCGGTGGTGGCCTTCTCGGCCAGTGCACCCCAGCCGCAGCCGATCTCGAGCACGCGGTCACCCGGCTTCACGCCCGCCAGCCGCAATGCACGGCGCACCTTGGCGTGCTGGGCTTCTTCCATCGACAGGTCGGGCGTCTCGAACCACGCCGACGAATAGTTCTTCGTGCTGTCGAGCCAGAGGTCGTAGAACGCATTGCCCAGGTCGTAGTGGGCATGAATGTTCTTGCGGCTGTTGGCCTTGTTGTTGCGGTTGAGCAGGTGCTTGACGCGGTAAGCCAGCCGGCCGAGCCAGCTGCCGTAGATCACGTCTTCCACCTCGCGGCGGTTGAGCAGCATCACCTCGAGCAGGTGGGTCAGGTTGGGAGTGCTCCAGTCGCCTGCAATGAAGGTTTCGGCAAACCCGATGTCGCCCGACTTGATCACCGCCGGGCAGACGTTCCAGTTGTGCAGCTGGATGCTGGCATGTGCGCCCCCCACCGACCCGAAGCGCTGCACCGTGCCATCGGGCAAGGTGACGGTCAGGCTGCCGTGCATCAGGCGCTGCAGCAATTGCAGCACGCTGCGGGCCGAGGCAGGTGCGTTGCGGGGCAGGGCAAAGCCGGCGGGTTGGCGCTCGGCGGTGGTGGAATTGCTCATGGGCGTTGCCATCTCACGAAGGTCGCTGCACGGTGGCAGTCACGAATTCGCCCGGTGCGGGCGGTTGACGGAAAAAGGGAGCACGCTTGAACCAAAGGCGGATGGCCTGCCAGTGGATGCGCGCGACCACGCCGAATGTCATGGCGGGGTAGGACCACAGGGCGCGCTGGCGCGCCTGTGCGTCCAGCGCCACCAGTTCTCCGCTCACGCTGGTGTTGAGGAGCGGCGCCGGCTCGGTTTCGTCGTCGAAGTAATCGATGCGAGCCACGGTGCGCGGGTGCTCGCCCACCGTGCCAGGCCGCTCGGTGCGCATGAACACGAAGCGGTAGCGGCCCCGCACGGGACAGAAGGGGGACACATGGAACACCTTGGCCGCTTCACAAGGCACGCCGTACCTCGGTTCGTCCAGCAGGTAGCAATGCCGTTCGCCGAACGTGTTGTTGACCTCGGCCAACACCGCACGCAAGGTGCCGTCTGCCCGGTGGCAATACCAGAAGCTCACGGGCTTGAACACATAGCCGAACACCCTCGGGTAGGTGTGCAGCCAGACCTCGCCATCGGCGTCGTCGATGCCATGCGAGGCCAGCAGTTCCTCCAGCCAGGCCAGGGAGTCGGCCCGACCGTCGCCATGATCGCGGTCATGGAACCCGAGCAGGGTGGGGCGGTTGCGCGCCAGTTCACCCGGGCCGTGCTGGCGCAGGCTGCGCATGGGCAGCATCAGGAAATAGGTCGGGTAGGCAAAGGCGTTGCGGCGCGGTCTTGTCCGTGTGTGGCGCACCTGGCCGAAGCCGATCAACGCCACGGGCGCGGCGTTGACCAGTTGCAGCGCCTGCATGTTCAAGCCAGCACCCCCGGCAGTGCCGCGCGCAGGGCTTGCCCGCGGTCGGCGCGCGGCACCAGACCGAAGTGGTCGATCAGCGAACGTGCCGCGTGCAGGCCGGCCTTCAGGCCATCCTCGTGGAAGCCGTATCCGCACCACGCGCCGGCGTACCAGGTGTTCATGCGGCCCTGCATGGCAGGCACACGCGATTGCGCATGGATGGCGCCAAGATCGAACACGGGGTGGTCGTAGTCCCACGCGCCGATGATGGTGCGCGGATCGATGTCCCCCTTCGGGTTCAGCGACACCACCACGGGCTGCTGCACCGGCAAAGGCTGCAGGCGGTTCAGCAGGTAGTGAAGGCACACGCGGGCAGATTCGTCCTGTTCGCTGGCGGCACGCTCGTAGTTCCACGAAGCCCAGGCGCGCCGGTTGTCGGGCAGCACCGAGGTGTCGGTGTGCAGCACGGCCCGGTTGGGCTGGTAGCGGATCGCGCCCAGCACGTCGCGCTCGTCGGCGCTGGCCTCGCCGCCCAGCAGGCGCAGCGACTGGTCGGTGTGGCAGGCCAGCACCACCGCGTCGAACCGCTCGACCCTGCCCTGCGTGACCACGCGCACGCCCTGCGCATCGCGGGAGATCTGGTGCACCGGCGTCGCCAGTCGGGCATCGGACACACCGGCCACGATCTTCTCGACATACTGCCGTGCGCCGCCGGCCACCGTGTACCACTGGGGCCGGTTGCTCACCTGAATCAGTCCATGGTTGTGGCAGAAGCGGATCATCGTCGCCACGGGGAAGCGCAGCATCTGGTCGGTGGGGCAACTCCAGATGCAGCCCAGCATGGGCAGGAAATACCAGTCCCGGAATTCAGGGGAAAAGCCCTGCGCCTGGAGGAATTCCCCCAGGGGCTGCAGCAGCGGGCTGTCGGGCTGCAGATCGTCGCCGCGCTCTGCCAGGCGGGTGCACTCGCGGTTGAAGCGCACGATGTCGGCGAGCAGGCGCCAGAAGCGCGGGTTGAGCAGGTTGCGGCGTTGGGCGAACACGGTGGAGAGGCTGCTGCCGCTCCACTCCAGCGCGCGGCCCCCGGAGCCCGCCCCCGGCACCTGCACTGAAAACGACATGTCCGACTTGGCCACCGGCACGCCAAGCTGCGCTAAGAGCGCCAGCAGGTTCGGGTAGGTGCGCTCGTTGAGCACGAGGAAGCCGGTGTCGACGCCGAAGGTGGTGGGCACGCCGCGTTCGTCCGGCAGCGTCACGTCGACCGTGTGGGTGTGACCGCCGAACCAGTCACCGGCCTCGAACAGGGTGACATCGGCCAGGCCCTGGAGGGTGTGCGCAGCGGCGAGGCCCGAGATGCCCGAGCCGACGATGGCCACCCGGCGCGGGGCGCCGGAACCACCCATGGGTGAAGTGGATTGGAGGTCCTTGTACATGTCGGACCTCAGGCTCGCACCACCGGAAGCGTCCGGTGGTGGGTAAGACAAAAAGCTGCGAAGCGCCCCGAAACGAACAAGGGAGGGAGGGAGGAGGAGGAGAAGCGCCTCGGGATTTCATCCCGGCCAGGAAGGCCGGGAAGGCTTCGCAGCAGAAAACGGGGGTCGGACAAAAGCTCCCTCGCCGACACAACTGCTCCGAGCGCCTGAATCGGCAAGAAGTTCCTCGGGTTTTGCGTGTTCGTCATGGCTGGGCGAAGGGTGGTTTTCATCGAATATGAACTGTCTAGTCTTATTGTGACCAATCAGTCGCGTTTTGGTCCAGCAGAATCAGTCAAAAACCATGAAACGTGTGTGGATTTGACGACTGCCGACCCGCAACGCCGGTCGGGCATGGCGACCCCAGGGGCTGTCGGCGCGGTGCATCTGTCCATAATCTGCCCTCTCTTCCGTATCTTGTCCATGACAAACCACCCCGATCGCGTCAATGGCTGGCTCAGCATCGCCGACGTCGAACGCGACACCGGGCTGGCCAAGGACACCCTGCGCGTCTGGGAGCGCCGTTACGGCTTCCCGCAGCCGGTGCGCGATGCGCAGGGCGAGCGCCGGTACAGCGACGAGGACCTGACCCGGCTGCGCCACGTGCGCCGCTTGATCGACGCGGGTCACCGGCCCGGCCGCGTGGTGGGCATGCCCCTGACGGATCTGCTGGAACTGGGTACGCGCGAGCCGGCGCGCCGGATTCAGGGCACGCCGCCCCCGATCGACGCCGACGAGCCGGACTGGCTCGGCATGCTGCACCGGCAGGATGTCGCTGGCCTTCGCCAGGCCCTCGACCTTCGCTGGCGCACGATCGGACTGTCCCGAACCGTGATCGAAACGGTCGCGCCGCTGACCGTTCGGGTCGGGCAGGCCTGGCTCGACGGCAACCTGGCCGTTTTCGAGGAGCATTTGTTCACCGAGGCCGTTCAGCAGGTGCTCCGGCAGGCCATGGCGCACACCGAGGCGTCGCGCCGCCCGGCCCCACCCCGCGTCTTGCTGACCACCGTGCCTGGCGAGGTGCATGGCCTGGGCCTGCTGATGGCCGAATGCCTGCTGGTGCTCGAAGGCTGCGAGACCGTGCCCCTGGGCGTGCAGACGCCGGTGCCCGACATCGTCCGCGCCGCCGAGGCCGGTCGTGCCGACGTGGTGGCGCTCAGCTTTTCCGCCATGCAGTCGCCGCGTGACACGCAGGCCGTTCTGCAGCGGCTTCGCACGCAGTTGCCCGACAGCGTTCAGATCTGGGCCGGCGGCCAGTGCAGCGCGGTGGCGCGCAAACCGAGGGGTCAGGAGCGCGTCCACTGGCCCCTGCCCCGCCTTCAGGACATCCCGGTGGCGGTGGCGCGCTGGCGGGCCGAGTCCGCACCCGTTGCCGCATGAAGGAGGTGCGCGGCTTCAAGGGCAACAAGGCCGCCTTGCCCAGCAAACCTTGCGCGGCGTGCGGCAGGCCCATGACCTGGCGCCGCAAGTGGGCCGACAACTGGGCCCAGGTGAAGTACTGCAGCGAACGCTGCCGCCGTGCGGGCGCGCAGGGGTCTCCGTGACGCCGCGGCGCACCGTGCTCGTGCTGGGCGACCAGCTCTGGTTCGACAACCCCGCCCTGCAGGACTTCGATCCCGCGCAGGACCTGGTGCTGATGATCGAGGCGCCGGGCGAATCGACCCTGGTCTGGAGCCACCGCGCCCGCATTGCGCTGTTCCTGTCGGCCATGCGCCATTTCCGGGATGCGCTGTGCGAGCGCGGCTGGCCGCTGCGCTACGTCGACATCGACGACCCTGGCCATGCCGACCTGCTCGATCTGCCCGAGCGACTGGCCCGCGAGCTGGGCACGCACGCACCACAGGCCCTGTGGATGTGCGAACCCGGCGAATGGCGGCTGCAGCAGGACATCGCCGCCGTGGCCCGCCGCACCGGCGTGCCGCTGCGCACGCTCGAAGACACGCATTTCCTTTGCAGCAAAGCGCGTTTTGCCCGTTGGGCGCGCGGCCGCAAGGAGTGGCGCATGGAATTCTTCTACCGCGAGATGCGGCGTGAACACGGCGTGCTCATGGACGGTGCCGAGCCGCTGGGCGGCACCTGGAACCACGACGCCGAAAACCGCAAGGCCTACCCGAAGGGCGGCCCGGGCGACATCGAGCCGCCCGCCCGGTTCGAGCCCGACGCCATCACCCGCGAGGTGCTCGACCTGGTGTCCCGGCGGTTCCCCGACCACCCCGGCTCGCTCGAGCACTTCGCCTGGCCGGTCACGGCCGATCAGGCGCGTGTGGCGCTGCGCCGATTTGTCGACCACCGCCTCGCCCGCTTCGGCGACTATCAGGACGCCATGTGGACGGACACCCCGTTTGGCTGGCATTCTCTGCTGTCGGTGGCCCTCAACCTGCACCTGATCGATCCGCGAGACGTGATCGCCGCGGCCGAAGCCGCGCACCGCGAACGGGGCCTGCCGATTGCCTCGGTCGAGGGGTTCATTCGCCAGGTGCTGGGCTGGCGCGAATTCATCCGCGGGGTCTACTGGCTGGACATGCCCGACCTGCGCGAGGCCAACCACTACGGCCACACTCGCAAGCTGCCCGCCTGGTACTGGACCGGCCAGACCGGCATGGCGTGCCTGCGCGATGCCATCACCCAGACGCTCGAGCATGGTTATGCGCACCACATCCAGCGGCTGATGCTCACCGGCCAGTTCGCGCTGCTGGCGGAGATCGACCCCAGGCAGGTGGCCGACTGGTACCTCGCCGTCTACGTGGACGCGGTCGAATGGGTGGAGCTGCCCAACGTTGCCGGCATGGCGCTGTTCGCCAACGGCGGGCGGTTCACCAGCAAACCTTATGTGGCCAGCGGCGCCTACATCCAGCGCATGAGCAACCACTGTCAGCAATGCCGGTACCGCCCCACCGAGAAAACCGGCGAACGCGCCTGCCCTTTCACCACGCTGTACTGGAACTTCCTGGATCGGCACGAGACCGAACTGGCCGCCGGACCGCGAACCGCGCTGATGGTGAAGAACCTGCAGCGACTGCCCCCCGCCGAAAGAGAGTCCCTCCGTGCGCAGGCCGCAGCCACATTGGCGCGGCTGTCGGATTTGTGACGCATTGAAACAGCCCCCGCCTACAATATTCGCGGCCACCCCGAGAAGACCATGCTGTACCCCGAACTGTTCAAACAACTCGAATCCGTCCGTTGGGACATGGACAAGGACATCCCCTGGGCGCAATTCGATGCAGCCAGCCTCACCGACGAGCAGGCGCAGACGATCAAGATGAACGCCATCACCGAGTGGGCTGCCCTGCCTGCCACCGAGATGTTCCTGCGCGACAACCGCGACGACTCGGACTTCTCGGCCTTCATGTCGATCTGGTTCTTCGAGGAGCAGAAGCACTCGCTGGTGCTGATGGAATACCTGCGGCGCTTTCGGCCCGAGCTGGTGCCCACCGAGCAGGAACTGCACGAAATCCGTTTCGAGTTCGATCCCGCCCCGGCCCTCGAGACGCTCATGCTCCATTTTTGCGGCGAGATCCGGCTCAACCACTGGTACCGCCGCGCGGCCGAATGGCACACCGAGCCGGTCATCAAACACATCTACACCACGCTCAGCCAGGATGAAGCCCGCCACGGCGGCGCCTACCTGCGCTACATGAAGCGCGCCATCAACCGGTTCGGCGATGAAGCCCGCTCGGCCTTTGCCAAGGTGGGCGTGCTGATGGCCAGCGCCCGCCGCACCGCGCAGGCACTGCACCCCACCAATCTGCACGTCAACAAGGCGCTGTTCCCCAACGACACGATCCAGAGCCGGCTGCCCAACCCCGAATGGCTGGAGCACTGGCTGGACAAGCAGATCGCCTTCGACGCCGCCTGGGAAAGCAAGGTCGTGGACCGCATCCTGCACAACCTGAGCCTGTTGATGGACAACAGCTTCAAGTCGGTCCAGGAGCTCAACCGCTTCCGCAAGTCGCTGGCCACCGGCGCGCAGCCCGATCCCGCCGCCGCGTGATCAGCGCGCCCGGCGCGACCGCAGCGCGCTGAGGAGTCCCAGCAGCAGGCCCCAGCCCACCCCGCACAGGTGGGCGGCCTGCACCACCGACATTTCGTTGCCCGGATCCCAGATCACCGGCCGGGTCCAGGCCTGCTCGATAAGCAATTTCAGGAACAGCCCGCCCAGCAGCAAGCCGCCCCAGGGCTTCAGTCCGCGGGGCACCGGTCCCAGCAGCAGGTGCAGCGCCAGCACAGCGGTACCGGCGTGAAGCAATCCCGAAAGGCCAACGGCATATCCCACGTGCGGCCACGCCATCAAGGACACCTGCACCAGCGGCCAGCTCAACGCCCAGGCCAGCGTCGCCGAGGGCGGTGGACGCAACACCCAGCCGGCGGCGGTGAGCGCGCCAAGCGCCAGCTGGTTGCCGATCAGGTGCGGTGTGTTCAGGTGAACCCAGGCGCTGGTCCACAGCGTCCACGGGCTTGCGTGCCATTCATCGGCCCGCCAGATGAGGGCCTGCACCGCCGGCTCGCGCGCCCACCAAAGGATCATGCTGATCACGCCGTGCACGGCGCACAGCAGCAGCCAGGTGCGCGGTCCCCTCATGCCGGCGGCACGGACCCGAGCACGTGTTGCCAGAGCCTGCCCACTGCCTCGGCTTCGGCCTGCAGCTCGCCGGTCTCCACCTGAGTGGGCGCTTCGTCGAGCCGCGCGCGGTGTTGCACCTGGCGCAGGCGGCGGTAGGCGCTGGCGGCGGCCTCACCCATGCCCGCCGGCAGCAAGCCGGCGGCTTCGGCGCGCCGCAGCAGGTTGATGTTTCCGGCGTTGGCCCGCAACTCGGGGTGCGCGTGCGAATGCATCAGCACCAGGTACTGCACCACGAATTCGACATCGACCATGCCGCCCGCACTGTGCTTGATGTCGAAGCGTCCGCTCCGCACCGGGTGCGCCGCGCGCACCTTCTCGCGCATCGCCACGATCTCGCCGCCCAGCGCGGTCGCATCGCGCGGCGCGGTGATCACGGCCTCGCGCACGGCATCGAATCGGCCCGCCAGACCGGCGCTGCCGAGCACGAAGCGCGCCCGTGTCATGGCCTGGTGCTCCCAGGTCCAGGCGGTGTTGCTGCCGCGCTGGGTCTGGTATTTCTCGAAGGCCTCGAAGCTGGTGACCAGCAAGCCCGAATTTCCGTTGGGGCGAAGCGCGGTGTCGATCTCGAACAGATCGCCCTCGCCCGTCTTGACCGTCAGCCAGTTGATCATCTTGCGCACGAACGCGGCGTAGATCTCGCCCGCGTTTTCGTGCTCGTCCTCATACACGAACACGATGTCCAGGTCGCTGCCGTAACCCAGCTCCTTGCCGCCCAGCTTGCCGTACCCGATGATCGCGAACGCCGGTGTGTCGCGGTGGTGGTTCTTGAGCCGCGCCCAGCACCAGCGTGCCGTCAGGCGCAGCACCGCGTCCGCCAGGGCCGACAGGTCGTCGGCCACCTGCTCCACCGTGAGCACACCTTCCACGTCGCGCGCCAGGGTTCGGAACACCTCGGCATGGTGGGCGCGGCGCAGCAGGTTGAGCAGGGTTTCCTCGTCGTCTTCACCGGTGGTGCGCAACGAAGCCCTGCGCGATTCGCACTCGGCCTCGAACGCATCGGCATCGAACCGCTCGGCCAGCAACTGCTGGCTGGCCAGTTCGTCGATGACGCCCGGGTGCTGCACCAGGTAGCGCGCAGGCCACCTGGCGGCGCCGAACAGGCGAAGCATCCGCTCGTGCACCGAGGGTCGCTCCTGCAGCAAGGCCAGATAGCTTTCCCGGCGCAGGAGGGGTTCGATCCAGTCGGTCATCCGCAGCGCGGCCAGCTCGCTCACCCGCCCCTCGTCGATCCAGGCCCCCGTGCGCTGCACCAGCCGCACCAGCCGCTGCCGGGTGTCTTCGCGCAGGGCCAGCACGCGCGGATGCGCCTGCCACAGCTGAACACGCGCCGCCAGCGCCTCGGGCAAGTGGGCCAGCACGGCACCGAGATCGTCCGGGCTGCGCGTCCCGTTGCCGCTGCACCCCTTGCCGCGGCACGTGCCCTGGCCTGCCCCGCCGAGCAGGATGTCGAACTCCTCGGCCACCACCTCGCGGTGCGCGTCCAGCGCGTGCAGGAACGCGCAGGTGTTGGCGAAGCCCATGGTGGCCGCGAGCCAAGCCAGGTCTTCGTCGCGCTCGGGCATCAGGTGCGTCTGCTGGTCGTCCAGGTACTGGATCCGGTGCTCCACCTTGCGCAGGAATTCGTAGGCGCGCGCCAGCGCATCGGCCTTGTCGGCGGGCATGAGGCCAGCCTTGCTCACCCGTTGCAGCGCGCCCAGCGTGGGCCGCGTGCGAAGCTCGGGAAACTGACCGCCGCGCACCACCTGCAGCAGTTGCACGGTGAACTCGATCTCGCGAATGCCGCCGCGCGACAGCTTGACGTCGTTGGCCCGGCCTGGGTTGCCGGCGGCCCTGCGCGAGGCGTGCTCGCGAATCTGGCGGTGCAGCACACGCAGCGCCTCGAACACACCATAGTCGAGGTAGCGCCTGAACACGAACGGCAGCACCGTGGCCCGCAGCGCCTGCAGGCCCGGCACGGCCAGCGCGCTGGCGGGCGCAATCACGCGGCTCTTGAGCCAGGCAAAGCGCTCCCATTCGCGCCCCTGCACCAGGAAGTACTCTTCCAGCGCACCGAGCGACACCACGCTCGGTCCCGAGTTCCCGTTCGGGCGCAGCGCCAGATCGACGCGAAACACGCAACCATGCTCGGTGGTTTCGCCCACGGTCTGGTAGATGTGCTTGACCGCCTTGGCGAAGTACTCGTGATTGCTCACGCGAAGGCGGCCCTCGGCATTGCCGGCGGTTTCGCCGTCCTGGTCGTACACGTAGATCAGGTCGATGTCGCTGGACACGTTGAGTTCACGCGCGCCCAGCTTGCCCATGCCGATGACCCAGAGCTGCGCCCGCTGGCCGGAGCTGGCTGCCACCGGTGCACCATGCAGCGTGTCCAGTTCCTCGAAGGCCAGGCGGCAGGCCTGGTCCAGCGCGAACTCGGCCAGTTCGGTCACGGCGCGGGTCACCTCGCCAAGCGGCGCGTTCCGCTCGCAGTCGACCACCACGAGGCGCTCGAGCACCAGCTGGCGCAGGACCCGCAGCGCTGCCGGCACCGCCATCCCTTGGTTGCGCAGGGCATCGAAGCACCGCGCCATGTCCGCCTTGACGGGGGCGCCGGGCGGCAGACAGTCCAGTTCGGCCGAGAAACGGCGCCGCACGCGCTGCACGAAGCGCGAATGGTCGGCTCTTCGATCGGCCGGACCCAGGTGATTGGCGGAGTTCACATTCGTTGACAAGATGCGCTCACCCGCGCGGGAACCCCGATGGGGCAGGGCCGTCATAATTTGCGGTGGACATGATGCAACCCAACCAGGTCAGCGCCGAGCGCAACGAAGGCGCCGCCCCGGCCAGCCGCACCCTGCGGCTGTGGGCCCGTGCCACGCGCGTGCTGCTGTGGCTTCTGGCGGGCCTTTGGGGCATGTTTCTCCTGAGCTGGTTCGTGCTGCAGGCGTGGATTGTGCCGCGGATCGAATCCTGGCGCCCCGACGTGGAACGGTGGGCCGGCAGCGCGGTCGGGGTTGCGGTTCGCATTGGCGAAATCCGGTCCGTCCCGGACCCTCAGGCCAACCGTTTTCTGCCCCCGCTCGTGCCCACGTTCGAGCTGCTCGACGTGCGCCTGCTCGACGCAGAGGGGCGCCCGGCCCTCACGTTGCCGCGGGTGCGGGGCGCCGTGTCGGTCGGATCGCTCTGGCGCGGCGGCTTCGAGCAGATCCTGATCGAGGGCCCCACGCTGGACGTCCGACGTCGCGCCGATGGCCACATCGAGATCGCGGGTATCGATGTCTCCGGACCGGGCCGCGGCGATCAGGCCGGTGCCGAGTGGTTCTTCGACCAGGCCGAGTTCGTGGTTCGCAACGGCACCGTGCGCTGGATCGACGATGTGCGGGCCGTCGAGCCGGTGACGCTGCGCTCGCTCGACTTCGTCGCTCGCAACGGTGCGTTGACGCACGACCTTCGGCTGGACGCCACCCCGGACGTGGCCTGGGGTGAGCGCTTCAGCCTGCGCGCCCGCCTGCGCGAGCCGCTGCTGCGCCTGCCCGGGCGCCGCGACGCGTCGCGCCCGTCGTGGCACGACTGGAGTGGCGAGCTGTACGGCGAGCTTCCCCGCGCCGACGTGGCGCAGCTTCGCCACCACGTCGACCTGGGCGAGCTCGGGGTCGATGTGCGCAGCGGCCAGGGCGCCTTGCGCGCATGGGCGCGCCTGCAGGAAGGCACGGTCGGCGCGGTCACCCTGGATGCCTTGCTGTCCGATGTCGACCTTCAGCTGGGCCCGGACCTGCCTGCGTTGGCGCTGGAGCGGCTCGACGGCCGTCTCGATGCCAGCTGGTCGGACACCGGCTGGAGCGTGGCCACCGACCGGATGGGCTTTCGCACCCGCGAGGGGCTCGACTGGGCCGGCGCCACCGTCCGGGTGGAACACGCACTGGCCCGGGAACGCCAGGGGCCGCGCACGTCAGTGCAGGCGCAATCGGTGGACCTGGCCACCTTGTCGGCGCTGGCCGAGCGCCTGCCTTTGCCTGCGCAGGGCCGCGACTGGCTCGCCCGTCTGCAGCCTGCCGGTCGCCTCGAACGCCTCGATCTGCTGTGGCAGGCGCGTGGCAGCGGGCCGATGGCCGACCATGTGGTGGCCCGTGCCAGCGGCCGCGTGACCGAACTCGCGCTGGCTGGCGAGCCCAGTGGCCGAATGTCCATCAGCGGTCGGTACCCGCTTCCAGGGCGGCCCGGCATCCGGGGTGCCACGATCGACTTCGAGCTGGATCAGGACGGCGGACAGGCAAGGCTCGCGCTGCGGCAAGGCTCGATGGAGTTCCCCGATGTGTTCGAGGCCCCGCGCATCGACCTTGATCGGCTCGATGCCCGCCTGAGCTGGCGCATCAAGGGCGAACGCATCGAGGTCGACCTGGACGATGGCAGCCTGGCCAATGCCCACGCCGAAGGCACCCTGCGGGCGCGTTGGCACACCGGCGATCCGGGCACCAGCCCGGCCCGCTCTCGCTTCCCCGGTGTGCTTGACCTCACGGCGAACCTCACGCGGGCCGACGGCACCGCCGTGCACCGCTACCTTCCCTTGACCGTCCCGGAGAACGCGCGCCGCTACGTTCGTGAAGCGGCCCTGGCGGGCGGTTCTCGTCAGGTGGCTTTCCGCATCCAGGGCGAGGTCTGGGACATTCCCTTCAACCGACCCGACCACACGCCCGGCACGTTCCGCGTCACCGCCGCGCTGGAAGGCGTGAGCTTCGATCACCTGCCCGCTTTCCTGCAGGCGCCGGGCGATTCACCGTGGCCGGGCGTGCGCGGTGCGAGCGCGCGCTTCGAACTCGATCGCGCCGCCATGCGCATCACCGACATCCAGGGCCGCCTTGCCAATGCCCCGGGTACCCGGCTTGACCAAGGCGCCGTGGTGATTGACGACCTGATGGGGCAATCCACGGTGCAGGTGAAGCTTCGCGCGCAGGGACCGGCCGCCGAACTGCTGGAGCATGTGCAGCGCACGCCCTTGAACGCCTACACCCAGCAGGCGCTGGCCAGGGCCACGGCCAGCGGGGCGGCCGGTACCGACCTGCAGATCGACCTGCCGCTGTGGGATCTGGCCGCCACCCGGGTGCGCGGCAACGTGCGGCTCGATGGCGTCGATCTGCGCGTCACGCCCGATTCGCCCTTGCTGGCGCGCACGCGTGGCAACCTCAGCTTCACCGAAGACGGTTTCGCGTTCACCGGTGCCCGCACCCAGTTGCTGGGCGGCGAGCTCGTGCTGGACGGCAGCCTGCGGCGCGACGCTCGGGGCGAGGCGGCGCTGCTGTTCCGCGGGCAGGGCACGGCCAGTGCGGCGGGCCTTCGTGACGGCGGGCTCGGACCGGCCTCTGCGCTGTTCGCGCACGCCAGTGGCAGTGCCGCCTACAGCGCGCAGCTCGGCTTTCGCGGGGGTGTGCCCGAATTGCGCGTCAACAGCAACCTGCAGGGGCTGGCCATTGCGCTGCCGGCGCCACTGAGCAAGGCCGCCGAAGTGGCGTGGCCGCTGCGTTACGACAGCAGCGCGCTCGCCGTCCAGGAAGGCCGTGCGCTCGGCGATCGCACCCTGCTCACGCTGGGGCCCGCCGCCACGCCCGTGATCGACCTTCACCTCGAACGCGATCTTCGGGGCGCTGAGCCCCGCATCCAGCGAGGCAGCCTCGCCGTCGGACTGCCCGCCGGCGATCGACCCTCGCTGCCTGCGCAAGGTGTGGCCGTTCAGGCCCGCCTGGGCGACGTCGACCTCGACCGGTGGCGGGCCTTGGTGGTGGGCACGCCCGGCGTGGGCGAAGAATCGGGCAATGCGCTGCCCACCTCGGTGACTTTGCAGGCGGATGCGGTCACCGTTGAGGGCCGGCGCTTCAACCGCGTGCTGGTCGGTGCCTCTCGGGAAGGTGCGGTCTGGCGCGCCAGTGTCGAGGCCGAGGAACTCAACGGCTATGTCGAGTTTCGCCCGGCGGGTACCACGGGCGCAGGCAGCGTGTACGCGCGGCTGGCCCGACTCACGCTGCCACCCGCGGCACCGCGCGAAGCCGACCGGCTGCTGCAGCAACCCACCTCCGTGCCGGCGCTCGACATCGCCGTGGATGACCTGCAATGGGGCGGCCGCTCGCTCGGGCGTGTCGAGATCGATGCCGTCAACCGGGGCGGTCCGCTGCGGGTCGGCGAATGGCGGCTGAACGCCCTGCGCGCCACCTTGCCTGAAGCCCGGCTGAGCGCCAGCGGCAACTGGGCACCACTGGCCGCGCAGTCGGACGGCGCGGCGCCAGGGCAACGCCGCACCGCATTGCAGTTCCGCCTTGACCTGCAAGACAGCGGCGCACTCCTGGCACGTTTCGGCCGCGAGGGCCTGGTGCGCGGCGCGCGTGGCCGGCTGGAGGGAAGCATCGGCTGGCTCGGCACCCCGTTCGCCTTCGACACCGCGTCCCTGTCCGGGCAGCTTCGACTCGACGTCGAGCGCGGCCAGTTCCTCAAGGCCGATCCTGGCGCGGGCAGGCTGCTCGGCGTGCTCAGTCTGCAAGCCCTGCCGCGTCGGCTGGTGCTCGATTTCCGCGACGTGTTCTCCGAGGGATTCGCGTTCGACTTCGTGCGTGGCGATGCGCGCATCGAGCGCGGCGTGGTCACCACCAACAACCTTCAGATGAAAGGCGTGAACGCCGCCGTGCTGATGGAAGGATCGGCCGACCTTGCGCGCGAAACGCAGGACCTCAAGGTGGTGGTGGTGCCTGAACTCAACGCAGGAACAGCCTCGCTGATCGCCTCGGCCATCAACCCGGCGGTGGGACTGGGCACGTTTCTGGCGCAGTTCCTGTTGCGCCAGCCGTTGCAAAGCGCCGCCACGCAGGAATTCCGCGTCAGCGGCAGCTGGGCCGATCCTCAGGTCGACAAGGTGGTGCGCCCGCCAACGGTTCCACCCGCACCGGCCCCCACCCTGCAGTAAGCTCGAACGCTCCCGTTTTCGCCACGCCGACCAGGACACAGCCCCATGAAAGTCGCCGCCATCCAGATGGTCTCGGGCATCAGCCTCGATGCCAACCTCAGCGAGGCATTGCGCCTGTTGCGCCTGGCCGCCACCGCCGGTGCGGAGCTCGCGGTGCTGCCTGAATACTTCTGCTTCATGGGCATGAAGGACGAAGACAAGCTGGTGATCGCCGAAACCGAAGGCCTCGGGCGGGTGCAGGACTTCCTCATCGACGCGGCGCGAGACCTCAAGATCTGCGTGGTTGGCGGCACGCTGCCGATGGCCACCGACGATCCTTCTCACGCGGCCAACGCCTCGCTGGCCTTCGACGCCAAAGGGCATCGCATCAGCCGCTACGACAAGATCCACCTGTTCCGCTACGACAACGGGCGCGAGAGCTACGACGAGGCCGCGGTGCTGCGCGCCGGCGACACGCCCACCGCGTTCGAGCTCCGCGACCGCGAAGGCCAGACCTGGCGGATCGGCCAGAGCGTCTGTTACGACCTTCGGTTTGCCGAGCTTTACCGCACCCTGGGTGCCGAGGTGCTGCTGGTGCCCTCGGCCTTCACCCACACCACGGGCTCCGCCCACTGGGAGGTGCTGCTGCGCGCGCGCGCCATCGAGAACCAGGCCTACGTGATCGCCAGCGCGCAAGGCGGGGTGCACGAAAACGGCCGCCGCACCTGGGGCCACAGCATGGTCATCGACCCATGGGGTCAAGTACTGGCCATGCAGGCCGAGGGCCCGGGCGTGGTGCTGGCCGACATCGCCATGGCCCGCCTTCGCCAGGTGCGCGAACAGCTGCCCTCCCTGCAGCACCGCGTGTTGACATGACCACCCCCGCCGTGCTTCGCGCGACCCCCTCGAGGGGGCGATGCCGACGGACTGGCGGAGCCAGATCCGTGGCATCTCTGGACGGGGCACGCGCCCTGGTCTTCTGAACCCATGAAGTCGCCGCGCTGGCCGCTGTGGGGGGCGTTGCTGCTGCTGGTGGCGGCGCTGCTCACGGTGCTGGTGTTTCTGGCGGCCGAGTACGAGGTGAACCGCGACCAGGCCGCGCTGGACCAGGATGCGCTGGGCGTGGCCGTGGACATCCGGTCCGGCCTGTTGCGCAACGTGCAGACGCTGCAGTCGCTGCACGCTTTCTCGCCCACGCCGCAAAGCTGGGATGCCCCGGCCGCCGAAATGCTGGGGCAGCGCCGGGAGATCGTTCGTCTGGAGTGGCGCGACAACAACCTGCGCCTGCTCGCCCAGCGCCTGTCGCCCTACACGCCGGATGTGTTCGAGCAGTTGGGGCGCGGGCAGGCCTTGCCGGAGGTGCGTCAGGCTTGCGAATCAGCGCGGCGCCTGTCGGGTGCCGCGTATTCGACGAGCTACTTCTGGCCCGTTCGCGATGGCCGTGGTCTGGAGGTCATGGAGTCCTGCATTCCACTCACCGAAGCCGGAGCCGCCAAAGGCTATCTGGTGGCGACGTACTCGCTGCAGGGCATGCTGGCCGAATTCAGCAACCCCGCCACGCTTCGCGGCCGTGGTCTGAGCTTCACCGAGGTCGATGGCACGCGGCTGGCGGTGCACAGCACCCTGACCACGCAGCGGCGCATTCTGCGGTCCCAGTCGCTCATCGACCTGCCGGGCCACACCCTGTTGCTGCAACTCGAGAGCCCGCGCCGCGCGCTCGGCCTGTTTCCCAACGTGCTCACCGCGGTGGTGGGTGCGTTGTCGCTGGCCTTGCTGGCGGTGCTGTTCCTGCTGGCGCGTGACACCCGGCGGCGCCAGCGGGCCGAAGAGCGTGCCGCCGAAGCGCTGGCTTTTCGCAAGGCCATGGAGGACTCGCTCGTCACGGGCCTGCGCGCGCGCGACATGAACGGCCGAATCACCTACGTCAACCCCGCGTTCTGCCAGATGGTGGGCCTGACGTCAGAGCAGCTGGTGGGCACGGGCCTGCCCGCCCCCTGGTGGCCGCCCGAACTGGTGGACGAATACCAGCAGCGCCAGCGGGTGCGCCTGGCCGGCCGAACCCTGCCACGCGAAGGCTACGAATCGGTCTTCCAGCGAAGCGACGGCACGAGGTTTCCGGTGCTCATCATCGAGGCGCCACTGATCGACGCGCGGGGCGTGCAGACCGGGTTCATGAGCGCCATCATCGACCTGACCGAGCAGCGCCGCATCGAAGACCTCAACCGAGCTTCGCAGGACAAGCTGCAGGCCACCGCCCGGCTCGCCACCGTGGGCGAGATGGCCTCGCTCATCAGCCACGAACTCAATCAGCCCCTGGCCGCCATTGCCAGTTACGCCAGCGGCACGCTCAACCTGTTGCAGCGGGCTGCCCAGCCGCCGGAAACCGACATCGAGCAGGCGATCCGCCGCATCGCCGAGCAGGCCGATCGCGCCGGTCGCGTGATCCGCGGTGTCGCCGACTTCGTGCGGCGCCGCGACCAGGTGCGTGAAGACGTCGAGCCAGGCCGCCTCATCGACGGCATCGCCACGCTGCTCGGACTGCAGGCCAAGAAGCGGGGCATCCGCCTCGAGGTCAACATCGCACCCGGCACGCCGGGCGTGCACTGCGATCGCACCATGGTGGAGCAGGTCCTGCTCAACCTGGCGCGCAACGGCATGCAGGCCATGCCGCTGGGCGACCCGTCCACCGCCAGCGGCCTTCGGGTGCTGCGCATGAACATCGGGCTGGCGGAGCCGTCCGGCACCGGCGAGGATCCGAACCGGTGGGTTCGGTTCGACGTCATCGACCACGGTCAGGGTTTGCCCCCCGAACTGGCCGAGCGCGTGTTCACCCCGTTCTTCACCACCCGGGCGGAGGGCATGGGCCTGGGACTCAGCCTGTGTCGAACCGTCGTCGAGCAGCACGGCGGCGCCCTCGACTTTGCACCCGCGCAACCGCGTGGCACGCGGTTCTCGTTCACCCTGCCCGCGGTGCCCACCGCCCCACTGCCTGCCGCGCCGAGCGTGGCCGCCAGTGAGGCCTGAAACGGTGGCCGGACCCGCGCCTATCATTGCCCCATGACCGAGTACCCGGACGCCAAGATCTACCTCGTCGACGACGACGCGGGGGTGCGGGAGGCGCTGGGCTGGCTGCTGCGCACGCGCCGCCTCATCAGCGATGGTTTCGACAGCGCCGAGTCTTTCCTGGCCGAAGCCTCGGTGGCGCAGCGCGAACCCGACGGGCCCTGCTGCGTGCTGCTCGATGTGCGCATGCCCGGCATGAGCGGGCTCGCGCTGTTCGAACGCCTGCGCGCGCTGCCCTGGCAGGCCGCCCTGCCGGTGATCTTCCTGTCCGGCCACGCCGATGTGCCCACCGCAGTGGCCGCGGTCAAACGAGGGGCCTTCGATTTCTGCGAAAAGCCGTTTTCCGACAACGCGCTGGTGGACCGGGTCGAGCTCGCGCTGCGGCAATCGGCTGGCGAACTGGGCCAGCGCCGGGTGCAGCGCGAACTGCAGCAGCGCCTGGACAGCCTGACCGAGCGCGAGCTCGACGTCATGGGGCTGGTGGTGGCCGGGTTGCCCAACAAACTGGTCGCCGACCAGCTTCAGATCAGCGTGCGCACGGTGGAGGTCCACCGCTCCCGCGTGTTCGACAAGATGGGTGTCAAGTCGGCGGTGGAACTGGCCAACCTGCTGCGCACCGCATGAGGTGCAAGGGAACCGTCAGCGCGCTGGTGGCTCCGCATCGGAGCCACCGCGCTTTTCGCGCTCCACGTCGTCGGGCAGTTCGCCCTTCTTGCGCCCCGAGAACATGGTCCACCACACGATGAACACCAGGAGAATCAGCGCGCCGAGCGCTTCGAGCAGCAACAGGGTCATGAGCAGCGTTGGAATGATTCGCGGCCTGCGGGCGGCCGCGTTGGCGCTGATTCTAGGCAGCCTGGCGGCTTGCTCCACCTCGCCGGTGGTGATTCCCGGCGCCCGGCCCGGCATCGACGAAGGGGTGCCTGCATCGGCTGCGGCCGTGCAGCAGCGCGCGCGCAGCCGCTGGGTGGCGGTGGACTGGTCGGACCTGCCCGGTTGGGGCCAGGACGCCCTGCACGAGGCCTGGAATGCGCTGGTGCGGGGCTGTGAGCGGCCGGCCCCCGGGTTCGAGTCGGTGTGCGCCGAGGCTCGGCCGCTGGCCATCGGCACGGCGGCCGATCAGCAGGCCTGGCTCCAGCGCCGCTTGCAGCCCTATCGCGTGCTCGACGTCGATGGCCGCGCGCCAGAGGGGCTGCTCACCGGCTACTACGAGCCCGTGATGGACGCGTCGCGCCAGCCCACCGCCACCCACCGCACGCCGTTGTACGCCCCCCCGCCCGGGTTGCCCGCGCCGGCCGGCGCCGCGCCCTGGTTCACCCGCCAGCAGATCGACACGCTGCCCGAGGCCCAGGCGGCCCTGCGCGGCCGGGCCCTGGCCTGGCTGGCCGACCCGATCGATGCACTCATCCTGCAGATCCAGGGGTCGGGCCGCATCAACATCACCGAAGCCGACGGTCGGGTGGTGCAGGTGCGCCTGGCTTTTGCGGCGCACAACGGCCACCCCTATCAGAGCGTGGGCCGCTGGCTGCTCGACCAGGGTGCCATCCGCGAAGCGTCCTGGGATGCCATCAAGGCCTGGGTGCGGCAGAACCCGCAGCGCCTGAACGACATGCTGTGGGCCAACCCCCGCACGGTCTTCTTCCGGGAAGAGCCACTGGCCGGGCTCGACGCCCGTTTCGGCCCCCGCGGCGCGCAGAACGTGCCGCTCACGCCAGGTCGGTCGATCGCGGTCGATCCGTTGAGCATTCCGTATGGCACACCGGTGTGGCTGGCCACGGCCGGCCCGGCGCTGACGGCCCGGCGACTGGTGCTGGCGCAGGACACGGGCGGCGCGATCATCGGCGCGGTGCGCGCCGACCTGTTCACGGGTTGGGGCAGCTGGACCGACGACGCCTATCTGCAGGCGGCCGCCCTCAAGCAGCCGCTTCAGATGTGGGCGCTGTGGCCGAAATGAGCCCTGGGCGGGTCAAAGTGCGCTGAGGTCGGTCTGCACCGGCCAGGGAACGTCCCCGGTGGCGGCGGTCGGGTCGAACTCGAAGCGGTGTTCGAGCGCCACCTGGTGGCGCCCGTTTCGCGGCGCGCAGACGCGGTAGCCATCGCCGGTCCGCAGCACCTGGGCTGCACCGCCCACGGAGCGCACCTCCCAGTCGCGCACGCCCGCGGCGCTCAGCCGAAGGCTCGCGCAAAAACCCTGGCGCAGCGTGGTGAGCACCTCGAGCTGCTGCAAAGCCTGCGGCCCGGACGACGAGACCCGCAACGGGTGGCGGTTTTCCAGCACCCGCACGATGGGCGGGACGACGATGCGAAAGTCGATCGAAGCGCTGGCCGATGCACCAGAACCGGTGACCAGCCGCGCTTCAGCCTGGACCGAGACCGGGATGGCCAGGGTGAGCGACATCGCAATCAGGCAGCGGACCAGCGGGTTCATGACCCACTATCGGCACGCCGGTGGCGGACTTGACCCCTGCCGTCACTCCGCCCGCTGCACCGGCAGGCTCAGGCGGCTTGTCGATCGCAGCTGCACATCGGCGCTGTTGCTGCCGTCGCCCACGACCGTCCAGGGCAGCGGCAGGCTGTCGCTGCGCAGCGTCACGGCGCGGGTGCCCGTGGCCACGAACGGGAACACGAAGCGGCCCTGGCTGTCGGTGCGCACGGCATAGCGGTTGTCCAGGAACACGGTCGCGTTGGGCACGCCGGTTTCGTTGGCTTCCTGGCGGCCGTTGCGGTTGTCGTCGAAGTACACCACCCCCTCCACCCGCCCACCGCCGTCGGACGGCC
>CALRVR020000025.1:0-41716 GCA_943371665.1 Synechococcus sp. UW140
CCTACGGTGGCACCTTCCTCACGTTCAGCGACTACTCGCGCAACGCCATCCGCATGGCCGCGCTCATGAAGCAGCGCGTCATCCACGTCTTCACCCACGACTCCATCGGCCTGGGCGAAGACGGCCCCACGCACCAGAGCATCGAGCACATCCCGAGCCTGCGCCTGATTCCCCAGCTTGATGTGTGGCGCCCGGCGGACCCATTGGAAACGGCGGTGGCCTGGGCCTGTGCGATCGAGCGGCGCGACGGCCCGTCGGCGCTGTGCCTGTCGCGCCAGAACCTGCCGCCGCTGACCTCGCTGGCCATGGCCGAGGGCATGCGGCGCGGCGGTTACGTGCTGATCGACGCGGCGAATCCGCAGGCGGTGCTGATCGGCACCGGTTCCGAATTGCAGCTGGCGGTGAAGGCGCAGCAGATGCTGCAGGCCGAAGGCATCCGCGTTCGGGTGGTGTCGATGCCCTCCACGAGCGTGTTCGACCGGCAGGACGCTGCCCACCAGGACGCGGTGTTGCCTCCTGGCCTGCCCGCGGTGGCGGTGGAGGCGGCGCACCCGGATGTCTGGCGCAAGTACGTGGGGCGCGGTGGTGCCGTGATCGGCATCGCCTCGTTCGGCGAGTCGGCCCCCGCCGGCGTGCTGTATGCCCACTTCGGCATCACCGCCGAGCGGGTGGCGCAATCGGTGCGGGAGCGCGTGTGAACGCCTTCGACCTCATCTTCTTCGACCTCGACGGCACGCTCATCGAGACCGCGCCCGAGATCGCCGACGCGGTCAACGACACGCTGAAGGCCTTCGACCGGCCGGCGGTGACCCAGCAGCAGGTGAATGACTGGATCGGCCACGGTACGCGCGAACTGCTGATCCAGGCGCTGGCGTTCACCGACCGAATCACCAGCACCGAGGTGCGCGGCAGCGCCAGCTTTGCGCGCATCGAACAGGCCTTCGTGCAGCACTACCAGAAGCGCTGTGGCACGCGCAGCCACCTGTACCCGCGCGTGCGCGAGGTGCTGCAGCGGTTGCGCGAGCAGGGGGTGAAGCTGGTGGTGGTGACCAACAAGGAGGGTCGCTACACCCGCACCGTGCTCGATGCCCACCGCCTCATGCCGATGTTCGATCGCGTGATCAGCGGTGACACCTTCCCGGTCAAGAAGCCGGACCCCACCGCCATTCGAGACAGCCTGTCGATGTTCGGGGTGTTGCCCGAGCGATCGCTGTTCGTGGGCGATTCGTCGATCGATGTGGCGACCGCGCGCAACGGCGGCATTGCGGTCTGGGCGCTGCCCTACGGCTACAACATGGGGCAGCCGATCGAGTCGGCGCGGCCCGACCGCGTCATCGCGGATTTCTCGGCGCTGGTCGACTGACCGAGCGGCTCACTTGCTGCCGAGGTACTCGGCCACCGCGGCCATTTCCAGCTCGGTCATGCGCTCGGCCACCGCGTGCATCACCGCGTTGTCGTTGGTGCGCTCGCGCTTGTTGAACTGCTTGAGCTGGGTCTGGATGTAGCCCGGGAACTGCCCCGCCAGGCGCGGCAGGTTGGCCGCGCCTTCGGCGGTGCCGCCATGGCAGCTGGCGCACGCGGGCAGTCCGCTGAAGCGGTTGCCGTTCTGGTAGATGTAGCGGCCCACCGTGGCCAGCTGGGGGTCCTTGGCCTCTTCGACGGGCAGCCGCTGGGTCTCGTAGTAGCGCCCCACGGCCAGCATGTCTTCGGGCGTCAGGTTCGCGACCATGGGGGCCATGGCGCTGCTTTTGCGGGTGCCGTTCTTGAAGGCGGCGAGCTGCTTGGCGATGTATTCGGCATGCTGGCCGGCCAGGCGGGGAAAGACCTCGCTGGTGGATTCGCCCTGCATGCCGTGGCACAGGAAGCAGGAGCCACCGACGATGCGCTTGGCGCGTGCCGCGTCGTCGGTCTGCGCGATGGCGCCACCGGCGGACAGCAGGAAGAGGGCGGGGGTGAACCACAGCGCGGTTCGGCGCCAGAACGTCATTGCATCACCTTCGACTGATGTTTGAGGACGTGAAAAAGGCCGCGGCGTGCCGCGGCCTTGATCCCGTCAGGCCAGGGTGTCGGCCCAGATGTTGCGGGCCCACGCCATGGCGTAGCGGCCCTCGAGTTCGCTCGCCGCCGCCGAGACGCCGCCCGAGCCGGGCACCGCCAGCATGGTCTTGCGCTCGGCGTCGTAGCGGTGGACGCTGGCCACGTGCACCACATCGGTGGCCGTGACGAAGCTGTAGCAGGTGTTGGCGTAGATCGGCAGCGAAGGCGGCTCCTTGCCCTGCAACAGCGACACCACCGCCGCGGCGCAGGTCTTGCCGTGCTGGTTGGCCATGTGCCCGGACTTGGGCATGGCCGGAGCGATCTGGATCGCGTCGCCGAGCACGTGAATGTTCTTCTGTGCCTTCGACTCGAAGGTGAGGAAGTCCACTTCGCACCAGCGGTTGTTGGCGGTGGCCAGCCCGGTCTTGACGGCGATGGCGCCAGCGCGCATGTCGGGCAACACGTTGGCCACACCGGCCTTGAAGTCGTCGTTGAACTCGAACTTCAGCGTGTTGGTGGCCACGTCCACGTCCACCACCTTGTGCTTCGGGCGGTATTCGATCATGCCCTTGTAGTGCTCGTCCCACGCTTTCAGGAACAAGCCCTTCTTGGACTGGATGTCGTCGTTGGCGTCGAAGATCACCACCTTGCTGCGGGGCTTGGCCGTCTTGAAGTAGCTGGCCACCATGCAGGCGCGTTCGTACGGGCCGGGCGGGCAGCGGTAAGGCGCCAGCGGGATCGAGATGGCGTAGGTGCCGCCATCGGGCAGCGCCTTGAGCTGGTCGTGCAGCATCGCGGTCTGCGGCCCGGCCTTCCAGGCGTGCAGCACCTTGTCCTGCGCACCGGGCTTGTTCAGGCCGGGGATGCCGCTCAGCATGAAGTCGATGCCGGGCGAGACGATCAGGCGGTCGTAGGGCAGTTCACCACCGCTGGCGAGCTTGACCGTGCGCTTGGCGGGGTCGATGCTGTCGACCATGTCGCGCACCACCTTGACGCCATGACGGCGGGTCAGGTTGTCGTATGGCGTGGTGATGTCGGCCATGGTCTTGTGCCCGCCCACCACCAGGTTGGAGATGGGGCAGGAGACGAAGGCGGTGTTGGGCTCGATCAGCGTGACGTCGATGCTGTAGTCGGAGAACATGCGCACGTACTTGGCCGCGGTGGCACCACCGTAGCCCCCGCCCACGACGACCACCTTGGCACCGCTGCCGCCCATGCTGGCGCAGCCTCCGAGAACCCCCAGCCCGGCCACCGCGGAAGTGGCGCCCAGGCTTTGAACGAACTGACGGCGTTTCATGTTGGGGCTCCTCACTTCTTCTGGGCCGCGAAATAGGCGGCGATCTGGGCCAGCTGCTCGTCGGTGTAGCCCTTGGACAGCTGATGCATGATGGTCGCCGGCTTGCGGCCGGACTTGAAGTCGAGCAGCTTCTGCAGCATTTCGTCCTTGTCCTTGCCCGCCAGCGATTCGTTGCCGGGCTGCGCACGGCCGTCGGTGCCATGGCAGTTGGCGCAGGCAGCGGCCCACACCTTGATCTGGTTCACCTGGGCCTGTGCCGTGGCGGCTGCGGCCAGCAGCACCGCGCCTGCCAGCCATCTCCTCGTCTCGCGCATCATCGTCTCCGGTAGCTGATTGAAAAGGTCATGCATCCAAAACTGTAGCAGCGGGGCGGTCGAGATCGAAATTCGGGGGTTTCGACAGCGGCGTGGCGCGGGTCAGGACTGCATCCGGGGAGGGCGTCCGCCGCCGACGGCGGGTGCGACCAACCTGTGCCGATTGGAGGGCAGGGCGCCGAAAAAAGCATCAAGGGTTTCTACCCATCCAAATATCAGCATTTACGGATATAGTTGATTCCCTCAAACACCGTCATCAGGAGCCACGCCGTGTCGGACGCGCTGGATCACCCCATCGGCCGGGTCTTGCCCGCACCCGAGAACCACCTGAATGCCGCGGGCCTCGAGCAGGCGCGCAAGGCACGCCGCAGCTTCATGGGCAAGGCGCTGGCCATGGGGGCCGGTGCCATCGCGGCCGCGCAGGCGCCCCATGCGCGGGCGGCCGACGGCGACCCGGCCATCCTCGAGCTGCCCGAACACACACGCGGCCTTGGCCGCCCGGTGGCCGAACGCCCCTACGGCCTGCCCAGCAAATGGGAGGCGAATCTGCAGCGCCGCGAAAGCCCGGGTCTCACCCGGGTGCCACAGGCGTCGGTGAGTTTCACGCCGCTGCAAGGCCTGTTCGGCATCATCACCCCCAGTGGCCTGCACTTCGAGCGCCACCACCAGGGTTGGTGGGACATCGACCCCAGCAAGCACCGCCTCATGGTGCACGGCCTGGTGAAACGCTCGCGCGTGTTCACCATGGACGACCTGATGCGCCTGCCCAGCGTCTCGCGCATCCACTTCATCGAATGCGGCGCCAACTCGGCGCCCGAGTGGGGCAACGTGGCCCTGCCCACCGTGCAGTACACGCACGGCATGGTGAGTTGCTCGGAGTTCACCGGCGTGCTGCTGTCAACGCTGCTGGAGATGTGCGGCATCGACAGGAAGGCCGCGAAATACGTGCTGGCCGAGGGCGCCGACGGCTCGTCGATGACGCGGACCATCGACATCGAACGCGCCATGGACGACTGTATCGTGGCCTGGGGCATGAACGGCGAAATGCTGCGCCCTGAAAACGGCTACCCGCTGCGCCTGGTGGTGCCGGGCATCCAGGGTGTGAGCTGGGTCAAGTACCTGCGCCGTCTCGAAGTGGGCGACCAGAAATGGGCCTCCAAGGACGAGGCGGTGCACTACATCGACCTGATGCCCGACGGCACGCACCGCCAGTACACCGGCATCCAGGAATGCAAGAGCGTGATCACCACCCCGTCCGGTGGCCAGACGCTGCTCGACAAGGGCTACTACAACATCAGCGGCCTGGCGTGGTCCGGTCGCGGCCGCATCAAGCGGGTGGACGTCAGTGTGGACGGCGGTCGCAACTGGCGCACCGCGCGCCTCGAAGGGCCCGTGCTGGACAAGGCACTGAGCCGCTTCAACATCGACTGGGTCTGGGACGGAAAGCCCGCGGTGCTGCAGGCGCGTGCCATCGACAGCACCGGCTACGTGCAGCCCAAGATCAACCAGCTTCGCGCGGTGCGCGGCACCCGCTCGATCTACCACCAGAACGCCATCCAGTCGTGGCGCGTGGCCGAGAACGGCGAAGTGTCCAACGTTCAAGTCTATTGAGGAGCGCGGCATGCGCAGATTCTTCGTCGCCCCCATTGGATTGGCCCTCGCGCTGGCCGCTGGCGCGGTCCTGGCTCAGGGCGCGCCGTGGCAAGGCATCGGGCGCGAGGCCACCACCGCAGAAATCAAGGCCTGGGACATCGACGTGCGGCCGGACTTCAAGGGCCTGCCCGCCGGCGCCGGCAGCGTCTCGCTGGGCGAGACCGTCTGGGAAGCGCAATGCGCGTCCTGCCACGGCGTGTTCGGCGAATCCAACGAGGTGTTCACGCCCATCGTCGGCGGCACCACCGCAGCGGACATTGCGCGCGGTCGGGTGAAGAACCTCGAACAAGGCAGCATCTATCCGCAGCGCACCACGCTCATGAAGGTGGCCACGGTGTCCACCCTGTGGGACTACATCAACCGCGCCATGCCGTGGAACGCGCCCAAGAGCCTCAAGCCCGACGAGGTCTATGGCGTGCTGGCGTACATCCTGCACCTGGGCAACGTGGTGCCGGCCGATTTCACCCTGTCGGACAAGAACATCGCCGAGGTGCAGCAGCGCATGCCGAACCGCAACGGCATGGTGTTCCACGAGCCGCTGTGGAAGGTGTCCGGAAAAGGCGACGTGAAGAACGTGGCCTGCATGAAGGACTGCCCCACCGACGCAAAGGTGCGTTCGTCGCTGCCCGACTTTGCGCGCGACGCGCACGGCAACATCCAGGAGCAGAACCGCGTGGTGGGCCCGGTGCGCGGCGCCGACACCACGCAACCGGCACCGACCGCGCCGGTGGGCTCTGGTGCCCCACGTGCTGCCGCGCCCGTGGTGGTGGCTGCCGCGCCAGCGGCCGCCGGCGGCGTCGATGTGAAGGCGGTGCTGGCCGGCAACGGCTGCACGGCCTGCCATGGCGTCAGCAACAAGATCGTCGGACCCGCCTTCACCGAGATCCTCGCGAAACACAAGGGCCGCGCCGACCTCGAGGCCTACCTGACCGGAAAGATCAAGACCGGCGGAAGCGGTGTGTTCGGTGCCATTCCGATGCCCGCTCAGCCCCAGCTCAAGGACGCAGAGGCGCAGGCGATCGCCCGCTGGATCGCGGCCGGTCCCAAGTGAAGTCGATGACTGACTGGGCCCTTTGGACTACAGCGTTTTCCCCCTCATCCGTTTCTCGAGGAGACATTAGCCTATGACCATGAAGTTTTTGATCGGCACGGTGGCCGCCCTCGGTGCGTTGACTGTCGCTCCGGCTCAGGCATTCGACGCCGCCGCCGCCAAGGCGCTGGCGACCAAGAGCGCCTGCCTGGCGTGCCACGCAGTGGACCGAAAGCTGGTCGGCCCTTCCTACAAGGAGGTCGCCGCCAAGCACAAAGGACAGGCCGACGCCCTTGAAAAGGTGGCGGCACGCATCAAGTCCGGTGGTGCAGGCATGTACGGTGCGGTCCCCATGCCGGCGCAGCCCAACCTGAAAGACGACGAGTTGAAGCTTCTGGCCGCCTGGATTCTCGCCGGCGCGCCCGACAAGTAAACTCGATACCCCCCTCCGCTTTCGCACAGGAGTTCAACATGTACAAAACCCGCCGAGACGCCCTCAAGACCACCGGTGCCCTTGCCACCCTGGTGTCGCTGGGCGTGATCACCCAGAGCCAGGCCCACGCCGCGCTCGACCGCGCCAGCTTTGAAGTGAAAACGATGGCCGACGCGCTCAAGGCCGTGGGTGGCACGCCCGCCAACAGCGACCAGGTCACCGTGGTGGCCCCCGACATCGCCGAGAACGGCGCCGTGGTGCCGATCGGGGCATCGAGCAAGGTGCCCAACACCACCGAGATCTTCCTGATCGTCGAGAAGAACCCGATGCCGCTGGCCGCCGCCTTCACCATTCCGGCCGGTACCGTGGCCGATGTCTCCACCCGGCTCAAGATGGGCCAGAGTTCCAACGTGATCGCGGTGGTCAAGGCCGACGGCAAGCTGCTGTCGGCGACCAAGGAAACCAAGGTCACCCTGGGCGGCTGCGGCGGCTGAACGCCCCGCACACCCTTCGTACAACCCACCGATATCAGGAGTCCCAAATGGCTGATCCGATGCGCATCCGCGCCGCCGTTGCCGACGGCGAGACCACCGTCCGCGTGCTCATGTCGCACGTCATGGAACCCGGCACCCGCCGCGACAGCGCGGGCGCCCTCATCCCTGGCCACTTCATCCAGAACGTTGAGGCCACCCACAACGGCAAGGTCGTGCTGCAGGCGCAGTTCACCGGCGCCGTGTCGCAGAACCCCTTCCTGTCCTTCAAGTTCAAGGGCGGCGCCAAGGGCGACAAGGTGGTGGTGAAGTGGACCGACAACAAGAACGACGCGCGCACCGACGAAGCCACGATTGCCTGAACGCGCAGGTTCGTGCCCGACCCAGGGCAGGGTCGGGCGCGCTGAAGCCACGACAACGCCCACCCCGATGAGGAGACAACCCCGATGAAACGACCCAACCCGCTTCTGGCGTCCTTGCTGCTTGCCGCATGCGCCGCATCCGCCGCCCACGCGCAGACGGCCGCCGAGGGCATTGCCAAGTACCGCGAAATGCTGCAGGACGGCAACCCGGCCGAGCTGTTCGAGATGAAGGGCGAAGAGCTCTGGAAGCAGAAGCGCGGTCCGAAGAACGCGTCGCTCGAGCAATGCGACCTGGGCAAGGGCCCAGGCGTGATCAAGGGCGCGTTCGTCGAACTGCCGCGGCACTTCAAGGACACCAACCGCGTGGAGGACCTCGAGGGGCGGATCATCACCTGCATGGAGACGCTGCAGGGTTTCAAGGGCGAGGACGTCCGCAAGACCGCCTTCGGTCGCGGTGAAATGGCCAACGTGACGGCAATCGCCACCTACGTGGCCACCCAGTCCAAGGGGATGGATTTCAACCTGCCGCAATCCCACGCGCAGGAAAAGCTGATGTACGAGACGGGCAAGCGGATGTTCTTCACCCGCGGCGGCACGCACGATTTTTCGTGCGCGTCGTGCCACGGCGAAGACGACAAGCGCATTCGCCTGCAGGACCTGCCCAACCTGACCAAGAACCCGGGCGACGGCATCGGCTTTGCCGCGTGGCCCGCCTACCGAGTGTCCAACGCGCAGATGTGGGGCATGCAACTGCGTTTGAACGACTGCTTCCGCCAGATGCGCTGGCCCGAACCCAAGTTCGGCAGCGACGCCACCATCGCGCTCAGCGTGTACATGGGCGTCAACTCCAAGGGTGCCGAGTCGATCGTGCCCGCCATCAAGCGCTGAAGAGGAGACGCCGCATGACCAAGAACATCCTGATTGCCCTGCCGATGGCCGCCCTTCTGGCGGCGTGCTCCTTGCCGCCCTCGCAGGCCGACATCGAGAAGGCCACCGCCGACATGCTCAAGAACTCGTTCCAGGCCCGTGGCATCGCCACGCTGGACCGACTCGACCAGGACCAGGCCAATGCCGCCTGCATCCAGGCCGACATCTCGGGCAAACCCCTCGACGAGAAGCTGGCCAAAGCGATCGAAGAAGCCAACATGAAGACCGTGAAGTGGCCCGCTGACGGCACGTTTCTCGGTGACTGGAAGCAGGGCGAGGCCATTGCGCAGAGCGGCCGTGGCCTGACCTGGACCGACGCGGCCACGCAGGCCAACGGTGGCAACTGCTACAACTGCCATCAGATCAGCAAGGAAGAAATCTCCTTCGGCACCCTCGGCCCCAGCCTGTACAACTACGGCAAGCTGCGCGGCGTGAGCGACCCCAACAGCCCGGCGGCCAAGGCCATCGTGGAATACACCTGGGGCAAGCTCTACAACGCGCGCGCCTACAACGCCTGCTCCCAGATGCCGCGCGCGGGCCACAAGGGCATCCTGAACGAGCAACAGCTCAAGCACGTCATGGCGCTGCTGCTCGACCCGAACTCGCCCGTGAACAAGTAAGGGACCGATCGACCCGATGCGCCCGGTCGTCCGACCGCGGCTCATCGGGTTTTTTCTCCCGATGAATATCAGCAAATGCTTCTGAAAGAGACTGCCCCATGAGCCTGAGCCGCCGCGATTTCATGCAGATGCTGGCCGCCGCGAGCGCCGCCGGCATGGCGCTCGACCACCGCGATGTCCTGGCCGCCACGCCCGGTGCGGGTGAGCGCCTCTACGACGTGCCCAAGTTCGGCAACGTGAGCTTTCTGCACTTCACCGATTGCCATGCCCAGCTCACGCCGGTGTATTTCCGGGAGCCCAACGTGAACCTGGGGGTGGCCGACGCGCGCGGCAAGGCGCCCCACCTCGTGGGTGAGGCCCTGCTCAAGCACTTCAGGATCCGGCCGGGCACGGCACAGGCCCATGCGTTCAGCTACCTCGACTTTGCCCAGGCCGCAAAAACCTACGGCAAGGTGGGCGGCTTTGCGCACATGGCCACACTGGTCAAGCAACTCAAGGCCGGGCGGCCCCAGGCGTGGCTGCTGGATGGCGGCGACACCTGGCAGGGATCGGCCACCTCGTTGTGGACCAACGCGCAGGACATGGTCGACGCCTGCAAGCTGCTGGGCGTGAACATCATGACCTCGCACTGGGAGCACACCTTCGGTGCCAAGCGGGTTCAGGAAATCGTCGAGAAGGACCTCAAGGGCCACATCGATTTCCTGGCGCAGAACATCAAGACCACCGACTTCGAAGACCTGGTCTTCAAGCCCTACACCCTGCGCGAGCAGAACGGCGTGCAGGTGGCGGTGATCGGGCAGGCCTTCCCCTACACCCCCATCGCCAACCCGCGCTACATGGTGCCCGACTGGACCTTCGGCATCCAGGACGAGCACCTGCAGAAGATGGTGAACGAGGTGCGTGGCAAAGGGGCCCAAGTGGTTGTCGTGCTGTCCCACAACGGCATGGACGTGGACCTGAAGATGGCCTCGCGCGTGAGTGGCATCGACGCCATTCTGGGCGGCCACACGCACGACGGCATGCCCGCGCCCACCATTGTCAAGAACCCGGGCGGCCAGACACTGGTCACCAATGCGGGATCGAACACCAAGTTTCTCGGCGTGCTCGACTTCGACGTGCGCGGCGGCAAGGTGCAAGGTTTTCAGTACAAGCTGCTGCCGGTTTTTGCCAATCTGCTGCCGGCCGACGCCGCCATGCAGGCCTACATCGACGGCGTTCGCGCGCCGCACAAGGCGAAGCTCGAGGAGAAGCTGGCCGTCACCGAAGACCTGCTCTACCGGCGTGGCAACTTCAACGGCTCGTGGGACCAGGTCATCTGCAACGCGCTCATGGAAGTCAAGGGCGCCGACCTGTCGTTCTCGCCGGGCGTGCGCTGGGGCACGTCGCTGCTGCCGGGCGACACGATCACCATGGAACACCTGATGGACCAGACCGCCATCACCTACCCGGCCACCACGCTCAACGAATTCACCGGCGCGCAGATCAAGGAAATCCTCGAGGACGTGGCCGACAACATCTTCAACCCCGACCCCTACTACCAGCAGGGCGGCGACATGGTGCGCGTGGGCGGTCTGCAGTACAGCATTGCGCCCAACGAGCGCATGGGCAGCCGCATCGGCAACATGACGCTCAAGGGCCAGCCCATCGATGCCGACCGGAAGTACAAGGTGGCGGGTTGGGCGTCGGTGCAGGAAAACGTGAAGGGCGAACCGGTGTGGGATGTGGTGGCGGGCTACCTGCGCAACCAGAAGGTGATCAAGGGCGTCAAGCTCAACACGCCGCGCATCATCGGCATGGCCGGCAACCCCGGCATGGTGGTCTGACGCCGAGAAAAAAGGCCGCTGCCCCGAAGGACAGCGGCCTGAACAAGCCCTTGGAGGAATGGCTTGGAAA
The DNA here is from genome assembly GCA_943371665.1 of Synechococcus sp. UW140. Taxonomy (GTDB): domain Bacteria; phylum Pseudomonadota; class Gammaproteobacteria; order Burkholderiales; family Burkholderiaceae_C; genus Hydrogenophaga. The sequence continues at coordinate 11,058 of CALRVR020000025.1, forward strand.
TCAGAAGTCGTGGCGCACGCCGAAGGCGTAGAGCTTGCGCTCGGTGGCGGTGACGCCAGCGGCGTCTTCGGTGTCGCCGTCGAGGTAGCCGGCGTACAGGCGGGTGCGCTTGGACAGCGCGTAGGTCACGCCCAGACCGAAGCCGGAGCCTTCACGCACCTTGGCGCCGCCCACTTCGGACTCGCTGGTGGCGTAGCCGATCGAGAAATCGAACGCGCCCATGGGCACCGACAGACCGATCGAGATGTCGCTGTCTTCGAGGTTGGCGGCGTTTTCGGCCATGTGGTACTGGCCCGACACGCGGAAGGCGCCGAAGTTGTAGATGCCCGACAGCACGGTGTACTCGCGGTCGCTGGCGGGGGTCAGGGAGTTCTGCTGCTGGAAACCAAGGGCCACATCCAGCGGGCCGCCGGCGTAGCGCAGGTGGAACGCGCGGATGTCGCTGTCGGTGCCCAGGGTCTGGTCGAAGGCATAGGACGCCGAGCCCGAGAAGCCGCCGAACTTGGGCGAGTCGTAGCGGATCTGGCTGGACGGGCGGCTGATGAAGTCGGCCACGTTCACGCCAGCAGCGCCCTCGTAGGCGGCCTTCACCGGGGTGAATTCGGAATCGAACACACTGTGGGTGTTGCCCAGGTCATAGGCGTCCTTGAAGGCGCTGTCGCGCAGGCCCAGGGTGACACCACCGAAACCGCCGCTCAGGCCCACCCAGCTGGCGCGGCCGAAGTTGGTGGCGGCACCGCTGGTGAGGGTGATGGCTTGCTCGAGCTGGAAGTTGGCGCGCAGGCCACCGCCGAGGTCTTCGGTGCCGCGGAAGCCGATACGGCTCGTGGTCAGACGGCCCGAGAACATTTGCGACTCGGAACCGGCGCCGGTATCGAGGCTGCCGATGGAGGCGTCAACGCGGCCATAGACGGTGACGCTGGACTGCGCCATCGAGGCGCCGCTGGCGGCCAGAACGGCCAGAGCGATCAGGCTCTTTTTCATGGAATGTGCTCCGTTGTTTGGTCAGTCGGGCCGCGAAGCAGCCCGCGCCTCCCGCACCGTGCGGGAAGACCTCGCCATTGCAACCGCGCTGTGCGACAAAGCGGTTAAAAATGTAAGGGTTTACCCGGAAACAACATGAGGCCCGAACCGACGGAGGGCCTTCACGTGTGTGTCACAAATGATTCGTTGCTACGCGATCCATAGCAATCTTCCAGACGGAAATGCCCGACCGGCCACGAAAAAGCCCCGCACACCGTGAGGCGTGCGGGGCTTTGAAGTTGGTGCCGGAAAGAGGAATCGAACCCCCGACCTTCTCATTACGAATGAGCTGCTCTACCGACTGAGCTATTCCGGCGCAGCCCGAGATTATAGCGAGCCGACCCGGGCAGGCCGGGTCAGTCGCCCCGGTGGTAGGCCGTGACGCGCTCGACCTCGTTCCGGCTGCCCAGGATCACGCTCACGCGCTCGTGCAGCTTGGTGGGGGTGATCTCCAGAATGCGCTCGTGGCCGTTGGTGGCGGCGCCGCCGGCCTGTTCGACCAGCCAGCCCATGGGGTTGGCCTCGTACATCAGGCGCAGCTTGCCGGGCTTGTCGGGTTCGCGCTTGTCCCAGGGGTACATGAAGATGCCGCCGCGGGTGAGGATGCGGTGCACGTCGGCGACCATGCTGGCCACCCAGCGCATGTTGAAGTCCTTGCCGCGCGGGCCTTCCTTGCCGGCCAGGCATTCATCCACATAGCGCTTCACGGGCGGGGCCCAGTGGCGCATGTTGCTCATGTTGATGGCGAATTCCTTGGTGTCCGGCGGAATCTGCACGTCTTCCTGGGTGAGCACGAACGAGCCCTGTTCGCGGTCGAGGGTGAACATGGCCACGCCGTCGCCCACGGTGAGCACCAGGGTGGTCTGCGGGCCGTAGACGCAGTAGCCGGCGGCCACCTGCTTGTGGCCGGGCTGCAGGAAGTCGCCCTCGCTCACACCGGCGCCGCTGCCCTCGGGTTTCTTCAACACGCTGAAGATGGTGCCGATGCTGACGTTGACGTCGATGTTGGACGACCCGTCGAGCGGGTCGAACAGCAGCAGGTATTCGCCCTGCGGGTAGCGGTTGGGCACCAGGTAGATGCCGTCCATTTCCTCGCTGGCCATGGCCGCCAGGTGCCCGCCCCATTCGTTGGCCTCGATCAGCACCTCGTTGGCGATGATGTCGAGCTTCTTCTGGATCTCGCCCTGGACGTTCTCGCTGTCGGCAGATCCGAGCACACCACCCAGCGCGCCCTTGTTGACGGCGTGGCTGATGCCCTTGCAGGCACGCGCCACCACCTCGATGAGCAGCCGAAGCTGCGACGGGATGTGGCGGTCGACGCGCTGTTGCTCGACGAGGTAGCGGGTGAGGGAGATTCGTTGGCTCATGGTCAGTCTTCGGAAAGGGCGCGCGCCACCACTTCGCGCACGTCGTTGCTCAATTCGCTTTGCGCGGCCACGCGGGCAATGGCTTCGCGCGCGGCGCTGCGGTAGGGCTCGGCCAGCTTCCTCCAGCGGTCGAGGGCACGCGCCAGTCGGGCGGCCACCTGCGGGTTGAAGCGGTCGAGCTCGATCACGCGGTCGCTCCAGAACACGTAGCCGGCGGCATCGGCGCGGTGGAACGCGCCCGGGTTGGCGTTGCAGTAGCTGAAGACCACGCTGCGCGCGCGGTTCGGGTTGCGCAGGTTGAAGTCGGGGTGGGCCATGAGCTGGCGCACCGCCGGCAGGATGTTGCCGCCGCGGTCGGGTGCGCCGGCCTGCAGGGCAAACCATTTGTCGAGCACCAGTGCCTCGTCGCGGAACATGGCGTGAAAACGCGGCAGTGCCTCGCGCGCCAGCGCATGGTCGCTCACCACCAGCGCCGCCAGCGCATTGAACCGGTCGGTCATGTTGCCGGCGTCCTTGAAGCGCTGGAAGGCCTTGCCGGGCCACACCGGGTTGCCCGATGTGCGGGCTTCCAGGCACAGCATGGTGAGCGCCAGGCCGGCCAGTGAACGCCGGCCGGCGCTCAGGGGGTCTGGCCGGTAGGCGCCGTTGTCCTTGTGGGCCTCGAAGGCCCAGGCCCAGTCCAGGTGCAGCGCGTGCGCGAGCTGTTCGCGCATGGCTTCGCGCACGGCGTGCACGCGCTGGGGATCGACCTCGTCCAGGTGCTCGGCAATGTAGGTCTCGCTGGGCAGGGTGAGCGCCAGTTCCTTGAAGGCCGCATCGAGCCCTTCGTGGCGCAACACCGCGCGCATGGCGTTGATGAAGGCGTCATCCAGCGGTTGACCCACCGGGCCCGAGGCCCGCACCGCGGCGAGTGCGCGCCGCATGGCCAGGCGTTGCCCGGCCTCCCAGCGGTTGAACGGATCGCTGTCGTGGGCGAGCAGGGTGAGCAGTTGCGCGTCGGTGTCGTCGTACTCCAGCACCACGGGCGCCGAGAAGCCGCGCAGCAGAGAGGGCACGGGTTCGCTGTCGATGCCGTCGAACACCACCGTCTGGCTGGCTTCGCTGAGCACCACCAGCCGCTGCCAGTCCTGCAGCGGCAGTTCGCGGCCGCTGGCGTCGAGCAGACCCAGCGCCACCGGGATCACGAACGGTTGCTTGAGCGCCTGGCCCGGGGTGGGGGCGCATCGCTGGGTCAGGGTGAGTGTGTAGCGCCGGGCTTCGGCGTCGTAGCGGCCTTCGGCGCGCACGCGCGGCGTGCCTGCCTGCCCGTACCAGCGCTTGAAGGCATCGAGCTGCAGCGCCAGCGGGCTGCCGGGGTTGGCATCGGCCACGGCCTGGGCAAAGTCGTCGCAGGTGACGGCCTGGCCGTCGTGGCGCTCGAAATACAGCTTCATGCCGCGCGCGAATCCGGCGCGCCCCGATGGGTCGGCCCCGCTGCCGACCAGGGTCTGCATCATGCGCACGACCTCGGCACCTTTTTCGTAGACGGTGACGGTGTAGAAGTTGTTGATCTCGGCGTAGCTGTCGGGCCGCACCGGGTGGGCCATGGGGCCGGCGTCTTCGGGGAACTGGGCGGTGCGCAGCACGCGCACGTCCTCGATGCGCTTCACCGCGCGCGCCGAGGCGTCGGCGCACAGGTCCATGCTGAATTCCTGGTCGCGAAAGACCGTGAGGCCTTCCTTGAGAGAGAGCTGGAACCAGTCGCGGCAGGTGACGCGGTTGCCGGTCCAGTTGTGGAAGTACTCGTGCCCCACCACCGATTCGATGTTGGCAAAGTCGGTGTCGGTGGCGGTGGCGCTGTTGGCCAGCACGTACTTGGTGTTGAAGATGTTGAGGCCCTTGTTCTCCATCGCCCCCATGTTGAAGTCGGCGGTGGCCACGATCATGAACCGCTCGAGGTCCAGGGGCAGCCCGAACCGGGCCTCGTCCCAAGCCACGCTGGCCATCAGCGACTGCATGGCGTGTTCGGTCTTGTCCATGTCGCCGGGGCGCACGTACACCTGCAGCAGGTGCTCGTTGCCGCTGCGCGAGACGATGCGTTGCTCGCGCGCCACCAGCTTGCCCGCCACCAGCGCAAACAGGTAGCAAGGCTTGCGGTGCGGATCGACCCATCTGGCGAAGTGGCGCCCTTCGTTGCCGGGCCCCTCGAGATCGCCCGATTCGACCAGGTTGCCGTTGGACAGCAGCACCGGGTAGCGCGCCTTGTCGGCCCGCAGGGTCACGGTGTAGCTGGCCATCACGTCGGGGCGGTCGAGGAAGTACGTGATGCGGCGGAAACCCTCGGCCTCGCACTGCGTGAAGAAGGTGCCCTGGCTCACGTAAAGACCCATGAGCTGCGTGTTCTTTTCGGGCGAGCAGGTGGTGAAGATCTCGAGCGAGAACGGCGCTTCGCCCTCGGGCAGGTTGTCCAGCACCAGCTGGCCGCCGTCCATCTTGAACGAGCAGCCAGCCCCATTGACCAGAACCCGGGCGAGGTTGAGCTCTTCACCATCGAGGCGTAGCGGCTGCGGCGGCACCGCCGGGTTGCGCCGCAAGGTCATGCGGTTGAGCACCCGGGTCTTGCCCGGGTCGAGGTCAAAGGCCAGATCGACCGTGTCGACCCAGTAGGCGGGCGGGGCGTAGTCTTCGCGGCGCACCACGGTGGTGGGACCTTCACGCAGAGAGCTCATGTTCAGACGCCTTGTTTGAGGGAAGCTTCGATGAAGGGATCGAGATCGCCGTCGAGCACTTTCTGCGTGGCGGAGATCTCGACGTTGGTGCGCAGGTCCTTGATGCGGCTGTTGTCCAGCACATAGCTGCGGATCTGGTGGCCCCAGCCGACGTCGGTCTTGGTGTCTTCGAGCTTCTGCTGCTCTTCCATGCGCTTGCGCATCTCGAAGTCGTATAGCCGCGAGCGCAACCGCTGCCAGGCCACGTCGCGGTTGCTGTGCTGGCTGCGGCCGTCCTGGCACTGCACCACGATGCCGGTGGGGATGTGCGTCAGGCGCACGGCCGAATCGGTCTTGTTGATGTGCTGGCCACCCGCGCCCGAGGCGCGGAAGGTGTCCGTCCGAACATCGGCCGGGTTGATGTCGATGACGATCGAATCGTCGATCTCCGGGTAGACGAAGACCGAGGCGAACGAGGTGTGCCGCCCGCCGGAGGAATCGAAGGGGCTTTTGCGCACCAGGCGGTGCACCCCGGTCTCGGTGCGCAGCAGGCCGAAGGCGTACTCGCCCTCGATCTTGATCGTGGCGCTCTTGATGCCGGCGGTGTCGCCCGCGGTTTCGTCCTCGACCGTGGTCTTGAAGCCCTTGCGCTCGGCATAGCGCAGGTACTGGCGCAACAGCATGCTGGCCCAGTCGCAGGCTTCGGTGCCACCGGCGCCGGCCTGGATGTCGAGGAAGCAGTTGAGCGGGTCGGCCGGGTTGTTGAACATGCGGCGGAATTCGAGTTTCTCGACCTCCACCTGCACCTTGGCGGCCTCGTCCTGGATGGTGCGCAGGCCGGCCTCGTCGCTGTCGGCAGCCGACATCTCGAACAGCTCGGTGTTGTCGGCCAGTTCGCTGCCCAGCCGGTCAAGCACCAGGACCACGTCCTCGAGAGCCTTCTTCTCCTTGCCCAGCTCCTGCGCCCGCTTGGGGTTGTCCCACACCGTGGGGTCTTCGAGCGCGGATTCGACTTCCTTCAGCTTCGATGCCTTGGCATCGTAGTCAAAGATACCTCCGCAACTCGACCACCCGGGTGCTGAGGTCCGCGAGCTGGCTTTGAATGGCGTTGATGTGTTCGGCGTCCATGATCGATCCTGCGTTCTGTCTGGCAAAACCCCGATTTTCTCATGCAGGGCATGTCCCGGGCGGCGGCGCGCCATCGGGTGCCGGCTCAGAAGCGCCAGGTGGCCCCGAACATGATGGCGGCGCTGCCCAGCAACTGCATTTCCAGCGCCGCCTGATCGGTCAGGCGGTAGCCGATGGAAGGAATGATGGCGGGCGAGAAGCCGCCGACGTTGAGCGGCACCTTGTCCTTGTAGCGGCCCACATAGCCGTAGAGGATGCCGGCGCTGACGCTCACGTACACGTTCGGCCAGCGCTGCACCAGGCCGGGCCAGCTCTTTCCCGCGAACGCGTAGGCCGAGGGCTGGCCGAACGAGTTGTTGAACACCGCCAGGCCGCAGAAGCGGTCATCGGGCAGGCGCCGGCTCAGGCTCAGCGTGTAAACCTGCTTGTGTTCTTCGTCGTACGACCAGTGGTGGGTGTAAGGCGAGGCAAACGCCTCGTACCGCGCCTGACCGGCGGGAAGTTCGTCGTTCCAGCCCGGGCACAGGTTCAGGGCCAGGGCTGGACCGGCGGCCATCGTGGCGAGTGCGGCGGTGACGGACCGGACGTTCATGCCCTCGAGTATGCGCCCGCCGGCCGGCGGCGCCCTGTCTGGCGGCAACCGGATGTGACTCAGTCGTTCTGGTCGATGAAGTCCTCGATCAGCCGGGCCAGTGCCTCCGGCTGGTCGTGGTGCATCATGTGTCCTGCGTCCTGCACCACGGCGCGCTGCAGCCGCGGAATGCGGGCAATGCGGTCCTGGTACTCGGCCAGCGTGAAGCGGCCCTTCCACCACTGCGACAGGCTGTCGTCGCTGGCCGTCACGGACAGGGTTGGTGCCTCGATGCGCTGGTAGATCTCGAGCGCTTCCTCGACGCGGTAGAGCGTGGCGTTGACCACCTTGTGCGCCGACTCGCCCAGGATCACCCATTGGCCGGTCTCATCGGGCCTGGCCCATTCGCGTGCCAGCCACGCCGCCTTGTCGGCACCCAGTCGGGGGTTGGTCTTCATCAGCCGGCGGGCCACGCCCTCGGCGCTGTCGTACGGCTTGAGGTCCATGTCCCCGCGCCGCTGCGCCTTGATCTCGTCGAGCCACTGTGCCAGGCGGCCGGGCGCCTGCGCCGGTCGGGTGGCCGGCATGCCGAAGCCTTCGAGGTTCACCAGCCGGCGGATGCGCGCCGGGCGCACGCCCGCGTACATCGTGGCCACGTTGCCGCCCATGCTGTGCCCCACCAGATCCACAGGGCGGTCGCCCGCCACATGGTCGAGCAGGGCGTCCAGGTCGCCCAGGTAATCGGGAAACCAGAAGTTGTCGGGCGCGGGCCCCTCGGGCGTGGTCAGGCCGTAGCCGCGCCAGTCGGGCGCCACGATGTGCCGTTTCGCGCGCAGCGCGTCCACCACGAACTGCCACGACGCGGCCACGTCCATCCAGCCGTGCACCAGCACCAGGGGAGGTTGTGCCGCTTCAGGGGTGCCCCACACCCGCAGGTGGTAGCGCCAGCCCCGCAGGTTCACGAATTCGCTGCGGGCAATCGAGGTCGGCACGTACATGTTCGTTGGTGTTCCAGAGTGGGCAATCCACAGATCGTCATCGAACCATCATGTCCGCGCAAGGCGGGCCCGGAACCCGATGGCCGCCAAGGCGACACAGCTTCGGGTCTGCCCGACGGGCACGGCACCACACCTCCATTCAAGGATTTCATGCGCCCGCTCTCTGTTGCCACCATTGCCCCTTCGCGTTCCAGATCTGCGGCCACCACGCCTCGCCAAACGGCCGCCGGCACGCAGCACAGGAGCGGCCAGCGCCACATCACCGTCGACCACCGACCCACCAACCTCGCCCAGGGTGATCCCGGTCACATCCAGCTTCAGCTCGACTCGGCGTCGGAGGTCGATTCGCTCGGTCGCCAACTCGGCAAGACCTTGCCGACACCCGTGACCGTGGGTCTCTCGGGAGAGCTCGGCGCGCACCCGCTGCGCCAGGAGCCGAGGGTTGCCCGCGACGGCACGCCCTACATCAACAAGCTCAAGTCGGCGCAGGATCCCCTGGAGCCGTATCCGTATCCACAAAAGCGTTCGGGGTTCCTGGGCGTCCTCACGCCCAGGCAGGCGAAGGTACTGGCCGGATTCGTGAGCCAACCGCCCACGCACTACTCGGTGGCCGGCCGCCTGGCAGGAACCCTCCCCCGCGACCGCTGGACCACTGATGACATCGCCACCTACCTGGGCAACGGCATCGCGCCCGACTGGGGCCACAACTGCGTGGACTTCATGCGCGAAGTGGTCATGGCCCTGGCGGAAACCGATTGCACCGACGCACGCGCCCTGTTTGCCTTCCGGCGCGCACTCGACCAGGCTCACCGCCCCGAGGAGTTGGCCCGGCTCATCGAGCAGCACTTTCAGCCGAACGCGTTCTCGTACCTGTCGTTCGTGCCTCCGGCCCTCCCGCCGCTGTTGCCCACGCAACTGCGGCACACGCCCCACTTCGAAGCGTTCCGCGAAGCCAGCGGCATGTCCGCCGCCGCCTTCGACAGGCTGGCTGCACACCTCGAACAGCGCGGCCTCATCTTCACATCGATCTTCAGCAACCCCGAGGACAAGGCCTGGGGACTGGCCTTCTTTCGCGGGCTGGCCGAGCGGCTGCCGTCCTGCGGCGCCAACGAGGCGGTGGGCGCGGTGTTCTACCACCGCGACATGTACGAAGGGAACATCACCCACGTGTCGATGCTGGCGGTCACCCCGGAAGGCGATGTGTGCATCGCCAACCACGAGTCGGTGCCGCTGCAGGTCGACCGCAAACCCGTCAACAATCTGATGCCCGGCACACTGGGCCTGCCCGCCAACGGCTACGACACCGAAGACCTGTTCGCGCACATGGAGGCCAAGGGCATCGGCAAGCGCCACGACACGCTGCCCGCCATGAGGTCTTACCGCCGCACCGGTCCGCCTTTGGTGATGTTCGACAAGCTGCGCGACTTTGCCGCGTTGGAGCACCGGGTCGAATCGATGTATTCGAAGTCGTTCCAGCCTGCCGCCGAGCAATGGGCGTATTCGGCCGACCCCGATCAGCGCGGCAGCGAAATGGCCGCTGGCGTGCAGGGTGGGTTGATCGATGTCGGGCAGCTTGTCGATCGGCTGCAGCCATCGACCGCCGGCGTGCCTGACAAGGACCGCGTGCAGCAGGTGCTGGGTCAGCGCTTTCAGGCGGAGCCATCGGTGCCGCCACCGGGTGAGGCGGTGCACGGCAGCTACGTGAACAACTGCTCCTGGTTCACGCTGCAGGCCCTGCGCGCCGGGCGATCGGTTGCCCTCGGCGATCGGCGTCCCGACTCCACCCAGAGCCTGTCCGATGTGTTCCGCACCATGCGCGACATCGGCCTGCAGCCCGACACCGATCCCGCGCTGGGCGACCGCATGGACCGCCTGGGTTCCCGGCCGCAAGGCGATGAACTGGCGCGGCACACCGCTTCCTTCCTCATGGGCGGCAGCGGCGACACCGGGCTCGCCTCGGGGGCCAAAGGCTTCGCACCACCGCACGTGCCGGGCCGCGAGGCCGCCGGCCAGCCACCGCGCCAGCGCGTCGACGACGCGGTGCGCCGGGAGCAGGAAGCGCGCGAAAAGGCCGAGGCGGCCATCGACCGCTTCGTGCGCGGGCCGGGTCGTGCACCCCGCCGTTGAACCCGCCGGGCGCATGAAACCGTCAGGCCCGGGAGTCCCGGGAGGTGTGCAGCGCGGTCGTCAGGGCGGTGGCGAAGTGCGGGCTTTCTGCCATGGCGGCCACGTTGAAGCGCAGCCAGGGCGATACCTGCCCTTCGACGCTGAAGACCTGCCCCGGCGCCAGCGTCAGTCCCTGGTCGCGGGCGATCCGCGCCAGCCGACCAGCGTCGGGCCAGGCGTCGAACCGCGCCCAGGCATAGAGGGAATCCGCTTCGGGACACATGACTTCGGCGCCGAGGCGCTGAAGCAGGTCGATGCCATGGCGGGCGGCCTCGCCGATGCGCAGGCGAAGGCGGTCGGCGTGGTCGCTCAGCGCACGGCCTGCCATGGTGTCGGCCACCAGGCGCTCGGTGAACTCGGAGGTGTTGATGCCGACCATGTTCTTCACCGCGGTGATGCGGGACGCCAACGCAGGCTCGGCGGCGATGAAGCCCGCCCGCAACCCCGAGGGCAGCAGCTTCGAGAACGTGCCCACGTAGAGGCTGTTCTCGAACCCGTCAAGGGCACACAGGCGGCTGGCGCCGCGCGGCGCCACGTGGGCCAGCGGGTCGAGCTCGATGAGGCGCAGGCCATGCCGGCGCGCCACCTCGACGATGGCCCGCGCCTTGCTGTCGGCCAGGTGTCCCCCGGTCGGGTTGTGTGCGTGCGGCTGCGTGATGAACAGGCACGGACCCCACCGGGCGGCGAGCTTGTCGAGAACGTCCGGATCGGGGCCGTCGGCCAGCCGGGGAACGGCCACCGGCACCGCGCCCGCCAGCCGCAACTTGCCGAACAGCGGGTAGTAACCGGGGTCATCGACCAGCAGGTGGTCGCCAGGTTGCACCAGGGCGCGCAATGCCATGTCGATGGCGACGTTGGCGCCGCCGAAGGTGACGATCTGCCGCGGTTCGCAGCTCAGTTGCAGGCCGGCCAGGCGCTCGCAGAGGCGGTGGCGCAAGGGCTCGAAACCGGCCGGGTCGCCGTACCCTTGGGGTATCTCCCCCATGCGGGCGAGTTTTCGCATCACCCGTTCGACCTCGGGCGCCCGAAGCCACTGTGGCGGCGGCAGGCCGGCCGCAACACCCCCGCCTTCGCCGTACTGCTGGCGCAGCAGCCACGCCGGATCGATCGCATCGCCGGAGGATTCGGGCGCGGCCGGTGCCGCCGCACGGCCCCGGTGCCGGACGAAAAAGCCGGCTCCGGGTCGAGGCTCGAGCCAGCCCTGGGCCACCAGCTGTTCCAGCGCCGAGGCCACCGTGTTGCCGGCGCAACCGTGCAGGCTGGCCAGGGCCCGGATGGACGGAAACCGTGTGCCCGGGGCGTACAGACCGTCGGTCAGTTGCCCGGCGAAGGTGCGGGCCAGCCGGGCGGCGACATCGGAGCGGCGCCCGCTGCGGGTGGCGTCCTGGGGGGGCGGACTCATGGCGGCGGCGCGCTGGCGCGGGTGGTGGAAGGTGTCGGGCAACTGATTGCGATGGACTGTATCAGCGGGGTCCCCGGCTCTGCACTAGAGTATCTGGCGCCCGTTTTTGCAGCATGCTGGCCCGAGCCCTGTGGGCAGTGGCAGACATGACAAGCCCAGGAGACAACACCTTGCCGCGCAGAAGTCCATCCCCCCGTTCCGTTGCCTCGAACGACCTTGCCACGCCCGGAGCGCAGGGGGCATACGCCGCCCTGCATGCCAGTTTTCGCTGGCTGGTGCCGCGCGAGTTCAACATGGCCGAAGCCTGCATGCGCCGCTGGGGCGGTCGGGCCGCCAGTGCCGACCGCACCGCGGTGATCGCCACCGCCCCCGGCTTGCCCGACCGACACCACAGTTACCGCGAACTGTTCGATCAGGCCAACCGGTTGTCCAATGCACTCCAGGCGCTGGGCGTGCAACGTGGCGATCGCGTGGCCATCGTCCTGCCGCAACGCTTTGAAACCGCTGTGGCCTACATGGCGGTGCTGCAGATGGGCGCGGTGGGCATGCCGCTGTCCCAGCTGTTCGGGCCGGAGGCGCTCGAATACCGGCTGCACGACAGCGAGGCCGTGCTGGCCATCTGCGACAGCAGCACGGTGGCGGCGGTGCAGGCCGTGAGTGCCAACTGCCCGCGCCTTCAAGACGTGATCGCCATCGACGTGCCCGGCAGCGGTGCGCTTGACTGGCAGCGCCTGCTGGCCCAGGAGCCTGCCGAGTTCGCGCCCGTGCACACGCTGGCCGATGAAGCCGCGGTGCTCATCTACACCAGCGGCACCACCGGCAACCCCAAGGGAGCGCTCATTCCGCACCGCGCCCTGATCGGCAACCTCACGGGCTTCGTGTGCAGCCAGAACTGGTTCGGCTTCGACCCGTCCGACGCCGCCCGCCCTTCCGACGCGGTGTTCTGGTCACCCGCCGACTGGGCCTGGACCGGGGGGCTCATGGACGCCTTGCTGCCCACCCTGTACTTTGGTCGACCCATCGTGGCCCACAACGGCCGTTTCAGTCCGCAGCTGGCGTTCGACCTGCTTGAACGCCATGCCGTGACGCACAGCTTTCTGTTCCCCACGGCGCTCAAGGCCATGATGAAGGCGTTCCCGAAGCCGCGGAAAACCCACCGCATCGCGCTTCAGGGCCTCATGAGTGCCGGCGAGGCGGTGGGCGATGCGGTCTTCAACTGGTGCCGCGATGAGTTGGGCATCACCTTGAACGAGATGTTCGGTCAAACCGAAATCAACTACATCGTGGGCAACTGCTCGCGGCTGTGGCCGGCGAGACCCGGCAGCATGGGCAAGGGCTACCCGGGCCACCGGGTGGCCGTCATCGACGACAACGGCGACGAATGCCCGGTGGGCGTGCCCGGCGATGTGGCGGTCCACCGCCTGGACGTGCATGGCGAACCCGATCCGATCTTCTTCCTGGGCTACTGGAAGAATGAAGGCTCCACGCGCGCCAAGTTCACGGGCGATCCGGCCGACAGCTGGTGCCGCACCGGTGACCTCGCGGTGCGCGACGCAGACGGCTACCTCTGGTACCAGGGCCGTGCCGATGACGTGTTCAAGGCCGCGGGCTACCGCATCGGGCCCAGTGAAATCGAGAACTGCCTGGTCAAGCACCCGGCGGTGGCCAACGCGGCGGTGGTGCCCAAACCCGACGCCGAGCGCGGCGCCGTCGTCAAGGCCTATGTGGTGCTGGCACCGGGCCATGCGGGCAGCGACGCCCTGGTGGCCGAGTTGCAGCGCCACGTGAAAGGGCGCCTGGCCCCCTACGAGTACCCCAAAGAGATCGAATTCACCGACGCACTGCCGATGACCACCACCGGCAAGGTGCAACGCCGCGTTCTGCGGCTGCAGGAAGAAGAACGGGCGCGCGGGCAGTCGCAGCGATCCGTCACCACCCTTTGAGCTCCCACACCCCTGAAAACGTGCGCGACCTTCTCGAAATGGCCGCGCGCGCGCTGGATCTCCCGGATGCCCCTGGCGTGTCGCAGGGCCGACAGTTCGACCTGGACGGCATCACCTGCCAGTTCGATCTGCTGCCGACCCGCCGGGCCCTGATGATCAGTTGTGACATTGGCGATCCCCTGCCGGGTTGCGAGCTCGAGGTGTACCGCCACTGGCTCGAACTGCAGCAGGTCTTCATTGGCGAGGTCGATGCGAGCTTCGTCCGCGATCCGGTGACCAACCGCCATCTGTTCACGGTCAGGTTGCCCTGGCCGGTGAACGAACAGACCGCCTCGCTGACCAACGCGGTGCGCGCCTGTGTGGACCAGGTGCGCCGCTGGCAATCGACCCTGCTGCAGGGATTGCTGGTGGACCACGAACGCGAGCTGGAGCGCCTGACCGGCGCAGCCCGTTCGGAGCCGGCATGAACCGCCTCGGTTTGCGGCCGGCAACCCCTCGGTCCACGTCGGTGTCCGCCGACCATGGCGCCTCGTCGGGTTCGTTGACGTTGCGTTGCAACAGCACGGACAGCGCCGAGAGCGCCGACCGCTTCGGCGATGTCGACCCCGCATTCATCGACGCGGTGGGGGCAGGGCCCACGGTCCTGAGCCAGCTTCCCTTGCTGGGCACCGGCGCCCGATTCGACGAACTGGCGCAGCAACTCGGGCTGGCGGGACCCGACCAGATCGATGCCTTCCGGGTGGCCTTCGCCACCCACATGCGGGCCCTCGACCTGTCGCTCACGCCGCAGGAGGCGAACGCGCTGCAGGCGCTTTCGCTCAAGCTGACCCTGGCGGCTGAAGCGGCGCCGACCGAGCGCGGCCGGGTGGCCCAGGGACTCAACAACACGCGAGCCGCCACGCTGGCCTGGGCCAGCGGATTCGGTCTGGTGTCCTTGATCGTCAAGCTGGCACAGCACAACGGGCTGGGGGGCTCTGCCATTCACCTGGTCAACCTGGCCGGGCCCCTGATCCTGATGGGGTCGGAAATTCTGGCTGGGAAGTACCGGGCCGAGGGGGCGGGCTATGCCGCCGCCGATTCGGCCGCTTACCAGTCCCGCAACCAACAGGTGGCGCGCCTGGCCGAGCTGTGGCGGGCACGGCAAGGCGCCCTGGCCGCGCACTCCCCCAGCGCCGTGCGCATCGCTGCGCTCGACGCAGAAATCGAAGAAGCCCACCGGACCATCCAGCGCACGCTGGTCGATCTGATGGTGCGCGAACTCGGTGTGCCGCTGCGGGTCAAGTCGCCCGATGCCGCCCCCGACGTGCCGCTGGCCTGTCTGCGTTCCGGGCTGCGGGCCGATCCAGCCAGCGGGCAGGTGCGGCTGCCCGACGGCGGCCTGCTGTTCACGGTGGTGCAACCGCTGCGCGCTGGCCGGTTCGATGTGGTCTGGCCCGACGGCAGCGCGTGCGACCTGCTGGCCGATGGCGTGGCTCCTGTCCATCGGCCCATGTTGTCAACGGCCGCCGACCGGCTGTTTGCCGCTGCCCAGCTGCGGGCCCTGGTGTGCGACGAGGCGCCGTTCCTGCTGTTCGGGGCGTTCTACGCCATCAGCGGGGCGCTGGGGCCTTACCTGCTGAACACGCTGGACAACCGGTCCGCGGCGGTGGCTGCCGACACGCTGCTGTCGGTGGGCATGGCGTTCTTCGGTACCCAGTCCCTGGTGCATGCGCAGAACGTGGCGCGCTCGCTGTGGAGCGGCAAGAAGGTGAGCCCGGGCGCGCATGCGCCTGAGCGGGTGGCCAGGCTCGAGCTGGCCGAGCTCCAGCGCAGCGCGCTGCTGGCCCGCCTCGCGCATTTGAAGGGCACGCGCGCGCAGCTCGACCACGAGCTTTCCCGGGACGCGCCGGACGCCGACGGGCCCGCGCCGACCGCCCAGGAGCGGGCCGACCTGCAGTCGGCGAGGTCCGAGGTGAAACGGGCCATCGTCACCGTGCTCCGCGAGGTCCGCGCGGCGGAGCAGGCGGTGGCCAAGGCAGGTTCCAAGCTCGATGCCGTGGCTTTCAATGTCCGGGCCGGCTGGTCCGCCTACCTCGCCGATGCACCCCTGTTGGTGGCCCGGCTGGCGGCCTACACCATCCCGTATCTCTTCTACAGCCAGGTCTTCATGCAGCAGATCCAGGTGCTGTACCCGACCGGTCCCGCCCCGGGGGGAGGTCCGCCCGGCGCGGGTGTCCCCGGCAATTTCTCGGCCGATCCCTCGGCGGTCAACGCCACCCTGGGTTCGGGCAGTCTCGAGCACTACATGGCCGCCAACGCCTTCAATGGCTTCGTCATGGCCATTCCGTTCATGTTCCGCAACCTGGCCTTGTCGCGCGTGATCGAGCACGGCATTCACCTGGGCATTGGTGAGGCGCGCCACTGGCATGAGCGCCTCTGGCTGGCGACGCCGACCGGTGGTGACACCGCCGCCGACGATGTCACCACCGTGGCGCGCGAGGGGTTGGATGCCGGGCCGACGTCCCGGCATCCCGCATCGGGCGTGGTGTCGAGCGATTCGTCGTCCGGCAGCGATTCGTTCCTCTCGTCGGACGGCCCGATCACCTTCAGGACCGTCATCGACTGAATCAACGGCGCCGCGGGCAGGGCGGTCCCGAGGTGGCATGAAAAAGCCCGGCTGGTGCCGGGCTGGGTGATGGAGTAGGTGACAGGGTGGGTGACGGACGCGTCGGGGCTTCAACGCTGCGCGGTGGTGGCCGGTTCGGCCACGTAGATCTCCACCCGACGGTTCGCAGCCCGGCCGGCGTCCGTGCCGTTGTCGGCCACCGGCTCGCGCGAACCGCGGCCGTCGGTCGCGATGCGCGCCGCCGACACGCCGCGCGACACCAGGTAATCGCGCGTGGCGTTGGCGCGGTCGAAGGACAGCGGGTTGTTGATCGCGTCGCTGCCGGTGCTGTCGGTGTGGCCGACGATCGCGACCTGCGTCACCTGGTTCTGTTGCAGCGTGGTGGCGAACTGACCGAGCACGCGGGTCAGCGTGGGGCTGAGTGCCGAGCGGCCGGTGGCAAACCCGGCGTCGGCCGGAACGTCGAGCTTGAGGCGGTTGTCGGCGGTCTGGCTCACGCCGATGCCCGTGCCCGCGGTGGCCGCTTCCATCTGGCGCTTCTGCTCCTGCATGCGCGTGGACCAGATGTAGCCGCCCAGCGCGCCTGCGCCGGCACCGATGACGGCGCCGCGCGCCGCGCCCTTGGAGCCTCCGGTGAGGGCGCCCAGCACGGCGCCTGCGGCCGCGCCGATGCCGGCCCCCTTGGCCGAGTCCTGCTGGGTTTCAGACATGTTGGCGCAGCCGGTGACGGCGACCGCCGTGGCGACGGTGATGGCGCACAGGCCGCGGGTGAAAGAGGCGGGGGTGTGTTGCATGGTGGTTGTCTCGGTTTGCAATGGTTTCAGGAAGACGGGCACGCGCTCACGCGGCCACGACCACAGGGTTGTAAGCCAAGCCCTAAACTTATACCCCTCCCAAGTGTTCACCCGCCCGGTTTCCGACGACTTTACAAATCCTTTCATGAAACCTGTTTCCCTGGGCCAGAGCCCGCTTCGCGTCGCCCCCATCTGTTTGGGCACCATGACTTTTGGCGAACAGGTCGACCAGGCCACCTCGCACCGCATCCTGGACCGCGCGCTGGAGCGGGGCGTGGATTTTCTGGATGCGGCCGAGATGTATTCCGTGCCCGCCCGCGCCGAAACCTGCGGTGCCACCGAGACCATCCTCGGCAACTGGTTCGCGCGCACGCCCGGACTTCGCCAGAAGGTGGTGCTGGCCACCAAGGTGGCCGGGCCGTCGCGCGGCATGCCGTGGATCCGTGGTGAGGTGGCCGGCCTGAGCAAGGCGGAAATCGTGCAGGCCTGCGAGGGCAGCCTGCGCCGTCTCCAGACAGACGTCATCGACCTCTACCAGATCCACTGGCCGGCCCGCAATGTGCCGGCCTTCGGTGCCATCAGCTTCGACCCGACCAAGGACAAGCCCCACGCGTCGGTGCACGAGCAGCTCGACGCCATGGCCGAACTGGTCAAGGCCGGCAAGGTGCGCGCCATCGGCCTGTCCAACGAGTCGCCCTACGGCGTGCACGAATTCGTGCGGCTGGCCGAACAGCATGGCCTGCCGCGCGTGGCGACGGTGCAGAACCCGTACTGCCTGATCAACCGCTCGTACGAGAACGGGCTGGACGAAACCTGCCACCGACTGGGGGTGTCCCTGCTGGCCTATTCGCCGTTGGGGTTTGGTCTGCTGACCGGCAAGTACGACGACACCGGGCTGGTGGGCGACCACGGCCGCATGGCCTTGTTCGACACCATGCGCAAGCAGCGCTGGGGCCGCCCCGAGGCGCTGGACACCGCACGCCGCTACAACGCGCTGGCCCGCTCGAACGGGCTCACGCCATCGCAACTGGCGCTGGCGTTCTGCTACCGGAACTGGCGCGTGGCGAGCACCATCATCGGCGTGACCAGCGTGGCCCAGCTTGATGAATGCCTGGACGCCTGGGGTGTGGAACTGTCGCCCGAGCTGCTGGCCGAAGTCGACAAGATCCGCTGGGAAAGCCGCGATCCCGCGCAGTGAGCAAGAAGACCGCCCACGTCTCCGAAACGCCGGCCACGGCCTGGCTCAAGTCGCACGGCATTGCGTACACCGAGCACCCCTACGAATACCTTGAGCACGGTGGCGCGCAGCACAGCGCGCAGGTGCTGGGTCTGGACCCGTTCGCGGTGGTCAAGACGCTCATCATGCAGGACGAGGCGGCGCGCCCGCTCGCGGTGCTGATGCATGGCAATCGAACCGTGTCGACCAAGAACCTGGCGCGGCAGATCGGGGCCAAATCGGTGGAGCCCTGCAAGCCCGAGGTGGCCAACCGCCACAGCGGATTTCTGGTGGGCGGCACCTCGCCCTTCGGGCTGCGACGCGCCATGGCGGTGTGGGTCGAGTCCAGCGTGCTGGACCTGCCCAAGATCTGGATCAATGGTGGGCGGCGCGGCTTTCTCGTGGGCATCGACCCGGCCGTGCTCAGCGGACCGCTCGGTGCACGGACGGTGCAGTGCGCGCTGGCAGAATGACCGGGTTTTGACGATTCCTCCGAGGAGACCGCTTTGCAGGCGCTGAATCCCGCGCTGGCCACCCTGGCCGCTTACCTGATCGGCTCGCTGTCGTTTGCCGTGCTCGTGAGCCGGCTCATGGGCCTGTCCGACCCCCGCACCTACGGCAGCAAGAACCCGGGGGCCACCAACGTGTTGCGCTCGGGCAGCAAATCGGCGGCCATCGTCACGCTGCTGCTCGACGCGCTCAAGGGCTGGCTGCCGGTGGTGGCGGTGCAGCAGTGGGGCGGGCCGTTCGGCCTTGGCAACGGAACGGTGGCCCTGGTGGGCCTGGCGGCTTTTCTCGGGCACCTCTACCCGGTGTTCTTCCGCTTTCAGGGCGGCAAGGGCGTGGCCACGGCGGCCGGCGTCATCCTGGCCTTCAACCCCTGGCTGGGCCTGGCGTCGCTGCTCACCTGGGTCATCATCGCCTACTTTTTCCGCTATTCGTCGCTGGCGTCCATCGTGACGGCGGTGTTTGCGCCCGCGTACTTCCTGCTGGGCGGCGGCATTGCCTGGTCGGCCCCCGGCGTGGTGGTGCTGAGCCTGGCCGTCATGTCGGTGCTGCTGGTCTGGCGCCACGCCGAAAACATCGACCGGCTGGTGGCGGGCAAGGAAAGCAAGCTGGGGGCAAAGAAGGCATGAATCCATCCATCACCCGCGTCGGCATGGCCGCGCGCTACAGCGAGGCCGCGGTGTTCAACGGCATCGTGTTTCTGGCGGGCATGGTGCCCGAGCGGGGCGACGTCGACATCCGCGGCCAGACGCGCGACGTGCTGGATCAGGTCGAGCAGCGCCTGAAGGAATGCGGCAGCGACAAGTCGCGCATGCTGCGCGCCGAGATCTACCTGACCGACATTCGCGACATTGCCGCCATGAACGAGGTCTGGGACGCGTGGGTGGTGCCGGGCGCCGCGCCGCCGCGGGCCACGGTGCAGGCGGCACTGGCCAACCCGGCCTACCGCATCGAGATCGTGGTCACGGCCGCACAGGCCTGATCAGAACCGTTTGTCCAGCGTGAGCTGGTCGTTGGTGCGCTGCATCTGGAAGCGGTTCAGGAAGGTGTTGCCCAGCAGCACGTAGGGCATGGGCTGGGGCAGCACGATGGCGCTGACGCCCCTCAGTTGTGCGTCGCCCACCCGGACCGAATCCAGCTGAACCTGATGCCCCTGCACATTGCCGTTGGCGGTGGACACCCGCACCTTCACGCCTTTGGCGAAATCGATGTTGAGGCGACCGGCTTCGGATTCGCTGATGACCACCTGGCTGGCGCCGGTGTCGACCAGAAACTGCACCGCGCGGCCATTGATCTGGCCCTGGGGCGTGAAATGCCCCTTGCCGTCGGCGGTGAGCACCACCCGCGCCGATCCGGCCGAGCTGTCGGCCGCCTGCCCGAGGCTCACCGGCGCTTCGCCCACGCGCAGCGTCTGTCGCTGCCCGTTGCGGTCGATCACCGCCGACTCGCCCTGCACCGACACCACACGCACGCCCTTGTGCACCTGCCCGGCGGCCACGAAACGTGGCGCTGCGCCGTCCACCACCAGCAGTGCCTTGTTGCCGGCCACGCCCGACAGCGCCACCGATTGGGCCGAGGCCAAACCTGCAGTTACCGCCAGGAGGCCGACGACGAGCAGCGCGCGAAGTTGCAGAAACCCAGGGCTGCCGCGGAACTGGCTCTGCCAGGCCGCTGGCTGCGCCCCCTTGAGGGGGTCGCGCGGAGCGCGGCGGGGGTGATCCATCAATCCCTGAAGTTGTTGAAGGAGAGAGGCAGGTCCTTCATTTCGGAGCGGATGATCGCCATGGCCGCCTGAAGGTCGTCGCGCTTGGCGCCGGTCACCCGGACCGCGTCGCCCTGGATGGCGGCCTGCACCTTGAGCTTGCTGCCCTTGATGGCCTGCTGGATCTTCTTGCCGTCTTCGGTGGCAATGCCGTTGCGGACCTTGACCACCTGCTTCACCTTGTCGCCGCCGACCTTCTCGACCTTGCCCATGTCGAGGAAGCGCACATCGACGTTGCGCTTGGCCAGCTTGTTGCGCAGCACGTCCTCGATCTGCTGAAGCTGGAAATCGGCGTCACCGTGCAGGGTGATCTCCTTGTCCTTCAGGTCGATGGCCGCGCTGGTGCCCTTGAAATCGAAGCGCGTGCCGATCTCTCGCGCCACCTGATCGACGGCATTCTTGACTTCAACCAGATCGGCTTCCAGGACGGTATCGAACGAGGGCATGGCAGGGGGAGGGAGGGTGAGAAAATCGCGGTCATGATAGTCGAGAAGCAAGTGCCGCTGCAGGCCCACAACAGCTTTGGCATCGTTGCCAGGGCGCATCACCTGGTGCGTGTACGGCATGAATCCGACCTCGCACCGCTCAGGGCGTCGCCCGAGTGGGGGGCGCTCACGCGCGATGCCCTGCCGTTCGTGTTGGGCGGCGGCAGCAACCTGGTCATCACCGGCGACGTGAAGCCGCTCGTCCTCAAGGTCGAGATCGCCGGGCGGCGGCTGATCGACGACACCCCGCGCGGCTGGATCGTCGAGGCCGGCGCCGGCGAGAACTGGCATGCGTTCGTGCAGTGGACGCTGGAACAGGGATGGCCCGGGCTGGAGAACCTGGCCCTCATTCCAGGCACGGTGGGCGCCTCGCCGGTGCAGAACATCGGTGCCTATGGCGTCGAACTGCAGGACCGTTTCCACAGCCTGGACGCGATCGATCTGCGCACCGGCGAGGCGTTCTCGCTCGAGGCTGCGCAGTGCGGGTTCGGCTACCGCGATTCCGTGTTCAAGCACGTTCCGCGCGACGAACGCGACTTCGGCCTCGCCGGCCGGGCGCTGATCACGCGCGTGCGGTTTTTTCTGCCCAAGCCGTGGCGGCCGGTGCTGGGCTACGCCGACCTCGAGCGCAAGATGGCCGAGACCGGCGTGGCGAACCCCGACGCGCGCACCCTGTTCGACTGGGTCTGCGCCATTCGGCGCGCCAAGCTGCCCGACCCCGCGGTCATCGGCAACGCCGGCAGTTTTTTCAAGAACCCGACGGTGACACCCGAGCAGTGCGCCGACATCATTGCGCGCGAGCCCAAGGTGGTGCACTACCCGATGCCCGACGGATCGGTGAAGCTGGCCGCGGGCTGGCTGATCGATGCCTGTGGCTGGAAGGGCCGCGGCGTGGGCAACGCCGGCGTCTACGAAAAGCAGGCGCTGGTGCTGGTGAACCGGGGCGGAGCCACCGGCGGCGAGGTCGTCACGCTGGCCAAGGCGATCCAGACCAGCGTTTACGAGCGCTTCGGCATCCGGCTCGAGACCGAGCCTGTGGTGTGGTGAAGGCGCCCCCCTGCGCCGCTGCGCGGCTTCCCCCCGGAGGGGGGACGCACCCGATGGACCGGCGGAGCCGGATCCATGGGTGCCCTGGAAGGAGACCTGGTGCCGGAATCGATCCGGTTACTTCTTCTCGCCTTCCAGCTTGAGCATGGAGGCGCCTTCGCCGAGCGACACCAGGCCGGTGCGGGCGTAGATGCCGAGCTTGCTGCGGGTGTCGGTGATGTCGAGGTTGCGCATGGTGAGCTGGCCGATGCGGTCCAGCGGCGTGAACGGCGCGTCCTCGACCTTTTCCATGCTCAGGCGCTCGGGCGCGTAGGTGAGGTTGGGGCTCTCGGTGTTGAGGATGGAGTAGTCGTTGCCGCGGCGCAGCTCGATGGTGACCTCGCCAGTGATGGCACGCGCCACCCAGCGCTGCGCGGTCTCGCGCAGCATGATGGACTGCGGATCGAACCAGCGGCCCTGGTAGAGCAGGCGGCCGAGCTTGAGGCCGTTGATGCGGTACTGCTCGATCGTGTCTTCGTTGTGGATGCCGGTCACCAGCCGCTCGTAAGCGATGAACAGCAGCGCCATGCCGGGGGCTTCGTAAATGCCGCGGCTCTTGGCCTCGATGATGCGGTTTTCGATCTGGTCGCTCATGCCCAGCCCGTGGCGGCCGCCGATTTCGTTGGCCTTCATGATCAGGTCGACCAGGCTGTCGAATGACTGGCCGTTGATCGCGACGGGCTGGCCGTCCTCGAATCGAACGGTGACTTCTTCGGCCTTGACCACGCAGTCATCGCGCCAGAACGGCACACCCATGATCGGGTTGACGATGCGGATGCCGGAATTCAGGTGCTCGAGGTCCTTGGCCTCGTGGGTGGCGCCCAGCATGTTGCTGTCGGTGCTGTAGGCCTTCTCCACGCTCATCTTGTAGTCGAAGCCGTTGGCGATGAGGAATTCGCTCATCTCCTTGCGGCCACCGAGCTCGTCGATGAAGGTCTGGTCGAGCCAGGGCTTGTAGATCTTCAGGCTCGGGTTGGTCAGCAGGCCGTAGCGGTAGAAGCGCTCGATGTCGTTGCCCTTGAAGGTCGAACCATCGCCCCAGATATGGACGTCGTCTTCCTTCATGGCGGCCACCAGCATGGTGCCGGTGACGGCGCGGCCCAGCGGCGTGGTGTTGAAGTAGGTGATGCCGGCGGTGCTGATGTGGAACGCGCCGCACTGCAAGGCGGCAATGCCTTCGTGCGCCAGTTGCAGGCGGCAGTCGATCAGGCGCGCCTTCTCGGCGCCGTAGGACATTGCCTTGCGGGGGATGGCGTCGTAATCGCTTTCGTCGGGCTGGCCGAGGTGGGCGGTGTAGGCGTAGGGCACGGCGCCCTTCTTCTTCATCCACAGCAGCGCGGCGCTGGTGTCCAGGCCGCCCGAGAAGGCGATGCCGACCTTTTGTTGCGTGGGAAGGTGTTGCAGGATGGTGGCCATGGCTGGGGGCCCTTCGACGGGCTCAAGGCGAACGGGGTGGAGGCTCAGGACGAACGGGGTGGAGGCTCGGAACCGACGGGGGCGGGGATCAGCCGAAGTGGCAGATGTAGTGGTAGGACTCGCTCACGCGGATCTGGAAGCTGCTGTTGCCGGGCACACTGAATTTCTGGCCGGGGCCGCTTTTCTCCCACGTGCTGCTGCCCGCCAACAGGTATTCGCAGCCGCCGGCCACGCATTCCATGATTTCGGGCGCGCCGGTGTTGAAGGTCAGCGTGGCGGGGAGCACCACGCCCACCGATTTCTTCGTGCCGTCGGCCAGCGTGAGGCTGTGGCTGACGCATTTGCCGTCGAAGTAGACGTTGGCCTGGGTCGCGACGGTCACGCCGCTGATCTGGGTGGTGCTCATGGGGTGGAAGGGCTGCGAAGGGACAAACCGCGGATTTTAGGCTGCGGCCCGCGATCAGCGGCGCGCGGCCCAGTCGGCGGCGTCAAATCCAACGGTGACCGATCCGTCGCTCCATTGCACCACCGGCCGCTTGATCACGCTTGGGTGGGCCAGCATCAGGGAGCGTGCGCTGGCGGCGTCCGTCACCGTCGCACGGTCGGCGTCGTCCAGCCCTCGCCAGGTGGTGCCTTTGCGGTTGAGCAGCAACTCCCAGCCGACCGCTTCAAGCCAGCCGTCCAGCGCGGCCGCGGGCACGCCGGCCTTCTTGAAATCGTGGAAGGTGTGGTCGCGTCCCTGGGCGGTCAGCCAGGCACGCGCCTTTTTCACCGTGTCGCAGTTGGGAATGCCGTGCAGCGTGATCATGGCGCGCATTGTCCGCGAGGCGCGGGCGGACATGGCGCCGATGGGACAATCCGCGCATGCTCCACATCCCCGTTCCCGACCACCCCTCGACCCTGGCCGACTGGCTGGCGCATGCCGAGCGCCTGCACCCCCAGGCCATCGACATGGGCCTCGAGCGTGTGCACGCCGTGGCCCGGCGCATGGGCCTGCAGATGTCCTGTCCGGTGATCACCGTGGCGGGCACCAATGGCAAGGGAAGCACCTGCGCCATGCTCGAGTCGGTGTACGCCCAATCGGGCTACCGCACAGGGGTCTACACCTCGCCGCACCTGGTGCATTTCGAGGAGCGCTGTCGCATTGACGGGCAACCGGTGGCCGCCGCCGACCTGGTGCCGGCGCTGGCCGAGGTGGAGGTGGCCCGCCGGGGCCAGGGCGGTGAGCCCGAAGTCAGCCTGACCTATTTCGAATTCACCACGCTGGCCATCCTGCGCACCATTGCCCGGGCCGGGGTCGATGTGGCGATCCTCGAGATCGGTCTGGGCGGACGGCTCGATGCGGTGAACATCGTCGACGCCGATTGCGCGGTCATCACCAGCATCGACCTCGACCACACCGCCATCCTGGGGCCGGACCGCGAGTCCATCGGCCGGGAGAAGGCGGGCGTCATGCGCACCGGGCGCCCGGTGGTGGTGAGCGACCCGGCGCCGCCGCAGAGCGTGGTGGACCACGCGCGCGAGATCGATGCCGACCTGTGGCGCGTGGGGGTCGACTTCCACTTCGCGGGCGACCAGCAGCAATGGGGCTGGGCGGTGCATCCGTCGCGTGGCAGCCGGCGCTACAGCGGGCTGGCCTACCCGGCCTTGCGCGGCGCCAACCAGCTGGTCAACGCGGCGGGCGTGCTGGCGGCGGTCGAAGCGCTGCGGGGCCGGCTCCCGGTGACCGCCCAGGCGGTGCGAAACGGCCTGGTGCTGGTCGAACTGCCCGGTCGGTTCCAGATCGTCCCCGGCACACCGGCGCTGGTGCTCGATGTGGCTCACAACCCCCATTCCGTGGCTGCCCTGACCGAGAACCTCGACGCCATGGGCTTCTACCCGGTCACGCATGCCGTGTTCGGCGCCATGGCCGACAAGGACCTGCCGGCCATGCTGGAGCGCATCGCCCCGCTGGTGGACCGCTGGTACCTCACCGACCTGCCGCTGCCGCGGGCCATCCGGGCCGAGCAGCTGAAGCCGCTGGTGGAATCGCTGCCGGGACGCGCCAGCCCGCCCGTCAGCACCCATGCCAACCCCCGCGAGGCGCTGGCCGCGGCCGTGGCCGCCGCAGCCCCCGCTGATAGAATCGTGGTCTTCGGTTCGTTCTTCACCGTGGGTGGTGTGTTGCAGGACGGATTGCCGAAACTCGCGGCCAGACACCTGGCCGCCTGAAGCGCGCACCACACGCGCCGTCCTTACGCGCCGTCCGAGGCCATCGCCACCATGTCCACCTCCCGCTCCGGCTCCCAGGCAGGCCCGTCGGCGCCCCCGCCCACCATCGAAGTCGTGCGTCGCCGCGCGCGCCACCGCCTGATCGGTGCCAGCATTCTGGTGGCCGCGGGGGTCATCGGGTTCCCGCTGCTGTTCGACAGCCAGCCCCGGTCCATTGCGGTCGACATTCCGATCGAAATCCCGTCCAGGCAATCCGCCCAACCCGTGGCCGCGGCACCTGCCGCTGCACCGGCTTCGACTTCATCGGCGCCGGCAGCTTCGCCTGCACCCTCTCCATCGCCCGCACCCGCTGCCGCACCGGTTCAGGCACCCGCACCAGCACCAGCACCCGCGCCGGCACCTGCGCCAGCGGCTCCGCCCGCATCCGCGCCTGCCGCTCCCCCAACACCCGCACCCGCGCCTGCGCCCACCCCGGCCGAGCGCAGCGCCGCCGAGGCCACCCGGGCGCAGTCCATCCTGCAAGGCCAGTCGCCGGCGGCTGCCCCCGCCGCGGCAGATCGCGTGGTGGTGCAGGTGGGTGCTTTTGCCGACGAGGCACGGGCCCGCGAAACCCGCCAGAAGCTCGAGCGCGCCGGGCTCAAGACCTACACCCACGTGGCCCAGACGGCCGATGGCCGCCGCATCCGTGTCCGGCTGGGCCCTTACGACACGCGGGCCGAGGCCGAGAAGGTGGCCGAGCGCGTGAAGGCCCTCGGCCTGCCCGCGGCCATCCTCACCCTTTGAGCGGGCCACCCCCATGCTGCTGACCGACTGGGTGCTGTTGACGCTGCTGGTGCTGTCCGTGCTGCTGGGCCTGTGGCGCGGCCTCATGTTCGAGGTGCTGTCGGTGGCCGGTTGGGTGGCCGCGTTCCTTCTGGCCCAGGCCCTGGCCGACGACGTCGTGCCCTGGCTGCCGGTCGACCGGCTGGCCCAGCCCTTGCAGCTGGCCGTCGGTTTCGTGCTGGTCTTCGTTGCGGTCGCGTTCCTGGGCGGTCTCGTTGCCTGGGGCGTCCAGAAGCTGGTGGCCTCGGTCGGGCTGCGGCCGGTCGACCGCGTGCTGGGCGGTGCTTTCGGGTTGCTGCGTGGTGCCGTCATCCTGCTGGCGATTGCCGTGGTCGTCACCATGACCCCGATGCAGAACGCCAGCTGGTGGCGCGGATCGCCCACCGCCGGGGCGCTGTCGGCCACGCTGCACAACGTCAAACCTTTGCTGCCCGATCCGCTGGCGCGCTACATCCCCTGACCTGAAGGACTTCAACATGTGTGGAATCGTCGGCGTGGTCGGTCAGACCCCCGTCAATCAGCTGATCTATGACGCGCTGTTGCTGCTGCAGCACCGCGGCCAGGATGCGGCCGGCATCGTCACCCAGCAGGGGCGGAAGTTCTTCATGCACAAGGCCAAGGGCATGGTGCGCGACATCTTCCGCACCCGCAACATGCGGGCGCTGCCAGGCCACTGCGGGCTCGGGCAGGTGCGCTACCCCACGGCCGGCAACGCCTACAGCGAGGAAGAAGCGCAGCCCTTCTACGTGAACGCGCCCTTCGGTCTGGTGCTGGTCCACAACGGCAACCTCACGAACGCACAGGCGCTCAAGCAGGAGCTCTTCCAGACCGACCACCGGCACATCAACACCGAGAGCGATTCCGAGGTGCTGCTCAACGTGCTGGCGCACGAGCTCGAAAAGGTCACGCGCGGCGAGCCGCTCAAACCATCCGACGTGTTTGCGGCCGTGCGCGGCGTGCATGCGCGGGTGAAGGGCTCCTACGCGGTGGTTGCGCTCATTGCCGGCCACGGTCTGCTGGCCTTCCGCGACCCGTACGGCATCCGGCCCCTGTGCATCGGTCGGCAGGGCGACAGCGTCATGATCGCCAGCGAATCCGTCACGCTGGAAGGCACCGGGTTTCACCTCGAACGGGACCTCGCCCCCGGTGAAGCCGTGTTCGTCAACCTCGAGGGCGACCTGCACGCCGAGCGCTGTGCGGCTGGCGCCGTGCTCAAGCCCTGCATCTTCGAGTACGTGTACCTGGCCCGGCCCGACTCCACCATCAACGGCATCTCGGTCTACCAGGCCCGTTTGAACCTGGGTGCCACGCTGGCCAAGCGCGTCATCTCCACCGTGCCGCCCAACGAGATCGACGTGGTCATCCCGATCCCGGAGTCATCGCGCCCGAGCGCCATGGAGCTCGCGCGACTGCTCGGATTGCCGTACCGCGAAGGCTTCGTGAAGAACCGCTATGTGGGCCGCACATTCATCATGCCGGGGCAGGCGGTGCGCAAGAAATCGGTGCGTCAGAAGCTCAACGTCATTGCGTCGGAGTTCAAAGGGCGCAACGTGCTGCTGGTCGACGATTCCATCGTTCGTGGCACCACCAGCCGCGAGATCGTGCAGATGGCGCGCGACGCCGGCGCCCGCAAGGTGTATCTGGCCAGCGCGGCGCCGCCGGTGCGCTTCCCCAACGTGTACGGCATCGACATGCCGACCCCGGGCGAACTCGTGGCGCACGACCGCACCGTGGATGAAGTGCGGCAGCTCATCGGCTGCGACGCCCTCATCTACCAGGACGTCGAAGGCATGAAGCAAGCCATCGGCTCGCTCAACCCCGGGCTCGACGGATTCGATGCCTCGTGCTTCGACGGCGTGTACGTCACCGGCGACATCACGCCGGACGACATCGCCCGCCTCAATGCCGGCCGGCCGAGCGATGAAGAGGGCGATGCCGACACCTCGCGCCTCGCGCTGCCCAACGCGCAGGAGGCCTGAGCGGTGGACGACGCTTTGAAGAAGACCCTGCACCGCGACACCCTGGCCGTTCGTGAGGCCATGGAGCGGTCGCACCACGGCGAGAACTCCGAGGCGCTGTTCCTCACCAGCGGCTACGTGCAGCGCTCGGCCGAATCGGCTGCGCAGCGCTTTGCCGGCGATGAAGACGGTTTCACCTACGGCCGCTACGGCAACCCCACCACCGCCAGCATGGAGCAGCGCCTGGCCGCGCTCGAAGGCGCCGAGGCCTGCATGGCCACCGCGTCGGGCATGTCGGCCATCCTGCTGATGTGCCTGGGCTTGCTCAAGGCGGGCGACCACGTGGTGTGCTCGCGCTCGATGTTCGGCTCGACCATCAAGCTCATCGGCTCCGACCTCGCGAAGTTCGGCGTCGAGTCGAGCTTTGTGGCGCAGTCCGACCTCGCCGAATGGAAGGCCGCCATCAAGCCCCACACGCGCCTGCTGTTTGCCGAGACACCCACCAACCCGCTCACCGAGGTGTGCGACATTGCCGCGCTGGCCGACATCGCCCACAACGCGGGCGCGCTGCTGTGCGTGGACAACTGCTTTGCCACACCGGCGCTGCAGCAGCCCGTGGCTCTGGGCGCCGACATCGTCATGCACTCGGGCACCAAGTACCTCGACGGGCAGGGCCGTGTGATGGCTGGCGCCCTGTGCGCCACGCAGCAACTCGTCACCGAGAAATTCCTGCCGGTGCTCAAGAGCGCCGGCATGACCCTGGCGCCGTTCAACGCGTGGGTGGTGCTCAAGGGACTGGAAACGCTCGACATCCGCATGCGCGCGCAGAGCGCGAACGCACTGGCGCTGGCGCAGTGGCTCGAGGGCCATCCCGCCGTGGCGCGCGTGCACCACCCGGGGCTCACCAACCACCCGCAGCACGCGCTGGCCATGCAACAGCAATCGGGCGTGGGTGGGGCGGTGCTGTCGTTCGACGTGAAGGCCGCCAACCCCGAACAGGCCCGGCAGCGCGCCTTCCACGTGCTCGACTCGATGCGCGTGCTGTCGCTGTCGACCAACCTGGGCGACACCAAGACCCTGTGTGCCCACCCCGCCAGCACCTCGCACGGCCGGCTCACCGAAGTGCAACGCCAGGCCGCGGGCATCGGGCAGGGTCTCATCCGCGTGGCCGTGGGCCTTGAACACCTCACCGACATCCAGACCGACCTGTTGCGCGGTCTGGACACCCTTGCATGAAAGTCCGCACCCGTTTCGCGCCGTCGCCGACCGGCTTCATCCACCTCGGCAACATCCGCTCCGCGCTGTATCCGTGGGCGTTCGCGCGCTCGCAGCAGGGCGATTTCATCCTCCGCATCGAAGACACCGACGTCGAGCGCTCGTCGCAGGCCGCGGTCGATGTCATTCTGGAGGGCATGGCCTGGCTGGGACTGGACCACGACGAAGGGCCGTTCTATCAGATGCAGCGCATGGACCGCTACAAGGCGGTGCTGGCCGACATGCAGGCGCAGGGTCTGGTCTATCCGTGCTACATGAGCGTCGAGGACCTCGATGCCCTGCGCGAACGCCAGATGGCGGCCAAGCAGAAACCGCGCTACGACGGCACCTGGCGCCCCGAGCCCGGCAAGGTGCTGCCACCCGTGCCCGAAGGCGTGAAACCGGTGCTGCGGTTCAAGAACCCGCAGGGCGGGGTGGTGGCCTGGGACGACAAGGTCAAGGGCCGCATCGAGATCCGCAACGACGAACTCGACGACCTGGTGATTGCACGCCCGGATGGCACCCCCACCTACAACTTCTGCGTGGTGGTCGACGACATCGACATGCGCATCACCCACGTGATCCGCGGCGACGACCACGTGAACAACACGCCGCGGCAGATCAACATCTTTCGCGCGCTTGGCCAGGAGCCGCCGGTGTACGCCCACCTGCCCACCGTGCTCAACGAGCAGGGCGAGAAGATGAGCAAGCGCAACGGCGCCAAGCCCGTCACCCAGTATCGCGACGAGGGCTACCTGCCCGACGCCATGGTGAACTACCTGGCCCGCCTGGGCTGGAGCCACGGCGACGACGAGATCTTCAGCCGGGCCCAGTTCCTCGACTGGTTCGACCTCGACCACCTGGGCCGCAGCGCCGCGCAGTTCGACGAAGCCAAGCTGCGCTGGGTGAACGCACAACACCTCAAGGCCATGGCCGACGACGCGCTGGCGCCGCTGGTGGCCGAACAATTGGCCCGGCGCGGTTTGCAGGCCGACGACCGGCTGCCGCGCATCTGCGGCCTTTTCAAGGACCGCTGCGACACCACGGTGGCCCTCGCCGACTGGGCCGCGGCGTTCCACGCCGACGTGACCCCGAACCCCGAAGAGCGTACCCAGCACGTGACCGATGCCGTCAAGCCGGCGCTGGCGGCGCTGGCCACCGCCCTGGCCGATGTGGCGTGGGACAAGGCGTCCATCGGCGCCGCCCTCAAGCAGGTGCTGGCCGCCCACGGGCTGAAAATGCCGCAGCTGGCCATGCC
>CALRVR020000026.1:0-41509 GCA_943371665.1 Synechococcus sp. UW140
CTGGTGGTCGGCGGCGACCTGTTCCTCGACGCCGTTCGGCAGGGCGGCGCCAGGTTGCTGCCCATCGACAGCGAGCACTCGGCGGTGTTCCAGTCGTTGCCCGAAGACCCGGCCACCTGGGACCGCCGGGTCGAAAAGATCGTGCTCACCGCATCGGGCGGGCCATTCCGCACGCGCGAGCCCGGCTCACTGGCCGACGTCACGCCCGACCAGGCGTGCGCGCACCCCAACTGGGTCATGGGCCGCAAGATTTCGGTCGATTCCGCCACCATGATGAACAAGGCGCTCGAGGTGATCGAGGCGCGATACCTGTTCGGCCTGCCACCCGAGCGCATCGAGGTGGTCATCCACCCCCAGAGCGTCATCCACTCGATGGTGCAGTACCGCGATGGCTCCATCGTGGCCCAGCTCGGGACGCCCGACATGCGCATGCCGATCGCCTACGGCCTGTCGTGGCCCGAGCGCATCGAATCGGGTGCCCGCGCGGTCGATTTCCGAACCGTGGGCGCTCTCACCTTCGAAGACCCCGACCACCGCCGCTTCCCCGGGCTGCCCCTGGCCTGGGCGGCGCTGGAGGGCCCGTCGGGCACCACCGCGGTGCTCAACGCCGCCAATGAGGTGGCCGTGGCGGCCTTTCTTGAGGGCCGCCTCCGGTTCGACCGCATCCATGCGGTGAACGAAGAAACTTTGCAGGGCGTGCGGCCGTCGAAGCCACAATCGCTCGACGATCTGTTGGCCCTGGACGCGCAAGCCCGCGCCTTCGCACGGCAGCAGGTCGAACAGTTGCACAACTGATCGCGGCCGGACCGCACCACCGGGGTTGTCCATGCTCACCGTCATTGCCTTCATCGTCGCGCTCGGCCTGCTGATCGCCATTCACGAATACGGTCACTACCGGGTCGCGGTGGCCTGTGGCGTGAAAGTGCTGCGTTTTTCCGTCGGGTTTGGCCGTCCCATCCTGCGCTGGCAGCGCCCCGGCAGCCCGACCGAGTTCGTCATCGGCGCATTGCCGCTCGGCGGCTACGTTCGGATGCTCGACGAGCGCGAGGCACCCGTCGACCCGGCCGAGCGCCACCTGGCCTTCAACACCCAGCCCTTGCGGTCCCGCGCGGCCATCGTGGCGGCCGGCCCGCTGGCCAACCTGCTGCTGGCGGTGGCGATCTACGCGGGCATCAACTGGGTGGGGGTGGACGAACCCCAGCCGGTGCTGTCCACGCCCGTGGCCGGGTCGGTGGCCGAACGGGCAGGGCTTCGCTCCGGCGAATGGGTGCTGCGCGCAGGCGATCCGCAGGGTGAGGGCGAGCCCGTGGTGTCGTTCGAGGACCTTCGCTGGCGCCTGACCCAGGCGGCCCTGGACGGGCAGGACCTGGCACTCTGGGTGGCGCCCGGCCCCGACAGTGCCGCCCGGCCGGTCACTCTGCCCTTGTCCACCCTGGACGTGCGCGAGGCCGACGCCTCGCTGTTCCGCCGCATCGGCGTGACGGCCCCCTACACGGCACCGTTGGTCGGTTCGGTGATCGAAGGCGGTGCCGCCGAGGCCGCTGGTCTTCGCGAGGGCGACCTGGTGCGCCGGGTCGACGGGCGGCCGGTGGGCGACGGTCAGGCGCTGCGGCAACTCATTCGCGTGTCGGTGGGCGCCGACGGCCGTGCCGTCACCCAGCGGTGGGAAGTGGAGCGCGCCGGTGCCCTGACGACGATCGAGGTGACGCCCCGGCCGCAGCAGGTGCAGGGCGAATGGATCGCGCGGGTGGAGGCTTACATCGGCGACGCGCCTGCCATGACCACCGTGAGCCATGGGCCGGTCGACGGCGTGCTGAAGGGGTTCGAGAAGACCTGGGAGGTCTCCTGGCTGACCCTCAAGATGATGGGTCGCATGCTCATCGGTGAAGCCTCGCTGAGCAACCTGAGCGGGCCGCTGACGATTGCCGATTACGCCGGCAAGTCGGCCAGCCTCGGCCTGACGTCGTACCTGATGTTCCTGGCGCTGATCAGCGTCAGTCTGGGGGTCCTCAACCTGCTGCCGCTGCCCGTCCTCGATGGCGGGCACCTGATGTATTATCTTTACGAGGCACTCACCGGCCGCAGCGTGTCTGAGGCCTGGATGGAGCGCCTGCAGCGTGGTGGTGTCGTGGTGCTCATGGCGCTCATGTCCGTCGCACTGTTCAACGATGTCGCCCGCCTCGCCGGCTGATCAAATCCTTCGCATGAAACCACTGAAACGAGGTCTTCGCGGCCTGAGTCTGTCTGCGCTCGCGATGGCTGTGCTTGCCGCTCTGCCGGCCTGGGCGGTCGATCCCTTCACCCTGCGCGACATCCGTGTCGAAGGCCTGCAACGCGTCGAGCCGGGCACCGTGTTCGCCTCGTTGCCGTTCCGCATCGGCGACCGCTACGACGACGACAAGGGCAGCGCGGCCATCCGTTCCTTGTTCGGACTTGGCCTGTTCAGCGACGTTCGCCTGCAGATCAACGGCGATGTGCTGGTCGTGATCGTCGAAGAGCGCCCCAACGTGGCCGGCGTCAGCTTCTCGGGCATCAAGGAGTTCAGCGAAGAGGTGCTCAAGGGCGCGCTGCGCGACATCGGCCTGACCGAAGGCCGGCCGTTCGACAAGGCCCTGGCCGACCGCGCCGAGCAGGAACTCAAGCGCCAGTACATCAGCCGCAGCTACTACGCGGCCGAGGTCGTGACCACCGTGACGCCGAGCGAGCGCAACCGGGTCAACCTCAACTTCAGCGTCACCGAGGGCGAGATCGCCGAAATCACCGAGATTCGGATCGTCGGCAACCAGGCCTTCTCCGAGTCCACGCTGCGCGACCTGTTCGACCTCGACACCGGCAACTGGCTGAGCTGGTACACCAAGAGCAACCGGTATTCGCGCGCCAAGCTCAACGCCGACATCGAGTCCCTGCGCTCGTACTACCTCACGCGCGGCTTCATCGACTTCCGCGTCGATTCAACCCAGGTGGCCATATCCCCCGACAAGCAGCGCATGTCGGTGACCATCAACGTCACCGAGGGCGACCGCTACGTCGTGTCATCGGTGGCGCTGCAGGGCAACTTCCTCGACCGCGAAGAAGAGTTCAAGACGCTCGTCACGCTCAAGCCCGGCGAGGCGTACAACGTCGAAGACGTCAACAACACCACCCGCGCGTTCACCGAATATTTCGGCGCTTTCGGCTATGCCTTTGCCCAGGTCGAGGCGGTCCCCCAGATCGACCGCGCCACCAAGCGCGTGGCCTTCACGCTGCGGGGCAATCCGCAGCGCCGGGTGTACGTGCGCCGCATCAACATCGAAGGCAACAACCGCACGCGCGACGAAGTCATCCGCCGCGAGTTCCGCCAGTTCGAATCGGCCTGGTACGACAGCGACCGGATCCGCCTCTCGCGCGACCGGGTCGACCGCCTCGGCTTCTTCACTGAGGTGAACCTGCAGACCGAACCGGTGCCGGGCGCGCCCGACCAGGTCGACCTCGTCGTCACGGTGGCCGAAAAGCCCACCGGCAACCTCACCCTGGGTGCCGGCTACTCTCAGTCCGAGCAGCTGTCGATCATTGCCGGCATTCGGCAAGAGAACGTGTTCGGCTCCGGCAACTACCTCGGCATCGACATCAACACCAGCAAGTTCAACCGCCAGCTGGTGCTGAGCACGACCAACCCGTACTTCACGCCCGACGGCATCTCGCGCAGTTTCGATGCGTACTACCGCACCACGCGCCCCTACGAGAACCAGGACGGCGACTACAGCCTGATCACCAAGGGCGTGAGCGTGCGTTTCGGCGTGCCCTTCACTGAAGTGGACACCGTGTTCCTCGGTGCCGGCCTTGAACAGACCACCATCGAGCAGGGCGCCAACCTGCCTCAGGCGTACGTCGATTACACGAACACCTTCGGCGAAACCAGCAGCACCTTGCCCTTCACCCTCGGCTGGACGCGCGACAACCGCGACAGCGCGCTGGTGCCCACCCGGGGTCGTCTGCAGCGCGTGAACGCCGAAGCCAGCTTCTCTGGCGATGCCCGCTACTTCAAGGCCAACTACCAGTTTCAGCAGTACATCCCTCTGACGAGTCGTTACACACTGGCTTTCAACTCGGAGCTTGGCTACGGCAAGGGGCTCAACGGCCGTCCGTTCCCCATCTTCAAGAACTTCTTCGGTGGCGGCCTGGGCACCGTGCGCGGCTTCGAAAGCGGCACCCTCGGCCCCGTCTCGCCTGTGATCAATGCCAGCGGCGACTCCACCATCAACATCGGCGGCAACCGCTCGGTGGCCCTCAACGCCGAGTTCATCGCCCCGTTCCCCGGTGCCGGCAACGACCGCACCCTGCGCATGTTCGGTTTCATCGACGTCGGCAACATTTACGGCGAAAACGAGCGGCTCACCTTCTCCACCATGCGGGCCTCGGCGGGTGTCGGCATCAGCTGGATATCGCCCATCGGTCCGCTGAGGCTGGCCTTTGCCACCCCCATCCGGGACTTCCCCGGGGATAAAATCCAGCGATTCCAGTTTCAGATCGGGACCTCGTTTTGATGAAGACCTTCAACCGCCTGTCCGTTCACCGCCTCATCGTCGTGGCAGGACTGGCGTTCTCCATGGTGGGTGCGATTGCCCAGGACACCAAGGTCGGCGCCGTCAATGTCGAGCGCATCCTGCGCGACTCGGCCACCGCCAAAGCGGTTTCCGCCAAGCTCGAGCAGGACTTCTCCAAACGCGAGCGAGACCTGCGCGCGTCGGCCGATCAGCTCCGCCAGGCCATTGAACGCTTCGAGCGCGAAGGCCCCACCATTCCCGAGGCCCAGCGCACCACCCGCCAGCGCCAGCTGGTCGAGCAAGAGCGCGACCTGCAGCGCCGCCAGCGCGATTTCCAGGAAGAGCTCAACCTGCGCCGCAACGAAGCGCTCCAGCAGGTGGTTGAAAAGCTCAACCGTGTGATCCGCAGCATCGCCGAAGCCGAGAAATACGACCTCATCGTTCAAGAGGCCTATTTCGTCAGCCCCCGGGTGGACATCACCGACCGCGTGATGACCCAGCTGGACAGCGGCAAATAAGGTTCCGGCGTGGCCGCAACGCTGGGCGCCATCGTCGAGGCCCTCGGCGGGGAAGCGGTGGGCGCCACCTCGCTGTCCATTCAGCGCCTCGCCCCTGTGGGCGTGGCCGGTCCCGACGAAATCGCTTTTGTGGCCCAGGCGCGCTATGCCTCCCAGATCGCATCCACCGCGGCGGGCGCACTCATCGTGCCGCCATCGCTGCGCGATCAGGCCGCGTCGCGCGGCCCCTGCATCGTCACCGACGACGCCTACCTGTACTTTGCCCGCCTGACCCAGTGGTGGCGCCAGCGACACGACCCGCTGCCGCCCGCCAGGATCGATCCACTGGCCAGCATCCACCCTGAAGCCCGGCTCGGGCAGGGTGTCGACGTGGGTCCGTTCGCGGTCATCGGCGCCGGTGCCGACATTGGCGACGGTGCCCGCATCGGCGCCCACGCTGTGATCGGGCGATCGGTTCGAGTGGGCGCGGGCAGCCTGCTGCATACCCGCGTCACCGTCGGCGACCGGTGCCGGGTGGGGGAGCGGTGCATCCTGCACAGCGGCGTGGTCATCGGGGCAGACGGTTTCGGGTTCGCGCCGCACGAAGGCCAATGGATCAAGATCGAACAACTCGGCGCAGTCCGCATCGGCAACGACGTCGAAATCGGTGCCAACACCTGCATTGATCGCGGTGCGCTCGACGACACGGTCATCGAAGACGGCGTCAAGCTCGACAACCTGATCCAGATCGGCCACAACGTTCGCGTGGGCGCGCACACGGCCATGGCGGGGTGTGTGGGTGTGGCTGGCAGCGCCGACATCGGCGCGCACTGCACCGTGGGCGGTGGGGCCGTGGTGCTCGGGCATCTGCGGCTGGCCGACGGCGTTCACGTGTCGGCCGCATCGGTGGTCACGCGCTCCATCCTGCAGCCCGGCCAGTACACCGGCATGTTTCCCATCGACGACAATGCGACTTGGGAAAAGAACGCTGCGTCGCTCAAGCAGCTCAACCGCCTGCGCGAACGCCTCAAAGCCGTCGAACAGGCCATCGCACAGGCCCAGCCGAGAACGGACCCCGACTGATGGACATCCACCAGATCCTCAAATTGCTGCCGCACCGCTACCCGATCCTGCTGGTGGACCGAGTGCTCTCGATCGAGAAGGGCCAGCGCATCCAGGCGCTGAAGAACGTCACGATCAACGAACCGTTCTTCACCGGGCACTTTCCGCACCGCCCGGTCATGCCGGGTGTGCTGATGCTCGAGGCCATGGCGCAGGCCGCGGCGCTGCTGACCTTCGACACGCTGGGCGTGGCGCCCGACGACAAGACGGTCTATTACTTCGCCGGCATTGACGGCGCGCGCTTCAAGCGCCCGGTCGAGCCGGGCGACCAGCTCATCATGGACGTGTCGCTGGAGCGCGCCAAGGCCGGCATCTACAAGTTCAAAGGCACCACCCGCGTGGGCAATGAGGTGGCCTGCGAGGCCGAGCTCATGTGCACCATGCGAACCATCGCGTGAAGGTCGAGGGCGCGGCCATGTCCCGTATTCATCCCACGGCCCTGATCGATCCCGCGGCCGAACTCGACAGTTCGGTCAGCGTCGGTCCATACACCGTCATCGGCCCCCACGTGAAGATCGGCGCCGGCACCACGGTCGGTGCCCACTGCGTGATCGAAGGGCACACCACCATCGGGCGCGACAACCGCATCTTCCAGTTCAACTCGCTGGGCGCGATCCCGCAGGACAAGAAGTACGCGGGCGAGCCTTGCGAGCTCGTCATTGGCGACCGCAACACCATTCGCGAGTTCTGCACGTTCAACATCGGGTCGCCGGGCGATCGCGGCGTGACGAAGGTGGGCGACGACAACTGGATCATGGCCTACGTGCACCTGGCGCACGACTGCGTGGTCGGCAACAAGACCATCTTTGCCAACAACTCGCAGCTCGCAGGGCACGTCGAGGTGGGCGACTGGGTCATCCTGGGCGGCTTCACCGTGGTGCATCAATTCGTGCGCATCGGTCCCCACGCCATGACCGCCATGTGCTCGCTGTTGTTCGCTGATGTTCCCCCGTTCGTGATGACGCAGGGACAGCCGGCCGCCGCGCGGTCCATGAACTTCGAAGGGCTGCGCCGCCGGGGCTTCACGGCCGAGCGGATCTCGGCCGTCAAGGGCATGCACAAAGCCCTGTACCGCGACGACCTCACGCTCGATCAGGCCATGGAGCGCATCGAATCGCTGCGCCACAGCAAGCCCGAGTCGGGTGAAGACGTCGACCTGATGCTCGGATTCCTGCGCGGTGTGTCGCCCCAGCGCGGCATCGTGCGCTGAGTCTGCCCATGGCACTGCCGCACCGCTTGGCCATGGTGGCGGGCGAGGCCTCCGGGGATCTGCTGGCCGGTCTGCTCCTCGGTGGGCTGCTTGATCGCTGGCCCGATCTTCAAGCTGTCGGCATCGGGGGCCCGCAGATGGCCGCCCATGGCTTCGAGGCCTGGTGGCCGAGCGACCAGCTCGCGGTGCGGGGGTACGTGGAAGTGCTTCGCCATTACCGCGAGATCGTGGGCATCCGCACGCAGTTGCAGCAGCGGCTGCTGCACGGCGAGCGGCCGGCGGTGTTCATCGGTGTCGACGCGCCCGACTTCAACCTCGACCTCGAGGCCAACCTGAAGGCGGCGGGTGTGCCCACGGTGCACTTCGTGTGCCCGTCCATCTGGGCATGGCGGCCCGAACGCATTCACAAGATCCGCGCCAGCGCCGACCATGTGCTCTGCATCTTTCCGTTCGAGCCGGCCCTGCTGGCCGAACACGGCATTGCCGCGACCTACGTGGGCCATCCGCTGGCCAACGTGATTCCGCTGGAACCCGATCGCGCCCGTGCGCGGCGATCGCTCGGCCTGTCCGACGAGGACCGGGTGGTGGCG
Organism: Synechococcus sp. UW140; assembly: GCA_943371665.1. Lineage (GTDB taxonomy): Bacteria > Pseudomonadota > Gammaproteobacteria > Burkholderiales > Burkholderiaceae_C > Hydrogenophaga. The sequence goes on from CALRVR020000026.1 coordinate 7,943, forward strand.
ATCCTGCCGGGCAGCCGCGCGTCCGAAGTGCAGTACCTGGCGCGCCGCTTCTTCGAGGCCGCCGCGGTCATGCACCGCGAGCGACCCGGATTGCGGTTCGTGCTGCCCGCGGTGCCCTCACAGCGCGATCGAATTGTCGAGCTCGCCCGCGAGGCCGGCGTGGCCGACCTCGTGAATGTCGTGCCCGGGCAGTCGCACACGGTCCTCGCGGCCTGCGACGTCACGCTCATCGCCAGCGGCACGGCCACGCTGGAGGCCGCGCTGTTCAAGCGGCCGATGGTGATCGCCTACAACATGAACTGGATTTCGTGGCAGATCATGCGGCGCAAGCGCCTGCAGCCATGGGTCGGGCTGCCCAACATCCTGTGCAACGACTTCGTGGTGCCTGAACTCCTGCAGGACGAGGCCAATCCCCCGGCGCTGGCCCGCGCGGTGCTCGACTGGCTCGACGCCCCCGAGCGCACACAGGCGCTGCAGGCCCGCTTCACCGACCTTCACCAAACCCTGAAGCGCGACACCGCGCGCCTGGCCACCGATGCCATCGAAACGGTCCTTGGTGCCTGAGCAGGTGGCGTTCTCGTGGGACGTCCCCGGCCTGATCGCCGGCGTGGACGAGGCCGGGCGCGGCCCGCTGGCCGGGCCGGTGGTGGCGGCGGCGGTCATCCTGGACGATCTCAAGCCCATCAAGGGCCTGGCCGACTCCAAGCAGCTCGGGGCCGCCCGGCGCGAGGCGCTGTTCGACGAGATCCGGGCAAAGGCGCTGTGCTGCAGTGTGGCGCAGGCCAGCGTCGAGGAAATCGACACGCTCAACATCCTTCAAGCCACCATGCTGGCCATGCGCCGTGCCGTGGGGGGGCTGCGGCTGAAACCGGTCAAGGTGCTGGTCGATGGCAACCGCCTGCCGCCCCTGGACGTGCTGGCCGAGGCGATCGTTCAGGGCGATGCCAAGGTTCAGGCCATTTCGGCGGCCTCCATCCTGGCGAAGGTCACGCGCGACCGGATGCTCGACGAGCTGCACCTGCAACACCCCCAGTACGGGTTTGACCGGCACAAGGGCTACGGCACGGCCCAGCACCTGCAGGCGCTGCGCGAGCATGGGCCGCTGCCGGTTCACCGGCGCACGTTTGCGCCGGTGGCGCAGGCGCTTGCGCTGCACCTCGCCGGGAGCCGGACATGAACCTGCAGGACATCGCCTCGCGCGACAACCCGCTCGTCAAGCAGCTGCGTGCGCTGGCCCACGACAACACCGCGTACCGGGCCGAAGGCCGTGTGTGGCTCGAAGGCGATCACCTGTGCCGCGCCATGCTGGCCCGCGGAGCCCGGCCCGAACTGGCGGTGTTCACGGCGTCGGCGTGGTTGTCGATTGACGCGGTGCTGCGCGAAGCCGCTCCTCGGGTGGTGCGCGTGCCCGATGCCCTGATGGCGTCGATCAGCGCACTCGACTCGCCCGGTCACGTGGGGTTCGTGTGGCGGCTGCCGGCATCGCCTGCGGTGCAGCCGCTGGCGCCCTCGGTGCTCCTTGATCGCCTGCAGGACGCGGGCAATGTGGGTTCCATCCTGCGCAGCGCCTCGGCGTTCGGGTTCACGCAGGTGCTGGCGCTCAAGGGCACGGCGGCCCTCTGGTCGCCCAAGGTGCTGCGCGCCGGCATGGGCGCTCATTTCGGTCTGCACCTGGTGGAGGGCCTCTCGGTGGACGATCTGCAGGCCTTGGAGGTGCCCGTGCTGGCCACCAGCTCGCACCAGGGCGAGTGGCTGCACCGCACCACCTTGCCCTGGCCGTGCGCCTGGGTGCTGGGCCACGAAGGGCAGGGCGTGGGCGATGCGCTCATGGCGCGGGCCGATGCGTTCGTGCGGATTGCGCAGCCCGGCGGCGAGGAATCGCTCAATGTGGCGGCCGCGGCGGCCATCTGCCTGCATGCGAGTGCCGCTGCAAGGCTATAATCCCGCGGTTTGTCTGCAATCGGCGCCATGCCTCGCGCGCCCCGGCTCCACACCCCAGGTTGATGATGCGTTACCGTTGGATGCTCCCACGGTGAGGCACTTCAGGCCTGCGCGGCACCCGCCGCCGGCGCGCGAAGGTCGGCCGCCCCTTTTCTGGAGATCTTCGTGCTGCCCGTCCACCCGAAAGCCCTTCTTGCGCTCGCAGACGGCACGGTCTTTGAAGGCATCTCCATCGGTGCTTCGGGACAGACCACCGGCGAGGTGGTCTTCAACACGTCCCTCACCGGTTATCAGGAAATCCTCACCGATCCGAGCTACTGCCGCCAGATCGTCACGCTGACGTATCCCCACATCGGCAACACCGGCGCCAACCGCGAAGACGTGGAAGCCTCGCGCGTCCACGCCGCCGGCCTGGTGATCAAGGACCTGCCGCTGCTGGCGTCCAACTTCCGCAGCGAGGAAACGCTGTCGCAGTACCTGGAGCGCGAGAACACGGTTGCCATCGCCGACCTCGACACCCGTGCGCTCACGCGCCGCCTGCGCACCCATGGTGCGCAGAACGGCTGCATCCTCGCACTGGCGCCGGGTCAGACCCTCAACGAGGGTCACCGCCAGTCTGCCTTGGCCGCCGCCAAGGCCGCGCCCAGCATGGCCGGCCTGGATCTGGCCAAGGTGGTCTCGGCCAGCATGCCCTACCAGTGGACCGAGACCGAATGGGCCCTGGGCGCAGGCTACGGTCGGCAGGACGCGGCGCAGTTCCACGTGGTGGCCTACGACTTCGGCGTCAAGCGCAACATCCTGCGCATGCTGGCCTCGCGCGGCTGCCGCATCACCGTGGTCCCGGCGCAAACGCCGGCTGCCGAGGTGTTCAAGCTCAACCCCGACGGTGTGTTCCTGTCCAACGGCCCCGGCGATCCGGAACCCTGCGACTACGCCATCGCTGCGGCGCGCGAGATCATCGAATCGGGCCTGCCCACCTTCGGCATCTGCCTGGGTCACCAGATCATGGCGCTGGCCAGTGGCGCCAGGACGTTCAAGATGAAGTTCGGCCACCACGGTGCCAACCACCCCGTGAAAGACCTCGACAACGGCCGCGTCTCGATCACCAGCCAGAACCATGGCTTTGCGGTGGACGAGAAAACCCTGCCGGCCAACCTGCGCGCCACCCACGTCAGCCTGTTCGACGGCACGCTGCAGGGGCTGGCCCGCACCGACAAGCCGGCCTTCTGCTTCCAGGGACACCCCGAGGCGTCGCCCGGTCCGCACGACATCGGCTACCTGTTCGACCGCTTCACCGCGCTCATGAAGTCCCGCACGGCCGTGGCCGCCTGAGCCCATGAAACTCTTCAGCTTTCCGGTCGGCGCCATCGAGAAGGCGATTGCCAAGCGCCAGCTCACGCTGGCGTCGCCGCACAAGGAATGGTTTGCCCAGCGCTGGGCGCAAAAGCCGTACCGCAAGGCATTCCTTGACCAGAAGGCCGTGCCGCTGGTGACGCTGCTGGCCAAGTGCAAGACCTGGGACGACGAAACCTTCAACACCGAAATGGCCGCTTGGGACGTTGATTTCCACGAGGCCGAGGCCGAGGTGCTGCGGCCACTGATCCAGGGCGACGGGCTGCTGCAGCTGGTGCAGAAGGCCATTCCTCCCGAGCGCGCGCAAGCGCTGCTGAACAAACTCGACCAACGCGCCGCCTGAGCGCGTTCCACACAAGATGCCCAAGAGAACAGACATCCAGACCGTGCTGATCATCGGCGCGGGTCCCATCATCATCGGCCAGGCCTGCGAGTTCGACTACTCCGGCGTGCAGGCCTGCAAGGCCCTGCGCGAAGAGGGCTACCGCGTGGTGCTGATCAACAGCAACCCCGCCACCATCATGACCGACCCGGCCACGGCCGACGTCACCTACATCGAACCCATCACCTGGCAGACGGTCGAGAAGATCATCGCCAAGGAGCGGCCCCGCACCCCGGGCGGCTTTGCCATCCTGCCCACCATGGGCGGCCAGACGGCGCTCAACTGCGCGCTCGACCTCTGGCGCCATGGCGTGCTGGCCAAGTACGGCGTCGAGCTGATCGGTGCCACGCCCGAAGCCATCGACAAGGCTGAAGACCGCCTGAAGTTCAAGGACGCCATGACCCGCATCGGTCTGGGGTCGGCGCGCTCCGGGATCGCCCACAGCCTGGAAGAAGCCTGGGCCGTGCAGAAGACGGTGGGTTTCCCGGTGGTCATCCGGCCCAGCTTCACGCTGGGTGGCACCGGTGGCGGCATTGCCTACAACCCGGAAGAGTTCGAGACCATCTGCAAGCGTGGCCTGGAGGCCTCCCCCACCAACGAACTGCTCATCGAGGAGTCGTTGCTGGGCTGGAAAGAGTACGAGATGGAGGTCGTGCGCGACAAGGCCGACAACTGCATCATCGTCTGCTCGATCGAGAACCTCGACCCGATGGGCGTGCACACCGGTGACTCCATCACCGTGGCCCCCGCCCAGACGCTGACCGACAAGGAATACCAGATCCTGCGCAACGCCAGCCTGGCCGTGCTGCGCGAGATCGGTGTGGACACCGGCGGCTCAAACGTCCAGTTCTCGATCAACCCGAAAGACGGTCGCATGATCGTCATCGAGATGAACCCCCGCGTGTCCCGGTCGTCCGCACTGGCCTCCAAGGCCACGGGCTTCCCGATTGCGAAGGTCGCGGCCAAGCTGGCGGTGGGCTACACGCTCGACGAACTGCGCAACGAGATCACCGGTGGGGCCACACCCGCCAGCTTCGAGCCGTCGATCGACTACGTCGTCACCAAGATTCCGCGCTTTGCGTTCGAGAAGTTCAAGGACGCCGATGACCGCCTGACCACGCAGATGAAGAGTGTGGGCGAGGTGATGGCCATTGGCCGGACCTTCCAGGAAAGCTTCCAGAAGGCCTTGCGCGGGCTGGAAGTCGGCGTGGACGGCATGAACGAAAAGACCCAGGACCGCGAGACCCTCGAGAAGGAACTCGGCGAGCCCGGTCCCGAGCGGATCTGGTACGTGGGCGATGCGTTTGCCGCCGGCTGGACGCTCGACGAAGTGCACCAGTTCACCAAGATCGACAAGTGGTTCCTGGTGCAGATCGAGGAGATCGTGAAGCTCGAGATGGCGATGGACGCCCTGACGGCGCAGAAAGGCGAGGGCGCTCTGGCCTCGCTCGACGCGACCACGCTGCGCGGCCTGAAGAAGAAGGGCTTTTCCGACCGGCGCCTGGCCAAGCTGCTCAAGACCAACGAAGGCGCCGTGCGTGCGCGCCGCCGCGAACTGGCGGTGCGCCCGGTCTACAAGCGCGTGGACACCTGCGCCGCTGAATTCGCGACCAACACGGCCTACATGTATTCCACCTACGAAGGCCATGGCGACGCCGAGTGCGAAGCCGAGCCGTCGAACCGCAAGAAGATCATGGTGCTGGGCGGTGGCCCGAACCGCATCGGGCAGGGCATCGAGTTCGACTACTGCTGCGTGCACGCCGCGCTGGCCATGCGCGAAGACGGGTACGAGACCATCATGGTCAACTGCAACCCCGAAACCGTGTCCACCGACTACGACACCAGCGACCGCCTGTACTTCGAACCGCTCACCCTCGAAGACGTGCTGGAGATCGTCGACAAGGAGAAGCCCGAAGGCGTCATCGTGCAGTACGGCGGGCAGACACCGCTCAAGCTGGCGCTGGGCCTCGAAGCCGCGGGCGTGCCCATCATCGGCACCAGCCCCGACATGATCGACGCCGCTGAAGACCGTGAGCGTTTCCAGAAGCTGCTGCACGACCTGGGCCTGCGCCAGCCGCCCAACGCCACCGCACGCACCGAAGCCGATGCGCTGGAAAAGGCCGCTGCCCTGGGCTACCCCCTCGTCGTGCGCCCCAGCTACGTGTTGGGTGGCCGTGCCATGGAAATCGTGCACGAACAGCGCGACCTGGAGCGCTACATGCGCGAGGCCGTCAAGGTCAGCAACGATTCGCCCGTGCTGCTCGACCGCTTCCTCAACGACGCCATCGAATGCGACGTGGACGCCGTGCGCGACTCGGTGGGCCGTGTGTTCATCGGCGGCGTCATGGAGCACATCGAACAGGCGGGCGTGCACAGCGGCGACTCTGCCTGTTCGCTGCCACCCTACTACCTGAGCAAGGCCACGGTGGACGAACTCAAGCGCCAGACCGCGGCCATGGCCGCCGGCCTGAACGTGGTCGGCCTCATGAACGTGCAGTTCGCCATCCAGGAAGTGGACGGCAAGGACGTGATCTACGTGCTCGAGGTGAATCCGCGCGCATCGCGGACCGTGCCGTTCGTGTCCAAGGCCACCGGCATCCAGCTGGCCAAGGTGGCCGCGCGCTGCATGGCGGGCCAGACACTCGACGCCCAGGGCATCGGCGCCGAGGTGACGCCGCCGTACTTCAGCGTCAAGGAAGCGGTGTTCCCGTTCGTCAAGTTCCCGGGTGTCGACACCATCCTCGGGCCCGAGATGAAGTCCACCGGCGAGGTGATGGGCGTGGGCAAGACCTTCGGCGAGGCCTTCGTGAAGAGCCAGATCGGCGCCGGAACGCGGCTACCGACCACCGGCAAGGTGTTCCTGACCGTGAAGAACGGCGACAAGCCGCGCGCGGTCGAAGTGGCCCGCCAGCTCATCGAACTGGGCTTCGACCTGATCGCCACCCGCGGCACCGCCGCCGCCATTGAAGCGGCAGGCCTGAAGGTGCAGACGGTGAACAAGGTGACCGAAGGGCGCCCGCACATCGTGGACATGATCAAGAACGGCGACATTGCCCTGGTGATCAACACGGTCGAAGAGCGCCGCAACGCCATTGCCGACTCGCGCGCCATCCGCACGTCGGCCCTGCTGGCGCGGGTGACCACCTTCACCACCATTGCCGGCGCCGAAGCCGCGGTGGAGGGCATGAAGTACCTCAACAACCTCGATGTGATCTCGGTGCAGGAGATGCACGAGCAGCTGGCGGCCTGATCGCCGCGTTGATCCCGCACACAGGGGCTGACTGGCCCAGCCTGGCTCGGCGTCTTGGCCGGCCGGCCACCTCCAAGGCATAATGTTCGCCAGACACCGCCGCGCGGCAACGCCCGGCGGTTTGCTTTTGTGCTGCCGCCAGCGTTGCGGCGTAGGAGTAACTGCCCATGGCCACCATCCCCATCACCAAGCGCGGCGCCGAGAAGCTCAAGGCCGAACTGCACCGCCTGAAGACCGTTGACCGTCCGTCCGTGATCGCCGCCATCGCCGAGGCGCGCGCCCAGGGAGACCTGAGCGAGAACGCCGAGTACGACGCCGCCAAGGACCGCCAGGGGTTCATCGAAGGCCGCATCGCCGAGATCGAAGGCAAGCTCTCGGCCGCCCAGGTCATCGACCCGTCGGTGCTCGACGCGGGTGGCAAAGTCGTGTTTGGTGCCACGGTGGACCTGGAAGACGAGGAAAGCGGCGCCGCAGTCACCTACCAGATCGTGGGCGAAGACGAGGCCGATCTCAAGCAGGGCCTCATCAACATCAGCAGCCCCATCGCGCGGGCGCTCATCGGCAAAGAAGAGGGCGACACCGCCGAGGTGCAGGCCCCGGGCGGCAACCGCCGCTATGAAATCGTGGCCGTGCGGTACGCCTGAACCAACCGCCAGCCATGCGTTTCCAGCGCCCGGCCCTCATGCTGGCCGCCCTGTGGTGGGGCGGCATCACCGCGCTGAGTTTTCTGGCCGTTCCCACGCTGTTCGCCACGCTGGGCAACCCGTCCGTGGCAGGGCCGGCAGCGGCCAAGCTGTTCTCGCTGCAATGCTGGGCCGGCATCGTCATCGGTGCCGTGCTGCTGGTCCTGGTGCACCGCAGCGGCCCTGGTGACACCGCGTTCGCCCTGCTGGGTCTCATCACGTTTGCGATGCTGCTGGCCCTGGTGCAGGAGTTCGGCGTGGCGCAGAAGATCGTCACCGCCCGCGCCAGCGGCGGAAACCTCAAGCTCTGGCACGGCGTGGGCAGTGCCATGGTGCTGGGCCAGTGGGCGTGCAGCGGCGCGCTGCTGTGGCGGCTGAGCCGCCGCTAGCTGAGCGTCAGGGACGGCCGCGGCGCTCCGCCGATTCCAGCGTGTTCGCCATCAGCATCGTGATGGTCATCGGCCCCACGCCGCCCGGCACGGGGGTGATCCAGCTGGCGACCTCTTTCACGCCGTCGAAGTCGACGTCACCACACAGCTTGCCTTCGTCGTTGCGGTTCATGCCGACGTCGATGACCACCGCGCCGGGCTTGACCATGTCGGCGGTGAGCACGTTGCGGCGGCCCACGGCGGCGACCACCACGTCGGCCTGGCGGGTGTGTTGGCCGATGTCGGTGGTGGCGCTGTGGCAGATGGTGACGGTGGCGTTGGCTTGCAGCAGCAGCAGGGCCATGGGTTTGCCCACGGTGTTGCTGCGGCCGATCACGACGGCATGCTTGCCCCGCAGGTCGATGCCGGTGGTTTCGATCAGTTTCATGCAACCGTAGGGCGTGCAGGGCCGAAAGCCGGGCAGGCCGGCCATCAGGTCACCAGCGCTCTGCACCGAGTAGCCGTCGACGTCTTTGGCCGTGGAAATGCGTTCGATGACGCGCTGGGGGTTGATGTGCCGCGGCAGGGGCATCTGCACCAGGATGCCGTGGATGGCCGGGTCGTGGTTGAGGGCGTCGATGCGGGCCAGCAGTTCGGCTTCGGTCAGGGTGGCGTCGTATTTTTCGAAGACCGAATGGATGCCGGTTTCGCCGCAGGCCTTGATCTTGTTGCGCACGTACACGGCCGATGCCGGGTCTTCGCCCACCAGGATGACGGCCAGCCCGGGGGTTCGGCCTTGTGCGGTGAGGGCCGCGGCGCGGGCCGCGATGTCGGTGCGCAGTTGGCGGGAGAGGGCGTTGCCGTCGATGAGCTGGGCGGTCATGGCGTGTCGGGTTGGGCGTTGAAAGCGAAACGCCCGCCGGAGGGGCGGGCGTTGATGAAGGGGCGTGGCGTCAGGCCTTGGCGGGCGACTGGCCCAGGGCAATCTTGAGCAGGTCGGCCACGGTGTTGGCGCCCAGCTTCTCCATGATGTTGGCGCGGTGCGCCTCCACCGTCTTGATGCTGATGCCCAGGTCGTCGGCAATCTGTTTGTTGAGACGGCCGGCCACGATGCGTTCAAGCACCTGCGACTCACGGCCGGTCAGCTTGGCCAGCAGCGCGTCGCGGCTGGCGGCCTGCTGGTGGGTGGCGAAGGATTCGCGCGCGCGTTCCAGCATGCGCTCCACCAGCGCCACGAGCTGGTCTTCCTTGAAGGGTTTCTGGATGAAGTCCAGCGCGCCCTTTTTCATGGAATCGACCGCCATGGGCACATCGCCATGGCCGGTGATGAACACGATGGGCAGCGGAGACTGGCGTTCGAGCAGGCGGTCCTGGAGTTCCATGCCGCTCATGCCGCCCATTCGGATGTCGGCGATGAGGCAGGCCACTTCGCGTGCGTCGTAACGCGACAGGAAGGACTCGGCGGATTCGAAGCACCGAACCCTGAAGTCCTTGCCTTCAAGCAGCCACTGCAGTGAGTCGCGCACGGCCTCGTCGTCGTCGACGACGTAGACGGTGCCTTTTTTCGGAATCAGGCTCATCGGGCTTTCTCGGTGTCCGTCAGCGGCTCGTTGGCGGCTTCGTCCGACGGGCCCTGGGGTTGCAGTCGCGACGTGACGGGGATCCAGAAGCTGAAGCAGCACCCCACGACGTCGGCACCATTGTAGAGGTTCTCCACCCGCATGCGCCCGTGATGGGACTCCACGATGCTGCGGCACAGCTTGAGGCCGATGCCCATGCCCTCGCTCTTGGTGCTGTAGAACGCCTCGTAGATGCGCTCGATCATTTCGTCGGGAACGCCCTTTCCAGAGTCCCGAACCTCGAACTCCACCACTTCCTGCTCGTCCACGCGGCGGGGTGCCACGCGCAGTTCGACCAGTCGCTCGCCCAATGGCCGACCCGCTTCCACGATCGATTCACCCGCGTTCTTGAGCAGGTTGATGAGCACCTGTTCGATGAGGATGGGGTCCACCATGAGCTGCGGCATGCGCGCGGCCACGTAGGGCGTCAGGCGCACCTGCTGGCGGCGCAGCTCGATGTCGGCCAGTTCGATGGCGTTGCTGACCATCTGGGCCACGTCCGACAGCGTGGGGTTGGGTTCGCTGCGCTTCACGAACGCCCGGATGCGCTGGATGATCTGGCCCGCCCGCTGCGCCTGGCGGGCGGTCTTGTCGAGCGCGCTGAGCAGTTCGTCCGGGTTGATGCGCTGCTCGTGCAGGCGCGAGATCATGCCGTTGCAATAGTTGCTGATGGCCGTGAGCGGCTGGTTGAGTTCGTGCGCCACGCTGGACGCCATCTCGCCCATGGTGATGAGTCGGCTGGCGGTCTGGGCGCGTTCGGCCTGGCGCGCGGCCTGTTCCTCGGCGTTGCGCCGGGGCGTGATGTCGCTGGCAATCACCATCTGCGCCAGGCGGCCGTCCACCCAGGTGAGGTAGCGGGTGCGAACCTCGAGCCAGCGGTCAAGCTCTTCGACGAACACCTCGGCGTTCTCCACGCCGGCGTCGGGCAGGGTGCCGGTGGGCATGCCGGCAAAGGCGTCCACGGCGTCGCCGTCGTCGGGGCTCGGCTGGGGCTGGTTGCCGGCCAGGTCGACGAGGTGGCGGTGACCCTGGCCGCGGGTGCCGAACCACAGGCGGTACATCTTGTTGGCGAACAGCAGCTCGTCGCTGCCCAGGGGCGCCACCGACACGGCCGAGTCAAGCGATTCCAGCACCGTCGTGAAGCGTTCATACGACGCCGACAGTTCCTCGCGGATGCGCTTGGGCTCGGTGATGTCGGTCATCGACGTCATCCAGCCGGTCTGGTGGCCCTTGGGGTCGATCAGGGGCGACACGTACATGCGCGCGTCGAAGATGGTGCCGTTGCGGCGCCGCACGCGCACCTCGAATCCGCCGGGTGTCGACCGGCCGGCCAGTTCGTCCTCGAGCCGAGCGTGCAGTTGCTCGTGGTCTTCTTCGGGCCAGTAGGGGAAGGGCGCCGTGCGGCCCACCAGCTCGCCTTCGGTCCAGCCGGTCATCGAGCAGAAGGCCGGGTTCACGTAGGTGATCCGGCCCTGCATGTCGAGCGCGCGCATGCCGGTGAGCATGGAGTTCTCCATGGCGCGGCGGAAGTTGGTTTCGGCCACCAGAGCCTGCTGGGCCTGCACGCGCCGGCGCGTGTGGCGCCAGGTGCCCAGCAGCATCCACACCGTGAGCGCCGACAGCGCACCGATCACCCAGAAGAAACCCGAGCCGACGATGTCCTGCGAGGTCCGGTAGCCCTGCGCCTTGAGGATGAGCCCGTTGCCCACCGGCGCCACCGGCACTTCGTGCGACAGCGAGGGGTTGGACCACGGCAGGACCGACAGGGTGGGCTCCACGGTCTGCAGGCTGCCGGCCAGCACGTTGCCCTGGTCGTCGAGCAGGGCCACGGCGTAGCGCGCCATCACCTCGGGGGGCATGCCGAACCGCATCAGACCATCGACCGAATACTCGCCCATCACGGTGCCGGCAAAACGCCCCTGTTCGGTCAGTGGCACCTGCAGCATCAAGGTGGTCTGCCGGTTTTCGGCTGTGGTCAAAGGGCGCGAATAGATGGGTTGCCGCAGGTCGCGCGCCAGATCGAAACTCCCGTCGGTCTCGGCCGCGGTCAGCGCGCTGTCGATCGGGCGCATCAGCGCCAGCGGTGCGCTGGGCGACGCGTAGCTCGACAGCACCCGGCGACGTCCATCGACCCAGGTGATGGCCAGCAGCTCCGGAAACTGGCTCACCAGCGTCTCGGCCTGGAAGGCGAATTCCTCGGTGTCGATGGCGACGTTGTCGATCTCCCGGGCCAGCCGCATCAGTTGCTCCTGGCGCTCCAGCAGGCGCAGCCGCAGGCGCTGCTGCGCGTATTCCACATCCCGGGTCACGGCCTCGCGCTCGCGCTCGATCTCTTCAAACCGCAGGTAGGCAATGGCCACCACGATGGCCGACAGAAACAGCAGCACCGCCAGCAGAGGGCCGAGCGTGGCAAACCGGTCCTGGCGCGACGGCGGCAGGCGGCGCCACCAGCGCTTCCACCAGGGGGCGTTGGCGTGGGGACGGGGAGGCAATGCGGTCGCTGGCATGGGAGACGACGAGTCTACGTGAGGGGGGTGATTCGGGCGTGCCCCTTCCTGAATTTCATAATGCGGCAATCACTGGCGCATATTGAAATCTGCAGAATCCTGTGGAAGAATCCGTGACGACACCGGGCGACCTTCGTAAGCTCGGGCCCAAACACCACAGGAGACAACGATGTCTGCAAACGACACGAACAGCGGCCGTGCGAGCGGCGACCTGGACGCCCAGGAAACCCGCGAATGGATGGAAGCACTGACCGCGGTCATCGAACGCGAGGGCCCCGAGCGCGCCCACTTCCTGCTCGAACAGTTGCTTGAAGAGGCCCGCCAACACAGCGTGGACATGCCGTTCTCGGCCACCACGGGCTACGTCAACACCATCGAACCGGCCGAAGAGGCGCACAACCCCGGCAACCTCGAGCTCGAAGGCCGCCTGCGCGCCTACATGCGCTGGAACGCCATGGCGATGGTGGTCAAGGCCAACCGCCTCAACCCTGCCGATGGCGGCGACCTCGGCGGCCACATCAGCTCGTTCCAGTCGCTCGCCCACATGTTTGCGGTGGGCTTCAACCACTTCTGGCACGCCGACAACACCGATGTCGGAGGCGACCACGGGGGCGACCTGCTCTACATCCAGGGCCACAGCGCACCCGGCATTTACGCCCGCGCCTTCATGGAAGGGCGCCTCAGCGAAGACCAACTGCTCAACTTCCGCCAGGAAGTCGACGGCAAGGGCCTCTCCAGCTACCCGCACCCCAAGTTGATGCCGGAGTTCTGGCAGTTCCCCACGGTGTCCATGGGCCTGGGCCCGATCATGGCCATCTACCAGGCGCGCTTCCTGAAGTACCTGCACGCCCGCGGCATCGCCGACACCTCCAAACGCAAGGTGTGGGTGTTCTGCGGCGACGGCGAGATGGACGAACCGGAGAGCCTGGGCGCCATCGGCATGGCCGCCCGCGAAAAGCTCGACAACCTGGTGTTCGTCGTCAACTGCAACCTGCAGCGGCTGGACGGCCCGGTGCGGGGCAACGGCAAGATCGTTCAGGAGCTCGAAGGCGAGTTCCGCGGTTCGGGCTGGAACGTCATCAAGCTGCTGTGGGGCCGCGAGTGGGACGCGCTGCTGGCGCGCGACAAGGACGGTGCCCTGCGCAAGATCATGATGGACACGCTCGACGGCGACTACCAGGCCATGAAGGCCAACGACGGCGCTTTCGTTCGAAAGAACTTCTTTGGCCGCGACCCGCGCACGCTGGAGCTGGTGGCCAAGATGAGCGACGAGGACATCTGGGCGCTGCGCCGTGGCGGTCACGACGCTCAAAAGGTGTATGCGGCGTTCCACCGCGCCTACCACCACGGTGGCCAGCCCACGGTGCTGCTGGTCAAGACCGTCAAGGGCTATGGCATGGGCAAGGCCGGTGAGGGCAAGAACACCGCCCACCAGACCAAGAAGCTGTCGGACGAAGACATCCGCTACATGCGCGACCGCTTCAACATTCCCATCCCCGACAGCGAGCTGCCGAAGATCCCGTTCTACAAACCGGCCGACGACACGCCGGAGATGCGCTACCTGCACGACCGCCGCAAGGCCCTGGGCGGTTACCTGCCGCACCGCCGTGCCAAGAGCTCCGAGAGCTTCACGGTGCCGTCGCTCGACACCTTCAAGGCGGTGCTCGAACCCACCGCAGAGGGCCGTGAGATCAGCACCACGCAGGCCTACGTGCGTTTCCTGACGCAGCTGCTGCGCGACCAGGCCATGGGCCCGCGCGTGGTCCCCATCCTGGTGGACGAGGCGCGCACCTTCGGCATGGAAGGCCTGTTCCGCCAGATCGGCATCTACAACCCGCTGGGGCAGCTGTACACGCCGGTCGACAAGGACCAGGTGATGTACTACCGCGAGGACAAGGCCGGCCAGATCCTGCAGGAAGGCATCAACGAGGCCGGCGGCATGGCGAGCTGGATCGCGGCGGCCACGTCCTACTCGACCAACAACCGCATCATGGTGCCGTTCTACGTGTACTACTCGATGTTCGGTTTCCAGCGCATCGGCGACCTGGCCTGGGCGGCGGGCGACATGCAGGCGCGCGGCTTCCTGCTGGGCGGCACCAGCGGGCGCACCACGCTCAACGGCGAAGGCCTGCAGCACGAGGACGGCCACAGCCACATCCTGGCCGGCACCATTCCCAACTGCGTCACCTACGACCCGACCTTTGCGCACGAGGTGGGTGTGATCCTTCACCACGGCCTCAAGCGCATGGTGGAGAAGCAGGAAAACGTGTTCTTCTACATCACGCTGCTGAACGAAAACTACGCCATGCCCGGCCTCGTTTCGGGGACCGAAGAGCAGATCATCAAGGGCATGTACCTGCTCAAGGAAGGCCCGAAGAAGCCGGCCCGGGTCAACCTGCTCGGCAGCGGCACCATCCTGCGCGAGAGCCTGTTTGCGCAGGAGCTGCTCGAGAAGGACTGGGGCGTGGGCGCCAACGTGTGGAGCTGCCCGAGCTTCAACGAACTGGCCCGCGACGGCCAGGACTGCGAGCGCTGGAACCTGCTGCACCCGACCGACACGCCGCGCGTACCGTTTGTGGCCCAGCAGCTCGACAAGCACACCGGCCCGGTGGTGGCCAGCACCGACTACATGAAGAACTACGCGGAGCAGATCCGTCCGTTCCTGCCCAAGGGTCGCGGCTACAAGGTGCTCGGCACCGACGGCTTCGGCCGCAGCGACTTCCGCGGCAAGCTGCGCGAGCACTTCGAGATCAACCGCCACTACATCGTGGTGGCCGCACTCAAGGCGCTGGCCGAAGAGGGCGCGGTGCCGCCGGCCAAGGTGGCCGAGGCCATCAAGAAGTACGGCATCAAGACCGACAAGATCAACCCGCTCTACGCCTGAGCACGGAGACCGACATGGCAAGCATCGAAGTGAAGGTCCCGGACATCGGGGATTTCGACGAAGTGGCGGTGATCGAACTGCTGGTGAAGGCGGGTGACACGGTCAAGGCCGAACAATCGCTGATCACGGTCGAGAGCGACAAGGCGTCGATGGAGATTCCGTCGTCCCACGCGGGTGTCGTCAAGGAACTGAAGGTCAAGCTGGGCGACAAGGTGAAGGAGGGCTCGGTGGTCGTGGTGCTGGAAGCAGCCGGTGCCGTGGCAGCGCCGGCGGCCGCGCCCGCTGCCCCGGCCCCATCCGCCCCGGCCACCGCTGCGGTTCCGGCAAATCCACCGGCTGGCGCGGCCCGAGCGGAGGCCGCCGCCAGCGGCCCGGTCGAGGTGCGCGTGCCCGACATCGGCGACTTCAAGGACGTCGCGGTGATCGAGGTGTTCGTCAAACCCGGCGACACCATCAAGGTCGAGCAGTCGCTCATCACCGTGGAAAGCGACAAGGCCTCGATGGAGATCCCTTCGTCGGCCGCGGGCGTGCTCAAAGAGCTCAAGGTCAAGGTGGGTGACACGGTCAACATCGGTGACCTGCTGGCAGTGCTGGAGGGCGTTGCCCCGGCGGCCTCGTCCGCCGCTGCCTCCGCGGCAGCACCCGCCGCGACTGCCGTTCGGACCGAGCCTGTCGCAGCCCCGGCAGCGGTCGTGGCGAGCCCTTCGACAGGCTCAGGGCGAACGGCCGAAGCGCCGGCCGCGCACAACCCCACCGCAGCACCGCTCGGCCTGCCGCACGCGTCGCCGTCGGTGCGCAAGTTTGCGCGCGAACTGGGTGTGCCGCTGGCCGAGGTCAAGGGCAGCGGCCTCAAGGGCCGCATCACGCTCGACGACGTGCAGAACTTCACCAAAGCCGTGATGGCGGGTGCCATGCAGACGCAGGCACAGGCCGCCAAGGTGCCTGCGGCTGCCCCGGCCGGTGGTGGCGGTGGCGAACTCGGCCTCATTCCCTGGCCCAAGGTCGACTTCGCCAAGTTCGGACCGATCGAGCGCAAGGAGATGGGCCGGATCAAGAAGATCAGCGGCGCCAACCTGCTGCGCAACGCGGTGATGATTCCCGCCGTCACCAACCACGACGACGCCGACATCACCGACCTGGAGGCGTTCCGGGTGGCGACGAACAAGGAAAACGAGAAGAGCGGCGTCAAGGTCACCATGCTCGCCTTCCTCATCAAGGCCTGCGTGGCCGCACTGAAGAAGTTTCCCGAATTCAACAGCAGCCTGGACGGCGATGCCCTGGTGCTCAAGCAGTACTGGCACATCGGCTTTGCGGCCGACACGCCCAACGGACTGGTGGTGCCGGTCATCAAGGACGCCGACAAGAAAGGCGTGCTGCAGATCAGCAAGGAGATGGGCGAACTGGCCGCCAAGGCGCGCGAGGGCAAGCTGGGCCCGGCCGACATGAGCGGCGCCACCTTCACCATCAGCAGCCTGGGCGGCATTGGCGGGCGCTACTTCACGCCCATCATCAACGCACCCGAAGTGGCCATCCTGGGCGTCTGCAAGAGCCAGATGGAGCCGGTGTGGGACGGCAAGCAGTTCGTGCCGCGCCTCATGCTGCCTTTGTCGCTCACCTGGGACCACCGCGTGATCGACGGCGCCGCGGCTGCGCGCTTCAACGCGTACCTCGGCCAGATCCTGAGCGACTTCCGTCGCGTACTTCTGTGAGGGGCGCGACATGGCATTGATGGACATTCAGGTTCCCGACATCGGTGACTTCGACGAAGTGGCGGTGATCGAGGTGCTGGTGAAACCGGGCGACACGGTCAAGGCAGAACAATCGCTGATCACGGTCGAGTCGGACAAGGCGTCGATGGAAATCCCGTCCTCGCACGCCGGCGTGGTCAAGGAGCTCAAGGTCAAGCTGGGCGACAAGGTGAAGCAGGGCACGGTGGTGCTGGTGCTGGAAGGTGAGGGCGCGTCGGTCGCGCCGGTGCCTTCTGCATCACCAGCCCCCACCGCGTCCGTTCGCCCTGAGCCTGCCGAAGGGCTTCCCAAGACCGCCGCAGCGGCTCCGACAAGCCCTGCCCGAACGGTATCGCCTGGTGAAGCCCCCGCCTACACCGGCGCATCCGACCTCGAGTGCGACCTGCTCGTGCTGGGCGGCGGGCCCGGCGGTTACTCCGCCGCCTTCCGCGCCGCCGATCTGGGGTTGAAGGTGGTGCTGGTGGAGCGCTACGCCACGCTGGGCGGCGTGTGCCTCAACGTCGGCTGCATTCCGTCCAAGGCGCTGCTTCACGTGGCCGCGGTGATGGACGAGGTGAGCCACATGGCGGCACTGGGCGTCGAGTTCGGCCGCCCGGTCGTCAACATCGAGAAGCTGCGTGGCCACAAGGAAAAGGTGATCGGCAAGCTCACCGGCGGCTTGGCTGCCATGGCCAAGATGCGCAAGGTCACGGTGTTGCGTGGTTATGGCAGCTTTGTGGGCCCGAACCACCTGGGCGTCGAACTCACCACGGGCACGGGTCAGGAAAAGACCGGCCAGAAGCAGGTGGTGGCGTTCAAGAAAGCCATCATTGCCGCCGGCTCACAGGCTGTGCGGCTGCCCTTCATGCCCGAAGACCCGCGCGTGGTCGACAGCACCGGTGCGCTCGGCCTGGCCAGCGTGCCCAAGCGCATGCTCATTCTCGGGGGCGGCATCATCGGCCTCGAGATGGGCACGGTGTACAGCTCGCTGGGCGCGCGGCTCGACGTGGTCGAGATGATGGATGGCCTGATGCAGGGCGCCGACCGCGACCTGGTGAAGATCTGGCAGAAGATGAACGCGCCGCGTTTCGACAACATCCTGCTCAAGACCAAGACCGTGGGCGCCAAGGCCACGCCGGCCGGCATCGAGGTGACGTTTGAAGGCGAGAACGCGCCGCCGCCGCAGACCTACGACCTGGTGTTGCAGGCGGTGGGGCGCAGCCCGAACGGCAAGAAGATCGGCGCGCCGGCGGCCGGCGTGGCGGTCACCGACCGCGGGTTCATCGAGGTCGACATCCAGATGCGAACCAACGTGCCGCACATCTTCGCCATCGGCGACATCGTGGGCCAGCCCATGCTGGCGCACAAGGCGGTGCACGAGGGCCACGTGGCGGCCGAGGTGATCGCCGGAGAACTGCAGGGCAAGCCGGATCTGGCCGCCGCGGCGTTCAACGCGCGGGTGATTCCCAGCGTCGCGTACACCGACCCCGAGGTGGCCTGGGTCGGGCTCACCGAAGATCAAGCCAAGGCGCAGGGCATCAAGGTCAAGAAGGGCCTGTTCCCCTGGAGCGCTTCGGGCCGGGCCATCGCCAACGGCCGCGACGAAGGCGTCACCAAGCTGCTGTTCGACGATTCGCCCGAGGCGCACGGTCACGGCCGCATTCTGGGGGGCGGCATGGTCGGCACGCACGCCGGCGACATGATCGGCGAGGTGGCGCTGGCCATCGAAATGGGCGCCGACGCGGTGGACATCGGCAAGACCATTCACCCGCACCCCACGCTGGGCGAAAGCATCGGCATGGCGGCCGAAGTGGCGCACGGCAGCTGCACCGACGTGCCGCCGCAGAAGCGCTGAACGCGCGCCCTCATGAAGAAACCCGGCCTTGGCCGGGTTTTTTCATGGCGGTTGGTTGGGCGATCAGGCGATCACTCGTCCTGCGGAATCACCCGGCGCGCCCCATTGAAGCGCTTGTTCCAGTAGGCCACGCGCATGTCCTCGACGCGCACCTCGGCGCCGGCGCGTGGCGAGTGAATGAATTTGCCGTCGCCAACGTAGATGCCCACATGGCTGAAGGCGCGGCGCATGGTGTTGAAGAACACCAGATCGCCTGGCTTGAGCTGGCTGCGGTCGATGGGCTGCGTGGCGGCGGCCTGCTCGTCGGAGCGGCGGGGCAGCAGCTTGCCCACCGACTGCTCGTACACCGCGCGCACGAACCCGCTGCAGTCAAAGCCGGTTTCGTGGCTGTTGCCCCCCCACTTGTAGGGCACACCCAGAAACGCCATCGCGTTGATCACCAGGCTGGAGGCCTGATCACCCGCGCTGACCCTGGCCTGTTCGAGCTGCTCGCCGAGGCGGGCCATGACGCCTTTTTCGGCCAGCAGCGAGTCCATGTCTTCCCACGACCCTTCGCCCGGTGCGGCATGCACCAGGGACGAGCAGGCAAGCAACAGGGAGGGCAGCCAGCGGACCATGGCCGCGAGGGTAGGGGGCAGACCCTGCCGCGTCAAGTGAACAAGTGCGGCCAAGCGCTTGATTCAGGCTGATTTTGTTGCTTTCGTGCCCGCACCTTTGCCCAGCGGCAGGTCGACCATGACCGGCTGGCCCGGGGTGGTGCAACCGGTGTCGCAACAGCGCCCCGGTTGGCGGTTGCGGGTGATGGCCCGGTCGGGGTCGGCGTGGACGCCTCGATCGAGCAACCTTTCGACCAGGTCCACCTTGTTGCCCACGGGGTAGTGGCGCCAGATTTCCTGCTTCATGGCGGCCGGAGAGCCGCCGCCGTGCAGGCTGATCACGCTGTACCAGCCACCCTGGTAGCCGGCGGTGAGGTCCTCGATGAAGCGCGCGGCCTGGATTCGCTGGTCGTAGGGCACGTCGGGATTGGCGCGAAGCACGTCCGACAGCCGCGCAGCCGTTTCCGGGTTGTGGTCTTCGTCGGGTCCGGGCAGGGTGACGATCAGGCCGCCGCTGACGGTGTGTGCCAGCCGGTGCATGTCGTAGATCTTCGTGGCCAGCAGCAGTTTGCCGATGTTGGCGAACACCGGGTCGGGCATGAACACGTCGCTGTGTTCGTCGCGCCGGCCGTACACGCTGGCCGCCACGCCGCAGGCGTAGAAGCCCTCGACGATGGTGATGAGTTCGACCATCTGTTCGCGCAGGTGGCTCTCGCTTCCCGGGTCGAACCCGTTGGCCTCGCACATCAGCGCCCCGGCGCCGATGAGCAGGTCGCCGAACCCGGCCCTGGCCCCGATGCAGGTCTGGCGGTGGTGGGTGGCGTAGCTGTAGGTGAGGTGACCCGAGTGTTCCCATTCGCCCGCCAGAAACACGTGCTCCCAGGGGACGAAGACCCGGTCGAACAGGCACACCCCGGTGCTCTGGCCGAACTTGCGCGAGAACAGCGCGTCCCCGTGTTCGAGCTTCTCGCCAGGACGGCCTGCCGGGCGGGCCACGATCGTCAGCCCGGCGGCATCCACCGGCACGGCGCAACAGACGGCAAAGTCGGTGTCGGCTTCGGTCATGTTGCGGCAGGGCATGACCAGCAGCTCGTGCATGTACGGTGCACCGGTGACGATGGCCTTGGTGCCGCTGATCACGATGCCTTTGGCGTTGCGCTCCACGATGTGCACGTAGGTGTCGGGATTGGCCTGCTGGTGCGGACGGCGGCTGCGGTCGCCCTTGGCGTCGGTCATGGCCACACCCAGCGTCAGGTCCTGGTCCTGCACCCGGTGCAGGTAGCTGAGGAACCGGTCGCCATGCGTCGAGCGTCCCGTGGCGTCGTCCAGCCGGGCCGTGAGCTGGGCGATGGCGTTCAGCGCGTCGTGGGTGAGGTAGCGCTGGGCGCAGCCGGTTTCCTGGCAGATCAGGCGCACCGCCTCAAGCTTGTTCAGCAGGTCGCCCGCGCTGGTGGACAGGTGCGTCATGCGGTTCACCGTGCGGCCACTGGTGTGCTGGGTGGCGCGCATCAGCGGCGCGAATTCCGGCCGGTGCGCAAAGTCGTAGGTCAATGCCACGGCGTTGATGCCGGGCTGCAGGGCCGGGTCGTCCACCACCGAAACCACCTCGCGGCCGTCCACGAACACCCTCGGGCGGTGGCGCCGCAGGGATTCGCGGTAGTCGGCCCCGGTCATCAGGCCCGGGGCTTGGGCAAGGGTGTTCATGGATTTGTCTCCTGTTGAATGACCTGAAGGCAGGCCATTCGTTTTGATCATGTTCAAGAGATTAAACAATGTTCAATTAATTGCCAATAGTTCAAATACTGGAACAGCGTTGATTCCACTGGGTACACTCGGTGCATGGATGTCCAGATCGACGAATTGCGGCCGGTGCCCAGCGCCGCCGAGCAGGCCGAAGCGCAGCGCCAGCTTGAGCTTCGACAGCAGCGCCAGCTGGCGATGTCGGACACGCGCCGCGCCCACGTGCTGGACGCCGCCCGCCGCGTGTTCGCCGCGCGTGGCGTCGAGGGCGCCAGCATTCGCGAGATTGCCCGCGAGGCGGGCTACACGGCGGGTGCCCTCTACAGTTACTTCGACAGCAAAGAGGCGATCTATGCCGCGCTGCTGGCCGAATCGCTCGACCGCCTGGAGGCCGAGGTGCTGGGCGCCCGCGCACCCAAGGGCCAGCCCGGCCGCCTGCTGGTGGCCAAGGCGCAGGCCTGGTTCGGGTTCTACCTGCGCAACCCGCGCGACCTCGATCTCGGCTTCTACCTGGTCAACGGCCTCGCCCCGCGGGGACTCACCCACGAACTGGACCGGGCGCTCAACCAGCGCCTGCTGGACGCCCTGCGTCCCTGCGAACAGGCGTTCGAGGACATGGGCCTTTCGGGCGATGCCGCGGCCCGCGAGAACGCGGCGCTGTTCGCCCATGGCATCGGACTGCTGCTGCTGCAGCACACCGGGCGCATCCGCCTGTTCGGTCAGGCCGCAGAGGCGCTGTTCGTGCAGTACGTGGAGCGGCTGGTCGAGCGTTTCGACCCGGCGACCGCGTCCGGCCGCATCAAGCAGCGGGACCTTTTCGCGGAATAGGCGCTGCGCCTGACAGAATCGCGCCATCCCGCCCCGCGCGACCGTTCACGCGACCGTTCAATTGCCCACTGCCATGCTGCTCGACGCCGACGAATCCCAACTGGTCCTGGTGGACTACCAGGCCCGCCTCATGCCCGCCATTCATGAAGGCCCGCAGGTGCTGGCCAACGCCTTGCGGCTGGCGCAAATGGCGCAGGCGCTGGACGTGCCGGTCTGGGGCACCGAGCAGAACCCGGACAAGCTGGGGTCCAACCCGGCCGAGCTGAAGGCGCTGTGCCGCAAGACCCTGGCCAAGATGCACTTCAGCGCCGTGGCCGATGGCTTGGGCGACTGGCTCAAGCCGCCAGCCCGGCCGCAGGGGGGCAACGTTCGCAGCCTGCCCAAGCACCTGCAGAAGCCTGCCGGGCCGCGCGAAGCGGAGCGCCCCACGATCGTGCTGGCGGGTTGCGAGGCCCACGTGTGCCTGCTGCAAACGGCGCTGGAACTCATCGAGCAGGAGTTCGATGTGTGGGTGGTGACCGACGCCTGCAGTTCGCGCACCGAGCGCAACCGCGACGCTGCCTTCGATCGCCTGGCCGGCGCGGGCGCCGAGCTGGTGACCACCGAAATGGTGGCCTTCGAGTGGCTGCGCACCGCCGAGCACCCCGAATTCAAGGCGGTGCAGGCCCTGATCAAGTGAGTTCTTGCCGGTCGGCGGATGGCGCCGACCGTGTCAGCCCCACGCAAGCCACCGCTCCATAATTAAGAATTCAAAACGACGCCAACCCCTGTTCGGGCGACCGTCCACCCGAGGAGAATTTGAATGCGCTACGCCGATTTCCACCGCCGTTCCATCGAAGACCGGGATGGTTTCTGGGCCGAGCAGGCCGGCCTGATCGACTGGCACCAGCCGTTCACCCGGGTCTGCAACCACGACAACCCGCCCTTCACACGCTGGTTCGAGGGCGGGCAGACCAACCTGTGCCACAACGCGGTCGACCGCCACCTGAAGGACCGCGCGCAGCAGAACGCGCTGATCTTCGTGTCCACCGAAACCGACCAGGAGCGCGTCTACACCTTTGCCGAACTGCACGCCGAGGTGCAGCGCATGGCCGCCATCCTGCTGGGGCAGGGGGTCAAGAAGGGCGATCGGGTCCTGATCTACATGCCCATGATCCCCGAGGCGGCGTTTGCCATGCTGGCCTGTGCGCGCATCGGCGCCATCCATTCGGTGGTGTTCGGCGGGTTTGCCAGCCATTCGCTGGCCAGCCGCATCGACGATGCGACACCGGTGGTGATCGTCAGCGCCGACGCCGGATCGCGCGGTGGCAAGGTGGTGCCCTACAAGCCGCTCCTGGACGAGGCCATCTCGCTGGCCACCCACAAGCCCGCGGCGGTGCTGATGGTCAACCGGGGTCTCGCGCCCATGACCCTGGTGCCGGGTCGAGACCACGACCATGCCGCCCTGCGCGAGCAGCATCTGAACGACCTCGTGCCGTGCACCTGGTTGGACGCCACCGACATCAGCTACACCATTTACACGAGCGGCACCACGGGCAAACCCAAGGGCGTGCAGCGCGATGTGGGTGGCTACGCCGTGGCTCTCGCCGCGAGCATGAAGCACATTTTTCTGGGCAACCCGGGCGAAACCTATTTCTCCACCAGCGACATCGGCTGGGTGGTCGGGCACAGCTACATCGTCTATGGCCCGCTGATCGCCGGCATGGCGACCATCATGTACGAGGGTCTGCCTATCCGGCCCGACGGCGGCATCTGGTGGAAGCTGGTCGAGAAGTACAAGGTCACGGCCATGTTCAGCGCGCCCACGGCCATTCGGGTGCTCAAGAAGCAGGACCCGGCCTACCTGAAGCAATACGACCTCTCGAGCCTGCGGGCGTTGTTTCTCGCCGGCGAACCGCTCGACGAGCCCACCGCCCGCTGGATTGCCGATGGCCTGGGTGTGCCCATCATCGACAACTACTGGCAGACCGAGTCGGGCTGGCCGATCCTCACCATCGCCAACGGCGTGGAGCGCAAGGACAGCAAGTTCGGCAGCCCCGGCATTGCCATGTACGGCTACAGCGTGAAGCTGCTGCACGAATCCACGGGTGAAGAACTCACGGGCGCCAACGAGAAGGGCGTGGTCGTGATCGAGGGACCGACGCCGCCGGGCTTCATGCAGACCGTCTGGAAGGACGACGCGCGCTTCGTGAACACCTACTGGAAGAGCATTCCGGGCAAGCTGGTCTATTCCACGTTCGACTGGGGCATCCGCGACGAAGACGGGTACTACTACATCCTCGGGCGCACCGACGACGTCATCAACGTGGCCGGGCACCGCCTGGGCACGCGAGAGATCGAGGAAAGCATCGCGAGCCACCCCAATGTGGCCGAAGTCGCCGTGGTGGGCGTGGCCGATCAGCTCAAGGGGCAGGTCGCCATGGCTTTCGTGGTGGCCAGGGACGCTTCTGCGCTGGGCGACACCCAGGCGCAGTTGCGGCTGGAGGGCGAAATCATGAAGGTGGTGGACGCCCAACTGGGCGCCGTGGCCCGCCCGGCCCGGGTGCGCTTCGTGAGCCTGCTGCCCAAGACCCGCAGCGGCAAGCTGTTGCGCCGCGCCATCCAGGCCGTGTGCGAGGGGCGCGACCCTGGCGACCTCACGACGATGGACGACCCCGGCGCCCTGCAGCAGATCCGCGACCTCGTCGGCTGACGGCCCGGGGTGCCGAGCCGTGCCCGGCACCCCGGGCCGGTTGCGGATACCATCCATGCTTATATTTCCAAGCATGGGTGGTTTTCATGGCCGACATCATTGACAGCGCCGCCCAGGTCGAAAAGGGCCGCGTGTTCGAAATGGCCGCCGAGCTCTTCGGCGTGCTGGCCACGCCCATGCGCCTGCGGATCCTCAGTGCACTGTGTGACCAGGAGAAGTCGGTCTCGCACCTGCTCAAGGAAATCGACACCACCCAGCCCAACCTGTCGCAGCACCTGAACCTGCTGTACCGGGCGGGCGTGCTGGCCAAACGCAAGGACGGCACCCAGGTCTTCTACCGGGTCCAGAGCGAAAAGGCCGTGATGCTCTGCCGCACCGTCTGCACCCAGATCGCCATCGAAATGGACGAACCTGCCTCGGTGCCGGCCTCCGAGCGGCTGTCGCCCCGCGTGGCGCCCTGACCACGCGAATACGTTACCGGCCACGGCATCCGGGTGGCCTTTGGACGCGTGGCGCCACCGCAACCCGGCGGGCGGTGGCACAATTCCGCCTGCAGTCAGTCCCTTCCCCAGCCACTGTCGCATCCGCCATCCGGTCAAGCCGTGTCGCGGAAGGTTTTCTCAACCAGCTAATGTTTCCCCAAGGGAAACGGAGGTCAGCGGATTCATGAGCGATTCCCCATCGAACGCGGGCAACGTCTACGTTGCCTATCAGGGCAACTCGTATCTCTTCGGCGGCAACGCGCCGTACGTTGAAGAGATGTACGAGAACTACCTCGCCAACCCCACGAGCGTGCCCGACACCTGGCGCGAGTATTTCGACGCGCTCCAGCACGTGCCCGCCGTCGATGGCAGCAACGCGAAAGACGTTCCGCACCTCCCCGTCATCAATGCCTTTGCCGAGCGCGCCAAGCAGGGCGGCACCACGGTGGTCATTGCCGCCGGTGCCGATTCCGATCTCGGCCGCAAGCGCGTGGCGGTTCAGCAGCTCATTGCGGCCTACCGCAACGTGGGCGCCCGCTGGGCCGATCTCGACCCGCTCAAGCGCACCGGCCGTCCCCACATCCCCGAGCTCGAGCCGTCGTTCTACGGCTTCACCGACGCCGACCACGAAACGGTCTTCAACACCAGCAACACGTTCTTCGGCCGCGAAACGATGTCGCTGCGCGAGCTGCTGAATGCGCTGCGCGAAACCTACTGCGGCTCGATCGGCGCCGAATACAACTACATCACCGACCAGAACCAGAAGCGCTGGTGGCAGGAAAAACTCGAGGCCACCCGGGCCAAGCCGAGCTACAACGCCGAGAAGAAGAAGCACATCCTTGACCGCCTGACCGCGGCCGAAGGCCTTGAGCGCTTCCTGCACACCAAGTACGTCGGCCAGAAGCGCTTCTCGCTCGAAGGCGGTGAGAGCTTCATCGCCGCGATGGACGAACTCATCCAGCAGGCCGGCAAGGTCGGCATCCAGGAAATCGTCATCGGCATGGCCCACCGCGGCCGCCTGAACGTGCTGGTGAACACCCTGGGCAAGATGCCCAAGGACCTGTTTGCCGAGTTCGACCACACCGCGCCCGAAGACCTGCCCGCCGGTGACGTGAAGTACCACCAGGGCTTCAGCTCCGACGTGTCCACCCCTGGCGGACCGGTCCACCTGTCGCTGGCGTTCAACCCGTCGCACCTTGAAATCGTGAACCCGGTGGTCGAGGGCTCGGTGCGCGCCCGCATGGACCGCCGTGGCGATCCCCTGGGCAAGCAGGTGCTGCCCGTGCTGGTGCACGGCGACGCCGCCTTTGCCGGCCAGGGCGTCGTGATGGAAACCCTGGCGCTGGCCGAAACCCGTGGTTATTCCACCGGCGGCACGGTCCACCTGGTCATCAACAACCAGATCGGTTTCACGACCTCCGACCCGCGCGACAGCCGCTCCACGCTGTACTGCTCCGACGTCGTCAAGATGATCGAATCGCCGGTGCTGCACGTGAACGGCGACGACCCCGAGGCCGTGGTGCACGCCACGCAGCTCGCGCTTGAGTTCCGCATGGCCTTCCAGAAGGACGTGGTGGTCGACATCGTGTGCTTCCGCAAGCTGGGCCACAACGAACAGGACACCCCGAGCCTGACCCAGCCGTTGATGTACAAGAAGATCGCGGCCCACCCGGGCACGCGCAAGCTCTACGCCGACAAGCTCGCGGCCCAGGGCCTGGGCGAAACGCTCGGCGACGACATGGTCAAGACCTACCGCGCCGCGCTCGACGCCGGCCGGCACACCGTCGACCCCGTGCTGACCAACTTCAAGAGCAAGTACGCGGTCGACTGGAGCCCTTACCTGGGCAAGAAGTGGAGCGACGCCGCCGACACGGCCATTCCCCTCACCGAGTGGAAGCGCCTGTCCGAGCGTCTGACCACCATCCCCGAGAGCGTCGTGCCGCACCAGCTGGTCAAGAAGGTCTATGCCGACCGCGCGGCCATGGGCCGAGGCGAGATTCCGGTGGACTGGGGCATGGGCGAACACATGGCGTTCGCCTCGCTGGTGGCCAGCGGCTTCCCCGTGCGCCTGTCGGGTGAAGACTGCGGCCGTGGCACGTTCACCCACCGCCATGCGGTGATTCACGACCAGAACCGCGAGAAGTTCGACGAGGGCACCTACATTCCGCTGCAGAACGTGGCCGACAACCAGGCCCCGTTCGTGGTGATCGACTCCATCCTGTCCGAAGAGGCGGTGCTGGGCTTCGAATACGGCTACGCCTCGAACGACCCGAACACGCTGGTCATCTGGGAAGCCCAGTTCGGCGATTTCGTCAACGGTGCCCAGGTGGTCATCGACCAGTTCATCGCCTCCGGCGAAGTCAAGTGGGGCCGCGTCAACGGCATCACCCTGATGCTGCCGCACGGCTATGAAGGGCAGGGCCCCGAGCACAGCTCGGCACGTCTCGAGCGGTTCATGCAGATGGCCGCCGACACCAACATGCAGATCGTGCAGCCCACCACGGCCAGCCAGATCTTCCATGTGCTTCGCCGCCAGATGATCCGCCCGCTGCGCAAGCCGCTCGTGCTGTTCACGCCCAAGAGCCTGCTGCGCAACAAGGACGCCACCTCGCCGCTGTCGGAGTTCACCAAGGGCGGTTTCCAGACGGTGATCCCCGAGCAGAACGCCGACGTGGTGAAGAAGGCCGAGAAGGTCAAGCGCGTGATCGCCTGCTCGGGCAAGGTCTACTACGATCTCGTCAAGAAGCGCGAGGAAAAGGGCCACGACGACGTCGCCATCATCCGCGTCGAGCAGCTCTACCCGTTCCCGCACAAGGCCTTCAGCGCCGAACTCAAGCGCTTCCCCAACGCGGTGGACATCGTGTGGTGCCAGGACGAGCCGCAGAACCAGGGTGCCTGGTTCTTCGTGCAGCACTACATCCACGAGAACATGTTCGAAGGGCAGAAACTGGGTTACGCCGGTCGTGCCGCGTCGGCATCGCCAGCGGTGGGTTACGCCCACCTGCACCAGGAACAGCAGAAGAACCTGATCGAGGCTGCCTTCGGCAAGCTCAAGGGTTTCATCCTCACCAAGTAAACCGTTGACGACCAGCCCGGCGGCGGTGGCGCTTCAGTGTGCGCCACCGTGCCCCGGGCCTTGCCGTCAGCCTTGAAAGCATCCTCCAGGAAAAGAACATGGCCATCGTTGAAGTGAAAGTTCCGCAGCTGTCCGAGTCCGTGGCCGAGGCCACGCTGCTGCAGTGGAAGAAAAAGGTCGGTGAGGCGGTTGCCGCCGACGAGATCCTGATCGAGATCGAGACCGACAAGGTCGTGCTCGAATGCCCGGCGCCCGCCGGCGGTGTGCTGACCGAGATCGTGCAGGGCGACGGTGCCACCGTGGCGGCCGAGCAGGTCATTGCCCGCATCGACACCGCGGCCGTGGCCGGCGCCCCCGCCGCTGCACCCGCTGCCCCGGCAGCGGCTCCTGCAGCGGCACCCGCCCCGGCCCCGGTGGCCGCCGCTGCAGCCGCCGGCAGCAAGGCCGGTGTGGCCATGCCCGCCGCGGCCAAACTGATGGCCGACAACAACCTGGCCTCCGGCTCCGTGGCGGGCACGGGCAAGGACGGTCGCGTCACCAAGGGCGACGTGCTGGCCGCTGTGTCGGCACCCAAGGCCGTGGCCGCTCCGGTGGCCATCCCCACCGGCGTGCCCACCAAGGCCTTGCCTCAGGTGCAGGTGTCCGGCCCGAACCTGGGCAACCGCCCCGAAGAGCGCGTGCCGATGACGCGCCTGCGCGCCCGCGTCGCCGAGCGCCTGCTGCAGTCCCAGGCCACCAACGCCATCCTGACCACGTTCAACGAAGTGAACATGGCCCCGGTGATGGAGATGCGCAAGAAGTTCCAGGAGAAGTTCGAGAAGGAGCACGGCGTCAAGCTCGGCTTTATGAGCTTCTTCGTCAAGGCCGCGGTGCACGCCCTCAAGAAGTACCCGGTGCTCAATGCCAGCGTTGACGGCAACGACATCGTCTACCACGGCTACTTCGACATCGGCATCGCGGTGGGTTCGCCGCGCGGTCTGGTGGTGCCCATCCTGCGCAACGCCGACCAGATGAGCTTTGCCGACATCGAGAAGAAGATCGCCGAGTTCGGCCAGAAGGCCAAGGACGGCAAGCTGGGCATCGAGGAGATGACCGGCGGCACCTTCTCCATCAGCAACGGCGGCGTGTTCGGCTCCATGCTGTCCACCCCCATCATCAACCCGCCGCAGTCGGCCATCCTCGGGGTGCACGCCACCAAGGACCGCGCGGTGGTCGAGAACGGCCAGATCGTGATCCGGCCGATCAACTACCTCGCCATGTCGTACGACCACCGCATCATCGACGGCCGCGAAGCCGTGCTGGGCCTGGTCGCCATGAAAGAGGCGCTGGAAGACCCGGCCCGCCTTCTGTTTGACATTTGACCCACCCCCGTTCCTTGCTCACTGCGTGTAGCCGGATCCCCCCTCAAGGGGGCAACGCCAGCAGACCGGCAAAGCCGGATCTGCGGCGTTCACGACCGGCGGGCGCGTGAGCGGGAAACCAGAGAGAACATCTTCATGAGTCAGCAATTCGACGTCATCGTCATCGGCGGCGGCCCCGGTGGCTACATCGGCGCCATCCGCGCCGCGCAACTGGGCTTCAAGGTGGCCTGCATCGACGAGTGGAAGAACGCCGCGGGCGGTCCGGCACCGGGTGGCACTTGCACCAACGTCGGCTGCATTCCGTCCAAGGCGCTGCTGCAGTCGAGCGAGCACTTCGAGCACGCCAACCACCACTTTGCCGACCATGGCATCAACGTCGGCAGCGTCAAGCTCGATGTGGCGAAGATGATCGGCCGCAAGGACGCCGTGGTGAAGCAGAACAACGACGGCATCCTCTACCTCTTCAAGAAGAACAAGGTCACGTTCTTCCACGGCCGCGGCTCGTTCGTGAAGGCCACGCCCGAGGGCTACGAGATCGCGGTCAAGGGCGCGAAGGACGAGACTCTGGTCGGCAAGCAGGTGATCGTGGCCACGGGGTCCAACGCCCGCGCGCTGCCCGGTGCACCGTTCGATGAAGAGAACATCCTGTCGAACGACGGTGCCCTGCGCCTGGGCGCGGTGCCGAAGAAGCTGGGCCTGATCGGGTCGGGCGTGATCGGTCTGGAAATGGGCTCGGTGTGGCGCCGCCTGGGCGCCGAGGTGACCATCCTCGAGGGCCTGCCCACGTTCCTGGGGGCCGTCGACGAGCAGATCGCCAAAGAGGCCAAGAAGGCGTTCGACAAGCAGGGCCTGAAGATCGAGCTGGGCGTGAAGGTCGGCGAGATCAAGTCGCTGAAGAAGGGCGTGAGCATTGCGTACACCAACGCCAAGGGCGAAGCGCAGTCGCTCGATGTCGACAAGCTGATCGTCTCGATCGGGCGCGTGCCCAACACCATCGGCCTGAATGCCGAGGGCGTGGGCCTGCAGCTCGACGAGCGCGGCGCCATCGTGGTGGACGCCGACTGCCGCACCAACCTGCCCGGCGTGTGGGCTGTGGGCGACGTGGTGCGCGGCCCGATGCTCGCGCACAAGGCCGAGGAAGAGGGCGTGGCGGTGGCCGAGCGCATCGCCGGCCAGCACGGGCATGTCAACTTCAACACCATTCCCTGGGTGATCTACACCAGCCCCGAAATTGCCTGGGTGGGTGAGACCGAGCAGCAGCTCAAGGCGCGCGGCGCGGCCTACAAGGCCGGCACCTTCCCGTTCCTGGCCAACGGCCGGGCGCGGGCGCTGGGCGACACCACCGGCATGGTCAAGTTTCTGGCCGACGCCACCACCGACGAAATCCTGGGCGTGCACATCGTCGGCCCCATGGCCAGCGAACTGATCGCCGAAGCCGTGGTGGCGATGGAGTTCAAGGCCAGCGCCGAGGACATCGCCCGCATCTGCCACGCACACCCGTCCTTGTCGGAAGCGACCAAGGAAGCCGCGCTGGCGGTCGACAAGCGCACGCTGAACTTCTGATCTTGAGCGTCCGCAGTGCCTATGAGGCCGCGCTCAAGGAGCGCGGCTACACCACCGACCCCGCCCAGCAGCGCGCCGTGGACGCGCTGGAGCGGTGTGCCACCGAGTGGTCGCACTACAAGCAGAAGCGGTCCAACGCCCTGAAGAAGCTGATCAACCGGCCGGACGTTCCGCGCGGTGTGTACATGTTCGGCGGGGTGGGGCGGGGCAAGAGCTTCCTCATGGACTGCTTCTTCAACGCCGTGCCGCTCAAGCGCAAGACGCGGTTGCACTTTCACGAGTTCATGCGCGAGGTGCACCGCGAGCTGCGCGATCTGCAGGGCACGGTGAATCCCCTGGACGTGCTGGGCGAGCGCATCGCCCAGCGCTTCAAGCTCATCTGCTTCGATGAGTTCCATGTGGCCGACGTGACCGACGCGATGATCCTGCACCGGCTGCTCGACTCGCTGTTCAAGAACGGGGTGGGCTTCGTCACGACGTCGAACTTCCACCCCGATCAGTTGTACCCCGACGGACTTCACCGCGATCGCATATTGCCGGCGATCGAACTGCTCAAGAGCCGGCTCGAGGTGGTGAACGTGGACAACGGCACCGACTACCGTCAGCGCACGCTGACCCACATCGAGCTGTACCACTGCCCGCTGGGCCCCGATGCCGACACCGCCATGGAGACCACGTTCAACGAACTGGCCGAGGCGGGCGATCAGGACGCGGTGATGGGCATCGAGTCGCGCCAGATCCGTGCCGTGCGGCGCGCCGGCGGCGTGATCTGGTTCGACTTTCGCACCTTGTGTGGTGGTCCCCGTTCGCAGAACGATTACCTCGAGATCGCCAGCCAGTTTCACACCGTGCTGTTGTCGAACGTGCCGCAGATGTCGGTGCGCCAGGCGTCCGAGGCGCGCCGGTTCACCTGGTTGATCGACGTGTTGTACGACCGTCGCTGCAAGCTGGTGCTGTCGGCCGCCGTCGAACCGGAGCAGCTCTACCTCGAAGGCCCGCTCTCGCACGAGTTCCCCCGCACGGTGTCGCGCCTGACCGAGATGCAGTCGCAGGAATACCTTTCCCTGGCCCACCGGGTGGTCGACACGGCCCTGACCTGAGCCACCCACCCCCGTGCGGACTGAGCCCACCGCCGTTCGGGCTGAGCCCACCTCCGTTTGGACTGAGCCCACACAGCCGTTCGGCCTGAGCCTGTCGAAGGCCCTGCCCCCGGAAGGAACATCCGTTTCTCGCCTGCACCGCCCGCTGACGGCTGGCGTGGTCCGCGTTCTCCGGCGTGCTCGCGGATCGGTGGGCGGGGGCGCCTGCATCTCCTCATCAACACCGTGATTGGCGCGCCGCCTCTGTGGCAACCGCGAATGGCGCCTGCGCCCGCGAACCCCACCATCCGTCGAGAGTGGCAGGTGGGTGCGCCACCCCTCCGTTCGGCCTGAACAAACCCCTCCGTCCGCCCATGAGCCAACCACTCCGTCCGCCCATGAGCCAACCCCTCCGTTCGGCCTGAGCCTGTCGAAGGCCCCGCCCACCCGTTGACGCCAACGTGAATCTTGCAGATGCGCCCAGGGGCCCGGAGGGGGAGCCCCAGGCAGCCACGAACACTCAGATCAGCGGATCGAGCTTGACGATCACGATCGACATGTTGTCGCCCGTGCCGCGCGCCCGCGTGCGGGCTTTCTGGATCAGGAATTCGCACGCTTCGCGTGGCGACAGCATGGCGATGGTGCTGGCCAGTTCTTCGGGCGAGAAGTAGTGCCAGATGCCGTCGCTGCAGGCCATGAGGGCGTCGCCCGCGTTGAGCTTGTTGACCGCGTGCAGATCGAGCGGCGGTTCGTTCTCGGTGCCCAGGCAGCCCATCAGGATGTTGGCGTGCGGGTGGTCGAGGGCTTCCTGTTCGGAGATCTCGCCCTGGTTCACCAGCGTCTGCACATACGAGTGGTCGAGGGTGCGGTGCAGCAGACGGCCCTGGCGGAAGTGGTACACCCGCGAATCGCCGGCGTGAATCCAGTGGCTCTCGCCGTTGGGCAGCATCATGAATGCGGCCACCGTGCTGTGGGGTTCCTGCTCGGCCGACACCGCGGTCAGCTTGATGACCATGTGCGATTCGTTGACGATCTGCTTGAGCAAGGCACGGGGATCGTCGGTTTCCGGGTCGAAGCGCTCGAACAGCTGCTTGGCGGTGAGCATCACCTGATCGGACGCCTTGCGCCCGCCGCTGCGTCCACCCATGCCATCGGCCAGCACCGCCAGCAGGCAGTTGGGCACGCGGGCGTGCTGCATCAGGTTGACCTGGTCCTGCTGGTAATCGCGGTCACCCTTGTGGATGCCGGTCGAGGCGAGGATGCGGTAGCCTTTGGTCATGAGCATTCGATCGGTGGCTGCGCTGGGCGCATGGTGGCGACAATGGTATCCATTTCTCGCCTGCGGCTCCGTGCGGAGTGCACACCTTGGTTGATCTCGTTGCCCGCACGGAATGGGCGCTGGACGCCGACGGCCCTCTTTCCAGGGGTTGGCCCGGCTGGGCGCCGAGGGAAGCCCAAACGCGCATGGCCACCGCCGTGGCGTCCACCTTGCAGCGCGGTGGTGTGCTGCTGGCCGAGGCGTCGACTGGCAGTGGAAAAACGCTGGCCTACCTCGTTCCCTGGCTGCTGTCGGGGCAACGC
>CALRVR020000027.1:0-36600 GCA_943371665.1 Synechococcus sp. UW140
TTGCCGCGCTTGCGCTCGCGACCCAGCCAACGCCGCTCGGTGTCGCTCCAGGTGCGGGCCCGGTGCAGCAGCAGGAACCGGGGTGCCTCGCCATCGGGCGTCGGGTGCTCGTCGTTCAACGCGGCCACGCGTTCCATCGCCTGCGACAACAGCGCATCGTCCTCCGGCAGGGTTTCGCTGTCGGCGTCGTTCCAGTCGGTGAGCAGCGCAAACTGGGCGAACGGCTCGGGGTTGGCCAGTTGGTGCAGGTGCAAGCGGTGCACCAGGCTGGCGATCGTATCGGCATCGCCGAGCAAGGCGGGGATGACCACCAGGACGCGCGCGTGCGCGGGAATGCCATCAACCAGTTCCAGGCGGGGCAGGTGCGCCGGCTTGACCGACTCGCCGATCAGACGGTTCACCACCGACACCACCACCTCCGACACCGGCCACAGCATCAGAACGACCACCAGTGCCGTCAGCGCAGGCGACGCAGGCCGGCCCCAGCCATCAAGCCACGCCACCACCACGGCCAGCGTGGCCAGCGCCAGCACGCCGAGGTAGAGCTGGGTTCTCGAGGGATGCGGCACGAATCGCCACCGCGATCTCAGGGTCGGTGCAAGGCCCAGTGAGCGACGCAGGTCGGATTGACCGTCTCCCTGGAGCCAGTGGGCGGCCAGGTGCCTCGTGTCGTCGGGCGAGCCGGGCGCCTGCTGCATGGCCTGCAGCAGCAGGCGGGCCACCGCCGACTCAGGACGGTTGGCCTGCGATGCCAGCCTTTCGATCCCGTGCAGGGTGACGTTGCGCGTGGGCTGGTCCTCGGCCGCGAACACGGGGGATTCCATCAACACACCCACCACCCGGCTGCTGTGCGAGACCAGGTCGGTCCAGTCGGCCGCGCCGATGTGGCGCAAGGCCGACACAGCGTTCGACACACTGAGCAGGTCGGCCGCCTGCTCGGCGTCCTGCTGGGCCCGCAGTCCGGCCAGGTCCGGCAGGGCAGCCGTCAGCCACGCCCGCACGGACGCCACCCGCTCATCGTCGGTCCACAGATGCCCGGCCAGGTGCTGCAGCAGGTTCATCTGGAACGTGACGCCCACCCCGCGGTCGGCCATCTGGGCCGACAGGGACTGGACACTGGTCAGGGACAGCCCTGCGAGGTTCTGCACGCTCGTCGTGGCGAGCTCCATGGCGGCCAGGTGGGCCACGGTGCGTTCAGCCAGTCGCCGCAGGTTCTCGAGCAGCACGATCCGCAACGTGGTCGGCAGGGCCCAGAGCTCGCCCTGCCCCAATTCGCGTTCGTCCTGATAGGCATTCAGGTAGGTCAGCAACAAGGATTCGTCGAACGCGCTGTCGGTGTGGACCACGAACGCCCAGGCCACGCCGTAAATGCGGGGCAGCCCGGTCAATGGCGGATCGCACAGCACCGGCAGCGAGCGGTAGAAGCGAACGGGCAAACCCTCGCGGATGGCCTCCATCTGGGCCTCGATCAGGTGGAAGTTGTCCAGCATCCAGCTCGCCACAGGTCCCTGGTCAAGTCCTTCGCGCGCGCGGCTGGCCAGGTAGGCGTACGCGGTGTGCAGCGCGCGGATGTTGCTTTGCAGGCGCGCGTGAAAACTGCCACGGCCCGACCTCGACCGCCGCACCCGTTGTGATTCGCCCAGGCTGGCGCCGTGCTGGCGGAGCCGCTCGGCGCCAAAGATCTCCATGCGCAAGGGCGCTAGCAGCGGACCGGCCCCGATGCCGAGGGCGCGGGCAAGATCGGCGGGTATGGCGGTTGGCTGCCGGCTCGGGCGGCTCACCCCAGCAACCACCACAGACCACCTGCAAGCCCCACCACCACGGCAAACGACACCGCCCGTGAGGCCACGAAACCGTGCAGCAGGCTGGCAGCGCTGCGAATCCGCTGGCCCGGGCCGCACAGGGCACCGCAATGGCGAAAGTGTTCGCCCAGTTCATCGATCTCCATCGGCATCGAGGGCAAGGCTTCGCGAGAACTGGTGGTGGCCCATGAGGGCGAGCGCTGGGAAGACGGATTCATGGCGGTGTCCTGGTCGGCGGTGTGCGCCGGCGGGAATGGCGCTTCGCAACCGCGCTTTTACGCGTCGGCCCCATTCGGCTCTGTGCGCTGCCGAACGCAGGCGCGTGGGTGCGCCAGCGAACAGACCGACCGACCGGCAACGCAGACCATGGGGTGGCAGTCCGGGCAGCACCGGTGACGACAACCCAGGCCACTTCCATGGTGATCTCAGCCAATGCCCGCCAGACCTGCGCCTTGCTGCTGACCGCAGCGCTGGGCGCGGCCATCGGCCTGTCGAGCTGCAAGCTGCTGACCCCGGTACCGCAAGACGCCGCCCTCGCGATGAGCGAGCGAGCCCGGGTGGCCAGCGCGAAACATCCCCTGACCAGCGGCAACGAGGTGGTGCTGCAGGAAGGCACCACCACGCGCGAGGCCATGCTCGACGCCATCGAGCGTGCGCGCGATCACATCCACCTCCTCACGTACCAGCTGGAAGACGACCGCATGGGGGAACGCCTGGCCGATGCGCTGATCCGGCAGAGCAGGCGGGGACTGGCGGTTCACGTCATCTGCGACGGCGTCGGGTCATCCGGCACGTCGCGCGCGGTTCTGCTGCGCTTGCGCAAGGCCGGGGTGAAGGTGCTGGCGTTCAATCCCGTGGACGCGGCCGAGGCTGGCGGCGCCTGGGAAACGGGCGGGCGCAGCCACCGAAAACTGCTCATCGTCGACGGCCACACCGCCTTCTCGGGCGGCATCAGCATCAGCAGTCTGTCGTCCGGTGGGTCGTTCAGCCAGGCGTCGCACACCAGGCCGGGTGCGGACCACGCCGGGCGCGACACCGACCTGCAGGTGCGCGGACCGGCAGTGGCCGAGTTCCAGCGCATCTTCATGACCACCTGGGGTCTGCAGGGTGGGCCGCCCTTTCCGCCACGCACCTACTTCCCCGAGCTGCATGCCGTGGGCAACGACATGGTGCGCGCCATTGGCAGCGGCCCCCAGGAAGGACCCAGCGTGATCTACCTGACCTTGCTGGCAGCGATCGCGAGCGCCGACACCCGCATTCGCCTGACCAACACCCATTTCGTTCCCGACCCCGTCCTGGTGGACGCCCTGGAGGACGCGGCCGATCGCGGCGTCGATGTGGTGCTGGTGCTGCCCGGCCGAAGCGATTCGTGGCTGGTGCTGAGCGCCGGGCGCGCGCAGTACGAACGGCTGCTGCGCGCCGGCGTGAGGATTCACGAACGCCGCGGCGAGGTGCGGCACTCCAAGACCGTGCTCATCGACGGCGAATGGGCGGTGGTGGGCTCGACCAACCTCGACTGGCGCAGTTCACTGCAAAACCACGAACTCGACACCGTCGTGATGGGCGCCGGCTTCGGCGCACGACTCGCCGCCCTGTTCGACAGCGACCTGGCCAACGCCGATGAAATCCGCCTCGAGGCCTGGGACCGCCGCCCGGCCCATCAGCGCATGCGCGAGGCGCTGGCGCTGGCGTGGGCGTACTGGTTGTGAACAGCCGCTCGGGCAGTGCCGATCACCAAACTGTCACAAACCTTCCATCAGCGTTAAACAACCGCTGGTCACGCTCCGTTCTGGGCAATTTCCCTGTATCACCGGAGCGCATCCGCATGTCTGACACCCTTCGAGACGACGACGGCATTTCCAACCCGTCCTTCAACCAGCATCTGACCGACCTCGTGGACCGCGCCATCGCGCGCCAGCCCAGCCGCCGCGCGCTGCTCAAGGCCGGCCTGGGCGCCGCGGCCATCCCATTTCTGGGTGGCCTGGCGGCCTGCGGTGGCGGGGGCAGCGACCCTGCCCCGGCCGCGCCCGGAGGGTCCGGTGGCGAACGCATTCTGGGTTTCACCGGCGTGGCCACCAGCACGGGCGATGCCATCGTGGTGCCCCCCGGCTACACCGCCACGGCCTTCCTGCCCTGGGGCACGCCCCTGTCCGACACCGCGCCGGCTTTCGCGGCCGATGCATCGAACAACGCGGCCGACCAGGAACAGCAGGTGGGCGACAACCACGACGGCATGGCCTTCTTTGCGTTCAACACCGCGGCCAATGCGTTCGGTGACCGCAGCGACGAAGGCCTGCTCGTGTTCAACCACGAGTACATCAACCCCGAGTACTTCTACGCCCCAGGTACCGATCCGACCGATTTCCTGCTGCCGTTCACGCTCGAAAAGGCCCGCAAAGGTCAGGCCGGGCATGGCGCCACGGTCGCCCATGTGCGCCGCGTGGCTGGCGGTTGGGAACTGGTTCGCAACTCGCGCTACAACCGCCGCATCCACGGCAACACGCCCATGACCATCCAGGGGCCGGCGGCCGGACATCCGCTGATGCAGACGGCCGACGACCCGACCGGCACCGCAGTGCTCGGCATGCTCAACAACTGCGGAAACGGCCGCACGCCCTGGGGAACCTACCTCACCTGCGAGGAGAACTTCAACGGCTACTTCGGCTGGAACGACCCCGCCTTCAGCCGCAACACGCTTGAAGCGCGCTACGGTCTGAGCCAGACCGGCTTCGGCTACCGCTGGCACACGGTGGACCCGCGCTTCGACATGGGGGTCAACCGCAACGAGCCCAATCGCTTCGGCTGGATCGTGGAAATCGATCCCTTCAACGAGACCAGCCAGCCGGTCAAGCGCACCGCGCTCGGCCGCTTCAAGCACGAAAACGCCGAACTGGTGATCGCCCCGAACGGCCGGGTGGTGGTCTACATGGGCTGCGACGAGGTCAACGAGTACATCTACAAGTTCGTCTCGGCAGGCACCTTCGATGCCAGCAACCCGACCAGCGCGGCCAACCGCAACCTGCTGGCCGATGGCACGCTGTACGTGGCCCGTTTCGACGCCGGCGCCACCGCCGGTGACCGAATGGGCACCGGCACCTGGATCCCGCTGGTGTTCGGCCAGAACGGTCTGGACGCATCCAACGGCTTCACCAGCCAGGGCGACGTGGTGATCCGCGCCCGCCAGGCATCGGACCGGTTGGGTGCCACCATGATGGACCGGCCCGAGTGGGTGGCCGCCAACCCGACCAAGCCGGGCGAGGTCTTCATCACCTGCACCAACAACAGCCGCCGTGGCACCACGCCGCCGTCGTCCAACCTGGCAGACGGCACCACCGTGGGAGGGCAGGCACGCCCGGCCGTGGACGAGGCCAATCCGCGCGCCAGCAACGCCTGGGGCCACATCGTGCGCTGGAACGAGACCGGCGGCGATGCGACGGCGCTCACCTTCGACTGGGACATCTTCCTGCTCGCAGGCCAGCCGTCGTTCACCGACCAGCGCGCGCCGAGCGCCAACATCACCATCGACAACCTGTTCAACAGCCCCGATGGACTGGCGTTCGACAGCTTTGGCCGCCTGTGGATCCAGACCGACGGCAACTTCAGCAACGCCGGCAACTTCGCCGGCAATGGAAACAACCAGATGCTGGTGGGCGACCCGGTGACCAAAGAGGTTCGTCGCTTCCTCGTCGGTCCCTCGGGTTGTGAAGTCACCGGCATCACCTGGACGCCGGACCGCCGCACGATGTTCGTGAACATCCAGCACCCGGGCGAACTGGGCGGCCACCCGCGCCGCCCGGCCGGGTTCGGTGACAACGAGGTCGCTGCCAGCCCGACCACGTTCTCCACCTGGCCGACCGCGGGCGTGCGTCCCCGATCGGCCGTGGTGGTGGTGCAGCGCACCGACGGCGGCGTGATCGCCGCCGGCTGACCGCCGAGCACCCAGGGCCGCCATCTCCCGACGGGAGAGGCGGCCTTTCTCTTGATGGGTCTCCGCAGCAGGGACTTCAGTCAGCCCTCGAACGAGGGCTGCAGCGGGTGAACGGCCTGCGTCCAGCCCGTCGTCTGCAGGAAGATTTCTTCCACCTGCCGCGCAATCTGCTGCCAGTCGAGCTGGGCCACCTGTGCGCGGGCACGGGAGGCCGCAGCCCGCACCAGCGCTGGCTCGCGCGCGAGCACGGCGCCCTGCTGCACGAAGCCGGCGGCGTCATCGACCGGCAGCAACCAGCCGTTGTGCCCGGTGCGGATCCAGTCACCGGCGGCGGCGGTGTCGAACGCCAGCACCGGCAGGCCGCTGGCCAGCGCCTCGATCGTCACGTTGCCGAAGGTTTCGGTGAGGCTGGCAAACGCAAAGAGGTCGGCGCTGGCGTAATGCGCGGCCAGGTCTTCGCCGCGGCGCATGCCGGCAAACACCGCATCGGGGCAGCGCTGCTGCAGCGCGGCGCGTTGCGGTC
The DNA here is from genome assembly GCA_943371665.1 of Synechococcus sp. UW140. Classification (GTDB taxonomy): domain Bacteria; phylum Pseudomonadota; class Gammaproteobacteria; order Burkholderiales; family Burkholderiaceae_C; genus Hydrogenophaga. The sequence goes on from CALRVR020000027.1 coordinate 6,254, forward strand.
CATCACCCACCAGCACCAGCCGCACATCGGGACGCACGGTTCGCATGGCCTCGAAGGTGCGCAACACCACGTCGAGGTTCTTCTCGACCGCCAGACGTCCCACCGTCACCATCACCAGCGAGTCGGGTCCGGCGCCCCAGCTGCGCCGCAGTTCATCGTTGCGCCGCACCGGGTTGAAGAGCCGGGTGTCCACGCCTCGCGCCACCACCTGCACGTTCTGGAATCCGATCGATTGAAGGTCGGCACACAGCGCCTGGGTGGGCACCATGGTGCAGCGCGTGAGGTTGTGGAACTTGCGCAGGTAGGCCACGATGGGCGCCTTGAGCCAGCCCACGCCATACAGCTCGCTGTAGGCGTGGAAGTTGGTGCGGAAGTCGGACGTCACCGGCAACTTGAGCCGCCGCGCCGCCTGCAGCGCCGACCAGCCCAGCGGCCCTTCGGTGGCGATGTGAACGAGGTCGGGCCTGTGCAGCGTCCAGGCCCGCACCAGCGCGCCCTTGCTCGGCAGGCCCAGCTTGAGGTCGGGGTAGCGCGGAATCGGCATGCCGCGCATCAGCAACTCCTGGTAGCCCGGGTCGCTGCGGGCGGCATCGCCGCGCGCCTGCCTGGGCCGGATCAACTGCACCTGGTGGTTGCGGGCGCAGAGTCCCTGCACCAGGCGCGACAGTGTGAGCGCCACGCCATTGATTTCGGGTGGCCAGGTTTCGGTGACCACCGACAGTCGGAGCGACGGTCGCGCCGCCGGGAATTCTTCAACCAGGAGGGCGTCTGCTTCGCTCATGTCCGCATGGTGGGCGCGTTCGGCAACAGATTCGTGACAACGCGACACGGGGGTGAATCTTGTGTGCCATGGCGGTGACAGCCCTCATTTGTCACCGCGATTTCACGGGGCCGACCCACCATGCGTTCGTTTTCGGTTCCCCTTTCCTCAGCCTCTCGTCACGGAGACCTGCCTTGAACGATTTCTTCAAGTCCCTGGAAGTCCAGCGCTGGGACGACCACCGCTACTACCACCACAGCCGCATCAACCAGACGCTGCACCTGATCAGCGCAGTCAGCTTCGTGGTGGCCTACGCGCTGCTGTGGACCGACCCCGTCCTGTCGGCGTTGATCGCGTGGCTGGTGTCGATGACCTCGCGCCAGGCCGGCCACTTCTTCTTCGAGCCCAAGGGTTACGACCACGTGAACCAGGCCACCCACGAATACAAGGAAGACATCAAGGTGGGCTACAACCTCAAGCGCAAGGTGGTGCTCATGAGCCTGTGGGCACTGGCACCGGCGCTGGTGTGGATCGACCCGACGGTGCTGGGTCTGTTCGCTCCCCACACCGACAACGAGGGCTTCATTCGCAAGGTGGGCACGCTGTGGCTGGCACTCGGCGTCGGCGGGCTGCTGTTCCGCACGGTCCATCTGTTCTTCCTGCAGGACATCCAGACCGGTCTGGTCTGGGCCACCAAGATCCTGACCGATCCTTTCCACGACATCAAGCTCTACCACAAGGCCCCGTTCTACCTGCTCAAGGGGCAGTTGATCGATCCGGGCATCGGACACCGGGGTTGATCCAGGCGCGGGGAGGTTCGCCAGCTGCACCTCGCGACGATCGCGGTCGCGGCATGCGCTGCTCCGCGGCTGTCCCCCGGACCGGCCGAGCCGGTCCTCCTCCTTTATGCCGCTGCGCAGCGCACACCACACCCGCGATCTGAAGTGGCGTGAGGCATCGCCCCCGACCGCTTCAGCCGGCGAAGAGAGCCCGGATCGTTTCCCGCCGAAGCTGCCGCGAAATGGCTTTCGCATCCACCCCGTCGGGCAAGGTCCACCAGCCAGCCGCCTGCATCTCGTGCCCCGCGGCCACACAGCGCCGCACCACCTCGTCGAATGTCGCGTCGTCGAAGTCCAGTGTGAAGATGAAGCGACCCGTGCCCACCCAGCTCAAGGCCAGGCCATGCCAACGCAGGTAGTACTGGTACATCCAGTGATAGCGACCCGGCTGCGTGTACGACAGCGTCCACACGCTGTGCAGGTTGGCCGCGCGCACCGGCAGGCCGGCGTCGGCCATGGCCGCATTGAAGCGCTCGCGGCGCGCGTTCCAGCGTTCGTCACTGCCCACGTAGGCTGCCTGAATGGCCGGCGACTCAAGGCGGTTGAAGAACGCGTGCATGCCGCCCATCACGTGCGGGTGCGCGTTGAAGGTGCCCCGCGCAAAGCAGAGGTCGGCCGGGCGCTCGGGGCGGAACCGCTGCATCAGGTCGGCTCGCCCGCACACCACGCCCACCGGATAACCCCCGGCCACCGTCTTGCCGTAGGTGACCATGTCGGCCTTCACGCCGAAGTACTCCTGCGCACCACCGGGCGCCAGCCGGAAACCCAGGAACACCTCGTCAAAGATCAGCACGATGCCGCGCTGGGTGCACACCTCGCGCAGGCGCTTGAGCCATTGCGTGTAGGCCTCGCGGTCGTAGCCCGCCTGGCGCACGCCGTTCATCAAGGTCGAATCGCCTGGCGCATTTCGGTTCGGGTGCAGGGCCTGCAGCGGGTTGATCAGCACACACGCGATGTCGCGGCGCGAGCGCAGCACCTGCAGGCTGCGCTCGTCCATGTCCTTCAGGGTGTAGGTCTCGCGCGGAGGCATCGGGTTGCCGGGGCCGGGCTGCACGTCTTCCCACCAACCGTGGTAGGCGCCGCAGAAGCGCACCAGGTGCTTGCGGCGCGTGTGATACCGCGCCAGCCGCACCGCCTGCATCACGGCTTCGGTGCCGCTCATGTGGAACGACACCTGGTCCTGACCCGACACCTCACGCAACCGGTCGATGTTGCTCGCCACCACCGGGTGGTAGGCCCCCAGCACCGGCCCGAGTTCCAGGCCGATGCGGGCGCCCTCCTCCATGCACGCCTTGTAGAAGTCGACGCCGAACACGTTGACCCCGTAGGAACCCGTGAGGTCGATGAACCGGTTGCCATCGAGGTCCTCCAGTTCCAGGCCCTGGGCCGAGCGCAGGAACGCACCCACCTTGAGTCGCTCGCGCAGCCAGGGGCTGAACGGGAACGGCACGCGGTAGGCGCTGGTGAGCTGCAGGTCGGCCAGGCCTGTGCGCGCCTGGGCGGTGAGTTCGAGTGTTCGCGCGTAGCGGGTCGCGTAGCCCGCACACAGCACCTCGAACGCGGCGCGACGCCGCGCCAACAGCTCGGGTGCGGCACCGTCGGCGCCAAAGAAGTCGTCCCCCTGGAACGCGTAGGCCGGCAGCCAGCGCGCCAGCCGCTTGGCCATGCGCGAATGGCCCGCGAGCGAGCGGTGTTTGGCGCGCGACAGCTCGATGCGCTGTTTGAGGAACGGCAGCGCCAGCAGCAGCGAGCCAGCAGGCAGGGCGTAAGGCAGAAGCGACATGGAGGGGGTTCCCGCGGTGGTGATGCCCGCACTTGTATGGCCAATGAATGACCCACGTATGAAAGTCCAGCGACAAAACCCCCTTTCGGCAGGCGTCGGCTTCTGGCAGCGCCAGGCTCGCCGCTTCGCCTTGAACGAAGACCTGAATTTCCTGCTCACCAACCGCGTGCCACGCATCGCACTGACGCATTTCATGGGTTGGTTCAGCCGCATCCGCCAGCCCTTGGTGCGGGACATCTCGATGGCGGTCTGGAAGACCTTCACCGACCTCGACCTGAGCGATGCCCGCAAGGACCGCTTCGACAGCCTGCACGACTGCTTCACCCGCGAACTGCGAGAGGGCGCGCGACCGATCGACCACGACCCTGGTGTGATCGTGAGCCCCTGTGACGCGATCGTCGGCATGTGCGGCACGATCGGCACCGAAGATGCCCAGGTGTTCCAGGCCAAGGGCTTCCCCTACACCCTGCGGGAACTGGTCGGCGATTCACCGCGCTCGCGCGAGGCGATACAGCGGCTGAGAGGCGGCAGCTACGTGACCTTGCGGCTCACCTCGGCCATGTACCACCGCTTTCACGCGCCCGATGCGCTTCGACTGGAGCACGTGACCCACTTCAGCGGCGACACCTGGAACGTCAACCCGATTGCCCTGGCCCGGGTGCAGAAGCTGTTCTGTCGCAACGAGCGCGCGGCGCTGCACTGCCAGCTGGACGATGGAACGCCCCTGCTGCTGGTGCCGGTGGCCGCGATCCTGGTGGCCAGCCTGCGCCTGAACGCGCTGCCCCGACCGCTGAACACCCGCTACCGCGGACCCGACGAAATCCCCTGCACGGTGCGCTGCGGCCGTGGCGAGGAAATGGGCCGATTCGAGCATGGGTCGACCATCCTCGTGTTTGCGCCGCCCGGCTTCGACCTGGCCGTCGCCGGCGGGCAAACCCTGCGCATGGGTCAACCATTGATGAGGCGACATGCCCGACCATGACACGTCGCTGTCACATTCCTTTCACGGTTGTCACGAAACATCGCGGTCATTCATTCCTGTGTTCGTTCCCGCATCTGTTCCACCCACGAGGCCTTTCATGACCGACCAAAACCTGCGCCCTGGCGCGATCTTCAACGACGAAGACTCCAACCGCAGCGACAACCCCGCCTTCGAAAGCGTGCTTGAAGCCCGCCTGAGCCGCCGCAGCCTGCTGCGCGGCGGCGCCGGCGCGGCCGTGGCTGGCGGTGCCGTCCTGAGCGGTTGTGCCACCACCTCGGCCGGTGACACGACCGGCCCCGTGACCCAACTGGGCTTCAAGCCGGTGATGCGCTCCACCGCCGACACCGTGATGGTGCCGCCCGGGTACACCGCGCAGGTGTTGTACGCCGGCGGTGACCCGCTGACCGCCAGCACCCCGGCCTTCAAGAACGACGGCACCGACGGGGAATGGGGCAACCGCGCCGGCGATCACCACGACGGCATCGAGTGGTATGGCCTGGACGCCCAGGGCAAGCCGTCGGACACCTTCACGTCGCGCGGCCTGCTGGCCATGAACCACGAGGCCACCACCGACGAGAAGCTGTCGTCGTTCTTCATCCACGCCAATGGCGGCACGTCCACGCTGCCGCGCCCGGGCGCTGAAATCGACAAAGAGCTCATGATCCACGGCCTGTCGGTGGTGGAAGTGCAGCGCGATGGCAAACGCTGGACCTCGAAGACCAGCTCGCCCTTCAACCGCCGCATCACCACCATGAGCGAGGCCGTGTTCACCGGCCCGGCCGCCGGCAGCGCGCACCTCGTCACCAAGTACAGCCCCACCGGCACCAAGGCCCGCGGCACGCTCAACAACTGCGGCACCGGCAAGACGCCCTGGGGCACCTATGTGTCGGGCGAGGAAAACTGGTTCGGCTATTTCTTCCGCGACGCGCAGGACGACCAGCGCCGCAACAACCCCAAGATGGTCGCGGCCCTCAACCGCTATGGCCGGCGCGCCGGTGCGGCCAGCCGCCACGGCTGGGAAAGCGGTGGCAACGAAGACCGCTACCTGCGCTGGAACGTCAGCGCCGTCGGTGCCAGCCCGCGCGACGACTACCGCAACGAGTTCAACACCTTCGGCTACGTGGTCGAGCTCGATCCGTACAACCCCGACACGCTGATCACCAAGCGCACCGCCCTCGGCCGGTTCGCCCACGAGAACGTCACCTTCGCCAAACCGGTGGCCGGTGAGCCGATCGTGGCCTACATGGGCTGCGACGCGCGCGGCGAGTACATCTACAAGTTCGTGTCGAACGAGAAGTGGGACCCGGCCGACGCCAAGCCGCGCAACCGCCTGGCCGCCGGTGACAAGTACCTCGACCTCGGCACGCTCTACGTGGCCAAGTTCAACGCCGACGGCAGCGGCCAGTGGCTCGAGCTGTCGATGAAGAACCCGGCCATTGCCGGCTTCACCGGCTTCGACTTCAAGAACCAGGCCGACATCTGCGTGTTCACCCGCCTGGCGGCTGACGCCGCGGGCGCCACCAAGATGGACCGCCCCGAGTGGGCCGGTGTGAATCCGAAGAACGGCGAGGTCTACATCACCCTCACCAACAACAGCCAGCGCACCGCCGCCACGGTGGACGCCGCCAACCCCCGCGCCTACAGCGACATGAAGGCAGGCAAGGAGCAGAAGGGCAACGTGCACGGCCACATCGTTCGCCTGAACGAGGGCGGCAAGGCGACCAACGCCAGCTTCAAGTGGGACATCTACCTGTTCGCCTCCGAAGCCGACGCCGACAAGGCCAACGTGAACCTGTCCAACCTGAGCGACGAGAACGACCTGTCCTCGCCCGACGGCCTGGTGTTCAGCCCGGCCACCGGCATCTGCTGGATCCAGACCGACGACGGCGCCTACACCGACAAGACCAACTGCATGCTGCTGGCCGCCATGCCCGGCCAGGTGGGCGACGGTGGCGCCAAGCAGGTGAAGGCCGGTGACAAGACGGTGACCACCTACGCCGGCAAGCCGCAGACGCCGGCCACGCTGCGCCGCTTCCTGGTGGGCCCGCGCGGCGCCGAGATCACCGGCATCACCGAAACCCCCGATGGCCGCGCGATCTTCGTGAACATCCAGCACGCTGGTGAGAACACGAGCATGGCCGACATCGGTGACCCGTCGAAGTACGAGAGCCAGTGGCCCAGCAACGCCGGTTACGGCGCCGGCAAGCGCCCGCGCTCGGCCACCATCGTCATCACCAAGAACGATGGCGGCGTGATCGGCACCTGAGTTCGCCAACGGGCCGCTTAAGGCCCGGTTAATCGGGTTCGCCTCGAATGGCGGGTTGGCGCGCTTTGCGCCCTCCCGCCATGCCGACACAGCCCGTCCCATCCACACCGCTCACGGCCGCCCCGAACAGGGCGGCCATTCGTTTTTCTGACCCGGTTCGAGCCATCGCGGAACTGCTTTCCCCATTGCTGGCCCTGGTGGCTGGCACCTGGCTGGTGCTGCTGGTGTCGCGCGCACTGCTGCTGGCCTGGCAGTTCGACCGGGTGGACGCGCAACACGCCTGGACCACGCTGCTGCTGGAAGGGCTCCGCTTCGACGGCGTGATGCTCGGCTTCGTGTGGATCTTGCCGCTGACGCTGTGGCCCCTGGCGGGCCTGTCGACACGGCTGCAGCGGTTTGCCTGGCCGGCGGTGCGCATCTGGGCCGCGCTGGCCTTTGCGGCGCTCCTGTTCATGGAGCTGGCCACACCGGCCTTCATGGCCGAATACGACAACCGGCCGAACTACCTGTTCGTTGAATACCTGGGTTACCTGCGCGAAGTGGGTGGAACTGTTCTGGCCGAGCGGCCCTGGTCCCTGCTGGGCACGGCGGTGCTGCTGCCCGGCCTGACCTGGCTGTACCTGCGCGCCACCCGCCGGCATGCACCCTGGCCGCGGCTGCACCCCGTCGTCGCCTTGGCGGTGGCGGCGGCGCTGTTCACCGGTGCGGCGCTGATGGCGCGGGGAACGCTGGGTCACCGTGCCGCCAACCCGGCGCTGGCGGCCACCACCGCCGACGGCCTGGTGAACCAGTTGCCACTGAGCTCGGCCTACTCGTTGATGTACGCCCTGTACCAGGCGCGCAAGAGCGAAGACGGCGGCATCGTGTACGGCACCCTGCCGCGCGACGAGGTGCTGCGCACCGTGATCGCCAGCACCGGTCAGGACCTGGCCGGCTTCAACGACCCCAACCACCCCACCCTGCACCGACAGGCCGGCGTGCCCGCCCTCGCCCGCCCGCACAACCTGGTGATCGTGCTGGAGGAAAGCCTGGGCGCGGAGTTCGTCGCCCGGCTCGGTGGTGCACCCGTCACGCCCAACCTCGAACGGCTGGCGGCCCAAGGGCTGTGGTTCGACCAGCTCTACGCCACCGGCACCCGCTCGGTGCGCGGCATCGAGGCGGTGGTGGCCGGCTTCCCGCCCACGTCGGCCCCCAGCACCGTGAAGCTGGCCCGCTCGCAGCGAGACTTCTTCACGCTGGCCTCGTTCCTCAAGGACAAGGGCTACACGTCCACCTTCTTCTATGGCGGAGAGTCGCATTTCGACAACATGCGCGGCTACTTCATGGGCAACGGCTTCGACCGCGTGATCGACCAGAACGACTTCGGCGCCGACGTGTTCCGGGGCACCTGGGGCGTGGCCGACGGCCCGCTGCTGGACGCGGCGCACCAGGCGTTCACCCAGGCCACCGGGCCGTTCTTCGGCCTGGTGTTCACATCGTCCAACCACGCGCCGTTCGAGTTTCCCGATGGCGAGATCGAGCTGCACGAACAGCCCAAAGGCACCGTGCTCAACGCGGTGAAGTACGCCGACCACGCGCTCGGTCGGTTCTTCGAACAGGCACAAAAGGCGGCGTACTGGAAGGACACCGTGTTTCTGGTGGTGGCCGACCACAACTCGCGCGTCTATGGCGATGCCCTGGTGCCGGTCAAGCGCTTTCACATTCCCGGGCTCATCCTGGGCGGGCCGGTGGCGCCAGGGGTGGTGTCGCAGACCGCCAGCCAGATCGACCTCGGACCCACCCTGATCTCGCTCATGGGCCTGCAGGGCAGCCACCCCATGATCGGCCGCGACCTCACCCAGCCCGCCGTGCGGGCGTTGCCCGGCCGCGCGGTGATGCAGTTCGACAAGACCCAGGCCTACATGGAAGACAACCAGGTGGTCGTGCTGCGCCCCGATCTGCCACCCACCCTGCTGCGATACGAACCGGCCACCGGTGAAACCACTCCGGCGGGTGCTGCGCCGCCGGCTTCGCTGGTGCACAAGGCACTGGCACAGGCGCTGTTCACGCCGATGGCGTACCGGGAGCGCTGGCACGCCAACCCGGGCGGGTGAAGCGGCGCCGGCATGTGGGCATTTCGGCTACTCGATCGGCGTGAGCTTCGCAACGCTGAGCGCCAGCCACTTGGTGCCGTGCCGCGAGAAGTTCACCTGCGCCCGAGCGTCGTCGCCCGCGCCTTCCACCGCCAGCACCTTGCCTTCGCCGAACTTGTTGTGAAACACCGCCATGCCGGCCTTGATGGCGGTGCCGCGATCGGGTTCGGGGGCCGGCGCGGTGGCGGCCTTCCAGCCCGACGACCAGGCCGGTTGCGGCGAGGGCTGGGCCATGGCCCGGTGCCCTCCCCAGCCGGCGCTGCCCATGCCACCCCAGGCCGACGGCTGTGACGGCGTGAGCCACTTCAGGCATTGCTCGGGCAGTTCGTCGAAGAACCGGCTCTTGAGGTTGTAGCGCGTCTGCCCGTGCAGCAGGCGGGTCTGCGAATGGCTGAGGTAGAGGCGCTTTCGGGCCCGCGTGATGGCCACATACATCAGGCGCCGCTCTTCCTCGAGCCCGTCGCGGTCGCTCATCGAGTTCTCGTGCGGGAACAGGCCTTCCTCGAGCCCGGTGATGAACACGCAGTCGAACTCGAGACCCTTGGCCGCGTGCACCGTCATGAGCTGAACCGCGTCCTGCCCGGCCTGCGCCTGGTTGTCGCCCGACTCCAGCGCCGCATGCGACAGGAAGGCCGCCAACGGGCTCATGGTCTCGCCGGTATCGGCGTCGGGCGCCAAAGGCTCGTCGAGCAACGGCAGGGCCGGGTCCAGTCCCTGGCTCACCGGGCTTTGCGACAGCGCCGCCACATCACGCCCGAAGCCCTCCTGCATGACGAAGCTTTCGGCCGCGTTGACGAGTTCTTCGAGGTTCTCCACCCGCTCCTGGCCCTCCCGTTCGGCGCGGTAGTGCTCGACGAGGCCGCTGTGCTCGAGCACCAGTTCGACGATGTCCTTGAGGTTGGCGCCCACGCTGCGCTCGCGCACCACATCCATCTTCGCCACGAAGCCGCCAATGGCGGTACCGGCCCGGCCGGTGACCGCGCTCACCGCATCGTGCAGCGAACAGCCCGCCGCACGCGCCACGTCCTGCAACTGCTCGACGCTGCGCGCACCGATGCCGCGCGGCGGGAAATTGACCACCCGCAGAAAGCTGGTGTCGTCGTGCGGGTTCTCGATGAGGCGCAGGTAGGCCAGCGCGTGCTTGATCTCGGCGCGCTCGAAGAAGCGCAGCCCGCCGTACACCCGGTAGGGCAAGCCGGCGTTGAACAGCGCGGTTTCCACCACCCGGCTTTGCGCGTTGCTGCGGTAGAGCACGGCAATCTCGGACCGGGGCGTCTCCTCACGCACGAGGTTCCTGATCTCGTCGATCATCCACTGCGCCTCGGCAAAATCGCTCGGGGCTTCATAGACCCGCACCGGCTCGCCGGCGCCGGCGTCGGTGCGCAGGTTCTTGCCCAGCCGCCGCTGGTTGTGTCCGATCAGGTGGTTGGCCGCATCGAGGATGTTGCTCACGCTGCGGTAGTTCTGCTCGAGCTTGATCTGGTGCTGCACGCGGTACTCACGCACGAAGTCGGCCATGTTGCCGACGCGCGCACCCCGAAAGGCATAGATGCTCTGGTCATCGTCGCCCACGGCGAACACCGCGTTGCCCGGCTGCGCCAGACCTTCCAGCGCCGGGGGCGCGAACAACTTGAGCCACGCGTACTGCAGCTTGTTGGTGTCCTGGAACTCGTCGATCAGCACATGGCGGAAGCGCCGCTGGTAGTGCGCCCGGATGGCGTCGTTGTCGCGCAGCAGTTCGTAGCTGCGCAGCATGAGCTCACCGAAATCCACCACGCCTTCGCGCTGGCACTGCTCGTCGTACAGCGCGTACAGCTCCACCTTGCGCCGGGTCTCGGCGTCGCGCGCGGGCACATCGCGCGCGCGCAGCCCTTCTTCCTTGCAGCCGCTGATGAAGTACTGCACCTGCTTGGGCGGAAACTGCTCGTCGTCCACGTTGTGCTGCTTGCACAGCCGCTTGACCGCCGACAGCTGGTCCTGCGAATCGAGGATCTGGAACGTGGCGGGCAAAGCCGCGGCCTGGTGGTGGGCGCGCAACAGGCGGTTGCACAGGCCGTGGAACGTGCCGATCCACATGCCGCGCACGTTCACCGGCAGCATGGCCGCCAGCCGGGTCATCATTTCCTTGGCCGCCTTGTTGGTGAAGGTCACGGCCATCACGCCGCCCGGGCCGATCTGCCCCGTTTGCAGCAACCACGCGATGCGCGTGGTGAGAACACGCGTCTTGCCCGATCCGGCACCCGCCAGGATGAGCGCGTGCTCGGCCGGCAGCGTGACGGCCGCGGCCTGTTCGGGGTTGAGACCGGTGATGAGGGGCGAGGGTTGCGCGGGCGTGTCGAACAGCATCGACCGATTGTAGGAAGCGGCCCGGCCATACGCCGCCCCATATGGCTTTCATACCCGGCACGGTCGGCCCGATCGGCCTAGAATCGCGCACCGGGCCCAGGATTTCTGCGCCCGGTTTTTTTTGCCCTTCTGGCGCACGATCATGGAAATCTTCGACTACGACAACATCCTGCTGCTGCCGCGCAAGTGCCGCGTGGAAAGCCGATCGGAGTGCGATGCCGGCGTGGAGCTGGGCGGTCGACGCTTCCGGCTGCCGGTCGTGCCCGCCAACATGAAGACGGTGGTGGACGAACCCATCTGCACCTGGCTGGCGCAGAACGGGTACTTCTACGTGATGCACCGCTTCGACCTGGACAACGTGAAGTTCGTGCGCGAGATGCACGCCAAGGGATGCTTCGCGTCGATCTCGCTGGGCGTCAAGGGGCCGGACTACGCGACGGTCGACCGGCTGGTGGCCGAGGGCCTGAGCCCCGAGTACATCACCATCGACATCGCGCACGGACACGCCGACAGCGTGAAGCACATGATCGAATGCCTGAAGCAGAAACTGCCGAAGGCCTTCGTGATCGCGGGCAACGTGGCCACGCCCGAGGCGGTGATCGATCTGGAGAACTGGGGCGCCGACGCCACCAAGGTGGGGGTGGGACCGGGCAAGGTCTGCATCACCAAGCTGAAGACCGGCTTCGGCACCGGTGGCTGGCAGCTGAGTGCGCTCAAGTGGTGCGCGAGGGTGGCCACCAAACCCATCATCGCGGACGGCGGGATCCGGTGCCATGGCGACATTGCCAAGAGCGTGCGCTTTGGCGCCAGCATGGTGATGATCGGGTCGCTGTTTGCGGGCCACGAGGAATCACCGGGCCAGACGGTGGAGGTGGACGGCGTGCTCTACAAGGAGTACTACGGCTCGGCCAGCGACTTCAACAAGGGCGAATACAAGCACGTGGAAGGCAAGCGCATCCTGGAGCCGATCAAGGGGAAACTGGCGAACACGCTGGTGGAGATGGAGCAGGACGTGCAGAGCTCGATCAGCTACGCCGGCGGCACGAAGCTGCTGGACATCCGCAAGGTCAACTACGTGATCCTGGGCGGAGACAACGCGGGCGAGCACCTGCTGATGTGACAGGGCGGGCCTGGGCGTTCGCGCCCAAACGTCCCCTTCGGCCTGGGCCACCTCCGTTCGGCCTGAGCCCCACCTCCGTTCGGCCTGAGCCCCACCTCCGTTCGGCCTGAGCCTGTCGAAGGCCCTGCCCACCCGTGGGTGTGCGCGCATTTCGCTCCTCCGTGTCGCGCTGACGGCTGGCGTGGTCCGCGTTCTCCGGCGTGCTCGCTGATCAGTGGATGGGCGAGACTGCATCACCTCATCACCACCGTGATTGGCGCGCTGCTTCTGTGGCAACCGCGAATGGCGCCTGCGCCCGCGAACCCCACCATCCGTCGAGAGTGGCGGGTTGGTGCTCCCACCCCTCCGTTCGGCCCGAGCCCACCCCCTCCGTTCGGCCTGAGCCTGTCAAAGGCCCCGCCCACCCAGGTAGCCGCCCCTCAGACGGGCAAGCCCTCCAAGCGACAAGCAACCATCAAACGCCCAGCAACTCCCTGGTCAACGAATGCAGCCGGTGCCCCGGTTCCACCAGTTTCTCCAGCACGCTGAAGTGGTTCAGGCCGGGCAGGTCTTCGCACACGGGCACCACGTCGGCGCCCCAGGCGTCGCGGATCAGGCGGTTCTGGCGGCGGAACTCGCTGCTCTCGTTGCCACCCGCCACCGCCACCAGGCGACCCCGGCCTTCGCGCAGGCCGGGCGAGGGCAGCCGGACCGGGCTGGCCTTCTTCACCTGGGCCGGCGTCAGGTTCAGCGACGGTTGCACGAACGGCGTGCAGCGGATGGGCTCCAGATCGAACACACCTGAAATCGACAGCGCGTTGTTCACCAGCGCCGCCGGCAGGTCGGCAGCCACCTGCTGCCACTGGCAGGCCAGCATCATGGCCGCCAGGTGTCCGCCCGCCGAATGGCCGGCCACGGTGATGCGGGTGGCGTCGCCGCCGTGCGCACCGATGTGGCGGTGCGTCCAGGCCAGCGCCTCGACCATCTGCAGGGTGATGTCGGGGATGGTGACGCTCGGACACAGCGCGTAGTTGGCCACCACCACGCACACGCCCAGGCGCTGGAAGGCCGGTGCGATGAACGAATGGTCCGCCTTGTCGAGGCTGCGCCAATACCCCCCATGGATGAAGAACAGCACCGGCGCCGAGCCGGCGCCTGCCGGCTGCAGTGCCGGGAACACATCCAGCTGTTCGGAGGGCCCGTGGCCGTACCGGAGGTCCAGCAAGGCCGGGCCTTCCTCGCGCGCCTGGCGCGAGGCGTTGGCCCAGTGCTCGAAATGGCGCGCGTGGTCGGGCACCAGGGCGCGGTTGTTGTATTCGCTGTCCAGCCAGGCGGGGTCTCGGTTGAAGCTCAGTTTCATGCGGCGAATTGTGTCACGGGGCTTTCAGGATTCGGCCCTCAACCGAAGCCAACGGTACTGGTTGGGGTATCCTTGCCGAATTCTGTATACGGAATTCGAAACGTTGCCGCCATGAGTGCCCAGTTGCACCAGATCGAGTCCGCGCCCGACCTCGTCGAGCGGGTCTACCGGGCCTTGCTCGACGCCATCAGCACCGGCTCGCTGCAGCCCGGGCAGCGCATCACGCAGGAAGACCTGGCCGAGCAGCTCGCGGTGTCGCGCCAGCCGGTGATGCAGGCGCTGCGGCTCCTGAAGAAGGACGGTTTCGTGCAGGACGCCCCGCAGGTGGGCGCTGGCGCCCAGCGAACGCGCGGCCTGCAGGTGGCACCCCTCGGCGCCGACCTGATCACCCATGTCTATCAGGTCCGCGGTGCACTCGACCAGCTCGCGGTCCGTCTGGCCGCGCAACAGCGCACCCGCATCGATCCGTCGCTGTTTGCGTGTGCGCGGTCGGCGGTGAAGCGGGGTGACGTGGCCGCCCTGATCGAGGCCGACATGGCCTTTCATTCGGCCATCTACCGGGCGGCCGGCAACCCGCTCATCGAGCAAAGTGCGCAACTGCACTGGCACCACATCCGGCGGGCCATGGGGCTGGCGCTGCAGTCGCACCAATTGAGAAAACCGGTGTGGGAAGAACACGAGGCCATCGCCCACGCCATTGCCGACGGCGACGCACTGCGGGCCGAAACGCTGATGGCCGATCACACCGGCCGAGCCGCGCTCACCCTGGCGACACAACTGGCCGACGCACCTTCCCGGGACAACCCTGGACCCACCGAACAACTCCGTGGTCGTCGGCACAACGCGTAGCCGATCCACTTCAGCGCGGTCCCGGCCCTGGCCGGCGACCGCGTTTTTTTGCCCTCTAGAATCGATCGATCTGCATGACGCTGCCTGACGTGAGCGACCCGACACTTGCCCCCTCCCCCACCCTGGCCAACCTGCGCGTGGCCGTGCTCGGCATCGGCATGATGGGCCTGCCCATGGGCCGGCGCCTGTGCCAGGCCGGCGCCACCGTGAGCGCCTGGAACCGCACCCGGGCCAAGGCCGACCGGCTCGCCACTTTTGGCGCCCGCGTGACCGACACGCCGGCCGACGCCGTGCGCGGCGCCGACATCGTCATCACCCTGCTCGAAGACGGCCAGGTGGTCGAAGACGTGCTGTTCCACCAGGGCACCACCGACGGCCTGTCGCGCGGCGCGGTGGTGATCGATATGTCCTCCATCCAGCCGCGCCAGGCCCGCGACCATGCAGCCCGCCTGGCGGCGCTGGGCGTGCACCACCTGGACGCGCCGGTCTCGGGCGGCACCGTGGGCGCCGAAGCCGGCACGCTGGCGATCATGGTCGGCGGCAAGCCGGCCGACTTCGACCGCGCGCGCGCCCTGTTCGATGTGCTGGGCCGACCCACCCACGTGGGGCCCCATGGCGCCGGCCAACTCGCCAAGCTGGCCAACCAGATGATCGTGGGCATCACCATCGGCGCCGTCGCCGAAGCCCTGCTGCTGTGTGAGAAAGGCGGCGCCGACATGGCCCGCGTCAAGCAGGCCATCACCGGCGGCTTCGCCGACAGCCGCATCCTGCAGGTGCACGGCCAACGCATGATCGAGCGCGACTTTGCCAAACGCGGCGCCGTGGCGGTGCAGCTCAAGGACATGCGCAACGCCCTCACCACCGCCCGCGAGATCGGTTTCGAAGCGCCCATCACCGCGCTGTTCGAGCAGTTGTTTGCCGAAGCCGCCGACCACGGCCTGGCCGACCTCGACCACTCCGCCCTGTTCGTCGAACTGGCCAGCCGCAACGGCATGGCCTGAGAAACTTTCGCTAAAATTCACTCACCGTGGGGACGTAGCTCAGCTGGGAGAGCGTCGCGTTCGCAATGCGAAGGTCGGGAGTTCGATCCTCCTCGTCTCCACCAGACTTCATGAGGCCCTGTTGCTGCAACAGGGCCTTTTTTCTGATCAGGTCCGGCCGTCTGGACCAGCAGAAGGGGTCAACCCCTGCCGGCGCTGTCAGTGCCTTGAACAGAGGATCCGCAGGCCCGCGTCTGGAGCCATTGCGCCATGGACTCCCACTGCCCGGATGAACGAGACCGGAAGAAGCCGAAATGACCCATACCCCGTGACTGCATGACTTGGACGTCGACGTTGGCGTTCCGGTAAAGGCTGGCCAAGGCCTTGACGCTTCTGGCAGGGGCCATCCAGTCATCCGACAGGCAGAGCATCTTCAGATCGCCACGGTAGTCGTCGAAGCCCGGTCGGGGGTGCGGTTCAGAGGGATCGAGGAGATAGCCGGGATGGCGACACCACTTTGCCCATTGCAGAGCCACCTGACGGGGCAGATCGTTGGTGCCAAGGCCCAGGCCCCGCATCGGGAAGCGACCCAGCAGCCGGGTGAGGCCCGGCACGATCACGAACCACAAGGCGGCCAGAACGGGTCTGGTGTGCCAGGGCCAATGCCCCCAGTACCCGCTCTGGCTGCCCACACACCAGACCGCACGGATCCGGCGGGCGTTTTCTGCGAGCCCGATGAGCTGTCCGCCCGCGCTGTGCCCCAGCACACACAGGGGCAGCCCCGGTCGGTTGATCTGCAGGTAGTCGATGGCGGCCACCGTGTCCAGGCGGCCCCAATCGCTCAGTGTTCCGGGTTCGTGTTTGAGGTCGCCGTGTGTGGAGGAACCGATCCCTCGGTAATCGTAGGTGAGCACCACCGCACCCGCGGTCGCCAGATGGCGGGCCACGGGATGGTAGAAGCGCTGTTGCACGCCGATCGCTCCGTTGATCAACACCGCGAACCGGGGCGCGGTGGAGGCGTGTTCGAAGAGGGTGCCCGACAGTTCTCGTCCATCTCGACACACGACCTTGATGGAACGGTTCGGCACAGCGTCCGGCATGGTCATCCCTGCCCTGTGCTGCGCAGCGGAGCGTCCCGGTGGGAGGCGCCGGCCAGCACATCGAGCAGCGTCTGTTGAAGCGCCGCCTCGGTGCGCCCGGCGTCGTCATCGTCGCGAAAGACGGCGGCGCAGACCGAACGGTCCCGGTGGCGGTGGTGGTAGACGGCGATGGTGCTGCCCGGTCCACTCCCCGTGTGACCGTGCACGAACATGCCTCGCTGCCATTCGCCCTGCATGAGGCCCAGCCCGTAGGCCGCCGACGTCCAGGGGCGACCGACGATCGGACCACCCAGGGTTCGAGCGGAGGTCATTTCCGTCACGAGGGAATCGGGCAGCAGTTGTCCGCTGAACAGGCACGTCAGGAAGTGCACCGCGTCGCCAAGCGGCCCCACCAGCAGGCCATGAAAGACCCAGCCAGGGTCGTAACCACGGGCCTGTCCCATGTCCACGTGCTGCAGGTCGGACCGGGTTCGCGCCAGACTCGTTCGGTTCATCCCGAGTGGTGCCAGCACGCGATCGCGAAGGGCGTCTTCAAGGTCGAGGCCGGTCGTCTTCGACAGCAGCGAGGCAACGTGCATGTAGCCCACGTTGGAATACCGCCAGCGGGTGCCGGGGTGGTCGCTCGGACGGGTTGCGTCGAGGCGGCGCACCATCTCGTCCGCCGACCAAGGCGGCTCGCCGCCGGCCACTGCCTGGTGGTAGGCGTCGAGGTCACCGTAGTCGGCCAGCCCGGCCTCGTGGCGCAAGAGCTGTCGAAGCGTGTGGGGCGCGCCAGGCAGTGGCTCGTCGAGGCGAACCAGCCCATCGCGCACCAGGGACAAGGCCGCCGCGGCGAGCACGGGCTTGGTGAAACTCCACCAGGGCACGCTCACCAGATCGGCGCTCCGGTACACGGGCACACCATCGAGGGAAGCGAAGACGGTCATCATGTTCGTGAATCAATGCATGGCTGGGAGCGGTCTCAGATGGCCGCGATGACCAGCGTGGCCAGTCCTTCATCGGGTGCCGGTGGTTCAAAGCGTGCGGTGAACCGATCGAACACGGCGTCGTCCACATGGTAGGGGTGCTGGCCGCTGCCGTTGCGGACCCGCAGGCGCTGGCGACAGACTGCGTCGTCGACATCGAGCCAGTACAGGGTGTGCGGCGATCCGGCTGCGTTGGCCACGCCCAGCGCCCACGCCCGCGCGGCACGGGTGTTGGCGGCCATGTCCAGCACCACCGGCAGACCGGCATGAAGCAGGTCGATCAAGTGCCCCCTGATTGCGTTTCGCCAGCGGCCCACGGCGCTCACGTAGTCATCAAGCGAGCGCACCTGGCCGGGATGGAGTGTGCTCAACCAATGGTCCTCACTCACCAGAATGCCCGACTCGCGGGCAGCGATCAGTCTCGCCACCGTGGACTTGCCGGCAGCGATCTTGCCGCAGAACACGTGCAGCATTCCCGGAGGGGTCGTCTTGGGTGAAGGGACCATGGGTTCAAGGTGCCTTGCAGGATTTGGCAAGGTACAGCCCGACGAGGTGATCGTGTCGCTGCCGGGCGTGATCCAACTGCATCTCCACCGCCGCCACCTTCTCGGCCATGCCCTGCATCTCTGACGCCGCCTCCATGACCTGCCTTTGCTGCGCCTGGGCAGCGGCGGCGGCACCAACCCCCGCGATCAGGTCGCCGCCGGGCACGAGGCTGAGCAGGGACCCCGCCAGGGCGGAGCCGCCACCCAGGGTGGGCAGGTCGTCCATCAGGCTGGCCTGTGCTTTCGAGAGCCGCTGCTGCAGGGCCGCGCTCTCCCCCTGCAGCACGCCGATGCGTTCCTGCAGGGCGGTGGCCTCGGTTGAGAGGGCACGGCAATCCATCGACCCGTCGGACAGGCGCCGCACGGTTTGCGCTGGCGCAGCGTCGGTCGAATGCGCACCGGGCAGTGAATGGCCCAACGCACAGACAGCCAGCGCTTGCAGCAAGGTTCTTCGGGCGGGGTATCGCATGGTCATCTCAGCGTGGCCGACTGGACGCGCTCGGCATAGGGCGCCACGCCGTCGTCCTGCACCCAGTGCAGCAGCGACTCACCCGTTGCCGAGCCGGCCAGGCGCGGGCGGAACACCACCGCATCGACCGATTCCACGGCCTGAGGGGCATACCACCCGCGGCCGGCTTGCCATCGGGCCGTCCACAGATCGACCTGACGGTCGCGCAGTGCCACCGCCGCGGTGGCCCGGCCCGGGCGGTCGAACCGCACATCCGCCGTCTGTGCGCTGGCGATGCCCGGCAACGGAAGGAATGTCGCCGGGCCGAAGGCCCCACTGGTGTAGGGCCGGCCGGTGGCGCGCCACGAGCCGTTGTTCTCGATTTCGCCCACCACGGCCACCACCATGGCATGGCCGTTGCCATCGGTAGCCAGATCGAAGAACACCGTCGATGGCTGCGGCGCCGATGGCAAGGTGGCTGGCGTTGACCAGCCACCCGGTCCGGACAGGCTGTAGCGCAGGTGGCGGCGCGGTCCGTCGTCGGCCAGCCAGGCGACCATCGGGGTCTGGCCGTCCAGCCAGGCCACGCGGGCATCCCTCAACTGGGGGTTCGGCGGTTCGCCGTTCCGGGGGCTGATGACCGTGCGCGCCCACCAGATTCCGTCGGGCAGGCGCTGCATGACGCTCACGCCATAGCTCGAGTTCTCCAGCTGATGGGTCCAGGTCACGGCCCCCCGCCCGCTCGGCAGCATGTCGAAGACCATTCGCGACACCGCGCCCGGCAGGTCGGCCGTCAGCTCCGTCATGCCAGACCACGCCTGGCCACGGACCTGCTCGCGGGTCTGGATTGCATGGCTTCCATTGCCCAGTTGAAATCGCCAGAGCACCACCGCCCTGCCGTTGGCATCGAGCTCCACCTCGGGGTCGGACACCAGGCGACCCATGTCGCTCAGCGCCGAGACCGCTTGCCAACCGCCACCGGGCACGTATCGGCTGGCGCGGACACCGGGGGATGCGCCCTGGTTGACCCAGACCGCCAGCACCTCACCCGAGTCGGCCACCGCAATATCGATCCCCGAGTTGTCATCGGCATCGTCAAAGCCGCCCAGGCGCACCGGCGCCTGCCAGGTGCCCTGCGCATCGCGAACGGCTGCGTAGACGCCGTCGCCGGCAATGCGCCAGAGCGCCGCAGCGCGCCCGGCTGGCGAGATGTCCATCGCGTGCTCGGTGACGTTGGCCGTGCCGGCGACGTCAATGGGCTGTGCCAGGCTCCAGCTGCGCGTGTCGCTGTCGGCGCCCCCCTCCGGGCCGGCTCCGCCCGGGCTTCCGCCGCATCCGGCCAGGGCCACGCCCAGCAGCGCTGCAAGCGCCGCCCCCATCAGATTCTTTTTCACCATGCTTTCCTCGTGTCGGCAGTGCGTTCGGCGGTGCTCCTCGCCCTCCGCCGCATCCCAAAGCCCACCACGTTAGGTGTCGTGTGTCGCGGCGGCGTCCGCAAGGCGTCCACCTGGCGTCCACCTGGGCGTTGTTCGCAGGCAGAGCGGAGGTGTCCGACCCCGCCTGCGAACAGGCGCCCCCTAAACTCATGCGGTGTCTTCGCCACCCGTTCCCCGAGTCCGATTGCTGGGCAGCCCGACCCTCGCCCTGGCGGACATGCCCGGCCGACCCCTGGCATGGAACCGCATGACGGCCCTGGTGGCCATGGCGGTCTGCGCGGGCGGACCGATCGGGCGTGATGCGCTGGCCCGGCGTTTCAGGCCCGACGCGCCGTTGGGCGCGGCCAGGGCCGACCTGCGACGGCTCCTGCACCGCACGCGGGCGGCGCTGCCGGACCTCGCCGGTGCGCTGGCCGCCGACGACGATGCCCTGACCTGGACGGGATCCTCGGACGTGCAGGACTTCCTGGAGGCGCTGCGACGGGGCGACCACGCCGAAGCCTTGCGCCAGTACGGTTCACACTTTCTGGCCGGCGTTTCATCGCTGGCCGATGACGCCCTGGACGATTGGGTCGATGACGAGCGGGTGCGCTGGCGCCTTCGCTGGCGACAGGCACTGGCGGGCCTGTTGCGCCACGGGCAAGACAGCACAGAGCGCCTGCGGTATCTGCGCCTGCTGGTGGACGACGACCCGCACGACGAAGACAACATCCGGCTGGCACTCAGCCACGCGGGCGACCCGGCCGAGATCGAACTGGTGCTGGCGGGGTACGAGACACACCGGCGCGCGCTCGCCCTCGATCTCGGCGTTCGACCGTCGGACACACTCTCCACCGCGGCGCAGTCCCTGCGCGCCCAGGCGACCGTGCGGTTGCCCTCGCACGGGGCCCTTCCCCTCGCCCCGTCCTGCAAGGCCCCAGCGCCCAACGCGCCGCGTCTGATCGGCCGCGACGGTGATCTGGCCCGTGTGCGCGCGCTGCTGGAGGCCGACCACCCGCAGGTCGTGACGCTGTGTGGCCCCGGGGGTGTGGGCAAGACCGAGCTGGCACTGCACCTGGCACGACGCCAGGCCCAGGCGGGTGAGGAGGTCATCTGGGTCGATCTGTTGCGTGGCGGTGCGCTGGGCTTGCTGCATGGCATGGCTCAGGCGATTGCCTTGCCGCCGGGTCACGAGATCACCGCAGAAGCGGTTCTGGCGCAACTGGCCACCCGGCGCGGTTGGGTGGTGCTCGACAACGCGGAACGCCTGGGCAATGACGCCCATTTGCTGCAGCCGTGGGTATTGCACGCGCCGCATCTGCGTTGGCTCGCCACCTCCCGCGTGCCGCTCGGGATCGGCGCGGAAACGGTCCATCGACTGAGCGGCCTGCCCGCCCATGGACCCGCCAGCGAAGCGCTGGCGCTGCTCGCCCTGCACGCCGAACGGCAAGGGCAGCCCGACGCACTGCAGGGTGGCGCGGCCGGGCTCGCGCAGCGGGTCGTCCAACTGGTCGAGGGCCTGCCCCTGGCCATTGAACTCGCCGCCACGTGGCTTCCGTTGATGTCGATAGAGCAGCTGCTTCGGGGCATCGAAGCCGATTTCGGTCAATTGACGCGCGGTGTCGGCAAGGCTCGCCAAGGGCACGAGAGCCTGCAGGCGGTGTTCGAAGGCAGTTGGGCCTTGCTCGATCCGGACGACCGAAGGGCGCTGGGTTGTCTGGGCCTGTTCGAGGGTGCCTTCGGCCGCGAGGATGCATGGGCCGTGGCCGGTTGTGATGCCGGCACGCTGCTTCGCCTGTTGTCCCATTCGCTCATCGTGCGGCAGGCCGACGACGTGCTGCACCTGCATGCCGCGGTTCGCCAGTTCGCCCGGGACAAGCTTGCCACCGAAGACCTTGAGCGGGCGGCGCAGCAACACGCCGACCTCTTCCTCGGGCGTCTGCTCGCTGGGGAGGCCATTCGCCACGGACATCTCGATCTGGAGCGCACACGGCCGCTGTTGTTGCAACTGGCCGACCTGGTGGCCGCATGGTCGCGGGCCGGTCGGTCACACCCCTGGACCGAGCTGGAACCTCTGCTGCCCAACCTGCTTGGACTGCTCACCCGGGCTGGCCAGCACCCGTTGCTGGCTTCGCTCATGGATGAGCAGCTTAAGCACGCCGATCCCGGATCGGCCATGCAGCGGGCCTGCCGATCCGCCCGTGCCATCGGCTGGCTGTTCGGCGAACACACAGAACAGGGCATGCAAGAGGTGCTGAGCTTGATGGACGAACCGCTGGACCACCCACTGGTCCCAGAGCTCCACATCGCTGCCTCCTATGGTCAGGCGGCCCGGGGGCGCTTCGAGCCCGCCCTGGCGCACGCATGGCGGGCCGAAGCAGCGGCCCGCGAACGGGGGGATCCCCTCACGCAGGTCCGTGCAAAGTACTTTGCCGGCAACTGTGCCTTCGCTTCCGGTCAGGTGCTGCTGGCACGCACGGAGCTGGAGGGAATGCTGGCGCTGGCCGAGCAGTGCGGCTCCGCGTCACAGCACGCCCGCGCCCAGGTGACGCTGGGGGAGGTGCTGCTGTACATCCAGCCCGACGATCACGCCGTGTCGCTGGTGGAGGCCGGGGCTCACTGGCTGATGCAACAGGGCGATGCCCTCGAAGAGAGCTTTGCCCACCGGATGCTGGCCACGGCCCGTCGGCTGATGGATCGGCGAGATGGGCAACTGCATCACGCCAGCCGTGCGCTGGACGCCGCCACGCGCGCCTTCGGCCCGTTCAACCTCGTGTACAGCCAGCTGGCCTATGCGCAAGCCCTGGTCGACCAGGGTCGGCTCAACGAGGCCTGCCCATGGTTCGCGGCCGCCTTGACGGGCGCCTGGCGGCTCAAGGTGGGTTCGCTGGCGGTGCGCGCACTGATCGGTCTGTGCCGCAGCGACACGGGCCTGCCCGCGGCACAGGCGCAAGCGCTGTTGAACTTCGTGGCCGCCAGGCCCGAGACCCGCCCCTGGGAGCGCAGGGAGCTCGTCTGGACCTGCGCCGCCCTGGGCCTGAGCGAGCCCGCCACCTCCGCCGATCCGGCCAAGTCCATCGCATCCAGCGCCGAGTTGTGGGCATCGTTGGAACAGGTGGCCGCGCGCTGGCTGTGACGCTGTGCCATGGCCCCGGCGGGGGGCTGATCACGTGCCCGCGAAGGCCTTGCGGGCGGCATCTGCAGTTCCTATGCTCCGCTCATCCAGAGTGCTTGTGATCGGCGTCCCTGCGCGCCGAACACCAACCCCGCCACACGCCATGCCCTCGCGCTCCCGTGCACTGCTGCTCGTCCTGGCTCTCGCCCTGCTGGCCGGGGTGATCTGGTCCGGGCTGCGCTACCGCCACGACCTGACGGCGGCGCGCGAGCGGGTCTCCGGGCGAAGCCAGGTCATGCAAACGGCCTGGGGCCCTCTTGAATACGCGGTGGCGGGGGACGTCGGCGGACCCGCGTTGCTGATGATCCACGGCACGGGCGGTGGCTTTGATCAGGGCCTGCGCTTCGCCGATTCGCTGGTCGCGCGCGGCCTGCGCGTGATCGCGCCATCTCGCTTCGGCTACCTGCGCAGCGACTTCCCGGCCGACCACTCGCTGGCCGCACAGGCCGATGCACTGGCCGCGCTGCTCGACCACCTGGGCATCGAGCGCATCGTGGTGGCGGGCGGATCGGCCGGCGCGCTGAGCGCCAGCCAGTTCGCGCTGCGCCACCCCGGGCGCTGTGCCGGGCTCGTTCTGCTGGTGCCGGCGGTCAATGTGCGCGACCGCGACCCGGTTGAATTCACCCCGGTGCAGGCCTGGCTGGTTCGGCGGTTGCTGAGCTCCGACCTGCTGTTCTGGATGGCCGAACAGACAGTGCCGCGCGCACTGATCGGCACCCTGCTGGCCACCGACCCCGAGCTGCTCGATCGGGTCTCACCAGCCGAGCGCGAACGCGCCTTCACCGTGCTGCGCGAGCTGCTCCCGATCTCCGCACGCGTGCGCGGCATGCTGAACGACGGTCAGCAGGCCGGCCATCCGGCGCGCATGGATTTCACGCAGATCGGCGCGCCGGTCCTGGTCGTCTCGACCGAAGATGATCGCTTCGGCACGGCACAAACCGCGCGCGACATCGCGGCCCGGTTGCCGCAGGCGCGCCTGGTGATCTTTCCCGATGGTGGCCACCTCTGGCTTGGCCGCGACGAGGCCGTGACAGACGAAGTGCAGCGCTTCGTCCGTCGCCTCCGGTAGGCGCGCCACCCTGGCGTCGATGACCCACCCCCTGGAGGTGCCAGGGGACCGCGGAAGCAGCTGATCCACCGCCCCGCGACGGGGTCAACCCAACCCGGCGCCTGGGCGCAAGTGATCGCCGAGCCCATGTCCGAGCTTCATCGATGGCCATGCTGGGTGCGGCTTCGAATCGGCAACGACCGGGGTGTTCGGCCCTGGCAGGGCTTTGAAAGCCTGCACCGAAACGCTGGTCTCTGCCACGTCGCCGCACGGAACCGCAGACCCATCAACACCGCAGGGCCCTTGGTGCCCCACCCACGGATGAGAAGGACCCGTCAAGGGCGCCTTCGGGTGGAGCCGTCCAGTCCCGGTTTCAACGCACGCAGCTCCTGGCGGAAAAACACACGGTCCTTGGCCACCAGGTCCTGGAGCATGGCCTCAAGCTCCGTGATGGCCTTCAAGCTTCCCTTCCAGTCGCCCTCCGCGGCCAACCACCATGCGTGCTCCAGCCAGGTTGCCGCTCGCTGGAGCGGCGGCATGGCCAGGCCACTGGCCCGCGCACCAGCCACCAACCCGGTCGTCAGGTGCGACCACCGTTTGACATGGGTCGGCGAGCCGAGCAAGGACCCGTAAGGGCCCGCGTTCGCTCGAATGGTCTCGATGGAGAGGGCCGAGGCCGCGGCGATGGCGCCCCAGGATCGGGTTGGCGCTCGACCGGCACCACGGGCGACCCTGCAGACGCTGACAAGGTTCCAGTTGGAACCGCCCGCCAGACCGTGGCGCTGGCAGAGCCACTCGGCCAACAGAATCCAGCGAATGGCCTCGAGTCGGCTGCGGGCCCCCCGCTCGGCGGGCGGCAGATGAGGCTCGATGAGCCACAGCGAATAGCCGAGGTTCGATGCGATGCTCTCGATCAAGGTGAACGCATCCGCCTCCAGCGCACACGCCAGCGCGGACTGGAGGTCCTGGATCACGGCACGGGCCTCGTCGGCCTGCCGATCGCCGGGCACCTTGTCGATCAGCGAACGTCGCCACAAGGCCCGCAGGTTGTAGAACTCCGAGCCGATGCGGGGATTGGCGATGCCTTCGCCTCGCTCGAAGGCGGCAATTCCGGCACCGACATCGGCATAAAGCCGATCCTGGTAGTTGCACCAAAGGTGCGCAAGCGCGCACAGCTGGCGCAAGGTCTGGGCCCTGGGGTCTCGCGAAGGCCAGGGCGCGTCGAGCGCCCCTCGGAGCATGGCGCGGGCGCGGTCGGTGTGGCCCTGCTTCCGGATCTGCTGCGCCGCCAGGAAGACGCCCCAGCGGTGGGCCAGATCGTCCCGTCCGTGAACGGCAAAGGCCACCTGTGGTCCATCGGGGGTAACAGGACTTCGGTCCTCGTACCGTCGCTCCTCTGCGGCCTGACGCCACCCAACGATCTGGAACCAGGCATCAAGGTCCAGCGGAGCAGCGCCAACGCCTTGGGTGCATGGATCCACACGCCCGACAAAAGCCTTGAGCGCAGCGTCGGTGGCGCGCGTTGCTCCGGCATGAAACCGCAACCGCCTGGCAGCAACCGGGTGGATCCAGAACGGACCCTGGCTGCGACCCCTCGTCGCCAACGACCCGGGATCGGCCGCGCAGTCCACTCCCCAACCGACTGGAACACCCGATCGCGCGAAGTCGACGAATGCACGACTGATCGCCATCGCCAGGCCGCCGGGTCGGGCCACCTGCGCAGCCGCCTCGGACCGCTCGACGGCACCCACGCCGGCCCGGGTGGCCACGGCGGCCAGCAACCACGCCGTGAAACGGGCGCAGGACTGGCCATTGATGGAAAAGGGCCTGCTGATGTCGACGATGACGGGATCGCTCATGGGTTGACAAGTTATGTCTGTTAGATCTGTTATGTGCGTTACCGGCGAACATCTCGCGCTCGTTGGACTTCCTGCCGAAGATCGGCGCCTTTCAACCACCGGAGTCCACGCATGATCACCCGACGCACGATTCTCGCCGCCAGCGCACTGTTGTCCACCGTTGCCCGCGACGCCCATGCCAAAGACAACCGCCATGTGGTCGTTCTGGGCGACTCGGAACCCAAGGTCGTTCATGGCCATGCTTCGTTGGCCCATGAATGCTTCGCCGCATGCTCCACCTTCAAGATTCCACTGACGTTGATGGCACTTGAGGCGGGGCTTGTGTCGGATGTCGACGCGCTTGTCGATGTGGACCCGATGACCTACGAGCCTCAGTCCTGGTGGAGCGATTCCATGCAGACAGACTGGGGCAGACCCCATTCCCTGCGCAGCGCATTCGCTTCCTCGGCCGTCTGGTTCTACCGGCGGTTGGCACTGTCCCTGGGCGCGCCACGACTGGCCGATTACCTGAGGCGCTTCGACTACGGAAACCAGGACATGAGCGCCGGGCTCGACAACTTCTGGAATGCCGGAACCAAGGGCATCCTGATCTCTGCAAACGAGCAATGGGCGTTCTTGCACAAGCTTGCCCATCGGGAGCTTCCGGTTTCAGCGAAAACCCTTGAGACCGCGAACGCCATCTTCATCCGAGAGGCCCAGGAGGCCCAGGTGCTGCGCGCGAAGACAGGGCTGGGCTGGCTTGGCGAACCTCGGCGCTCTGCCCTTGTCGGGTGGTTTGTCGGTTGGACCGACGGGGGTTCAAGGCGACCCATACCCTTTGCGTCCCTGTCTGTGGGAAACACCACGATCATCGCCGACCGTGTGAACAACGCCATGAAGGCGCTGGGCGCCAGCGGTGCGTGGTCCTGAGGCGCCTCACCTGAAGCCTGCACCCGACCGCGCACGGAATTCCCGGTCGGCTGAACAAGTATCCGCCTTGCAAACTCATCAGGAATCGGTGACCCCTTGCAGCAGCGCGGCGGGCCGGGAACGAACGATGAAGACAGGCAGATCAACAAAGGTGAGAGGGGGAGCCAGGATGGAACGACGTGAATGGCTGCGGTGGGCGCTTGCGCCGATCGCCCTCTGACTGGTGGGGTGCGGTACGACCCGTGAGAGCGTGGACCCGGGTGCTGGCAACCTGTCGGTGGTGGCGGGGTTCATCGAAATGCGCGATGCCCCGACCAAGCTGGGTTGGGTGTCGATCAAGGCCTATGGGCCGGGCACCGACCACCATTACCTGACCCGCGTCGTGGACGGGGTGTTCTTCCACATCGGGGTCGATCCAGGTTCCTACCAGATCGATCGTTTCGGCGGGCAAAGCGGCATTGCCTGCTTTGGTGGCTCCGCCCACGAATACGAATGGGGCGTCAAGGGGCGCAACCCGACACCCCTCCGCATCGAGCGACCCGGTGTTCACTTCATGGGTTCGTATGGCTACGTGCGGCAGCGAACCGGGTTGCTGGAGGCTGGCAAGTTCCGGATGGAATCGATCCCCACGCCCACCAAGCAGGAGGTTCTGCAGCGCGTCTTGCGCACCGTGGAAAGCGATCCGAAGCTCAATGTGCACACGCTGCAGATCCAGCGCCTGCGCGCAGCGCTTGAAGCGAAGGGCGTGCGATGATTCCCCGGCTTCAGCCCAACGAACAGAAGCTCAGGATCGGCGACTTCGATCCCGCCGATGTCAAGGGAAAGATCCATCAACGGGCGGTTCTGTTTCTCGACAGCCAGGCGGCGCCGGACCGGCAGCGTTCCGCGCACTACATCAACCCCAGGCTCGATGACTGGTTTGTCTTCACGGTCAAGCAGACCCACCGCCATGTGACGGACGCACTGGTCTACATGGAATACGAGCCGCTGCTGCATGGCAGGCGGCAGGCCACCGTGAACACGTCGGAGCTGCTGCTGCCAGCCCCCATGGAACTGGACATCAGGGCAGAGGACAAGGCGATCTACGTTGGAACATGGCGGATCTGGCGGGACGAGTTTCACCAGGTCACGCGGACCATGGCGGTGAACGATCTGGCCGGTGC
The DNA here is from genome assembly GCA_943371665.1 of Synechococcus sp. UW140. Lineage (GTDB taxonomy): Bacteria > Pseudomonadota > Gammaproteobacteria > Burkholderiales > Burkholderiaceae_C > Hydrogenophaga. The sequence goes on from CALRVR020000027.1 coordinate 34,277, forward strand.
GCGGTCCGCACTGGTGGCCAGGCACGGGGCCGATCCCGGCTGCGTTCCGCCGTGCCGGCCGCGCTGGCGGGAAGGCGTCGCTGATTCAGGCGCCCGAACTCAGGGTCGGTCCACAAGAAGCTGCTGCTTGATGAAGGCCACCAGCGCCCGAACCCTGGCGGGCAGGTGCTCCCGGCTCGGATACACCGCGAACAAGCGCCGCGGCTGGACCCGCCAGTCCGGCAGGACCGGCTTCAATCGGTCCTCGAGCAGGTCCTCGCGGACCATCACCTCCGGCACCAACCCGATGCCCGCGCCGCGCCGCATCGCATCGATCAACATGAGGCTGTTGTCGGCCCTGAACGTGCCCCGGACGTCGACCGTGTGTGGGCCCTCTTCGCCGACCAGGGTCCACCTGAGCGCGTCGTCGCCGAGCAGGTAGGCCAGACAGGGCAGTCTTTCGAGGTCGCGTGGATGTTCAGGCACTCCACGGGAGCGCAGAAAGTCGCCGGACGCACACAGGACCCTGGGCAGATCGATCAAGGGGACCGCCACGAGACTGGAGTCGTCCAGTCGGGCTTTTCCTCGGAACGCGAGGTCAACCCCTTCGCGCACCAGATCCACCACATGGTCGTTCAACCGCACTTCCAATGCCACCTCGGGATGCCTCGCCTGGAAGGCATGAAGGTGCGGCGCCAGGCAGGTGAGTCCCAGCGAAACCGGGCAGGACACGACGATGCGCCCTTGCAGACCGGCGGTGTCGGCCCGAAGCTCGCCGAGGGTGGCATCGGCGTCCTCCAGGACCCGCCTGCAGAAGGCATGAAACTTGGCGCCCGCCTCGGTCAGTTGCATGCTGCGCGTGGTGCGCGCCAGCAGCCGTGCACCGGTCCAGTCCTCCAGGGACTGGACGTGCTTGGTCACCACCGAGCGGGCGCAGTCGAGTTCACGGGCCGCGGCCGCAAAGCTGCCGGTTTCCACCACCCGGCAGAAACAATGCATGGCCGCGTACCGATCCATCCGCATCCTGATCTGGCGAGCGCCGACCCCCGGTCAGCGAATGGGGATCGCCACCGGGCGCATGGGCGACCCGTCGGAGCCCCTGATCTTCAGAGGCGCGCCAAACCATGCAAACTGGTGGACACGGTCGGCTGACAGGGACTCGAGGTTCACGTTCTGCATGATTGGAACACCGCGCTGGGACAACATGGCGCTGTGGACCGGGATCCAGTTCTTCGACTCCTTGGCGGGCCAGACGTCGGTGCTGATGTTGTCCACGCCGATCACGATGGCGCCCTGATCGGCCAGGTAGTTGGCGGACTCGCGGGTCAGTCCGGGCGTGTTGTGCATGTACTTGTCGTTGTCCTTGAACCAGCGCATGCGGCCCGTCCGGACCATCACGACGTCTCCGTCCTCGAGGCTGACGTTCTGGGCCTTGGCTGTTCCCTTGATGTCGTCCACCGTGATGCCGTAGGACTCCGGCAACACATCCACTCCCTTGAACCTGGCCACGTCCAGCAGCACACCGCGCGCGATGATGGGCGGAAACTTCTCGATGCCCGCCTTTCGCCACCCGCGATCGCCGAGATGCTCCTCCGTCTTGAAGCCGTTGTAGATCTTGCCGTTCAGGCCGAAGTGCGACAGCGCATCGATGTGGGTGCCCGTGTGTGCATACATCGAGAACGCCGCCCCCGAATACGTCACCAGGCTGTTCTTCTCCTTGCCCAGACCGTTCGGGTCGTCCACGATGGTGCCCTGCGGGGTGTGCACGTTCCAGATCTGGAAGCGCGGCTGGCCGAGGAAGTAGTAGCTCGGCATGCCGACATAGAAGTCGACGCTGAGGTCGTAGGTCTTGCCGCTGCTGATTCGCCGCAGGACCTTGAAGACGGACTCCGGCGTGACCTTGTTGAGCATGCCGATCTCATCGTGGGGTCCATAGGGACTCATGCCCACTTCTTCGGGTGCTGCGGCCTGGACGGTGGAAGCGGCGAGCACAAGCCCGCCAATGAAGGTTTGAAGGGGTCGGAATTTCAAGGAATGCTCCGTTGCGTTGAACACACTTGAATCCTCTTTGAGCCAACGGCTGAGCGATAGCACCCGGGAAAGCCATGTGAGTTCATGGACCGCAAACAATGGGGGCGTCTTTCGGCCACCGGGCCGTAGGGCTCGGTCAGAGCCGGGCCGCGATGGCAGGAACCACCTCGAACAGGTCGGCCTCGAGGCCGTAGTCGGCGACGCTGAAGATCGGGGCTTCGGGGTCCTTGTTGATGGCCACGATGACCTTGCTGTCCTTCATGCCGGCCAGGTGCTGGATGGCGCCCGAGATGCCCGCGGCGATGTAGAGCTGC
>CALRVR020000028.1:0-36042 GCA_943371665.1 Synechococcus sp. UW140
GATCGGCGTCGCTCGTGCCGCCGCGAATCAGGTGGCGCAGGTCGTGCCCGTCGGTGGCGAACAGGCACAGGTAGAGCTGGCCCTCGGTGGACAGGCGCGCGCGGTTGCAGTCGCGGCAGAAGGCCTGCGTCACGCTGCTGATGACACCGATCTCGCCCGTGCCGTCGGCATAGCCCCAGCGTTCCGCGGTTTCGCCGGGAGCCGAGGGCTCCAGTTGCACCAGCGGCAGATCGCGGTGGATGCGCTTGACCACCTCGGCGCTGGGCAGCACCTCGTCCATGCGCCAGCCGTTGGTGGCACCCACATCCATGTATTCGATGAAGCGCAGCACGATGCCGGTGCCCTTGAAGTGGCGCGCCATCGGCAGGATCTGGTCGTCGTTGGTGCCGCGCTTGACCACCATGTTGACCTTGATGGGGCCCAGGCCCGCCTCGCGCGCGGCCTCGATGCCCTCGAGCACGTCGGCCACCGGGAAATCCACGTCGTTCATGGCCCGAAACACCGCGTCGTCGAGGCCGTCGAGGCTGACCGTGACGCGCTGCAGGCCGGCGGCCTTGAGGGCGGCGGCCTTCTTCTTCAGCAGCGAGCCGTTGGTGGTGAGCGTGATGTCGAGCGGCAGGCCTTCGACGGTGCGCAGGGCCGCCAGCTGTTCGACGAGGATCTCGAGGTTCTTGCGCAGCAGCGGTTCGCCGCCGGTGAGGCGGAGCTTCTGCACGCCGTGTGCCACGAACGCGCGCGCCACACGGGTGATTTCCTCGAAGCTCAGCAGCGCGCTGTGCGGCAGGTACTGGTAGTCCTTGTCGAAGATTTCCTTCGGCATGCAGTAGCTGCAACGAAAGTTGCAGCGGTCGGTCACGCTGATGCGCAGGTCACGCAGCGGCCGGCCCAGGGCGTCGCCCAGCAGGCCCGTTGCCGCGACGGCCTTCGCAGGAACGTGCACCGCCCGCGTTTGCAGGCGCTGGTCGATCAGGGGAATGACGCGTTCGGACATGCGCGCAATTATCGGCGAAGGGCCCTTGGCGGCCTGCCCGCGCCACCCCCACGCGCCAGGGGTCTTAGGTGGCGCCGACGCGGGTGAACAGGGCCTGGTTGTCGCGCAGCCAGTCGCTCGAACGCTCGCTGTGCTGCTGATCCGGGTGGAAATCGCGCTTGAAATAAGCGCGCCATGCGGTGAAGCTCTCGCGCAACAGGCCGCGCTGGCCCAGCAGGTGTTTCCATGCGCTGCGCCAGGTCGACAGGCGCCACAGGGTGCCGTCGCGGTGCAGGTTGTTCACCGTCTGGCGCAATGCGTCGAGCAGGAAGAACACCGTGATTCGGCGCATCCACTTCACGCGCCATTCGTGGTTGCCACCCAGCGCCTGGTACAGGTCGAAGGCGGTGCACTTGTGCTCGGCCTCTTCGGCGCTGTGCCAGAGCCACAGGGCCTGCAGTCGCGGTTCGCTGCCGCCCAGCACCTCGGGACGGGCCAGCAGCCATTCGGCAAACAGCGCGGTGAAGTGTTCATTGGCGGCTGTGATGCCCAGCGCGTGCCTTGCATCGGCCCCGGCCAGCATCTTCATGCGCGATTCGGCGCGGGGAGCCCAGTCGTTGACCAGCCCGTGCTTCTCGATCTGCGCGTTGAAGAGGGCGTGAATCCGGCGGTGGGTGGCTTCCTGGCCCACGAAGCCTTTGACCTCGATGTCCCAGCGCGGGCGCTGGTCGTCGGGCAGGCGTTTGGCCCCATCGCGCACGGCATCGATGAAGAACTGCTCGCCGACCGGAAAGCTCATCGACAGGGCGTTGAACCAGGCCGTCAGGAACGCGTCGCCACCGCACCAGTGGCGCGGGACCGGTTGTTCAAGGTCGATCAGCAGGCGGCGGACGGTGAGCTCGGACATGGCGGATTCCCTGATTGGTACGAACGCGTACCAGTGCGACTTTGCGACATCGCGCGAAGGCTGTCAAGGCCCGCCTAAGATCGCCCCCATGCCTCGACGTTCTTCGTCCGTCCAGCCCGGCTCCCCGCAACCGGTGTCGACCGAACCCCCCGGGTCGCGTCTGCTGCAGGCGCTGGCCACCGTGGCGGGCGGCAAAGGGCTGCGGGCCACCAGCGTGGCCGACGTGGTGGGCGTGGCCGGCGTGTCCAAGCGCACGTTCTACGAGCACTTCACCGACAAGGAGGCGTGTTTTCTGGCGCTCTACACGCAGGCGAGCGCATCGGCCCTGCGAACCCTCCGCGAAGCCGTGCGGCCGGACCTGCCCTGGCAGGCGCAGCTTGAATCGGCGCTCCACGCCTACTTCAGCCACTTGGCGGCCGGCCCGCAGTTGCTGCACACCCTGTTCGTGGAGATCCACCACCTGGGCGAGCCCGGTGCCCGGGCGCGCCGCGAGGTGATGGGCGCCCTGGCCGATTTCATGCGCGAGACGGTGAACCGCGACCGGCCCGCCGACCGCGCACTCAGCCCCGCGATGGCCACCGCGGCGGTGGGCGCGATCACCGAGTTGGTGTTGCAGGCCATCGAGCGCGACGAGCAGGCCGAACTGGCGCGGCTGGTGCCCGTGGCCAGCGACATCGTGCGCCGCCTCGCCCAGACGTGACAAGGCCCGCGCGGGGCGGGCCTTGTGGATCCGATCGGGTCGCGACGGATCAAGCCAGCGGCAGCAGCGGCACGATCAGCAGGGCCACGATGTTGATGATCTTGATCAGCGGATTGACGGCGGGGCCGGCGGTGTCCTTGTAGGGATCGCCCACGGTGTCCCCCGTGACGGCCGCCTTGTGCGCCTCGGAGCCCTTGCCGCCGTGGTGGCCGTCTTCGATGTACTTCTTGGCGTTGTCCCAGGCACCGCCGCCGGTGCACATCGAGATGGCCACGAACAGGCCGGTGACGATGGTGCCCATGAGCAGGCCACCGAGCGCCTTGGGACCGAGGAACACGCCCACCAGGATGGGCACGATCACCGGCAGCAGGCTGGGGATGATCATTTCCTTGATGGCCGCGGTGGTCAGCATGTCGACCGCCTTGCCGTATTCGGGCTTGGCGGTGCCTTCCATGATGCCGGGGATCTCCTTGAACTGCCGGCGCACCTCGACCACCACCGAGCCGGCGGCGCGGCCCACGGCCTCCATGGCCATGGCGCCGAACAGGTAGGGGATCATGCCGCCGATGAACAGGCCGATGATCACCATCGGGTCGCTGAGGTCGAAGCTGACCTTGGCGCCGTAGGATTCAAGCTTGTGGGTGTAGTCGGCAAACAGCACCAGCGACGCCAGACCGGCCGAGCCGATGGCGTAGCCCTTGGTGACCGCCTTGGTGGTGTTGCCCACGGCGTCGAGCGGGTCGGTGATGTCGCGCACGCTGCTGGGCAGTTCGGCCATCTCGGCAATGCCGCCGGCGTTGTCGGTGATGGGGCCGTACGCGTCCAGCGCCACCACGATGCCGGCCATGCTCAGCATGGACGTCGCGGCCACCGCAATGCCGTACAGGCCGGCCAGGGCGTAAGCGGCCACGATGGCGGCGCAGACGAACAGCACCGGCCAGGCCGTGGAGCGCATGGACACGCCCAGACCGGCAATGATGTTGGTGCCGTGGCCGGTGGTCGAGGCCTGGGCGATGTGGCGCACCGGGCTGTACTGGGTGCCGGTGTAGAACTCGGTGATCCAGACCAGCGCCGCCGTGAGCACCAGACCGACCGCGCAGGCGCCGAACAGCTTGAGCTGGCTGCCGGTGGCCGTGATCGAGTTGTCCGGCATGATCCACGCGGTGACGAACCAGAAGGCGATGAGCGACAGCACGCCGGCAATGGCCAGGCCCTTGTAGAGCGCAGGCATCACGTTCTTCATGCCGGGGCTGGCCTTGACGAAGAAGCAGCCGATGATGGACGCGATGATGGACACGCCGCCCAGCACCAGCGGGTACAGCACCGCCTGCATCGGGGCCGCGGCCACCATCAGGGCACCCAGCACCATGGTGGCGATCAGCGTGACGGCGTAGGTCTCGAACAGGTCGGCCGCCATGCCGGCGCAGTCGCCCACGTTGTCGCCCACGTTGTCGGCGATCACCGCCGGGTTGCGCGGGTCGTCTTCCGGAATGCCGGCCTCGACCTTGCCCACCAGGTCGGCGCCGACGTCGGCGCCCTTGGTGAAGATGCCGCCGCCCAGGCGCGCAAAGATCGAGATCAGCGAGGAGCCGAAGGCAAAGCCGATCAGCGGGTTGAGCATCTTGGCCAGGTTCTTGTCGGGGGTCAGGTTGCCGTTGCCCACCAGGAACCAGAAGAAGCCGGCCACGCCCAGCAGGCCCAGGCCCACCACCAGCATGCCGGTGATGGCGCCGCCGCGGAACGCCACATCCAGCGCCGGGCCAATGCCTTTCGTGGCGGCCTGGGCGGTGCGCACGTTGGCGCGCACCGAGATGTTCATGCCGATGAAGCCGCACGCCCCGGACAACACCGCGCCCAGCACGAAGCCGATGGCGGTGGGACCGTCGAGAAAGATGCCGATGAGCACCGCCAGCACGATGCCGACCATGCCGATGGTTTTGTATTGCCGCGCCAGGTAGGCGGCCGCGCCGGTTTGAATGGCGCCGGCGATTTCCTGCATGCGGGCATTGCCGGGCTCCTGCGCGAGGATCCAGCTGCGCGACCAGAAGCCGTAGACGACGGCAATCAGGCCGCAGACGAGCGCAAAGATGAGCGCACTTTGACCAACCATATCGTTCTCCTGCCAGTTATCGACTTGGAGGGGGCAACGCCTCCGGGGCTGCCCCCGCTGCGTTGCTTCCTCGCTGTCTCGACTGCTGCAACTTGTGCAGCACCCGGCGGGCGATTGGCCAACGGCGCGAATGTAGCCACATTCCCCGCGTTTGCCATCGGGGGCGTCAGGTCCACGTCGGTAAAATCAGGGTAAATCCGGAGCGTGCGCGATGCGACCGCGTCACGCTGGCGACGGTTCTGCCCCGCCCCTGCAACGCCGCTGCAACGCTTTCAACACACCGCTGAAACGCCTTCGTCCCGTTTTCCTTCACTCCCTTCGACCATCCCATGTCACTCGACAACGTCACCCCCGGCAGCAAGGTTCCCGAATCCTTCAACGTGATCATCGAAATCCCGATGAACGCCGACCCGATCAAGTACGAGGTCGACAAGGAAACCGGCGCCATCTTCGTGGACCGCTTCATGAGCACGTCCATGCATTACCCCACCAACTACGGCTACATCCCCAAGACCATCTCGGGCGATGGCGACCCGGTCGACGTGCTGGTGATCACGCCGGTGCCGCTGATCCCCGGTGTGGTGGTGACCTGCCGCGCCATCGGCATGCTGCGCATGAACGACGAGGCCGGTGAAGACGCCAAGCTGCTGGCGGTGCCGGTGGACAAGGTGCTGTCGATCTACACCCAGTGGCAGAAGCCCGAGGACCTCAACCCCATGCGGCTGAAGACCATCCAGCACTTCTTCGAGCACTACAAGGACCTGGAGGCGGGCAAGTGGGTCAAGGTGATCGGCTGGGAGGGCAAGGAGTCTGCCCACAAGGAAATCCTGGACGGCATCGCCAACTACGAAAAGGCCAACAAGGCCTGATCGGCGTCAACGCGCGGCGGGCGGCTCGACCAGCACGTCGCGCAACACCGGCAGGCGGTCGTTCGTCTGCAGCGTGTGGAAGGGGCCCTTGAGCTGGGCCCCTTCGTACATCTGCAGCCGGCGCGCCAGCAGCGTGCCGGTGGACACGCCGGTCTTGCTCACGTAGACCATGCCTTCGCACTCCAGGCTGGTGTCGTGGGGGCCACCGTTGGGTGAGCCCAGTTGCCCGAACAGGTAAAGGTCGCCCATGACCCGGATGCGCCCGCGCACGCTGGCACCGGTCCAGATCACCAGCCGGCCGTCCACGCGGATGTGGCCCTCCAGGCTGCCCTGAACGATCAGGCCGCCTTCGAAGTTGAGGTCCCCGCTCAGGTCGCAGCCGGCGGCCACGCGGTTGACGATGTTCATCGCCACCGGGTCGATGGTGAGCGTTTCCTGGGGCAGCTTGCTCACCATGGCAGGCTCTCCAGCAAGGGCTCGATCCAGCCCCGGGCATGGGCGGCGAGCAGGGCGCCCGCCACCAGGGCCAGCAAACCGAGCACGGCAATGCCGAGGGCGTGGCGCTCCAGCCAGCGGCGCAACGCCTTGGGGCGGCGGCGTGGCACGCCCGGGGGCAACTCCGCCATGCGCTGAATCACCCACGGCTGCCAGGCGGACGACAGCCGTGCCTCGCCCTGCACCGGGTCGAGCTCGATGCCCTGGGCCTTCAGGGCGCCGGCCGTCATCTGCCGCCCGAGCAGCACCGAGAACGGTGCGCCGACGACGGCCTGGGTGAAGAAGGCATCCTGCTCGTCCATGCCGGTCAGTGTATCCAAGCCATCAGTCGGTTCGCGACTTGAGCGGCGAACGCGCGGCCAGGTGGTCGAGGTACTGCGCAACCCCCTCGCCCTCGCGCTCGAGGAAACGGTCCACCGCCTCGGCAAACGCAGGGTGGGCCAGCCAGTGGGCGCTGGTGGTCTTCACCGGCAGCAGCGCACGGGACATCTTGTGTTCGCCCTGCGCACCGCCCTCGAAGCGGCGGTAACCGTGGTTGATGCACCACTGCAGCGGCTGGTAGTAGCAGGCCTCGAAGTGCAGGCAGTCGACCCGCTCCAGTGCGCCCCAGTAGCGCCCGTAGGCCACCCGGTGCACGGGGTCGATGCCGATCAGGCTGCTGGCGATCGGCTGACCGTTGCGCTCGGCCACGAACATGAGCCAGTTCTCGGGCATGTGCCCGGCCATGCGGGCGAAAAAATCCGGGGTGAGGTAGGGCGCGTTGCCGTGCTCGAGGTAGGTGCGTTCGTAACAGCGGTAAAAGAAGGCCCAGTCGGCGTCGCTGATCGCCTGCCCCTCGGCGTGCCGAAACCGCACGCCGGCCTCGTCGACCTTGCGGCGCTCCTGGCGGATCTTCTTGCGCTTCTCCTGCTGCAGGCTGTTCAGGAAATCGTCCCAAGTGCTCCAGGGCGCCGGGCCTTCGTTGGTCCAGTGGAACTGCACGGTGTGGCGCAGCATGAGGCCGGCCAATTCGCAGGCGGCCACGTCGTCTGGCTGGACAAACAGCAGGTGGAGCGACGAAAGGCCCTGCTCCTCACACCACGCCGGCAGGGCCTTCAGCAGGGCCGCACGCGCCTGGCCGTCAACGGCCAGGAGGCGGGCGCCCGGCACCGGCGTGAACGGCACCGCCACCAGCGCCTTCGGGTAGTACCTCAGACCGTGGCGGGCGTAGGCGTCGGCCCATGCCCAATCGAACACGTACTCGCCGTAAGAGTGCGTCTTGAGGTAGATCGCGCAGGCGGCCTGCAGCCGGTCGCCCCGCCAGAGCGTGACGATGCGCGGCGTCCAGCCGGAGTCGGGGGTGGCGCTGCCACTGGCGGTGAGGGCGCTGAGGTAAGCGTGGCGGGCGAACGGGCTCGGGTCGGGGGAGAGCGCCAGCAGGCCGTCCCAGTCGGCTTCCGCCACCTCGCTCCAGCCGTCGAGCACCCGGGTGACATAATGATTTTCCCCTGCCTGCCCACCTGATTCCATGACGTTTTCCGTATCGGTTGCCCAGCTCAATTTCGTGGTGGGTGACATGGCGGGCAATGCCCGCCGCATCGTCGACGCGGCGCGAGCGGCGCACCAGCGCGGCGTGAACCTGTTGCTCACGCCCGAGCTGGCCATTTGCGGTTACGCCGCCGAAGACCTGTACCTGCGGCCCGCCTTCATCGACGCCTGCGATGATGCCCTGAAGACGGTGGCGGCCGAGACCGCCAACCTCAAAGGCCTGCACATCGTGGTGGGACATCCGGCCCGGGCGGGCGCGGGTGCGGGCGCGCGGGCGCGCAGCGTGTCGGTGCCGGCGCTGCACAACGCCGCCAGCGTGCTGGCCGACGGCCGCGTGGTGGCGCATTACGCCAAGCGCGAGTTGCCCAATTACCAGGTGTTCGACGAACGCCGCTACTTTGCGCCCGGCCAGGCACCCTGCGTGTTCCCCGTGCCCGACGCCCAGGGCAATCCGGTGCAGGTGGGCCTGCTCATCTGCGAAGACGCCTGGTTCGACGCCCCCGCCGCCGACTCGCGCGCCGCCGGGGCCGAGGTGCTGGCGGTGATCAACGCCTCGCCGTTCCATGCCGGCAAGGGCGGCGAACGCGAAGCCACCATGCGCCACCGCGCCAGCGCCACCGGCCTGCCGCTGGTGTATGCCCACCTGGTCGGCGGTCAGGACGAGATCGTCTTTGAAGGCCGCAGCTTCGTGCTGGATGCCCGTGGCGAACTGGCCGGCCGGGCGGTGAGCTTTCACGAGGCGGCCTTCGACATGGTGTTTCACCGCACCGGCGCGGGCTGGCGCATCGAGGCCGACACCGACCGCGCCCACAGCGCCGACGCCGACCTCTGGCACGCGCTGGTGCTGGGCGTGCGCGACTACCTTGGCAAGAACGGTTTTCCCGGCGCGATCCTGGGCCTCTCGGGCGGCATCGACTCGGCGCTGGTACTGGCCATTGCGGTCGACGCCCTCGGCAAGGACCGCGTGCGCGCGGTGATGATGCCCTCGCCCTACACGGCCGACATCTCCTGGATCGATGCCCGCGACATGGCCACGCGGCTCGGCGTGCGCTACGATGAAATCGCCATTGCGCCCGAGTTCGAGGCCTTCAAGGCCTCGCTCGGCCCGCTCTTTGAAGGCCGTCCCGAGGACACCACCGAAGAGAACCTGCAGGCCCGCATCCGCGGCACCCTGCTGATGGCGCTCAGCAACAAGTTCGGCAGCATCGTGCTCACGACCGGCAACAAGAGCGAGATGGCCACCGGCTACTGCACGCTCTACGGCGACATGGCGGGCGGCTTTGCCGTCATCAAGGACGTGGCCAAGACCGCGGTGTTCCGCCTGGCGCGCTGGCGCAACGCCCACGACCCCTACGGCACCGGCAGCAACCCCATCCCCGACCGCATCATCACGCGGCCGCCCAGCGCCGAACTTCGCCCGGACCAGAAAGACCAGGACAGCCTGCCCGAGTACGCGGTGCTCGACGCCATCATCGAGCGCTACATGGAGAACGACCAGAGCCCCGACTCGATCGTGGCCGAAGGCCACGACCGCGCCGACGTCGACAAGGTGGTGCGCCTGATCCGCATCAACGAATACAAGCGCCGCCAAGCACCGGTGGGCATCCGCGTGACCCACCGCAGCTTCGGCAAGGACTGGCGCTACCCGATCACGAGCAAGTACCGGGCTTGAGGTCGAGGTCGAGCACGGCGCGCAGGTCGCCGACCTCGATGTCGGCGGCGTTTTTCAGGGGCGGCGGGATCAGGGCCGACAGGGCGGCGCGCGCATCGGCGTCGAGCCAGCCGAGCTGGTCGAGCGCGGCCACCAGCGCCACCATCAGCGGCGCCAGCTGGCCGTCGCTGCACTTGGCGGCAATGCCGATGCCGCGGCCGAAGCTGGCCATGGCCTGCACGCCGTCGGCGCCGACCTTGCTGAACCAGTCGCCGCGGCCGGCCTGCATCAGCACCAGGTCGTTGCGGCCCTGGCCACTCACCAGCTCGGGGTGGCGGCTCATGGCCCGGGCAATGCGGTGCCCGGCGTGTCCGTACCGGGCATCGGGGGTGGTCTGGGTGAGGCGGGCGAAGGCGTGTGCCAGGGCGCGCAGCGGCAGCGCGAAGTTGGGGGCGCTGCAGCCGTCGATGCCGAGCACCAGCGCCGACCCGGGCACACCCGACCAGTGCGACACGCTTTCGGCAATGGCGCGCTGCACCGGGTGGCCGGGATCGAGGTAGCCGGCCAGCGGCGCCCCGAGCGAGTCGGCCAGCAGCAGCATGGCGGCGTGTTTGCCCGAGCAGTTGTGGTGCACCGGCCGGAACCGGGCGCCGGCGGGCGGCGTCTGCCCGTTGAAGCGGAAGAAGTACGGTTCGTGCGTGCCGCAAGCCAGGGCCGAGTCGTCGACGCCGATGCGCGCCAGCAGCGCCGTCACGCGCTCCACGTGCATGGGTTCACCGTTGTGGCTGGCGCAGAGCAGGGCGATGTCGGCGTCGTCCAGCTTCAGGCGGTCGGCGTGCGCCGCCACCACGGGCATGGCCTGCAGCGGTTTGAGGGACGACCGGGTGAACACCGGAAAGTCCACGTCACCGGCCGACGCCAGCAGCTGGCCCTGGGCATCGACCACGGCGAACGAGCCGAAGTGCAGGTTTTCAGGGTGGGCGCCGCGCACGCTGGCGGCGATGGGCACATGGCGGGGCAGGGGAGTGGCGGACATGCGGCGAGTGTAGGCACGCTTGGGCATAATGATCCGCAAGAAGGAGACACCGCATGAAACAGATCACCGCCGTCATCAAGCCTTTCAAGCTCGAAGAGGTGCGAGAGGCACTGGCCGATCAGGGCGTGACGGGCCTGACGGTGACCGAGGTGAAGGGCTTTGGCCGCCAGAAAGGCCACACCGAGCTCTACCGTGGTGCCGAGTACGTGGTCGACTTCCTGCCCAAGGTGAAGGTCGAGGTGGTCGTCAAGACCGAAGACGTCGACCGCTGCGTGGACGCCATCGTGAAGGCCGCCCGGACCGGCAAGATCGGCGACGGCAAGATCTTCGTGACCTCGGTCGAGCGGGTGGTGCGCATCCGCACCGGCGAAGAGGACGAAGCCGCGGTCTGAGCCCCGTGGCTCTAAGCCGCGGTCAGGCTCCGCGGCTCAGAGTTCGTCCAGGCGCGACGCCGGCGCCATGCCGGCGGCCTGGACAAGGTTGGGCAGCAGCGTCTCCAGGTCGGCGCCCACGCGCATCAGGTCCATCTGCCATTCGCCCATGAACTGCGCCTGAACGCTGCTGCGCAGGAAAGACAGCATTCCGTCGTAATAGCCGTCCACGTTGAGCAGGCCGACCGGCTTGTCGTGGTAGCCCAGCTGGCGCCAGGTCCAGACCTCGAAGAATTCCTCGAACGTGCCGATGCCGCCGGGCAGCGCCAGAAACGCATCGGCGTGTTCGGCCATGAGGCGTTTGCGCTCGTGCATGGTGTCGACCACGTGCAACTCGGTGCAGCCGTGGTGCGCCCATTCCTTTTCCACCAGCGCCTTCGGGATCACGCCGACCACCCGGCCACCGGCCTGCAGGGTGCTGTCGGCCACCAGACCCATGAGGCCGTTGCGCCCCCCGCCATACACCAGTTGCCCGCCGCGTTGGCCGATCCATCGGCCCACCGCGCGGGCGGCGTCGGCATAGGCCGGGCTGGCGCCGGGGCGCGAGCCGCAGTAAACGCACAGGGAAAAAGCGCTGTCGCTCATGCTGAAACGCCCCAGTGTGCCCAGAGGGCGGCGGCCCAGGTGCCCAGGCACAGCAGCAGGCTCAGCAGCACGGCGGCACTGCCCATGTCCTTGGCCCGCTTGGACAAGGCATGCCATTCGGGGCCGATGCGGTCGATGGCGGTCTCGATGCCGGTGTTGAGCAGTTCGACGATCATCACCAGCAACACCGTGCCGGCCAGCATCGCCACCTCGACCCAGCCCTGACCGATCCAGAAGGCCAGCGGCACCAGCACCATGGCGGCAATCGCTTCTTGCCGAAACGCCGTTTCCCCCCATCCCGCCCGCAGGCCGGCCAGCGAGAACAGGAAGGCATGCCAGACCCGGCTCAGGCCGATGCGGCGTTTCTGCGGGTTGACGTCTTCGTGGTTCATGCGCGCTTGGCAACGGCTGGCGGCACGAAGTCAACCAGCCGGGTGCCGGCCAGCGCGTCGTGCAGGAACTGGCGCTGCGCATGAAAACGCGACAGCAGGGCATAGACCACCACCCAGCCGAGCAGCAGCACGGTGAGTTCGCCGCCTCGGGCGCCGATCACCCAGCTCAGGCCCAGCGGTGGCAGGAGCCACAGCCACGACAGGGTGTAGCGGGCGAGGGCGCGCAGCTGCGATATCGGCTGGCCGTCGGCACCCACCACGCGGATGTTCCAGGTTTTCTGCGCCAGGGTCTGGCCCTTGTGCCAGAACCACACGAAATAGATGCCGAACACCACGAACAGGAACGCCTGCAGCGGGTGGCGGTTCTCCAGCGCGTGGCGCTGCTGGGTGAGGGACGAAAACAGGTAGCCGGCGATGAAGACGACGCCGAACATCAGCATGCCTTCATAGAGCCAGCAGGCCATTCGGCGGCGCAGGGACGGGGCGGAGAGGTCGTGGCGCTCAGCGCCAGGGGCGGGGGCGTCGGGTGTCATGTCGGGTGGCGTTTTCAAGCCTCGAATTGTCGCATTCCGGTGGCGCCAGACGAAAAACCCGGCAAGTCCCCGTGCTGCAGTGCCATAATGGAAGGCTTCCGTCATCACAAGGCAAACGGATCAGGGTCCGGCGGGTATGCGTTCCGCCCATGGCCTCTGGTCTCAAGTCCCGAAGCTGCCCCACAAGGGCGGGCCAAGGGGCACCCAAGGTTTTTCGTCAGAGAAAATCTCGAAAGGTTCATCATGGAAATCTCCAAGGCCGAAATGGCCTCGGCGGCGGCCGCCACTGGCCAGCCCCCCCTCGAACTCCGCGGCGCTGAAATTCTCGTCAAGGCCCTGCAGGCCGAAGGCGTCAAGTACGTCTGGGGTTACCCCGGCGGTGCCGTGCTGCACATCTACGACGCGTTCTACAAGCAGGACAGCATCCAGCACATCCTGGTGCGCCACGAGCAGGCGGCCGTGCACGCGGCCGACGGCTACGCGCGCGCCACGGGCGACGTCGGCGTGGCCCTGGTCACCTCGGGCCCCGGCGTCACCAACGCGGTCACCGGCATTGCCACCGCGTACATGGACAGCATTCCGATGGTGATCATCACCGGACAGGTGCCCACCCCCGCCATCGGGCTGGATGCCTTCCAGGAGTGCGACACCGTCGGCATCACCCGCCCCATCGTCAAGCACAACTTCCTGGTGAAGGACGTGCGGGACATGGCCGAGGTCATGAAGAAGGCGTTCCACATCGCGCGCACCGGCCGGCCCGGCCCCGTCGTGGTCGACGTGCCCAAGGACGTGTCGTTCAACAAGACCGCCTGGACCGGCCATCCCGACAAGGTCGAGATGCGCTCGTACAACCCGGTGCGCAAAGGCCACGGCGGCCAGATCCGCAAGGCGCTGCAGCTGCTGCTCAACGCCAAGCGCCCGTACATCTACACCGGCGGCGGTGTGCTGCTGGGCAACGCCACCGACGAACTGCGCACCCTGGTCGACATGCTCGGCTACCCAGTGACCAACACCCTGATGGGCCTGGGCGCTTACCCTGCCAGCGACCGCAAGTTCCTGGGCATGCTCGGCATGCACGGCACCATCGAAGCCAACAACGCCATGCAGAACTGCGACGTGCTGCTGGCCGTGGGCGCGCGCTTCGACGACCGCGTGATCGGCAACCCCAAGCACTTCGCGCAGAACGAACGCAAGATCATCCACATCGACATCGACCCGTCGAGCATTTCCAAGCGGGTCAAGGTCGACGTGCCGATCGTGGGCGACGTCAAGGACGTGCTCACCGAGCTGATCCACATGATCCGCGAGACGCCCCAGCGCGCCGACGAGGGCGCCCTGGCCGACTGGTGGAAGACGATCGAGGGCTGGCGTTCGCGCGACTGCCTCAAGTACGACCGCGGCAACACCGACGTCATCAAGCCGCAGATGGTCGTCGAGACGCTGTGGAACATGACCAAGGACACCGAGACCTACATCACGTCCGACGTCGGTCAGCACCAGATGTGGGCGGCCCAGTACTACCGGTTCGACGAACCGCGCCGCTGGATCAACTCGGGTGGCCTGGGCACCATGGGCGTGGGCATTCCCTACGCCATGGGCATCAAGCTGGCCAAGCCCGACGCCGAGGTGTTCTGCATCACCGGCGAAGGCTCGGTGCAGATGTGCATCCAGGAACTGTCCACCTGCCTGCAGTACAACACCCCGATCAAGGTGGTGTCGCTCAACAACCGCTACCTCGGCATGGTTCGCCAGTGGCAGGAGATCGAATACTCCGGCCGCTACAGCCACAGCTACATGGACGCGCTGCCCAATTTCGTGAAGCTGGCCGAGGCCTACGGCCACGTGGGCATGCTGATCGAGCGGCCGCAGGACGTCGAGCCCGCGCTGCGCGAGGCGCGCAAGCTCAAGGACCGCACCGTCTTCATGGACTTCCGCACCGACCCGACCGAGAACGTCTTCCCGATGGTTCAGGCCGGCAAGGGCATCACCGAGATGCTGCTGGGTTCCGAAGACCTTTGATCCCCCGGGCCGGCCGTGCGCCGGCCCGATCCCCAGTCGAATCTATTGCTTGCCAAGCCTGGCGCTTACCGGCGCCAGGGGAGGGCAGCGAAAAGAGGAAACCTTCATGAAACACATCATTGCCGTGCTGCTCGAAAACGAGCCGGGCGCACTTTCCCGCGTGGTGGGCCTGTTCTCGGCCCGTGGCTACAACATCGAGTCGCTGACCGTCGCACCCACCGAAGACGCGAGCCTCTCGCGCATGACCATCCAGACCACCGGGTCGGACGACGTCATCGAGCAGATCACCAAGCACCTGAACCGTCTCATCGAGGTGGTCAAGGTGGTCGACCTCACCGAAGGTTCCTACACCGAGCGCGAGCTCATGATGGTGAAGGTGCGGGCGGTGGGCAAGGAACGCGAGGAGATGAAGCGCATGGCCGACATCTTCCGTGGCCGCATCATCGACGTCACCGACAAGAGCTACACCATCGAACTCACCGGCGACCAGAGCAAGAACGACGCCTTTCTGGAAGCCATCGATCGGGGAGCCATCCTCGAGACGGTGCGAACCGGTGCCAGCGGCATCGGTCGCGGTGAAAGGATCCTGCGCGCATGACCCCCCGAGGTTCAGCCTTTTTCCCGTTCGGGCTGAACCTGTCGAAGCCCTCGCGAGCCCTTCGACAGGCTCAGGGCGAACGGTGATTCCATCAATCCGGAGAGAAAGACCATGAAAGTTTTCTACGACAAAGACTGCGACCTGTCCCTGATCAAGGGCAAGACGGTCGCCATCATCGGCTACGGCAGCCAGGGCCACGCACACGCGCAGAACCTGAACGACAGCGGCGTGAAGGTGGTGGTGGGCCTGCGCAAGGGTGGTGCCTCGTGGGACAAGGTCGGCAAGGCCGGCCTGACCGTGATGGAAGTCAACGATGCGGTGAAGGCCGCCGATGTCGTGATGATCCTGCTGCCCGACGAGCAGATCGCCGAGGTGTACCGCAACAACGTCGAGCCGAACATCAAGCAGGGCGCCTCGCTGGCGTTTGCCCATGGCTTCAACGTGCACTACAACCAGGTCGTGCCCCGCGCCGACCTCGACGTTTGGATGGTGGCGCCCAAGGCCCCCGGCCACACCGTGCGAAACACCTACACCCAGGGCGGCGGTGTGCCCCACCTGGTGGCCGTTCACCAGGACAAGACGGGCAAGGCCCGCGACCTGGCCCTGAGCTACGCCATGGCCAACGGCGGCGGCAAGGCCGGCATCATCGAGACCAACTTCAAGGAAGAGACCGAGACCGACCTGTTCGGTGAACAAGCCGTTCTGTGCGGCGGCGCGGTCGAGCTGATCAAGATGGGTTACGAGACGCTGGTCGAGGCCGGCTATGCCCCCGAGATGGCGTACTTCGAGTGCCTGCACGAGCTCAAGCTCATCGTGGACCTGATCTACGAAGGCGGCATTGCCAACATGAACTACTCGATCTCGAACAACGCCGAGTACGGCGAGTACGTGACCGGCCCCGAGGTCATCAACGAGCAGTCCCGTGCGGCCATGCGCAACGCGCTCAAGCGCATCCAGAACGGCGACTACGCCAAGATGTTCATCCTGGAAGGTCGCACCGGCTACCCCAGCATGACGGCCCGCCGCCGCAACACCGCCGACCACCAGATCGAGGTGGTGGGTGCCCAGCTGCGCGCCATGATGCCCTGGATCGCCAAGAACAAGCTGGTCGACCAGACCCGCAACTGACCGCCCAAGGCGCTCGCCGGACAAAGCCAGGACCGCACCGCCGGTCCTGGCTTTTTTCTTGCGGGCCGCACCCACGTAAACTGTGCCATTCGCCGGATGTTCATCCGGCCACGGAACCCAGCCTCCATGCACGACGGAAACGACACCGAAATCGAACCCGCAGCCGACGCCCGGCGCCGGCCCAAGGGCATCTATTTCCTGCCCAACATGATCACGCTGGCGGCCCTGTTCGGCGGCTTCTACGCCATCGTCATGGCCATGAACGGGCGCTACGACCTGGCCACGGTGGGGATTTTCGTGGCCATGGTGCTCGACAGCCTCGACGGCCGCGTCGCCCGCCTGACCAACACCCAGAGCGCCTTCGGGGAACAGATGGACTCGTTGTCCGACATGGTGTCTTTCGGCGCCGCCCCCGCGCTGGTGGCCTACGAGTGGGCGCTGCGCGACCTGGGCCGCTGGGGCTGGATTGCGGCGTTCGTGTACTGCGCCTGCGCGGCGTTGCGGCTGGCCCGCTTCAACGTGAACACCGGCGTGGTGGACAAGCGCTATTTCCAGGGCTTGCCGTCGCCTGCCGCGGCGGCGCTGGTGGCGGGCTTCATCTGGCTGATGCAGGAAACCGAGGTGGCCCCGGGTGACGTCACCTGGGTGATCTTTGCCCTGACGCTCTACGCCGGCCTGACCATGGTCACCAACGTGCCGTTCTACAGCTTCAAGGACCTGAGCCTCAAGAAGAGCGTGCCGTTCGCGGCGCTGGTGCTGGTGGCGCTGGGCATTGCGGTGATCAACATCCATCCGCCCACCGTGCTGTTCTTCCTCTTCGTGATCTACGGCCTGTCGGGCTACGCGGTGTACCTGTGGCGCAAGTCGAAAGGCCGCCCCACCAGCATGATCAGCACCTCGACCGACGAGCCCGACGAGCGCGGTCTGCACGACTGAACCGAATCGGCATCATGGGCAATCCCTATCGGGTTGCCCGGGCCTTTGTGATACATTGCCACGCATGTTCCGATCCGCCGCCCTGCTACTACTGGATGTCCCCCACGGGCAGATGCGGTAGCGCGCGAGCGATTCACACACACGGCCCGTTTGCACCCGCAGCGGGCCGTTTGTTTTGGAACTGCGGGTTTTTTCCCCAGCCGCCCATGAGGCGGCGCACCGGAGAACTGAGATGACCGACAAGCTGATCATTTTCGACACCACCTTGCGCGACGGCGAACAGTCGCCCGGGGCCTCGATGACCAAGGACGAGAAGCTGCGCATCGCGCGGCAGCTGGAGCGCCTGAAGGTCGACGTGATCGAAGCCGGATTTGCCGCCAGCTCCAACGGCGATTTTGAGTCGGTGCGGGCCATCGCCGACGCCATCAAGGACTCCACCGTGTGTTCGCTGGCGCGCGCCAACGACCGCGACATCTCCCGTGCCGCCGAAGCGCTGAAGGGGGCCCACCGCGCCCGCATCCACACCTTCATTGCCACCAGTGCGCTCCACATGGAGAAGAAACTGCGCATGACGCCCGAGCAGGTGCTTGAGCAGGCCCGGCAATCGGTGCGCTTTGCGCGCAACCTGGTGGAAGACATCGAGTTCAGCCCCGAAGACGGCTACCGCAGCGACGTCGACTTCCTCTGCCGCGTGCTCGAAGCGGTCATCAAGGAAGGTGCGACCACCCTCAACATCCCCGACACCGTGGGCTACGCCGTGCCCGAGCTGTACGGCGATTTCATCCGCACCCTGCGCGAGCGCATCCCCAACTCGGACAAGGCGATCTGGAGCGTTCACTGCCACAACGACCTCGGCATGGCGGTGGCCAACTCGCTGGCGGGCGTCAAGATCGGCGGTGCGCGCCAGGTCGAGTGCACCATCAACGGCCTGGGCGAGCGCGCCGGCAACTGCTCGCTCGAAGAAATCGTGATGGCCGTGCGCACGCGCCGCGACTACTTCGGGCTCGATGTCGGCATCGACACCACACAGATCGTCCCGGCCAGCCGCATGGTGAGCCAGACCACCGGCTTCGTGGTACAGCCCAACAAGGCGGTGGTGGGCGCCAATGCGTTTGCGCACGCCAGCGGCATCCACCAGGACGGCGTGCTCAAGGCCCGCGACACCTACGAAATCATGCGCGCCGAAGACGTGGGCTGGAGCGCCAACAAGATCGTGCTGGGCAAGCTGTCGGGCCGCAACGCGTTCAAGCAGCGCCTGCAGGAGCTCGGCATCCAGATGGAATCCGAAACCGAGATCAACACCGCGTTTGCCAAGTTCAAGGAGCTGGCCGACCGCAAGGCCGAGATCTTCGACGAGGACATCCTGGCGCTCGTGAGCGATGAGAGCGTGACGGCCGAAAAAGAGCAGTACGGACTGGTGTCGCTGTCGCAGCGCAGCGAGACCGGCGAACGCCCGCACGCCACGGTGGTGTTCACCGTCGACGGCAAGGAGTTCCATGGCGACAGCGACGGCAACGGCCCCGTTGATGCCTCTCTGAAGGCCATCGAGCAGCACGTCAAAAGCGGGGCCGAGTTGCTCCTCTATTCTGTGAACGCCATCACGACCGGTTCGACCGAGAGCCAGGGCGAAGTGACGGTGAGGTTGCAGCACGGTGGTCGGGTGGTCAACGGCGTGGGGTCCGACCCCGACATCGTGGTCGCCTCGGCCAAGGCCTACTTCAGCGCGCTGAACAAGCTGCACAGCAAGGCCGACCGCGTGGCCGCGCAAGGCTAAGTTCAAGAAAATCAAGCACTTGGCGGTGCATGCTTGCGATCGCCCGAAAAAGACCCGAATACAGGTGCTTTTTCCACTGATCGCTCAAGACTGCCGTCCAAGTTCTTGATATTGCTGAACATCTTCGATCTCTCTATACTCCGCCCCAGCGCAGGTGTCGCCGCTGGAGTGGAGTCATGTTTTTTGGTCGGAATCCCCTGAATCTTCTGTGTGCCGTGGTCGCGGCCGCGGTCTTCACGGTCGGCCTCGGACACACCACGGCCGCACAGGCGGGGACGTCCAGTTCCAGCAAAGTCAAGAAGGCACCGGCCAAGAAGCCGGTTGCTGCCGCCAGCAAGTCTTCCACGCGCAAGGTGGCCACGGCCAGCAAGTCGCGCCGCGTCAAGGTGACGATGTCGGGCCGCAACGTGCAGGTGACCAAGGCGCGCCACTCGGTGGTGAGGGTGGCCACGCCGGCCCGCCTGTCCGTGGGGCAGACCCTCGGCCTGCATGGCAGCGACGACCCGCTCGACCTCAACTCCAGTGTGGCGCTGGTGGTGGACCAGGAGACCAACCAGGTCCTGTTCTCCAAGAACGATTCGGCCGTGCTGCCGATTGCCTCGCTCACCAAGCTCATGACCGGTCTCGTCATCGTCGACGCGGGTCTGGACATGGACGAATCCATCACCATCACCGCCGACGACATCGACACCATGAAGGGCAGCCGGTCCCGGCTGGCCGTCGGCACCCGGCTCACCCGCGGTGAACTCATGCACCTGTCGCTGATGTCCAGCGAGAACCGGGCCGCCCACGCGCTGGGCCGCACCTTCCCGGGCGGCATGCGCGAATTCGTGCGCCGCATGAACGGCAAGGCAGCCGAACTCGGCATGAACGACACGGAGTACGTCGAGCCCACGGGTTTGTCCAGCGAGAACCGCTCCAGCGCCCGCGACCTGGCCACGCTGGTGGCCGCGTCGTCCGAGCGCTCCATGCTGCGCGACCTGTCCACCTCGCCGGGTTACCTGGTCGACGTCGGGCGCCGCACGCTGCAGTTCAACAACTCCAACCGGCTCATCAAGAACCCCGAATGGGACATCGGTCTGCAGAAGACCGGCTACATCTCCGAGGCAGGCCGCTGCCTCGTGATGCAGGCCCGGGTGGCCGGGCGCGATCTGATCATGGTGTTCCTGGACGCAACCGGCAAGGTGGGCCGCCTGCAGGACGCCGAGCGCATCCGCCGCTGGGTGGAGAAGCAGGCCGATCTGCTGACGGAAGAACCCGTGCGCCCTCAGGGCTGAACAGCCCCCGGCTGAAAGGCGGTCAGCGCCCGGCAGGGCGGGCCGACCGGTCCACCGGGCAGCCGAGCGCAGCGGAAATCTCGGCGGCCGTGGCCTGCAGGCGCGGCAGCCACCCTTCGTCGATGCGGTCGGCCGGCGCCGAAATCGACAGCCCCGCCACCAGCTTGCGCTGGTCGTCGTAGATGCCGGCGGCCATGCAGCGCACCCCCAGCTCCAGTTCCTCGTTGTCGCGGGCCACGCCCGCCTGGCGGCATTGCGTGAGTTCGCGCTCGAGCGCGGGCAGTTGGGTGAGGCTGTTGCGGGTGTTGCCGGCCAGGCCGGTGCGCGTGGCGTATGCCCGGACCCGGGCAGGGTCGTCGTCGGCCAGGAACAGTTTGCCCACCGAGGTCAGGTGCAGCGGGGCCCGACCGCCAATGGCGCGCACCACCTGCATGCCCGACCGTTCGCTGTAGGCGCGCTCCACGTAAACGATTTCGTCGCCCTGGCGCACGCTGAGGTTGACCGGCTGCTGGATCTGTTTGTGCAGCTCGCGCATCGGCAGCAGCGCCGCGTCGCGCACGTTCAGGCGGGCCTTGACCAGGTTGCCGAGTTCAAGGAGGCGCATCCCGAGGCGGTAGCTGCCGGCCTCGGGCCGGTCCACGAAGCGCCCGATGGTCAGGTCGTTCAGGATGCGGTGGGCGGTGGACGGATGCAGCCCGGTCTTTTCGCTGATCTCCTTGAGCGAGACCGATTCTTCTCGGGATGCCAGCACCTCGAGCAGGTTGAACATGCGTTCGATCACCTGAACGGTGGGCGTGGTCGGGGGGATGTCGTTTCGCTTGGTCATGGTCGTTCGTGCAACCGCGATCTTACGAGATGAAATTCCCCCGTGGTGCGGCGGGGAACCGGCGGTTCAGTCGCCTTGGCGGGTCCAGCGCCCGTCGACCAGGCGCTCGTGGGGCTGGAAGCCGGCCTTGTAGCTCATCTTGGGGCTTTGCCCGATCCAGTAGCCCAGGTACACGTGGGGGAGCTCCAGGGCCCGTGCCTGGTCGATCTGCCAAAGCACGCTGTAGGTGCCGTAGCTGGTGTGCGGCTCGGGCTCGTAGAAGGTGTAGACCGCCGACAGCCCGTCGTTGAGCACGTCGATGATCGACACCATTTTCAGGCGGGCCGGCTTGCCGTCTGCACCGGGTTCATGGAATTCCACCAGGCGTGAGTTGACCCGGGTCTGAAGCAGGAACTGGGTGTATTGGTCCACGCTGTCGTGGTCCATGCCGCCGCCGGCGTGCCGGCTGTTCTGGTAGCGCAGGTAGAGCTGGTAGTGCTCGGGCACGAAGCAGAGCTTGAGCACCCGGGTGACCAGATTCCCGTGCTGCCGCGTGCACCGGCGCTGGCTCCGGTTGGGCACGAACGTGTCCACCGGCACCCGCAGCGGCACACAGGCGTTGCAGCCGTCGCAGTAAGGGCGGTAGGTGAACATGCCGCTGCGCCGGAAGCCGTGGGTGACCAGGTCCGAATACGCGTCGTTGTGGATCAGGTGGCTGGGCGTGGCCACCTGAGACCTGGCCTGCCGACCCGCCAGGTAGCTGCACGGATAGGGCGCGGTGGCGTAGAACTGAAGCGCCTGAAGAGGGAGTTCCTTGAGGTGCGTCACGCAGGTTCGTCGCCGGTGAAAAGTAGTTCTTTCCAGTATACGGGGGCAAATTCCCACCGGGGTGTGGGTTGCAGCAATGCCAGACGCAAATGCTGCACGAAATCACCGCGGTCCATCAGCCGGCCCCCCAGCGAGGCCAGGTGCGCGGTGTCCTGCTGGCAATCGATGACGGTGATGCCGTGGTGCCGGCAGAACGCCACCAACGCAGCCAGCGCCATTTTCGATGCATCGGTGCGGCGGCTGAACATCGATTCGCCAAACACCATGGCGCCCAGGTTCACCACGTACAGGCCGCCGCACAACTCGCCATCGATCCAGGTCTCCACCGAGTGGGCAATGCCTGCCTGGTGCAGACGGGAATACGCCTGTGCCATGGCGGGCAGTATCCAGGTGCCGTTCTGGCCGTCGCGCGCAATCCGGGCACATGCCTGGATGACGCGGTCGAAATCCTGGTCGAACCGGATTTCCATGCGCTCTTCGCGCAACAGCCGCTGGATCGACTTGCGCAGCGAGCGGTGCAGCCTGAATTCGGCCGGCCGCAGCGTCATGCGCGGGTGGGTGCTCCACCACAGGATGGGCTGGCCCGAGCTGTACCAGGGAAAGATGCCGCGGGAATAGGCGGCCACCAGCGTGGGCACATCGAGCACACCGCCGGCGGCCAGCAGGCCGGGCGCCGGATCGTTGGGCCCCCAGGCCTGCTCCACCGGTGGAAACGGCTCACCTGGTTCCAGCCAGGGCAGCGGTTTGGTGGGGGGCGTCTGGGTCATGGGCGCTATTGTGCTCAGCGCCCGTGCGGGTTCAAGTGCGGCGGGCCAGGCGGGCAGGCACCAGACGCCACACCGCCCATGCCACCACCACCCCGACCGCATCGGCGATCCAGTCGATCACGTCGCCGTACCGCCACCCGGTGGCCGACTGCATGACCTCGATGGCGGCGCCCCACACCAGCAGGCCGACCACCACCGGCAGCACATGCCGGGGATAGGCCCACAACCCCACGAGGGCCAGCCAGCCAAACCCGATCGCGTGCTGGGCCTTGTCCCACAGGTTCATGGCCTGTGGCGGGAGCATCACGACAGGCACCAGCGAGGCCACGGTGAGCACGGCAAGGCTGGTCCAGAAGGCCAGGCGGAGCAGGGCCTGCAGCGATGAGGAAGTCATGGCCATGAAGCGGATGATGCGGTGGCACGCGACCCAGAAACGACAAAGGCCTTCAGGAGAAGGCCTTTGCTGGCTGCGCCAATGTCGCCTGGTGGCGCTGGGTGTTCTTTGGCTCCCCGACCTGGACTCGAACCAGGGACCTGCGGATTAACAGTCCGTCGCTCTACCGACTGAGCTATCAGGGAACAGCCTCAAATTATAGCGTCGTTTTCGGGCGTTTTCTGGCGGTGCGTTTCGGGACGAGAAAAACGCTGCCGCTCAGCCACGCGAGACGCCCAGCAACCGGTGCAGGCGGGCGCTGGTGGTGGTGTACTGAAGCGGCACGCGCTCGTCCGGGCGCAGCAGCGCGGCCGCCGCAAAGGCGGCCAGGGTGGCCTCATGGAAGCCGCAGAGGATCAGCTTCTTCTTGCCGGGGTAGGTGTTGATGTCGCCCACCGCGAACAGACCGGGTTCGCTGGTCTCGAAGGTTTCCGGGTTGACCACGAGTTGCTTGCGGTCCATGGCCAGGCCCCAGTCGGCGATGGGGCCCAGGCGGGGCGACAGGCCGAGCGCGACGAGCAGGTGGTCCAGCGGCAGCGGGTGGGTACGGCCCGCGGGATCGAGCACCTGCAGCACGTTGAGCCGGCCGGCCTGGGCGTCGAATCCCACGGGCTGGCCCACCACCAGCGACACCCGGCCCTGGGCGATGGCCGACTGCAGGCGCGCCAGCGCGGTGGCGTCGTCGGACTGCAGCACCTCGCGCCGGTGCAGCACGCCGATCTGCGCAGGGGGGGCGGGGCTGTCGAGCAGGCGCAGGGCCCAGTCGACGGCAAGGTCATCACCGCCGTGCACCACCACGCGCTGACCGGTCCACGCCGAAGCGTCGTCGAGCCGGTGGTGGAGTTGCGCCGGTTCAAACGCGTCGATGCCGTCGAGCTTGAGGCGTTTGGGCTGAAACGCGCCCACACCAGCGGCAATGAACACCGTACGGGCCACGAAGATTGCTCCGGCCGAGGTGGTCGCATGCCAGCGGTCGTCGCTGGCGCGGGCCAGTGCCGTCACCGACTGGTCGGCGTGCAGCACGGGTGCAAACGGCACCACCTGCTGCCGCAGGCGCTCGACCAGTTCGCGACCGCTGCAGACCGGCAGGCCGGGAATGTCGTAGATGGGTTTGTCGGGGTACAGCTCGGCGGGCTGGCCGCCGGTGTGGGGAAGGGCGTCGATGACGTGGCAGCGGATGTCCTGCAGCCCGAGCTGGAACACCTGCCAGAGGCCCGCCGGGCCCGCGCCGATGACCAGCGCGTCGGTCTGAATCGGCGAGGCGTCGCTCACCGCCGTCAACGGACCAGCTGGTCGAGCTTGCCGGTCTTGTCTTTCCAGTCGTCGGCGTCGGGCAGGGGGGCCTTGCGCTTGGTGATGCTCTTCCAGCCGGGCAGACGCGCCAGCTCGGCGTTGAGCTCGGTCATGTGCAACTGGTCCTTGGGCAGGTCTTCCTCGGCGTAAATGGCGCTCACCGGGCACTCGGGAATGCAGACCGCGCAGTCGATGCATTCGTCGGGGTCGATGGTGAGGAAGTTGGGGCCTTCGCGGAAGCAGTCCACGGGGCAGACATCGACACAGTCGGTGTATTTGCAGCGGATGCAGGCTTCGGTGACGACGTGGGTCATGGTGGCGGGGCGGGAAGACGTGAAACCGCGATTTTAAGGGGCGGCAAGGGGGCTGCCGGACTTGCCCTTGCAGGCAGTCCGGTCGGCTGGTGAATCGGGGCTCAGCGCACCAGAACGGCGGCTGCCGTGCGGTGACTGGCGGTGTCCACCAGCACGAGCGAACCCAGCGCCCGGGACTGGCCGAACGGGCGCAGGGCCAGAGGCTCCTGGAGCGCCAGTTCCACATGGCCGATCGCGTTCGATGGCAACTCGGTGGCGTCGAGTTCGGCCAGCGTGTGGATGTCGAGCTGGTGAACGATGCGCTTGACCCTGGCCTTGACCCACCGGTGGCCGTGCAGCGCCCAGTAGGTCCGGCCCGGCACCAGCGGCTCGTCGTCGAGCCAGGCCACGGTGGCGGACAGCTCGCGCCGGGGCTCCAGCCGGTCTTCCGGGTGGCTGGCGCTCTCAGCGGCCAGCAACCAGTCGCCGCGCGAGACGTCGAGTTCGCGGTCGAGCACGATGCCGGCGCTGTGGCCAGCGCCCACGGTGCCGGGCTGGCGCACGTGGTCGAGCACCTGGGCCACCACGGCGGTCTGGCCGTTGGGTGCCACCCGCACCGGCTGGCCGGCCTGCAGGCGCCCGGCGGCCACGCGGCCCCAGAAAACGCGGCGGCCCTGCGAGGTGTCGGACGACGACGAGAATTTCTCCACCCACTGCACCGGAAACGCCAACGGCAGCGCGTGATCGGGCTCGGTCACCGGCAGGTGCTCGAGGATGTCGAGCAGCGTGGGGCCCTGGTAGCCGCACCAACCCGAGGTCTCGGCGGCATCGACCACGTTCCAGCCCTTGAGGGCCGACACGGGCACCACCGCCGTGACGGTGATGCCGGCCTGCGCTGCAAAGGCGCGCAGCGCCGCTTCGATGTGGGCGTGGGCCTGGGCACCGTCGTCCACGGCGTCGAGCTTGTTGACCGCGAACACCACCGAGGGCACCCGCAGCAGCTTGAGCAGCAGGCTGTGGCGGCGGGTCTGCGGCAGCAGCGACAGGCCGGGGTTGCGCCAGTCGAGCTTGGTGGCGTCGACCAGCACGACCGCCGCGTCGGCGCTGCTGGCCGCGGTGACCATGTTGCGCGTGTACTGCTCGTGCCCGGGTGCGTCGCCGATGATGAACTTGCGCGTTTCGGTGCTGAAGTACCGGTAAGCGACGTCGATCGTGATGCCTTGTTCGCGCTCGGCCGACAGGCCGTCGGTGAGCAGGGCGAGGTCGGTCTGGCCCTGGCGCTGCACGCCGGCCAGGTGGTCTTGCAGCACCGCCTTGCTGTCGACCAGCAGGCGACCGATCAGCGTGCTCTTGCCGTCGTCGACGCTGCCGCAGGTGATCAGGCGCAGGGCGGCGCGGGTGTCGTGGGTGGGGGCTTCGACAGGCTCAGCCCGAACGGGGGTGGGCTCAGCCCGAACGGAGTTGGACTCCGTCCGAACTGAGGTGGGCTCGGCCTGAACGAGGGCGTGTTCAGCATGGAGGAATTCGGTGCTCATCAGAAATAGCCTTCCTTTTTGCGGCGCTCCATCGAGGCGTCGCTGGTCTTGTCGTCCATGCGGGTGGCGCCGCGCTCGCTGACCTCGGCGGCCAGGGTCTCGATCACGATCTGCTCGGGTGTGGCGGCGGTGCTTGCCACCGGGCAGGTGCAGGTGATGTCGCCCACGGTGCGAAAGCGGACGTCGCGCACCTGCACCTGTTCACCGTCCCGCGGCGGGGTGAGGTCGGTCACGGGCACCAGCAGGCCGCGGCGGTCGACCACCTCGCGCGGGTGGGTGTAGTAGATCGACGGCAGGGCAATGTTCTCGCGGGCGATGTACTGCCACACGTCGAGCTCGGTCCAGTTGCTGATGGGGAACACGCGGAAGTGCTCGCCGCTGTGCAGCCGCGTGTTGAACAGGGTCCAGAGCTCCGGGCGCTGGGCCTTGGGCTGCCACTGGCCGAAACTGTCGCGGTGGGAAAAGATGCGCTCCTTGGCGCGGGCCTTTTCCTCGTCGCGGCGCGCGCCGCCGATGAGTGCGTCGAAGCGGAATTCCTCGATGGCTTCGAGCAGCGTGACCGATTGGTGCACGTTGCGGCTTTCCCCGGGGTGGGCCAGGCGCACGGTGCCGCGCTTCATCGAATCCTCGACGTTGCGCACGATGAGTTCTGCGCCCAGTTCCCGCGCGCGCTGGTCGCGAAAGGCGGTGACCTCGGGAAAGTTGTGGCCGGTGTCGATCATCAGCAGCGGGTACGGGATGCGGCCCGCGCCGAAGGCTTTCTCGGCGCACTTGAGCATCACCAGCGAGTCTTTGCCGCCCGAGAACAGCAGGGCCGGGCGCTCGAACGCGCCAGCCACTTCGCGCAGGATGAAGATGGTTTCTTCTTCGAGCGCGTCCAGGTGGGCGTTGCTGAGCTGGTGTGCCACCTGGTGCAGCAGGGCGGTTTCGACCACGGCGGGTTCGGTGCGGGCGTTCATGCGGGGCTCCGTTCGAGCGATGACACGAGGGATGAGGTGGCGGGCTGCACGTGCAGGCCGCATTCCTTGGCGCTTTCCTGCTCCCACCACCAGCGCCCGGCCCGAAAGTCTTCGCCGACGCTGATGGCGCGCGTGCAGGGTTCGCAGCCGATGCTCGGAAAAAAGCGGTCGTGCAGCGGGTTGTAGGGCAGTGCGTGGGTGGCGATGAAATGCCACACATCGCCCCAGGTCCAGTCCACCAGCGGGCTGATCTTCACGCGGGCCGGTTCCTGAACCACCTCGGCCACTTCGGCGCGGGCGTTCGACTGCTCGCGCCGCAGGCCGGTGATCCAGCCGTCGTGGTCGGCCAATGCGCGGGCCAGTGGCTCCATCTTGCGGATGTCGCAGCAGGCCTTGCGCAGTTCGATGCTGCGGTACATCGCGTCTTCGCCGTTCTTGCGCAAAAAGTGCACCACGGCGTCCTGCCTCGGGCGGAACACCCGCACGCTGGTCGCGTAGCGCTGTTCGATCTGCGGGATGACGGCCAGGGTTTCGGGGTGCAGCTTGCCGGTGTCCAGCACGAACACGCTGGCGTCGACGCCGGCCAGGTGCAGCAGGTGCGTGACCACCATGTCCTCGGCGCCCAGGCTCGAGGCCTGGGTGAGGCGGGGGTGCAGCGCCGCCTGTTCGCGCAGCAGCGCGATGGCGCGTTCCACCTTGGCCGCGAAATCGGCTGAGGGTCGGTTGTAGAGGTCGATGGCGCTCATGGTGGGCGGGTGTGTGGCGGGCTTCGGTCAGGCAGAGACGGTCAGGCGTTGGCGAAGCGGGGAGCCGGCTGGACCGCATCGCCCTGGTAGAACGCGGCGTAATGCGTCAGCAGGCGGTTCGCGTGGGACACGTCCTGGTCGGCCCGCAGCACGGCCTGGCTGAAACCGCTGCGGTGCATCTGCACCAGCTGGTCGATCAGGACGTCGCCGGTGGCGCGGATCTCGCCCGAAAAACCAAGCCGGCGGCGCAGCAGATAGGCCTGGCTGAAAGCCCGGCCGTCGGTGAATCTGGGGAACGACAGTTCCACCACGCGGACGCCGCTCAGGTCGACGGCGCGCGGATCGTCGGTGTTGGCCAGCACCACGCGCTCGCTGTCGGGCTCGGGGGCATTGAAGGCGTCGGCCTTGAAGATCTGGAGGGTCATGGCGGTGGCGTCAGGCGGTTTCGGTGGGGCGCGCGGTGGCGCTGCGAACGGCGTTGGCGGCCTGCTTGAACGGGTCGATGCCGACCCGGCGCAACGTGGCGACGAAGGTTTCGCCGGCGTGGCGCTCGGCGCGGTAGGTGTCGAGCAACGACTCGATCACGTCGGGCACCTCGCTCGCCGCAAACGACGGGCCGATCACCTTGCCCGGCGTGGCCTCGCCCGACAGGCGCGTGCCGTCCGAACCGCCCAGCGTCACCTGGTACCACTCCTGGCCGTCCTTGTCGACGCCGAGGATGCCGATGTGGCCGCTGTGGTGGTGGCCGCAGCTGTTGATGCAGCCGCTCATGTGCAGGTCGATCTCGCCCAGGTCGTGCAGTTCGTCGAGGTCGGTGTAGCGCGCCAGCACGGCCTGCGCCAGCGGCAACGAACGCGCGTTGGCCAGGTCGCAGAAGTCACCGCCGGGGCAGGCGATCATGTCGGTGAGCAGGCCGATGTTGGGCTTGGCCAGGCCCAGGCGGCGCGCTTCGCGCCAGAGCTCGGGCAACTGGTCGCACCGCACCCAGGGCAGCAGCAGGTTCTGCTCGTGGGTCACGCGCGCTTCGCCGCCCGAGAAGCGGTCGGACAGGTCGGCCGCGCGCTCGAGTTGCTCGGCGGTGGCGTCGCCAGGGGCCTGCCCCAGGCGCTTGAACGACAGCGTCACCGCGCGCAGGTCGGGGTTGAGGTGGGCGCGGACGTTGCGCTCCAGCCAGCGGCTGAATTCCAGGTCGTCCTCGGCGGCGGCCTTCAGGATGTGAGCGATCTTGGCGTCGGCGCTCTTGCGGTCGCAGGCCAGCGCGGGCGGCGCAAAGAACGCCTGCACGCGGTCGAGTTCGGCCTGGGTGATGGTGTGCGGCGCACCGTCGACCTCGAGGATGTCGCGGTACTCGGTCTCAACCGCGTCGATGAAGGACTGTCCCTCGGCCTTCACGAGGATCTTGATGCGCGCCTTGTAGGCGTTGTCGCGCCGGCCGAAGCGGTTGTAGGCGCGCACCACGGCTTCGAGGTAGTTGAGCACCTGGTTCCAGGGCAGGAACTCGCGAATGACGGTGCCGATGATGGGGGTGCGGCCCATGCCACCGCCCACGCGCACCTGAAAGCCCAGCTCGCCATCGACGTTGTGCCACAGGCGCAGACCGACGTCGTGCCAGGGCGTGGCGGCGCGGTCTTCGCGGGCGCCGGTGATGGCCACCTTGAACTTGCGCGGCAGGAAGGCGAACTCGGGGTGCAGGGTGCTCCACTGGCGCAGGATTTCGGCAAACGGACGCGGATCGGCGACCTCGTCGACCGCGATGCCGGCGAGCGCGTCGGTGGTGATGTTGCGGATGCAGTTGCCGCTGGTCTGGATGCCGTGAAGCCCGACCGTGGCCAGCAGGTCCATCACGTCGGCCGAGCGGTCGATGGGAATCCAGTTGAACTGCACGTTCTGGCGCGTGGTGAAGTGCGCCGTGCGATCGGGCAGCGAAGCCACGTCGGCCAGGCCGGCGTTGGCCTGACGGGTGTCGTGCCGCTCCTTGTGGTCGAACTCGCGGGCCACGCGGGCCAGCACGCGCAGCTGCGCGCTGTTGATGTCGCCGTAGGGCACGGCCACGCGCAGCATGGGGGCAAAGCGCTGGATGTACCAGCCGTTCTGCAGGCGCAGCGGCTTGAAGGCGTCGTCGGTCAGGGTGCCGGCCTGCCAGCGTTCCAGTTGGTCCCGGTACTGGGCGGCGCGAAGCTGGACGAACTGGCGGTCGAAATCGTTGTGACGGTACATGGTGGTGACAGCAGAAATCAGATCGCGATGAGCTTGAGGCCGGCGTAGCCGATCAACAGCGAGAGGGCCGAGCGCACGAGGCGCTCGGGCGTGTGGCGGATGAGACGGGTGCCCAGCCAGATGCCGGGCAGCGAGCCCGCCAGCAGCAGGCCCAGCAGGCGCCAGTCGACCGAACCCAGGCTGGCGTGGCCCAGACCGGCCACCAGCGTGAGCGGCACCGCGTAGGCGATGTCGGCGGCCACGATGCGGGGCAGCGGCAACAGCGGAAACAGCAGCAGCAGCACCGACACCCCGATGGCACCGGCGCCGACCGAGGTGAGCGTGACCAACGTGCCGATGAGCGCGCCGAACAACACCGGCAGGGCCGGGTGGCGTGGCTGGCTGGCCTTTTCCAGGTCGGCGTCGGCCAGGGTGCGGGGCAGTTGCCGGCCGCGCGCGGCCTTGTACAGCATGGCCGCGGCGGTGAGCAACAGGGCCAGCCCGAGCGTCACGGTCATGACCTTCTGGACCGGTTCGCTGGCCGGGCCCACCTGGTGCAGCACGACCAAGGTGGCCAGCGCCGCCGGCAGGCTGCCGGCCGACAGCAGGCCGACCACCCGCCACGGCACCAGCCGTTGGCGCGCCAGGCTCACGGTGCCGCCGGCCTTGGTGAAGGCGGCGAACAGCAGGTCGGTGCCCACGGCCAGATAAGGCTTGACGCCGAAGAAGAAGATCAGGATGGGCGTCATGAGCGAGCCACCGCCCACCCCCGTGAGGCCCACGATGAGGCCCACGGCAAATCCGGCGAAAACAATGGCGAACTCGGGCATGGGCGGCACTGTAGGCACGCCCGCTTATTCAACGAACTACATTTTTTTCATGCGTCCATAGCTGGATGGAATAAGGAAATGCCCGGGACACCGGGCGTGACGCACCGCACGCCCCAAGCCGGCCCGCCGCCAGACGGCGCCGGGAGGGCGACGGCGGGCACTACCATCGCCGCCATGCTCAGTACATGTGTTTTTGTGCAGGTGATCGGGTTCTCCGACGTGGAGCGGCATGCGCTGAACACGGTGTTTCGCCTGTCCCAGGAACGCGAAGTGGCCTATTCACCGTGGTCGCCCGGCGCCGCGGGGGGTGAGCCGCCCGCCGTGGTGCTGGTCGATGGCCTGTCGGCCGAGGGGGTGCTGCTGCACGCCAGGGCGCCGGCGCAAGGCCAGCGGCTGATCTGGGTGGGCGAGGACCCGCCGGAGCACGCGTGGCGGGTGCTTCAGCGCCCCATCGCCTGGGCCGACCTGCTGCACGACCTGGACGCCGTGTTTGCCGCCACCCAGAGCGATTCCGGCCTGCTCGACCTCGACGTGACGCAGCCAGTGCCGCTGGACATCGACATCGGCGCCTTCCCGCAAAGCGGGGTGCGCCGCGCGCTGGTGGTGGGCGTGGAGCCCGAGGAAGGCCTGTACCTGAAAACCCGCCTGTCGCTGGCGGCGGTGCCGTTCGTGGACCTGGCAGGCAGCACCGAGCAGGCCGCCGAATGCATGGCGCAGCACCACTACCTGTGCGGCGTGTTCAACCTCGACGATCACCACATCGACGCCTGGGCCCTGATGCAGCTCTTCCGCGAACGTTACCCGCAGTCCATGACGCTGGCCACCACCGAACTGGCCGGCCCGCTGGCGGGTTGGTGGCGGCGTCGCCGCGTGCAGCAGCACACCCAGCGGCTGGGCATTTCGGCGGTGCTGTCCCGGCCGTTGCAGCCACCGGCGATTTCGCGGTGGCTCGACATGCTCTGACGGTCTGTCAGCCGCCGCGGCGGCGGGCCTGCCGCCAGGCAAACCGCGCCGGGTCCACGGCGTCCCGCAGATCGTCTTCCAGTGGCAGGGGCTCGCCCTCCATCTGTGCGGCCAGCAGCTGCCCGGCCAGGGCGGCCAGCGCCAGCCCGCGAGACCCCAGCGCACAGCACAGGTGCAGGCCATCCAGCCTTGCGGTGTCGACCAGCCGCTGTGTGCGGGCTGCGGCGGGGTCGGGGGCTGCGCCGATCAAGGGCAGCCGGTCCAGCGAGGCGCAGCGCACGCCGGCCCAGCCCATCAGCGAGCCATCCGACAGCGTGGTCTCCATGAAGTCTGCGGCCGCCGGCGACATGGCCCGCAGCCGCTGCAGATTTTCCCGGTGGGCATCGTCGGTGACCGTGGTGTCTTCCTGGCCGCGGCGGTAGGTCGAGCCCACCGTCCAGATGCGCGCGGGCCAACGCGGCGGCAGACCTTCGTCCCGGTAATCGGGCACGAACACGCCGTCGTCGCGCTGCGGGCGCTCGGCCAGGGGTTCGCCGAGCCGGGCACCCAGGCTGATCTGGCCCTGCACCGGCCGCAGCGGCAGCGGCAGACCCAGCCCGTCGCCAAGCGCCTGCACCCCCAAGGCCGAGGCCAGAACAGCCATCGGCGCGTGGGCCGCCACCGTACCGCTGGCGTCCTTCAGGTGCCAGTGCCCGTCGGCTCGGTGAACCGACGCCACCCGCACGCCGGTCAGCAGGTTCAGCCGCCCGGTGCCCATGGCCTCGCCGATCCAGGCGTCCACCAGCGCCGATGGTCGCACCAGTGCCACCTCGCGCCGGCCCGCGTCGTGCGAGAGGTTGTCGATCAGGACCGGCTGCCAGCCATGCCCGGGTGGCACCAGGCGCTGCAGCTCGCCCCGGGTGATGTCGCAGCCTATTGCGGTCAGGCGGGACATGGGCGTGGGCGCCCGTGTGACGTGCGGGCCCAGCACGCCCACCGGCAGCGCCGACGCGCCGTCCGCGGGGGCCTGGCCGGCGCACAACAGCGTGACCCGCCAGCCGCGCCGCACCAGCGCCGCCGCCACGGCGGCACCGGCCAGACCGGCGCCGACCACACAGGCCGATCGGTCGGTGGGCGTCATGCCCGGAAAACAAAAGGCCCGCGCGCGGCGGGCCGGGTGGCAAAGGCGCCGCCGCTGCAGGGCATCACGACGCGCTGGGTGGCACGTAGCCGGCGGCCTGGTCGGCGCCTTCACCGAAGAAGTGCTTCTCCATCTGGCGGGCCAGGTACTGGCGGGCGCGGGCGTCGGCCAGGTTCAGGCGGTTTTCGTTCAACAGCATGGTCTGGTGCTTGAGCCAGGCGGCCCAGGCCTCTTTGCTCACGCTCTCGAAAATCCGCTTGCCCAGTTCGCCAGGGTAGGGGGGGAAGTCCAGCCCCTCGGCTTCCTTGCCGAGCTTGATGCATTGAACCATTCGTGCCATGGGCGACTCCTGCTTGTGGTGTGTGTGGTGGGGGCTTTTATGCTCTCGGGGTTATATCGGGTGGAACAAACGGTTCGTTCGTTTTCCGTCACCGACAGGGCATCATCCGGTTTTTGCGCCGTTGGCCCCCCGATTCGAAGGCCTGCACTGTAGCAAGCTTCCACCGCCCGCAAGGCCGTCAGGGTTGCCCCGGCGGTGCGTTTCCTAAAATACCGTCTTGTCCGCCTCCCAGGAACCTTCATGAGTGCATTCAACGAAGAGCGCGTGCTCAGCGTCCACCACTGGACCGACCGCCTCTTCAGCTTCACCACCACGCGCGACACCTCGCTGCGGTTCTCCAACGGCCACTTCACCATGATCGGCCTGCGGGTCGACGGCAAGCCGCTGCTGCGCGCTTACAGCATCGTCAGCCCGAACTGGGCCGAGCACCTCGAATTCCTCAGCATCAAGGTGCAGGACGGGCCGCTCACCTCCCGCCTGCAGCACATCCAGCCCGGCGACACCATCATCGTGGGCAAGAAGCCCACCGGCACGCTGCTGATCGACTACCTGCTGCCCGCCAAGCGCCTGTACCTGCTGGGCACGGGCACCGGCCTGGCGCCATTCCTGAGCATCGTGCGCGACCCCGAAACCTACGAGCGCTACGACCAGGTGATCGTGGTGCACGGCGTGCGCCAGGTGAATGAACTGGCCTACCGCGAGCTTCTGTCCAACGAACTCCGCAAGGACGAATTCCTGGGCGAGATGGTTCAGCAGAAGCTGCTCTACTACCCCACCGTCACGCGCGAGCCGTTCATGCACCAGGGCCGCATTCCGCAGCTCCTGGCCGACGGCATCGTCGCCAAGGACCTCGGCGTGCCGATGCTCAACCCTGCCGAAGACCGCGTCATGATCTGCGGCAGCCCCGAAATGCTGCGCGACCTCAAGGCGCTGTGCGAAAAACTCGGGTTCAAGGAAGGCAACACCACCACCCCGGGCGATTTCGTCATCGAACGCGCCTTCGTGAGCTGATCCCTGCATGAACACACTGTTTGCGCTGCCGTCGCAGCGACCGCGCCTGGTGCTCGGGCTGATCGCCGCGGTCAGCGCGGCCCTGCTGGCCTTCGGCATGTACCTGCAGCACGTGGTGGGGCTCGAGCCTTGCCCCATGTGCATCGTCCAGCGCTATGCGCTCATTCTGGTGGCGCTGCTGGCGGCCATTGCCGCGGCCATCGCTTCGCCGCGGGCCCGAGGCATCGGGGTGGCGGCCATGGGGTTGATGGCCGGCTTCGGTGCCTTCACCGCGGCGCGGCAGAGCTGGCTGCAGTGGAACCCGCCCGACGTGCTGTCCTGCGGGCGCGACTTCTTCGGCATGATCGAGTCGTTTCCGCTGCGGCGCGCCATTCCCATGATCTTCCGCGGCAGCGGCGACTGCTCCAAGATCGACTGGACCTTCCTGGGGCTGACGATCGCGAACTGGTCGTTCCTGTGGTTTGCCGCCTTCACGCTGATGGCGGTCTGGCTCCTGCTGGCCCGCCGGCGCGGCTGATCAGAGCTTTTTCACCAGCACCTGGCTGCGCCGGTCCCAGTTGTACTTGCGCTTGCGCGCTTCGGGCAGCCAGTCGGCGTTGACCTGCACGAACCCGCGCTTGATGAACCAGTGCATGGTGCGCGTGGTGAGCACGAAGATGCTTTGCAGCCCCTGGGCCTTGGCCCGGGCCTCGATGCGCTTGAGCAGCCGTTCACCGTCGCCCTGGCTCTGGGATTGGGGCGACACGGTGAGCGCAGCCATCTCGCCGGTGCGCTCCTCAGCGTACGGGTAAAGCGCCGCGCAGCCGAAGATCACGCCGTCGTGTTCGATGATGGTGTAGTTGCCCGCGTCGCGCTCGATCTCGGTCCGGTCGCGCTTGACCAGCGTGCCGTCTTTTTCGTAGGGCTCGATCAGCGCCACGATGCCGCTCACGTCGTCGATGGTGGCCTCGCGCACGCTCTCCAGCTTTTCGTCCACCACCATGGTGCCGATGCCGTCGTGGGTGTAGATCTCCAGCAGCAGGGCGCCATCGACCGCGAACGGCAGGATGTGGCTGCGCTCCACGCCGCCTTCGCAGGCGCGAATGCAGTGCTTCAGGTAGAACGCGGTGTCGGTGGGCCGCTCGGCCCGGGGCAGGGCGTCGAGCATGCGCTTCGCGTCGGCCAGGGGGAGCTCGGTGTCGATCTCGCTGTCGGGGTCGGTGGAATCCACGGGAATGCCCGGGATCTCGGTCAGGAACATCAGCTTGTCGGCCTGCAGCGACACCGCCACCGACGTGGCAACGTCTTCCATGGTCAGGTTGAACGCCTCGCCGGTGGGTGAAAAGCCGAACGGAGACAGCAGCACCATGGCGCCCATGTCGAGCGTGCGCTGGATGCCGTCGGTGTCCACCTTGCGCACCAGGCCCGAGTGCAGGAAATCCACCCCGTCGATCAGGCCGACCGGGCGCGCGGTGATGAAGTTGCCCGAGATCACCCGCACCGTGGCGCCCGCCATCGGGGTGTTGGGCAGGCCCTGGCTGAACGCGGCCTCGATCTCGTAGCGCAACTGCCCCGCGGCTTCCTGCGCGCAGTCCAGCGCCACCTCGTCGGTGATGCGCACGCCGTGCGAGTACTTCGCCTCGTGGCCCTTGAGGCGCAGCTGTTCGTTCACCTGGGGCCGGAAGCCGTGCACCAGCACGATCTTCACGCCCATGCTCTGGATGAGCGCCAGGTCCTGCACGATGTTCTGCAGCTTGCCCGCGGCGATGGCCTCACCCGCGATGCCGACCACCAGCGTGTTGCTGCGGTGCTTGTGGATGTAGGGCGCCACCGAGCGGAACCACGGGACGAAGGTGAAGTTGAAGACGTTGGACATTCGGGCGGTGGGGCGGGTCGGTCTGGGTGGGCGCGGGATAATTGCGGGCTTGCCGATTTTGAACCAAGTCTTCGCCTTGCCCGCCACCGCGCTCCACCTCGACTTTCCCGAATCCCTGCCGGTGTCTGCG
>CALRVR020000029.1:0-15632 GCA_943371665.1 Synechococcus sp. UW140
ACGTGAGGCGTGTAGATGGCCTTGTGCTTGCCGCGCAGTCGGAGAGCCACTTCACTGGCAACTCGTCCGAGGACCTTGTCGGTCGCGTCAATCACAAACCACTCGTGCTTCACGTCAGCGGGTTTGGCGCTGAACGTTTTGGTCATGAGCTGAACTCTTGCGAGGGTTTGGCGGCCCTTTTCCACGGTCGGCGGTTCTCTGGTGGAACCCTCTTAGGTGGTGGTTGAACTTCGCCGCGGGGCCAGCAAAAATCGCTGCGAAGCCCTCCATTGTACGAAATCCCGGCCGGGCGGGCAAATTCCGGCGCTACCATCGGCGCCCATGTTCTCCTACCGCCACGCCTTTCATGCCGGAAACCACGCCGATGTGCTCAAGCACATGGTGCTGATGGCCACCTTGCGGCACCTGATGCAGAAGCCGCCGGCCCTGACGCTGGTGGACACCCACGCCGGCGCCGGCCTGTACCGGCTGGACGGCGACTACGCAGAGAAGGGGGGCGAGGCCGAGCACGGCGTGGTGCGCCTGTTCTCGGCGCTGCGCCCCGCCCATGGGGGGGCGGCGCCCACCGCATCGCCGCTCATCGACGACTACCTCGACATGGTGGCGGGCTTCAACCCGTCGGGCTCGCTGCGCGTGTACCCCGGCTCGCCGTTCGTCATGCAGCGCCTGATGCGCGATGCCTCGCGAGACCGGCTCAAGCTGTTCGAGCTGCACCCGACCGACGGCAAGACCTTGTCGGCCAACGTGGCCCAGCTCGAAGCCGGCCGCACGGTGGTGGTCAAGCGGGAAGACGGCTTCGAAGGGCTCAAACCGTTGCTGCCGCCGCCTGCCGATGCCCAGGGGTCCCGCCGCGCGCTGGTGCTGATCGATCCGAGCTACGAGATCAAGACCGATTACGCGAAAGTGAGTGCCTGCCTCCAGGACGCGGTGAAGCGGTTTCCCACCGGCACCTATTTTGTCTGGTACCCGGTGATTCCGCGGCAGGAGGCACACGACCTGCCCCGCAAACTGCGCGGCGTGGCCCAGCGCGCCGGGCGCCCCTGGCTGCACGCCACCCTCGCCGTCGGGCATCCGCCGCTCGAACCCGACGAGCGCCCGGGCCTCACCGCCAGCGGGGTGTTCCTGATCAACCCGCCACACACGCTCGCGGCTGCGCTGCAGACGGCGCTGCCGGTGCTGGTCAACACGCTGGGCCGCGGCCGGGGCCAGGCCCAGTCGGTGGAATTCTCGGGCTGACCGCGGGTACCCGACCGGCGGACCCGAGTTAACCGACCGACCGGTCGGCTAACTTGATACACTGCGCACCCACGCCCCCGAAAGGCCAGGAGACGCGCATGTACACCCAGTCCTTCAACGTGCCCGACGCCGGGCAGGCCCCGACCAGCCTGCAACCGGTGCCCAGCGAGGCCGACGCGGCGCTTCAGGCGCATTTCGACGCCGTCATCGACGCCGACGGCAAGATCGAGCCGCGCGACTGGATGCCCGAGGCCTACCGCAAGACCCTGGTGCGCCAGATCAGCCAGCACGCCCACAGCGAAATCGTGGGCATGTTGCCCGAGGGCAACTGGATCAGCCGGGCGCCCAGCCTGAAGCGCAAGGCCATTCTGGTGGCCAAGGTGCAGGACGAAGGGGGCCATGGCCTGTACCTGTACAGCGCGGCCGAGACGTTGGGCACCAGCCGCGACCAGATGTTCGACGCCCTGCACAGCGGCCGCGCCAAGTACAGCTCGATCTTCAACTACCCCACCCTGAACTGGGCCGATGTGGGCGTGATCGGCTGGCTGGTCGATGGCGCGGCCATCATGAACCAGATTCCGCTGTGCCGCTGCAGCTACGGCCCCTATGCCCGCGCCATGATTCGCGTCTGCAAGGAAGAAAGCTTTCACCAGCGCCAGGGCTATGAGTCGCTGCTGACGATGATGCAGGGCACCGAAGAACAGAAGGCCATGGTGCAGGACGCGGTGAACCGCTGGTGGTGGAAGTGCCTGGCCATGTTCGGCCCGCCCGACGACAACAGCCCGAACAGCGTGCAGGGCATGCGCTGGGGCATCAAGCGCATCAGCAACGACGCGCTGCGCCAGAAGTTCGTCGATGCCACGGTGCCGCAGGCCGAGGTGCTGGGCGTGACCCTGCCCGACCCGGACCTGAAGTGGAACGCCGAGCGCGGACACCACGACTTCGGCGCCATTGACTGGGACGAGTTCTGGCAGGTGGTCAACGGCAACGGCCCGTGCAACAAGGAACGCCTGGCCACCCGGGTCAAGGCGTGGAACGACGGCGCCTGGGTGCGCGAAGCCGCGCTGGCCCATGCCCGCAAGCAGGCGCAGCGCGCCCTGAAGGAGGCGGCATGAGCACCGGCAAGGCCCTCAAGGAATGGCCCCTGTGGGAGGTGTTCGTCCGCAGCAAACAGGGACTGGAACACAAGCACTGCGGCAGCCTGCACGCCAGCGACGCACAGCACGCGCTGCAGATGGCGCGCGACGTGTACACGCGACGCCAGGAAGGCGTGAGCATCTGGGTCGTGCCTTCTGCCAGCATCGCGGCCAGCGAGCCCGACAGCAAGGACAGCTTTTTCGACCCGTCGGCCGACAAGGTGTACCGACACCCGACCTTCTACGACATCCCTGACAAAGTGGGGCACATGTGAACGCCGCGCCCACGCATGCACCGGTTGACTACCTGCTGCACCTGGCCGACAACGCGCTGGTGCTGGGGCAGCGCAACGCCGAATGGTGCGGGCACGGACCGGTGCTCGAAGAAGACCTGGCGCTGGCCAATCACAGCCTCGACCACATCGGACAGGCGCGCCTGCTGTACCAGCACGCCGCTTCGATCATCAACGCCGACGGCCTCACGGCGCAGCGGTTCGCGCACCTGCGCGGGGCCCGGCAGGCCGGTGCCATCACCGAGGACACGCTGGCCTACTTCCGGGGGCCGCACGAGTTCCGCAACTTCACCTTGCTGGAGTTGCCGCACCACGGCCCGCTCGCCGGTCCGGCAAAGGCCGACCGCGACTACGCCGTCACCACCGCGCGCAACTTTCTCTGCGCGGCGCTGATGGGCCTGATGTGGGAACAGCTGCAGACGAGCGCCGACGCCCAACTGGCCGGCATTGCGGCCAAGTCGCTCAAGGAAGCGCGCTACCACCTGCGCCACGCAGGCGACTGGCTGGTCCGGTTCGGCGACGGCACCGACGAAAGCCATGCCCGGGCGCAGGCCGCCCTGGACCACCTCATGCCCTACACCCAGGAGTTCTGGATCAGCGACACGGCGGAACAGGCCGCGGTGGACAACGGAACCGGCGTGGCCATGGCGTCGCTCAAGCCGGCGTGGGACCACCTGGTGAACGACACCCTGGCCGAGGCCACCCTGCGGCGGCCCGCCGACGGCGGTTACGTGACCCAGGGCAGG
This sequence comes from Synechococcus sp. UW140, assembly GCA_943371665.1. Lineage (GTDB taxonomy): Bacteria > Pseudomonadota > Gammaproteobacteria > Burkholderiales > Burkholderiaceae_C > Hydrogenophaga. The sequence continues at coordinate 3,412 of CALRVR020000029.1, forward strand.
CAGGGCGTGCATTCGGAGCACATGGGCTTCCTGCTGGCCGAGATGCAGAGCCTGGCGCGCGAACACCCCGAAGCGGTGTGGTGATGAACACCCTGCCCGCGGTCTCGCCCGAGGCGGTTCGCCAGGCCATCGCACACCTCGCCGACCCGGAGATTCCGGTGGTGAGTCTGTCAGAGCTCGGCATCCTGCGCGAGGTCCGGATCGGCGACGACGGCATGCCCGAGGTGGTGATCACGCCCACCTACAGCGGCTGCCCGGCCATGGGCCAGATCGAGGACGACATTCGTGCCGCGCTGCGCGACGCGGGCATCGAGGCGCGCGTGTGCACCCGGCTCTCGCCCGCCTGGACCACCGACTGGATGTCGGCCGAGGCCCGCGAAAAGCTGCGCGCCTACGGCATTGCGCCGCCCAACGGACGCGCAGCGCACGCCAGCGACAAGGTGGTGACCTTCTCGCGCCGGGCGCGCACCGAGCCGGTGGCCTGCCCCCGGTGCGGATCGACCCACACCACCGAGACGTCTCCCTTCGGCTCGACCGCCTGCAAGGCGCTCCACCGCTGCCTCGACTGCCTCGAACCCTTCGACCTGTTCAAACCGTACTGACCATGAGCAGCAACCCCCGCGGATTCGTTGAACTCCCTGTGGCGCGCGTGAGCCCGGAAGCGGCCGGCTCGGTGGCGGTCACGCTGGCGGTGCCGCCCGAGCGCCGCGATGCCTTTGCCTTCGAGCCCGGTCAGTTCCTGACGGTGCGTGCGCAGATCGGCGGCCAGGACGTGCGGCGCAGCTATTCCATCAGCAGCCCGCGCAGCGCCTACACGGCCCAGGGTGAACTCACGCTGGGCATTCGCCCGGTGGAGGGCGGCGTGTTCAGCAACTGGGCCGCCACCGAACTGAAGGCGGGCGACACGCTGCAGGTCATGCCACCGGACGGGCGGTTCACCGTGCACAAACCCCGCGCCATCCACCGGGTGGGCTTCGCCGCAGGGTCGGGGATCACGCCGATCCTGTCGATCATGGCCAGCACGCTCGAGGAATCGCCCACCGCCAAATTCACACTGGTGTATGGCAACCGGCGCATGGCCAGCGTGATGTTCAACGAAGCGCTGCAAGACCTGAAGGACCGCTACCGCGACCGGCTGACGCTGATCCACGTGCTGTCGCGGCAGGCCCAGGAAGTGCCCTTGCTCGAAGGGCGCATCGATGGCGACAAGGTGCGCGACATCGTCGCCACGCTGCTGCCGGTGGGCAGCATGGACGAGGTGTTCATCTGCGGTCCCGAGGCGATGATCGAGGCCACCGAGCAGGCGCTGCTCGACGCGGGTGTCAAGGCGGACCGCATTCACACCGAACGCTTCACCTCGCCCACGCTGGAAGCCATGCCGCGGGAACAGCGCGCGCAGGTCCGGTTGGGGCACGCCGCCGTTCGCGAAGCCGGCGACGTGGCCCTGACCGTGGTGCTCGACGGCAAACCGCACGAACTGCGGATGGGCCGCGGCGACAAGGTGCTCGACGTGGCCCTGGAAGCGGGACTCGACCTGCCCTGGTCCTGCCGCGGTGGCGTGTGCTGCACCTGCCGCGCCAAGGTCGTGGAAGGGCGCGTGGCCATGGACAAGAACTTCACACTCGAGCCCTGGGAAATGGAGCAGGGCTTCGTGCTGAGCTGCCAGGCACGCCCCACCACCGACAGGGTGGTGGTCAGCTTCGACGAACGCTGACCGGACGGCCGGGGAGCCGCCGGCCAGCCACACCGGTCAGAAGCGCCAGCCCAGGCCGATGCCGACCAGCACCGGGTCGACCTTGAACTTGCCGAGGCCCGTGCCGCCCGCGCTCACGTCGGTCTCGATGTAGACCTTCTTGACGTCGAAGTTCAGGTACAGGTTCTTCTGCAGCGGCACATCGACACCGAACTGCAGGGCAGCCCCCAAGCTGTTGCGCTTGATGTCGGCACCCCCATTGAGGATGTTGACCGAGCTGAAGCGGGTGTAGTTGATGCCCGCACCCACATACGGCTTGATGCCGCTCGCCGTGTTGAAGTGGTACTGAAGCGTCAATGTCGGTGGCAGGTGGCGCAGCGTGCCGATCGGCGAACCGTTGGACGACAGCGTGTGCTTCTGCGGGACGGTCAGGACCAGTTCGGCCGCGATGTTCGGGCCGAAGAAATAGCTGAAGTCGACTTCCGGCAGCCACTTGTCGTTGACGGTGAGGCCCAGGCCGGTGCTGTCCTTGTTGGCGGGGTCGAGGTGAACGGCGCGTGCACGAACCAGCAGGGTTCCTGCGTTGAAATCCTGCGCCACGGCGGCGCCCGATGCGAAGAGGCCGGCCACGGTCACGGCGGCCAGCGCGATGGAGTGCAGTTTCATGATCTTCTGTAGGCGGTTGCGGGGTGAATTCCCCGTTGCCATTACAGAAGTGCGCCTTGGCCGCCAGGTTGCGAAAAATCAACCCGCACCGCACCCGATGCTGCACCGCCGCATCGGGTTGATGCAGGTCAAATCCCGCGTGTCAGTCGCGCAACAGGACGACTTCGGCCACACCGACCCGCACCAGACCGATGCGCTCGGCCGCAGCGCGGCTGAGGTCGATCACACGACCGGGTGTGAAAGGACCCCGGTCGTTGATGCGCACCACCACGCTCTGGCCGTTGGCCGGGTTCTGCACGCGCACCCGGGTGCCGAAAGGCAGCGTTTTGTGGGCAGCGGTGAGGGCGTTCATGTCGAAGGCTTCCCCGCTGGCGGTGCGGCGGCCGTGGTGGCGTTCGCCATACCACGAGGCCACGCCCCGCTCGATCTCCCGACCCGACGGCGCCTCCGCACCCGGCGCTGCCCCCCTGCCGCCCACCGACGGCGGCGGGCCGCTGGCGCAGCCGGCCAGCAGCAGCAGCAGCGAGGTGGCGCACGGCGCAAGGAGGCGCTGCATGTTCACCGTCAGACCGGGTCCAGCCGGCGCAGGATCTCCAGCGTGGCCGCGCTCTGGTTCATGGTGTAGAAGTGCAGCCCCGGCACGCCGGCGTTGCGCAGCTGGTCGCACAGGTCGGTGACCACATCGAGGCCAAACGCCTTGATGGAGGCCGTGTCGTCCCCGAAGGCCATCAGGCGCTGCCGGATCCACCGCGGGATTTCGGCACCGCAGGCATCCGAGAAGCGCATGAGCTGGGTCGAGCTGGTGATGGGCATGATGCCGGGCACCACCGGCACATCGGCACCGAGCCGGTGGGCGTCGTCCACGAACCGGAAGTAGGCGTCCGAGTTGTAGAAGTACTGCGTGATGGCCGAGTCGGCACCGGCCTTGACCTTGGTGGCGAAGGCCTGCAGGTCGGCCTCGGGCGAGCGGGCCTGCGGATGGACCTCGGGGTAGGCGGCGACCTCGATGTGGAAGTCGCTGCCGGTCTCGGAACGGATGAAGGCGACCAGGTCGCTGGCGAAATGGAACTCGCCACCGGCCCCGTAGCCGCTGGGCAGATCCCCGCGCAACGCCACCAGGCGCTGGACGCCCATGGTCTTGAGCTGCGCGAGCTGTTCGCGAACCGTGGCCCGCGTGGCGCCGATGCACGAGAAGTGCGATGCCGCGGCCACGCCTTCGTCGAGGATGGCGCGCACCGTGCCGAAAGTGCCGGCCTGGGTGGAGCCGCCGGCACCGTAGGTGACCGAACAGAAATCGGGCTGGCGTGCATAGAGCTGCTGGCGCACCGCGCGCAGCTTGTCCGCGCCCTCGGGCGTCTTGGGAGGAAAGAATTCGAAACTGATGGGCAGGCTCATGCCGGCTTCCTGATGAAGACGAAGAATTCGCGGTTGCCATCGCCCCCGGCTATCGGGCTGTCGATGTAGTCCACCACCTGCAGGCCCAGGGCCTGCACGGTCGTCATGATGCGCTCGCGCACGAACCCGTACAGCGAGGGGTCCTTGACGAGTCCACCTTTGCCGATCTGGTCGGGTTGCAGCTCGAACTGCGGCTTGACCAGCATCAGCGCGTGCCCCCCGAGGCGAATCAGCGGCGCCAGCGCCGGCCACACCAGCGTCTGCGAGATGAACGACAGGTCGCCGACGATGAGGTCGAATGCCGCGGGAGCACCCTCATCGACCAAGCGCTCGGCCGTCAGGTCGCGGGCGTTGCAGTGCTCGATCGGCAGCACCCTCGGGTCCTGGCGAAGCGCGGGATTGAGTTGGCCCGAGCCGACATCGACCCCGGTGACCTGGGCCGCGCCACGCCGCAGCAGCACATCGGTGAAACCGCCGGTGCTCTGGCCCACGTCGAGACAGCGAAGACCGGTGACCACCAGACCCAGGCGGTCCAGGGCCCCGTCGAGCTTGAGCCCGCCCCGGGAAACGAAGCGGATCTCGGCCGTGTCGAGCACCTGCAGTTCGGCCCGTTCGGGCACCTCGTCGCCGTTCTTGCCCACCGCGCGCCAGTCGCCGCCCAGCCGCCACCGGACCCCGGCGGCAATCAGCCGCTGGGCCTGGGAGCGCGAGGCCGCGAGGCCACGCTCGACGAGCAGTTGATCGGCACGCACGGTAGAGGACCCCGTTCAAAACCCAGGGCGCCGAGGATCCGGCTCTGCCGGTCCTCCAGCGCCGCCCTTGGGGGTGACGCCGCAGGCGGCGCGGGGGGGGTCGATCAGTACCGGTAGGTGTTGGCCTTGTAGGGACCCTGCTTGGGCACACCGATGTACTCGGCCTGCTCGTCGCTGAGTTCGGTCAGCATGGCGCCGACCTTCTTGAGGTGCAGGCGAGCGACCTTTTCGTCCAGGTGCTTGGGCAGCGTGTAGACCTTGCCGATGTCGTAGCTGTCCGGGTGCGAGAACAGCTCGATCTGCGCGATGGTCTGGTTGGCGAAGCTCGAGGACATGACGAAGCTGGGGTGGCCGGTGGCGCAGCCCAGGTTCACCAGCCGGCCCTTGGCCAGCAGGATGATCTTCTTGCCGTCGGGGAACTTGACGTGGTCGACCTGCGGCTTGATCTCGTCCCACTCCAGCTTCTCGAGCGCGGCGACGTCGATTTCGTTGTCGAAGTGACCGATATTGCAGACGATGGCCTCGTCCTTCATGGCGGCCATGTGTTCGTGACGGATCACGTTCTTGTTGCCGGTGGCGGTGACGAAGATGTCGGCCTTGTCGGCGGCGTACTCCATGGTCACGACCTTGTAGCCTTCCATGGCGGCCTGCAGGGCGTTGATGGGGTCGATCTCGGTGACCCACACCTGCGCCGACAGCGCGCGCAGGGCCTGGGCAGAGCCCTTGCCCACGTCGCCATAGCCAGCCACCACGGCCACCTTGCCGGCGATCATCACGTCGGTGGCGCGCTTGATGGCGTCGACCAGCGATTCGCGGCAGCCGTACAGGTTGTCGAACTTGCTCTTGGTGACGCTGTCGTTGACGTTGATGGCGCGGAACTTGAGCGCGCCCTTGGCCGACATCTCGTTCAGGCGCAGCACGCCGGTGGTGGTTTCCTCGGTCACGCCGATGATTTCAGCGGCCTTGCGGGTGTACCAGGTCGGGTCCACGGCCAGTTTGGCCTTGATCGCGTTGTACAGGCAGGTCTCTTCTTCGCTCTTGGGGTTGGCCAGCAGGGACGCATCCTTCTCGGCGCGCTGGCCCAGGTGCATCAGCAGGGTGGCATCGCCGCCGTCGTCCAGGATCATGTTCGGGCCTTCGCCGGGCGTGCCCGCGGCGCCGAATTCGAAGATGCGGTGGGTGTAATCCCAGTAATCGGCCAGCGTCTCGCCCTTGATGGCGAACACCGGGGTGCCGTTGGCCGCAATGGCGGCGGCGGCGTGGTCCTGGGTGGAGAAGATGTTGCACGAAGCCCAGCGGACCTGCGCGCCCAGCGCCTGCAGCGTCTCGATGAGCACCGCGGTCTGGATGGTCATGTGCAACGAGCCCGTGATGCGCGCGCCCTTGAGCGGCTGGCGCGTGGCGTACTCCTCGCGGATGGCCATCAGGCCGGGCATTTCCTTCTCGGCGATCGAGATTTCCTTGCGGCCCCAGGCGGCCAGGCCGATGTCGGCAATGATGCAGTCGGTGTTGACGGGGTGAATGCGTGCGTTCATGTGGCGCTCCAATGTCATCGGTTGAAGCCAAAGCACGGTGCGGACATGAAAAGCCCATCACACGCGCAGTGGATGAGCGTCGTTGCTAGATGTGGTCCGAGCCTCACGCCCGCGGCCTGTGAAACACAGGTGGGGCGCTGCAACGCTCCTCGGATTTCAAGATTTTACCGGGTACCGCAGGCACCGCGTCAACCGCCGCTCGGGAGACCAACGGTTTCACAAGGCTGTGCGACACTGCCGCCCCGCATGAACCCGACCCCGCTGGCCGAGTGGCCGCTTCACGAGCGCGCCCGCATCCACGGCGTGCTCACCGACATCGACGACACCCTCACCACCGACGGCGCACTGGCACCGGAGGCCGAGGTGGCCCTGCAGCGCCTGCGCGCGGCTGGCCTGCCGGTGTTCGCCGTCACCGGCCGGCCGGCCGGCTGGAGCGAGCCTTTTGCCATGGCCTGGCCGGTCGACGCGATCGTGGCCGAGAACGGCGCCGTGGCGCTCTGGAACGAGGGCGGGCGGCTGGTCAAGGCCTACGCGCAGGACGCCGCCACGCGCGATGCCAACCGGCAGATCCTGCGGGCAGCCGCCGCCCGCGTGCTGGCCACCCTGCCCCACGCCCGGCTGGCCACCGACAGCGCGGGCCGCGAAACCGACATCGCCATCGACCACAGCGAACACGCCCGGCTCGACGGCGCCGACATCGCGCGGGTGGTCGACCTGCTGCGGGCCGAAGGACTGACCGCCACTGTCAGTTCGATTCACGTCAACGGCTGGATCGGCGACCACGACAAGCGCAGCGGCGCGCGCTGGATCGTGCGCGAACGCCTCGGCCGCGCGCTGGACGACGAGCGATCGCACTGGGTCTATGTGGGCGATTCGACCAACGACGCGGCGATGTTCGGGCACTTTCCCCACAGCGTGGGGGTGGCCAACATCGCCCGTTTCTGGTCGCAGCTGAGCCAGCACCCGCGCTACGTGGCACCGCGCGAACGCGGCGCCGGTTTTGCCGATGTGGCCGATGCGGTGCTGGCCGCCAGGAGACCCGCATGAGCGAACACCCGCTGCCGCCACGCGCCACCAGCGGCGCGGCCCCCGAGCACGCGCGGCTGGGCCTGGTGGCCATCTTCGGTGCCACGTTCTTCGAGCTGGTGGGCTATTTCATGCTCACGCCGCTGCTCATCCTGCGCCTCAAGGACGACGGTGTGTCCACCGCGCTGGCCGGCGTGTTCGCGGCCAGCGGCTGGCTCGGCATCCTGCTGATGGTGCCGTTTGCGTCCGCCATCACCCAGCGGCTGGGCCGGCGCCCCACGCTGTGGCTGTCGGCGCTCATTCCCACCCTGGCCACGGCGGCCTTTGCGCTCACCAGCTCGCTGCCGCTCTGGTTCGTCTTCAAGCTGGCCGCGGGCATGGCCTCGGGCCTGCGCTGGGTGCTGGCCGAAGCCGTGGTCGCCGAGTTCTCGCCGCCCGGCCAACGCGGCCGGTACGTCGGCCTGTTCGAGACCATGGTGGGGGTCACGTTCGTGCTGGGGCCGCTCACGCTGGCGTGGATCGGTCCGCAGAACGACGCCGCCATCTGGGCGGCCTTCGGCTTCATGGCCATCGGTCTGGCCTGGAGCTTCCTGATTCCCCGCGTGCCGGCCGCGCCCGACGCCGACCGCGCACGCGTGGGGCTGGGCGGCGTCTGGCATGCCCTGGCGGCGCACCCGCTCATCATGACGGTGGGCTTCGTGGGGGGCTTTTTCGAGAGCGGGCTCACGTCGATCCTGCCGCTGTACGGGCTGGCGCTCGGGCTGGGCGCGGTGGCGGCTGCGCTGCTGGTGTCGGCGAGCGGCCTGGGCAGCGCGCTCACCATGCTGCCGGCCGGCCTGTTGGCCGACCGCATGGCACACCACCCCGCCCGGCGCTGGGGTGACGAACGGGCCGCGCGCCTCACGCTCATGCGGATCTGTGCCGGCATCACGCTGGCGGGCTCGCTGCTGATCCCCTTCGTCGCGGGCTCCCCGTGGCTGGCCGCACCGGTGGCGTTCGTCTGGGGCGGCGCGGGCGGCTGCCTGTACACGCTGGCCATGATCGACATCGGCTCGCGCGAGCAAGGCATCACCCTGGTCAACAGCACCGCCGTGCTGGTGATGAGCTACACCTTGGGCGGTGTGCTGGCGCCGGTGCTGGGCGCCGCCGCGCTGCAGTGGGCGCCGGTGGTGGGCTTTCCCCTGTTGCTGCTGGGTGTGGCGGCGGCCGGCTGCCTGCTGTTGCGGCGGGCCTGAGCCCGGGTTTCGACCAACGCGCGCGCCGCTACGCCGACCGGCCGGGCGGCGGCAAAGATACTCCCCAGGGCGTATTGGCCCGGCGGGGGTCGGCTTGGAAGATGGGCCGTGTTGGCGGTGCGCTGTGCGCCGCCCCACCGGATGGCCCGCCATGAAGCCTTCGCTGCGCACCGTCTCCGCCGTCTTCCTGCTGGCTTGCACCCTGGTGCTGGGCGCGTGCCGCACGCCCGGATCGGGCACGCCCGACCCGCGGGGTGCCTACAGCGGCACGTTGGGCGAATCGCCCGGGGCCGAATACCTAGCCCTGATCCTCGACGACCACAGCTTCTGGTCGTTGTACGGCGTGCGCGATGGCCGCGGATTCGTGCTGAAAGGCTTCGTGCAAGGCCATGGGGTGGCCGAAGGCGCCAGTTTCCGGTCGGCCGACGTGAAGGATTTCGGTCAGCTGCCGCCCAGCGCCGGCTCGATGGGCGCCCGCTACGATGGCGCCACCGGCACCCTGGCCGGCACGCGCCACAGCGGCGACCGCTGGGTGGATTTCGCGGGGCGCCGCACCGCGCCCGACCGGTACGACCACCAGGCCCCCGCGTCGACCGCCACCGTCTGGGGCCACTGGACGCTGCTGACCCCGGCCGGCCAGCCGGTCGACCTCACCATCGACCAGGCCGGTGCCCTGTCGGGTCGCAACGCCAAAGGCTGCCGTGTCGGTGGCACGTTGCAGCCACACCCCTCAGGCAAGAACCTGTTTGCCCTCCAGATCCGGTTCGGCGACGCGCCGTGCGCGATGGCGGGCGAAACGGCCGACGGCATCGGCGTGTCGCTGTCGCTGCCCGGCGGACGGCAGCAACTGCTGCTGGTCGCCACCAACCGAGAGCGCAGCCGGGGGTTCACCGCCGGCGGCATCCGGCCCTGAGCGCCCGCTGCGCGGTCAAGGCAGCGCAGCCGATGTGCGGGGCACCGTGACCGTCGGGGCGCCGCGACCATCGATCAACCGGTCGGCCAACCCACCCCCCAGCCACATGCCCACCAGCGTGAGCCACGCCGTCACCGCGAAGATGGCGCCGCCTGTCATGCCAGCCCCCACGGCGCATCCGCCCGCCAGCATCGACCCGAAGCCCATCAGCACCGCGCCGGTCAGGTACCTGGGCACGCTGTATCCAGGCCCGAAGGTCTCGATCCGCCAATCGCCCCCCACCAGGGCGCCCGCCAGCGAACCCAGGAACACGCCCGGCAACAGCCCCAGCGCGAACGTCCATGGGCCCTGAGGTCCGGCGAGCACGCGCATGAGCCATTCGGCCGACGGACCGCTGAACGTGATGCCCTGGATCTGCACCGGCTCGAACGAGTGGGTCATGACCTGGTAACCGGACCACCAGGCCAGCGCCACCATGAGCCCGGTGCCGATCCCTCCCACCCACTTCCACAGCCCGCCGCCCGTGCGGTGGGCAAAGAACAGGGCCACCGCCGCCCACACGAGGCCCGCCACCAATCCGTCCCACGGACCGGCGCCCACCAGGGCCAGCAGGCTGCGCGAAGCACCGCCCTCCACCACCCACCAGCCCGCGATGTGTTCGCGCAACGGCGCCAGCAGGCCCCAGCCCGACGCCTGGGCCGCCACGGCAAACACCAGGCCGGCCAGCAGGGCCCGCAGGTTGCCGTTGGCCGAGAGCACCAGCAGTCGACTGGCGCAGCCCCGGGTGAGCACCATGCCGACGCCGAACACCAGACCGCCCACCAGGGCACCCGACAGGCTGCCCCGCGCCGCCAGCTGCCGCGCCGTGCCCACGTCGAGCGCGCCGGCCAGCACCAGCGCCTGAACCGCCACCACCGCCGACGCGAACGCGAGCAGCCAGACCGCCAGCTTTTCGCCAAACCGGCCGTGCCAGAAATCGATCACCGCGCCGCGCAGGCAGAACCGGGACCGCTGCGCGAAGAAGCCGAACCCCAGCCCGACCGCGAGGCCGGCCACGGCCAGCACCACCGGCTCGCCCCAATGCTCGATCCACGCCACGAGGTCCATGCCTGATCACCTATTCATCCGCATTTGCTTATGTTCAGGGAACCCGGGGGGTCGTCACTTGATCCAGCGCAAGGGGCTTCGCGGCGGTCCGCGGCGTATGCTGCCCCTTCCGATGAAAGGATCGAAGCGATGGCCATCCCCTGGCTGCTGGCCCTGAAGGTGATTCCCTGGGGCGACGTCATCGAGCACGCGCCCAAGGTGCTGAACGCCGCGCGCAAACTGCTCGACAAACAAAAGCCGCCTGTCACCCCCGTGCCGGCAGGCCCGCCGCTGGACCCGACCGCCGAACCGCCCAGCCTCGGCGAACTGCGCAACCGGCTGATCGAGGCGCGCCAGCTCATCGACCAGCAAGCGGGCGTGCAGCAGCAGATGGCGCAGACACTGGGCGAGCTGGCCGAACAGAACGCCCGGTTGGTGGAGGCGGTGCAGCTCCTGCGCCTGCGCACGCGCGTGCTGATGGCGGCGGTGCTGGTGCTGGCGGTGGGTGTGGGGGTGCTGCTGGCGCGCTGAACGCAGACATCGGCCGAACGGCCTCGGCCGATGAGGGTGGGGAACAGGGGCCCGGGGAGGGGCACTCAGCGAGGGACGTTTGTCATCCCTACCCTTCAAGCCCATCGGACCCCATGATTTCCCGATCGAACCAACGATACATCCCTCCCTACCGCGCAGTGCCCAAGTACGACGCCGCCACCAACCTGACCAGCGCCGAATCGCTCCACGACTGGCTGAAAGGTGTCTCTAGCGGCAACACGCTGTACGTGAAGGTCGACAAGAACAACCAGAAGTTCGTCTCCAGCCACAAGCACTCGCAGCGACAGCCGTTCGCCAGGCGCTTCGGCAGCCATCAGGCGGAAAAGCTGACCTTCGTCAACGTGGTGTACGGCCTGGCCCTCCGTCACAGCGAACACGCCGACCTCGAAGTCCAGGACGCCGCCAACGAACTGTTGACCCTTTCGAAGTCCGGCGAGGCGCACGAACTGAAGAACACGAAGCAATTGCGCAGGGCCATCGAGGTGCTGGCCAGGGCCGCTCAGGCGACGGAAAAGGCGTCGGATTCCTCGACGGATTCCGAATCCATCGAGGTCAATCCGGCCGACGAACCGCTGGTGCGTCTGTCGGGCGACATGTTCCGGTCGAACGCGGACAAGCTCGAGCGCGCCCGGGAGCAACTGCACAGCCGCGCCAACACCGGATCCACCCAGGCCCTCCCGGCCGACGAACCACTGGTCGAGCTCGAATCCAACGCCCCCCGCTTCATGGGCAAACCCGGGTACCTCGATGCCTTCAGAACGCCACGGCCCCTGAAAGCCGAATCCGCGAAGGCAGTCCCGGCCGAAAAACCGGTGAAATCCTTGTGGGAGGACGGCACGTTCAGCGCCAACCGTGACATGCGCGCACTCGCCAGGCATCAACTGCACAGCCGCGACGAGACGGTCGCCATGGCCGCGCGACTCTGGCTGGAGATGGACGCGGAGCAATCGCAGTAAGCCCGGCGACCCATCGACCGGCGCAGACGCGTTGCCCCCTGTTCAACCGGTGGACCCGCGGTCCTTCGGTCCGTCGACCTCGACCGAGGCATCGCAACCCGAACCCGCCGCAATCCAGCGGCGGGCGAGGCGCTGCAGCCACGGTGCCGCAAATGCCCAGCGCGGGCCCAGCACCCCCGCGGCGTCGGTGACTGCGCCGCAGCGGTAAACCCGCAGCGCATCGTCCCACCGCAGCGCGTCGCAGGCGCCGCGGCGGCGGCGCGAGATCACCTGCCCGAGCGGGCACGGCTCCGCCAGGCAACACACCCCGCAGCCATTGCAGGGTGCCCCCAGCAGCGGCTTGGCCGGCGCCTCGGGATGGATGTGCACCACCTGCCCCGGTTTCACGGCAGCGATCTCACGAGCGGGCCAG
>CALRVR020000030.1:0-15552 GCA_943371665.1 Synechococcus sp. UW140
GGTGGCCAACACCGAAGTCACCAACGCTCGCGAGGTGGAAGCCGCACTGGCCAAGGCCGACAAGTCCCGTGCCGTGACCATGCTGCTGCGCCGTGGCGAGTGGGCGCAGTACGCCGTGGTGCGTCGCTGAACCGGGCGGGCTTGGCAAGGGGCAAGCACAAAATCCCCGGCCTGTCCCGGGTCATCCGGCCCGTTTGTCGCCAGGTGGTCGTTACGCCACAGACCGGCTGGAGAGGTCGTTTGGTGGTCGAAACCTCAAAAGTTTGCGGTCACTGACTTTTCCGGGCGGAATCTTGACCAGATTCGATAAAATCGAGCCGTTCCCGAGCCGATTGGATCGGTGGCTGTGAAGCTGAATTCACGATGCGGGAGTGGCGATGAACGGCTGCTCAGGCATCCACAAGCGGTGCACAAGTTGTCCCGATGAATTGTTGACAAGCTGGGGATAAGTGCCTTGTTGCGGCCCGGCGACAGGGTGTCAAAGGCGGTCTGCGGCTGTGCGGGCGGGGCTTTTTGCCTACAATGAAACCCCAACTATCGCAGTTGCCATTGATTGTTGGTTACGGGCGCGTCAGCAGCTGACGCGCCCTTTTTTATGGTCTCGCGCACCCCGATCCGGGGCCGGGACGGTGAGTGAGTCTCTGGTCTTTCGATGAACCACATCCGCAATTTCTCCATCATCGCGCACATCGATCACGGCAAGTCCACGCTGGCCGACCGCATCATCTCGCGCTGCGGTGGTCTCTCCGATCGGGAAATGAGCGAGCAGGTGCTCGACTCCATGGACATCGAGAAAGAGCGCGGCATCACCATCAAGGCGCAGACCGCGGCGCTGCAGTACACCGCCCGCGACGGGAAGGTCTACAACCTCAACCTGATCGACACGCCCGGCCACGTCGACTTCAGCTACGAGGTCAGCCGGTCGCTGTCGGCTTGCGAAGGCGCGCTGCTCGTGGTCGATGCCAGCCAGGGCGTCGAGGCGCAGACCGTGGCCAACTGCTACACGGCGCTGGACCTGGGGGTCGAGGTGGTGCCGGTCCTCAACAAGATGGACCTGCCCAACGCCGATCCGGAAAACGCCAAGCACGAGATCGAGGACGTGATCGGCATTGACGCCAGCGACGCGATTCCCTGTTCTGCCAAGACCGGCATGGGGGTCGAGGACATCCTGGAGGCGGTGGTGGCCCGGGTGCCCGCACCGCGCGGCAACCCCGATGCGCCGTTGCGCGCCATGATCATCGACAGCTGGTACGACGCCTACGTGGGCGTGGTGATGCTGGTGCGGGTGGTCGACGGCCAGCTGCTCAAGGGTGAGCGCATCAAGATGATGGCCAGCAACGCGGTCTACAACGCGGACAACCTGGGCGTCTTCACCCCGGCCGACCAGCCCCGCGAGGCCCTGTACGCGGGCGAGGTGGGTTATGTGATCGCCGGCATCAAGGAGCTCCAGGCGGCCAAGGTCGGCGACACCATCACGCTCGAGAAGAAGCTGCCCAACAACGCGGGCGTGGCCACCGAAGCCCTGCCGGGTTTCAAGGAAGTGCAACCGCAGGTGTTTGCCGGCCTCTACCCGACCGAGGCCAACCAGTACGATGCGCTGCGCGACGCCCTCGAGAAGCTCAAGCTCAACGATTCGTCGCTGCGCTACGAACCCGAGGTGTCCCAGGCGCTGGGATTCGGTTTCCGCTGCGGCTTTCTGGGCCTGCTGCACATGGAGATCGTGCAGGAGCGCCTCGAACGCGAGTTCGATCAGGACCTCATCACCACCGCCCCCAGCGTCGTCTACCAGGTGGTCAAGGGTGATGGCGAAGTGATCATGGTGGAAAACCCGTCGAAGATGCCCGAGCAGGGGCGGATCGAGGAAATCCGCGAGCCCATCGTGACGGTGCACCTGTACATGCCGCAGGAGTACGTGGGCGCCGTCATGACGCTGGCCAACCAGAAGCGCGGCATGCAGCTCAACATGGCCTACCACGGCAAGCAGGTCATGCTGACCTACGACATGCCGCTGGGCGAGATCGTGCTGGACTTCTTCGACAAGCTCAAGAGCGTGAGCCGCGGCTACGCCTCGATGGACTACGAGTTCAAGGAGTACCGCGCCTCCGACGTGGTCAAGGTCGACATCCTGCTCAACGGCGAAAAGGTCGATGCGCTGTCCATCATCGTTCACCGCACCCAGGCCCAGTACCGTGGCCGGGCGGTGGCCGCCAAGATGCGCGAGATCATCAGCCGGCAGCAATTCGACGTCGCCATTCAGGCGGCGATCGGCGCCAACGTGATTGCCCGTGAAAACATCAAGGCGCTGCGCAAGAACGTGCTGGCAAAATGCTACGGTGGCGACATCACCCGCAAGCGCAAGCTCCTCGAAAAACAGAAAGCAGGCAAGAAACGCATGAAACAGATCGGCTCGGTTGAAGTGCCTCAGGAAGCGTTCCTGGCCATTCTTCAGGTGCAGGACTGATGCAGGCGGCGATGGGAGCGGTCACGGGGGTCGTCCTCGCGGCCTTCGCGGCCTACGCGGCCGGTTGGTATTCCGGTGCGATCGAGGGCAACTTTGCCCTGCTGCTGCTGCTGGCCACGGTGGTCACCGGTGTCTACTGGGTGGCCGAGCGCCTGGTGTTCCTGCCGCAGCGCCGCCGTGCCGCCGAGCAACTGCTGGCCGAGCACAACCAGCGCCGTGCCGCACTGGAGAAACAAGGGTTCAGCCAGATCGAGGGCGACATCGAGGTGGCCCGGCAGAAAATCCTGGCACAGCCGTGGTGGCTGGACTGGACCGCCGGCCTGTTCCCCGTCATCCTCGCCGTGTTCCTGCTGCGCTCGTTCCTGTTCGAGCCCTTCAAGATCCCGTCGGGTTCGATGATCCCCACGCTGCGCGTCGGCGACCTGATCCTCGTCAACAAATTCCACTACGGCATTCGCCTGCCGGTGGTCAACAAGAAGGTCTGGGACAACCAGGTCCCCCAGCGCGGCGACGTGATCGTGTTTCGCTACCCGCCGCAACCCAGCCTCGACTACATCAAGCGCGTCGTCGGGCTGCCCGGAGACGAGGTGGCCTACCTGAACAAGCGGCTGACCATCAATGGTCAACCGGTGCCTCGGGAGGCCCTGCCCGACTTCTTCGACAAGGATTCGATGCGCTATTCGAAACAGTGGCAGGAGACGCTTGGCGACCGCCGCTACGGCACCCTCAACGACGAGGACCGACCCGCATTCGTGCCCGGTGCGTCCGAGTTTCCCTTCGCCGACGGCTGCCGCTACAGCGTCGAAGGCGTCGTCTGCAAGGTCCCGGCAGGCCATTTCTTCATGATGGGCGACAATCGTGACAATTCGCTCGACTCACGGTATTGGGGTTTCGTGCCCGAGGCGAATATCGTTGGCAAGGCCTTTTTCGTCTGGATGAATTTCGGCGACCTCGGCCGGATCGGTTCGTTCCAGTGAGGCGGGGAGCCTCGGGAGAATTCAAATGAAGTTGAAGCGGCAGCAGCGTGGTTTGACCTTTCTGAGCCTGATCGTGGTGGGCACCTTGCTGGCGTTGGCCGGTCTGGTGGGGGCGCAGGTGTTCCCGACCTACCTTGAATTCCTGGCCGTGAAGAAGGCGGTCGTCAAGGCGGCCGACGGCACGACGGTGGCCGAAGTCAGGGACATCTTCGACAAGGCCGCGGCCATCGACGACATCCGCACCATCACGGGCAAGGACCTCACCGTCGGCAAGCAGGGCGACCGCGTGGTGGTGTCGTTCGACTACCAGCGCGAAATCCACCTGGCCGGCCCCGCCTGGCTGACCATGAAGTACCAGGGCAGCTCCCAGTGAGCCAGCCCGCTTTCCGCTCTCGCCCGGTTTGAGTCCCGAACTGACCGCGCTGCAGAACCGGCTGCAGCACCGGTTCGCCAACCCGCGCCTGCTCGAGCGGGCGCTGACGCACCGCAGTTTTGGCGCCGAGCATTACGAGCGCCTCGAGTTTCTGGGTGATTCGGTGCTCAACCTCGCGATTTCCGGCCTGCTCTTCGAAAAGCTGGGCGGCCTGCCGGAAGGCGACCTTTCCCGAGTGCGGGCCAACCTGGTCAAGCAGGACACGCTTTTCGAGTTGGCGCAAGCGCTCGGCCTGTCCGCCTGCCTGAGGCTGGGCGACGGCGAAAAGCGATCGGGCGGGCAGAAAAGGCCCTCCATCCTGGCCGACGCTCTGGAAGCCGTGATCGGTGCCGTGTTCCTCGATGCGGGCTACGAGACCGCGTCCGCGCTGGTTCGCCAGCTCTACGCTGGCGTTGAACTGAGCACCCGCATGAGTGCGCTGGGCAAAGACCCGAAAACGGAATTGCAGGAATGGCTGCAGGCGCGCAAGATGAAGCTGCCCGTCTACCGCGTGGTCGCCACGCTGGGCGAAGCGCACAAACAAACCTTCGACGTGGAATGCACCGTGCAGGAAACCGGACACAGCGAGCGCGGCATCGGTGCCTCGCGGCGGGCGGGCGAACAGGCGGCTGCCGCGGCCATGCTGAACCATTTGCAGGCCCACGCCGGCTGAAGCCATGACGTCCAGAAAACCCGATCCCAAGGCGGCGCCCGACCTCGAGGCGATGCTGGCCAGCGCGCTGGGCAAGACCGTGACCGACCCGGCGGACGCGCCTGCGGTGGAACCATCCACCCAACGCTGCGGTCACGTGGCCATTGTCGGCAAGCCCAACGTGGGCAAATCGACCTTGCTCAATGCCCTGGTCGGCCAGAAGGTGAGCATCACGTCCCGCAAGGCGCAGACCACGCGCCATCGCATCACTGGCATCCGGACGGTCGGGGCCTCGCAGTTCATCTTTGTCGACACGCCCGGTTTCCAGACGCGGCACGGCAACGCCTTGAACCGCTCGCTCAACAAGACCGTGCTGGGCGCGGTCACCGATGTCGACCTCATCCTTTTCGTGGTCGAGGCAGGGCACTTCAACCTCGCCGACGCCAAGGTGCTGTCGCTGCTGCCGACCGATGTGCCGGTGGTGCTGCTTGCCAACAAGCTCGATCAGGTGCACCGGCGTGGCGAACTCGCGCCGTGGCTGCGCGCCATGCAGGAGCGCCATCCCTTCGCCGAATACGTGCCCATGTCGGCCAAGACCGCCAAGGACGTGGAGCGCCTCTTCGGCATCTGCGAGAAGTACCTGCCCCAGCAGCCCTGGACGCACGACGCCGAAGACCTCACCGACCGCAGCGAGCGCTTCATGGCGGCCGAAATGGTGCGGGAGAAGCTCTTCCGGCTGACCGGTGATGAACTTCCCTACACCTCCACCGTGGTCATCGACCGCTTCGAGGAAGAAGGCAATCTGCGCCGCATCGCGGCCACCATCGTGGTCGAGCGCGAAGGCCACAAGGGCATGGTGATCGGCGACAAAGGCGAGAAGCTCAAGCGCATCGGCACCGAAGCCCGGGTCGAGCTCGAAAAACTCTGGGGCGGCAAGGTGTTTCTCGAGCTGTGGGTCAAGGTGCGGTCGGGCTGGGCCGACGACGACGCCCGCGTGCGCTCTTTCGGGTACGAATGAGGGCCCCCCACGCTCCGCCGCTGCGCGGGTCGCTGCCCCCCCGAGGGGGGTGCGTTTCGCCTTGGGGCGGCCCGGCGGCGAAACCGAGGGCCCCCCACGCTCCGCCGCTGCGCGGGTCGCTGCCCCCCCGAGGGGGGTGCGTTTCGCCTTGGGGCGGCCCGGCGGCGAAATCGACGGCCCCCACGCTCCGCCGCTGCGCGGGTCGCTGCCCCCCGAGGGGGCTGATCCGGCTTGGGGCGGCCCGGCGCCGGATCGTTTTGCGCGCCGACAACGGCTGGTCCACGCTCCGCTGCGCGGGTCGGGGTTGACGCTGCCATGGGCGCGCGGGCGGCGGACGAACCGGCATTTGTGCTGCACCGGTACGACTGGAGCGAGACCAGTCTGGTGCTGGAGGTGTTCACGCGGCACTATGGGCGCATCGCGCTGGTGGCCAAGGGGGTCAAGCGCCCCACGTCGCAGTTCCGTCCAGTGCTGCTGCCGCTGCAGCCGCTGCAGATTGCCTGGGGCGGCGAGGCCGAGGTGCGCACGCTCAAGTCGGCGCAATGGAGCGGTGGGCATGTGATGCCCACCGGTGATGCGCTGATCGCCGGGAGCTACCTCAACGAGCTGTTGATGCGCCTGCTGGCGCGGGACGATCCGCATCCCCGCCTGTTCGACCACTTCACCACCGCGGTGCAACTGCTGGCCGAGCGGCCCGAGGCCCAGAACGTCCTGCTGCGCGCGTTCGAGCTTTTGCTGCTGCGCGATGTCGGTGTGCTGCCCGACCTGGCGTGCGAGGGCCAGACGCTGGCGCCGCTGGAGCTGCAAACACCCTATGTGCTTCAGCCACAGGCGGGACTCAGGGCGGCCCACGACGACGATCACCACGCGCTGGAAGGCCGGCAGTGGCAGGCCCTTCAGGACGCGATCGACCAGCCAGCGCCCTTCGTCCCCACGCTGCAGGCCTGCGCAGGATGCGCGGCCACGCTGCGTATACCGCTGCGCGATCTGCTGCACTACCATGGCGGTGTGCGCGTGTTCCGAACGCGCCAGTTGCTGCTCGATGTGCAGGCCCTGAGCCGACACCGCGGCGGCCGAACGCCACACCATCCCACTGGAACCTGAGCATGGCCCACGCCCGCACCGCGCGCACCGCGCTGTCGGTCAACCTCAACAAGGTCGCCCTGGTGCGCAACACGCGCCACCTGGGCATCCCCTCGGTCACCCGGGCCGCCACCCTGTGCCTGCAAGCGGGTGCCGCCGGCATCACGGTGCACCCGCGCCCCGACGAGCGCCACATCCGCGCCCACGATGTGCACGATCTGGCGGCCTTGCTCAAGGCCTGGCCGGACCGCGAATACAACATCGAAGGCAATCCCTTTCACAACCTGATGGACTTCGTGCGGGTGGTGCGCCCGCACCAGGCCACGTTCGTCCCCGATGCCCAGGGCCAGTTCACCAGCGACCATGGCTGGCGGTTTCCCGACGACGCCGAGCGCCTTCGCCCGCTGATCGCCGAATGCCATGCGCTGGGTGTGCGGGTCAGCCTGTTCATGGACGCCGACGCCGATCAGATGCCTGCGGCCCGCGCGGTGGGTGCCGACCGGGTCGAGCTCTACACCGAGCCCTACGCCGCGGCCTTCGGATCAGCGAACCAGGCGGGTCAGCTGCAGCGCTTTGCCGCGGCGGCCAGGGCCGCCCTGGACGCCGGTCTCGCGGTCAACGCCGGTCATGACCTCAACCGCGACAACCTCACCCCGTTCCTGCGCGCGGTGGAGGGGGTGAGCGAGGTGTCGATCGGCCACGCGCTGATTGCCGACGCCCTCGAGCTGGGTTATCCCGACACCATTCGCGCCTACAACCGCTGCATCGACGACGCGTTCCGATGATCTACGGCATCGGCACCGACATCTGCGATGTGCGCCGCATCGCGGCCACCTTCGAGCGCCAGGGCGAGCGCTTTGCGCGCAAGGTGCTCGCCGATGGCGAGTTCGCGGTCTGGCAGCGCCGAAGCGCGCGCTGGCCCCAGCGCGGCCTGCGCTACCTCGCCACCCGGTTCTCGGCCAAGGAGGCGTTCTCCAAGGCCATCGGCATGGGCATGCGCATGCCCATGACCTGGCGCCGCTGCGAAATTGCCAATCTGCCGAGCGGGCAGCCGGTGATCGTCCTGCACGGAGAGCTCCGGCAATGGTTCGAGGCGCGCGGCCTGCGCGCGCACGTGACCGTGACCGACGAAACCGACTACGCCGCGAGCTTCGTGGTGGTCGAAACCGACACCCCGCCCCAGCCACTGCCATGACCCATGCCCCCCCCCTGATCATCGACGTTGCCGGCCTGTCGCTCACCGACACCGACCGCCAGCGCCTGGCCCACCCGCTGGTGGGGGGCGTCACCCTGTTCGGGCGCAACTGGCAGAACCGGGCCCAGCTGTCCGATCTGTGTGCCGACATCAAGGCCGTGCGCCACGACCTGTTGATCGCGGTGGACCACGAGGGCGGTCGGGTTCAGCGTTTTCGAACCGACGGGTTCACCCCGCTGCCCCCCATGGCCGCGTTCGGTGCCTTGTGGATGTCGGGTGATGAAAGTGGCGACGCCGCCCTGCGAGCGATGGATGCCGCCACGGCGGCCGGGTTCGTGCTCGGCGCCGAGCTGCGCGCCTGCGGCGTCGACCTGAGCTTTGCGCCGGTGCTCGATCTCGACCACGGCGGCAGTTCGGTGATCGGTGACCGCTCGTTCGGTCGCGATGCCCGGGTGGTGGCGCTGCTGGCACAGGCCCTGACCCATGGGCTTCGACAGAGTGGAATGGCCAACTGCGGCAAGCACTTTCCCGGGCATGGCTTCGTCAAGGGTGACACCCACCACGAAATCCCGCACGACAACCGCTCGCTCAAGGCCATTCTGGCCGACGACGTCAAGCCGTACCAATGGCTGTCGGCGAGCCTGAGCGCCGTGATGCCTGCCCACGTGATCTACCCCAAGGTCGACAAGCGCCCGGCCGGTTTCTCGGCGCGCTGGCTGCAGGACGTGCTGCGCGCGCAACTGGGCTTTTCGGGGGCCGTGTTCAGCGACGATCTGGGCATGGCCGCGGCGCGCCAGATCGACGGCCGCGCGGTGGATTTCAGTGAAGCGGCGCTGGCGGCACTGCACGCGGGCTGCGACATGGTGCTGTTGTGCAACCAGTGCGTGGTCGATGGTGGAGCACCGATCGATCAGGCCATCGAAGACCTGTCGGAGGCGGTGGTCAAGGGTTGGTGGACACCGTCGGCCGCCAGCGATGAGCGGCGCCTGTCGCTGCTGCCTGGGGCACCGGCACCTGCCTGGGACGACCTGATGGTGAACGCGCGCTACATGCACGCGCTGTCGCTGTTGCCCTGAACCCGCCGGTCCGGCACTGGGGGGTCAGCGGTCCAGACCGAGCTTGTCGAGCAGGTCGGCGACCAGCTCGAGCCGCAACAGCGGATTGTCCAGCGCCATGAGGCGTTGCTTGAGGTTGCTCGGGGTGGGCAGCAGCTCGGCCCACCGGTTGGCCACCCAGCCAGCGTCGTCCCACAGGTAGGGCGCCTGGATCGGCAACTGGTCGAGCGAATCGGCGTGGCGTTCCTTCAGGCCGGCCAGCACGCGCTGCAGCGCGTCGGAGACCGCCTTGAGGTCTTCCGGGACGGGCACCACGGTGTCGGCGAGCAGCAGTTGCACGTCGGCCACCCAGAGGCCATGGGGCAGCTGGCTGCGCCGGGTCACCTGGAAACGCTGCACGCCGCGGCAGCGGATCATGAGCAGGCCGGGCTGGGGCTTTTCGAGCGATTCGATCTGCGCCAGAACACCCACAGGGTGGAAGTCTTCCTTGGCAAACGCGGCGCCACCGGCCGGTGCCCCGGGATCGATGCGGCGCACCTCGCTGCCTTCGCTCAGGCTGACCACGCCGAACGGCGCACCCGCCTTGTGGCAACGGCCGATCATGTCGAGGTAACGCACCTCGAAGATGCGCAGCGGCAGCCAGCCGCCCGGGAACAGGACGGTCTGCAGCGGGAAGAGGGGAAGCTGCGTCAGCTTGAGCGCTTCGGACGATGCCGTGGCGCTCAATCCGTCACCACCGCGTCGGCGCTCTGTCGTTGCAGCATGGCCAGCAGGCTGGCCACGGTGCCGGCCAGTTCACGGCGGTCGCAGATGAAGTCGACCGCGCCTTTGGTCTGCAGGAACTCGGCGCGCTGAAAGCCTTCGGGCAGCTTCACGCGAACGGTGTTCTCGATCACGCGGGGCCCGGCAAACCCGATCAGTGCCTTGGGCTCCGCGATCACGACGTCACCGACAAAAGCGAAGCCGGCGCTCACGCCACCCATGGTGGGATCGGTGAGCACGCTGATGTAGGGCAGGCCCTTTTTGGCCAGCCGCGTCAGCGATGCGTTGGTCTTGGCCATCTGCATGAGCGAGAGCAGGCCCTCCTGCATGCGTGCGCCACCCGTGGCCGTGAAACACACGAAGGGGACCTTCTGGGCAATGGCTTCCTCGACACCGCGCACGAAGCGCTCGCCGACCACCGAACCCATCGACCCACCCATGAAGTCGAACTCGAAGCACGCCGCGACCAGGCTGATGCCCTTGACGGCGCCGCCCATGACGATCAGCGCGTCGGTCTCGCCGGTGGATTCAAGGGCTTCCTTCAGGCGCTCGGGGTACTTGCGGCTGTCCTTGAACTTGAGGGCGTCGACCGGCAGCACCTCCTGCCCGATCTCGTAGCGCCCTTCGGCGTCGAGGAAGGCATCGAGCCGCTGGCGGGCGCCGATGCGGTGGTGGTGCGCGCAGTGCGGGCACACGTTCTGGTTCTTCTCGAGGTCGTTCTTGTACAGCACGGCCTCGCAGCTCGGGCACTTCACCCACAGCCCTTCGGGCACGCTGCGGCGCTCGGTGGGGTCGGTGGGCGAGATCTTGGGCGGGAGCAGCTTTTCGAGCCAGGACATGCGGGTCTCCAGAGGGAGGAAGGGGCGCGAGGCGGGATTATGCGTCCAGCGCTTTTCGGATGGTGCGCAGGAACTGACCGGCGATGCCGACCACCTTCTCGTGCGGTTCGTTCTCGATCAGCTGGATCAGCTTGCTGCCGATCACCACCGCGTCGGCGGTCCGGCCGATGGCTTTGGCGGTTTCCGCATCCCGGATGCCGAAACCCACGCCCACCGGAATGTGCACGTGCTGGCGAATGCGCGGCAGCATGGCCTCGACCTGCGACACGTCGAGCGTTCCCGCGCCGGTGACACCCTTGAGCGACACGTAGTACACGTAGCCGCTGGCCACGCGCGCCACCTGGGCCATGCGCTCGTCGGTCGAGGTGGGTGCCAGCAGAAAGATCAGGTCCATGTCGCGCTCGCGCAGGGCGCGGGCGAAATCCTCGCACTCTTCGGGCGGGTAATCGACCACCAGCACGCCGTCCACACCAGCCTCGGCCGCGTCCTTCACGAAGGCGCCCGCGCCGTGCTTCTGGTCGTAGCGCTCGATCGGGTTGGCGTAACCCATAAGCACCACCGGCGTGGTGGCGTTGCGCTCGCGAAAGCGCCGCACCATGGCGATGACCTGCACCAGGCCGATGCCGGCCGCCAGTGCCCGGTCGCCGGCCTTCTGGATCACCGGCCCGTCTGCCGAAGGGTCCGAGAAGGGCACGCCGAGCTCGATGACGTCGGCGCCGGCCTCGGCCATCCCGTGCATCAGATCGACCGTGATGTCCGGGTAGGGAAAGCCGGCGGTGACGAACGGGATCAGCGCCTTGCGGTTCTGCGCCTTGAGCGCGCCCAGGGTGGTGTCGATGCGGCTCATCGCTTCACCTCGATGGTGGCCTCGCCACCCTTGACCGACTGGCCCCGGCAGCTCGGGCGGCAATAGAAGTCGGCGTGCGACAGGTCGGCCACGGTGCCGATGTCCTTGTCGCCGCGGCCCGAGAGGTTCACCAGGATGGATTGCGTGGGCTTCATGGTCCTGGCCAGCTTCATGGCATAGGCCACCGCGTGGCTCGATTCGAGGGCGGGGATGATCCCCTCGGTGCGGCACAGGTGGTGAAAGGCCTCCAGCGCCTCGGCGTCGGTGATGCCGACGTATTCGGCGCGGCCGATGTCCTTCAGAAAGGCATGCTCGGGCCCGACGCCCGGGTAATCGAGGCCCGCGCTCACGCTGTGCGTTTCGGTGACCTGGCCGTTGTCGTCTTGCAGCACGTAGGTGCGGTTGCCGTGCAGCACACCGGGGCTGCCCTTCTGCAGCGAGGCCGAGTGCTTGCCGCTCTCCAGGCCCTCTCCGGCGGCCTCGACGCCGATGAGGCGGGTGCCCTCGTGGGCGATGTACGGATGGAAGATGCCCATCGCATTGCTGCCGCCGCCCACACAGGCCACCACGGCGTCGGGTTGATCGCCCAGGCAGTTGGCCTCGCGCAGCATCTCGGGCATCTGCTTCAGGCATTCCTGGCCGATCACGCTTTGAAAGTCGCGCACCATCATCGGGTAGGGGTGCGGGCCGGCGACCGTGCCGATGATGTAGAAGGTGTTGTCGACGTTGGCCACCCAGTCGCGCATGGCCTCGTTGAGCGCGTCCTTGAGCGTGCGGCTGCCCGACTCGACCGGCACCACGGTGGCGCCGAGCAGTTTCATGCGGTAGACGTTGGGGCTCTGGCGCTTCACGTCTTCGCTGCCCATGTACACCACGCACTCGAGCCCGTAGCGGGCGCAGATGGTGGCAGTGGCCACGCCGTGCTGACCGGCGCCCGTTTCGGCAATGATGCGCGGCTTGCCCATGCGGCGGGCCAGCATGGCCTGGCCGATGGTGTTGTTGATCTTGTGCGCGCCGGTGTGGTTGAGGTCTTCGCGCTTGAGGAAGATCTGTGCACCGCCCACCTCGCGGCTGGTGCGCGCCGCGTGGTACACGGGGCTGGGCCGGCCCACGAAGTGCGCCAGCTCGCGGCGGAATTCGGCGAGGAACTCGGGGTCGTGCTGGTACCTGGCGTAGGCGGCCTTCAACTCGTTGATGGCATGGGTGAGCGTTTCGCTCACGAAACTGCCGCCATAGATGCCGAAGTGGCCTCGGGCGTCGGGTTGCTGGTAGGTGGTCTGCATGGGGAATCCTGTCGGGGGTTGCCCGTCGGTTCCCGCAAAAACGGGTCAGGACGGGGAGGAGGGCGCCACGTCGGCGGCGCGCACGGCGGCCGCGAAGGCCTGCATCTTGTCGGCGCTCTTGATGCCCTTGGACACCTCGATGCCGGAGCTCACGTCAACGGCCCAGGGCCTGACGAGGCGAATGCCATCGATCACGTTTGCAGGCGTGAGTCCACCAGACAAAACGAGGCGAGAGCTGGCGTTTAGTCGAGGATGTGACCAAGGAAATGCCGTCCAGTCGAAGGATTGACCGCCGCCGCCAAAGCCCTCGACATGGGCGTCGAGCAGAATGCCCTGGGCTGCGGAGAAGTCGTCGGCGAATTGTAGGAGATCGAAGCTTTTCCCGGCAGGGCCGGTCGGAATGCGGGCTGCCCTGAGGAACGGGCGAATGACCGCGCCGCAGTCGGCGGGTGTTTCGTCGCCGTGGAATTGCAGCAGCGCCTGCGGCACCGCCTGCAGGCCCCGGTCGATCCATTCGGGGCTGGCGTTGACGAACAACAGCACCGGCGTGACGAATGCGGGCAGGCGGCGGGCCAGCTGGCCGGCCCGCTCGGGCGCCACGCAGCGCGGGCTGTGTTCGTAAAGCACGAAGCCCACGGCATCGGCGCCGGCCAGCACGGCCGCGTCCACGTCGGCCTCGCGGGTCAGGCCGCAGAACTTGATGCGTGTGCGGTGCGGATTCATCAGGGCAGCCAGTCGAAGGCGGGCGTGCGGTCGGGCAGGTTCCAGACCGGATCGTAGACCGGACCGAGGAAGTGAAGGCCATCGGGGGCGAAGGTGGGGGCCGCGGCGTCGCGGCTGCGGGCGGCCAGCACCTCGCCCATCCACTCGGGCGGGCGGTTGCCGCTGCCGATGGCGATCAGGCAGCCCATGATGTTGCGGATCATGTGGTGCAGGAACGCATTGGCCTCGAACTCGAAACGCCAGTAGGCGCCCCTTCGGCTGATGTCGATCCGGCGCAGGGTCTTGACCGGCGTGTGCGCCTGGCACTGCGAGGCGCGAAACGACGTGAAATCGTGCTCGCCGATCAGCAGGCTGGCGGCCTGTTTCAGGGGTTCCATCGCCAGCGGACGAAACACCCACCCCACCTGGCCATCGTCCACGCTCGGGCGGACCGGCGATTCGAGCAACACGTAGGCATAGCGGCGCGCCAGGGCGCTGGCGCGTGCGTGAAAGGTGTCCGGTACCTTGCGGGCCCATTGCACGGCCACGTCGGCCGGCAGAAAGCTGTTGGTGCCACGAACCCAGGCATGCTCGGGGCGGTCCAGCGGGGTGTCGAAATGCACCACCTGCATCAGCCCGTGAACCCCGGCGTCGGTGCGGCCTGCGCACAGCGTGCCGACCGCGGGCAGCGCGCAGAAGCTGGCCAGGGCGCCTTCCAGCACGTCTTGAACCGTGTTGCCATCGGGCTGGCTCTGCCAACCGGCGTAGCGGCGCCCATTGAAACTCACGCCCAGCGCGATGCGTTGCATCGGGCCGGGCGTGCGGGGATCGTCGGGGGTGACGGTCAAGCGTTCGCGTCAGGCCAGATCGGCCAGGAAGGAGCTTGCCTTGGACTTGAGCGAGCCGGAGGCCTCGGCGAGCACTTCCTCGGCGAGTGACCTCGCACCTTCGAAGTCACCGATGGCCCGGAACTCTTCGGCCAGCGACAGCTTGGTTTCCAGCGGGTTCTCTTCGCTGAGTTCACCCGGCGTGGGGGCCACCGTCTCGGGCTCCTTGCCCTTGCCGGCGTCGAGATCGAGGTTGAGGTCGCCGAGGTTGAAATCCATCATGCCCGAGCTGCCGCCGACGTCCGGGGCCACGGTGGCGGGAGCGCCACCCAGGTCGAGGTCGAAGGTCGGGGCCGCAAGGCTGTCGGCTCCGCCCGTGTTCATGCTGAGCACTTCCAGCGTGGCGGGTGCGGTTTCGACCTTGGCGCTGCGGGTCGAGGCGGGCAGGTCGAGGTCGAAATCCATGTCCATGGCTGCGGGTTCGGCCCGAACCGCCTGTGGTGCCCGAGCCGTCAACGCCTCGGTGGCACCAAGATCGCCCATGTCGGACACGGCCATGGCAGCAGGACGCTCGGCCACCTGTGGCGCGTTGTCATCGAGCGAGAAGTCGAGGTCGAGGTCGAGTGCTCCGGCGCCGGTGGCCGGGCCCGTCCCGAGGTTGACGGTGCTCGGGCCGAACGGCATGGTGTTCTGCGGACCCGGGCCGGCACCCGGCGCGGCACCGGGTCTGGCGGCCGGTTGGCCACCGGGCTGGTACAGGGGGTTGGTGGGGTCCAGTTCCCGGCCGAGCTCGCAGGCCCGATCCCACTCCGGGCCCTGGCCCTGTGTCAGACCGAACGCTTCGCTGGCCACCACCTCGAAGGCCCGGGCATCGCGCCGCTTGGCGTAGATCTCGAGCAGCTTGGTGTGGATGGCCACGCGCGTCGGGGTGCTCCGCATGGCCTCCTTGAGGATTTCCTCGGCCTGCAGATCGCGGCCGTAGGCGAGGTACACGTCGGCCTCGGCCACCGGATCGACATCGCCCGCGGCGTCGAGCTGGCTGGGCGAATAGACCATGGAGGAGCCCGAAGCCATGGCCTCGGCGGTGTCGATGCGCTGCCCGCCACTGGAGCCGAAGAACGAATCGGGCTGGAGGCGGCTCTCCAGGAAGGAGCTGTCCACGTTGGATGCAGTCTTGCGCTGGCGCATGCGCCACACGCCGAAACCCAGCAGCAGGGCGAGCAGGCCGCCGGCGGCGGGCAGCACCATGGGATTCTCGGCAAGGCTGTCGATGAGACTCGGCTCTTCAGGCGCCGGCGCCGGCACGGCGGGCGGACGCGGCGCTGCCACGGTGGGCGCCGGAGCGGGAGCCGGCGCAGGGGCGGGTGCCTCGGCCACCGGTGCGGCCGGGGCGGGAGCTGGAGCCGCTGCCGGCGCAGCGGCCGGGGCCTCTGCCGGGG
>CALRVR020000031.1:0-14978 GCA_943371665.1 Synechococcus sp. UW140
CCTACGGTGGCACCTTCCTCACGTTCAGCGACTACTCGCGCAACGCCATCCGCATGGCCGCGCTCATGAAGCAGCGCGTCATCCACGTCTTCACCCACGACTCCATCGGCCTGGGCGAAGACGGCCCCACGCACCAGAGCATCGAGCACGCCGCCAGCCTGCGCCTGATTCCCAACCTGGACGTCTGGCGCCCCGCCGACACCGCGGAAGCCGCCGTGGCCTGGGCCGTGGCACTGGAGAACCGGCACCGCCCCACGGCGCTGCTGCTGTCGCGCCAGAACCTGCCCTATGCCCCCAAGAGCGACCTCGGCGACATCGCCAAGGGTGGCTACGTGCTGGCCGAGCCGGCCGAGGTGGGGCTGAAGAAGAAGCCCCAGGCCGTCATCGTCGCCACCGGTTCCGAAGTGCAACTGGCGCTCAAGGCGCAGGAGCTGCTGGCGCGCGACCACGGCATTGCCGTGCGCGTGGTGTCCATGCCGGGCACCAACACCTTCGATCGCCAGACCACCGCCTACAAGCAGTCGGTGCTGCCCGCCGGCCTGCCGCGCGTGGCGGTGGAAACGGGCGTGAGCGATTACTGGTGGAAGTACGGCGTGTCCGCGGTGGTGGGCATCGACACCTATGGTGAGTCGGCGCCCGCGCCCGTGCTGTTCAAGCACTTCGGCTTCACCCCCGAGAACGTGGCCGACACGGTGCGTGCTGTGCTGGCCAAGTGATTTCCCTTCGATTCAAAACCCTGGAGAACGCAGCATGACGATCAAGGTCGGTATCAACGGTTTCGGGCGCATCGGGCGCATGGTGTTTCGCGCGGCGATTGCCAACTTCAAGGACATCCAGGTCGTGGCCATCAACGACCTGCTCGAGCCGGACTACCTGGCCTACATGCTCAAGTACGACAGCGTGCACGGCCGCTTCGACGGTGACGTCAAGGTCGACGGCCACCACCTGATCGTCAATGGCCAGAAGATCCGCCTCACCGCCGTCAAGGACCCGGCCGAGCTGAAGTGGGGCGAGGTCGGCGCCGATGTGGTGATCGAATCCACCGGCATCTTCCTGGACAAGGCCGGCGCCGAGAAGCACCTCGCTGCGGGTGCGAAGAAGGTCATCATGTCCGCGCCCAGCAAGGACGACACGCCCATGTTCGTCTACGGCGTCAACCACGACACCTACAGCGGCCAGGCCATCATCAGCAACGCCAGCTGCACCACCAACTGCCTCGCGCCCGTGGCCAAGGTGCTCAACGACAAGTGGGGCATCAAGCGCGGTCTGATGACGACCGTGCACGCCGCCACCGCCACCCAGAAGACCGTGGACGGCCCGAGCAACAAGGACTGGCGCGGCGGCCGCGGCATCCTGGAAAACATCATTCCCAGCAGCACCGGCGCGGCCAAGGCGGTGGGCGTGGTGATTCCGCAGCTCAACAAGAAACTCACCGGCATGTCCTTCCGCGTGCCCACCAGCGACGTGTCGGTGGTCGACCTGACGGTGGAACTGAACAACGCCGCCACCTATGCCGAGATCTGCGCCGAGATGAAGGCCCAGAGCGAAGGCGCCCTGAAGGGCGTGCTGGGTTACACCGAGGACAAGGTGGTGGCCACCGACTTCCGCGGCGACGCGCGCACCTCGATCTTCGACGCCGACGCCGGCATCGCGCTGGACGGCACCTTCATCAAGGTGGTGAGCTGGTACGACAACGAATGGGGCTACTCCAACAAGTGCCTCGAAATGGCTCGTGTGGTTGCGAGCAAGTAAGCGCACCCTGACTTGATTGAAAGGCGCCTGCGGGCGCCTTTTTCGTGGGCCATCCCGCGGCGCCGGGGGCCGCAGGGTCGCCCGGGCGACGATCGGCGCTTGCAAGTAGACCGACCGGTCTAGAGAATGTGCCCATGTCCGCCACCCGATCCGCCGCCGGCGAACCCGGCACCCGCGAACGCCTGATCGCCGCCATGACCGACGCCCTTCGTCGGCGCGGGCTGCATGGCATCGGCCTGACCGAGCTGCTTCAGGCGGCCGGCGCACCCAAGGGCGTGCTGTACCACCACTTCCCCGGGGGCAAGACCGAACTGGCCATCGCGGCGATCGACACCGTGGTCGACCGCATGGGTGCCAGCCTCGACCGGCTGCTCGCCAACACGCCCGACCCCATGACCGCCATGCGCCTGTGGATCCGGGGTGCCACCGAGCGGCTGCGCGACACCGGCTTCGAGGCCGGCTGCCCGCTGGCCTCGGTGGCGCTGGAATCCACGCCCGAAGACAAGGCCTTGCGCGAAGCCCTGGCGCGGGCCTTTGCGCGCATGCGCGACCGCATCGCCCAGGGTCTCCAGGCGGCCGGCATGCCGCCCGCGCAGGCCGCTGGCGTGGCCGCGCTGCTGGTGGCCGCCTACGAAGGCGGTCTGCTGCAGGCCCGGGTGGCGCACAGCATCGAACCCATTCAATCCGTCACCGACACGCTGCTGGCCCTGCTGCCCGGCAGCCCAACCCAGGAGCACCGCACATGACCCCGTCCGACCCCGATGCCGCCCGCATCGAACGCTTCACCCTCCACGCCGCCGACGGTTATCCGCTCACGGCCCACCGCTACCACTCACCCGTGACTCCCCGTGCCCACCTGGTGGTGGGCGGTGCCACGGCGGTGCCACAGGGTTTCTACAAGCGGTTTGCCCAGCACATGGCCACCCAGGGCATCGACGTGCTCACGCTCGACTACCGCGGCATCGGGCAGTCGGCCCCGCGCTCGCTCAAGGGCTTCCGCATGAACTACCTCGACTGGGGCCGGCTCGACCTGGCTGCGGGCGTGGCCCACATGCGCCAGCCCGGGGTGCCGCTGTGGCTGGTCGGGCATTCGTACGGCGGACACGCGCTGGGCCTGCTGCCCCACCCCGAATGGGTGGACGCCGCCTACACCTTCGCCACCGGTGCCGGCTGGCACGGGTGGATGCCGCCCATGGAGCGGCTGCGCGTGCAGTTCATGTGGAACGTGCTCGGCCCGTTGATGACCCGTGTGGCCGGCTACCTGCCGTGGAGCCGTTTGGGCATGGGCGAAGACCTGCCGATCGACGTGTACCGCCAGTGGCGCCACTGGTGCCGCTTCCCGCGCTACTTCTTCGACGATCCCGGCATGCGCGACGTGACCGCCCGGTTCGACCAGGTGCGCTTCCCCATCGTCGCGGTCAACGCCATCGACGACGCCTGGGCGCCCCCCGCGTCCCGGGACGCCTTCATGTCGGGTTATCGCAACGCGTCCGTCCAGTCCGTCACGCTCGACAGCCAGCGCGCCGGCCTCGGGCCGATCGGCCACATGGGCTATTTCCGCCCGCGGGCACAGCCTCTGTGGAACGATGCGCTGGCGTGGTTCGAACGCCAACCCGCAGGCACCGCCGTTCCTGCCTGACGATCGACCGTCCGGGCGGTCAACCACGCTTCGTTGCATGGTGCCCCCTGTAACCGGGGTGACGGGATGCTACAAATCGGGATGCGCCGATTTGACCCGAACGCCTCCACCCTCCGCTCCGCCCTGACGGTGCTGGCACTTACACTATCGGGTGTGGCGCAGGCCAGCACGCCCGCCGCTGGGCAGACCCCTGCCCTGGGGCTGATCGTGGGGTACCGCGCGGCGGCCGACGACCTCGCGAAAGAGCAAACCGACCGCGGACCCTGGGCCGACCGCCGTTCACGCGAGCAGGCTGCCTGGGCGCGGGCGGCCAGCAACTCTCGCGAACGAACCCTGAAACTGGCCCGCGACAGCGGTGTGCCCGTCAAGAGCGTGTCGCAGGCCGGACGGGCCGCGCTGATCAACCTGCCGCAGCCCCTGAAAGGTGCGGCCCTTGAAGACGCCATGCGCCGGCTGCGGCTGCACCCCGACGTGGCCTGGGTGGTCCCCGACGAGATCGAGAAGCGCAAGCTCGAGCCCACGGATCCCTTGTGGAGTGCCCAGTGGCACCTGAAGGCCCCCACGACCGGCCTGCCGGGTGGGTACCAGCCCGGCGCCCTCAACCTGCCGCCGGCCTGGGACATCGAGACGGGTGTCGGTAAACCCACCGTGGTGGCGGTGGTGGACAGCGGCATCCTGGCTGACCACCCGGACCTTGCCAACGACGCAGGCGCACCCAGTCGCCTCCTGCCTGGTTACGACTTCGTCAGCGAGCTGTCCATCTCCAACGATGGCGACGGTCGCGACGCGAATCCCAGGGACGAGGGCGACTGGATCGACACGAACGACCTGGCCAACCCGCTGTTCGACCAGTGCGACCTTGCCGACAGTTCGTGGCATGGCACCTTCATTGCCGGCCAGATCGCAGCCAGGCCCAACGACGCGGTTGGCGTGGCTGGCATCAACTGGGGCGCGCGCGTCCTGCCGGTGCGCATTTCGGGCAAGTGCGGCGCGCGCCTGTCCGATTTGCTCGACGGCGTGCGCTGGGCCGCCGGTCTGCCGGTGAACGGCGTGCCGACCAATCCCACGCCCGCGAAGGTGATCAACCTGAGCTTCGGGGGCAGCGGGGCCTGCAACGCGGCCTACCAGAGCCTGATTCAGGACGTGACCGCGGCCGGCGCGCTGCTGGTGGTCGCCGCGGGCAACAGCGCCGGACCCCTCACGCGTCCCGCCGACTGCCCCGGCGTGTTGTCGGTGGCGTCGGTCCGCCGCGACGGCGCCAAGGCCGAGTACTCCAGCTTTGGGGCCAACGTGGCGCTGTCCGCCCCGGGGGGCTCTTCCGAGAACTCAGGCGACTTCAACACCACCTACCGCCCCTTCGACGACACGGAAACCTGGATTCTTGCACCCGACAACGCGGGCACCAGGCAGCCCACCACCCATGTCATCGGGTACAAGCAAGGCACCAGCTTTTCGGCGCCGCAGGCTGCTGGCGTCGCAAGCCTGATGCTGGCACTGAATCCGTCGCTCACCGTGAACGCCCTGACCGACCGCCTCAAGGCGGCCGTGCGCCCCCATACAAGCACCCAGGCAGCGGCCTGCGGCCCGGCCAACACCACGGTGTGCAACTGCACCACCACCACCTGCGGCACCGGCCTGCTCGACGCCTCGCTCGCCGTGCAGCTGGCCCGGGGACCCGCCGCCGTGATCGCGCCGGTCGGCACGGTGTTGCCGGGTGCGCTGGTGTCGCTGAATGGCAGTGGCAGCATCAACGCCCCTGGTCAGCCAGCCATCCAGACCTGGACATGGTCGCTGGTCAGCGGCGATCCGATCACCATCCAGCCGGCGGCCGACCCCGCTCGCGCCACCGTGCAGCTCCCCAACCGGGAGGGTCGCTGGGTGTTCCGCCTGACCGTGTCGGATGGTTCGCAGAGCGGTACCGACACGCTGACAGTGGTGGCGGCCAACCCACCGGCCACCGGAGGCGGCGGTGGCGGCAGCCTGGGCTGGTGGTGGGGCGCCAGCCTTTGGGCATGGGTGGTGGCGGTGGGCGTCGCACGCCGCCGGCGCAGCCCCTGACAAACGTCCGGGCTCGCCGGTTCGTGCGTGCCCGACCGATCAGCTGCAGCGCTGAAGGCTGCGCCCCGCCATGGCCGGGCCCAAGCCGTCGATGCGCTGGCGCTGGGCGTCGGTGATGGCGGGCAGGCGCAGCGTGAACGTGAGGCTCTCGGCCCGTTCCTGCGCCACGCGGGCGGTTTTCACACCGCGGCGTTCGGTTTGCTGCAACCCCTCGCGCGCGGCCTCTTCGCTCGAGAAGGTGCCAAGCGCCAGCCCGGGCGCCAGGCCCGGCGTACCCACATCGCGAAAGGTCACGCCCAGTTCGCGCAGCTCGGCCTTCTTGCGGTTGGCCTGAGCGGCGTTGTCGTACCGGCCCATGTAGACGATCCAGCGGCCCGGGCTTCGAACCTCGTTGAGCTGCCAGGCACCGCCACTCAGGCCCAGCAGACGCAGTTCTGCGCGCAGCAACTCGGCCTGTTCGTCGGTGAAGCCGCCGGCCTGCCAGCAGGCCGTGGACTCGGTGACCGCCGAAACGGGGGGCGGTGATGCCGGTGTGCTCGCGGGCGCCTCTGCCGAGGCGGTGACCACCGCGGGCGCTGGCTCGATCGGGGTGGGCAAAGGCAGCTCTGCGGGCTGCTGTGCGGCCGGCGCGGCGGGCAAGGCGCTCGCGGTCGTGGCCGAACCCTGTCCCGATGCCGGCGGGGGCTCGGCGCCCCTGGGGCCGTTCAACAGCCGCAGCCGCTGAGGATCGACCTGCCGTTCGAGGCGCTGCGGTTCCCCCACATCGGCGGTGGCAGGCCACCCCAACGCGGCCAGGTGGCCCTGGGTGCCTGCGAAGTACACGCCATTGGCCAGCAGCAGCGCGATGACCACCCACCTCAGCATGGCCGAACACTCACTTCGGCGCTGTCCACGCGCCGCATCTGGCTGCCCACCCGCACCTGCAGGGCACCATCGGCTTCCACGCCGCACGCGGTCCCTCGGGTGCCGTCGCTCAGGGTGACCGCCCGGTCCAGCAAGGCGTCTCGGGCGGCGTACCGCCCGGCAAACGGTGCAAAACCAGCAGACTCGAAACGCTGCAGGTCTTGAACCAGCGCAGGCACGAGGCGCGTCAGCAACTCGGCCGCCGTCACGCCCATTTCGACTTCGGCCATCCCGGCCGGCGCGACGCTGGCCATCGGCCCCGCTGCGCCTCTTGCTGCCTCGTCCAGTGCAGCCTGGCCAGGCCTGGCCACGTTGATGCCCACACCGATCACCACCGCACGCGGCTCCCCGGGGGTGTCGGCCAGGCCAGCGGTTTCCACCAGGATGCCGCCCAGCTTGCGCTGCATGAGCCAGAGGTCGTTGGGCCACTTCAGGCGCACGTCGGGGTGCAGTTGCTCGGCCAGGCTCACGCCGACCGCAAGGGACAGTCCGGACCAGATGGCAGGCTTCAGCGTGAGGCCGAGTGAGAAGGTGAGCGACTGCCCCGGCTGGCTGAACCAGCCTCGGCCCAGCCGGCCCCGGCCGGCGGTCTGGCGCTCGGCCACGAGCAGCACCGGGTCGAGCCGGCCGGTGCGCGCGCGGCGCATCAGCTCGGTGTTGGTCGAATCGATTTCCGGCAGCACCTCGACGGTGAAGCCGGGCAACGCCGGCACCACCGCCAGCCAGAGCGCCTCGGCGCTGCCCGCAAACGAGGCGGCCGGGTGCATGCTCACCCGAGCTTGGTGGCGCGTCCACCGCGCCGCGGCGCCAGCAGCGTGCCGCGGCAGCGCGGCGCGCCGCACCAGCAGGGGTACTGGGCCTTGAGTTTGGGCGTCAGCGGCTCGTCGATGACCAGGCCATAGTCATAGAACAGCTCCTCGCCGGCCTTGATGGCGCGCTTGCTGCGGATGAACACGCGCCCGTCCTCAATGTCGGCTTCGCAGTTCGGCGCGCAGCTGTGGTTGATCCAGCGCGCCGAATTGCCGCCGTGCTTGGCGTCGATGACGTGGTCTTCGTCGATGTGGAAATAGAACGTGTGGTTGGGGTCGCTGGGATCGTGCGGGTGGCGATCCAGCGCTTCGGTCCAGGTGATGATCTCGCCCGTGTACTCGATCAGCGTTTCGCCCGGGGCGATGTCGGTCACCGCATAGACGCCCTTGCCGTGCACCCCGGAGCGCCGCACCTGGATGCGCCGTGCGGGGCTGGACTTGGCCGGGGAGGCGGCGCGCGCCGAGGGCTTCCGAAGGGTTTTCGTCACGTCGGGATTCTTTGGTAAGGTTGTTTCATGCAGGTGCGCGCGGGTGCGCGCACGACAAGCGCGTGTGTGCGCACACAGGTGCGCGTGTGCGCAGGTGCGCGTGGGAGCGGATTGTAGAGATGAAAACCGAAGGTTTTGCCAAAACACTGGTCATTGCCGAGAAGCCGTCCGTGGCCCAGGACATCGTGCGTGCCCTCACGCCGGTGGCGGGCAAGTTCGACAAACAGGAGGACCACTACGAGAACGACCGTTACGTGGTGACGTCGGCCGTGGGCCATCTGGTGGAGATCGCTGCCCCGGAGCAGTTCGACGTGAAGCGCGGCAAATGGAGCTTTGCCCATCTGCCGGTGCTGCCCCCGTTCTTCGAGCTCAAGCCCATCGACAAGGCCAAGTCGCGCCTGAACGCGGTGGTGAAGCTGGCGCGCCGCAAGGACGTGGGTCAGCTCATCAATGCCTGCGACGCGGGACGGGAAGGCGAGCTGATCTTCCGCCTGATCGAGCAGTACGCGGGCGGCTTGAAGAACGGCCAGTACCAGGGGCTGGGCAAGCCCATTCAACGGCTCTGGCTGCAGTCGATGACCCCGGCGGCCATCCGCGATGGCTTCGAGCAGTTGCGCAGCGACACCCAGATGCGCGGGCTGGCCGACGCGGCGCGCAGCCGCTCCGAGGCGGACTGGCTGGTGGGCATCAACGGCACCCGCGCCATGACCGCGTTCAACTCGCGCGACGGCGGCTTCTTTCTCACCACCGTGGGGCGCGTGCAGACGCCCACCCTGTCCATCGTGGTCGAGCGCGAAGAGCAGATCCGCGCCCACAAGAGCCGCGACTACTGGGAAATCCACGCCAGCTTTCTGGCCGAGGCCGGCGAGTACCCGGGCAAATGGTTCGATCCCGCTTTCAAGAAGCCCACCGGGGACGATGCCGACGCCGACCTGCGGGCCGACCGTGTGTGGAACCAGCGCGATGCACTGGCCATCGTCGAGGCGGTTCGTGGCAAGGCGGCCAGCGTCACCGAAGAAAGCAAGCCGACCACCCAGGCCAGCGGCCTGCTGTACGACCTGACCAGCCTGCAGCGCGAGGCCAACGGGCGCTTCGGGTTCTCGGCCAAGACCACGTTGCAGCTGGCGCAAAGCCTGTACGAACGGCACAAGGCCCTGACCTACCCGCGAACCGATTCGCGCGCCCTGCCCGAGGACTACCTGCCCACCGTCCGGCAGACCTTCGAGATGCTGGCCGACAGCGGCATGAAGCACCTGGCGCCGCACGCACTCACGGCGCTCAACAACAACTACATCAAGCCGAGCAAGCGGGTCTTCGACAACAGCAAGGTGTCGGACCACTTCGCCATCATCCCGACCCTGCAGGCACCCAGTGGCCTGAGCGAGGCCGAGCAGAAGCTTTACGACCTGGTGGTGCGCCGCTTCATCGCGGTGTTCTTCCCCAGCGCCGAGTTCATGGTGACCACGCGCATCTCCAAGGTCTCCGCCGCGCCGGGGGTGGGGGCACGCGTTGTCCACCACTTCAAGACCGAGGGCAAGGTGCTGGTCAAACCGGGCTGGATGGCGGTGTACGGCAAGGAAGCGGCCGAGGACGTTGAAGGCGCCAAGGAAGGCGACAAGGGTCAGAACCTGGTGCCGGTGCGCGACGGCGAGACCGTGCGCACCGAATCCGCCGAGGCCAAGGGCCTGAAGACCCGGCCACCGGCGCGTTACAGCGAAGCCACCCTGCTGGGCGCCATGGAAGGCGCGGGCAAGCTGATCGATGACGACGAACTGCGCGAGGCCATGCAGGAGAAGGGGCTCGGCACCCCGGCCACGCGCGCGGCCATCATCGAAGGCCTGCTGAACGAGAAGTACATGCTGCGCGAAGGGCGCGAGATCATCCCCACCGCCAAGGCCTTCCAGCTGATGACCTTGCTGCGCGGGCTCGAGGTGGAGGAACTCTCCCGCCCCGAACTGACCGGCGAGTGGGAATACAAGCTGGCCCAGATGGAGCACGGCAAGCTCTCGCGCGCCGACTTCATGGCCGAGATCGCCGCCATGACCGAGCGCATGGTCAGGAAGGCCAAGGAGTACGACCGCGACACCGTGCCCGGTGATTACGCCACCCTCGGCACGCCCTGCCCGAACTGCGGTGGCGTGGTGAAGGAAAACTACCGCCGCTTTGCCTGCACCGGAGCCGATGGCAACAGCGAAGGCTGCGGCTTCTCGTTCACCAAGTCACCCGCTGGCCGCACCTTCGAAACCGCCGAGGCCGAGGCGTTCCTTCGCGACAAGCGCATTGGTCCGCTGGAGGGTTTTCGCTCCAAGGCGGGGTGGCCGTTCGTGGCCGAACTGGTGCTCAAGCACAGCGAGGAAGACCGCAACTGGAAGCTCGAATTCGATTTCGGCGACGACCGCAAGGACGAGGAAACCGGCGAACTGGTGGACTTTTCCGCCAGCGAGTCGCTCGGGTCCTGCCCCAAGTGCGGGGGTGCGGTGCACGAGCACGGCGCGAATTACGTGTGCGCGCGGGCGGTGCCCACGGCGACGCAACCCACGCCGAGCTGCGACTTCAAGAGTGGCAAGGTCATTCTTCAACAGCCGGTGGCGCGCGAGCAGATGAGCAAGCTGCTGGCCACCGGCAAGACCGATTTGCTCGACAAGTTCGTGTCGATGCGCACCCGCCGCCCGTTCAAGGCGTTTCTGGCCTGGGACGCCGAGGCCGGCAAGGTGAACTTCGCGTTCGAGCCCCGGGACAGCAAGTACCCGCCGCGCAAAACCGCCGCCCGGCCGGCTGCCAAGGCCGCGCCGGCGAGGAAAGCGGCGGCCAAAAAGGCGCCCGCGGCCAAAGCTGCCGCGAAAACCGCCGCCACCAAGGCGCCCGCGGCCAAGAAGGCACCCCGCAAGACCACCGCCGCCACCGGCAAGCAGCCCAGCGCGGCCCTGGCCGCCGTCATTGGCGAGGGCGTGGTGTCGCGGCCCGAGGTCGTCAAGAAGCTGTGGGACTACATCAAGGCCCACAACCTGCAGGACGCCAAGGACAAGCGCCGCATCAACGCCGACGCCAAGCTGCGCCCGGTGTTCGGCAAGGACAGCGTCACCATGTTCGAGATTGCCGGGCTCGTCGGCGACCACCTCAGTTGACACCGAGACCCTTTCAGGAGATGTACCCATGAGCCTCAAGCTGCACTTTGCGCCCGGCGCCTGTTCCTTCGTGCCCCACGCCGCCCTCGAGCTGGCCGGTGCCGTGTTCGAGCCCTCGCTGGTCAAGCTGCACAAGGGCGAACACCGCACGCCCGAGTACCTCGCCATCAACCCGAAAGGCCAGGTGCCGGTGCTGGTCGATGGCGACGAGGTCATCACCCAGATCGTGGCGATCTGCCTGTACCTGGACGCGAAGTTTCCCGACGCCGGGTTGCTGCCCGCGACCGGTCTGGCGCGCACGCGCGCGCTGCAGACGCTGGCGTGGATGAACAACACCGTGCACCCCACGTTCACGCACGTGTTCATGCCGCACAAGTTCACCCCGGACGAGACGGCGCAAAAGGCCGTGAAGGCGCACGCCGTGCAAACCTATCGGGACCTGCTGGGCGATATCGAGCAACTCGCGCAACAGGCGTCCCCCTGGCTGGGTGGCGACAAGCCCGGCGTGCTCGACGCCTATGCGCTCACGCTGTTGCGGTGGGGCGGGTACGCGGGCATCGATCCCGCCACCATGCCGGCCACCTGGGCCCTGGCGCAGCGCTTTGCCGCATTGCCGTCCGTGGCACGGGCGGTCGAGCGCGAGCGGCTCGAGCTCAACGTGTACAAGGGCTGATCGGGCCGCGGCCAGATCATTCGGTGACTTCGTGCCGCGGCACGAAGCGCACCGAGATGCGCAACCCAGGGCGTGACCGTTCCGGGTGGGCGTCTTCCATGTGCACGGTGGCGCCATGCTGCTGGGCGATTTCCTGGACGATGGCCAGTCCGAGGCCCGAACCGTCGACGTTGGTGCCCAACGCACGGTAGAACGGTTGCATCACCAGACCCCGCTCGCTGGCCGGAATGCCCGGGCCGTTGTCTTCCACCTGCACCACCTGCACACCGCTGAAGCGGTCCACCAGCACCCGGGCCGTCACCACGCCCCCGGCACCGCTGTAGGCGATTGCGTTGTCCAGCAGATTGCGCACCATCTCCTGAAGCAGGATGGGGTTGCCGGTGATGAGCATTTCCGGCGGTACCTCGTCCACCCCTTCGAGCCCGAGGTCGACCCCCAGCTCCAGCGCCCGCGGAACCGTGTCCCGCACGACGGTGGTGAGCAAACGGGCCAGATCGACCGGTTCGCTGGGCAAGGTGCGCCCGGTCGTCTCCGCGCGCGCCAGCGCGAGCAGCTGGCTCACCGTGTGGTTGGCGCGCACCGCCGAGCGCGCAATCTGGTGCAGGGAGGCGCGCAGCCCGGCGGGATCGGACTCGCGCTGGGCCAGTTCGGCCTGCATGCGCAGACCCGCCAGGGGGGTCTTCAACTGGTGCGCTGCGTCGGCAAGAAACCGCCGCTGCGTGGTCAGTGACACCTTCAGGCGCGACAGCAGGTCGTTGATCGACGACACGAGCGGAGCCACTTCCTGGGGAATGTCGAGCTCCTGGATCGGACTCAGGTCGTCCGGGCGCCGCGCGCGAATGCGTTTCTCGAGGTCGGACAACGGGCGGATGCCGCGCACCAGCGCCAGCCACACCAGCAGCACCGCCAGCGGCAGGATGACGAACTGCGGCACCATCACGCCCTTGATGATCTCGTTGGCCAGCGTCGACCGCCGACCGGTGGTCTCTGCCACCTGCAGCAGCACCGGCCGCAGTGGATCGGGGCGCGCCAGCCAGGTGTAGGCCACCCGGACGGTGTCGCCCCGCATCACGTCGTTGCGTTGCATCAGGCGACCCGCTTCCGGCACCTCGTCAGCGGGCGGTGGGGGCAGGTCGATCTCACCCCCGATCAGGTCGCCGCGCGCGCTCACCAGCTGGTAGTAAACAAGGTCGGTGTCGTCGGCCCGCAGCAGGTCGCGCGCCTGGCTGTCCAGCACGAAACGCGGCTGCCCGTCGCGCACCACCACCAGTTGTGACAGCGCCTGCAGGTTGAATTCGAGCGCGCGGTCGAAGGGCTTGTTCGCGATGCCTTGGGCCACGATCCACGTCAGCGCCAGGGACAGTGGCCACAACAGCAACAGCGGTGTGAGCATCCAGTCGAGGATCTCGCCGAACAGGCTGCGCTGTTCCCGCTGGAACAGCCCGAAGGACATTGCGCTGGTGCGCCGGTCGGATGCCGGGGTGGCGTCGCGGGCAGAACCCCGGTCGCGCGCCGGCGCGCCTTCCGGTGCCGCCGGTGAACCGGTGCGCAGTTCCGACACCGGCGGCGTCATGCGCCCATCCCGGAGGCCGGGCTCACAGCTTCTCCAGGCAATAGCCCAGACCGCGCACGGTGGCGATCCGGATGGGACCTTTCTCGATCTTCTTGCGCAGGCGGTGGATGTACACCTCGATGGCGTTGTTGCTGACCTCCTCGCCCCATTCGCACAGTCGCTCGACCAGCTGGTCTTTGCTGACAAGGCGGCCGGCGCGTTGCAGCAGCACTTCGAGCAGTCCCAGCTCGCGCGCCGACAGCTCGACCAGCTTGCCGTCGATGGTGGCCACCCGGCCGGCCTGGTCGTACTCGAGGGGACCGTGGCGGATGGTGTTGGTGCTGCCGCCCATGCCGCGGCGCGTGAGCGCGCGCACCCGCGCCTCGAGCTCCTGCAGCGAGAACGGCTTGGCCATGTAGTCGTCGGCGCCCAGGTCCAGGCCCTTGACCCGTTCTTCGATCCCGTCGGCCGCCGTGAGGATGAGCACCGGCATGGCCGATCCCCGCGAGCGAAGGCGCTTGAGCACCTCGAGCCCGTGCATTCGGGGCAGGCCCAGGTCGAGGATGAGCAGCCCGAATTCGTTGTTGGTCATCAGGGCGGCGTCGGCCTCGGTGCCGCTGGCCACATGATCCACGGCGGCGCCGGCCGCGCGCAGGCTGCGCAGCAGACCGTCGGCCAGCACCTGGTCATCCTCGGCGATCAGGATGCGCATGCGTGTCTCCTCGAAATCGTCGCCCCATTGTAGGGATCGGGCCGGTTCACGCGAGGGCGTAGGCTTCCAGCCCCAGCGCCACCACGGTGGCCACCTCGGCGCCCACCTGTTGCGCAAACTCGGCCTCCGCCTGCGCCACCGCGCGCCGGAAACCCTCGAGCCAAAGCAGTCCGTCGGGGGTGAACACGATGCGCCGCGCGCGCGCATCGCGCGGGTCCGGCTCGCGCCGCACCAGCCCCCAGGCTTCGCACTGGGTCACCAGGTCGCCCATGGCCTGCTTGCTCATGCCAGCACCCTGCGCGAGTTCGGTCAGGCGCGAACCGCGCAGCGACAGGTGGCGCGTGATGTGCACGTGCGCCGCACCCACCTGGTCGCGCGCCGCCAGATTCGACAGCGCCAGGGGCACCTGGGCGTCGGTGGCCATGAGGTGGAGGACCCGGGCGTCGAACCGGCGCTGTGCTTCGCCGAGCAGCCTGCCCAGGTGGCCGCCGCGCCACCGGTCGTCGTGGGAGGAATCCATGACCGGATGGTAAGGCAAACTGACCAAAAATCAGCGTTGAAGCCGGGTATTCAGCCGCTACACTGCTGGGCATGCATCCAGTGCTGGATGCGATCACAGGCCGGTCCAAGGCCATCGAAGTCAACACACACTCACCGCTCAGGAGCCACCCCATGGACGCACCCGTCAAGAACGCCGCCCTCAACAGCGAGAAGACCAAGGCCTTGCAGGCGGCCCTGGCCCAGATCGAAAAACAGTTCGGCAAGGGCACCATCATGCGCCTCGGCGAGGGCGAGGTGATCGAGGACATCCAGGTCGTGTCCACCGGCTCGCTGGGCCTGGACATCGCCCTCGGCGTCGGCGGCCTGCCGCGCGGCCGGGTGATCGAGATCTACGGCCCGGAATCGTCGGGCAAGACCACCCTCACGCTGCAGGTCATTGCCGAAATGCAGCGCCAGGCCGGCACCTGTGCGTTTGTGGACGCCGAGCACGCGCTGGACGTGCAGTACGCGCAGAAACTGGGTGTCAACCTGCAGGAGCTGCTCATCAGCCAGCCCGACACGGGCGAGCAGGCACTTGAGATCGTCGATTCCCTGGTGCGCTCGGGCGCGGTCGATCTGGTCGTCATCGACTCGGTGGCCGCCCTCACCCCCAAGGCCGAGATCGAGGGCGAGATGGGCGACAGCCTGCCCGGCCTGCAGGCCCGCCTGATGAGCCAGGCGCTGCGCAAGCTCACCGCCACCATCAAGAAGACCAACTGCATGGTCA
>CALRVR020000032.1:0-6743 GCA_943371665.1 Synechococcus sp. UW140
ATCGAAGCCGGCACGCTGCGCGTGGCCTCCAGCAACGCCGAACAGGAAGAGGCGGTGGACGAGCTGGACATCGACTACGCCGGCCCCGAGATCGAGATCGGCTTCAACGTGACCTACCTGATCGACGCGCTGCAGAACATGTCGCAGGAAATGGTCCGCATCGAACTGTCGGACGGCAACAGCTCCGCGCTGGTGACCAACCCCGACGACAACGCCTTCAAGTACGTCGTGATGCCCATGCGCATCTGACCGACCGCCCGCCAGCCTGCCCCGAGCCCGACCCGCTGACCAGCGGGTTTGGCGTTTTCTGAGATCGAGAAAGTCCCCATGTCCAACGCTGCACCGAGCCCCGAGAGCTCCAACTTCCAGCCCACCATCGACGCGAACCAGGCCGGCGCCAGCGAGGGCTATGGCGAGGGCAGCATCCAGATCCTGGAGGGCCTGGAGGCGGTGCGCAAGCGCCCGGGCATGTACATCGGCGACACGTCGGACGGCACCGGCCTGCACCACCTGGTGTTCGAGGTGGTGGACAACTCCATCGACGAGGCGCTGGCCGGCCACTGCGACGACATCGTGGTGACCATCCACACCGACAACTCCATCAGCGTGGTGGACAACGGCCGCGGCATTCCCACAGGCGTGAAGATGGACGACAAGCACGAGCCCAAGCGCTCGGCGGCCGAGATTGCGCTCACCGAACTGCACGCCGGCGGCAAGTTCAACCAGAACAGCTACAAGGTCTCGGGCGGTCTGCACGGCGTGGGCGTGAGCTGCGTGAACGCGCTGTCTGTGTGGCTGCGCCTGACGGTGCGCCGCGAAGGCAAGGTGCACCAGATCGAGTTCGCGCGCGGCTTCGTGCAGAACCGCATCGTCGAGAAGAATGCCGACGGCATCGAGATCTCGCCCATGAAGGTGACCGGTGCCACCGAGAAGCGCGGCACCGAGGTGCACTTCCTGCCGGACACCGAGATCTTCAAGGAGAACAACGATTTCCACTACGAGATCCTGTCCAAGCGCCTGCGCGAGCTGAGCTTCCTGAACAACGGCGTGCGCATCCGCCTGATCGACGAGCGCAGCGGCAAGGAAGACGACTTCTCCGGTGCCGGCGGCGTCAAGGGCTTCGTGGACTTCATCAACAAGGGCAAGACCGTCCTGCACCCCAACGTGTTCCATGCGCTGGGCGACCGCCAGAGCGACCAGGGCACCAACATCGGTGTCGAGGTGGCCATGCAGTGGAACAGCGGCTACAACGAACAGGTGCTGTGCTTCACCAACAACATCCCGCAGCGCGACGGCGGCACCCACCTCACCGGCCTGCGCGCGGCCATGACGCGGGTGATCAACAAGTACATCGAAGAGAACGAGCTGGCCAAGAAGGCCAAGGTGGAAGTCACCGGTGACGACATGCGCGAGGGCCTGTGCTGCGTGCTGTCGGTCAAGGTGCCCGAGCCCAAGTTCAGCAGCCAGACCAAGGACAAGCTGGTGTCCAGCGAAGTGCGCGGCCCGGTGGAGGACGTGGTGGCCCGCCTGCTGACCGACTACCTGCAGGAGCGCCCGAACGACGCCAAGATCATCTGCGGCAAGATCGTCGAGGCCGCCCGTGCCCGCGAAGCCGCCCGCAAGGCCCGCGAGATGACCCGCCGCAAGGGCGTTCTCGACGGCATGGGCCTGCCCGGCAAGCTGGCCGACTGCCAGGAGAAGGACCCGGCGCTGTGCGAGATCTACATCGTGGAGGGCGACTCCGCCGGCGGCTCGGCCAAGCAGGGCCGTGACCGGAAGTTC
Source organism: Synechococcus sp. UW140 (assembly GCA_943371665.1). Lineage (GTDB taxonomy): Bacteria > Pseudomonadota > Gammaproteobacteria > Burkholderiales > Burkholderiaceae_C > Hydrogenophaga. Next base: position 1,783 of record CALRVR020000032.1, read on the forward strand.
CAGGCCATCCTGCCGCTGCGCGGCAAGATCCTGAACGTGGAGAAGGCGCGCTACGAGAAGCTGCTGACCAGCAACGAGATCCTGACCCTCATCACCGCCCTGGGTACCGGCATCGGCAAGGCCGGCAGCACCGACGGCAAGAGCGGCGCCGACGATTTCGACGTGGCCAAGCTGCGCTACCACCGCATCATCATCATGACCGACGCCGACGTCGACGGCGCCCACATCCGCACCCTGCTGCTGACGTTCTTCTACCGCCAGATGCCCGAGCTGGTGGAACGCGGCCACATCTACATCGCGCAGCCGCCGCTCTACAAGGTGAAGGCCGGCAAGGAAGAGCTCTACCTCAAGGACGCTGCCGCACTCGACGGCTTCCTGCTGCGCATCGCCCTGAAGGACGCCAAGGTCAGCACCGGCGGCGCCACCCCGACCACGCTGGAAGGCGACACCCTGGCCGAGCTGGCCCGCAAGCACCAGGTGGCCGAGGGCGTGATCGCCCGCCTGTCCGCCTTCATGGACGCCGAGGCGCTGCGCGCCATGGCCGACGGCGTGTCGATCCATCTGGACGACATGGAAGGTGCCGCCGCCAGCGCCCAGGCGCTGCAGGCCAAGCTGCGTGAGCTGTCCACCACCGGCGTGCCCGCCGAAGTGGCGGCCGAGTTCGACCAGCGCACCGACAAGCCGGTGCTGCGCATCAGCCGCCGCCACCACGGCAACATCAAGAGCAGCGTGATCACCCAGGACTTCGTGCACGGCGCCGACTACGCCGCCCTGGCCCACGCCGCCACCACCTTCCGCGACCTGCTGGGCGAGGGCGCCCGCGTCATGCGCGGCGAGGGCGACAAGCAGCGCGAAGAAAAGGTGGGCGACTTCCGCCAGGCCATGCAGTGGCTCATCAGCGAAGCCGAACGCGCCACCAGCCGCCAGCGCTACAAGGGCCTGGGCGAGATGAACCCCGAACAGCTCTGGGAAACCACCATGGACCCCAACGTGCGCCGCCTGCTGCGCGTGCAGATCGAGGACGCCATCGAGGCCGACAAGGTCTTCACCATGCTCATGGGCGACGAGGTGGAGCCACGCCGGGATTTCATCGAGACGAATGCGCTGCGGGCGGGGAATATCGACGTGTGATCGTCACCTCGCTCGCCCATGCCCGGAACCGGCTGCCCCTTCTGCACCTTGCCGCCGGAGCGCGTGGCCGGCGAAAACGACCATGCAGTCTGGATTCGCGACGGGTTTCCGGTATCACCCGGTCACAGCCTGATCATCCCGAAACGGCATGTGGGGTCGTTCTTCGACATCACCACTGAAGAACGTGACGCGTTGCTGGCCCTGGTTGAACAAGCACGACAGCAAGCCACCGCCGAGTTCAGGCCGCAGGGCTGGAACATCGGCATCAACGACGGCCCGGCAGCCGGGCAGACCGTTCCTCATCTGCACATTCACCTCATACCGCGTTACGCGGGCGACCTGCCCGATCCCCGGGGCGGGGTGCGCTGGGTGATCCCGGACAAGGCCCGGTACTGGTGAGTCATGGCCTCGCTGAACCCCGACCAGATACGCGCCCTGTTCGAGGGCATTCGCCGCGCACCGGGCCGGGAAGCCGCATACGCACCCCACAAGCCCTTGCTGCTGCTGTTGAGCCTGGGCCGATTGCAACGGGGTCTGCGGGGGCACTTCCGTTTCACGGATATCGAGACTGAACTCCGTGCCTTGCTGACCGAGTTCGGGCCGTCGAGCGCACCCAGGACACGGCACATGCCGTTCTGGTTTCTGCAGTCCGACGACCAGGGGCGGCTGTGGCAGCTTGATCTGCCAGCCGACCTGCAGGGCTTGCCACGCAACACGGTACCGGGCCTGACCGTGATGCGGCGGGACGATGTGTCGGGCGGCTTCAGTGCAACGGTCGAGAACGGTCTGGTGGCTCATCCGGAACTGATCCCGCAGCTGGCGCGCCAGCTGCTGCAATCCACCTTCCCGGACACCCTGCACGACGACATTGCCAGCGCGGTCGGCCTGGATCTGAGCGAGCCCGGTCCGATGGTCAGGGACATGGAGACTCCGTTTCAAAGAGGGCAGCAACGTGGTCAGCAGCGCCGACGCGATCCCGCATTCCGCGAGCGCGTGCTGCGCGCCTACGAATACCGCTGCTGCGTGTGCGGCTTCGACCTGCGGGTAGGCCACATTCCGGCCGGGCTGGAGGCTGCCCACATACAGTGGCACACCGCCGGCGGACCAGACGTCGAACCCAACGGCCTGTCACTGTGCGCCCTGCATCACAAGCTGTTCGACCTCGGTGCCTTCACGCTGGAGCCTGAGTCCCTGAAGGTGGTGTTCAGCGAGCATGCGCTGGCCGGCAGCCGTGGCATGAGCGGTGAACTGCGGCACCACGGTCAGGACCTGCTGTCGCCCGTGGGTGCCGGTGCCCGGCCGGCTCCCGAGTTCCTGGACTGGAACTGGCGCAACGTGTTCAAGCGGGAAGCACGGCCTCTGATCTGAACCTCGGGTTCAAGGCGGCCCGGTCCGGGCCAGCGGCGGCTCCCAATCGGCGGGCGCCACCACCTGGGGGTCGGCCGGGTCGGAGCGGTAGTGGGGCGACATGATCTGCACCCCGTTCTCGTTGAACACATCGAGCACGTGGGCGTGCAGCTGGTTCATGGCTTCCACGCGGCGGCTGGGTGCGTTCTTGTTGCTCTGGGCGCACAACCGGTACTCGATGTAGAAGTCCGACAGGGCCGTCTGCACCACATACGGCGCGGGCTCGGTGGCCACGCCGGGCGTGCGGCGGGCGGCTTCCAGCAGCATGGCGTGCACCTGGCGCCAGGGGGTGGCGTAGCCGATGGTGACGCTGGTGTGCATCATGAAATGGCCGTCCTGCACCAGGCGCGAGAAGTTGCGGATGGGCTGGCTGAAGATCACCGTGTTGGGCAGGCTCACTTCCTCGCCCATGCCCGTATGAAGACGGGTGGTGAACAGGCCCAGGGACACCACCGTGCCCTCTGTGTCGCCCACCTTCACGTATTCGCCCACCCGCAGCGAGCGGGAGTACATCAGGCTCAGCCCCGACAGGGCCTGACCCACCACGCTGGAGGCGCCCAGCGAGAGCATGAGGCCGGCCAGCACCGTCAACCCCTTGAAGGCTTCGCTGTTGGCGCCCGGCAGGTACGGATACGCCATGGCCAGCGCAAACAGCCAGATGGCCACGGCCGCAATGCGGCGTGTGGGGCCGGCGGTGTCGGCATCCAGCCAGCTCAGGTGGGCATCGCCGCGCTCCACCCTGTGCAGCAGCGCCTGTGTTGCGCGCGACACCAGACGCGCGAGTCCAAAGATCAGGCCGGCCACCAGCAGGCCGGGCACGGCGCCCACCATGGCCAACGCGAACTGCTGCAGCACATCCAGCAACCATGCGGTCGAGCGCTCACCCCACGGACGGGTGTAGGCGAACTGGTGCAGCACGTAGGTGGCCCAGGCGTCGAGCACCAGCAGCACCAGCAGCCAGGTGATGCCGCTCAGCACGGCGCGCAGGGCCGACCCGGCCTGCTCGAGGTAGGTCACCAGCACCACCTTGGCGCCTTCGGGCCGGGCGCCGTTGCGCAGCGCAGCGTCCAGCCGGGTCTGCAGCTTTCTGCGGGCCAGAAACACCAGACGGACCAGCCCGAGCATCAATGCAGTGGCCACGGCGGCCATGCCGGCACCACGCGCCCACTGCTCGGGGTCTTGGGCCTCCCGGTACTCGGCCACGGCCGTGCGCAACTGCTGTTCGACATCCTGGGCAGACGCCGCCAGCAGGCCCTCGGGTCGTGGCCGGGCGATGTCGCCGGGAACCAGAAAGAACAGGATGGTGCCGTCCAGCTCGAACCGCACCGCCTGGGGCAGCGCGGTGCGGGTCACCAGGCCGGGGCCGCCGGCCTGCAGGGCCGAGGTCAGCGCAATCTGCGCCAGCCGCACACGGTCGGCGGGCGTGTCGCCCAGCAAGGTGGCTCTGAGGGTGACGATGCGGCGGTGGTTGAGCCGCAGTTCCGCCACCGGCGCAGGCGCCGATGCAGTGGCTTCGGCCTCCGTGCCGCGTGGCGCCCATTCCGACCCATCCTGGGCCAAGGCTGCACCGCACCAGCCAGCCGCCAGCACGACCATTCGCAACGCGCGGGAAAAAGCTTGAAAGAGACGCAAGGTCAACTCCGTCGGCGCACCGGACACCGCCGGCGGGATGGCCGCATTCTCCGGCCTTGCGGCCCGATCCGGGTCGGCAAGGCGTACTTCAGTTTTGGGGGCGGCGTCCGAAATAGTCGCACGGGAGCGGTCGACGGCCATCGGACATGGTCGGTGCTCCCTTGACTGGAGAGGCTCATGAAAGGCGTCGTGTTCACCGAATTCCTGGGCATGGTGGAGCAGCAGTTCTCTGCCGACATGGTCGATGACGTCATCGACGACGCCCACCTGCCCCATGGCGGTGCATACACCGCCGTTGGCACCTATCCCCACCAGGAAATGGTGGCCATGGTGCAGGCCCTGTCGCAGCACACCGGCATCGGCGTGACCGATCTGGTGCGTGCGTTCGGCAAGTACCTCTTTGGTCGTTTCGCGGTCGGCTTTCCCAGCTTCTTCCAGGGGGTCGACAACTCGTTCCAGTTTCTCTCCAGCATCGAGAGCATCATCCATGTGGAGGTGCTCAAGCTCTATCCCGATGCCGAGCTGCCGCGCTTCGACGTGGAGCACCACGATGCGCAGAAACTGGTGCTGGTCTACCACTCGCCCCGCCATTTCGAGGACCTGGCCGAGGGCCTCATGCAGGGTTGCGTGGCCCACTTCGGTGAGGCGATCACCGTCACCCGCGAGCCGGCGCCGCACGGCGCCAGCCACCGCTTCCATCTGACCCGCCAGAGCTGACCGACGTGGACGACGCCGACATCGCCAAGTACACCCGCCGCATCGAACGGGAGCGGGCGGCCCGGGCCGAGGCC
>CALRVR020000033.1:0-3043 GCA_943371665.1 Synechococcus sp. UW140
CGACCACCACCCCCGCAAACACCGTGAACCCCAGCCAGTGGTTGGCGCGGAAGGCGGTGAAGCAGCCCTCGCGCTCGCGTTGGCGAATGAGCGTGAAGTGCCAGGCCACCTGGCCCAGCGCCACCGCCAGCATCGCCACCCACACCACGTCTTTCACCAGCGACCCCAGCGCCCAGGTCCAGATGGCCAGGTGCAACAGGTAGAACGCGGTGACGGCCGGCACATCGGCGCGGCCGAGCGTGATGGCCGAGGTTTTCATGCCGATGCGGATGTCGTCGTCGCGGTCGACCATGGCGTATTCGGTGTCGTAGGCCAGCACCGCCTGCAGCATGGACACGAAGCGCTTGGCAAACGAGTAGGCCAGCGTGATGGCCAGCGCCGCCACCGACAGCGCGATGGTGAGCGGATTGGTGGTGAGCACCAGTGCGAACGCGGCGAGCGCCAGCACGGCTCCCACCAACAAGGCTTCGCGGGTGGACACCTTGCCCGAGGTGACGGGGCGCTGCGCGGTCCGCTCGACGTGGCGGTCGAAGTCGCGGTCGGCGACGTCGTTGACGCAGCAGCCCGCGCTGCGCATGAGGATGGTGCCGAGCACGAACACCGCCAGCAGGTGCCAGCCCGCCGACACCGCGCTGCAACTGGCCATCGGCACCTTCGTGGGCGCGTCCACCCTGGCGCGCGCTCGTCCGAACCGCCGAAGGTGCTGCGCGAGCAGGTCACATCGAAGGGCGGCACGACCCATGCGGCGCTCATGGCGATGGACGCGGCCGGCATGAAGGCGTCGTTTGAGGCGGCCTTGAAGGCGGCCCAGGCGCGGGCCGAGGAGTTGGGGCGGGAGTTCGGGGGGTGACCTCGCGTCGGGGCCAGCAGCACGACATCCTCGGCAATCCCTTGGTGGGGCGGCTGCCGGACGACGGACAGACAGCCGTTGTGTTCGGTGATGGACAGACAAGGACCCGTCGACCAGGCAACATCCGGCAATGATGACCCGCTTCGCCGCCGCCTACGCTGGAACCGCCGTCGTGATGGTGGTACTTGACATGTTGTGGCTCGGCGTCGTCGCCAAGCCGCTCTACCAGCAGGGCATCGGCCACCTCATGGCCGAGCAGCCCGTGGTGCCCGTGGCCGTGGTGTTCTACCTGTTGTATGCGCTGGGCGTGACCGTGTTCGCCGTGGCGCCACACCTGGGGCAAGCCGCGCCCCGCGGCTGGGGCGAAACGCTGGGAATGGCGGCGCTGTTCGGCTTCATCGCGTACGCCACCTACGACCTCACCAACCTCGCCACGCTGAAAGGTTGGCCGTTGGGTTTGTCCCTGATCGACATGGCCTGGGGCACGGTGGTCAGCACCGCATCGGCGGCTGGCGGCAAGGCAGCGCTGGACTGGGCCATGCGGTCTTGACAAAGACCTGGCGCGGCACCGAGGTGTGCCGTTCAGACCGAGCGTGTTCCGCTCAATGCGTGCCGAGCATCTGTCGCAACCACTGACCAGGCGGGACCCCGACTGCCCCCTTGAATCGCCGCGTCAGGTGGCTCTGATCGGCAAACCCACACGCCGGCGCAACCTCGGCAAGCGGCGTGCCGGCGAGCATCTCGGCTTTCGCTCGCTGGATTCGCACGGCGTTCAGGTACAGGTGTGGCGGCACCCCGAAGCGGCGCACGAAGGCTCGGGCGAGGTGCGCGCGCGACAGACCAGAAACAGCCACCAGATCCTGGACGGTGACGTTCTCGGTGAAATGGGCCTGCAAGTGGTCCCGCGCCAGTTCTGCCTGACGGCTTGCGCCGCCAGCGCCGGTGACCACGCGACCAGCGGCCTCGCTGTGCCGCAGTACGGCCTGCGAGATCAACCCGCCCAGAAGCGTCTCAGCCCGCAGGATCTCCCCTGGCTGCAGCAAGGCGCCCAATGCCGCGTTGAAGCGGTGCGCGAGCAGCGGATCTCTCACCACGGCCGACCGGAAGTAGATCGGCACACGGGCGTCGGATTCCGGGTCCACGCAGTCCTCGATGGTGGCTCGCGGCACATACAGGATGGAATAGCCGAAGCCTTCCGGCGCCCCGCGCTGGCCGTCGTGCGCTTCGTCCGGATTGAAGAGGATCAGATCGCCGGGAAGGCTCGTTTGCAGCGAGCCCCCGCAACGGAAACGTTGCACGCCCGTGTGGGTCAGACCGATCGAGTAGGTCTCGTGGCTGTGTCGCTCGAACGCGTGCTGGCAGAAATGCGCGCGCATCAGCGTTGACCCGGCCAGGGGAACGGGTTTGAAACTGGCCCAGTCCTTCGCACCGGATCGACCCTGCACATCCATGAGCGGATCGTACAAGACCGCACCTTCCAAGGTCTTGAGAATCCACCACACCCCCAGCACAGAGATTGACCATGGAAAGAGCAGTCGACCTTCAGAACAAACTGGCCAGCTTCGAGGGCCATTGGCAGCCGCGAACGGTGTGCGAATACAACGGCCACGACGTGATGGTCGTGAAGGTTCTCGGTGAATTCTCATGGCACAGCCATCCAGACACCGACGATTTCTTTCTGGTGCTGTCAGGGGAGCTCGAAATCGATGTCGATGGCGTGGGCACCGTCGCGCTGCAGCCCGGCCAGCTGTACGTTGTGCCCCGCGGTGTCCGCCACCGGCCAAGGGCAGCGAAGGAAGCCCACATGCTGCTCATCGAGCCCACGGGCACACCCAACAGCGGAGACACTGCGACGGCGGCGCCTCGCCGGGTGATCTGACTGCGGCAGGGTCTGTGTCGGTGATGGTGGGCGTCTTCGGCGTCCACCGCGAGTGGAAGCAACCACAAGATCAGCACGACAGCACGCGCACTTGGTCCATGATCGCCTGGTCCATGCTCGCTTGAGCACCTGCTTGCTATCCGGACCCGCGCAGCGGCATCAGATCAACCCGACCACCACCCCCGCAAACACCGTGAACCCCAGCCAGTGGTTGGCGCGGAAGGCGGTGAAGCAGCCCTCGCGCTCGCGTTGGCGAATGAGCGTGAAGTGCCAGGCCACCTGGCCCAGCGCCACCGCCAGCATCGCCACCCACA